>NZ_KI912254.1:98619-99282 GCF_000231035.2 Saccharomonospora iraqiensis subsp. paurometabolica YIM 90007 | reverse complement strand
CCGGCCTGCCGATCGCGCACGGCACCCTGGCCACGCTCGCCGAGTCCGCCCGGGAACCGCGGGAACCGTGGTCGGCCGGGAGCAGGCGGGCGCTGACCGCGCTGCTGGGCGCGGGGGAGGGGCTGGTCGACGTGGTGGAGACGCTGGAGCGGGCCGGGTTGTGGGCGCGCCTGTTCCCGGAATGGGGCGCGGTGCGGGACCTCCCGCCCCGTGAACCGGTGCACGCCTGGACCGTGGACCGGCACCTGGTCCGCACCTGTGTGGAGGCCGCCCGGCTCACCACGTCGGTGGCCCGGCCGGATCTGCTGCTGCTCGGCGCACTGCTGCACGACCTCGGCAAGGGACGCGGTGCGGACCACTCGGTGCTCGGGGCGGAGATCGCCGGGCAGGTGGCCACCCGGATCGGCCTGTCCGCCGCGGACACCCGCACCGTCACCCGGCTCGTGCGGCACCACCTGCTGCTCCCGCACACCGCCACCCGCAGGGACATCGCCGAACGCGCGACCCTCGACCGGGTGCTGGCGACCCTGGACGGGGACGTCGACCTGCTCGACCTGCTGCACGCGCTGACCCGCGCCGACGCGCTGGCCACCGGCCCCGGGGTGTGGACGGACTGGCGCGCCGCACTGGTCGGCGAGCTGGTCGACCGCTGCCGCGCGTCGG
>NZ_KI912254.1:96497-98519 GCF_000231035.2 Saccharomonospora iraqiensis subsp. paurometabolica YIM 90007 | reverse complement strand
GACAACTGCGGATCACCGGGACCCGCGGGCCCGCCGAGCTGGTGCTGGCCGCCCCACCGGGAGCGGACCTGCTCACCGCGGCCACGGGGGTGCTCGCGCTGAACTCCGTCGCGGTGCACACCGCGACGCTGCGGCCTCCCGGTGGCCCCGGCCCCCACGGCACCGCGGTGGTCGGGGTGTTCACCGTCTCCCCCGTGTTCGGACGGATGCCGGACGAGGCCCTGCTGCGGGAGCAGTTCGCCCGCGCCCTCACCGGGTCGGCCGATCTCCGGCGCCGCATCGCGGCGAAGGAACGGGCCTACGACACCGCCGGGACCGCGGGTGCCCGGGCCTCCGCCGTGCCCCGGGTGCTCTGGTTCGACGACGAGGCGGCGGGCGACGACACGGTCGTGCTCGAACTCCGCGCACCCGACCGGATCGGACTGCTGCACCGGGTCGCGCGGGCGCTGCACCGGTGTGCGGTGGACGTGCGGTGGGCCCGGGTCGACACGCTCGGCACGGGGGCGGTCGACGCCTTCGCCCTCCGCACCGGCCGTTCCGGCACCGACGCGTCCGGCACCGACGCGTCCGGCACCGACGGGGTCTGGCGCAGGCGGGTGGCGAACGCGGTGCTCCGGGCGGCGGTGGGCCCCGTGGCACCGGCCCCGCAGGCACCCGGTGAACCCGGGTGAGCACGGCCGGGTGGGTCCGGCGCGGGGGGAGGGTGTCGGTGTCGGGGACGCGGGTCCGTGGTGGCAGGATGGATCCACCGTCGCGAACCGTGCCGGGCGTCCCGAATACCGCCGGGGGTGCGCATGTCCGAGCTGGAACCCGTGGTGCTGCCGGTCACCGTGGCCGCGTCCCATCTCCGCGCCTGCGCGAGCGCGCTCGCCGACGCCCCGGACGCCGAGCTCGGGGACCTGGTCGCCGTCCTCGGTGATGTCGTGGCGAGCCAGCGCGGGCTCGCCACGGCCTGTACCGAGCTCGCCGGGCGCCTGCGGGAGGGGTCGGACGACGGGGCCCTGTCCGGGGCGGCGACGGTGGACGTCACCGCCCTCGCCGAGGTCCTCCGGGCGGCGGCCACCGCGCTGGGCTGTTCGGCGGAGGCGCTCGACTCGGGGGCCCCACTGGCGCGGCGGATCGCCGAAACGGCGGGCGCGGACACCCGTTTGTAGCTGTCGGGGCGGGCCCGACGCTCGCTACGCTGCGGGAATGCGCAGCGTCTGGAAGGGCACGATCGGATTCGGCGCCTTCGCCGTCCCCGTGCGCGCCCACACCGCCGTGACCGAGCAGAGCACCGGCCTGACGCAGGTCCACACCACCGACGGTGGCCGGATCCGGTACCGGCGGGTGTGCGAGGTCGAGGACGCGGAAGTGCCCACCACCGAGATCGGCAAGGGGGTGGTCGCGCCGAACGGGGACGTCGTCGTGCTCGACGAGGACGACCTCGCGGCGCTCACCGTGCCGACCACCCGGTCCATGCGCATCCACGCGTTCGTCCCCGCGGGGGGCATCGACCCGGTGCGGCTGGGGAAGAGTTACTACCTCGAACCGGAACCGGAGGCGGTGAAGCCGTACACGCTCCTCGGCGAGGCACTGCGCCGGGCGGACCGGGTGGCCGTGGTGAAGGTGGCGTTGCGGCAGCGCGAGACCCTCGGGGTGCTCCGGCCGCACGACCGGGTGCTGGTGCTCGACACGGTGCACTGGCCCGCCGAGCTGCGCACCCCCGACTTCGACGTGCTCGACGGCGACACGGGCCTGGAGCTGTCCCGGATCCGTGCCGCCGCGGGCCTGATCGAGGAGTTGACCACCGAGTTCGACACGGACGGTCTCGACGACGACTTCTCCCGCGCGCTCGCCGACCTCGTGGCGGCGAAGGGGGACGGCAGCGCGGTGCTGCGCCCGACCGGGGCGGAACAGGACGAGGCCGTGACGCGGCTGCTGCGCGCCCTCGGCGAGAGCGTCGGCCACCGGGACGATGACGATTCCGCCGGCGGTACGGCGGAGGGGGCGACCGCTGACGGCGCCCCGGAGAGCCCGGGG
>NZ_KI912254.1:96222-96397 GCF_000231035.2 Saccharomonospora iraqiensis subsp. paurometabolica YIM 90007 | reverse complement strand
GACGGGCATCCCCGCGTCGCCGCCCTGGCGGAGGCGCTCTGGTACCCGCTGTGGGACGCCGGGGTGGGGCTGGACCACTCGGTGCGCACACCGGAGGAGGCACTGCGGGTGGCCGCCGGGGATCCCCGTACGGCGACGGCCCTGCTCGACGCGCGCCACCTCGCCGGCGACGCCG
>NZ_KI912254.1:81692-96122 GCF_000231035.2 Saccharomonospora iraqiensis subsp. paurometabolica YIM 90007 | reverse complement strand
CGCCGCGGCGAGGGCCCGACGCGCCGCCGCGGACGCGGACGGTCCGGCGGGGCCTGCGGACACCGGCGGTCGACGGACGGGTTCCCGCCGCTGACCTCGATCTGCGTAGGTCTACTCACGGGTTACTCGGTGTCTTCACGCTGTTGTCACCTCCTCTCTCCGGGCACGCTGAGGACAGCCTCGGACGAGGTACCCGGGTCCGGTCACCGGTCGCCAGTAACTGGGGGTCTGGCGAACGACACGCCGGACCGGCACGGGTGCCCCACCGGGGTCCCGCCGCCCGGCCGGAGAGGGGGAGCATTGGGGGGAGCACCCGGCCGGGCGGGCCGGCCCCGTCCTCCGGGTCGTCTACCCTTGGAGGGCGTGGTCGGCCCGTGAGCCGACGCGAACAACCACGACCCGCTGGAGCGTGCACCCCGTGTTCGACACACTCTCCGATCGGCTCACGTCGGTCCTGCAGAACCTGCGCGGCAAAGGCAAGCTCACCGACGCCGACATCGACGCCACCGCCCGGGAGATCCGGATCGCGCTGCTGGAAGCCGACGTCGCGCTGCCGGTCGTGCGCGCGTTCATCAAGCAGATCAAGGAACGGGCCAAGGGCGTCGAGGTCTCCCAGGCGCTGAACCCCGCCCAGCAGGTCATCAAGATCGTCAACGAGGAGCTCGTCGGGATCCTCGGCGGCGAGACCCGTCGGCTGAACCTGGCCAAGAACCCGCCGACGGTGATCATGCTCGCGGGCCTGCAGGGCTCCGGCAAGACCACGCTGGCGGGCAAGCTCGCGCTGTGGCTCAAGCAGCAGGGGCACGCCCCGATGCTGGTCGCCTGTGACCTCCAGCGGCCGAACGCGGTGACCCAGCTCCAGGTGGTCGGCGAGCGCGCCGGGGTGCCGACGTTCGCCCCCGAACCGGGTAACGGGGTCGGTGACCCGGTCGACGTCGCCCGCCGCTCGATCGACGAGGCCGGCCGCGCCCAGCACGACATCGTGGTCGTCGACACCGCGGGGCGCCTCGGTGTCGACGAGGAGATGATGCAGCAGGCCGCCGACATCCGGGACGCGGTCACGCCGGACGAGACGCTGTTCGTGGTCGACGCCATGATCGGTCAGGACGCCGTCAGCACGGCCGAGGCGTTCCGGGACGGGGTCGGGTTCAACGGGGTGGTGCTCACCAAGCTCGACGGCGACGCCCGGGGCGGCGCGGCCCTGTCGGTGCGGCACGTCACCGGCGAGCCGATCCTGTTCGCCTCGAACGGGGAGAAGCTGGAGGACTTCGACGTCTTCCACCCGGACCGGATGGCGAGCCGCATTCTCGGCATGGGCGACATGCTGACCCTGATCGAACAGGCCGAGCAGGCGTTCGACCAGGAGAAGGCCGAGGAGGCCGCGGGCAAGCTCGGCTCCGGCGAGCTGACCCTGGAGGACTTCCTCGACCAGATGCTCGCCGTGCGGCGGATGGGCCCGATCGGCAACCTGCTCGGCATGCTGCCCGGGGCCGGGCAGATGAAGGACCAGCTCTCCCAGGTCGACGACGCCCACCTCGACCGGCTGCAGGCCATCATCCGGGGCATGACACCCGCCGAGCGGGAGAACCCGAAGATGATCAACGCCTCCCGCAGGCAGCGCATCGCCCGCGGGTCGGGTGTCACCGTCCGCGACGTGAACGACCTGGTGAACCGCTTCTTCGAGGCCCGCAAGATGATGCAGCAGATGGCGGGCCGGTTCGGCATCGGCGGCGGGGGCGGCGCCGGCGGCGGTGGCAAGAAGGGCAAGAAGGGCAAGAAGGGGAAGAAGGGCAAGAACCGCGGGCCCACGCAGCCCAAGATGCCCGGCGGCTTTCCCGGTGGGCTCCCGCAGGGGCCCGGTGGCGGCGGGGGCGGTGCCCCGGACCTGTCCCAGCTCGGTGGCGGCCTGAACGACCTGCCGCCGGGCTTCGACCCGTCGAAGCTGAAGCTGCCGAAGAAGAAGTAGACGGGGTACGGGCGCCGCACACCCGCACACCCGCACGCCCCCGACGCCGCCCACCGACAGCCGGACGTGAAAGGTCGCGGACGACAAGCCGATGTATCACCTGCGAGGGGTCGTGCTCCCCGACGGGGTCGAGCGGGACCTGTGGATCGACGACGGCCGCGTGCACCTTCACCCGCCGGAGGGAGCCGAGGACGCCCGGAGTCTGCGGGGCGCGTTCGTCGTGCCGGGCCTGGTGGACGCGCACTGCCACCCGGGTATCGGCCCGGACGGGCCCACCACCCTGGACGAGGCCGCCGAGCAGGCCCGCCGGGACCGGGACGCGGGCACCCTGCTGATCCGGGACTGCGGGGTACCCCTCGACATCCGGGACCTGCAGCGGCGGGACGACCTGCCGCGCATCGTCCGCAGCGGCAGGCATCTGGCGTTGCCGAAGCGCTACATCCCCGGCCTGGGTCTGGAACTGGACAGTCCGGACCACCTCCCCCGGGCGGTGGCCGACCAGGCCGCCGACGGGGACGGCTGGGTGAAACTGGTCGGCGACTGGATCGACCGGTCGGTCGGTGACCTCGCGCCGCTGTGGCCGGACGACGTGCTCGCCGAGGCGGTGGCGGTCGCGCACGAGGCGGGCGCGCGGGTGACCGCGCACGTGTTCGGCGAGGACGCGCTGCCCGGACTGATCGCGGCGGGTGTCGACTGCCTCGAACACGGCACGGGACTGTCCACCGACCTGCTGGCCGAGATGGCCCGGCGGGGCACGGCACTGGTCCCCACCCTGATCAACATCGAGAACTTCCCCGGCATCGCCGCGCAGGCCGCGAAGTACCCCACCTACGCCGCGCACATGCGGGCGCTGCACGCGGGGGTGTCCGACATGGTCGCGGCGGCCCTGGACGCGGGCGTCGCGGTGCACGCGGGCACGGACGCGGGCGGCATGGTCGCCCACGGCCGGATCGTCGACGAGATCGAGGCGCTGCACGCCGTGGGCATGTCCCCCGATCGGGCGCTCGCCGCGGCGTCCTGGGCGGCCCGGGAGTGGCTGGGGCACACGGGAATCGCCGACGGCGCCCCCGCCGATCTGCTCGTGCTGGACGCCGATCCGCGTGCGGATCTGTCGGTGCTGCGCCGCCCCACCCACCTGATGCTGCGCGGCCGACTGATCGACTGACGCGGTTCCGGTCGCCCCCGTAGGGTTGACCGTGGAGCGGGAGACTCCACAGGCGACGGACGACGGTACGGGGGAGGCGCGGTGGAGCGCGAGGACGGTGCGCCCTCGGCCCGCGACGGTCTGGTGCTCGGCGCGCACTGGGGGCTGCTGGCGTTCTTCCTGTCCTACGGCTCCTACTACGTGCTGTCCCTGGTGTTGTCCGGCCTGGCCGTGGGGAGGCCGGGGCCGCTGAACCTGCCGGAGCTGGGGCCGGTGATCCTGCTGGCGTTCCTGCCGAACCTACTGCTCGGGATCGGCCCCGTCCTCGGTTCCCGTCGGTGGGGACGCGGGCCGCTCGCCGACTTCGGGCTCGTGCCCACCGGGCGGGACCTGCGGATCGGTCTCGCCTGCGGCGGTTTCTCCCTGCTCGCCGCGTATCTGCTGGGCATGCTGCTGATCCAGGTGTACGGCCGGGAGCGGATGTCGGATCCGGTCACCGACGTGTTCACCGGCCTCACGTCCCACGTCGGGTGGCTCGTGGTGGCCGCGCTGGTGCTCGTCGTGGGGGCTCCGCTGACCGAGGAGCTGCTCTTCCGCGGTGCGCTCTGGAACGCACTGGCCCACCACCGGATCCCCCCGTGGGCGGTCCTGGTCCTGACCGCGTTGGTCTTCGCCCAGGTCCACGCCGACCCGACCCGGACCCCGGCGCTGATCGTACAGGGCGTCGCGATCGGTGCCGCCCGGATGATCACCGGCCGGGTCGGCGCGAGTGTCGTCGCGCACGCCGTCAACAACCTGCCTCCCGCGCTGCTGCTGTTCGGCGGTTCGTGAGGGACCGGATGCGCTCAGTAGGCTCAGGGCAAGATCGAGACTGCCCGCCGGACGGGACGTCGCGGGCGGTGCCGCCTCACCGGACGGCGAAGGGATCGGTGTGACCGAAGGGGAGTATCCGGGGTCGGCGCCCGACCGGACCGGGGACGGGCCGGAGCGGACCGCCCGGCCGCGGCCGGAGGAGACCGGGCCGTCCCACCGCTGGGGGTTCGGCGCGTTCCTGCTCGTCGAGGCCGTGCTGCTCACCACCGCCGCCTTCGTCGGCGCGCTGCTCGGCGGGGGTCCGGTGGAGTCGCTGCCCGTGCGCGACGTGCTGATCGGCACGATGACGCCCACGCTGCTCGCGACGGCCGCGGCACTCGCCATCACGAAGGTGCGGGGCAACGGTCCCCTGGCGGACCTGCGGCTGTCCTGGCGCTGGGACGACGTGCGGATCGGCCTCAAGTTCGGTGTGCTCGGGCTGGTGTGCACGGTCGTGGGCGTGCTGGTGTGGACCGAGGCGGTCGGTGAGGCCAACACCGGCTCGGCGATCGGCACCCTGGTGGAGAACAAGCCGATGTCCGTCTCGGCCGCCCTGGTCATGTTCGTCTACCTGTGGCTGCTCGGGCCGATCTGCGAGGAGATCATCTACCGGGGGGTGCTGTGGGGCGCGGCCGAGCGGCTCGGCTGGGGCAGCGTGCGGTGGAGCCGGTTCGCGGCCTTCGTGCTGTCCACGGCGGTGTTCGCGGTGAGCCACCTGGAGCCGCTGCGCACCTCCCTGTTGCTGGTGATCGCCATTCCGATCGGGCTGGCGCGGCTGGTCACCGGGCGGCTGCTGGGGAGCATCGTCGCCCACCAGATGAACAACTTCCTGCCCGCGCTGGCGATCCTGCTCACCTCGCTCGGCGTCCTCACGACGTGAGCGCACCCGTACCCGGGCGGTCGGCCGGGCCGGGTACCCCGCCGGTGCGGCCCCGTCGGGGCGGTCTGGCAAAATAGGAGCTTGCCCGCTCCGGACCGGGCCCTCTCACCGTGCCGGAGCGCAGACCATACCTGCGGGCACCTGGATCCGGCTCCCCACTCGGATCGTGTCCCGACCCGAGTACGAGAAGACGACAGGAGTACCCACCCCCGTGGCTGTCAAGATCAAGCTGCAGCGCCTCGGCAAGATTCGCGAGCCCTACTACCGCATCATCGTGGCGGACGCCCGTACCCGTCGGGACGGCCGGGCCATCGAGACCATCGGCAAGTACCACCCGAAGCGGGAGCCCAGCTACATCGAGGTGGACTCCGAGCGCGCCCAGCACTGGCTCGGTGTCGGTGCCCAGCCGACCGAGCCGGTCCAGCGCATCCTCGAGGTCACCGGCGACTGGCAGAAGTACAAGGGCCTGCCCGGCGCCGAGGGCTCGCTGAAGGCGCCGGAGCCCGGGCCCACCAAGCAGGAGCGGTTCAACGCGGCGCTGGCCGCGGCGAACGAGGAGCCCTCCGTCGCCGCCACCACCCCGAAGAAGAAGGGTGGCAAGAAGGCCGACAAGGCCGACGACGGTGGCGAGGACACGAGCGGGGACACCGCCGCGGCCGACTCCGGGGCCACGGGTGAGGGCGAGAAGGCCGACCAGGCGTGAGCTTCCTGGCCGACTCGCTCGAACACCTGGTGCGGGGCATCGTCGACAACCCGGACGACGTCCAGGTCGAGCTGATCACCACACGCCGGGGACGGACCCTCGAGGTGCACGTCCACCCGGACGACCTCGGCAAGGTGATCGGCCGCGGCGGCCGGACGGCGACCGCGCTGCGCACCGTGATGGGGTCCGTCGGCGGCCGGGGCATCCGCGTGGACGTCGTCGACACCGACCACTAGTGCCGTCGGAACGGGAGCGCACGGGCGTGCAGGTCGTCGTGGGCCGCGTGGTCAAGCCGCACGGGATCCGGGGCGAACTCGCCGTGGACGTGCACACCGATTCCCTCGGGGACCGGTTCGCCGAGGACACGGTGTTGACCGGTCGGGCCCGCAACGGCGACACCCGGGAGCTCACCGTGGCAGCCGTCCGCCCGCACGGCGGACGGCTGCTGGTGCGCTTCGCCGAGGTGCCCGACCGGTCGGCGGCCGAGGAGCTGCGCGGGCTCCGGCTGCTCGCGGAGGCGGACGCACTGCCCCCGCTGGAGGACCCGGACGAGTTCTACGACCACGAACTCGAGGGGCTGCGCGCCGAACTGCCGGACGGCACCGCCGTCGGGACCGTGCGGGGGGTCGTGCACGCGCCCGGGGGTGAACTGCTGGTCCTGGACGTGTCCGGCACGGAGGTGCTCGTGCCGTTCGTGGCGGCGCTCGTGCCGCACGTCGACGTGGCCGGGGGCAGGCTCGTCGTGGACCCGCCCGAGGGACTTCTGGACGGCTGACGGACGGATGTGGACGGACAGCCGGTGAACGAGACGAACGGGACCGACCCGGCGCGTGGCGGCGCGCCGTCGCCGCTGCGGATCGATGTCGTCACGATCTTCCCCGAGTACCTGCAGCCGCTGCGCGCGGCGTTGCTCGGCCGGGCGATCGACCGCGGCCTGCTCGAGGTCGGGGTGCACGACCTGCGGGACTGGACCTACGATGTGCACCGCGCCGTGGACGATGCCCCGTACGGTGGCGGCCCCGGCATGGTGATGAAGCCCCAGGTCTGGGGCGAGGCACTGGACGACGTCTGTGCCGAGGGGACCCGGCTGGTCGTCCCCACCCCCGCGGGCAGGCCGTTCACCCAGGAGCTCGCCCACAGCTACGCCGCCGAGGAACACCTGGTGTTCGCGTGCGGGCGGTACGAGGGCATCGACGAGCGCGTGTTCACCGACGCCGCACGCCGGATGCCCGTGGACGAGGTCTCGATCGGTGACTACGTGCTGGTCGGCGGGGAGGCGGCCGTCCTGGTGATCGTGGAGGCGGTGACCCGGTTGCTGCCCGGGGTGTTGGGGAACCCGGTCTCGGCCGAGCAGGACTCGTTCTCGGACGGGTTGCTGGAGGGCCCCAGCTACACCCGGCCCGAGGTGTGGCGGGACCTGGCGGTACCCGACGTGCTGCGGTCCGGCAACCACGCGGCCATCGACCGGTGGCGACGGGACCGGGCACTCGAACGCACCTACCGGCGCAGGCCGGACCTGCTGACGGGACTGCCGGAGAAGAGCCTCGACGCCCGGGACACCGAGGTGCTCGACCGGCTGCGTCGGGAGGCCGGTGAGTGACGGCCGAGTACGTCTGTAATACTTGCGGGGTTGGCGCGACCGGTTCACGCGCCGAACTCCTGGGCCGCCCGCTCCCGTGAGCAGGCGTGCGCCCGCAACGATGTGAAGCCACCAAGGACGAGGACGGACACCGATGAACACCCTGGACGCGCTGGACGCCGAGTCTCTGCGTTCCGACATTCCGTATTTCCGCCCGGGCGACACGCTGAAGGTGCACGTCCGCGTTATCGAGGGCAACCGCGAGCGCAACCAGGTGTTCCAGGGCGTGGTCATCCGCCGTCAGGGCGGGGGCATCCGCGAGACGTTCACCGTGCGCAAGGTTTCCTTCGGCGTCGGCGTGGAGCGCACCTTCCCCGTGCACTCGCCGAACATCGCCAAGATCGAGGTCTCCAAGAAGGGCGACGTGCGCCGCGCGAAGCTGTACTACCTGCGTGACCTGCGCGGGAAGGCCGCCAAGATCAAGGAGCGCCGGGAGAAGCCCGCGTCCTGACGTGGTCGGCCCGTTACCGTAAGCTGACGTGGTGGAGTCAGTGCCCTCGAACGCCGCGGAAGACGAGCCGGAACGTCCGGAGGACGGGTCGACTCCGAAGGACGGGTCGACCACGTCGTCGGGTGACGACGGGCGGACGACCTCGTCCCGGGAGGACGGTGAGTCGGCGGGCCGGTCCGGTACGGAGGACGGTTCGTCTCCCGCGGCCGGGGCCCACCCGGAGAAGGGCAGGGCGGACAAGCAGCGCTCGTTCTGGAAAGAACTCCCGATCCTGATCGTGGTCGCGCTCGTCCTGGCCTTTCTGATCCAGCAGTTCCTCGGGCGGGTCTACATGATCCCCTCCGGGTCGATGGAGGAGACACTCCACGGGTGTCCCGGGTGTACGCCGGACCGCATCCTGGTCGACAAGGTGACCTACCACTTCACCGACCCCGCACCCGGCGACGTCGTGGTGTTCCGCGGGCCGCAGCCGTGGGTCGAGGACGATCCGCCGTTGGAGTCGGCGAACCCCGTCGCACAGTTCTTCCAGAACGTCGGGTCGGCCTTCGGTCTCGCACCGCCCGACGAGCGGGACTTCGTCAAGCGGATCATCGCCACCGGAGGGCAGACCGTCCAGTGCTGCGACGATCGGAACAGGGTCGTCGTGGACGGCCGGCCGCTCGACGAGCCCTACGTCTACTGGGAGGGCGGAGACCGGGAGCAGGAGGACTTCGGCCCGGTCCGGGTTCCCGAGGGCACCGTCTGGGTGATGGGCGACAACCGCAACAACTCCTCCGATTCCCGTTACCAGGGCGGTGGTGGTCCCCGGGGTGCCGTCCCGGTGGACAACATCATCGGCAAGGCGCGCCTGATCGTGCTGCCCCCGTCCCGGTGGGGCGTGGTCAGTGACCACAACCCCCAGCAGGAACCGGTGGCGGCGGCGCCCGTGGCGCCCGCGGCGCCGACCTGGCAGCAGGGACTACCGTTGGGTGTCGGTGCCGCGGCCTCCTGGCCCGTCCTGCGGGCGGGACGCCGGGCGGCCACGGCAGTCGGCACGTGCCGGCGAGCCGTCGGGTCGGTCGAACGGGAGCACTGAGCGCGGTGAACGCGACAGCGGTGCCGGATGTGCCGCGTCCGCCCCGCGCGGTCATCCGGGGTGAGACGGCCTGGGCCCTGCAGTCCGCGCTGGACCGCCGCGGACTCGGCCCGGTGGCCGGGGTGGACGAGGCCGGACGTGGTGCCTGCGCCGGGCCCCTGGTGGTGGCTGCCTGTGTGCTGCGGCGCACCGATTCCACGCGGTTGGCGGAGCTGACCGATTCCAAACTGCTCACCGCCGCCGCCCGCGACCGCGTGTACGAACAGATCCTGCGCCGGGCGCTCGACCACTGCGTGGTGGTGATTTCCGCCGCGGAGGTCGACGCCTACGGCATCCACGTCACCAACCTCGAGGGCATGCGGCGCGCGGTGGCCGGCCTGTCCGGTCGGCCCGGGTACGTGCTCACCGACGGCTTCCGCGTGTCCGGGCTCCCCGCGCCCAGCCTGTCCGTGGTGAAGGGTGACCGCGCGGTGGCCTGCGTCGCGGCCGCCTCGGTGCTGGCCAAGGTGACCCGGGACCGCATCATGGCAGGACTGCACGGTACGTACCCCGTGTACGGCTTCGCCGGCCACAAGGGCTACACGACGTCCGACCACGGCGCGGCGCTGTCCGAGCACGGTCCCTGCCCGGAGCACCGGTGGTCGTACACGAACGTCGCCGCGGCGGCGGCCGCACACGGGATGCGGGCACCGCACCGCGTGCGCCTCAGCGTCGCCGCCCTGCAGAACGGGGTGGCCGACCTGCCGGGGCCGGGGGAGGCCCCGGGGGACCCGGAGAACCCGGGGGACACGGAGAACCCGGAGAACCCGGAGAACCCGGGGGACGCGGTCGCTCCGGTCGGGGACGGCGTACCGGGCGGAGACGGGGTCCCGGGCGGCGACGGGGCGGACACCGGACGTGCGTGGGCGCAGTATGGTGCGGGCACGGACGACCGCGGGAACCACGGCGCGGCGGGTGCCGGGACGGCGGCCGTGCGCGAGAATGGAGCTTCCGCCGGCGACCGGTTGACAGGAGTGCGAGGAGGGGCCCGGGTTTCATGAGTGCGGAGGATCTCGAGAAGTACGAGACCGAGATGGAGCTGTCGCTGTACCGCGAGTACCGCGACATCGTCGGGCAGTTCTCCTACGTGGTGGAGACGGAGCGGCGGTTCTACCTGGCCAATGCCGTGGACGTACAGGTCCGCGACGGGGGTGGCGAGGTGTACTTCGAGGTGCGGATGTCCGACGCCTGGGTGTGGGACATGTACCGACCGGCCCGCTTCGTCAAGAACGTCCGCGTGATCACGTTCAAGGACGTCAACGTGGAGGAGCTGGACAAGCCGGAGCTGCGCCTGCCGGACGAGGGACCGTTCGGCGGCGGCTGAGGGTCCCCGGCCCTACCGCGCCCGCGGGAGCGCGTCGAGATCGACGTGCAGCGGCACCGGGTCGGTGGTGCTGAAGACCCGGGTGACCGCGGGGGCCTCCAGGTACCCGAACTCCTCGGCGAAGTGGTAGGCCACCAGGCTGACCGGGTCGTCGAGGTCCACGACCCAGTAGTGCGGGATGCCCGCCTCGGCGTACTCCGACGGCTCGGTGACCGTGTCGGTGCGCTTCGAGCCCGGGGAGACCACCTCGATCGCGACGAGCACGTCCTCGGCGCGCAGCCGCCGGGTCGGGCCGTCGGCCCTGGTGACCACCACGTCCGGCACCCGGACCGTGGGCGGAAATTGTTCGCTGACCAGCACCTCGAACTCGAGCACGGCTTCGAGTCCAGCGGGAAGTTGATCGTCGAGCTGTTCCCAGAACCGCGCTGCCGCCCGGGCGTGTTGCCGCAGGGGTCTCGGACTCACGATCAGCACACCTTCCTGGAGCTCGATGTGCGCGCTTTCGTCCTCGGGTAACGCGTCCCAGTCCGCCAAGGACAGCAGCTGAGGCTGGTGAGCGCCGGTCGTCGCGCGTCTTTCGTCGTGGATGGATGGTTCCAGGGTAGCCGCTCCGCTCTCGGAGCAGTGGTGTCCTCGTCACCGTGTGTCGTCGTCACGCCATCTTCCCGCTTTTCCGGTACCGCACGGTCCGTTCGTGCGCCGGTTGTCCACAAGCCCCCGGTTGTCCACAGGCCCGGTCCGTTCGTCCTGGTCGGAGGGTGTCCGCCCTGGGAGTGTCAGCGGTGACCGACGCGACCCGACGAGCACCCTGGGGGTGACGTGAGTGGACATCGAGGTGCGGCGTGCCCGCACACACGGCGACCGACAGGCACTCGGACGTGCCGGCGAGGACCTCGCGGCCGAGCATCTGCGCAGACAGGGACTCACCGTCCTGGAACGCAACTGGCGCTGCCGGGAGGGCGAGCTGGACATCCTCGCCACCGACGGGACGACGCTGGTGGTCTGCGAGGTGAAGACCCGTTCCGGCCGGAACTTCGGCAGCCCCGCGGAAGCGGTCACCGAGGACAAACGCCGTCGCATCCGGGGGCTCACCAGCCGGTGGCTGGCCGCCCGCCGGGTGGCGTGGTGCCCGATCCGCTTCGACGTCGTCGCGATCGACCACCCGCCCGGCGAGGAGCCGGTCGTGCGGCACATCGCCGGGGCCTTCTGATGTCCCTGGCGCGGGCCCGATCCGTGGCGGTCGTCGGCATCGAGGGCCGGGTGATCGAGATCGAGGCGGACATCGGCGCGGGTATGCCGGGCACGAAGCTCGTCGGCCTGCCGGACGCGGGACTGCGGGAGGCCAAGGACCGGGTGCGCGCGGCGGTCCGCAACAGCGGGCGGGCCTGGCCGGAGACCGCCGTGACGCTCGGCCTGTTCCCCGCCGACCTGCCGAAGGTGGGGTCGGCCTACGACCTCGGCATCGCGGCCGCGGTCCTGGCCGCCTCCTCGGTCGTTCCCCCGGACAAGCTGCGGGGGACGGTGCTGCTCGGCGAACTCGCGTTGGACGGCCGGGTGCGTCCGGTGCAGGGCATCCTGCCCGCGCTGCTCGCGGCCCGCCGGCTCGGCCATCGGCGGGCGGTGGTGCCCGCCGCGTCCCTGCCCGAGGCGGCGCTCGTGGACGAGCTCGACGTCGTGGGTGCCCGCGATCTGGCCGAGGTCGTCGACTGGTTGCGGGACGAGGCCGACCTCGTCGCACCGGAGCCGCCTGCCGATCCGGTACCGGACACCCCGGTGGACCTCGCCGACGTGGTCGGACAGCCGGAGGCCCGGTGGGCGTTGGAGGTGGCCGCCGCGGGCGGGCACCATCTGCTGCTGATCGGTCCGCCCGGGACCGGCAAGACCATGCTGGCCGCACGCCTGCCGGGACTGCTGCCGGGACTGCCGAACGACCGGGCCCTGGAGGCCACCGCCGTGCGCTCGGTCGACGGGTCGGTGAGCCGGGAGGCACCGCTCGTGCGGACCCCGCCGTTCGTGGCGCCGCACCACTCGATCTCCACGGCGGCGCTGGTCGGAGGCGGGAGCGGGCTGGCGGCGCCCGGCGCGGTGAGCAAGGCACACCACGGGGTCCTTTTTCTCGACGAAGCCGCGGAATTCGGGGTCGACCGCCTCGAATCACTGCGCACGGTCCTGGAGGAGGGCGAGGTGCGGATCGCCCGCAGCCGGGGCGTGGTGCGCTATCCCGCCGCGTTCCAGCTCGTGCTCGCCGCGAACCCGTGCCCGTGCGCACAACCCCGGGAGATCGACTGCACGTGTTCGCCGGCGGCGCGGCGGCGGTACCTGGGGAAGCTGTCCGGCCCTCTGCTCGACCGGGTGGACCTGCGGGTCCGGATGCGACCGGTCACCGCCATGCGGGTGCACGGGGCAGCATCCCCGGAGCCGACGGCGACGGTCGCGGAGCGGGTCCGACTCGCCCGCGCGCGTGCCGCCGCGCGTTGGGCGGAGCACGGGTGGCTGACCAACTCTCAGGTGCCCGGTCCGGCGCTGTGGCGGGAGTTCGCCCTGCCGGACACCACGACCGCGCTGCTCGACCGCGCGCTGGCGCGGGGCGCGGTGACGGCCCGGGGTGCCGACCGTTGTCTGCGCATCGCCTGGACCCTGGCCGATCTGCACGGAGCCGAGTGGCCCGGTGCCGACCACGTCGCCGCGGCACTGGAGTTCCGGGACCGGGGGGCGGTATGACCACCGACGACCGTGCCGACGCCGTACGGCCGGAGCGGGTGGCGCGGGCCTACCTGCTCCGTGTCGCGGAACCGCCCGCGCCCGCGCTCGCCCGGTTCGTGGACGAACACGGTCCCGTGGAGGCCGCCGACCGGGTCCGGCGTGGGGACACCCCGGACCCGGTCACGGCCGAGACCGAGGCACGGGCCGGACAGGACCTCGCCCACCGGGACCTCCGGGAGGGAGCGGCAGTGGGAGCGCGTCTGGTGATTCCCGAGGACGACGAATGGCCGGCCTGGCCGCTGCTGTCCCTCCAGGTCGCGGGTGCCCGCGGGGTGGCCGGGACGGCGCCGCCGTTGGCGTTGTGGACACGGGGTCCCGCGCGGCTGGACACCGCGACCACCCACGCCGTCGCCGTCGTCGGTGCCCGGGCGGCCACCGAGTACGGGGAGCACACCGCCGCCGAGATCGCCCACGGTGCGGCCGGGGAGGGCATCACGGTCTTCTCGGGCGCCGCGTACGGCATCGACGGTGCGGCCCACCGGGGTGCTCTCGCCGCCGGTGGCGGCACCGTCGCGGTTCTGGGGTGCGCGCTCGACGTCGGATACCCGGCGGGCCATGTCGGACTGGTGAACCGGATCGCGGAGCGGGGCGCGGTCGTCTCGGAGTATCCGCCGGGCACGCCGCCCGCCCGGCACCGCTTCCTCGTGCGCAACCGGCTGCTCGCGGCGTTGACCTCCGGAACCCTCGTGGTGGAGGCGGGGCGACGCAGCGGTTCCCGCAACACCGCGACCACCGCCGGCGTGCTGGGGAAGGTGGTCATGGCCGTGCCCGGGCCGGTCGGCTCGGCGCTGTCGGTGGGCTGCCACAAGCTGATCCGGGACGCGCACGCGACCCTGGTCTCCTCCGTCACGGAGCTGATCGAGACGGTCGGGGTCCTGGACGGCGCCGCGGGGACGGGTGACGCCGCGCCGCGTCGCCGCACCGACGGGCTGGACGCGGAGAGCCTGCGCGTGTACGAGGCACTGAGCACCCGACGGGGGCGGAGTCCTGAGGAGGTCGCGGCGGACGCGGGGGTCGGGATCTCCCGGGCGCGGGCCGTGCTGCCCGCACTCGAGCTGGATGATCTCGCCGAACGCACGGACAGTGGATGGCGCCGCACGCGGGACGGCCCCGGGAGGGCGTCGACATGAACCCGAAAGCGTTTCATAACGATCACCTCGGTGTGGCGATGCTTGACCGAGGGTGTCCGGTAACGCAGCGTACAGGGTATGACCGCATCGGGTTCGTCACGTCCGGCCACGCCGGGGGGCCGGGGAGCCGGAGCCGTCCGGCACGACCTCCGCCGGATCCGCGGGGCCCTGCCGCCCGCCGCGGCCGGACTGGTCGACGAGTACGGACGTCACCTGCAGGCGGAACGTGACCGGTCGCCCCACACGGTGCGCGCCTACCTCGGGGACGTGGTCTCGCTCCTGGGTTTCCTGCACGGGGTGGACACCGCACCCGGACGGGACGCCGTCGACGCCGATGCCGACCCCGGGTCCGGGGCGGACGAATCGCCGGGTGCGCTCGACGGGCTCGACACGCCGACGTTGCGCGCGTGGCTGGCACGGCAACGGGCGGACGGGCTCGGTCGCACCACGTTGGCGCGGCGCGC
>NZ_KI912254.1:79339-81592 GCF_000231035.2 Saccharomonospora iraqiensis subsp. paurometabolica YIM 90007 | reverse complement strand
TTGGTGGCGCCCGTGCCGCACCGCGCGCTGCCCGCCGTCCTCCGTCCGGATCAGGCGGCCGAGGTGCTCCGCGCGTCCGCGACCGCGGCCGCCGAGCACGACCCCGTGGCGCTGCGTGATCACGCGGTTCTCGAGTTGCTGTACGCCACAGGTGTGCGAGTCTCGGAACTGTGCGGACTGGACCTCGACGACGTCGACTCCGGTCGGCGGGTCGTCCGCGTGCTGGGAAAGGGGAGGAAGCAGAGGATGGTGCCGTTCGGCGTGCCCGCGGAACGCGCCCTGCGCACGTGGCTGGGGCAGGGGCGGCCGGAGCTGGTGCGCGCACGGTCCGCTGACGCACTCTTCCTCGGTGTCCGCGGTGGTCGACTCGATCCACGGACCGCCCGGAGGGTGGTGCGCGACGCGATGGCCCCGGTGCGGGGCGCCGCGGTCACCGGCCCCCACGGCCTGCGCCACACGGCGGCGACACACCTGCTCGACGGCGGGGCGGACCTTCGCAGCGTACAGGAGCTGCTCGGTCACGCTACGCTGGCGACGACGCAGCTCTACACGCAGGTGACCGTCGAGCGGCTGAAGGCGATCCATGACCAGACCCACCCCCGTGCCCGATGAGGCCGGTGGATCCGAAGCGGATTCGCCGGGCACGGGCTCGGCCGACCGTGGCCGCCTCATGACCGCACAGCTCACCGCCGGATCCGACGGAGTCCCGGGCGCCCCCGAGGACGGCCCGGGGGACGCACCGGACAGCGGGACCGACACGCGAACGGGTGACGCCCGGGCGTGCCGGGGGGACGTCTCCGGGCACGCCGGCCGGTCGGAGACCGCTGCCGATGGTGGGGCCGCCCGCGACGGTGGGACCGCCCGCGACGGTGGGGCCGCTGCCGACGGCGGGGCACCGGCTGCTCCGGGGCGGGGACACGCCGTGGACGGGTCCGCCCCGGACGGCCCGGCGCGGACCGACGGCGCGGACGCCGAGGCGGAGTCCACCATCGCGGCGCTGTGGCGCGAGTTCGGCCGGTCCCCGGACCAGCGCGTCCGGGACCGGCTGGTGCTGCACTACGCACCGCTGGTCAAATACGTCGCGGGCCGGGTCGGCACCGGCCTGCCCTCCCACGTGGACGTCTCCGATCTCGTCCAGTCGGGCATCTTCGGGCTCGTCGACGCGATCGAGAAGTTCGATCCGGAGCGGGGCCTGCGGTTCGAGACGTACGCGATGCAGCGGATCCGCGGCGCGATCCTGGACGACCTCCGGGCGCAGGACTGGGTGCCGCGGGTGATCCGCAGCCGGGCGCGGGAGGTGGAACGCGCCCACGACCGGTTGGGCGCGCGTCTGCGCCGGACGCCGACCGACTCCGAGGTGGCCGCCGAACTCGGCGTCTCGGTCCGGGAACTCCGGGACCTGTACGGGCAGTTGCGGTTGACCAGTGTGGTCGCCCTCGACGACCTGGTCGGCGCGAACACCGAGACCGGCCCCGGCACGGCGGCCGAGACCCTGCCCGACGAGGACGCCGTCGACCCCGCCACGGTGCTGGTCGACCGGGACAACCGCAGGCAGCTCGCCGAGGCGATCGCCCAGCTCAACGAGCGGGACCGGATCGTGGTGAGTCTCTACTACTTCGAGAGCCTCACCCTCGCCGAGATCGGCAGGGTGCTCGGCGTGACCGAGTCCCGGGTGAGCCAGCTGCACACCCGGGCGGTCCTGCGGTTGCGTGCCAAGCTGCTCGAACAGGCGGGGACCTGACGGGTCGAACAGGCGGGGGCCTGACGGGCTCCCGCCCCGTCCCGAACTCCGCGGCTCAGCCCGTCCACGGCTTCAACCGGAGCCGGACGCCGGGACCGACCGCACGCAGCGGGTCGAGATAGCGGCCGTCCCGGCGCAGGCCCCAGTGCAGACAGGCGTGTTCCGCGCAGCCGTCGTGGCCCGCCACCACGGTGCCGATCACCTCCCCGCGGCGGACCCTGCTGCCCGTCGACACCGACGGCCGCACGGGTTCGTAGGTGGTGCGCAGACCTCCGTCGTGGTCGAGGGAGACCACCCCACGGCCGGCGACGGGACCGGCGAAGACGACGTGTCCCGCGGCGGCGGCGAGAACCGGTGCGCCCGCCGTGGCCTCGAGGTCGACCCCGCGGTGTCCGGGCCCGTACGGCGACGTCCCCCCGTCGAACGGTCGGACCACCGCAGGTGCGGGGGACAACGGCCAGGAGAGCCGGCCCGCCCGGGTGTGCGTGTCGGCGCGGTCGTCGCCCCCGGGC
>NZ_KI912254.1:59230-79239 GCF_000231035.2 Saccharomonospora iraqiensis subsp. paurometabolica YIM 90007 | reverse complement strand
CGCCGCCGCGAGGGGCTTGCCGGACAGGACCGGGGGCGGCCCCGTCCCGACCGGTGCGCGGGGGGTTCCCGGCGTGCGGTTCCGTCCGTCTCGTCGCATCGGTCCAGGGTGCCGGGCGCGGCGGGACGGTGCGTGCGGCTCGTGCCGGACGGGCCGCGAACTGTGGACAGGTGGGGACGTGACACGGACGGGTGGGGACGGTTCCCGGGTGGTGCCGCCCGCGGGTCGAGGGCCATCGGGCGTCGGCGTACAATCCGGGACGCGACCTGTGTGCGTACGGGTCGACTTCGCGTGTACGTGCTGTCCCACCCGCGGACCGGTGTCCGGATCCGCACGGGACAGGGTGCCCGGCGGTCTCCACGGTGGCCGACACCGTGGGGTCCGGGCGTCCGCACGGCACCAGGGCGGTGGGCCACCCGGCCCCCGCGACAACCGGCCACCGCGTCGTCGGGCCCCGCGCCCGGCGCGCTCAACACAGAAGAGGTGCGAATCCGGCCATGGCCGTCGTCACCATGAAGCAGCTGCTCGATTCCGGCGTGCACTTCGGGCACCAGACCCGCCGCTGGAATCCGAAGATGAAGCGCTACATCCTCACCGAGCGCAACGGCATCTACATCATCGATCTGCAGAAGACGCTGTCCTACATCGACCGCGCCTTCGAGTTCGTCAAGGAGACCGTCGCCCACGGCGGCACGATCCTGTTCGTCGGCACGAAGAAGCAGGCGCAGGAGGCCATCTCCCAGGAGGCCCTCCGGGTGGGCATGCCGTTCGTCAACCAGCGTTGGCTCGGTGGCATGCTGACCAACTTCCAGACCGTGCACCGCCGTCTGCAGCGGCTCAAGGAGCTGGAGGCGCAGGAGCAGACCGGCGGGTTCCAGGGCCTGACCAAGCGCGAGATCCTCACCCTGACCAGGGAGAAGGACAAGCTGGAGCGGACCCTCGGCGGTATCCGCGACATGTCCAAGGTGCCGAGCGCCGTGTGGATCGTCGACACCAAGAAGGAGCACATCGCCGTCGACGAGGCCCGCAAGCTGGGTATCCCGGTGGTGGCGATCCTGGACACGAACTGCGACCCGGACGAGGTCGACTACCCGATCCCGGGCAACGACGACGCCATCCGGTCGGCCGCACTGTTGACCAAGATCGTCGCCGAGGCCTCCGCCGCGGGTCTGATGGCGCGCTCCGGCCGCAACGGGTCCGCTCCCGAGGGCGAGGAGAAGCCCGAGGCCGGGGTCGCGACGGACGAGCCGCTCGCCGAGTGGGAGCAGGAGCTGCTCGCGGGCTCGGAGGCGGGCGCCGCCCAGCAGTCCGGTGAGCAGCCCGCGGAGCAGTCGAGCGAGCAGACGACCGCGTCCTGATTCCTCTGCCAGAAGACCGTACGAAGGAACGGAAAGACTCACTGACAATGGCGAACTACACCGCGGCAGACGTCAAGCGCCTCCGCGAGCTCACCGGCTCGGGGATGATGGACTGCAAGAAGGCGCTGGAGGAGTCCGAGGGCGACTTCGACAAGGCCGTCGAGTTCCTGCGCATCAAGGGTGCGAAGGATGTCGGTAAGCGTGCCGAGCGGGCCACCGCCGAGGGCGTGGTGGCCGGTGACGGCGGCGTGCTCGTCGAGCTCAACTCGGAGACCGACTTCGTCGCCAAGAACGACGAGTTCCTGACGCTGGCCGACCGGATCGTGGACGTGGCGAAGGACCGGCGCACGAACGACGTGGAGCAGCTCCGCAACGCCGAGCTGAACGGCGGGACCGTCGCCGAGGCGATCCAGGACCTGTCCGCGAAGATCGGCGAGAAGCTGGAGCTGCGCCGGGTCGCGGCCTTCGACGGGCAGGTGAGCACCTACCTGCACCGTCGGGGCTCGGGCCTGCCGCCCGCGGTCGGCGTGCTGGTGGAGTACACCGGCGACGACGCCGAGGCCGCCCGGAACGCGGCCCTGCAGGTCGCGGCGCTCAAGCCGCAGTACCTCACGCGCGACGACGTGCCGTCCGAGCTCGTGGAGAACGAGAAGCGCATCGCGGAGCAGACCGCCCGCGAGGAGGGCAAGCCGGAGCAGGCGCTCCCGAAGATCATCGAGGGCAAGGTGAACGCCTTCTACAAGGACACCGTGCTGCTGGAGCAGCCGTCGGTGACCGACAACAAGAAGACGGTGCAGAACCTGCTCGACGAGGCGGGCGTGACCGTCACGAGGTTCGTCCGGTTCGAGGTCGGCCAGGCCTGACCGGCGACCGGCACCGTGCCCCGTCTCCCGCCAGGTCAGGAGGCGGGGCACAGCCGTGAGACAGGCGGGAGAATCGTCCCGTCGGCCCACCCCGCCGGGCGGGCCGACGGGACCGGCCGGGTATCCACGGCCCGGCCGGGCACGGGAACGGACGGCGCGGACGGCGTACCGGCGGCAGGAGAGCGCGGAGGCGAGATGGACACGGACGGCACCGGCAGGCCCGGACACGGTTACCGGCGGGTGTTGCTCAAGCTGGGCGGCGAGATGTTCGGCGGTGGCTCGCTGGGTGTCGACCCGGACGTGGTGCACTCGGTGGCCGCCCAGATCGCCGATGTGGTGCGCACCGGGGTCCAGGTGGCCGTCGTGATCGGTGGGGGGAACTTCTTCCGCGGCGCCGAGTTGTCCCAGCGCGGCATGGACCGCGACCGGGCCGACTACATGGCGATGCTGGGCACGGTGATGAACTCGTTGGCCCTGCAGGACTTCATGGAGAAGGAGGGCATTCCCACCCGGGTCCAGTCCGCGATCACGATGGGGCAGGTCGCCGAGCCCTACGTGCCCCGCAGGGCCGAACGGCACCTGGAGAAGGGGCGCGTCGTGATCTTCGGTGCGGGTACCGGGATGCCCTACTTCTCGACCGACACCGCGGCCGCGCAACGTGCCCTCGAGATCAGTTGCGACGTGGTGCTCATGGCCAAGGCGGTCGACGGCGTGTTCAACGCCGACCCGAAGAACGACCCCGACGCGATGCTGTTCGACCAGATCCGCCATCGCGAGGTGATCGAACAGGGGCTCAAGGTCGCCGATGCGACCGCCTTCAGCCTGTGCATGGACAACAACATGCCGATCATCGTGTTCAACCTTCTCACCGAGGGCAACATCGCCCGGGCGGTCAGTGGTGAGAGGATCGGGACACTGGTCAGTACCCCCACACACCTGGAGCAGTCGTGATCGACGAGACCCTCCTCGATGCCGAGGAGAAGATGGAGAAAGCGGTGTCCGTCGCCAAGGAGGATCTGACGTCGGTGCGCACCGGCAGGGCCTCCCCGAGCATGTTCGCCCGCATCCACGTCGAGTACTACGGCGTGCCGACCCCGCTCAACCAGCTCGCGAGTGTCAACATCCCGGAAGCCCGGATGGCCGTGATCAAGCCCTACGACACGTCCCAGCTCGGTGCGGTCGAGCGGGCGATCCGGGATTCCGACCTGGGTGTGAACCCGAGCAACGACGGCACCGTCATCCGGGTGGTGATCCCGCAGCTCACCGAGGAGCGGCGGAAGGAGATGGTCAAGGTCGCCAAGAGCAAGGGCGAAGAGGGCAAGATCTCCATCCGCAGCGTGCGCCGCAAGGCCAAGGAGGAGCTGGACCGGATCGCCAAGGACGGCGAGGCCGGTGAGGACGACGTCGCCCGTGCGGAGAAGGAGCTGCAGAATCTGACGGACAAGTACGTCCATCAGGTCGAGGAGCTCGTCAAGCACAAGGAATCCGAACTCCTCGAGGTCTGATGCCGACGGTGAGCGACGACCAGGCCTCGGACGGGGACTCCGCGGTGCCCGGCGGGTCGAACGACGGATCCACGCGCGACGACCCTCCGGACGAACCGTCCGGGGAGGGTGGGTCCGGAACCGGGGGCGGGACGTCCCGGGCGGGACGCGACCTGCCCGCCGCCATCGCGGTCGGGGTGGCGCTCGGCGCGGCGATCCTGGGGTCGCTGTTCACGGTCCGGTACCTGTTCATCGGCATCATCGCCGCCGCCATCGCCGTGGGAACCGTCGAACTCGCGGGCGCCCTGCGCCGCTCGGTGGGCATCCGGATCGCGCTCGTCCCGGTGCTGGTGGGCGGCCAGGCCATGATCTGGCTCGCCTGGCCCTACGGCCGGGCCGGTGCGGTGACCGCGTTCGTGCTGACGGTGCTCACCTGCCTGCTGTGGCGACTGCGCGGCGGAGCGTCCGGCTATCTGCGCGACGTCGCCGCCTCGGTGTTCGCGGCGGCCTACCTGCCGTTGTTCGCGGCGTTCGCCGCCATGCTCGTGCCCCCCGACGACGGGGTCGGCCGGGTGCTCTCCTTCCTCATCGTGGTCGTGGCGTCCGACACCGGCGGCTACATCGCCGGTGTGTTGCGCGGCCGGCACCCGATGGCCCCCTCGATCAGCCCGAAGAAGACCTGGGAGGGGTTCAGTGGGTCGCTGACCACCGGTGTGGCGGGTGGCGCGCTGTCGGTGACCCTGCTGCTGGACGGGCAGGCCTGGCAGGGCGTGCTGTTCGGTGCCGCGGTGGTGCTCTCCGCGACGTTGGGCGATCTCATGGAGTCGCTGATCAAGCGGGATCTGGGCATCAAGGACATGGGCACCCTCCTTCCGGGGCACGGCGGCCTGATGGACCGGCTCGACTCGCTGCTGCCGTCGGCGGTGGTGTCCTGGCTGTTGCTCAGCGCGTTCGTCCCGGTGTGACGGCGCCCGCCGTCGGAGAACGGGGTCGGTCGCTCAATCGCCGTGGGGGTCGTCGACCTCCGAACGACCGACACCGAGATCGACCGGCCGGGAGTGGTCGGTCACGGAGAACAGTGCCCCGTCCGGATCGGCCAGGGTGGCCGTGCGGCCGGACTGGGTGTCGTAGGGTTCGGTGATCACGTCCCCGCCGAGCATCATCGCGTGTCCCGCGGTCGCGTCCGCGCCGCGTGCCGGCTCGGCCGCGAAGTAGGTCATCCAGTGCGGTGCCGTCGGTGGATCCGGCTCCGGGTCGAGGACACAGCGGTACAGGACGGCGTGCGTCCCGAGTCGCCACTCCGCGTAGTCGATGCCGTCCCGCCCGATCTGTTCACTGGTGAAGGCGAACAGTCGGCGGTAGAAGCCGTCCGTGCTCTCCGCGTCCGGGGTGTTGAGGTCGACGCCGCTGAGTGTGCCGGGGATCCCGGAGCCCAGCGCCCAGCCCTCGGGCGGTTGCCACAGGACCACCGGTGTCCCGGCCGGGTCGGTGGCGTGCAGGACCGTGCCCCGGTCCGGGATGTCCACCGGCCCGAGCCGGACCGTTCCGCCGAGGTGTTCGACCCAACCCACGCTGCTCGCGGCGTTCACCACGGACAGGTGTACCGACCAGCCGGTCGGCTGCCCGGGAGCCGCCTGGTACAGCCCGGCGACCTCGATCCCGTCCCGCAGCGCGAGGGTGTAGCGACGGTTGGTCGCGACCGGGTCGCGTTTGACGTGGAAGTCCCAGCCGAACAGTTCCCCGTAGAACCGGCGTGCCGTGGGCTCGTCCACGGCGGCCAGTTCGACCCAGCACGGTGTTCCCGGCGGGGGGACGGACGTCGCCGGTGTCGACGGGCTTCCGTGGGACACACGGACCACCTCCCGGACGAGGGCGGATGACACGGTGGAAAGTCCGGAGTCTAGCCCCGCACGGGGGGCCGTCGCGCCCGTTCTCGCGAGATCCCGATCGGGGGTGGCCCGATCGGCCGGTCGGGCGCGTGGCAGGGGACCACGCGACCACGGTGAGGCTGACGTGGGACAATGGCGGAGCCATGACTGCATTGCCCCTCGTCTTCGACGCCCCCCGCAAAGGTCTGCCGAGCAGGCATCTGGCCGATCTCGATACGGCCGGACGTGCCGAGGCGGTCGCCGCGCTCGGGGAGAAGCCCTTCCGCGCGAAGCAACTGTCGCACCACTATTTCTCCCGGCTGACGGTCGACCCGGAGGCCATGACCGACATCCCGGCGGCGTCGCGGCAGCGGCTCGTGGACGAGCTGATGCCCTCGCTGTTGACGCAGGTCCGCGCGGTGGACTGCGACGGCGGGAGCACCCGGAAGACGCTGTGGCGCGCACACGACGGCACCATGCTGGAGAGCGTGCTGATGCGCTACCCGGATCGGGCGACGTTGTGCATCTCCAGCCAGGCGGGCTGCGGGATGGCCTGTCCGTTCTGCGCGACGGGGCAGGGCGGGCTGGACCGCAACCTGTCCACGGCGGAGATCGTCGACCAGGTCCGTGCCGCCGCCGCCGTGATGCGGGACGGCGAGATGCCCGGCCCCGACGGCGCGCCCGCCCCGGGACGGCTGTCGAACATCGTGTTCATGGGCATGGGCGAGCCGCTGGCCAACTACCGCAGGGTGGTCGACGCGGTGCGGCGGATCACCGACTCGGCACCGGCCGGGTTGGGGATCTCCCAACGGTCGGTGACGGTGTCGACCGTCGGGCTCGCCCCGGCGATCCGGAAGCTGGCCGCCGAGCGGATGCAGGTGCGGCTGGCGGTGTCGCTGCACGCGCCGGACGACGAACTGCGCGACGAGCTGGTCCCGGTGAACAACCGCTGGCCGGTGGCCGAGGTGCTGGACGCGGCTCGCCACTACGCCGACACCACGGGCAGGCGGGTCTCCATCGAGTACGCGCTGATCCGGGACCGCAACGACCATCCCTGGCGCGCGGACCTGCTGGCCGAGCGGCTGCGCACGCATCTGGGCCACCTGGCGCACGTCAACGTCATCCCCCTGAACCCGACCCCGGGCAGTGAGTGGGACGCCTCCCCGAAGCCGGTGGAGCGTGAGTTCGTCCGCCGCGTCAACGAGGGCGGCGTGCCCTGCACGGTGCGCGACACGCGGGGCCAGGAGATCGCCGCGGCCTGCGGTCAGCTCGCGGCCGAGAGCTGAGGACCGCCCCGGTAGGAGGGGACACGACGGCGGACGGCCGCATCGACGGATGTCGAGCGGCCAGGTGACCACGGGACCGGCGGCCAGGTGACCACGGGACCGGCGGCCAGGTGACCACGGGACCGGCGGCCAGGTGACCACGGGACCGGCGGCCAGGTGACCACGGGGCGCGGATGTTCGGGCATACTGGCGGTTGTGCCACATCCACAGGACCTGCTCCCGCGTCGAGCCGAATCGCTGGTCACCGAAGCGCTGACGGACACCCGGGTCGTCCTCGTGAACGGCGCCCGGCAGGCCGGCAAGAGCACGCTCACCCGGCTGGCCGCCTCCCGGGCCGGGGACCCGGTCCTGCGTCCTCTCGACGATCCCGCGACGCTGGAGGCGGCGCGACTCGATCCGACCGGCTTCGTCGAGCATCCCGGACTCATGGTCATCGATGAGATCCAGCTCGCCCCGGAGTTGCTGCGACCGATCAAGCTGACAGTGGACCTCGACCCGACTCCCGGCCGGTTCCTGCTCACCGGCTCGTCGCGCATCCTCGCGTTACGGGCACTTCCGGACGCCCTGCCGGGGCGGATGGAGATTCTCGAGCTGTGGCCGTTCTCCCAAGGGGAGATCAGTGACGGTGCGGACGCGTTCATCGACGCCGCCTTCGGTCACGGTGCCGACCTCGAGTACACGTCTGAGCTGCGTCGCCGGGACTATCTGGAGCGCATCACGGTCGGTGGTTTCCCCGAGGCGGTCCGGCGGACCCGACGCCGACGTGCCGCGTTCTTCGACTCGTACCTGTCCACCCTGATCGAGCGCGACGTGCTCGAACTGGCCGAGATCGAACGTCGCCGCGATCTCCACACCCTTCTGCGGCTGCTGGCCGGACGCGCGGGTGGACTGCTGGTGCCGGGGGCGTTGGCCGGGGAGAGCGGAATCCCCAGGACCACCCTCACACGCTACCTGGACCTGTTGTCCTCGGTCTTCCTCATCAAATCCATCCCCGCGTGGGAGCCGGGCGGGACACACCGCGCCGTGGGGACACCGAAACTCGCGTTCGTCGACACCGGGATCGCCTGCCATCTGCTCGGGCAGGACGCGAACCGGCTCGCCGATCCGGGAGGGGCCGCCGGGCCGATGGTGGAGAACTTCGTGGTGGGTGAGCTGTCCCGGCAGCTCACCTGGTCCACCGAACGCGGCACGTTGTATCACTACCGGACGAAGGACAAGGTCGAGGTCGACGTGGTCGTGGAGACCCCGGACGGACGGGTCGTCGCGGTCGAGGTCAAGGCCGGTTCCACCGTCCGTGCCGAGGACGTCCGCGGACTGCGGCATCTCGCCGACCGGTTGGGTGAGCGGTTCGTCGCGGGCTACGTGCTGTACACGGGGCGACAGACCCTGCCGTTCGGCGACCGGATCCGCGCGCTGCCGTTGGAGGCACTCTGGCGGGTCGCGCCGTGACACGGGGCCGGCGGCCCGCCGCCGCCCGCGTGCGTCCGGGTGCGGGGGCGGGTGGTCAGCTCCGCCAGGCCGTGCGGCGCCGCTTCATGTCGTACAGCAGACCCGCGATGATGCCCACACCGATGACGATGAGCACGACGTCCTCGGTGCGGTTCTGGTGGTTGCCGATCAGCATCAGGAACATGACGGCCGCGGTGAACCACCCCGCCGCGCGGGACGCCCGGGGGAACTCGCCGTGCCAGCCCCACTCGGCCGACGGCTCGTCCCGTGGGTCCACCTCGGTACCGGTGCGCTTCTCGACGGCCTTTCCTGCCACGATCACTCCTCCACTGCGGGCGCCCACACCGCTGACGCCGGTCACTGCCGATCGCACATCGTGTGCCGACACATGATCCCACACGCCTGCCCGTCGGCTCCTCCGGGACGTTGGCGAGAATGGTCACGATGAGCACACCACGGAGGGTGCTGATCCTCGGGTCCACCGGGTCGATCGGCACGCAGGCACTCGACGTCACCGGCCGCAACCCCGACCTGTTCCGGGTCGTGGGCGTCGCCTCGGGCGGGTCGGACCCGCAGGCGCTGGCCGCCCAGGTGCTGGCCCACGACGTCGAGGCGGTGGCGGTGACCCGGCCGACCGTGGTGGAGGACCTCCAGCTCGCCCTCTACGCCGAGGCGCAGCGCCGCGGGTACGCGCAGGGCGAGTTCCGGCTGCCGCGGATCTTCGCGGGTGGCGACGCCGTCGAGGAGCTGATCGACGCCGTGCCCGCCGACGTGGTGCTGAACGGGATGCCCGGGTCCCGCGGGCTGCGGCCCACGCTGCGGGCGTTGGCCACCGGCGCGACGCTCGCGCTGGCGAACAAGGAGTCGCTGATCGCGGGTGGACCGCTGGTTCTCGGGGCCGCGCGGCCCGGGCAGATCGTGCCGGTGGACTCCGAGCACTCCGCACTGGCGCAGGCGCTGTGGGGCGGCGGGCCGGACGAGGTCGACCGTCTGGTGCTCACCGCGTCCGGCGGCCCCTTCCGTGGATGGACGCGGGAGCGGATGGCGGGGGTGACCGTCTCCGACGCGCTGGCCCACCCGACCTGGGCCATGGGTCCGCTCGTGACGATCAATTCCGCGTCGATGGTGAACAAGGGCCTCGAACTGATCGAGGCGCACCTGCTGTTCGACATCCCGTGCGAGAGGATCGACGTGGTGGTGCACCCGCAGTCGATCGTGCACTCGATGGTGACGTTCGTCGACGGCTCGACCCTGGCGCAGGCCAGCCCGCCGGACATGCGGCTGCCGATCGCGCTGGCGCTGCACTGGCCGCGCCGGGTGCCGGGGGCCGCGCCCGCGTGCCGCTGGGACACCGCCGCGACCTGGACCTTCGAACCGCTGGACACCGCAGCGTTCCCCGCCGTCGACCTGGCCCGGCACGTCGGTTCCCGGGGCGGCTGCCTGCCGGCCGTGTTCAACGCCGCCAACGAGCGGCTCGTGGAACGCTTCCTCGAAGGGAACACGGGCTTCACGTCCATCGTGGACACTGTGGGCGAGGTCGTCGCCGCCGCCGACGAATGGGCACGTCCGCCCCGCGACGTCGACGACGTACTGGCTGCGGAAGAATGGGCGCGCGACCGTGCCCTGGCAATCAGTTCGGGAGGGAACTAGCGCGTGCTCGTCTACTTACTGGGGGTCGCGCTCTTCGCGCTGGGCATCTGTGTCTCGGTGGCGCTGCACGAGGCCGGGCACATGGCCACCGCGAAGATGTTCGGCATGAAGGTCCGGCGCTACTTCGTCGGATTCGGGCCGACGGTGTTCTCCTTCCGGCGCGGCGAGACCGAGTACGGGTTGAAGTGGATCCCGCTCGGTGGATTCTGCGACATCGCGGGGATGACCGCGCTCGACGAGGTGAAACCCGACGAGGCGCCCCGGGCGATGTGGCGGTTCAAGGTGTGGAAGCGCACCGTCGTGCTCGCCGCGGGGTCGTTCACCCACTTCGTGCTCGGCTTCGTGGTGCTCTACCTGATGGCGGTGTCGTTGGGCCTGCCGAATCTGGGCGATCGGCCGGTGATCGGTGAGGTCTCCGAGTGCGTGCGCAGCGCCGAGACGGTCGAGCAGTTCAACAACCAGCAGTGCAGGCCGGGGGACCCCGCGCCGGCGCGAGCCGGGGGACTGGAGTCCGGTGACGAGGTCGTCAGCGTCGGCGGCACCCCGGTGAACTCGTGGTCGGAGATGGTGTCCCGGGTGCAGAACGCCTCCGGGCCGACCCCGATGACCGTGCTGCGGGAGGGCGAGCGCGAACAGCTCACCGTGGACGTGACGCAGGTCACCCGACCGACGGCCGACGGGGGTACCGAGCGGGTCGGGATGATCGGGGCCGGACAGGGCTGGCTGTTGTCCCACGGAGCGGTGGGCGCCGTGGGTGCCTCGGTCACGTTCACCGGGGACATCATGGTGCAGACCTGGGAACGCCTGCTCGAATTGCCGGAGAAGGTCCCCGCCGTGGTCGAGGCGATCTTCGGTGCGGAGCGGGACCCGGAGACCCCGGTCAGCGTCGTCGGGGCGAGCCGGATCGGCGGCGAGGCGGTCGAGGCCGGGCTGTGGGGTGTGTTCCTGCTGCTGCTGGCGAGCCTGAACTTCTTCGTCGGCATCTTCAACCTGCTGCCGCTGCTGCCGCTCGACGGCGGACACATCGCCGTGACCTGGTACGAACGGGTGCGCGACTGGCTACGCCGACTGCGCGGCAGGGAACCGGGTGGTCCCGTCGACTACACCAAGCTGAACACCGTCACCGGTGTGGTGATTGTCATCGGTGGCGCGTTCGTGCTGCTGACGGTCACCGCCGACATCGTCAACCCGATCCGGCTCACCCAGTGATACCCACGAGTGGGGGGTCGGTGTGCCCGGCGCCGGGGCGCGCTCACGTATCGTGGACCCCGGCCAGGCAGCAATCCGGAGTGGAAGAGGAAGCGATGACCGTCGACCTGGGCCTGCCCACCAACCCGCCGCCCGTGCTCGCCGAACGCCGGAAGACCCGCCAGCTCCAGGTCGGTCCCGTGGGGGTCGGCAGCGACCACCCGGTGTCGGTGCAGTCGATGACGACCACGGAGACCGCCGACGTCAACGCCACGCTGCAGCAGATCGCCGAGCTGACCGCCTCGGGTTGCGACATCGTGCGGGTGGCCTGCCCGAGCGCCGACGACGCCGAGGCGTTGCCCGCCATCGCCGCGAAGTCGAAGATCCCGGTCATCGCCGACATCCACTTCCAGCCGAAGTACGTCTTCGCCGCGATCGAGGCCGGGTGCGCCGGTGTCCGGGTGAACCCCGGCAACATCAAGAAGTTCGACGACAAGGTCGCCGAGATCGCCCGCGCGGCCGGGGACCACGGTGTGCCGATCCGCATCGGGGTCAACGCGGGCTCGCTCGACCCGCGCCTGATGGCCAAGCACGGCAAGGCCACCCCGGAGGCGCTGGCCGAGTCGGCGCTGTGGGAGGCGTCGCTGTTCGCCGAGCACGACTTCCACGATCTGAAGATCTCGGTCAAGCACAACGATCCGGTCGTGATGGTGCGCGCCTACGAGATCCTCGCCGAACAGTGCGACTACCCGCTGCACCTCGGTGTGACCGAGGCCGGCCCCGCTTTCCAGGGCACCGTCAAGTCGTCGGTGGCGTTCGGCGCCCTGCTGCGCCAGGGCATCGGGGACACCATCCGGGTCTCCCTGTCGGCCCCTCCGGTGGAGGAGGTCAAGGTCGGTGCGCAGATCCTGGAGTCGCTGAACCTGCGTCCGCGCAAGCTGGAGATCGTCTCCTGCCCTTCCTGCGGTCGCGCCCAGGTCGACGTCTACAAGCTGGCCGACGAGGTCACCGCGGGGCTGGCGGACATGGAGGTCCCGCTGCGCGTGGCGGTGATGGGCTGCGTGGTCAACGGGCCCGGTGAGGCGCGTGAGGCCGACCTCGGCGTGGCGTCCGGTAACGGCAAGGGGCAGATCTTCGTCAAGGGTGAGGTCATCAAGACCGTGCCCGAGCACCAGATCGTGGAGACCCTGATCGAGGAGGCCATGCGGATCGCCGAGGAGAACGGCGACACCGACGCGAGCGGGGAGCCGGTCGTCACCGTGGGGTGAGGTGAGACGTCCGTGGCGTGTGAGCCCGACTGGGTCGCCCGGGCGCCGCACCCGGCGCTCCGGCCCTTCGTCGCGCGCTACGTCGGCTACGCGGGATTTCCGCCCGCACCGGGCGTGCACCGGGGATTGCCCGGCGCGCACGCCACGCTGATCGTGAGCCTGGACGAACCCGTCCCGGTCGTCGGAATGCCCGACCCCGACCGATCCCCGGTGCGTGCCCGGGCCCTGATCGGTGGGCTGTGTCTCGCGCCGGTGCTGATCGGACGGGAGCGTCCGCAGTCCGGGGTGCAGGTGGAACTCCGGCCGCTCGGGCTGGCGCACCTGTTCGGGGTGCGGGCGGCCGAACTCAGCGGACACGTCGTCGACCTCGCCGACCTCGCCGACCTCGCCGGTCTCGGGGACTCCGTCGTGCCGGTCCCGCGGTCGCTGCCGGACCGGGTGGCCGAGGCTCCGGACTGGGCACGGAGGTTCGCGGCGCTCGACGCCGCGCTGGCCGGGTCCCTGACCCGGCGGTGGGATCCGGTGCCGGAACTGGCCCGCGCCTGGTGGCGGCTCACCCGCACGGCCGGTGCGCTCCGGATCGAGGCGCTCGCCCACGAGGTCGGGTGGAGTCGGCGTCATCTGGCCGCCCGGTTCCGGGCGGAGACCGGGCTCTCCCCGAAGCAGGTGGCCCGGATCCTGCGGTTCGAGCGTGCGACGGCGATGCTGCGGGCGGGCGGAGGCCACGATCTCGCCGGGGTCGCCGTCGCGTGCGGGTACTCCGATCAGGCACATCTCAGTCACGAGTGGCGGGCGTTGGCGGGCTGCTCGGTGCGCACGTGGATGTCCGAGGAGCTCCCATTCCTGCAAGACACCTCCGCCGTCCCCGGCGCAGACTCGGGCGTATGAACACCTCATCGAACAGCGGAACGTCCGGAACCACGGCAACCACCGAAACCACCGGAACGACCAAGACGGCGTCCGGTCCGCGGGTGTGGCCTGCGCTGCACTACACCGACGCGGACGCCGCGCTGCGGTTCCTCACCGAGGTCTGTGGCTTCGAGGAACGCTGCACCTACCGCGCCGACGACGGGACGATCGCCCACGGCGAGGTCCGCGGGCCGGAGGGTGGCGGCGTCATGTACGGCACCGCCACCGAACACAACGCGGGCCCCGCGTCGCCGCGGGTCGGGGGGCACGCGGTGTACGTGGTCACCGCCGACCCGGACGCGGTGGCCGAGCGCGCCCGCAGGGCCGGTGCGCGCCTGCTGCGTGAACCCGTCGACACCGACTACGGCTCGCACGAGATCACCGTCGCCGACCCGGACGGCAACGCCTGGACCTTCGGAACCTACCCGGGGGAGTAGCGGCGCCCGCACGGCACCTGGCATGCTCGGTGCGCCGTTCGACCTCGAACTCGACACCCGCGACTTCCGACCGCGTCCGGACGTCGCGGACGGGTCCGGCTCGCCGGTCCCCATCCGTGGGGGTTGTCTGGCAATCTTGACGTGTGTTGCGGCTGGCCGGTGCGAGGCTGCTCGATGACAGGGACTACCCGGCGGTCCGCGCGGTCCTCGCGGCGGATCCGGTGGGCAGCTGCATGGTGTCCGCCCGCGTCGAGTCGGCCGGGTTGGACACGTGGCGGCTCGGCGGTGAGCTGTGGGGCACCGACGGCCGGTCCGTGCGGGCGGGCACGTTGCAGGGGTTGTGCTTCGCGGGGCCGAACCTCGTCCCGCTGACCGGTGGTACGGGCGCGTTGCGGTCGTTCGCGGACCGGGCGCTGCGCCGGCCCAGGACGTGCTCGTCGCTGGTCGGTCCCGCCGAGCAGGTGCTCGGACTGTGGGAGCAGCTCGCCGGGGACTGGGGCCCCGCCCGCGAGGAACGGCCCGACCAGCCCCTGATGGCCCTGGACGGCGAGCCGCTCGTGGCCGCGGACCGGACGGTCCGGACGGTGCGTCCGCACGAGATCGACACCTACTTCCCGGCCGCGGTGGCCATGTTCCACGAGGAGGTCGGTGTCGACCCGACCGCGGGGGACGGGGGTGCCGGGTACCGGGCCCGCGTGTCGGAGCTGATCTCCGGCGGTCGGGCGTTCGCCCGGTTCGAGGGCGGTGAGGTCGTGTTCAAGGCCGAGATCGGGGCGTTGTCCGACCGGGTGGGCCAGATCCAGGGTGTGTGGGTCCATCCCCGGCACCGGGGCCACGGCCTCGGCGCCGCGGGCACCGCCGCGGTCGCGCGGCACCTGGTGCACGGGCTCGGCCGGGTCGCGAGCCTGTACGTGAACTCGTACAACACCCCCGCCCTGGCCGCGTACCGCCGGATCGGCTTCCGGCAGGTCGGGAGCTACGCCACGGTGCTGTTCTAGGTCCTCCTCCGGTGTGATCCGCGTCATGTCCACCCCGGTCGGGCGGCGGGGTCGGGATACTGGGCCGCGTGCGAGGCAGACGGTCGCACCGGGTCGGTGCCGCGTTGCTCGGCGCCGCCCTGGTGCTCAGCGGGTGCGGTGTGTTCTCCGGCGAGGATCCCGGGGAGGTGGCCGGCGAGTTCCTCGACGCGTTCGCCCGCGGGGACACGGCCGCGGCGGCGGAGCTCACCGACGATCCCGGCGCCGCCCGGCGGTTGTTCGACGGGGTGCGGGCGGAGTTGCAACCGGAGTCGGTGACCACCACGCTCGGTACGGTCCGGGAGGCCGAGGGCACCACCTACGCCGACTACCGGGTGGAGTGGGATCTCGGGCAGGGTCGCACCTTCGGGTACGACACACGAGCCGCGTTGACGACGGACGGCGACACGGCGATCCGCTTCCGGCCGTCGCTGGTGCATCCGGAACTGCAACGGGGCCAGACACTCGCCCTCCGCAGCGAGGACGCCGCGCCCGTCCCGGTGCACGACCGGGACGGGGCCCCGCTGCTGCGCTCCGACGAGGTCGTCAACGTGCTGCTGCACCGCGGCGAGGCCGGGGAGCAGGCGGACGCGGTGATCGGGTCCCTGGCCGGGGCGCTGAACCCGCTGGACGATCGGATCACCCCGTCGTCGATCGAGTCGGGCCTCTCGGAGACCGAGGAGGGCGCGCCGTACCTGGTGGCGTCGCTCCGTTCGAGTGACTACGCCACGGTCAAGGACGAGATTAACGAACTGCCCGGGGTCCGGTTCACCACCCGGCACCGGATGTTGCCGGTGACCCGGGGGCTGGGGGAGCGGATTCTGCCCGCCGTGCGCGAGGTCGCGCGGGAGCGGTCGGCGGACAACGCGGGCTGGTCGGTGGCCGTGGTCGACTCCGACGGTGCCGAGGTCGGTGCGGTCCACCGTGTGCAGCCGGAACCGGCCGAACCGCTGCGCAGCACCCTGAGCCTGCCGGTCCAGCAGGAGGCCGAACGCGCGCTCGACGCGGCGGACTCGCCGGGGGTGCTCGTCGCCCTGGAACCGTCCAGCGGGGACCTGCTCGCGGTGGCGGCCAACAACGCCGCGGTCGAGAACGGCACCGCCCCGCTCACCGGCCGCTACCCGCCGGGTTCCACGTTCAAGATCGCCACCGCCGCGGCGGCGTTGCGCGCGGGGACCGGGGTCGACACCCCGGTGGAGTGTCCGGCCACCACGGTGATCGACGGCCGGACGATCCCGAACGACGACGAGTTCGACCTCGGCACGGTGCCGTTGCGGCAGGCCTTCGCCCGTTCGTGCAACACGACGTTCGCCCACCTCGCGCTGGAGCTTCCGGACGGCGCGCTCACCGACGCCGCGCGCAGCCTCGGCATCGGCGCCGACTACGTCATCCCGGGCGTCACCACCGTCACCGGTTCGGCCGAGCCGGGGGACGGCACCGTGGCGCGGGCCGCGGCCGGGTTCGGACAGGGGACGATGCTGGCGAGCCCGTTCGGCACGGCGCTGATGTCGGCCACCGTCGCCGCCGGGGAGACCCCCGTGCCGGGTCTGCTCACCGACCGGGAGACCGAGGTCACCGTCTCCGGGGAACCGTTACCGGAGCCGGTGCTCGCGGGACTGCGCACGATGATGCGGGCCGTGGTCACCGACGGCACCGCCACCGAACTGAACGACGGGCTCTCCGGTGTGCACGGCAAGACCGGTACCGCGCAGTACGGCGACGGCACGGAGGCGCACGGGTGGTTCACCGGCTACCGGGACGACCTGGCCTTCGCGGTGCTGCTGGAGGGAGCGGGCAGTTCGAAACCGGCGGTGGCCACCACCCGGGACTTCCTCACCGGGCTGGGCTGACCCCGGCACTGGGTCGTGGGCCGCCCGGACCGGTCGTGGGCCGCCCGGGCACCGGCCGGGTGGCCGCCCGGTGCCCGTGCGGCCGACGCCACCCGAGACACCCGCAGTGTGCCACCGGCGGAGTCGTAGGCTGGGGGACATGCCCGATCGTGCCCCGTTGCAGCCCGGCGTGCAGACGCCGCGTCGCCCCGTTCCCGAGTCCATCGTCCGCCCCGAGTACGTCGGTAAACGCGCACCGAAACCGGAACCCGGAAACGGGGTGCGCACGCCCGAGACCATCGAGGCCATGCGGGTGGCGGGCCGGATCGCGGCGCAGGCCCTCCAGGAGGGCGGCAAGGCGGTGAAACCGGGCAACACCACCGACGACGTCGACCGGGTCATCCACGAGTTCCTGCTCGACCACGGCGCCTACCCCTCCACGCTCGGCTACCGCGGGTTCCCGAAGTCGTGCTGCACCTCGCTGAACGAGGTCATCTGTCACGGCATCCCGGACTCGACCGTGATCGAGGACGGTGACATCTGCAACATCGACGTCACCGCCTACATCGGCGGGGTGCACGGCGACACCAACGCCACCTTCCTGGCCGGGGACGTCTCCGACGAGGCACGGCTGCTGGTGGAACGCACCCGCGAGGCGACCAACCGGGCGATCAAGGCGGTGCGGCCCGGCAGGCAGCTGAACGTGATCGGCCGGGTGATCGAGTCCTACGCCAGGCGGTTCGGCTACGGCGTGGTGCGGGACTTCACCGGCCACGGTGTCGGCCCCGCCTTCCACACCGCGCCGACGGTGCTGCACTACGAGGAGCCGTCGGTGAACACCGTCATCGAGAAGGACATGACGTTCACGATCGAGCCGATGATCACGCTCGGCACGATCGACTACGACGTCTGGAGCGACGACTGGACCGTCACCACCCGGGACAAGAAGTGGACGGCCCAGTTCGAGCACACGCTGCGGGTCACCGACGACGGGGCGGAGATCCTCACCAAGCCCTGACCCGTCCACCGTCGGGGGTGTGTGCCCGGCACACACCCCCGACGGCCCGGTTGTGGCCCGCGCGGACATGGTTGCCGGGGCCGGGGGCCGCCTACCGTCTGCTGCCATGTCGAGCAGCCCACTGGCCGACCGGACCGCCCTCGTCACGGGTGGTGCGGGCGGCATCGGACGCGCCTGCGTCGAGACCCTGGCCCGCGCGGGAGCCACGGTGCACCTGGTCGACGTCGACCGTGCCGCCGTGGACGTCGCCCGGGAGTACGACGCCGTCGCGCACGTCGCCGACCTCACCGACCCCGGTGCGGTCGACACGGTGCCCGGCGACGTCGACATCCTGGTGAACAACGCGGGTGTCCAGCACATCGCGCCCATCCCGGAGCTGTCAGCGGAGCGGTTCACCCGCATCCAGCAGCTCATGGTGACCACACCGTTCCAGCTCATGCGCCGCTGCCTGCCCGCGATGTCCGCGCGCGGCTGGGGACGGATCGTGAACATCTCCAGTGTGCACGGGGTGCGCGCGAGCCCGTACAAGGCGGCGTACGTGGCCGCCAAGCACGGACTGGAGGGTCTGAACAAGGTCGCGGCACTGGAGGCCGCGCCGTACGGGGTCACCAGCAACTGTGTGGCCCCCGGCTACGTCCGCACCGGCCTGGTCGCCGACCAGGTGGCCGACCAGGCCCGGTCCCGGGGGATCGACGAGGACGCCGTCGTCGACGAGGTGTTCCTGCGCAACACCGCCGTGAAACGGCTTATCGAGCCGGAGGAGGTGGCGGCGGTGGTGCTGTGGCTCTGCGGCGACCACGCCGCCTACCTGACGGGCACCTCGATCCCGCTCGACGGCGGGTGGACCGCGGGTTGATCCCGCCCGGCCCGATCCGCGTCACCCCACGCCGGGCCGCCCGCACGGCCGCGGCGCAACGTCCCTGTTCGCACACGACGAAGTGGTGAGCACATGTCCCGGACCAGTTCCATCAAGCGTGTCGTGGGTGCCAGCATGATCGGCACCACGGTCGAGTGGTACGACTTCTTCCTCTTCGGCTCGGCCGCGGCACTCGTGTTCAACAAACTCTTCTTCCCCGAGAGCGACCCGCTCGCCGGCACGATGCTGGCCTTCGCGACCTTCGCGATCGGGTTCGTCGCCCGTCCGCTCGGCGGGCTCGTCTTCGGTCACTTCGGGGACAAGCTCGGCCGCAAGAAACTGCTGGTGCTCAGCCTGCTCATGATGGGCGGGGCGACGTTCCTGATGGGCCTGCTGCCCACCTACGCCACGATCGGGGTGGCCGCCCCGCTGCTGCTGGTCCTGCTCCGGCTGATCCAGGGATTCGCCGTCGGCGGCGAGTGGGGCGGCGCCGTGCTCATCGTGTCCGAGCACGGTGACGACCGCAGGCGCGGGTTCTGGGCGTCGTGGCCCCAGGCGGGCGTCCCCGCGGGCAACCTGCTGGCCACCGCCGTGCTCGCCGTGCTGGCCGCGGTGCAGAGCGACGCCGCGTTCGAGGCGTGGGGCTGGCGTATCCCGTTCCTGCTGTCCGGTCTGCTCGTCGTGATCGGGCTGTGGATCCGGCTCGCCGTCGAGGAGTCACCGGTCTTCGTCGAGGCGGTGCGCAACGCGGACCGGCAGGCGGAGCAGGGGGCCGCCCCGGAGCGGGCGCCGATCGTCACCGTGCTGCGCCGGCACTGGCGCGAGGTGCTCATCGCGATGGGCGCCCGGTTCGCCGAGAACGTCTCGTACTACGTCATCACCGCCTTCGTGCTCGTCTACCTCACCACGCACCTGGGTATGTCGAAGTCGCTCGGGATCAACGCGGTGCTGGTCGGCTCCGCCGTGCACTTCGTGACGATTCCGGTATGGGGCTGGCTGTCCGATCGGGTGGGCCGGCGGACGGTGTACCTGTTCGGCACGGCCGGGATGCTGGTGTGGGCCTTCGTGTTCTTCCCGATGCTCGACGCGGCCACCCCGCTGGCCACCATCGGCGCGGTGACCGTCGGACTGGTGCTGCACGGCGCGATGTACGGGCCGCAGGCGGCGTTCTTCTCCGAACTGTTCGGCACGAAGGTGCGCTACTCGGGCGCGTCGATCGGGTACCAGCTCGCGTCGATCGCCGCGGGCGGGCTGGCGCCGCTGATCGCGACCGCGCTGCTCGACGCCTTCGGCACCAGTGTCCCGGTCTCGGTCTACGTGGCGGCGGGATGCGTGCTCACCTTCGTGGCCGTGTACCTGGCCCGGGAGACGAGGGGCACCTCGCTGGCCGACGCGGACGAGCCGTCGAGGGTGTCAGCATGACCGCCATGATCGAGCGGAGCGGGCGGCCCGCGGCCGGGCCGACGGCGGTGACGACCGTGGACGGCCCCGCCCACGGACGCGTGGACGGCCCCAGGGACACCGCCCGCG
>NZ_KI912254.1:58768-59130 GCF_000231035.2 Saccharomonospora iraqiensis subsp. paurometabolica YIM 90007 | reverse complement strand
GCCCCGGCGGCGGCGCTGTCGGCGTCCCGCTCGGCGGGCCGGGCCGTCGCCGACGGGGACACGTGGGTGTGCGCGGTGCTGGCCGGCACGGAACTGCTGGGCAGTATCGCCCTCACCGGGCGCCCGGAACTGGGGGACGCCGACCGTCGGCTGTTCGAACGGTCGGGCGTGGTCACGGCGCTGCTGTTGCTGCTGCGCCGGTCGGCGGCCGAGGCCGAGGACCGGGTGCGGGGCGAACTGGTGGCCGATCTGCTCACCGCACCCGACCGCGACCCGGCGACCCTGCTGGACCGCGGACGCAGGCTCGGCGTCGACCTCGCGCGCCCGCACGCCGTGCTCACCCTGCACGCGGAGGACGTGTC
>NZ_KI912254.1:57824-58668 GCF_000231035.2 Saccharomonospora iraqiensis subsp. paurometabolica YIM 90007 | reverse complement strand
CGGGGGCTGTTGGAGCTGCTGGCCGCGGGTGCGGGTGGTGCGGACCTGGCCCGGGTACCGGCCGACGACGACTCGGTCGCGCTGGCCCTGCAGATCCGGCGCACCCTCGACGCGCACAGCCGCCGGGAGGCCGAGCTGGCCGCGCTGTTCGACACGGCCGGTGATCTCGCCCGGTTGCGCGACCTGGACGCGGTGCTGCGCTCGATCGTGCACCGCGCCCGGATGCTGCTCGGCGCCGACGTCTCCTACCTGACACTGAACGACGACGCCGACGACGCGGTCGGCGGCAGCACCTACATGCGGGTCACCGACGGGTCCGCCTCGGCGGTGTTCCAGCAGCTCCGGCTCGGCGCGGGGGAGGGGCTGGGCGGTCTGGTCGCGCAGACCGCCCGCCCCTACGCCACCCGCGACTACCCGAACGACGACCGGTTCGACCACACCGGTCCGATCGACCGGGGCGTGGGGGACGAGGGTCTGGTCGCGATCCTCGGCGTGCCGCTGACCCTGGGGGAGCGGATCATCGGGGTGCTGTTCGCCTCCGAGCGCAAGGCCCGGGAGTTCTCCCCGGACGAGGTGGCGCTGCTGTCCTCGTTCGCCGACCACGCCGCCATCGCCATCGACAACGCCCGGCTGATCGAGGAGAGCACGGCGGCCCTGGCCGAACTGGGCGCGGCCAACGACACCATCCGGGCGCACCACGAGAGTCTCGCGCGGGCCCAGGACGCCCATGACCGGCTGACCGAGCTCGTCCTCGGTGGCGCCGACGTCGGCGAGGTTGCCGCGGCGGTGGCCGCGGTGCTCGACGGCGGCATCGTCGTCCGGGACGCGGACGGCGCCGAGCTCG
>NZ_KI912254.1:56744-57724 GCF_000231035.2 Saccharomonospora iraqiensis subsp. paurometabolica YIM 90007 | reverse complement strand
TCCCACGCCGAGTCCGTGCGCTGTGTCCGGGCCCTGCGCACGCTGGGCAGGCACGGCGACGGCGCCGCACCCGCCGACCTCGGGTTCGTGGGACTCGTGCTCGGCGACCGCGCGGACGTGCCGGAGTTCGTGCGGGCCACGCTCGGCCCGGTGCTGGACTACGACGCCGCGCGCGGTACCGACCTGCTCCGGACACTGCACGCGTACTTCGCGTGCGGCGGCAACCTCACCCGGGCCAAGGACGACCTCCACGTCCACGTGAACACCGTCGCGCAGCGCCTCGAACGCATCTCGGCGCTGCTCGGTGACGACTGGCAGCACCCGGACCGGGCACTGGAGCTGCAACTGGCGTTGCGGCTGCACGCCCTGTCCGGGGCGTTGCCGCCCGGAGCCGCCCCGCCGTGAACCGCTGTCCGCGCCACCCCGGCGGGCGTCGGTCCGGCGCACACGGTTCGCGGCCCGGACGGTCACCGGGGGTGGCCGGGATACGGTGGCCCCCATGTCGCGGGCGCGTGTGGGTGGCGGGATGCTGCTCGCGCTCGCCGTGGTGCTGACCGCGCTGAACCTGCGCCCCGCGATCACGGCGGTGGGTGCGGTCCTGGACCAGATGCGCGTCGGGCTGGGCGCCACCGGCACCTGGGCGGGGGCGCTGACCACCCTGCCGGGACTGTGCTTCGCGGCCGCGAGCCCGGCCGCGCCCGCGCTCGCCCGCCGGTTCGGGCTCGGCCCCGCCATCGGGACCGCGCTGGCGGTGCTGTCGGCGGGGCTGGTGCTGCGCGTGCTGGGCGGGGCGTACATCGTGCTCGGCGGCACACTCGTGGCCTGCGCCGGGATCGCGCTGGCCAACGTGCTGCTGCCGGTGGTCGTCAAGTCCGCCTTCGCCGCCCGGGTCGGGCTGATGACCGGTGTCTACACGGCCGCGCTGCAGGCGGGCGGGGCCCTGGGGTCGTCGGCCACCCCACCGCTCGGGGAGACGTTCG
>NZ_KI912254.1:53734-56644 GCF_000231035.2 Saccharomonospora iraqiensis subsp. paurometabolica YIM 90007 | reverse complement strand
GCCCGCGCGCCCGTCCTGCGCCGTGCCCGTCCACCCGGGGCCCCGGATCCGGACGACGGGGACCCGGTGTCCGGGGCGGCGGAGGCCCCACGGCGGTCGCTGCTGCGCAGCCCGCTGGCCTGGGTGGTGACCGTGTTCTTCGGTTCCCAGGCCTGCCTGGCCTACATCGTCATGGGATGGCTGCCCCAGGTCCTCATGGACGCCGGGGTGTCCCGGACGCAGGCGGGGCTGATGGTCGGGCTGATCTCGTTGCTCGGGATCCCGGTGAGTCTGGTGGTGCCCGCGCTCGCCGCCCGGCAGGGCAGCCAGAGCGGCTGGATCGCCGGGCTGGGGGCGTTCGGGGTCGCCGGGGTGCTCGGGCTGATGACCGTGCCGGAGTACTCGCCGCTGCTGTGGTCGGTGCTCGTCGGCGTCGGGATGAGCGTGTTCTCCCTGGCGCTGACCACGATCGCGCTGCGCGCCCGCACCGGCACCGACACGGCGTCGCTGTCCGGCATGGCGCAGGGCTTCGGCTACCTGCTGGCCGCGGCCGGGCCGTTCCTGTTCGGCCTGCTGCACGACGTCACCGGCGACTGGACCGTGCCGTTCGCGATGCTGCTGGGGGTGCTGCTGGTGCAGATCGGGTTCGGCTGGCTCGCCGGTCGTCCCCGGTACGTGTGAGCGCGGGCGGCCCGCGAGCCGGTCAGTCGTCGAGGGGCAGCGCGTACAGGGCGTTCTCGATCAGCTCCGGCATGGCGGGGTGGATCCAGTACTGGCCCCGCGCCATCGACCGTGCGTCGATGCCGAAGCTCATCGCCTGGATCAGCGGCTGGAGCAGCGTGGGCGCCTGGGGACCGAGGATGTGTGCGCCGAGCAGCGCGCCGGTCTCCGGGTCGGCGAGCAGCTTCGCGAAGCTGTGCTCGTCCTCCATCGCCCACCCGTAGGCGATGCCGCCGTATCCCTGGGTCGCCGTCACGTACGGCACGCCCCGTGCGGCGGCGTCGCGTTCGGTGAGCCCCACCGAGGCGATCTGCGGCGCGGTGAACACCGCGTGCGGCACGAACCGGTGGTCGGCGGCCACCGGCTCGTCCGGGTGCAGCAGGTTGTGCTGCACCACCCGCGCCTCGTGGTTGGCGACGTGCTTGAGCTCGTGCGGCGAGGACAGGTCGCCCAGGGCGTAGATCCCGTCCACGTTCGTGCGCTGGTGTCCGTCGACGGCGACGTGGCCGCTGGGCAGCGTGGACACCCCGGTGGCGCCGACGTCGAGCAGGTCGGAGTTGGGCCTGCGGCCGGTCGCCACCAGCAGCAGGTCGCCCTCGACGGTCTCCGGGCCCGCGGGGCCCTCCAGGTCGAGCGCCGTGCCCGTGGCGGTGCGCCGCGCGCGCAGGACCCGGCGGGACAGCCGCACGTCGTAGCGGCGGGAGGCCAACTCGGTGAACCGTCCGCTGATGTCGTCGTCCTCGGAGCGCAGCAGTGCGCCGGAGCGCGCCACCACCGTGACGTCGACGCCGAAGGAGGCGAACACGTGCGCGAACTCGGCGCCGATGAAGCCGCTGCCCAGGATGACCGCGCGCTCGGGGAGCTCGTCGAGGCGCATCACGGTGTCCGAGGTGTGGTGGTCGACCTCGTCCAGGCCGGGCACGTCGGGAATGTCGGCGCGTCCGCCCGCGGCGAGCACGAACTCGTCGGCGGTGACGGTCTCCGGCCCGTCGGCGAGCTCGACGGTGAGTTCCTTGTGCCCGGTGAACCGGCCGTGCCCCTCGTAGACCGTCACGCCCGCGTTGTCGTCGTGCTCGTGCCGGTACCGGCGGCCGCCCTCGGCGATCGTGTCGATGCGGCCGAAGATCCGGTCCCGGATCTCGCGCCAGCGCACCCCGCGCAGCTCGGTGTCCACGCCCAGGCGTGCCGAGTGCTCCGGCGTGGCGGCCAGGTCGGCGGGGTGGACGAACATCTTCGTGGGGATGCAGCCCACGTTGAGGCAGGTGCCGCCGAACACGCCCTTCTCGACGATCGCGACCTTGTGGTCGGCGAACCGCCGGTCGAGGATCGAGTTCCCCGATCCGGTCCCCACGATGACGAGGTCGTAGTGCGGCACGGTGTGGCCTTTCGACGAATCGGACGGTCGGTGACGGTGTCGACGGTGTCGACGGTGTCGACGGTGTCGACGGGGTCGCGGGGTCGACAGTGCGCGTGCCCGCGTTCCCGGGGGCGCCAACAGCGCGGCCCGGACCATTGTTCCCGCACCGCGCGCCGGGCCTCACCCCGGATGCCGGGTGAGCTCCAGGCGCGGCAGCCCGTCCGGGACACCCCGGTCGATCAGGGTGTCGAGGGCGTCGGTGTCGACGTGGGTGTCGATCGCGTCGGCGAGCGTGTCGAGCATCCGCTCCCGGCGCTCGGCGAATCCGGGTGCGTCCGCGGGCCGCCACGCGACGCCCGCCCGCTCGGCCACCTCGGTGAGCCAGCGGCGGCGGAACCCGTCGTTCTCCAGCAACCCGTGCCACATCGTCGCCCACACCGCGTCGTGCCGCCCGCCGGGCAGGAAGGGTTCCGCCGGGCGGGCACCGTCCACCGTGCCGTGGTGGATCTCGTAGCCGGACACCCGTTCCCCGCGCCAGCTGCCCTCCGGGGTGCGCAGGGTCTTGTCCCCGGTGAACCGCACCGAGTGCGGCACCAGCCCCAGGCCGGGCACCCGCCCCGCGGCGGACTCGACGCCGTCGTCGATCTTCTCGGTCAGCATCTGACAGCCGCCGCAGACACCGAGCACCGGGCGGCCCTCCTCCGCCCGGCGTTCGACCGCCCGGGCGATCCCGGTGCGGCGCAGCCACTCCAGGTCGTCCACCGTGGCCCGGGTGCCGGGCAGGACGGCGAGGTCGGCCGCGGCCACGGTGTCCGGGTCGGCCGTGAAGGTCACCGAGACGCCGGGTTCGGCCA
>NZ_KI912254.1:34490-53634 GCF_000231035.2 Saccharomonospora iraqiensis subsp. paurometabolica YIM 90007 | reverse complement strand
TCCCCGCGGTGGCGTCCCCGGACGCCGGGTCGGCCGCGGCGGCGGTGACCGTGGCCCCGGCCAGGGTGTCCTCCGAGTCGAGCCAGACGTCGGCCAGCCAGGGCAGCACCCCGAGGACCGGCCGGCCGGTGACCCCGGTCACCGTGTCCAGGCCCGGCCGGAGCAGGTCGACGTCGCCGCGGAACTTGTTGATCAGGAATCCGGCCACGTGCCGCTGGTCGGCCGGGTCGAGCAGGCCGACGGTGCCCGCGAGCGCGGCGAGCACCCCGCCCCGGTCGATGTCCCCGACGAGCAGGACCGGCAGATCGGCGGCGCGGGCGAGGCCCATGTTGACGTAGTCGCCCTCCCGCAGGTTCACCTCGGCGGGGCTGCCCGCGCCCTCACAGACGACGACGTCGTACCGGTCCCGCAGCTCGGCCAGCGCGGTCCGCGCCCCCTCGGCGAGCGCCTGCCTGCCCTCGTGGAAGTTCGCCGAGCCCAGCTCGCCCCACGGCCTGCCGCGCAGTACCACGTGACTGCGCCGGTCACTGCCCGGTTTGAGCAGCACGGGGTTCATCGCCGACTCGGGGGTGGCCCCCGCCGCGACCGCCTGCACCCACTGCGCCCGGCCGATCTCCGTGCCGTCCGGGCACACCATCGAGTTGTTCGACATGTTCTGCGCCTTGAACGGCGCCACCCGGAGCCCGCGCCGGGCCAGCAGCCGGCACAGCCCCGCGGTCACCATCGACTTGCCCGCGTCGGACGTCGTCCCCGCGATCAGCACCCCACCTCGCATGACCGACACCGTAGCCCAGGTGGTTTTCCACCCGTCTCGGTGACAGCATGTGTGCATTCCTCTGACATAGAGTGTCCGGTGCCGTCGGCAGGAGGGAAGAGGGCACCGTGCATCGAGGCAGAATCGGACAGCCGGACAGCGTCCGGCGGCAGGACGGCACCGGCGGGCAGCGGGGCGACAGGCGGTGGCACCGCCCCGTGGGACGGCGCCGGAGTCGCCTCGGGCTGGTGGTGGCCCTGCTCGCCGCGATGCTGTCCGCCCCCGTCACCCAGGCGGCGGCCGCGCCGCGGCCGATCGTCGGCGGCGACGACGTCTCCGTCCGCGAGTACCCGTTCGCGGTGTACCTGGTGGACGGCCGGGCGAACCAGTACTGCGGAGGAGCGTTGCTCTCCGCCGACACGGTGCTGACCGCGGCGCACTGCGCGCTCGCGGTCCGCAGGTCCGCCCTGGGGGTGGTCGCGGGGCGCGAGTACATGTCCTCCGTCGACGGTGTGCGCGCCGGTGTGGAGAGCATCTGGGTGGCGCCCGGCTACGACCACCCGCTCAGTGGCGACGACATCGCCGTGCTCACCCTCGACGAGAGGGTGCCCTACCGCACGGCCGACGTGGCGACCACGTCCGAGTACTACCGGGCGGGCACCCGGGCGACCGTGCTCGGCTGGGGCAGGCTGTACGAGAACGGGCCCAAACCGGGCCACCTGCTCGCCGCCGACGTGCCGGTGGTGTCCGACTCCCGGTGCGGGGACATCTTCCGGTCGTTCGACGCGGAGACGATGGTCTGCGCGGGTCACGAGGAGGGCGGCATCGACGCCTGCCAGGGCGACTCGGGAGGCCCGCTGGTGGTGGACGACACGGTGATCGGGATCGTGTCCTGGGGTGACGGCTGTGGGGAGCCGAACCGGCCGGGCGTCTACACCCGGGTGGCCGCGTACGCCGACCAGCTCGGACGGTCTGATAGACCATGACGGGTGAGCGAGACGCCGATTGCCGCCGCGGCGGATGATCCGACGACGCCGGACCCGGGCACGGTGGTGCTGACCTGCCGGTCCGGCCCCGAGCTGACCACGGCCGAGCTGTACGGGATGCTGCGCCTGCGGGTCGACGTGTTCGTGGTCGAGCAGGAGTGCCCGTACCCGGAGCTGGACGGCAGGGACCTCGACGCGACCACCCGGCACATCCGGGCGGTCACCGGCGGGACCCGCAACGGTGAGCCCGGCAACGACGGGGGAGACGTCGGCGGGGCGGACCCGGCCGCGGCGCCCGGTGCCACGGTGGGGTGCCTGCGGGTGCTGCGCGATCCGGACGGCACGGCCCGCATCGGCCGGGTCTGCACCGCCGCCCGCGTGCGTGGCACCGGGCTCGGTGCGCGGCTGATGCGCGCGGCGCTGGACGTCGTGGGGGACACGGAGTGTGTGCTCGACGCCCAGACCTACGCGACGGGTTTCTACGCGCGCTTCGGGTTCCGCGTGGAGGGCGACGAGTTCGACGAGGACGGCATCCCGCACGTCACCATGCGCCGCCCGCGCACCTGACACGGGCGGCGGGGCCGCCGGGGCGGTGCGGCGCGGTCAGCCCCGTGCGTCACCGGGAGCGGTCTGCGTGATCACCTCGACCGCGTGGTCCAGGTCGGACTCGCCGAGGTCGGCCCGGGCGGTCAGCCGCAGACGGGAGATCCCGTCCGGGACCGACGGCGGCCGGAAGCATCCCACGCGCACCCCGCGTTCGGCGCACGCCGCCGACCACGCGACCGCGTCCTCCGGGCCCGGCGCGTGCACGGAGACGACGGCGCCCTCCGGGTCGCTGACCGACAGACCGGCGGCGCCGAGCCGTTCCGCGAGTGTGCGGGCCGTGGTCAGCACCCGCTCGGCCAGCGCGGGTTCGTCCCGGAGCACGCCCAGCGCCGTGTGGGCGGCGGCGGTGTTCGCCGGGGACAGCGCCGTGTCGAAGATGAAGCTGCGGGCGGTGTCCACCAGGTGCCGGATCACCCTGCGCGGGCCGAGGACGGCGCCGCCCTGGGCACCGAGCGACTTCGACAGGGTCACCGTGGTGACCACGTCCGGTTCCCCGGCCAGCCCCGCGGCGTGGACGGCGCCCCGGCCCCCCTCACCGAGCACCCCGAGCCCGTGCGCGTCGTCCACCAGCAGCGCGGCCGAGTGCCTGCGGCAGACGTCGAGCAGGTCGGACAGTGGGGCGAGGTCGCCGTCCACGGAGAACACCGAGTCGGTGACCACGAGGGCGCGCTCCTTCCGGCGGGTGGCCAGCGCGTGCTCCACCGCGGCGGGGTCCCGGTGCGCGACGGCGGCCACGTCGGCACGGGAGAGCCGGCACCCCTCGATGAGCGAGGCGTGGATGTGCCGGTCGCTGACGATCGCGGCCTCCGCACCGGTCAACGCGGTCACCGCGCCCAGATTCGCGGTGAAGCCGGAGGAGAACACCAGGGCGGCCTCGGTGCCGCAGAAGCGGGCGAGGTCCTGCTCCAGTTCGGCGTGCAGCTGGGTCGTCCCGGTGACGAGCCGGGATCCGGTCGCACCCGCGCCCCAGCGCAGGGCGGCGGCGGCCGCGGCACCGGCGACCCGCTTGTCCCGGGCGAGCCCGAGGTAGTCGTTGCCCGCGAGGTCGAGCTGGTCCGGCTCCGCCTGCCGGGCGCCGAGCCTGCGCACCAGTCCCGCCTCGGCCCGCTGCCGGGCCGCACCGTCGAGCCAGTCGAAGACCTCCTCCGGCGGCGTGACCGTGTGGGGGACCGTGCGCGCTGGACCGGGTGTGTTCACACCTGGCAGTCTCGCATCCAGCGCCGAGCAGGGAGGTAGGGGTGAACGGCAGCACGGGCGGAGCCGGGAGCAGGGACACAGGCGGACCGGGGAGCAGGGACACAGGCGGACCGGGGAGCAGGGACACAGGCGGACCGGGGAGCAGGGACACGGGCGGAGCCGGGGAGGCGGGCACACGGTCGTTGGACCCGATGCCGCAGGACTGGCGTCGGGGCCTCGCGGTGGTGGCCCATCCGGACGACATGGAGTACGGCGCGTCGGGTGCCGTGGCGCGGTGGACCGACGAGGGCCGCACCGTGAGCTATCTGCTCGCCAGCAGGGGCGAGGCGGGGATCGACGGAATGAGCCCGGAGGAGGCGGGGCCCCTCCGGGAGCGGGAACAGATCGCGGGGGCGGCCGCCGTCGGCGTGGACCGGGTGGAGTTCCTGGACCACCCGGACGGGGTCATCGAGTACGGCCTGCCCCTGCGCCGCGACCTCGCCGCCGGGATCCGCCGGAACCGGCCGGACCTCGTCGTGCTGATCAACCACCGGGACTCCTGGTCCGGCGGCGGGCTGAACATGGCCGACCACCGCCATGTCGGTCTGGCCGCCCTCGACGCCGTGCGGGACGCGGGCAACCGCTGGGTGTTCCAGGATCTGCTCGCCCAGGGGCTCGAACCGTGGGACGGCGTCCGCTACATCGCCGTGGCCGCCTCCCCGCACGCCACGCACGCCGTCGACATCGGCGACACCCTGGACCGCGCGGTGGCCTCCCTGCTGGAGCACCGCGCCTACCTGGAGGCGCTCGGCCAGTCCGAACAGGACGTGGAGCACTTCCTGCGCACCCACGCCACCAGGGTGGGCCGCCGCTTCAACGGCACCCCGGCCTGCGACTTCGAACTCATCACCCTCTGACCGACACCCCACCCACGGCCCGGCCGCGGTGGTGCCGTGAAGGACTCCCTACCTGCCCCGGGTGCCGTGAAGGACTCCTTCACTGCGTGTGAGGCAGCGAAGGAGTCCTTCACGGCAACCTAGTGCCGGGCCCCGGTGCGGGGGTGGGTCGTGCGGCGGTGGGGTGCGCGGCCGCGCGGCGGCCTGCCGCTGTTGCGGGGGCGGGTGGGGCGGGGTGCCTCGGGCACCGGGACCTCACTGGGGGTGCGTGCGCCGGTGATCTCGGAGAGCTCCCCGGCGCCGGGGCGGACCGCGGTGTAGGTCGGGCGCACGCCCGCCTTCTCGGTCATCCGCCGCACCGTGCGCCGCTGGTCCCGGGTCAGCACCGTGACCACGGTGCCGGACGCCCCGGCCCGTGCCGTCCGGCCCGCGCGGTGCAGATAGTCCTTGTGGTCGGCGGCCGGGTCGACGTGCAGCACCAGGCTCACGTCGTCGACGTGGATGCCGCGGGCGGCCACGTCGGTGGCCACCAGCACGGGCGTCCGGCCCTCCTTGAAGTCCCCGAGGACGCGGTTGCGCTGACCCTGGGTCTTGCCGCCGTGCAGGGCGCCCGCGGCGACACCGCGTGCCCGCAGGCGGGTGGCGAGCCGGTCGACGTGGTGCTTGGTCCGGACGAACAGGATCGTGCGCCCCTCGCGGGCGGCGATCTCGGTGATGACGTCCTGCTTGTCCCGGTTGTCCACCTCGAGCAGGTGGTGCTCCATCGTGTCGACGTTCGTGGTGGTGTCCCCGATGGAGTGCGTGACCGGGTCGGTCAGGTAGGTCCGCACGAGCTGTCCGACCGCCCCGTCGAGGGTCGCCGAGAACAGCAGGCGCTGCCCGTCGCGCGGGGTCAGCTCCAGAAGCTCGCGGACCTGCGGCAGGAAGCCCATGTCCGCCATCTGGTCGGCCTCGTCGAGGGTCACCGTCTCCACGGCGTCGAGCGAGCAGGTGCCCTGCCGCACGTGGTCGGACAACCGGCCCGGGGTGGCGATGAGCAGGTCGACCCCGCGGGACAGCGACTCGGCCTGGCGGGAGAACGACATCCCCCCGACGGCCGTGCGGCACCACAGGCCCAACGACTTGGCGGGCCCGACGAGGCTGTCGGCCACCTGCATGGCCAGTTCGCGCGTCGGGACCAGCACCAGCGCCCGGGGACGCCGGGGTGCGGCCTTGCCGCCGTGCAGCCGGGAGAGCATCGCCAGCCCGAAGGCCAGCGTCTTGCCGGAGCCGGTCTGTGCGCGGCCGAGCACGTCGTGGCCCGCGAGGGCGTCGGGCAGCGTGGCGGCCTGGATGGGGAACGCCTCGGTCATGCCCGCCTGGCGCAGGCAGTGTTGCAGCGGTGCGGGGAGGTCGAAGTCGGAGAACGACGTCGTGTCGGACAGGGAGGTGGTCACTCGAATCCTCTCGAAAGCCCCTGAAGAGCCTCGGACGTGGCACGTCGCAAGGAGGCCCGGATACCGACACGCGGGAGGACCGCGATGCGAACACTGTGGGCGTCACCCAGGACGAACCCGGCGCGGGAACGCGCCCTCGGAAAAAGGGAAAGCACCGCACGCGGCGCGACGGGTCGATCCCGTGGGTGCCCGGTCAGCCTACCGCACGCGCCGGGACCGTCCGGTGCCGCCGGGGGTGACGCCGCCGCGGCGGTGGTCACACGCCCACGGGTCGGGTGACCGGGACAGGGTCACCCGACGACGAGCTCCAGTTCGCGTTCGGCCACCTGTTCGCAGGCGAGTCCCGCGGCCACGGCCGCGTCCCGCACGTCGGAGGGGGTCTCCGGCTCGTCCCGCACCCGGGTGAGGGCGGCGGCCAGGCGGCCCTTGTGCGCCTTGTTGTGGTGGCCGACCGTGGCGCGCCGTCCCCCGGCGTCCTCCGTGCCCGCGGTGACCACCCGCACGGTGATCGCGTCCGGGATCCGCGCCAGGGCCGCGTAGGGGCCGGAGCGCAGGTCCACCACGGGTTCGTCGAGCTCGGCGAGCACGGGCTCCAGCACCGGCCGCCACAGGCCGCGCAACGACCCCGGGCCGGGCAGCGTGGTGGCCCCGGAGAGCCGGTAGGCGGGGATCGGGTCGTCCGCGCGCACCACGCCGAACAGCGCCGAAGCCACGGCGAGGCGCCGGCCCGCCCGGTCCCGGTCGGCCCGGTCCATGCCGTCGACGTCGAGCGCGTCGTACAGCACCCCGGTGTAGCGGCGCAGGGCGGGCATCGTGGGCGCCGAGAACAGTTCCGCGTTGCGGGCGACCTCGCCGGCCTGCCGCTGCGACAGCTTCAGCGCGGCCAGACTGGCCGGCACGTCGGCCGCCAGCTCCACCAGCGCGTCGGCCAGCTTGCGGCGCAGCGGGGTCAGTTCGGGCAGCGACAGGGCGTCCAGGTCCAGCGGGGCCCCGTCACCGCCGTCGGCCTTGGCCTCGGACGGGGGGAGCAGCACGAGCACGGCCGCGAGCCTAACCCGCGTCCCGGCGCCGGTCCGGCGGCGGTGTCCGGCGGCGAAATACCGGTTGCGGCAGCTCGCGCGGCGTTGACTACCCTTCGTCCAACAGCGCTTTTCCCCGCGCGGGTACCCGCCGGGCACCCGCGCCGCCGTGGCGCCCGGCGCCTCCGTCGCCACGCCGCACCACGAGCAGCCGCCACGCCGCAACACGAGCCAAGGAGAACACCGTGATCACCAGGATGTCGTCGCTGTTCCTGCGCACGCTGCGTGAGGATCCGGCCGACGCCGAGGTGCCCAGCCACCGGCTCCTCGTCCGGGCGGGCTACGTGCGCCGGGTCGCCCCCGGCGGGTACTCCTGGCTCCCGCTCGGCCTGCGCGTGCTGCGCAACATCGAGGCGGTGATCCGCGAGGAGATGGACGGCATCGGCGCCCAGGAGATCCAGTTCCCGGCGCTGTTGCCGAAGGAGCCCTACGAGGCCACCGGCCGGTGGACCGAGTACGGCCCGAACGTCTTCCGGGTCGTGGACCGCAAGGGCGCCGACTACCTGCTCGGCCCCACGCACGAGGAGCTGTTCGCGCTCACCGTCAAGGGCGAGTTCAGCTCCTACCGGGACTATCCGGTGATGCTGTACCAGATCCAGACCAAGTACCGGGACGAGGCACGCCCCCGTGCGGGCCTGCTGCGCGGCCGCGAGTTCGTCATGAAGGACTCGTACTCGTTCGACCTCGACGACGAGGGCCTGGCCCGCTCCTACACCCTGCACCGGGACGCCTACCTGCGGATCTTCGAGCGGCTCGGCATCGACTACGCCGTGGTGGCCGCGACCTCCGGGGCGATGGGCGGCTCGGCGTCGGAGGAGTTCCTCGCCCTCGCCGACAGCGGGGAGGACACCTACGTCCGCAGCACCGGCTCCGACTACGCCGCCAACGTCGAGGCCGTGGTCACCCCCGCCCCGCCGGAGCAGTCGGTGGCGGACAAGCCCGCCGCGCAGGTGCACCACACCCCGGACACCCCCACCATCGACACGCTCGTCGACTTCCTGAACAACGCGAACCTCGGCCGCACCGTCACCGCAGCGGACACCCTGAAGAACGTGCTGGTCAAGACCCGGATGCCCGGCGAGGACGAGTGGACCCTGCTCGGCGTCGGCGTCCCGGGCGACCGCGAGGTCGACATGAAGCGGCTGGAGGCCGCGCTCGAACCCGCCGAGGTGGCGCTGCTGGAGGAGGCCGACTTCACCGCGAACCCCTTCCTGGTGAAGGGCTACGTGGGCCCGCAGGCGCTGATCGCGAACGGGGTCCGCTACCTCGTCGACCCGCGCATCGTCCGCGGCACCGCCTGGATCACCGGCGCCGACAAGGTCGACCACCACGTCGTCGACCTGGTCTGCGGGCGGGACTTCACCCCGGACGGCACCGTGGAGGCCGCCGAGGTGCGCGAGGGCGACCCTTCCCCGGACGGGCAGGGCGAGCTGGTCACCGCCCGTGGCATCGAGATCGGGCACATCTTCCAGCTCGGCCGCAAGTACACCGACGCCTTCGAGGTCGACGCGCTCGGCCCCGACTCGAAGCCGGTCCGTATCACGATGGGCTCCTACGGCATCGGCGTCTCCCGTTTGGTGGCGGCCGTGGCCGAACAGCACCACGACGACCTCGGGCTGGTCTGGCCGCGCTCGATCGCCCCGGCCGACGTGCACGTGGTCGTGGCGGGCAAGGACGAGGAGCTGTTCGCCGGCGGTGAGCGCCTCGCCGAGCAGCTGTCCGGGCACGGTGTCCGGGTGCTGCTCGACGACCGCCGGGCCACGCCCGGGGTGAAGTTCGCGGACGCGGAGCTCGTCGGCGTCCCGACGATCGTGGTCGTGGGGCGCGGGCTCGCCAAGGGCGTGGTGGAAGTCAAGGACCGGGCCACCGGCGACCGCGACGAGGTCGCCGTCGACGACGCCGTTTCGCACCTTCTGGAGCTGGTGCGCCGGTAACCTCCCCCGTATGGGGTGGTTCCGTCGGCGACAGCCGGATAATCCGTTCGGGTACGAGGACAGGGCCGCGCTCACCGGGGTCGGCGGTTACGAGCCCGCCGACCCCGGTGACGCGACCCCGCGGCGGTGGCGGACGGAACCGTTCACCGCTCCGGACGCGGGTACGGACGGCACCGGGGGTGCGGGTCCGTCCGGGTCGGGCAGCACGGAGCGGGGCCGACGGCCCGCGTCGTCGGGTGCGCTCTTCGGGTGCGCGGTGCTCGCCCTGGTGCTGATCGGGGTGCCGAGTTACTTCCTGGGCGTGCGCGAATCCGGTGGTGACGACGGCGGCAGGGCGTCCGGGCCCGTCGGGGAGCCGTCCCGCGCGCGTCCCGTCCCGTCCCCGGAGCCGGAGGTGTCGGTGCCCGCCGCGGTGGACGGGTGGCAGCCCGTGGTGGGGGGCGGGGGCACGTACGCCTATGACGTCCCGCCCGGGTGGTCGCCCTCGGCCTCGGTCCTGCACGGATGGGTCGACGAGCCCCGCCTGCCGGACGTCCGGTTGAGCACGAGCGCCTTCCTCGACGAGGGGTACTGCGCACCGGACCCGGACCGCGTCCGGGCGGGCAGCGGGCTGACCGTGGCGGACGATCCCGACCCCGCCCACGCCGCCGACGAACTCGCCGCGGCCGTGGCCCGGCACCTCTACACCCCGGACGGGGGACCGCGGCCGGAAGTGGCGCCGGGGGAGCGCCGATCCACCACGGTGTCGATGAACGGCTACCCGGAGGACGCCGCTCTGCGGGTGGCCGAGGTGACCGTGCGGGGCGACGACCCCTGCCTGCCGGAGACGGCCCTGGTGGGGGCACTGGCGGTCACCCCGGTCGCGGGCGCGGACGGCCCGGGCCGACCGCCCGTGCTGGTGGTCTACGCCGGGCAGGGCACCCGGGCCGACCCCACCCGGGACGACCTCGTCCGCGTCCTCGAATCGCTGCGCTGGGTCGCCGCGGAGGACCGGCACACGGTCACCCCCACCGGGTGAGCACCCGGCCGGTGGGCGACGGGGTGTGCCGGTGCCGGTGCACTTACCCGGGCAGGTGGCTCAGCCGCACCGTCCGGGTGGTGTTGTCGATGTTCGTGTCGACCAGGCAGATCGACTGCCACGTCCCCAGGGCGGGTGACCCGCCCAGCACGGGCACGCTCGCATACGGCGGGAGGAACGCGGGCAGCACGTGATCCCGGCCGTGGCCGCTGCTGCCGTGCCGGTGCCGCCAGCGGTCGTCCCGGGGCAGCAGGTCGTCGAGCGCGGCCAGCAGGTCGTCGTCGCTGCCCGCGCCGGTCTCCAGGATCGCCAGCCCGGCCGTCGCGTGCGGCACCCAGACGTGCAGCAGCCCGTCACCCGCGTCGGTGGTGGACAGGAACCGCCGGATCTCCCCGGTGAGGTCGTGGACCACGGCGCGGCCGCCGGTGGACACCTCGATTTCCGTGGTGTGCATACCGACGACCGTAGCGGGTCCGTCCGGGCACGGCCGAGGTCGTGCGCTGGCACGGAGCACCGGGAGTGAATACCGTGACGGGCAGAGCAGGTCCAATCGCCGCACCGCGCCGAGGAGGACGCCCGTGGCCGAGACCCAGCCGGCGCCCGCGACGGAAACACCGCCGCGGGTCGGGGTGGTCGCCGAGAGCCGGGACGGGGAACGCCGGGTCGCGTTGGTCCCACGGGCCGTCGAGCGGCTCACCCGGCGTGGCCTGCGGGTGGTGTGTGAGCGGGGCGCGGGCGCGGGCGCGTGGTTCACCGACGAGGCCTACACCGACGCCGGCGCGGAGATCGGGGACGCCCGGGGCTGCGACGTCGTGCTCACGGTGGCACCCCCCACCCCCGACGAGGTCGGCAGACTCCGCCCGGGGACGGTGCTGATCGGGTTCCTCGCACCGTGGTCCGACACGGGCACGCTCGCGGCACTGGAGGAGGCCGGGGTACGGGCGTTCGCGGTCGAGGCGGTGCCGCGGATCTCCCGGGCGCAGTCGATGGACGCGCTCTCCTCTCAGGCGGGCGTCGCCGGCTACCGGGCGGTGCTGCGGGCCGCCGACCTGCTTCCCCGGTTCTTCCCCATGCTGACCACGGCGGCGGGCACGGTCCCGCCGGCCTCGGTGCTGGTGCTCGGGGCCGGGGTCGCGGGGTTGCAGGCACTGGCGACGGCCAAGCGGCTGGGCGCGGCCACGACCGGCTACGACGTGCGTCCCGAGGTGTCCGAGCAGGTGGCCTCCGTCGGGGCGCGGTGGCTCGACCTGGGGGTCGAGGCGGCGGGGGAGGGCGGCTACGCCCGGGAGTTGTCCGACGACGAACGTGCCACCCAGCAGCAGCGGCTGACCGAGGCGATCACCGGGTTCGACGTGGTCGTCACCACCGCCCTGGTGCCCGGACGCCGGGCGCCGGTGCTGGTGACCGCCGAGGCCGTGCGGGGGATGCGACCCGGCAGCGTGGTGGTGGACCTGGCGGGGGAGACCGGCGGCAACTGCGAGCTGACCCGGCCGGGGGCCGACGTCGTCGTGCACGACGTCACCGTCTCCGCCCCGCGCAACCTGCCCGCCGAGCTGCCGGTGCACGCCAGCGAGCTCTACGCGCGCAATCTCGTCGACCTGCTCGACCTGATGCTGGACGCCGACGAGCGTCTCGCGCCCGACCTGTCCGACGAGATCCTCGCGGCGACGTGCGTCGCGGGGGCGGACACCCTCCCCGGCGGCAGCAGCGGTGCGGGCGGTACGACCGGCACGCCCGGCACCAACGGCACGTCCGACACGACCGACACGACCGACAGGGAGGCCGAGTGATGCTGCTGCAGAACCTCGCGATCCTCGTGCTCGCCGGTTTCCTCGGCTTCGTCGTGTTGTCGAAGGTGCCGAACACCCTGCACACGCCCCTGATGTCGGGCACGAACGCGATCCACGGCATCGTGCTGCTCGGTGCGCTGATCGTGCTCGGGCTGGGCACCGAGGGGGTGTTCAACCGGATCCTGCTCGTGCTGGCGATCGCCTTCGGCACGATCAACGTGGTCGGCGGTTTCCTCGTCACCGACCGGATGCTGGGCATGTTCAAACGCGGGTCCGGCCGGGGCGGACCGGAGGGCGGACCGGACCGCGAGGGGCCCGGCCGGGACGGACGGGAGGGGCCCCGGACATGACGTCGGTCGTCGCGGTGGGCTACATCATCGCCTTCTCGCTGTTCGTCCTCGGCCTGATGGGGCTGACCGGCCCGCGGACGGCGGTGCGCGGCAACCGGCTGGCGGCGGCGGGCATGGCGGTCGCCGTCGTCTCGACACTGTTGCTGCCCGGTATGGGGGACTGGTGGCTCATCGCGCTGGGCCTCGTGCTCGGCACGGTGGTGGGTGTTCCCGCGGCCCGCCGCGTCCGGATGACCGCGATGCCGCAGATGGTGGCGCTGTTCAACGGTGTCGGCGGTGGCGCCGTCGCCCTGATCGCCTGGGCGGAGTTCCGGGACACGGCCGGGTACGTGGTCGAACCCCTGCACGTCGCCGTCGCCTCGCTGTTCGCCGCGCTCGTCGGGTCGATCTCGTTCTGGGGATCGTTGGTGGCGTTCGGCAAGCTCCAGGAGTTGATCTCCCCGCGCCCGCTCGGGCTCGGCGCGGTCCACCGGCCCGTGACGGCGCTGGCGCTGGCCGCCGCGCTCGCCTACGTCGTGGTGGTGGCCGCGGGCGGCACGTCCGGCTGGCTCATCGTGGGTGTGCTGGTGGCGTCCGCGTTCTTCGGTGTGCTGCTGGTCCTGCCGATCGGCGGGGCCGACATGCCCGTGGTGATCTCCCTGCTCAACGCGGCGACGGGCCTGTCGGCCGCCGCGATGGGGCTCGCGCTCGACAACACCGCGCTGATCGTGGCGGGCATGCTCGTCGGCGCCTCCGGTTCGATCCTGACCAACCTCATGGCCAGGGCGATGAACCGCTTCGTGACGTCGATCCTGCTGGGCGGGCTCGGTGGGGCAGGAGCGGGGACAGCGGCCGTGGGCGCCGGCGCCGCGGGCGGGACCGGCACCGTGCGCAGCACCGACGCGGCCGACGTCGCGATCCAGCTCGCCTACGCCGGCCGGGTGGCCGTGGTGCCGGGCTACGGCATGGCGGTCGCCCAGGCGCAACACGCCGTGCGGGAGATGGCGGACCTGCTGCGCTCCTCGGGCACCGAGGTGTTCTACGCGGTGCATCCGGTGGCGGGCCGGATGCCGGGACACATGAATGTCCTGCTCGCCGAGGCGGACGTGCCCTACGACGCGCTCAAGGACCTGGAGGAGAGCAACTCCCTGCTCGCCCGGACCGACGTCGCCCTGGTGATCGGCGCCAACGACGTCACCAACCCGGCGGCCCGCACCGACCCCGATTCGCCCATCTACGGGATGCCGATTCTGGCGGTGGACGCCTGCCGGTCGGTCATCGTGCTGAAACGCTCGATGGGCTCCGGCTTCGCGGGGGTGGACAACGCACTGTTCGTCGACCCCCGCACCAGCCTGCTCTTCGGCGACGCGAAGGAATCGGTGGGCGCCGTCGTGGAGGAACTCAAGGCCCTGTGACGCGGGGGACGGTGGCGGTGCCACGGGGGCGGCGGTGCCCACGGGCGGCGGCGCTAGGGCGCGGCCGAGAACATCACCTGCGGCACGGCGATCGCCTCCCGCCGGACGGCGGACTGCTGCTCCGTTCCCGTGTCGGACCGTTCCCCCCGCCCGTCGGTCCGCGGCACCCCGGCGTCCCGACGCTGGCCGGGCACCGACCCGGCGGCCACCGGAGCGGGCTCCGCGGCGGCGTCGTTCCCGCGCGCGACCGACCGCCGCGCCCGCGGCCCGTCCCGCCGACCGACCCTGCGGGGAGGGAGTTTGCGTCCCCCGGTGCGCCTGCCGCGGTCGAGGTAGCGTTCCAGGACGGTGCGCAGGGCCTCCGCGTTGTCGGCGGTGAGGTCGATGTCGTACTCGACACCGTCGAGGGCGAACCGGACGGTCTCGGCCGCGAGCTCGCCGGTGATGTCGTCGACCGTGCGGACCGCCGTACTCCTGGCCACCGTGACCTCCGAATCCTTGCCGACCACGTGCGGCGACAGGATAGGACGTCCGAACCCGTCGCCGCTCCGGGGTCGCGCCCACGCCCGGCGGGCACGCCGCCCCGTGGACCGCCAACTCCCTCAACATCGGCCTGGAGGACAACACATGAACAACAAGGGGACCGGGGGTGTGGTGCCGGATCTGCGGCGGGTGGGATGCCCTGGTGCCGTGGCACGGGTGGAGGCCGAGCTGGGGGTGCGGCTGGACACCTCGCGGGCGGTGGTGAAACGTCGGACGTGGGGGGCGCCGTCGGAGGCGGGGACGTGGGTGCGGCTTCAACTGTGGCCGGCTGGTGATCCCGCGGTGGAGCGGGTGCCTGGTGTGGTGGCTGCGTCCGCGTTGGCGGGCGTTCCCCGGCCCGGGTGGTATCGCGGTGTGCGCTGGGAGGCCGAGGGGCTGGTGTGGCGGGCCGATGAACTCGAGCTGGTCACCGAGCGCGCGGTGATCCCGGCCGGGACGCTGCGCAGTGACCCTGGATTGTCCGACCGGTGGTGGAATGGCCTGGTTCGGGCGTTGCACGGGGTGGCGACCACGGCGGTGTCGTTGCCGCAGCAGAAGGTTGATCAGCAGGGGTTCACCGACCGGATCACCGCCGTGTTCGGCGGCGGGGCGGACACCACGGTGAGCTCCTGGGGCGGGCTCCACGGCGATATGGGTTTCGCCAACCTCACGGCTCCGGAACTGGTCCTGTTGGATTGGGAGGATTTCGGGGCCGGACCCGTGGGCGTGGACCACGCCCGGCTGTGGGCTGATTCCCTGGCCGCGCCCGACGTGGCGCAGCGGTGCCTGGTCGAGTTCGCCCCCTACCTGCACAGCAGGCAGGGGCTGCTGTGCAGGGCCTACAGTTTGGTCCCACTGTTGGCGCTTCCGGACGGTGAGCCACTGCGGGCACCGGCCGAACACGCCGCCGACGAGGTTTCCGCCGCGCTGCGCCGCTCCAGCAGCGTCCGATAGGACGTCACCACCTGGGTGTTGACGGCGAGGTCGGGGGCGGTGAGCAGTTCGGCGAGGTGGGAAGGTGTGCTGGCCCCGACGGCGATCCGTTCCACTCGGTCCGGTACGGCGAGCGCCAGGCGCAACGCGGCTTGCCACCGGGTGCACTCCTGTCCTGGGGTGAGAAACCGGCGTGGGTCGACCTCGCGCCAGACGGGATCTTGGGTGTCGCCGCCGAACGGGCTCATCCCCCACAGTCTGGCTTGGCAGTGCGCCGCGAGGTGTTCGGCCGCGGTGAGGACCCGTGCGGGCGCCAGTAGCCCCGAGCGGGCCATGATCAGCCCCGGTCTGGGCCAGTCACCGCGGGTTGCGGCGACTGCGGGGAGAATCTGTTCCGGGTTCCAGGTGGCGATGCCCCAGCTGTGGCACCATCCCCGTTCCACCGCGTGGGTGAGGATCTCTGCGGCCCGGGTGAGTCGCTCGGCGGCGGATTGCAACGGGAGGCCGGTCAGGCTGCGTTCGGGGTTGTGCAGCCACAACACCGCCGGCGGCTGGTGCAGGCTCCGCCCTGCGGTCGCGGCGGCGGTGCGGAGCTGCTGCGGGGCCAGGCTGTGCATGCTCGTACCGGTTGCGGTGTTGTGGTGGTAGCCGATCTTCGTGCACACCGCGAAACGATCAAGAAGGTTCCCGGCGGTGTGGACGAGTTGCCGGTGGGCGGTGCCGCGTTGGTAGTGCGGCGCGGTGTCCACCGTGGTCACGCCGAACGTGAGTGCTGCGCGCAGCAGCTCGGGGGTTAGTCGAGTGCGGTGTAGGCCGAGCACAAGGCCGGGGTGGCTTCCGTGCACAGTCCCTCCTCCAAGAGGACGGCGCCGAGTGTGTGGGCGTCCACGCCGGTGGTGGTGACGGCGTCGGCGAGATCGACAGGGCGGCCGGACAGCAGCAGCCGTACGCACTGGGCCGCAGCGGGGGCGAAGCGCAGATGCCGACCTGCCGCGGTCACGGTCACGGCCTCGCTGGTTTCAACGATCTCCGGGGCGAACGGCGTGGTGCACACCAGCTTCTCCGGTGCGCCGAACGCGCCACCGGTCACGCTGCGCCGGGGGCGGACATCGGTCTGCCGTCGGTGGACGAGGTAGTCCGTGGGGCTGTTCTCACCGGCCAGCTCGGCGAGTGCCGCGGTGAGTGCCGCGTGGTCGGTGCCGGGCCCGAGGTCGTGGCGGAATCGTTCGTCGTCGCGGGCCAGGTCGCCCAGCCAGGAGATCCAGTCGATGCCGGTGTGCGGCGTCATGCCGAACGTGAGGTGCAGTGAGAGCCGGTCGTCGTCGTGGTCGGTGCGGGTGGCGCTGTGCCACCAGCCGCGCGGAATGCTGATGACCTCGCCGGCCCGCAGCGCACCGGACCACACGACTTCATCAGGGGGTTCGGTGTTGGGGCCGGTGTCCCGGTACAAGGGTGCCAGCCGCGACGGGCCGCGCACTTCCCACTGTTTGGAGCCGGCGATCTGCACGATCACGGTCGGGTGGTCATCCCAGTGCAGGTCGAACCCGGCGGTGTTTCCGGTGGTCAGGTAGGTGTTGACCTGCACGGGCATGTCGCACCACCACTTCAACGCCCGGCATGCTGTTTCCAGCGTCGGGTCGAGGTGGTTGAGGGCGTCGACGATGACCTGTGCCCCGTCCCCCAGCAGAACACCCAGTTTCTCGGTGTCCGCGATGGGCACCGACTGGCCTCGGCGGCTGGTGCGGCTGGTCAGATAGCTCCGGGTGTGCACGTCGACGCCGTCCTGCAACACGCGGATCTGCGGAAAGTCCACTGACCGCCACGACAGCAGGTCCAGCAGCCGATGCGGGGTGAGCAGCCGAGGGGCCACCTCGGGATTCGGCAGGGCGCCTCGAGCGAAGGTTCGGCCTAGTTCGGCGGGGTGGTCCCAGACCAGTGCCTGCTCGAGATCGCGAACGAAACGAAGATGCACGAGAACCCTCCACACGAAAAGAAGCGGTAAGTGGGCGGTGACAGGGTGCGGGCTCGAGACTGGAAAACGGCGACCGATCCAAGAGCCCGCACCCTGACTGGGAGGCAGTGGCTCAGGCCGGATCCCTGGTCTCGCCGGAATCGTTGCCGTCCGAGGCCATCGCCATTCGGTCGCGGTTCTGCGCCTGGTGCAACCGCTCCACGCTCAACAGCAGGTCGTCCTCCATCGCTGATCACCTCCTTCGTCCTTCTCCGTGATGCCCGACTGATGGCGGGTTCCAGGTAACCGCACGTCGGGTGGTGCCGGAACCTGCTGTGCCGACTGCGCACTTCAGTTGCCGATCAGGAATCTCGGCTTGCTCTGCACCCAGGGTCGCTACGTTGAGCCGTAATCGGTTACTGGAGGTGCACATGCAGCAGGCGGACAGCGGAAAACTGATCAGGCAGGCCCGACGGGCAAAAGGCTGGACTCAACACGAGCTGGGGCAACGCCTCGGCTATACCAAGACGCGGGTGTCAAGGGCAGAAACCGGGGCACAACCGATCCGAGACGTCGCTGTTCTGCGTCAGCTCGCTGAGGTCCTCGGCGTGGCACCATCGATGTTCGGACTGGATGACCGACCGCCTACCGTTGGTTCCAACCTGCACAACCGCAACTCGGAGGATCCGGTGGACCGTCGTGCATTCCTCGGCGCGGCCAGCGCGTTCGGTGTCGCGGCCGCGTTCACCCGACCTGCTGCGGCTGACGAGCCGGACCCAGCAGCTCTGCTGGAAAGACGGCTTTCCACCTGCCTGTTCGTCAGCACCGGCACCAATACCGCACCGATGCCGACGGCCGACTTGCGGGCACGACTCGAACGGGCGCAAGCCGGATACAACGCGTGCCGCTACGTGTGGCTCTCCGACGAACTCCCGCGGCTGATCTCCACTGCTGAGGCGAGCATGGCCGCCACACCGACGGCAGAAACCGCCGCGCTGACCTCAACGAGCTACCAGCTCGCCGCGCACGCCCTGGCGAAACTGCTGGTCTCCGGGTTGCAGCCGATGGCAGCCGACCGTGCCGTCCACCGGGCGCAACAGGCCGACGATCCTCTGGTGCTCGCACAGGCCCGGCGGGTGTTGTCCACCGCGGCACGCCGCATAGGTGACTACGAGCAGGCCGAACGCGTCGGTATCCGCGCGATCGAGGATCTTCCGCTCACCCGACAGGATCTTCCGGCCACATGGCGGCACGCGGTCGAGCTGTGGTGCGTGGCGGGATACGCAGCAGCCATCCGAGGTGACCGGGACCGCTCGGTGGAGTGCTACCGGGAAGCAGCCACCGTGGCCACCCAGGTCAGCGACCACCACCAGCTACAGCAGGCGCGCGACTACGCCCTGGCGCACCAGATCAGCAGCGCCTACAAGTTGGGTGATTCCGCCACCGCGCTGGAGGCGGCCCGCCAAGTTCGCCTCGACGCGCTGCCCACGACCGAACGCAAGGGCCGCTACCTGGTCGACCTCGCGATGGTGTGGCAGCAGCACGGCCACGACGATCGGGCTCACCGAGCTCTCCTGCTCGCTGAGCACCACGCTCCCGGCGAAGTCCACACACGCAGCTCGGCGCGACGGCTGATCAGCTCACTGGCCGCCTCGCCCCAGCGCGGTGGCATGCCCGAACTGGGGGGACTTGCCCGGCGCGCGCACGTCATCCTGTAGGAACGCCCCCAGTCGCTCGCACAACAGTCAGCTACCGCCCTGGCGGGCACGCTCCGTCGTCAGCCGAGCGGGGCGGACAGGGCCGCCTCGGCCGCGCGAACCTGGGCCGGGTCGTCGGCGTCCGCCGCGCCGTCGAGCGCGTCGGTCAGGACCAGTCGTACCGTCCGGTCCTTGCGGGCCGTGTCGAAGGTGGCGTGTGCGAACTCGGGTTCCGCGCCCCGCCACCGGCCGGTCTGGGTGCCGATGTCGACGAGCATGCCGCTGCCCGGGGCCGTCGCCAGCTCGTGGAAGTCCGCGGCCACGGCGTCGTCCCGGAGGGTCACGGTGGCCACGGACACCGCGACCCCGCGCTCGCCCACGACCGTCTCGTAGCTGCCCCGGTGCAGGCGGGTGCAGCCGTGCTCGCGCAGGAAGTCCCGGAGATCGCCCACCGCCCGCGGATCCCGGCAGTCGTCCCGCTGTTCGGTGGCCACGGCGTCGAACCGCAGCCCGTCCACCGGGAGTTCCGCGGAGGAGTGCGCGGGTCCGCCCGGCGTCCCCTCCGGTCCCGCGGCGGGGGCCTCGCCGTCCCGCCCCGCCGTGGCCGCGACCCAGACGGTGG
>NZ_KI912254.1:20999-34390 GCF_000231035.2 Saccharomonospora iraqiensis subsp. paurometabolica YIM 90007 | reverse complement strand
ACCGGCGCGGCTCCGACCTCGTCCCGCCGGACGGGTCCCCGGTCCCGTCCGTCCCGGTCCGGGACGCCCCGCCTCCTCGTGTGCCGGGGCCGCGGTGTGCGGCGGGTCCGGCTGCCCCGCCCGCCCCGCGTGTCCGGCCGGTCGGGCAGCCGGTTCCTCCGGGGGTGTGAACCCCTCCGCGGCGAGGGTGTCGGCGTCCGGCACGGTGATCGAGGGGACCAGTCCGCGCAGCAGTCTGGCGGCCCGGTCGACCGAGAGGGGGGTGCGGGACGGGGGTACGGCGTTCAGTGCGGTCCACAGCGCGGACGCGGACGGGTACACCACCCGCACCGGGCCCGCGCGGTCCTCGGGCGGCTGTTCCACGGTCTCGACGTAGGGCCCCACCGCCACGATCGTGACCACCCCGACGCCGGGGTCGAGCGCGTGCACCCGGTCGGCCACGGCGCCGGCCAGCGCGAGGGCGTCGGTCGCCGGGTTGTTCGCCGGATCCGTGGTGGCCCCGGCCGCGGATGTGTCCGCCCGGTCCCGCGGGTCCTCCGGCGGGGTGTCCCCCGTACGGGTTGTCCCGACGGGCCCGCCGGAGGCGAGTGGCCAGCCGTCGGCCTCCCAGGCCCCGTGCAGCGGGGCCCGCAGGGTCAGCGCCGGGGCGGGCAGGTCCACGCCCACGACGACCACGATCCCGTGCGGCAGCACGAGGAGCGCGTCGAGGTCGGCCTCCAACCCGGCAGGTCGCACGCCGAGGAGGCCGACTCCACCGACGACCTCCCCGCCCCGGCCGAGGGCGGCCAGGGACGCACGGACGTCGTCGGAGACGCGGGCGGGACGGGCGGGAAATCGGACGAGTCGCACTGCGCCTCCCTGCTGCGGGCCACCGGCGGGATCCGGGCGAAGTCCCAGGTCTCGGGCCTCCTGCCGTGTTTATAGCCGAGCTCGGCGGCCGCCGCCGGACAGTGTGCGCGCAAAGTAACCATTGACAGTGATTGCTGTCACCTAGTTGAGTGCTACTCCAAAGTAGCTAGCGGACTGGTTTCCGGGTTCTGGAGGATGGAATGCGCTTACGGGCGGGTCGGGGCCCGCGGTCACTGATGATCGCGGTGTCCGCCACGGCCCTGACGGTGACGGCGGGTCTGGCGACGGCGACGATCGCCGCGCCGCTGGCCGCCGGAGACGACGGTGACGGGCTGCTCACGCCGGTCTCCGACACTCTCGGTGCGGTGTTGTCCACGGCGGAGGACACGGCACCGGTCACCGTTCTGGTGCACGGTGTCGACACGGCGGCGGCGGATGACGCCGTGCGTGACGCCGGGCTCACGAAGATCACCTCGTTCGACCGGATCGGCGTGGTCGCCGCGTCCGGCAACGCGGACCAGGTCGAGGAGCTGCGGTCGGCGGATGGGGTGACGTACCTGGAGAACAACGACCCGATCGAGACGTTCGCCAGTTCCGGGACGGAAGCCACCCGCAGTCTCCCCGCGCAACAGTCGATGACCGGTGCGGACGGAACGGCTCTGGACGGGTCCGGTGTGGGCGTCGCGGTCATCGACACCGGGGTGGACCCCCTGCACCCCGCGCTGCGGGACGCCGACGGGGACAGCCGGGTCGTGCGCAACCTGAAGAGTCTGTGCACCGCGGACCAGACGAGCACCGACTGCGTGGTCGACCTTCCGACCACCCTCGACACCGACACGCTCTCCCTCGGCGGGCACGGCACCCACGTCACCGGCATCGCCGCGGGACAGAACTACGACCTCGCCGAGGACACCCGGGTCGGTGGCTCCGCGCCGGGTTCGTCGGTCGTGTCGATCTCGACCGGGGCCGCGCTGGTGATCCTGGGCAGTGACGCCGCGCTGAACTGGGTCCTGGAGAACCACGAGGCCCCGTGTGGTGCGGATGTCTCCGCCCAGGAGTGCCCGCCGATCAAGGTGGTGAACAACTCCTACGGCCCCGGTGGGGGCGGGGAGTTCGATCCGAACTCCGCGACGGTGAAGCTGCAGCGCGCCCTGGCGGCCGAGGGTGTGGTCACGGTCTGGGCCAACGGCAACGACGGTGGGGACGGGTCGCAGAACCTGTCCAACCCGCCGGGGCAGGACCCGACCCCGGGCGTGCTCTCGGTGGCGTCCTACAACGACCAGGGCACCGGCACGCGCGACGGCACGGTGTCCGACTTCTCCTCGCGGGGTGCCGCCTCCGAGCCGCAGAGCTGGCCGGACGTGTCCGCGCCGGGTGAGAACATCCTCTCCGCGTGCAGGCCGACCCAGGCGCTGTGCCTCACCAGTTCGCAGCCGGAGAACGGCCCCGGCCCGCTCGACCTGGCGACCTACAACGTCATGAGCGGCACGTCGATGGCCGCGCCGCAGGTCACCGGTATCGTCGCCCAGCTGTTCCAGGCGGACCCGCAGGCGACGCCGGGCGAGGTGGAGCACGCGATCAAGTCGACGGCGCACAAGTACACCGACGGCGCCGCGTACGAGCAGGTGGCCGGGTACGCGTCCAGCTACGACAAGGGCACCGGCCTGGTGGACACCGTCGCCGCGGCCACCGCCCTCGGCGCGGGCACCCGATGAGGTCCCGCTAGCGGATCCCGCACAGCACGTCCCGCGGGCGATTCCCCCTACCGCCGCGAACACCGGCTCCGGGCCCGGGAGACGACTCCCGGGCCCGGAGCCGTTCCACGCGCGTGTGAATCCTGGTGCTCGTGTGGCCAAACGGGTGAGTGCGGTGCAGAATGTTGCGGGAGTCGCCGCGGGTGATCCATCCGTTCCCGACGAGGTCGTAGGGGAAGACGCCCCTCGTCGAACAGCGGAGGTCAGCAGTGAGCACTCGTGGCGTGGTGTACGTCCACTCGTCGCCGTCTGCGGTATGCCCGCACGTCGAGTGGGCGATCTCCGGCACGCTCGGTGGCCGGGTGGACCTGCGGTGGACCGCGCAGCCCGCCGCACCCGGGCAGTTGCGTGCCGAGTGTGAGTGGCGCGCGCCCGCGGGCACGGGCGGAAAGCTCGCGTCCGCGTTGAAGGCGTGGCCGATGCTGCGCTTCGAGGTCACCGAGGAACCGAGTGCCGGCGTGGACGGGCAGCGGTTCTGCTACGCGCCCGGCCTCGGGCTGTGGCACGCGCGGACGAGCGCGAACGGCGACGTGGTCGTCGGGGAGGACCGTATCCGGCACCTGGTGGCGGCCAGTCGCGGGGGTGAGCCGCTCGCGCACGAACTGGACCAGCTGCTCGGCGCGAGCTGGGACGAGGCACTGGAGCCGTTCCGGCACGCGGGCGACGGCGCCCCGGTCACCTGGTTGCACCAGGTCGGCTGAGGCGTCCGCCCGCGTGCCGGTCGGCGCACGACGGTCACACCATCGTGCCCGGCACGGTCACACCGTCGTGCCCGGCACGGTCACACCGTCGTGAACAGCAACGCGGTGTTGTGGCCGCCGAATCCGAACGAGTTGCTCACCGCCGCGGAGAGCTCCACCTTCCGCGGCTCGTCCCGGACGACGTCGAGCGCCACGTCGGGATCGAGGTTCGCCAGGTTCCGGGTGGCGGGCACGACCCCGTGGTAGAGCGACAGGATCGTCACGATGCCCTCCACCGCGCCGGCACCGCCGACGAGGTGCCCGAGGGCGCCCTTCGGGGCGGTGACGACCGGGTCGTCCCCGACGGCCTTCCGGATCGCGGCCGCCTCTCCGACGTCCCCAACCACCGTGGAGGTGGCGTGCGCGTTGACGTGCCCCACCTCACCGGCCGGGAGCCCGGCCATGTGCAGCGCGTTCTCCATCGCCGCGATCTGACCGATCCCGTCGGGGTGGTTGCCGGTGATGTGGTAGGCGTCCGAGGTGATCCCGAAACCCCCCAGCCGCGCGTAGACCCGGGCACCCCGGGCCGCGGCGCGGTCGGCGCGTTCCAGCACGACGGTGCCCGCACCCTCGCCGAGCACGAACCCGTCGCGGTCGGCGTCGAACGGCCGGGACGCGTGGTCCGGGTCGTCGTTGCGGGTGGAGACCGTGCGTGCCTGGGCGAACCCGGCGACGGTGATCGGGGCGATGCAGGCCTCCGCGCCGCCGGCGACCACCACGTCGGCGCGGCCGGAGGCGATCATCTGATAGCCGACCGCGATGCCCTCCGCACCGGACGCGCACGCCGACGCGGGGGAGTGCACCCCGGCACGGGCCCCGAGGTCGATCCCGACGTGGGCCGCCGGGCCGTTCGGCATCAGCATCGGCACCGTCAACGGGGAGACCTTGCGGATGCCGTGTTCCTCCAGCAGGTCGTCCTGGGTGAGCAGGGTGACCGGCCCGCCGATGCCGGACCCGAGGGAGACACCCAGCCGGTCGGGATCGACGTCGGCGTGCTCGTCGGTCGACTCGGCGAACCCGGCGTCCGCCCACGCCTCCCGTGCGGCGATGAGGGCGACCTGCTCACACCGGTCGAGCCTGCGTGCCTGGACACGCGGGATCTTCTCGGTCGGTTCCTCCGCGAGCGGGGCGCCGATCTTCACGGGCAGGTCGTGCCGCTGGACCCAGTCGGCCTCGAGGGTCCGGACCCCGCTGCGGCCCGCGAGCAGGCCGTCCCACGTGGTCGCGACGTCCGGTCCGAGCGGTGTGGTGGCACCGATCCCGGTGACGACGACGTCGGTGTTGCTCATCTGGTGTCTCCCCGAGAGGGCGTTTGCGGAAACGCTTACTTGGAGTTGGCCGCGACGTAGTCCACGGCGTCGCCGACCGTCTTGAGGTTCGCCAGCTCGTCGTCCGGGATCTTGACGCCGAACTTGTCCTCGGCCTGGACGGCGATCTCCACCATGGACAGCGAGTCGATGTCGAGGTCGTCGACGAACGACTTCTCCAGGGCCACCTCGTCCTGGGCCACGCCCGCGACCTCCTCGACGATCTCGGCGAGCCCCGACAGGATCTGGTCTTTGTCTGCCACTTCGGTTCCTTCCTGGTTCGTGTGTCCGGTGCCCGGCACCGTTGTCTCGTCGGTGCTGTCGTACCGGTTCTCGTGTCGGTGCCTCCGCACCGGTGTCGCGACGGACCTTACGCCGTCGTCGTCTGTGGTATCACGGGCAGATCAGGATCTGTGCCGCGTAGGACAGTCCCGCGCCGAAGCCCACGGCCAGCACGACGTCGCCGCTGTCCACGGTTCCGGCGGCACGCATGTGGTCCAGCGCCAACGGGATGGATGCCGACGAGGTGTTGCCCGAGTACCGGATGTCGTCGGCGACCACCATGTCCTCCCGCGCGCCCTTCGCGCGCAGGCGCTTGGCGATGGTCTCGACGATCCGCAGGTTCGCCTGGTGCGGGATCAGGACGTCGACATCGGACAGCTCGACCCCCGCGAGCTCGGCCGCGCGTATCGCCACCGGCGCCACCTGCGTGGTCGCCCAGCGGAACACCGACTGCCCCTCCTGGAAGATGTAGCGGTTCTCGCGCATGTAGATCATGTCGACGAGATCCCCGGCGCTGCCCCAGGCCACCGGCCCGACCCCGGCGTCGGTGGCGGGGCCGACCAGTGCGGCGCCCGCCCCGTCGGCGAAGATGATCGCGGTCGACCGGTCGTCCGGGTCGACGACGTCGGTCAGTTTCTCCGCACCGATGACGAGCACCCGGCCGGCCGAGCCCGACCGGATCAGGTCGGAGGCGATGCCCAGCCCGTAGCAGAACCCGGCGCACGCGGCGTTGAGGTCGAACGCGCCCGCCGCGCGCACGCCGATGCGGTCGGCGACCTGGGCGGCCGCGTTCGGGATGGGGGCGGGCATGGTGCAGTTCGGCACGATCACCGTGTCCACGTCCGCGGGGGCGACCCCGGCGTCGGCGAGCGCCTTGGCCCCGGCGGTGACGGCCATGTCCACCACCTGCTCGTCCTCGTCGGCGAAGCGGCGCTCGACGATGCCGACCCGGTCGCGGATCCACTGGTCGTCGGTGTCCATCCGGGCGGCGAGGTCGTGGTTGGTGACGACCCGGTCGGGCTGGGTGCTGCCCAGACCGAGCACCCGCGTGGCCGGGGCCCCGTGGGTCAGGCTGAGCGCGGGCGGCCTGCCGGTCATGCGAGGTCCCCGAGCGTGTCCGGCGTCTTCACCGCGACGGGGCCGGTCACCACGTCCTTCAGTTCCCGGCGGACGAGGCCGGTCAGGGTTCCCGCCGGCGGCAGCTCGACCGTCCGCGCGACCCCGAGGGACCGCAGCCCCTCCATCGTGAGGTCCCAGCGCACCGGGCGGGTCACCTGCCGTACGAGCCGGTCGAGGTACTCCGCGCCGTCGGTGACCACGGCACCGTCGGCGTTGGACAGCAGGCCACGGACCGGGTCCGCGGTGGTCAGCTCCGCCGCGTGGGCCCGCAGCGCCTGCTCGGCGGGGGCCATGTAAGGGGTGTGGAAGGCGCCCGCGACCTTCAGCGGACGCACCTTCGTCCCGTCGAGGGGTTCGGCCACGATCCGTTCGACGGCCTCGGCGGAGCCGGAGGCGACGATCTGGCCCGCCCCGTTGCGGTTGGCGGCCTCCAGGCCCTGCTCGTGCAGCCACGCCACGACCTTCTCCGGATCGCCGAGCATCACGGCGGCCATCGAGGTGGGTTCGGCCGCGCAGGCCTTCGCCATCTCCGCGCCCCGCACCGCGGCCAGGGTGACCGCGTCCTCGGCCGAGAGCACCCCCGCGATCGCGGCGGCGGCGAGTTCGCCGATCGAGTGCCCGGCCACGGGGCCGTCCGAACGCACGGCGGGGGGCAGGTACTCGAACGCGAGCAGCGAGGTCGCGACGATCAGCGGCTGGGTGACGGCGGTGTCCTGGATCTCGTCGGCGTCCGCCTCGGTGCCGAGCCGGAGCAGGTCCAGCCCGCAGCGGGCCGACCAGTGCCGGATCCGTTCCTCCGCGCCGTCGAGTTCGAGCCAGGCGGACAGCATGCCGGGGGCCTGAGACCCCTGTCCGGGACAGAGTAGGGCGGTGGTCACCCCCGTAGGGAACCTGCTCGCCCCCGGTGACCGGCATGCCCCCCACTCACAGGGTCCGCCGACCCACGTTGTGGAACCTCTACAAACACCCCGCTGACCAGCGACAACCCCGCCGTGACCCCCACCACACCACCCTCCCGACCCCGCGAGTCGCCACCCCATGCCCGCGAGTCGACGCTCCACACGCGTGAGCCAACGCTCCGGGAACGCAGGTCGCCGGGTCCGGCGGTCGGGACCGTGCCGGGCGTGCTCACCACAGACCGCGGGAGCGGGCCAGACGCCCGACGGTGAGGGCGGTGCGCAGCACCAGCGCGTCGCGGGGGTCCCCCGCGTTGTGCCCGGTGAGTTCGGCGGCTTTGCGGAGCCGGTAGCGCACCGTGTTGGGGTGCACGAACAGCTGCCGTGCGCAGTTCTCCAGCACGCCCCCGCACTCCAGGTACGTCTCGATCGTCTCCAGCAGCGCGGGGCCGGCGTCCTCCAACGGTCGGGCGATCCGCTCCACCAGGACCCGTTCGGCCTCGGCGTCGCCCGCGAGCGCGCGTTCGGGCAGCAGGTCCGTCGACCGCGTCGGGCGGGGCGCGGCAGGCCAGCCGACGACGGCCCGTAGGCCGGACAGCGCCTCGGAGGCGCTGTGGTGCGCCTCGGCGAGGCCGGAGACGGTGGGGCCCGCGACGACGGGGCCCTCGGCGAACGCCGTCGCGAGCATGGGCAGGATCTCCCGGTCGGCCTCGGTGTCGGTGGTGGACCCGGCGACCACGACCACCAGCCGGGAGCCCTGCACTCCGAGCAGCACCGGCCTGCCCACCCGGGCCGCCTTGCTGCGGACCTCGAACACCACCGACGGCGGGTCGTCGGAGGGCGGGTTGCCCACGAGCACGGTCGCCGAGCCCGCGGGGTCCCAGCCCAGGGCCGCCGCGCGGGAGAGCACGGACTCCTCCGCGTCGCCCCGCACCACCCCGTCCACGACCAGGGCCTCCAGGCGGGCGTCCCAGGCGCCGCGTGCCTCGGCCGCCGCCGCGTAGGAGTTGGCCGCGGCGAAGGCGATCTCCCGCCCGTAGCGCAGGATGCCCTCGATCAGCGCGGCCCGTTCGGCCTCGTCGGCCGCGAACTCGGGCAGGTGTTCCTCGAAGACCTCGACCGCGAGGCGCACGATCTCCACGGTCTGCCGCAGGCTGATCCACCGGGACAGCTCCCGGGGTGCGGACCGGAAGGCCTCGGTGGTCAGGCGCAGCGCCTCCTTGGAGTCGCGCATCCACCGCACGAACCCCGCCGCGCCCGCCTGCGAGATGAGCAGCACGCTGGCCCGTTGGTCGGCGGGCAGCCGCGCGAACCACGGCAGCCGCTCCTCCAGGGCGGCCACGCTGGCCTTGGCGAGCCGACCGGACGCGCGTTCGAGCTCACGCAGCGTCGTGGGGGACAGCCCGTGGTCGTTCGTGGCAGACATCGTGCTCGAATCCTACGCCCGGTCATGCCGGGCACGGGGTGGATCGTCCCGGGGAGGCGGGCCCGTCGGCGCCGTTCCGCCCGCCCCGCACAGTGGCACGGGACCACCCGTGGCGCTGCGGCTCCCGCGCCCCGGGTGGTCCCGCTTCCCCGGTCCCCACCGGTGGCTCCACTATGGATGGCGTGGCCCCCGTGCGCCACCGGAGTCACTCGTTCGTGCAGCGCAACGGGGTCCGGGCGAACCGGAACGTCTCAGGCCACGCCCGAGTCGGAGGTCTGCGGGCCCGCCGCGGTCACGTCCTCGAGCCGGTACGTCCGGACGGCCTCGGTGACCCGCTCGGCGGGGATCTCGCCGCGCCGGGACAGGGCGGTCAGCACGCCCACCGTGACCGACTCCGCGTCGACGAGGAAGTGCCGCCGTGCCGCGGGCCGGGTGTCGGAGAAACCGAACCCGTCGGTGCCGAGGGTGAGCATGTCGGTGGGCACCCACGGCCGGATCAGGTCGGGCACCGCCCGCATCCAGTCGGACACGGCCACCACCGGACCCTCCGCCCGCGACAGCGCGGCGGTGACGTGCGGCGTGCGGGGGGAATGCTCCGGGTGCAGGAAGTTCTCCCGGTCGATGTCGACGGCCTCCCGACGCAGCTCGGTCCACGACGTGGCGGACCAGACGTCGGCGCGGACACCCCACTCGTTCTCCAGTATCTCCCGTGCCCGCAGCGCCTCGGGCATCGCCACGCCGGAGGCGAGGATCTGCGCCCGCGGCCCGTCGCCGTCCGGGGCCGCCCGGTAGTGGTAGAGCCCCTTGAGCAGGCCGTCCACGTCGAGGTTCTCCGGCTCGGGCGGCTGCTGGTACGGCTCGTTGTACACGGTGATGTAGTAGAAGACGTTCTCACCGTTGCCGTCCGGGCCGGTCTCGCCGTACATCCGGCGCAGCCCGTCCTTGGCGATGTGGGCGATCTCGAACGCCCACGCCGGGTCGTAGGCCACCACCGCCGGGTTGGACGCCGACAGCAGCAGGGAGTGCCCGTCGGCGTGCTGGAGTCCCTCCCCGGTGAGCGTGGTGCGGCCCGCCGTGGCACCGAGCACGAATCCGCGCGTCATCTGGTCGGCCGCCGCGTACAGGCCGTCCCCGGTGCGCTGGAAACCGAACATCGAGTAGAAGATGTACACCGGGATCATCGGTTCACCGTGCGTGGCGTACGAGGTGCCCGCGGCGGTGAACGACGCGGTCGAGCCCGCCTCGTTGATGCCCTCGTGCAGCAGCTGGCCGTGCTCCGACTCCTTGTAGGCGAGCATCAGCTGCGCGTCGACCGAGGTGTAGTTCTGCCCCTGCGGGTTGTAGATCTTCGCCGTGGGGAACATCGAGTCGAGGCCGAACGTGCGTGCCTCGTCCGGGATGATCGGCACCAGCCGCTTGCCCACGTCGGGCTCCTTGGCCAGCTCCCGGATCAGCCGCACGAAGGCCATCGTCGTGGCGACCTCCTGCTTGCCGGAGCCCTTGCGGATGGCGTCGTAGACCTCGTCGCCGGGCAGCACCAGCGGCTTGGCGCGCGAGCGCCGTTCCGGCAGGTAGCCGCCCAGGGCCTTGCGGCGGCCGTGCAGGTACTCGATCTCCGGGGAGTCCTCGCCCGGGTGGTAGTACGGCGGCAGCGTCGGGTCGCGCTCCAGCTCCTCGTCGCTGATCGGGATGCGCTGCGAGTCCCGGAACAGCTTGAGGTCGTCCAGGGTGAGCTTCTTCATCTGGTGGGTGGCGTTGCGGCCCTCGAACGCCGGGCCCAGCCCGTAGCCCTTGATCGTGTGCGCCAGGATCACGGTGGGCCTGCCGTGGTGCTCCAGCGCCGCCTTGTACGCCGCGTAGACCTTGCGGTAGTCGTGCCCGCCCCGCTTGAGGTTCCAGATGTCGGCGTCGGAGAGGTTCTTGACCAGCTCCTTGGTGCGCGGGTCGCGGCCGAAGAAGTGCTCGCGGACGTAGGCGCCGTCGTTGGCCTTGTAGGTCTGGTAGTCGCCGTCCGGGGTGGTGTTCATCAGGTTCACCAGCGCGCCGTCCCGGTCGGCGTGCAGCAGCGCGTCCCACTCGCGGCCCCAGATGACCTTGATGACGTTCCAGCCCGCGCCGCGGAAGTAGGTCTCCAGCTCCTGGATGATCTTTCCGTTGCCCCGGACGGGGCCGTCGAGGCGCTGCAGGTTGCAGTTGACGACGAACGTCAGGTTGTCCAGCCCCTCGGTCGCGGCCACGTGGATCAGGCCCCGCGACTCCGGCTCGTCCATCTCGCCGTCGCCGAGGAAGGCCCACACGTGCTGGTCGCTGGTGTCCTTGATGCCCCGGGCGTGCAGGTACCGGTTGAACCGGGCCTGGAAGATGGCGTTCATCGGGCCGATGCCCATCGACACCGTCGGATACTCCCAGAAGTCCGGCATCAGCCGGGGGTGCGGGTACGACGGCAGGCCGCCGTCCTCGCCGGTGTGGGAGTGCTCCTGGCGGAAGCCGTCCAGCTGGTCGGCGGTGAGCCTGCCCTCCAGGTAGGCACGGGCGTAGATCCCGGGGGAGGCGTGGCCCTGGATGAAGATCTGGTCACCGCCGCCGGAATGGTCCCGGCCCCGGAAGAAGTGGTTGAAGCCGACCTCGTACAGCGCCGCCGACGAGGCGTAGGTGGAGATGTGCCCGCCCACGCCGACACCGGGGCGCTGGGCGCGGTGCACCATGACCGCCGCGTTCCACCGGATGTAGGCCCGGTAGCGCCGCTCGATCTCCTCGTCACCGGGGAACCACGGCTCGTTCTCCGTGGGGATGGTGTTCACGTAGTCGGTGGCCGTGAGTGGCGGGACACCGACGTTGCGTTCCCGGGCCCGTTCGAGCATGCGCAGCATCAGGTAGCGGGCACGCTGCTGACCACCCCGCGCCAGTGCGGCGTCGAAGGAGTCCAGCCACTCGGAGGTCTCCTCGGGGTCGATGTCGGGCAGGTGCGCGGCCAGTCCGTCGCGGATCACGCGGACGCGCGCGGGCGCCTGGCCGGATGCGCCGTCGGGTCCGGCCTCGTTGTTCTGGGGGGCCAAGGGGTCTCCTCGCCGGTTCTGGTGTCGCTTCGTTCGATCGTGTGTCATCGTCGTGCCGGGGCGCGCCGCGCGTCACCAACTACTCTGCGGTAACATTGAGCTGTTCGTAACACCGTGTCCGTCGCCTCCGACCCTGGTGAGCCGTATCTCCCAGCCTAGTCACCTCCGGTCCGCACGGGGCGGCTCGGCGCCGACGGACGGCCCGCCGGGCGGGGATGGGCCGTGCCGGAGTCCGGCGGAGGACCCCCGTCGACCGCACGAGTTCCTAATGATCCGGTGTGGACGGTTGCGCTCCGCGCCGTCGCGGTGTTCGCTAAGCCCATCCGTGTACGTACCGCACGGCCGCCGACCTCCGGGACGGTGGCCGTGGCAGCACCCGAAGTGGAGGAGTGAGAAGTCGTGGTCGCCGCGGGAGACGCTGACCAGAACAGCGTCGCCGAAAGGCTCGGCATCAAGCCGGACATGGTGGTTCAGGAGCTGGGCTGGGACGAGGACGTCGATGACGGGGTCCGTGCCGCCATCGAGGACCACCTCGGTGGTGAGCTGCTCGACGAGGACGCCGACGAGGTCATCGACGTGGTGCTGCTGTGGTGGCGCGACGGCGATGGGGACCTGGGCGACGCCCTCGTGGACGCCCGCGCCCCGCTCGACGAGAACGGTGTCGTGTGGGTGCTCACCCCCAAGACCGGGCAACCCGGGCACGTCGAGCCGAGCGACATCGCCGAGGCGGTCCCCACGGTGGGGATGTCGCAGACGTCGAATTTGAGCGTGGCGCCGGGCTGGACCGGGACGCGGCTGGTGCCCAGGTCGAAGTGACCCTGCGGGGCCCGGGGCCGGTCCGTCGGCTCCCCGGCCCACCACCCCACCGCCCCACCGGGCCGGGGATACCGGCCCGGACGGAGCTGTCGGCGTCCGTCCGTCGCACGATAGGCTCGGCACGGCACGCGGCTTCGCGATGTGCCCGCCCCGTCACCGGTTCCGGCCGGCCGGGGCGGGCACGTCCGTGCCGGGACAGCGACAAGCGGAAAGGTTGGCACACCTATGGCGGTCGAGGTGGGTACCCAGGCCCCGGACTTCACGCTCAAGGACTACAACAAGCAGGAAGTCACCCTGTCGTCCTTCCGCGGGGACAAGCCGGTACTGCTCGTGTTCTACCCGTTCGCCTTCAGCGGCGTCTGCCAGGGTGAGCTGTGCCAGCTCCGGGACGACTTCGACCAGTACAGCGGGGTGCAGGTCCTCGGTGTCTCCGTGGACACCCCGTTCGCGCTGAAGGTGTGGGCCGAGCAGCAGGGCTACCAGTTCCCGCTGCTGTCGGACTTCTGGCCGCACGGCAAGGTCGCCCAGGAGTACGGTGTGTTCGACGACAACGCCGGTCTCGCCCTGCGGGGGACCTTCCTCATCGACACCGCGGGCGTGGTCCGGTTCGCCGAGGTCAACCAGCCTGGTGAGCCCCGGGACCAGGACGCGTGGAAGAAGGCGGTCGCGGACCTCACCTGATCCGGCCCCGGGACCGATCCGGGAGTGAGCGTGTCCCCGTGCCCGGCACGGGGACACTTGGGCGCATAGCTCAGCGGAAGAGCACCTGCCTTACAAGCAGGGGGTCGCAGGTTCGAACCCTGCTGCGCCCACCAGCCGTGCCCGGAACACCGGGACGCGGCCGGGGCGTCCCGTTTCCCGGTTCATGATCCGTCCGCGTCCGCGATCCCATATCCTCGGCGCCGGTAACCGACATCGACTCTGAAGGCTGCTGTGCACACTGCTGGTGACGGGGAGGACGACGGCGCCGGGCGGACACCGGACGACTCCGGGCGCGTGCGGCCGTATCTCGACGACCTGCCCGCCGGGTTCTTCACCGCGGAGGACCCGGCCGAGGGCACCGGGTGCGGTACCGGAGCGAAAGCCCGATCCCCCCGGCGCGCGGATGCCGCCGCCCGCGGGGCGGCGCGGGCGGTCCGCAGCGGG
>NZ_KI912254.1:20774-20899 GCF_000231035.2 Saccharomonospora iraqiensis subsp. paurometabolica YIM 90007 | reverse complement strand
TCCCGCCCGGTCACCCCCGCCGCGGTGTACTTCCGGTGCGGCTCCGCCGCGGTGTACTCCCGGTGCGGCTCCGCCGCCTCGCCGCTCACGGGACCGTCGGCGCGGGGGAGCGGGCGCCGCCGTCC
>NZ_KI912254.1:12645-20674 GCF_000231035.2 Saccharomonospora iraqiensis subsp. paurometabolica YIM 90007 | reverse complement strand
ACCCGGGTCGCCGACGTCGGGCGGGTGCCGGACGGTACCCGCCCGGCACCGTCATCCTCCGGCGGCGACCCGCAGGACCACACAGGTGATGTTGTCCGGTCCCCCCGCGTCGTTGGCCAGATCGATCAGCGAGGACACCGCGTCGTCCGGGTCGGCAGCCGAGCCGAGCACCGATCCGATGCGCTCGACGGGGACGACGTCGGTCAGCCCGTCCGAGCACAGCAGGTACGTGTCGCCCGGTTCAGCCGTGTACCCGGCGACGTCCGGTTCCGCCGGGACGCCCGCGAGCAGGGCACGCACCAGCACGGACCGGCTCGGGTGGCGTTCGGCCAGTTCCGGGCTCATCCGCCCCTGGTCGACCAGGGTCTGCACCATCGTGTGGTCGCGGGTGAGCTGGGTGAGCGTGTCCCCGCGGAGCCGGTAGCAGCGCGAGTCGCCGATGTGCGCGAGGGAGAACCGCGGTGGCGCCCACAGCATCGCCGTCAGGGTCGTGCCCATGCCGCTCAACGCGGGGTCCTCACCCACCTGCCGGTCGAGTCGTTCGGCGGCGTCGGCGACCGCCGCGGCGAGCTCGGCGTCGAGGTCGGTCCCGCTGAGGTCGGGCTCGGTCAGCCGGGCGTCCAGGTCGCGCAGCGCCGCGATGGCCTGGGCGCTGGCCACCTCCCCCGCGGCGTGGCCGCCCATACCGTCGGCCACGGCGTACAGCCGGGTCGTCGCGTAGGCGGCGTCCTCGTTTCCGTCCCGCTGCCGTCCGACGTCGGAGCCCGTGGCGGAGCGAAGGGTGAGGGCCTCGTCGTGTGTCATGTGTGCAGTGAACCATTGGTCGTGGGGCCGCGAGTGCCGACAATGCGGGATTCGTCCGGCTCTCGCGTCCGGGACGGGTGTCGGCGACCAGGCTACGGCGTCCGGTCCGGCCGCCGGAGCCGCCCTGCCCACGGGCGGTCGGCTCCGGGCTCGTGGTGAGCACGCGCTCCCGCCGCTGGAATACCGTGGGCGGGGTGGCGTCCCATTCTCCGTCCGGTCCCGGGGCCGTGCCCGAAGCCTACGAACCCGATCCGCGTCGGTGGCGTGCCCTCGCGGTGACCCTGACGGCGGGGTTCATGTCCCTGCTGGACGTCAGCATCGTGAACGTCGCGCTGCCGTCGATCCAGCGCGGTCTGGACGCCTCCACGGCCGGGGTGCAGTGGGTGGTGTCCGGGTACGCCCTGACGTTCGGTCTGGTCCTCGTCTCCGGTGGCAGGCTGGGGGACGCGGTCGGCAGACGGCGGATGTTCCTCATCGCGCTGTCGGCCTTCGTCCTGACCAGCGCACTCGCCGGGGCGGCGGTCAACGAGTCCATGCTGGTGCTCGCGAGGCTGCTCCAGGGGGTCGCCGCGGGACTGCTGACCCCGCAGAACAGCGGGCTGATCCAGGAGTTGTTCCGCGGCGCGGAACGGGGGCGTGCGTTCGGCGCGTTCGGGACCACGGTCGCGATCTCCACCGCGGTCGGCCCCGTGCTCGGTGGGCTCATCATCGCCCTGGTCGGGGCCGACCAGGGCTGGCGGTGGGTGTTCTTCGTCAACGTCCCCATCGGGGCGGTGGCGTTGGTCCTGGCGGCGCGCCTGCTGCCGCCGTCCGCCCCGCGAGGGCGCCCGGTGCGTTCGCAGCTCGACTACCTCGGCATGGTGTTGCTGGGCCTGACCGTGCTGGGTGTGCTGCTGCCGCTGGTCCGCTCCGAACAGGACGGTCTACGGCAGCTGTGGTGGATGCTGCCGCTCGCGGGGGTGGTGGGGGCCGTGTTCGTGTGGTGGGAGCGCCGCGTGCTGGCGCGGGGCGGCTCCCCGCTGCTGGACGTCCGGTTGTTCACCCGCACCCCCGGCTACGCCACCGGGGCGGCCATCGCGACGGTGTACTTCACCGGCTTCGCAGGGATCTGGCTGGTCTTCGCCCTGTTCTTCCAACAGGGGCTGGGGTACACGCCGCTGGAGTCGGGGCTCGCGGTCACGCCGTTCGCCCTCGGGGCCGCGGTGTCGGCCGCCGTCGCGGGGCGCCTGGTCGCCCGATGGGGGCGGAAACTGACGTTGCTGGGGCTCTCGCTGGTGATGGTCGGTCTGGGCACCGTGGCGGCGATCGCCCCGCACACCGCGCCCGCCACGACCGGGTACGTGGTGGCCGCCCCGCTGCTGCTGGCCGGCCTCGGCGGCGGCATGGTGATCTCGCCGAACACCACCCTGACCCTCGACCGGGTCCCCACCCGGATGGCCGGTGTGGCCGGGGGTGCCCTGCAGACCGGGCAACGGATCGGCACGGCGGTCGGGGTGGCCGTGCTCGCGTCGGTGTTCCACGCGGGGATCGGCGCGGGCGGATACCCCACCGCGCTGGGGTGGGCGATGGTGTGTTCGGTGGCCCTCACGGCGGTGGCGCTGACCCTGGCGACCGTCGACCTCCGCAGGCATCGTGACCGCACGTTGACCGAGGAGGCACACACCGTCAGGTGAGTTGCTCCGACAGGGTGACATCCGCGGCTCCGCCCCGCACTCCAACTGGCGGAACGTCGACTGCTCGGGTAAGGCTGAAACCGGTCTTTCCCGCACCGGCACACCGGTCCGCGGACCCGTCGTGGTGGTGCGCGGGCGGCGTGCCCGGTCACCGAATTCCGTCCCGGCGGTCGAGGGGGGCCGAACGGGACGGTGGGGAAGACGATCCCGTCCGGGTGGGTCCCGACAAGGAAGGGGACGGGGCTCACCCGGACCCTCCGCACCTCCGGAGGTCACATCGGGCCGCGGCGGTCTCCCCGGCCCGGCGTGGTGCGTCCGGGGGAATCCGCGCGGCACCGGGTTTCCCCGGGGCGGTGCCGGACCACCCCCGGGTACCACCGTGGTCGCCGGGGGACGTCGCGGCCCGCCGGGCCCACCCGTCGCCGGACGGCCACCCGACCCCGGAAGAGGTGGTCCGATGGCCGAGCATCCGCACGTCACCGAGGCACGGGCCCGGCAGGTCGCCGAGCAGGCCCGGGAGAGCGGCTGGACGAAGCCGTCGTTCGCCCGGGAGCTGTACCTCGGGCGGCTGCGCCTCGACCTGATCCGGCACACACCGCCCGGAGCGGGCCCGGGAGGCGGGGACACGCCCGCGGCCGAGGCGTTCCTCGCCCGGCTGCGGTCCTACTGCGAGACGCTGGACCCGACGGTGATCGAACGGGAGGGCCGCATCCCGGACACCTACGTCAAGGGGCTCGCCGAACTCGGCTGCTTCGGTATCAAGATCCCGGAAGACTACGGCGGACTCGGACTGTCGCAGCTCGCCTACAACCGGGCCCTGATGCTCGTCGGTTCGGTGCACTCGTCGCTGAGCGTCCTGCTGTCCGCCCACCAGTCGATCGGCGTGCCCGAACCGCTCAAACTGGCGGGGACACCCGAGCAGAAGGCCGAGTACCTGCCGCGGTGTGCCCGGGGCGCGGTGTCGGCGTTCCTGCTCACCGAGCCGGACGTCGGGTCCGACCCGGCGCGGCTCGGCACGAGGGCCACCCCCACCGACGACGGTGCGGCCTACGAACTCGACGGTGTGAAGCTGTGGACGACGAACGGGGTGGTGGCCGAACTCCTCGTCGTGCTGGCCCGGGTGCCCCGCACCGGGGAACGTCCGGGAGGCATCACCGCGTTCGTCGTGGAGGCCGACAGCCCGGGCATCACGGTCCGGCAACGCAACACCTTCATGGGGCTGCGCGGCATCGAGAACGGCCTCACCCGGTTCGACCGGGTCCGGGTGCCGCGCGCCAACGTCGTCGGGGGTGAGGGGGACGGGCTGCGGATCGCGCTGGCCACCCTGAACACCGGACGGCTGTCGGTCCCCGCCTCCTGCGCGGGCGCCGCGAAGTGGGCGCTCGGGATCGCGCGGCAGTGGTCCGCCGAACGGGTGCAGTGGGGCAGGCCGATCGGGGAGCACGAGGCCGTCGCCCGCAAGGTCTCGTTCCTCGCGGCCACGACCTTCGCGCTCGAGTCGGTCGTGGAGCTCACGGCGCGGATGGCCGACGAGGGGCACGGCGACATCCGGATCGAGGCCGCGCTGGCGAAGCTGTGGGCGAGCGAGCGGGCCTGGGAGATCGCCGACGAACTGGTGCAGATCCGGGGCGGGCGTGGCTACGAGACCGCCGGGTCGCTGGCCGCCCGCGGGGAACGCGCCGTGCCCACCGAGCAGCTGCTGCGGGACATGCGGATCAACCGCGTCTTCGAGGGGTCGACCGAGATCATGCACCTGCTCATCGCGCGGGAGGCGGTCGACGTGCATCTCACGGCGGCGGGCGAGCTCGTCGACCCGTCCGTGGGGCCGCGGCGCAGGGCCGTCGCGGCGGTCCGTGCGGGTGGCTTCTACGCCCGGTGGCTGCCCCGGCTGGTCACCGGGGCCGGGCGGGTGCCGACCGCGTTCGCCGAGTACGGCGACCTCGCCGGGCACCTGCGCTATGTCGAGCGTGCCGCGCGCAGGCTCGCCCGGTGCACCTTCTACGGCATGGCCCGGTGGCGGGCGGCGATGGAGAAACGGCAGGCGTTCCTCGGCCGGGTGGTCGACATCGGGGCGGAGCTGTTCGCGATGACCGCGGTGTGTGTCCGGGCGGAGACCCCCGGCGCCGACGAGGAGGACCGCGGCCGCCCGGCGCACGAGCTCGCCGACGCCTTCTGTGCGCAGGCGCGGCTGCGGGTGGAGGCGCTGTTCGGCGCGCTGTGGACCAACACCGACCGCGGTGACCGTGCGCTGGCGCGTCAGGTCCTCGCCGGGCGCTACGCCTGGCTGGAGGAGGGGGTGCTCGACCCGAGCGAGGGCACCGGTCCGTGGATCGCCGACGGCGACGGGCACGCCGGGACGGTGGACGGGGGTGGCGTGGCGCGTCGCTTCCTGCCCCCGACCCGCTGAACCCGGCGGGGGCGTCAGTCGCGGTCGTCGCCGTGGTCCGGGGACCCGGCGACGGGCTCACCGGACAGCGCGGCCAGCGCCTTCGCGGTCTTGCGCCGCTTGTACCGGACGACGGCGAGCACACCCACGACGCCCAGCGCCACGACCACGGCGGTGCCGCCGGTGCTGAGGGTGTTCTCCACCTGCCGGGCGGCCTCGCCCAGGACGGCGCCCAGGCTGATGTGCAACAGCGACCAGGACGCCGCACCGGCGACGACGGCGGGCAGGAACCGGCGGTAGGGCAGTCCGGCCGTGCCCGCCGCCGCCGGGGTCAGTGTGCGGACCACCGGCAGGAACCGGGCGAAGAACACCGCCCACACGCCCCGCCGGTTCAGGATCGTGCACGCGCGGTCCCAGGCGTCGCCGCCGTAGCGCTGGACGAGCCGGGTCTCCCGCAGGCGCGGCCCGTAGCGCCTGCCGAGGGCGTAGCCGATCGAGTCACCGATCCCCGCGGCGACCGTGACCACGCCCCACAGCACCAGGAACCGGGGCATGGTCGTGGCGGTCGTCGCGGCGATCAGCAGGCCCGACTCCCCGGGGGCGATGAAGCCGAGACCGACCGTGCACTCGAGCAGTACCAGCAACCCGGTGGCGCCGACCAGCGCGGGTTGCGGCAGGCTCTGCAGCCAGTCGAGGAACTCGGTTACCACGGATCGCCCCCTGTGGTCGCGGTGCCGGCCCGCCGGAACCGGTCATGTCGATTCCGTCGACGGTAACGCCCGTACCGTTCCGGCCTTTCCGGGGCTTCCCGGCAGCGACCGGTCCGTGCGGCGGGGTCCGGCACCACGTGTCCTCCGGGTCAGCGCTGCCGCGCCAGGACGCTGCTCGCCTCCTGTGCGGCCGGGGCCGCCGCGGCCAGATGGTCCAGGTTCTCCGGCAGGGGCTCGCCACGGTGCTGCTTCGTCTTGGCGAACAGCTTGCCCGCGCGGTACGACGACCGCACCAGGGGACCCGCCATCACACCCGCGAAACCCAGCGATTCGGCGGTCTTCGTGTGCTCCACGAACTCCTCCGGCTTGACCCAGCGGTCCACCGGGTGGTGCCGCGGGGAGGGGCGCAGGTACTGCGTGATGGTGAGGATCTCGCACCCCGCGTCGACCAGGTCCTTCATGGCGGGCTCCACCTCGTCCGGGGTCTCGCCCATGCCGAGGATCAGGTTCGACTTGGTCACCAGCCCCGCCTGCCGGGCGCGGCGGATCACGTCGAGGGAGCGTTCGTAGCGGAAGCCCGGCCGGATGCGCTTGAACACCCGCGGCACGGTCTCGGTGTTGTGCGCCAGCACCTCCGGCTCGGAGCCGAACACCTCGGCGAGCTGGTCGTCGTCGTTGTTGAAGTCGGGGATGAGCAGCTCGACGCCGGTGCCCGGGTTCAGCGCGTGGATCTGGCGCACCGTCTCGGCGTAGAGCCAGGCCCCGCCGTCCGGGAGGTCGTCCCGGGCGACGCCGGTCACGGTCGAGTAGCGCAGTCCCATGGCCTGCACGCTCTCGGCCACCCTGCGCGGCTCGTCCACGTCCAGGTCGGCGGGCTTGCCCGTGTCGATCTGGCAGAAGTCGCACCGCCGGGTGCACTGGTCACCGCCGATGAGGAAGGTGGCCTCGCGGTCCTCCCAGCACTCGTAGATGTTGGGACAGCCCGCCTCCTCGCAGACGGTGTTCAGACCTTCGCGCTTGACCAACCCCTTGAGCTCGGTGAACTCCGGCCCCATGCGGGCGCGGGTCTTGATCCAGGACGGCTTCTTCTCGATCGGTGTCTGGCTGTTGCGGACCTCGAGCCGCAGCAGCTTCCGACCCTCCGGCACCACAGTCACGCGCCCCACCCTACGCGGGAGGTGCCGGTGGGTTCGACTACGCGGGATCCGGGGTGACGCCCGTCAACTCCGCGGTCAGGTCCCACAGGCCGGCACCCGTCGCCCGGTCGAGTGCGCGGCGTGGTGGTCTGTTCACCCTGGGGTGACCGCGGAGTTCGCCCGGCCCGTCCGGACCGACGTAGTCCCCTCCGCGCACCTCCCCCGCGGTGGCGGCGTGCAGCTGGGGCAGCGTCCCGATGCGGGCGCTCTGCCCGAACAGGTCCGCGACCCGGGCTCCCGCCCCGACCACCGCACGCGCCACCGGATTGCCGTGCGAGCGGGCCATCGAGCCCGCCAGTCCCGTGGTGGTGTATCCGGGGTGTGCGGCGACACTGGTCACCGTGGGTGCCCCGTCCTCCCCGCCGTCGGTGGCGGCGCGCAGCCTGCGGTCAAGCTCCACCGCGAAGACCAGGTTCGCCAGTTTCGCCTGCGCGTACGCGGTGGCGGGGTTGTAGCGGCGCCGGGTGAAGTGCGGGTCACGCAGGTCGATCCGGCCGCGCAACGCGGCGAGGCTGGACACGGTGACCACGCGGGCGTCGCGGCCGCCCCGCAGGGCGGGCATGAGCAGCCAGGTGAGCGCGGCGTGTCCGAGGTGGTTGGTGCCGAACTGGGTCTCGAACCCGTCGGCGGTCTCGCCGCGTGGGGTCCCCATCAGTCCCGCGTTGTTCAGCAGCACGTCGAGCGCGCCACCGGTGAGGTCGGTCACCGTCCGGGCTGCCGAACGCACCGAGTCGAGGTCCGCCAGATCCAGCGGGACCAGCTCCGGCCGGACCCGGGCGCGTGCCTCGACCTCGGCCAGCGCCCGCCGCCCGCGGTCGGCCGACCGGCAGGCCAGCAGCACCCGCGCACCCCGTTCGGCGAACACCGTGGCGCTGCGCAGACCCAGGCCCGAGTTCGCCCCGGTGATCAGCACGGTGCGCCCGCGCTGGTCGCCGATGTCGTCCTCGTCCCAGCCCCGACGGGCCCCCGAGTCCCGGAAAACCGTCATCCGGCCACCCTACCGACACACTCCGCAACCTGATCAACACCCGCCGCCCCGGCCCCGTGGAGGTGGGCCGTGAAGGCCCCCTTGCCTGCGCCCGGCGCCGTGAAGGGGTCCTTCCCTGCATGTGACGCAGTGAAGGAGTCCTTCACGGCATGCGACGCAGTGAAGGAGTCCTTCACGGCACACCCCCGGGGGGGCGGGTCAGCCGGTCGGGGCCAGCTTGCGGAGCCAGCCGGTGAGGGTGGCGGCCGGGGAGGTGGCGCGGCGGGCCCGGT
>NZ_KI912254.1:10490-12545 GCF_000231035.2 Saccharomonospora iraqiensis subsp. paurometabolica YIM 90007 | reverse complement strand
CCCGCGGTGGTCGCCGCGGCGCTGGTCGCCGCGTTGGTGGTGGTTGTGCCCGTGTTCGACGACACCGGGGACGGGCGGGCCGGCACCGGGACGGACGCGGCCGCGGGCGGGAGCGGCCCGGAGTCCTCCGGTGCCGCCCGGATCGGGGATGACTCCCTGTCGGTGTCCGGTGCCCGCACCGCCGAGGTCGAGTGCACGCTGCCGGAGCTGAGCAGCGGCCGCGAGCGCCTCCGGGACTTCTACCGGGCCGAGCTGCGCTGTCTCGACCGGGCCTGGGAACCCGCGCTCGCGGAGGCCGGGCTGCCGTTCCGCCCCGCCGAGGTGGACATCGCCGATTCCCCGGACACCGCGTGCGGACCGCTGCCCCCGCGCGAGCGGGCGACGGGGCTCTACTGTTCCGAGGACGGCACGATCTACCTGCCGAGGACCCGCACGGTGGACGCGTTCGGCCTCACCACGGAGGCGCACGTGGCCACGCTCGCCCACGAGTACGGTCACCACGTGCAGTACCTGAGCGGCATCCTCGGCGACGCGGGCCGTGCACTCGGCGAGCACACCGCAGAGGGGCCACAGGAGCGGGAACTGAGCAGGCGGGTGGAACTCCAGGCCAACTGCATGGCCGGGATGTTCCTGCACGGCGCGCAGGGCCGCGGGGGGATCGACCGGGCGCTCGCCGGGGACGCCGTCGACGACTTCCGCAACTGGATCGACAGCGACACCCACGGGTCCGCCGGGACCCAGCGGGAATGGGCGCTGCGCGGGTACCGCGACGGGAGCATGAGCGCGTGCAACACCTGGCGTGCCCCGGCCGAACGGGTCCGGTGACGGCGGCTTTCGGACGAACGGTGCGGTGACCGGGAGCGGGTCACGGCACGCCCGGTAACGGCCGCGCCTCGCCGGTGGCGCTGTCGATCAGTGCGGCGTGGCTGACCCGTACCGTCAACGGCAACCTGTCGTACACCGCGCCGGCCACCCCGGGCAGGTCCCGCGTGGCGGCCCGGGTCGCCAGCGAGGTGTGCGGCAACCACCGGTCGATCTCGTAGTGCCGGTGGATGACCGCCCCGGTCGCCCGGACCGCCTCCACGACGGCGTGCTGCCGGGTCACCAGCGCGGCGGGGACGGCGGGAACGAGGCAGATCCGGCCGCGACGGAACGCGCCCACCGCGTCGAAGCGCAGTTCGTAGCCGCCTCCGTCGCCCAGTGCCGCCACGGCCGCGCGCACCGCGTCGAGGTCCCACTCCAACAGCACCACGTACGACAGGTGCGGGCGGTGCCGGCCGTGCGTGTGCGAGTGCGGGGTCGGCACCCCCAGTCGTTCGAACCGCAGCCACAGCTCCCGCACCGCGCGGTCCGACGGCGGATCGAACAGCAGGCACACGCCCAGGGCCACGCCGCCGACCCTAGGGCGGCACCGCCCGGGACGCCGCGCGGGCGGCACGGTTTCACCGTCGGTGACCCCGGGTATCTCCACTGAGAAGTGGCGCCGGTCACACCCGAACAGGAGGCTGTCATGGCTCGATCGAAGGAGGGCCGCACCCAGGTGCGCGGACTCCAGCCGGTGCAGATCCTGGCCGCACTGGTCGGTCTGGTCTATCTCGCCCTCGGGATCATCGGCCTGATCGTCACCGGATTCGGTGACTTCGCGGGGTCGACGGGCAGTACGCTCTGGGTGTTCGCCGTCAACCCGTTGCACAACATCATCCACATCGTCATCGGTGCGCTCGGTGTGCTCATGGCGGTGAAGTCGTCGGGGGCGCGCACGTACGGCTGGTTGCTGCTGGTGGCCTTCGGGGTCCTGCTGCTGTGGGGCCTCGCCGTCACGGGGGTGTTCGCCAGCAACCCGGTCAGCGGGCTCGGTAACCCGCTCGCCCTCAACGCCGCCGACAACTGGCTGCACCTCGGTACCGCCCTGCTCGGTCTGGTCATCGCGGTGATGCCCGCCCGCAAGGCCGCGGGCACGCCCGGCGGGACGTCGGAGACCGGGGACCGGATGCACACCGCCCGGGCCCCCGCGGAGGAGAGCCGTGGGGCGCGGGGCCGCAGGCTGTGGCGGCG
>NZ_KI912254.1:2123-10390 GCF_000231035.2 Saccharomonospora iraqiensis subsp. paurometabolica YIM 90007 | reverse complement strand
GCCTCGTGTGCCCGGCGCAGCGCGACCGAGCGGTCGACGTTGGCCTCCAGCACGGCGTGCAGGGCGGCGTTGCGCCGCACCGCGGCCCGCCACGCGCGGGAGACCGCGTCGACGTGGTCCCGCTCCCCGCCGGCGGGCACGTTGTCGGCGTCCTCCGGGCCCGCGACCCGGGCACGCAGGTATCCGCTCAACGCCTGGGTCCACCGCTGGTGCAGCGCCAGCAGCAGGTTCTCCTCGCTGCCGAACAGGTCCCGCGCCCCGTCGATCCGGTCGAACGGGATCCGCCCGTGTGCGTCGTGATTCCCCAGTTCGACCGCCGCGTCCATGATCTCGCGTCTGCGGTAGAAGTCCTTCCAGCTCATGGCCTGACCCCCTTCTCCGGCCTCGTCCCACCGGACACCCCCCGGTGTGAGCGGGGGCATACCGATGGTTTGAGTCATACTGTCGGTATGTAGCTTCCGTGCTCAACATACCATCGGTACGGAGACTGTGCCCGGGGTTAAGGTTGTGAGCGTGGTGACACCGAGGTCCGAACAGAAGGCGACCGGCCCGGCGGGCCGGCCGCCCCCACCGGGAGGCGCACGGTCCCGGCGGGACGACCATGCCGAGTCCACCCGGGAGGCACTGGTCGCGAGCGCGGTCGCGCTGTTCACCGAGCGGGGGTACGGCCGAACCTCGCTCGACGAGATCACGCGGCGGGCGCGCGTCACGAAGGGCGCGCTGTATCACCATTTCTCCGGCAAACAGGCGGTCTTCGAGGCGGCCTTCGACGCGGTCGAGACCCGGGTGAAGGACCGGCTGGAGGCGCTGCTGCGCAAGCCCGGCCCGCCGTGGGAGCGGGCCCTGACCAGCCTGCGCGAGTTCATCGCGAGCTGTCTCGACCCGGCCTACCAACGCATCGCCCTGCACGAGGGGCCGGTGGTGATGGGCTGGCAGCGGTGGCGCGAGGCCGAGGACCACTACAGCCTCGGACTGATCCGGCAGAGCATGCGTGACCTCATCGACGCGGGGGAGCTCGTCGAGATGCCCGTGGAGATGACCTCCCGCCTGCTGCTGGGCACCCTGTGCAGCGCCGCGACCGAGATCGCGAACGCGGACGACCCCGAGAAGGTCGCCACCGAACTGGAACGGGCGATGACGGGCCTGCTCGACCAGGTCCGGAGAGCCTCCCTCGAAGCCCGGGCCGACCGGCCGGGCGCCGACTAACCTGCGCCGCTCCCGGTCAAGGCGTTCGAGCAACCACGAGCGCGCCATGGTCGACATGGGCAGATGGTGCTCACGCGCCACTTCCCACAAGTCGTTGAACTGGTCGTCGGTCAGTCGGACATTGAGCCTTTTCCACTTGGGGTTAGCTTGCGTGGATGAGGGCCTGGACAGCGTTGACGAGCTGGGTTGCATGGTGGGGGCATGTTCGGATCCGGCGAATGGCTTCCAGGCTTTGAGCTGGGCGTTGGCGCGTTCGCCGGGGCCTCGTAGCCGGGCGTGGGCGGCGTTGACGGCCTTCTGATTCGTCGACAAGCGGGGCCGGTCGTCGGGTCCTCCCGCACGTGCGCGACGCCGTTGTGGCACGTCGACATTCGCCCCGGCACCGCGGTAGGCGCTGTCGGCGACGACCCTGATTCGGGCGGTGGCCAGGGCGTCGATCAGGCCGTGTTCACGCGCCGCCCCCATGTCGTGCCGGGCTCCCGGAAGCGCCGGCGAGGCCCAGACCAACCGCCCGGCGGGGTCGGCGAGGACCTGCACGTTCACGCCGTGGCGCTTGTGTTTTCCCGGGTAGTACGGACGATCCCGGCCCGCAGCCATCCCGATCCGATCGATACGCAGCAGAGTGCCGTCGAGGATGACGAACGCCTTCCGAGCCGCGGCCCTCATCGCCTCGTCCAGCGCGATCGCTCGGGCGGACAGGACCTCCGAGGCCTCGCGGATATAGCGAAACACCGTGGTGGTGCCGATGGCGAACCCGACCGCCAGGCCCGCATAGGTTTCGCCTTTGCGCAGGTAGGCCAGCACCAACAGGGCCTGCTGACCCGCCTCCAGGCGCCGCCAACGGGTCCGGCGCACCCGCCGTTCGTGCCGTAAGGCCTCGGCCAGCATGTTCACCGCACGACTGGACACCGACACCCCGGACGGGTAAGAACGCACTGAAGCTCCTGGTAGGGACAGAGTTGATCTAGGCAATCACTCATCTACCAGGAGCTTCTTCTCTGCCCACGCCCGGCCTCACCAGCACCGAGACCCCACCGAGCCAAGTGGAAAAGACTCACTGTCCCCTGCGTGGATATCCGGTTCGGGATACGCAACCCGCTCTGCGCGCCGAGGGGATGCCCGTCCAAACCGTCGTGGAAGACCTGTCCCACGGTTACGGCAACGCCACCCCGCTGCTCACCGTCCGGGAACGGCTCGCCTCCTGTGAGGCGTTCGCGGTCGCGTTCGGCGACGACGTCCTCATCGGCGAACACTCGCCCGGCGGGAACCTCGCCGCGATGCGCGACCACCTGTGTGGTGGCACCGAAGGCGTCATCGCCGCGCAACACATCGATCGGCGCGACACGCGCTCGTTCGGCATCGTGGACACCGCCGACAATCCGGACCGTGTCTGTAGGATTCGACAGCGCCCGGCCCCGGAGACGGTGAACGAACCACTCGCGGTCGTGTCCCGCCTGGTCCTGCGGCCGTCGATCCTCGACCGGCTCCGGCCCACCGAACTGGCGCGTGGTGAGGTGGACCTCGGCATCGCCACGGGCCAACTCGCCGCTGAGGCCCGCGTCGCGGTCCACCGGATCACGGGACACTGGGTCACCGTCGGCGACCCTCGCCACTACTTCGACGCCCTCCGCACCTACTGGCAGCACCACACCGGCCCGGCAGGAGTTCACACCCGTGACTGAGATCGACATTTTCAACGACCGCTACGAACACGTCGGCACCGACACGAAGAAGCAAGCCCACCACCACGGGCTGTGGCACCGCACGTTCTCCGCGCTCGCCCTCAACCCGAGTCGCCGCCGCGTGATGTTGCAGAAGAAGGCACCCGGCCGGTACTCGTTCGACCGGCCCGACTACGCGGACATCACCGTCGGGGGCCACTACCACGCGGGCGAGGACGTCGAAGACGGTGTGCGAGAGGTGCACGAAGAGCTCGGCCTCCCGGTCTCCTACGACCAGCTGCATCCGATCGGGCTGCGCCAAACCGCGGTCACCCTCGCGCCCGACTACATCGAACGCGAGTTCCAGCACTGGCACCTGCTACCCGTCGACGTCGGCCTCGAAGACATCCCACTGGCCGACGTCGAGGTGTCCGGGCTCGTCGATCTGGACGTCGACGACGCGGTCGCACTGGCCGCCGGCGACGCCGACACCGTGCCCGCCCGTTTCGCCAGCCGCGTGGAGGACGGGGGCCTCCGCCACAGCGACGGCACACTGTCCCGCGCCGAGCTCGTGCCCAACTACCTCGCGCTCGACCAGCTGTACTTACGCCTGTTCGTCGCCGCCCGCCGCTACTGCACGGGCGAACGCGGACACCTGTTCTGGTAGACACCCGTGACTGTCGTTCTCGTCGTGGGAACCCGCCCCGAAGCCATCAAACTCGCGCCTCTCGCCGCGCTGCTCGGCCCCAAAGCGTTGGTGGTCGCCACCGGCCAACACATCCTGCCGCCGCAAGACCCGTCCCCCCGGCCGGCCCCGACCACCCCGCGTCAACAACCTCCCAACCCGCAACAACTAGGCTCACCCCGTGGACCTGAGGATCTTCACCGAACCGCAGCAGGGTGCCGACTACGACGATCTGCTCCGCCTGGCGCGCACGACCGAGGAGTGCGGCTTCTCCGCGTTCTTCCGCTCCGACCACTACCTGAAGATGGGATCGGTCAGCGGCCTGCCCGGCCCCACCGACGCGTGGGTGACACTCGCCGGACTGGCGCGGGAGACCTCGCGCATCCGGCTCGGCACGCTGGTGTCGGCGGCCACGTTCCGCCACCCGTCCGTGCTGGCGATCTCCGCGGCCCAGGTGGACCGGATGTCCGGCGGGCGTCTGGAGTTCGGTCTCGGCTCGGGCTGGTACGCCGACGAGCACACCGCCTACGGCCTCGACCTGCCGCCGCTGCGCGAACGTTTCGACCGCTACGCCGAACAGCTCGCGGTCATCACCGGGCTGTGGCGCACGCCGGAGGGCGAGACCTTCTGCTTCGACGGCGAGCACTACACGCTGGAGCACGCCCCGGCGCTGCCCAAACCGGTGCAGCGGCCCAACCCGCCGGTGATTCTCGGCGGCACCGGCCGGACTCGCACCCCGGAGCTGGCCGCCCGCTACGCCGACGAGTTCAACCTGCCGTTCAGCGACATCGCCACCGCCCGCGCGCAGTACGAGCGGGTGGCCGCCGCGGCCTCCGCCGTGGGCCGGGATCCGGCGCAGATCACCCGGTCGGCCGCCCAGGTGGTGGCGGTCGGCAAGGACGACGCCGAACTCACCCGCAGGGCGGAGGCCATCGGGCGGGACGTCGACGAACTGCGGTCGAACGGTGTGGCCGGTAGCCCGGCGCAGGTGGTGGACACGATCGGTCGCTGGCGGGCCGAGACCGGCATCACCCGGCTGTACCTGCAGGTGCTGGACCTGTCCGACCCGGCGCACCTGGAGCTGCTCGCCTCCGACGTCGTGCCGCAGCTCGGCTGAGCCGGACACCCTCCGGTCCGGGAATCCAGCATGCCTGCCGTCCGGCAGGCCGGGATTTCATTCGGGCGAAGGCGTCGGCTGCTGCGTGTCCGGGACGGTGCGGGTGAGCATGTGTGAACTGCGCATCCGCCCGTCGTCGGTGAATCCACCGAAGAAGCACACCTCGATCGTGAGGTTCTCACCCCGCTGTCGGGCATGCAGCGTGTACCGGGCCGCGATCCGGTCGCCGTCGGCGATGGCCTCGGCGTCACGCGCCAGACGGTCTACGCCCACTTTCCCTCGCGGGAGGAACTCCTGAGGGCGGTACTCGACCGCCTCACCACCGAAGCCGTCACCGAGATCGATGCCGCGGACATCGACAGCGGCCCGGCTGCGGAGGCACTGTTCCGCCTGGTGGACGCCGGCGATCGCACCGCCGGTCGCTATCCCGTCCTCTTCCGGGCGCTGGGCGCGATGTCCCTGGACCGAACCTCGGACGACCACCTCCACGCCCCCGTGGCGGACCGATTGCAGCGGACCATTCGGCGCGGCCAGGAAGCCGGGGAGTTCGATGCACAGGTTTCGGCCGACTGGTTGGTCGCGGCCACGATCAACCTGGGTCACACCGCAGGCCGGGAGGTCGACGCCGGTCGCATGTCGAAGGAGGAAGCGGACGCGGCACTGAAAACCAGCCTGCTCCGGATCCTGACTCCCGACCGCAGCGGGTAGCCGGGCAGCGGTTTCCAGGACGGTTGCCCACCGGCGTCCACAAACTTCTGCCCAGCAACAACGTGCGGACCAACCGGCCCGCGCCAGGTCGTGGCGGTCGGCAAGCGGGATGCCGAACTCGCCTGCCGGGCGACACCGACCCGCATGGGGCGCTCTCGGCCCTTCCGGAGCCCGCGCGGGACGGTGCACGGACTCCGGGAGGTCACGACTCCGGCAGGGCGACCGGCCCGCCGGGGATTCCCGCGTCCCGGGGCAGCCAGCGGTCGTCGCGGACGGGCAGGTCACCCTCCAGTGCGGCCAGCACGGCGTCCCGGGCGAGCGGCAACGCCTCCGCCACCGGCACGTCCCTGCCGAGCTCGGCGGACAGCGACGTGGTCCCGGCGTCGCTGATCCCGCACGGCACGATCCGGTCGAACGAGCCCAGGTCGGCGTCGCAGTTCAGTTCGAAGCCGTGCATGGTGACGCCGCGCTGCACCCGGATACCGATCGCGGCGATCTTGCGCTCGACCCCGCGGCCGTCGGCGGGCAGCCACACCCCGCTGCGGCCCTCGACCCGGCCGGTGTGCACGCCGAACTTCGCGCACACCTCGATCAGCGCCTCCTCGATGCGCCGGACGTAGTGCACCACGTCGACCGGGTCGGCCAGCCGGACGATCGGGTACCCGACCAGCTGCCCCGGCCCGTGCCAGGTGATCCGCCCGCCCCGGTCCACGTCGATCACCGGGGTGCCGTCGGTCGGCCGGTCCTCCGGGCGGGTGCGCTTGCCCGCCGTGTACACCGACGGGTGCTCCAGCAGCAGGAACGTGTCCGGTGCGGAGCCGTCGGCGCGGGCCTCGGCCAGCTGCCGCTGCCGCTCCCACGCCTCGAGGTAGTCGATGGTGCCGAGCTCGCGGACGTCGACGGGGCCGCTCGCCGCGCGGCAGGAGGGGTTGGGGTTCTCACTCACGACGCCGAGGTTACGCCGGGCACCGGTGTGCGGGGCAACGCCGCTGTGGCCGGGGGTCTCCCGGGTGTCCCGGCCCCGGCCGTCCCCGACCGCCGCCGGATCACCGTGCGGCCGCGGGATCACCGTGCGCGGACCACCTCGGCCAGCGCACCGTCCAGATCCGGGTGCCGGAACTCGAACCCGGCCGCGGACAGCACCCCGGGCACGGCCCTGGGGCCGGTGAGCAGCATCTCGTCGGCGGCCTCACCGAGCACGGCCTTCAGCGCGACGCCCGGCACCCGCCACGGCGCGGGCCTGCCCAGCGCCCGACCCAGGGCACGGGTGAACTCCGCGTTCGTCACCGGCGCCGGTGCCGTCAGATTCACCGGGCCCACCACCTCGGCGTGCTCCAGCACGAACCGGATCGCCGACACCTCGTCCGGCAGGCTGATCCACGGCAGGTACTGCCTGCCGTCGCCGAGCCGTCCGCCGAGCCCGAACCGGAACAACGGCAGCAGCGGTCCGAGCAGCCCTCCCCCGGCCGTGAGCACCGGCGCGGTCCGCAGCAGCACCACACGGGCCCCGCCCCGGCGGGCCTGCTCGGTCGCCGTCTCCCACCGGTCGCACAGGCGGGCCAGGAACCCGGCACCGACCGGGGCGGACTCGTCCACCTCGGTCCCGCCGGTGTCGCCGTAGTAGTTGATCCCGGAGGCGTTGACCAGGGTCGGCACCCCGTGTTCGGCGACGGCCTCGGCGAGCACCTCGGTGGGCTCGATGCGCGAGTCGGCGAGCAGCTGCTTCCGGGCCGCGCTCCACCGGCCGGAGGCGAGCGGCGCACCGCACAGGTTGACCACCGCGTCCACCCCGTCGAACGCACCCGCGTCGATCCGGCCGGACGGGGGATCCCAGCCGTGCTCGTCCGGACGGCCGGGCCGCCTGCGCACCAGCCGCCGGACCTCGTGCCCGGCGTCGGTCAACCGGGTGCGGAGCGCACCACCGATCAGTCCGCTGGAACCGGCCACGAGAACGCGCATGGAGTCACTCTAGACGTCGAACGACGACGGGGCGTCCACCGACGGTGGTGAACGCCCCGTGTCGGGTGACGGCGGGTCAGCGGCCGGGGGCCGCCGCCCGGGGACGGACGGTCACAGACCCAGCTCGTCCTCGAAGTGACCCTCCTCCAGGCGCTGCCGGATCGTGGTCAGGAACCGGCCCGCGTCGGCGCCGTCGATCAGCCGGTGGTCGTAGGTCAACGGCAGGTACGCCATCGAGCGGATGGAGATCGTGTCGTTGCCCTCGGTGTCGGTGACCACGACCGGCCGCTTGACCACCGCGCCGGTGCCGAGCATCCCGGACTGCGGCTGGACGATGATCGGCGTGTCGAACAGGGCGCCGTTGCTGCCGATGTTGGTGATGGTGAACGTCCCACCGGTCAGCTCGTCCGGGGTCACCTTGTTCGTGCGGGCCCGCTGCGCCAGGTCGGCGATCCGGTGGGCCAGACCGGCCAGGCTCAGCTCCCCGGCGTCGTGGATGACCACCGACAGCAGCCCACGCTCGGTGTCCACGGCCACGCCGAGGTGCACCGCACCGTGGTAGGTGATCTCCTTCGTCTCCTCGTTGTACGAGGCGTTGACGTTCGGGTGCTGCTTGAGCGCCTCGACCGTGGCCTTGGCGAAGAACGGCAGGAACGTCAGGCCGACGCCCTCCCGCTCCCGGAAGGCCCCCTTCGCCCGGGCCCGCAACTGGGCGATCCGGGTGACGTCGACCTCGTGCACCTGGGTGAGCTGCGCGGAGACCTGCAGCGACTCCCGGGTCTTCTCGGCCGTGATCTGCCGGATCCGGCTGGCCTTCTGCACCGTGCCACGCAGTGCCGCCTTCTCCGAGTCGGACACCGCCACGGCCCGGTCCGGCTCGGTCGGCGCCGACGGCCGGGCCTGCGGGGGCGCGGCCTGCTGCTGCGCGGCG
>NZ_KI912254.1:0-2023 GCF_000231035.2 Saccharomonospora iraqiensis subsp. paurometabolica YIM 90007 | reverse complement strand
CGTCGGTACCTGCGCGACGGCGGCCCCGGCCACGGGTCCGCCTCCGGGCCGGCCGTGGTCGGCTCCGGGTCAGCCGTGGTCGGCGACGTCGGCCAGCACCGCCGCGATCGTGCGCACCGGGACGCCCGTGCCACCCTTGCCGGTGTAGCCCCACGGCGAACCCGTGTGGTACGCGGGGCCCGCGACGTCGAGGTGCGTCCACGGCACGCCCTCCGCGACGAACTCGCGCAGGAAGTGCCCGGCCGCGAGCATCCCGCCCCAGCGCTGACCGCTGACGTTGGCGATGTCGGCCAGCTTGGAGTCCAGGTCGGAGCGCAGTTCCTCGGGCAGCGGCATCGGCCAGCCGTTCTCCCCGGTGGCCTGCGCGAGGTCGGCCACCCGGTCGCGGAACTCCTCCTCGCCCATGATGCCGGGGGTGCGGTTGCCCAGCGCCACCTTCTGCGCGCCGGTCAGGGTGGAGGTCTCGATCAGGTAGTCCGGGTCCTCCTCGCAGGCGCGCACGATCGCGTCGGCCAGCACCAGGCGGCCCTCCGCATCGGTGTTGAGCACCTCCACGGTCCTGCCGCCGTACATCGTCAGCACGTCACCCGGGCGGTACGCGCTCGCCGAGGGCATGTTCTCCGCGAGCGGGATGTGCGCGACGACCTCCAGCGGGTACTTGAGCTTCGCGGCCAGCAGCACGGACGCGAGCACGGCCGCGGCGCCGGCCATGTCCGAGGTCATCTCGTCCATCCCGGTAGCGGGCTTGATCGAGATGCCGCCGGTGTCGAAGGTGATGCCCTTGCCGACGAGCGCGACCTTCTTCTTCGCCTTCGGGCCGCGGTAGCGCAGCCGCAGCAGGCGCGGGGGACGGGACGAGCCACCGCCGACCCCGAGGATCCCGCCGAATCCCTTGCGCGCGAGCGCCTTCTCGTCCAGCACCTCGACGTCGACGCCCGCGTCCTCGGCCAGCTCCCGGGCCCGGTCGGCGAACGAGCCGGGGTAGAGATCGTTCGGCGGCGTGTTGACCAGGTCGCGGGCCACCGTCACCGCCTCGGCGATGGTGCCCGCGGCCTTCAGCGTGGCCCGGTGGGCGCGGGTGGTGCCCTCCTCGGGGGCGGCGACGTCGAGCGTGCCGACCGGGGCGGTGCCGGGCTCGGACTTGTACCGGTCGAACGTGTAGGAGCCGAGCACGGTCCCCTCGACGGCGGCCTGCAGGTCCACGGCGGACAGCGTGGTCAGCGCCCGTGCGGTGCCCGCGAGGGCCCGCCCGGACGCGCCGGCGGCGCGGCGGACGTCCTCGGGACCCACCTCGGGTGAGCCCAGCCCCACGGCGAGGACGACCCCCGCGGGCAGCCTGCCGAGGGTCGGCAGCTTGACCGTCTCCTCGGCCTTGCCGGTGGCCCCCATCGTGGTCAGCACGTCGGCGAGTTCGCCGTCGAAGGCCGCGTCCACCGCCTCTGCCCCGGCGGCGAGTTCGAGACCGTCGGCCCCGCGCACGGTACCGACCACGACGACCTCGGCACGGGTCTTGGCCAGTGCCGCCTCGGTGTTCTCGGACAGGGACAGCTTCGGCACGCTCACGTCACGCTCCTCCGGTTGTGGCGTCGGCGGGGTGCGCCGCCCGGGTGGGGCGGTCGGGCACCCCCGGCATCTGGTGGGTCATGCTATTGCCGCCGTCGGTCGTTACGGGGAGGTAGGTGGGTCGGTGTCACTCGGGGCGGGCCTCGTGGTGGCGCTCGCCGTCGCCGCCTCGGCGGCGGGTCGGTGGTTGCTCGCCGGGATCGTGGCGGCCGCGGTGCTGGTCACGGTCGGGGCGCGGTTCGCCGGACGGGGGCCGACGACGACCGCGCCGGGAGGTGGCTGCGTGCGGGCTCGTGGGCGGCGGCACTGGTCGTCGCCGGTGTCGCGTTCGCCGCGTACCTCGGCCCGTCGATGCCCGTCCGGGGCACCGGGGCCGGGTTCGCCGCGGCCGGTCTCGTGGTCGGTGCGGTGCTCGCCGACGCGCTCGGTGTGCGGCCCGGTGTGCGGACACGCCGCTGGG
>NZ_KI912253.1:12835-16286 GCF_000231035.2 Saccharomonospora iraqiensis subsp. paurometabolica YIM 90007 | reverse complement strand
GGCGGGTGGGGACCGCTGGTGTGCGGGGACCGGGGCCCCTGGCCGGTCGGCCCGACCGGTGGGAAGGCCGGAGAGGTCGCCCCCGCGGCCCCGAGCGTCGCGCCGTCGACCTGTTCGGTACCCGTGGTCCGGCCGTCCGGGCCGACGTGGTGGGCGCCGAACGCGACCGCGGTCTCCGGCTGGTCGAGGCTGGAGGGCGACACACCGAGCTTGTCCTCGATCAGGTCCCCCACGAGGGGCAGCCTGCTGGAGCCCCCGACCAGGTAGATGTCGGCGAGCAGGCCCGGCTCCACACCGGCGGCCCGGACGGTGGCCTCGAGCAGTTCGACACTGCGCAGCATCGTCGGCCGGACCAGGGCCTCCAGCTCGGAGCGGGTGACCACCACGTCGGTGAACGGCTCCGGCATCGGCACCTCGGTCCGCGGCAACCGGGACAGGGCCTCCTTGGCGGCCTTGACGTCCTCCAACAGCGTCCGGCGGGCGCGCCGGTCGGTGGTGGACTCCGGACGCAGCAGCCGCTGCCAGCGTTGCGGGTCGCTGTGCGACACCGCGCGGCCGACGTGCTCCAGCAGTGCCCGGTCGACGTCGAGGCCGCCGAGGTCCGGCAGGCCCTCCTCGGCGAGCACGGTGAACCCGGTGGGCGTGGCGCCCAGAACGGCCACGTCGAAGGTGCCCGCGCCCAGGTCGTAGACCGCCAGGGTGCGGCCGGGCTCCAGCGACTTGCCCGGGAAGGACGCGAAGTGCGCCGCCGCGGCGACGGGTTCCGGGACCAGGGTGACGGTCCGGTCGTCGGCGTCCATGCCCGCCCCGCGGGCGGCCGCGAGCAGCACCTCCCGGCGCCGCGGCCCCCACTCGGCGGGGTGGGTGAGCCGGATCTGCTCCGGTGGGGTGCCGCCGAGCTGCCGGACCGTCTCGTCGTACACCCGGCGCAGCACCGCGGCCAGCGCCTCGTCCACCGGGACGGAGTCCGTACCGAGCTCCAGCGCCTGCTCGTCGACACGGCGTTTGGGGTTGGGCTCGAACCGGGTCGGGTCCAGCCGGGCGCGCCGTTCGGCGTCCCTGCCGACGAGGAGTTCGCCGCCTTCCTCGGCGAACACGGCCGAGGGCATCGTCGCCGAGCCGTCGACCTCGACCACCCGGGTCGCCCTCCCGGGCACGGAGAGCACGGCGACCGTATTGGACGTCCCGAGATCGACGGACAGAATCCCCACAGTTTCCCCCTTGTCACGCGTCCGGTGGACCGTCGGTGATGCTGTCACGACCCCCCGCGGGGGTGACACGCCCCTCGGCGTCGGCGTCCCCGGGAGGGGACCGGCCGGCCGGTCGGCGGCGCCCGGAGCGGTACCCGCGTCCGCTCCGACGGGGCGGTTCCGTCACCGCGGCACGCATGATGGGGGTGTGGACAGCGCCGTACTCGATCTCTTCTCCCCCGCGACCCGCGACTGGTTCGCGGGCGCGTTCGCCGAGCCCACGGCGGCGCAGGACGGGGCGTGGCGGGCCGCGCACGCGGGTGAGCACGCGCTGGTCGTGGCCCCCACCGGTTCCGGCAAGACGCTCGCGGCGTTCCTGTGGGCACTCGACCGGCTGGCGACCAGCCCCCCACCCGAAACGCCCACCCGGCGATGCCGGGTGCTGTACGTGTCGCCGCTGAAGGCGCTCGCGGTGGACGTGCAGCGCAACCTGCGGGCGCCGCTGACCGGCCTGTCCCAGTCCGCCCGGCGGCTGGGTCTCGCCCCACCGGAGATCACCGTGGGGACCCGCACCGGCGACACCACCGCGGCCGAGCGCCGGGCGTTCACCCGCACCCCGCCGGACGTCCTCGTCACCACCCCGGAGTCGCTGTTTCTGCTGCTGACCTCGTCGGCACGGGAGTCGCTGCGCGGCGTCGAGACGGTCATCGTGGACGAGGTGCACGCCGTGGCGGGGAGCAAGCGCGGGGCCCACCTGGCGCTCTCGCTGGAGCGGTTGGACGAGCTGTTGGACGCGCCCGCGCAGCGGATCGGGCTGTCGGCGACGGTCCGGCCGGTCGAGGAGATCGGGACGTTCCTCGCCGGGGGCAGGCCGGTGCGGGTGGTGCAGCCCGAGCACCCGAAGACGGTCGAGGTGCGGGTCGAGGTGCCGGTGGAGGACATGGCCGCGCTCGACGCGCCGCGGTCGGCCCCGGGGGCGGACGGGTCGGACGCGGGGGAGGCGGAGCCACCCCCGTTGCCGAGCGAGGACGAGGACGTCCCCGCCTCCGCCGCGCCGGGGACGGGGGACGGGGCGGCACCGCGGGCGTCCATCTGGCCCGCCGTGGAGGAACGTGTCCTGGAGCTGATCCGTGGGCACCGGTCGACGATCGTGTTCACGAACTCGCGGCGGCTCGCGGAACGGCTGACCGCGCGGCTGAACGAGCTGGCCGCCGAACGGACCGACCTCACCGCCGGCGACACCTTCCCGGCGGAGGCGATCGCCCAGTCCGGGGCGAGCACGGGTGCCGACCCGGTGATCGCCCGGGCGCACCACGGGTCGATGTCGCGGGACCAGCGCACCCACACCGAGGAGGAGCTCAAGTCGGGGCGGCTGCCGTGCGTGGTGGCCACGTCGTCGCTGGAGCTGGGTATCGACATGGGTGCGGTGGATCTCGTGGTGCAGGTCGAGGCGCCGCCGACGGTGGCGTCCGGGCTGCAGCGCGTCGGGCGCGCGGGCCACCACGTCGGGGCGACGTCGAGCGGGGTGATGTTCCCGAAGTTCCGTGGTGACCTCGTCTCGTGCGCGGTGGTGGCCGAACGCATGGCCGCCGGCGCGATCGAGGCCGTGCGGTATCCGCGCAACCCGCTGGACGTGCTGGCGCAGCAGCTCGTGGCGATGGTGGCGATCGAGGCGCGCACGGTCGCGGAGGTCGCCACCACCGTGCGGCGGGCGGCGCCGTTCACGTCGCTGCCGGACGACGCGCTGTCCGCGGTGCTGGACATGCTGGCGGGGCGGTACCCGAGCGAGGAGTTCGGCGAGCTGCGTGCGCGGATCACCTGGGACCGGGTCACCGGGGTGCTGGAGGGCAGGCCGGGGGCCCAGCGGCTCGCGGTGACCTCCGGCGGGACGATCCCGGACCGCGGGTTGTTCACCGTGACCACGCCGCCGGACGAGGGCGACCGTGCGGGGCGCCGGGTGGGTGAGCTGGACGAGGAGATGGTCTACGAGTCCCGGGTCGGGGACACGATCCTGCTGGGCACGTCGTCCTGGCGGATCACCGACATCACGCACGACCGGGTGATCGTGGTGCCGGCTCCGGGGCAGCCGGCGCGGATGCCGTTCTGGAAGGGGGACGCGCCCGGACGTCCGCTGGAGCTCGGCCGGGCGCTCGGGGCGTTCCTGCGCACGGTGAGCTCGGCGGACCGGGAGGACGCGCTGCGCCGGGCCGCCGAGGCCGGTCTGGACGAGCGCGCGCGGGAGAACCTGCTGGCGTACCTGG
>NZ_KI912253.1:11024-12735 GCF_000231035.2 Saccharomonospora iraqiensis subsp. paurometabolica YIM 90007 | reverse complement strand
GGCGCGGCTGCGGGACCGGCGCGGCGTCGACGCGCAGGTGGCGCACTCCGACGACGGGATCGTGCTGCGGCTGCCGGACGCGCTGGACGCCGAGGGGCGCGAGGTGGTCCTCGGCGCCGAGGACGTGGTCCTGGACCCGGACGAGGTGGAGTCGGTGGTCACCGACGAGGTGAGCTCGTCGGCCCTGTTCGCGGCGCGGTTCCGGGAGTGTGCGGCGCGTTCGCTGCTGCTGCCCCGGCGGGACCCGCGGCGGCGGACCCCGCTGTGGCAGCAGCGCCAGCGCGCCTCCCAGCTGCTGTCCGTGGCGTCGAAGTACGAACGGTTCCCCGTGGTGCTGGAGGCGATGCGGGAGTGCCTGCGCGACGTCTACGACGTCGACGGGCTGCGCGAGCTGATGTCCGACGTGCGCTCCCGCAGCGTGCGGGTGGTGGAGGTGGAGACCCCGGCGGCGTCGCCGTTCGCGCGGAGTCTGCTGTTCGGCTATGTCGGGATGTTCCTCTACGACGCCGACGCGCCGCTGGCCGAACGGAAGGCCGCCGCGTTGTCGCTGGACTCGGCGTTGCTCGCGGAGCTGCTCGGCACGGAGGCGGTGCGCGAGCTGCTGGACGCCGAGGTCGTGTCCGAGGTCGAGCGGTCGCTGCAGCGCCTCGATCCGGAGCGGCACGCGCGGGGCCCCGAGGACACGGCGGACCTGTTGCGGTTCCTCGGCGATCTCACCACCGACGAGGCCCGGGAGCGGGGCGTGTCCCCGGAGTGGCTGGAGGAGCTGGTGGCCCGGCGGCGGGCGATCGTGGTGCGGATCGCGGGCGAGCCGCGGTACCTGGCCATCGAGGACGCGGGACGCGTGCGGGACGCGCTGGGCGCGGCCCTGCCGGTCGGGGTGCCCGAGGCGTTCACCGAGCCGGTGGCCGACTCGCTCGCCGATCTGCTGATCCGCTACGCCCGGTCGCGCGGACCGTTCCCGGCGTCGGCGGCGGCCGCCCGGTTCGGGTTGGGGGTCGCCGTGGTGGCCGGGGTGCTCGACCGGTTGACCGCCGACGGCCGGCTGGTCCGGGGGGAGCTGCGGCCACAGGCCTACGGCGCGGGCATCGAGTACTGCGACGCGGACGTGCTGCGGCGGGTGAAGCGGGCGTCGCTGGCCCGGTTGCGCGCCGAGGTGGAACCGGTCGAACAGGCGGCGCTGGGCCGGTTCCTGCCCGCGTGGCACGGCATCGGCGCGCGTTCCCGGTCGGCGCCCACCGCGGACGACGTGTTGTCGGTGGTGGAACAGTTGGCGGGGGCTCCGCTGCCCGCGAGCGCGGTGGAATCGCTGATTCTGCCGAACCGGCTGCCGGGCTACCAGCCCGCGTTGCTGGACGAGCTGACCACGGCGGGCGAGGTCACCTGGTGCGGCTGCGGTGCGCTGTCCGGCGGGGACGGCTGGGTGGCGCTGGCCCCGACCGACGTGGCGGATCTGTTGCTGCCCGACGTGGAGGACACCTCCTCGCACGGCCCGCTGCACGACGCCGTGCTGTCCGCACTGGACGGCGGGGCGTTGTTCTTCCGGCAGCTGGCGGACCGGGTGGCCGCCGAGCGGGACTCCCCGCCCACGGACTCCGAGGTGGTCGCCGCGCTGTGGGACCTGGTGTGGTCGGGCCACGTCTCCGGCGACACCCTGGCACCGTTGCGGGCGCGGGTGGCCGGCCGGGGTGCGGCGCACAAGCCGCGCCGG
>NZ_KI912253.1:6113-10924 GCF_000231035.2 Saccharomonospora iraqiensis subsp. paurometabolica YIM 90007 | reverse complement strand
GTCGCCGGGGGCGGCGGTGAGCAGCACGAGCCCGGTCACCGCGGCGGCCACGGACAGCAGCACCGCCCGGTCGGGCGCGCGACGGTCGAGCACCGCCCCGGCGACCGCCACGAATACCGGCGCGCTGCCGATCGTGATCATGGTCGCCACACTGACCGAGGTCAGTACCACGGCGGCGAAGTAGCCCGCCTGGAACAGCGCGAGCAGGGCCCCCGCCGTCAGCAGCCGGCCCACCGCCGCCCGGGTGCGGGGCAGGGCCCGCAGCCCTCCGGTACCGGCCACCAGGAGCGAAGCGAGAACACCACCCACGAGCAGCCGGTAGGTCGCGACCGCGAGCGGATGCAGACCGGCCGCCCCGGCCAGGACCGAGCCCGCCAGACCACCGGTCCCCCACAGCACCCCCGCGGCGAGCAGACCCGCCGTGGCCACGGCGGGCTCGGACGGGCGGAGCCGGGCCACGGGCACGCGGATCCTCCAACCTGTCGTCGACGGACCGGCGGTCCGGACCGAGGGGGCACCCCGGAGGATAGCCGTCCGGCCCCGGGGGACGACCCTCGGTGTTTCGATCTTGTGGACCCCGGGAACATTGCCCGGGTGCCGGACACCGCCCCCTCCCCACCACCCCCGCTCCCCGCGGCCGCGCTGGTCTCGCTGCCCGGTCTCTACCTCGGTGCCGCCGACTACCTCGGGCTGCCGCACCCCGCGGTCGCGGCCCCGCTGGCGGCGGTCGTCTACGGCGTCGCGATCATCGGTGCGGCCTTCCTGCTGTCGTGGGCCGCCGAGGCTGCCCAGGTCGACATCAACGGCGGGCTCGCGCTCGCCCTGCTGGCCTTCCTGGCGGTGCTGCCGGAGTACGCCGTGGACTTCGTGTTCACGATGCGGGCGGGGATGATCAACGCCGAACAGGGGCACTGCCTGCCGGACGCGGAGGGGGCCAATCCGTGTTCCCTGGCGCTGGCGAACATGACCGGCGCCAACCGGATCCTGGTGGGGATCGGCTGGCCGCTCGTGGTGCTCGTGGCCACGCTCGCGGTCGTGCGGGCACGGCGCCGGGGCGGCGCGCACAGCGTCTCCGCACACGTCGGGTGGGTGCGCCTGCCGCGGCGGATGTCGGTCGAGGTGTTCTTCCTCGGCGCCGCGACGGTGTACTCGCTGCACTTCCCGCTGCGGGACTCGCTGACCCTGGTGGATGCGGCGGTGCTGGTGTCGCTGTTCGTGCTCTACGCCTGGCGTTTGGCCAAGGCGCCGGTGGAGGAGCCGGAGCTCACGGGCACGTCGGCGTGGATCGGCACCCGACCGGCACGCCCGCGGCGCTGGCTCTACGGGCTCATGTTCGGGTACGCCGCCGTGGTCATCCTGGCCACGGCGGAACACTTCGCCGAGAACCTCGTGCACACCGGCACCGAACTGGGCATCGACCACTTCCTGCTCGTGCAGTGGGTCGCCCCACTGGCCAGCGAGTCACCCGAACTGATCGTGGCGTGTCTGTTCGCCTGGAAACTGCACGCCAGCTCGGCCCTGGGCACGCTGTTGTCCAGCAAGGTCAACCAGTGGACCCTGCTGGTGGGCACGATCCCGGTCGTGTTCGCGCTGTCGTCGGCCTCGTTCGACGGCCTGCCGATCGACCTGCACCAGCGCTTCGAACTGCTGATCACGGCGGCGCAGTCGCTGTTCGCCGTGTGCATCCTGCTCACACTCACCATGACGGCGCGCTGGGCCGCCACGCTGCTGGTGCTGTTCCTCATCCAGTTCGGCACCAGCATCGCGCTGCCCGAGGAGCAGGACCGCCTCGTCATCGCCGTGCTGAGCGCCGTCTACGGCATCCTGTCGCTGGGACTGCTCGTCGCCCGGCGCGCGGAGCTGACACGGGTGATCCGGGACGGGACCGCGACGCCGTTCGCGGTGCTCCAGCGCGCCGACGAGCAGGAGGAGGTCCGCCTGCGCGGGGAGTGACCGACGGGGTCCCGGGGGAGGTCACCGCCGACCCGGGGTGGTGTCGCGGTGCCTCCCACGGCCCCCGCCTCAGGTGTCGTCCGCCATCAACTGCGTACGCAGGGTGTCCAGCCCCATGCCACCCATCCGCAGGGCGCGGGTGTGGAAGTCCCTGAGGTCGAAGGCGTCCCCGCGGCGACGCCGGACGTCCTCCCTGGCCTCCAGCCACAACCGCTCCCCCAGCTTGTAGGCCGGGGCCTGCCCCGGCCAGCCGAGGTACCGGTCGATCTCGTCGTGCACGTGGTCCGCGTCGGTGATCGTGCGGGTGAGCATGAACTCCAGACCCAGGTCCGGGGTCCAGCGCTCACCCTCGTGGAAGCCGGTTCCCGCCGGGATCTCGAGACCGAGGTGCATCCCGATGTCGACGATCACCCGCGCGGCCCGGAACAGGTGCGCGTCCAGCATCCCGAGCAGGTTGCCGTCGTCGGTGAGGAAGCCGAGATCGCGCATCAGCCGCTCGGAGTAGAGCGCCCACCCCTCGGCGTGGCCGGAGGTGAGCGCCAGCAGGCGCTGGAACCGGTTCAGCGACGCCTCGTGCACCCCCGTCGCGATCTGCAGATGGTGCCCGGGCACCCCCTCGTGGTAGACGGTTGTGACCTCCCGCCACGTGGGGAACTCCGTCCGGTCGGCGGGCACGGACCACCACATCCGGCCCGGCCGGGAGAAGTCCTCGCTCGGGCCGGTGTAGTAGGCGCCGACCGGCCCGCCGGGCGGGGCGATCCGGCACTCCAGGCCCATCAGCGCGTCCGGGATCTCGAAGTGCGACCCGCGCAGCGCCGTGAGGGCGTCGTCGGACAGCCGCTGCATCCACTCGCGCAGCGCGTCCTGACCACGCACGCGGTAGCGCTCGTCGGCGTCGAGGGCCTCGGCGGCCTCGGCGGGGGTCGCCCCCGGCCGGATGCGGTCGGCGACCTCGGCGATCTCCCGCTCGATGCGGGTGAACTCCTGCCACCCCCACTCGTAGGCCTCCCTCGGGTCCAGGTCGGCACCGAGGAAGTAGCGGGACCACAGCCGGTAGGTGTCCTCGCCGACGGCGTCGGTGGTGGGCGCCTCCGGGGCGAGTTCGGCGCGCAGGAACCCGGCGAGCTCGGCGTAGGCCTCCTGGGCGGTGTGCGCGGCGTGCCGGAGGTCCGCGCGCAGGGTCTCCGGCACGCCCCCGACCCGGTCGGCCCCGGCGACCAGCGTCTCGAAGTAGCCGGTTCCGCCGCTCAGTCCGGCCCACACCTCGGCCTGCTCGGCCACCCTGGTGACCTGCCGCAGGGCGGGGGCGCGGCCGGCCTCGGCGGCCGCCAGCAGGGAGGTGCGCACCCCGTCCAACGCGTCCGGCACCCGGGACAGCCGGGTGGCGAGGGTGGCCCAGTGCTCCTCGGTGTCGGTGGGCATCAGGTCGAACGCCATGCGCAGTTCGTGCACCGGGCTGGCGATGACGTTCAGCGCGGCCTCGTCCTGGCCCGCCTCGTGCAACTCCAGCTCGATGCCGACCCGCTCGGTGAACACGGCCTTCGCCAGCCGCTCGGCCTCGTCGGCGGGTTCGGCCGTCGCCATCTCCCGCAGGGCCTCACGGGCGAGGGCCGCCCGGGCGGCGTGCCCCTCGGGCGAGTAGTCGGTGAGCCGGTCGTCGTGGGCGAAGACGCCGAACCCCGTCGCCGCGACCGGATGGGCCGCGGCGAAGTCGTCGACGTAACGGTCGCAGATCTCGTGGACGTGCATGGCGGCACGCTACCGCGTCCGCACCCGGGCCGGTCGGCAACACAGGACCTGCGGCCGGGACGACGCCTGCCACGATGGAGACATGCCCGACTTCGACGCGGACCTGCCGTCGCACATCGACCGCGTACTGACCGACTTCCTCCAGCGGGCGAGCGCGCGCATCCGCGCGACCGAGCCCGCGTTCGAACCGGCGGTGGACGCGCTGTCCGGGTTCGTCCTCGGCGGAGGGAAACGGCTGCGCCCCACGTTCGCCTGGTGGGGGTGGCGCGGCGCGGGCGGTGATCCGGCGGGGGACGACGCCGAAGGGGTGCTGCACGCGGTGGCCAGTCTGGAACTCATCCAGGCGTGCGCGCTCATCCACGACGACGTCATCGACTCGTCCGACTCGCGACGGGGGTCGCCGACCGTGCACGTCGCGTTCGCCGCGCGGCACGCCGAACGGCACTGGCTCGGGTCGTCGGAGTCGTTCGGCCGTGCCGCGGCGGTGCTCATCGGTGACCTCGCGCTGGCCTGGGCCGAGGACATGTTCGCCGGGGCGGGGCTGCCCCCGGCGACCCTGGAGGCCGCCCGGCCCGCGTGGCGGGCGATGCGCACCGAGGTGCTCGCCGGGCAGTACCTGGACGTGCGGACCCAGGCCTCCGGGGACGCCTCGGCGGAGGCCGCGCTGCGCGTCGACCGGCTCAAGACCGCCGCGTACACCGTGCAACGACCGTTGCATCTCGGTGCGGCGCTCGCGGGGGCCGACGCGGAACTGATCGACACGCTGCTCGACCTCGGCGGTGACCTCGGGGTCGCCTTCCAGCTCAGAGATGACCTGCTCGGGGTGTTCGGGAACCCCTCGGTGACGGGTAAGCCCGCGGGGGACGACCTGCGCGAGGGCAAACGCACCCTGCTGCTCGCGCTCGGCCTCGCGTACGCGGAGGAACAGGGCCGCACCGGCGACCGCAAGGTGATCGCCGAGGCGGTCGGGGACCCCGCGCTCACCGACGCGGAGGTCGACGACGTGCGGCAGGCGCTGACCGACGTCGGCGCGGTCGCCGAGGTCGAGCGCCGGATCGAGCAGCTGGCCGCGGGAGCGCTGCGGTCGCTGCGCCGGGCGGCGCTCACCG
>NZ_KI912253.1:5483-6013 GCF_000231035.2 Saccharomonospora iraqiensis subsp. paurometabolica YIM 90007 | reverse complement strand
AGCATCGAGGACCGGCGCGGCCCCTACTCCGTCGACGAGGAGAACGTGTCGTCGCTGGTCTCCGGCTTCGGTGGAGGCACCATCTACTACCCCGGCGACGCCACCGAGACCTTCGGCGCCGTGGCCGTCTCCCCCGGCTACACCGCCGGGGAGAGCACGATGAGCTGGTACGGACCGCGACTGGCGTCCCAGGGCTTCGTGGTGTTCACCATCGACACCAACACCCGCTACGACCAGCCCGGCAGCCGCGGTGACCAACTCCTGGCCGCACTCGACTATCTGGTCGAGGACAGTGACCGCGACGTGCAGGACCGGCTCGATCCGGACCGGCTCGCCGTGATGGGCCACTCCATGGGTGGCGGCGGCTCCCTGGAGGCCACCGCCGACCGGCCCTCGCTCAAGGCCTCGATCCCGCTCACCCCGTGGAACCTGGACAAGACCTGGGGCAGGTCACGGTTCCCACGTTCATCATCGGCGCCGAGGACGACACGATCGCCTCCGTGTCGTCGCACTCGGAACCGTTCTACGAG
>NZ_KI912253.1:3441-5383 GCF_000231035.2 Saccharomonospora iraqiensis subsp. paurometabolica YIM 90007 | reverse complement strand
GGCTCGATCCGGACCGGCTCGCCGTGATGGGCCACTCCATGGGTGGCGGCGGCTCCCTGGAGGCCACCGCCGACCGGCCCTCACTCAAGGCGTCCATCCCGCTCACCCCGTGGAACCTGGACAAGACCTGGGGCGAGGTCACGGTTCCCACGTTCATCATCGGCGCCGAGAACGACAGCATCGCCTCGGTGCGGACGCACTCCGAGCCGTTCTACGAGAGCCTGTCCGGCTCGCTGGACAAGGCCTACCTGGAACTCGCCGGAGCCTCCCACTTCGCCCCGAACACGTCCGACACCACGATCGCCAAGTACAGCATCTCCTGGCTGAAGCGGTTCGTCGACAACGACACCCGCTACACCCAGTTCCTCTGCCCCGGCCCCGACGACGGGCTGTTCTCCGACGTCGAGGAATACCGCTCCACCTGCCCGTTCTGACCCACGGGCGTCGAATCGGGGCACGGTGCGCGGTCCGGTCACGGGCCGCGCACCGTGCCCTGTGTGCGTCGGTACCGGTGCCGGGGCAGGAGAGCCGGCGGGTGCGGGAACGCGGTCGTCCCGCACGGCGGCGTCAGAACGCCATCGCCTGTGCCCGTCGTTTGACCTCGGTGCCGTGGTTCGTCCGCAGGGCGTTGATCGGGGTCACCCCCGGCAGCGACTCGTCCTCGGAGTACAGCCACCGCAGCATCTCGGTGCGGTTGTACCCGGAGTCCGACAACACCGTGATCGTGCCGGGCAGGCCCTTCAGCACACCGCCCTTGCTGAGGAAGTCGGCGGGGACGACCAGCTGGCCCTCCCGGCGCACCGCGATCAGATGACCGTCCCGCAGCATCCGGCGGACCTTGTTCTCCGACTGCCCGACGGCGTCGGCCACCTCCGCCAGGGAGAGGACGGCGACATCGGCGTCGAGGACGTCGTCAGCGACTGGAATCGCACTCACGCGTACCACCTTGCCATAATCGGGGCGGCCGGGAGCAGCCCCGAGCACGGCGAATCCCGCGGATCCGGCACGGTCGAGTCCGGTCCGGTCCCCGGCAACCCGCCGACGGACCGCCGCGCGGCCCGGGGCCGGGGCGCTGCCCGGCCACCCGCACACCTTCGACCGTAGGATCAGCCGCTGTGACACGCACGGAATCGGACCTGACGGGCGCACTGCTCGATCGGCGCTACCGGGTGGGACCGCTGCTCGCCCGAGGGGGGATGTCGTCGGTCTACCGGGGAGTGGACACCCGGCTCGACCGTCCGGTCGCGGTCAAGATCATGGATGCACGGTTCGCCGACGACCGCACCTTCGTGGAGCGCTTCGAACGGGAGGCGCGCTCGGCGGCCCGGCTGCACCATCCGCATGTGGTCGCCGTCCACGACCAGGGCATCGACACCTCCGCGGGTGACGAGGACCACCGGGCCTTCCTCGTCATGGAACTCGTCGACGGCGGCACCCTGCGCGACCTGCTCGACCGGCACGGCGCCCTGGAGGTACCGCTCGCGCTGACCGTGTTCGAGCAGGTGCTGTCCGCACTGGCCGCCGCGCACTCCGCGGGACTCGTCCACCGGGACGTCAAGCCCGAGAACGTGCTCCTCGGGCACGGCGGGGACGCCGGGGGCGTGGCCAAGGTCGGCGACTTCGGCCTCGTCCGCGCGGTGGCGAACGCGGGTTCCACGAGCACGAGCGTGATCCTCGGCACGGTCGCCTACCTCTCCCCCGAGCAGGTCACCAGTGGCGCGGCGGACCCGCGCTCGGACGTGTACTCGGCGGGCGTCCTGCTCTACGAGCTGCTCACCGGGCAGGTGCCCTACACCGCCGACACCGCGCTGTCGGTCGCCTACCGGCACGTCAACGACGACGTGCCCGCCCCCGGCCGGGTGGTCGGCACGCTGCCGCCCGCCGTGGACGAACTGGTCCTGCGGGCGACCCGGCGGGACGCGGACCTGCGGCCGCCGGACGC
>NZ_KI912253.1:3124-3341 GCF_000231035.2 Saccharomonospora iraqiensis subsp. paurometabolica YIM 90007 | reverse complement strand
AGGTGACGCGCGTGCGCACCGAGCTGGGCATCCCGCACGTCGCCATCCCCGTCCGGCCACGGAGGGTCGACGACACCGACCCCGCCGACCCGGGCCTCACGACGGGCGCGGACCCGGAGAGCACGGTGCCCGCCATGCCCGCGGTGTCCACGACCGGGCCCGGTCCCCGGGGAACGCAGGCCCTGCCGCGGGGCGCGATGCGGCAGCACGCGGCCGC
>NZ_KI912253.1:0-3024 GCF_000231035.2 Saccharomonospora iraqiensis subsp. paurometabolica YIM 90007 | reverse complement strand
CACCTCGGCCGCCTGCTCCCCGGAGCGGACGCCCAGGCCGACCCCGACCGGCAGATCGGTGTGCGCGCGGGTGCGGCGCACCAGCTCCGCGGCATTCGCGCCGACCGACTCCCGCGCCCCGGTGACGCCCATCACGGCCGTCGCGTAGACGAAGCCGGTGGTGGCCTTCGTGGTGAGCGCGAGGCGCGCGTCCGACGACGACGGCGCCACCAGGAAGATGCGGTCCAGCCCGTGCTGGTCGGAGGCGGTCAGCCACTCCGGGGCCTCGTCCGGGGTCAGGTCCGGCGTGATCATTCCCAGTCCGCCCGCCGCGGCGAGGTCGCGGGCGAAGGCGTCCACGCCGTAGCGGTGTACGGGGTTCCAGTACGTCATCACCACCGCACGCCCGCCCCGGGCGGCGACGGACTCCACGACCTCGAACAGGTGCTTGAGCCGGAAGCCGCCCCGCAGCGCCTCGTCCGCGGCGGCCTGGATGGTGGGCCCGTCCATCACCGGGTCGGAGTAGGGCACCCCGACCTCGACGAGATCGGTGCCCGCGTCCAGGGTGGCGGCCAACAGCTCCTTCGACCCGTCGACGGTCGGATACCCCGCGGGCAGGTAGGCCACCAGCGCACCGCGCCGTTCGTCCCTCGTCCGGCCGAACAGCTCGTCGAGCCTGCTCACACGTCCTCCACGAGGTTGAAGTAGCGGGCGGCCGTGTCCACGTCCTTGTCCCCGCGGCCGGACAGGCTGACCACGATCGTCGCGCCCTCGCCGAGTTCGCGGCCGAGGGTCAACGCCCCGGCGAGCGCGTGCGCCGACTCGATCGCGGGGATGATCCCCTCGGTCTTCGACAGCAGCTGGAAGGCGTCCATCGCCTCGGCGTCGGTGACCGCGCGGTACTCGGCGCGGCCGCTGTCCTTGAGCCAGGAATGCTCCGGCCCCACACCCGGGTAGTCGAGCCCCGCCGAGATCGAGTATGCCTCGGTGGTCTGCCCGTCGTCGTCCTGCAGCAGGTACGACAGGGCACCGTGCAGCGTTCCGGGGCTGCCCTTCGTCAGGGTGGCGCCGTGTTGGTCGGTGTCCAGCCCCTTGCCGCCGGGCTCCATCCCGACCAGCCGCACCTCCGGGTCGTCGAGGAAGCCGTGGAAGATGCCGATCGCGTTCGACCCGCCCCCGACGCACGCGGCGACCGCGTCCGGCAGCCGTCCGGTCGCGTCGAGGATCTGCGCGCGCGTCTCCTCGCCGATGACCGTGTGGAAGTTGCGCACCATCAGCGGGAACGGGTGCGCCCCCGCCGCGGTGCCCAGCAGGTAGTGCGTGGTGTCCACATTGGTCACCCAGTCGCGCAGGGCCTCGTTGATGGCGTCCTTGAGGGTGCGCGAGCCGGTGGCCACGGGCACGACCTCCGCGCCGAGCAGCCGCATCCGGGCGACGTTGAGGGCCTGCCGCCGGGTGTCCAGCTCGCCCATGTAGACCACGCACTCGAGCCCGAGCAGCGCGCACGCCGTGGCCGTGGCCACGCCGTGCTGGCCCGCCCCGGTCTCGGCGATGACCCGGGTCTTGCCCATCCGCCGGGTGAGCAGGGCCTGCCCGAGCACGTTGTTGATCTTGTGGGACCCGGTGTGGTTGAGGTCCTCCCGCTTGAGGAAGATCCGGGCCCCACCCGCGTGCCCGGCGAACCGGGGTGCCTCGGTCAGGCGCGACGGCCTGCCCGCGTAGTCGGTCAGCAGCCGGGAGAACTCGGCCTCGAACGCCGGGTCCTGCCGGGCCTTGTCGTACTCGGCGGCCAGCTCGTCGAGCGCGCCCATGAGCGCCTCGGGCAGGAACCGCCCGCCGTAGGGACCGAAGTGCCCGCGGGGGTCCGGGTCGTGGCCGGTCGGCGGCGTGGCTTCCGTACTCACCGGCTCGGCCTCGGGCATGCCGGGTGCGATCCCGCCGTGACGAGCTTGACCAGCGCGTTCTTCGGGTCGTCGGTGGCGACCAGGCCCTCGCCGACGAGCACGGCGTCCGCCCCGTGGCCCGCGTAGGCCATCAGGTCGCCGGGCCCGCGCACGCCCGATTCGGCGATCTTGAAGGTGTCCATCGGCAGCCCGGGGGCCAGCCTGCTGAACACGTCCCGGTCCACCTCGAGGGTGTGCAGGTTGCGCGCGTTGATCCCGACGACCGAGGCACCGGCCTCCAGGGCCCGGTCCGCCTCCTCGGCGTTGTGCACCTCGACCAGGGCGGTCATGCCCAGCGACTCCACCCGGTCGAGCAGGGACACCAGCGCGCTCTGCTCCAACGCCGCGGCGATCAGCAGGATCATGTCGGCGCCGTGCAGCCGGGCCTCGTGGACCTGGTACGGGCTGACGATGAAGTCCTTGCGCAGCACGGGGACGTCCACCGCGGCCCGCACCGCGTCGAGGTCCGCCAGCGACCCGCCGAAGCGGCGGCGCTCGGTGAGCACGCTGATCACCCGCGCACCCGCGTCCTCGTAGTCCTTGGCCAGCGTCGCGGGTTCCGGGATCGCCGCCAGCTCGCCCTTGGACGGGCTGCGCCGTTTGACCTCGGCGATCACCCCGATCCCGGACTCACGCAGCGAGCCCATCACGTCCCGCGGCGCCGGCGCGTGTTCCGTGCGCCGCTTCAGCTCGTCGAACGGTAACGCCGCCTCGCGCTCCGCGAGATCGGCCCGGACGTCGGAGATGATGTCTTCGAGAACGCTCACCGGGCGGCCCCACCGGGAGTCACGACTGTTGATTCACTCGCAAGGTGGCTCACAAAAACCTTCCCCTTCCCGCCGGACCGATGCTAACCCGCACGGTGTCGCGCATCGGCTCCGGGTCGGATTCGCCGCGCCTGCCGGGAACAAACACCGGTGTCACCGTTCGCGTGCCGTCGGATCCTCTCCCTCGGTGAGCGCGTTCCACAGTTCCGTGTCGTCGCGTGCCGTCTCGGTGGCCGTCCCGTCCGCCCCGTCCCGCGCGGACGCGGACCGCCGCGCCGTCGTCGGCGCGGAGTACTTCGCCCCCATCCGGGGCATGGCGGGGCCCCGCCACACCG
>NZ_KI912252.1:4457-7215 GCF_000231035.2 Saccharomonospora iraqiensis subsp. paurometabolica YIM 90007 | reverse complement strand
ACTCGTCGCGACGGGCGTCGCGGGGTGGGTGTGGCGGATCGGCGCCCCGGAGGAGGCCGCCGCGGGTGCCGCGACGAGTGGGGAGTCACTGCGTGCCCCGCCCGAACGGCTCGCCCGGGACGGCGTGTTGACGGTACCGCTGGACGCCGGGCCCGGGGTGCGGCTCGCCGGACGGGACACCTCCGCCCTGGGGTTCAACGGTTCCTCCCCCGGCCCGACCCTGCGGGTGCGGCCCGGTGACGACCTGCGCGTCCGGCTCACCAACCGGCTCGGACAACCCACCAACCTGCACACCCACGGCCTGCACGTCTCCCCCCGGGGCAACAGCGACAACCCGTTCCTGAGCATCGCGCCCGGCGAGACCTTCGACTACCGCTTCCGGATCCCGGACGACCACCCACCGGGGACCTTCTGGTACCACCCGCACCGCCACGGCTTCGTGGCCGACCAGCTCTTCGGCGGCCTCGCGGGCGCCCTGATCGTCGACGGCGGACCGGAACTCGCGGAGACCGAACGGGTCCTCGTCGTCACCGACCTCTCGCTGACCGGATCGGGCGAGGTCGTCCCGGCGGGCCCCCGGGAACGCATGCTCGGCCGGGAGGGCAACCTCGTCCTGGTCAACGGCCAACACGAACCCGTCGTGGAGCTCCGGCCCGGGGCCGCCGAACGGTGGCGGGTGGTCAACGCCTGCACCTCGCGGGTGCTGTCCCTGCGGCCGGAGAACGCGCGGGTCACCCAGGTCGGCTCGGACGGGTTCCTCCTCCCCCGGCCCGTGCCCCGGCAGCGGGTCGTGCTGGCCCCGGGAAACCGGGCGGATCTGCTGGTCACCCCCACCGCTCCCGGGCCGGGACGACTGGTGAGCGACCCGGTCCGGCGGGAACACGACGGGATGCCGGGCATGGGTGGCATGGCCGACCCGGTTCCCGGTGCCGGCGACACCCGGCAGGGGCCGGTCACGCTGGTGCGGCTGGCCGTGTCCGGCCCGGCCGCCGGGACCTCGCGGGAACCGCCTGCGGAGCTGCCCGCTCCCCCGCTGCCCGGCCGGACCGTCTCCCGGCGCCGGGAGATCACGTTCACCATGGGTATGGGCGGCATGGGTGGTATGGGGGACGGGGACGGGATGCGGGGACCGGGCATGCGGTTCGGCTTCGACGGCCGGGCGTTCGACGCCGACCGCACCGATCAGACCGTCGCCGCGGGGACCACCGAGGAGTGGCTGATCCGCAACGACACCCCGATGGATCACCCGTTCCATCTGCACGTGTGGCCGTTCCAGGTGGTCGAATCCAGCGACGGGAAACAGGTCGACGGCAGTCTGCGCGACGTCGTCCTCGTCCCGGCCCGCGGCTGGGCCCGGCTGCGGGTGCGGTTCGCCGATCACACCGGGCGCACGGTGTACCACTGCCACATTCTCGACCACGAGGACGCGGGCATGATGGCGACCGTACGGGTCGGTGGCTGAGGGGCACCCGGCCCGACGGGAGTCGCGGCGGACCTCACCTCATCGTGCATAGTCCGCGCCTCTCCGGGTAACCGTCGCCGGGCGGGTGGGCAGCCGCAGCCGGAACGGTCGGAGGTGTGGTCCACGATGACGGTCGAGGGCGCGGTCGTCGTGCTCGCGTCGGGGCTCGGGGTCACCGCCGCGTTGTACGCGGCGGCTCTGCTCGTCCGTCCCGGCCGCACGGTCGCGGGCGTCCGGCCGTTCCTGTCCGGTCACGACCCCCGTGAGCATGCCGTCTCCCGGTACCACGTGCGCTGGTACACGGTCTCGATGATCTTCCTGGCCTTCGACATGGAGATGGTGTTCATGTACCCGTGGACGCTGGTCGTCGCGGAACAGGGCACCTCGGCGGTCGTCGAGATGTTCGTGTTCCTGGGCATCCTCGTCGCCGGGGTGGTCTACGCCTGGCGGGAGGGGGCGCTGCGGTGGACCTGACCGCGTGGTTGCTCCGGCACACCCCGCCCCGGCCGCTGCTGGTCGCCACGCCGGGCGGGACGGCGGCCCGGGTCGCGACCGAACGCGCATTACGCCTGCGCGGGTGGCGGCCCGCGGCGAATCCCGCCGGGGCGAACCTGCTCGTCGTCGCCGGGCCCGTTCCCGACGAGCTGCGTCCGGCTCTCGACCGGGTGTGGAACCGGTTGCCGGCTCCCCGGGTGTGGGTACACGTCCCGGACGCCGACCCGGACGGGCTCGACCGGCTCCTGGACGGGGCGCGGTCGGCGCTGCGGGATGTCGACCGGCAGCGGGGCGAGGCGCACGACGCCGTGGCCGCCGGGCAGCACGCCGCGTCCGGGACGGGGAACGGCCACGGCGAATCCGGTGGCCACGATGGCCACGACGAGCACGGCGGGCACGGGGACGGCGGCGGGCACGGGGACGGCGGCGGGCACGGGGATCACGGCGGGTCCGAGGAACACGGGAACGGTGGCCACGGTGACTCCGGTGGCCACGACCACCACGGCCACGGTGGACACGACATGGGCGGGATGGAACTGCCCGGCGGCATCCCGATGGCCGGCCGGGAACCCGACCGCGACGGGCTGATGCTGGACGTTCTGCACGTACCGCTCGGACCGGTGCTGCCGGACTGGCCCGCGGGACTCGTCGTCCACACCACCCTGCAGGGTGACGTCGTCACCGCCGCCTCACTGGAGGTGACCGGGGCCCCGGGGGACGCGGCCGGGGACGACGGACCCGACGGCTTCTGGGCGCACCGGCCGCGGGCCCGCGCGGCGGACTCGTGCGCCCGGTTGCTGA
>NZ_KI912252.1:0-4357 GCF_000231035.2 Saccharomonospora iraqiensis subsp. paurometabolica YIM 90007 | reverse complement strand
GGCCGGTGTCCCCGGTGGGACGTCCGGGTCCCGCGGGACGCCCGGTGCCGTCCGGGCGGGCTCCCGCCGGGGAGCAACCGGACCCGTCGCCGCGCGGCCAGGTCCTCGGCCCAGCCGAAGGCGAACACCGCGAGCCCGGTCAGCACCACCGCCACCGCGAGATGGGCGGGCCACGAGTACCCGGTCCACCACATCAGCACCGGCGCCGCGAGGAACACCGCCACGTTGTGCCAGAGGTACACGGTCACGGCCCGCGCGTTCAACACGGTGACCAGCCTGCCCAGGACGGGCGTGCGGTCCAGCCACCCCATCGGCGGCCGCACCCGCAGCAGCACCAGCACGGCCGCCGTGCTCACCAGCGCCTGTCCGAGCGGGATCAGGTTGAGGTCGTACGAGCCGTCGTAGGCGGGGTTCATCACGGTCCACCAGAGCCCGCCCGTCACCAGTGCCGTGGCCACCGCCGCGAGCACGGCGGGCCGGACCCGCGCCAGCGAACCGTCCCGGTGCGCGAACCCGAGCACCCAGCACGCGCCGAAGGTGGCGAAGTCGAGCACCCCCTGCCCGACCGCGTCCAGGTCGCTCAGCGGTGCGCCGAGCACGGCGTCACCGGCCACCAGCGCGAGCGGCGCCGCCACGGTGACCAGCGGCCACCGCCGGTACGCCCGCAGCAGGGCCGGGCTCAGCAGGACCAACCACAAATAGGTGCGGACGTACCACAGCACGATGGCGGCGTCCCGGCCCAGTCCCCACTCGCCGTACGGCGGGTCGAGCACGGGGAACACCCACAGCAGCAGCTCGGGCGGATTCAGCGGTGTGGCCCCGCCATCGCCCGCGGCCCCGGCGCCGTCGAGTGTGGTGCTCCAGCCGTGGGCCAGCATCAGCGGCACCATCACCACCGCCAGCACCCACACCGGCGGCAGCAGCCTGCGGATCCGGCTACCGACGACGTCGACCGGCGGGGTGTGTTCCATCGACCGGGCGGCCAGGGAACCCCCGATCGCGAACATGACACCCATCGCCGGGAAGGCGACACTGAGCCACGCCCACCCGACCGTGTGGTAGAGCAGCACGCGGGCCAACGCCGCCGCACGCAACAGGTCCAGCCACCGTTCCCGCACCGGCACCGGGGCGGTGGACGACCGTGCCGGTGGGTTCCCCGATCCCCGCGCGGCCCACAGTGTCGGCCGGAACCCCGCTGCCTGCGCGGAATCCGGCGCCCGTGGGGCATCCGCTGCCTTCGGGGCATCGAGTGCCTGTGCGACATCCGGTGCTGGTGGGCCCGGTGCCTGTGGTCGTCCCCCGGCCGGGTTCTCCGCGGCCCCCGGTCCGTCCGTGCCGTGCCGTCCCTCCGTGTCCTCCCCCCGTTCGGTGCCGCCGTGCCCGTCCGGTGCGGTCGCGGTGCCGCGTGCGGTGGGTGCGGCGACCGTGCCGGGCCGCGTGATGCCGGTGCGGCGCAGGTGCTGCCACCGCACCCGCACCCCGGACACCGCCGCGAGCACCGACTGCACCAGGACGACGTACATCAGCTGCCGGTACACCAGCTGCTGCGTGGGCAGCAGCCACAGCACCGAGCGCGACTCCCGGTCGAGGCCGAACGCGCAGTACGCACCGACCCCCTGGATCGCCAGCATGGACAGCCACAACAGCACGGTGGTGCCCGGATCGAGGAAGAGGACGCCGTAGAGCAGGAAGACGTCGATCACCGGGGCCAGCATCGGCAGCAGCACCTGGAACGCGAGGACGTGCAGCAGGCCGAACCGGCCCACACGGCCCGCCGCGCCCCGTTCGACGATCGCCCGGCGGTGCTTGAACACCGCCTGCATCGTGCCGAACGTCCACCGGAACCGCTGCTGCCACAGCTGCCGGACGGTGGTCGGCGCCTCGGTCCAGGTGACGGCGGTCTCCTGGTAGACGGTGCGCCATCCCGCGCGGCCGACGGCGATCGTGAGATCGGTGTCCTCGGCCAGGGTCCGCGCACTGAGCCCGCCGACCGCCTCCAGCACCTCCCGCCGGAACGCGCCGCCCGCACCCGGCACGGTCGGCATCGACCGGGTCACGTCGTACACCCGGCGATCGACGTTGAAGCCGACCACGTACTCGATGTGCTGCAGGCGGGCGAGCAAAGTCTCCCGGTTGGCGATCTTGACGTTGCCGGACACCGCGCCCACCGTCGGGTCCGCGAAGGGCTGCACCAGCTCGCGCACGGTGTCCGGCTCGAACAGGGTGTCCCCGTCGACCATGACGACGAGGTCGTGCGAGGCCGCGGCCACGCCCGCGTTGAGCGCCGCCGCCTTGCCCCCGTTGGGCAGCCGTAGGACCCGCACCCCGGGCAGGCCGAGACGTTCCACCACGTCGGCGGTGCCGTCGGTGGAGCCGTCGTCGATCACGAGGATCTCGACCGGGTGGTCGCTCGCCACGGCCGAGCGGACGGTGGCGGCGATGTTGGTGGCCTCGTTGTACGCGGGGATGAGCACCGACACCGGGCGGCGGACCGGTTCCCCCCAGCATCCCGGATGCGCACGTCGGTACCGGGCGTGCCGCCGGGCGAGGACGAGCAGCACCAGCAACCGTGCCACGGTGAGCGCCCCGACCACGATCAGGGCCCACTTCAGCACCGTCATCATCGCCCTCGCGGCCGTGACCAGCGCGGTCAACGCCGACCCGGAGACACGGTCGCCCACGGCGGCGGGATGTTCCGCGTCGATCCCGACCGCCTCGCTGACCGTGGTGAACCGGTAGCCCTGCCGCTTCAGCTCCGGGATCAGCACGTCCAGCGCCGCGACCGTCTGCGCACGGTCGCCACCGGCGTCGTGCAGCAGCACGGTGCCGCCGCGCCCGTTCTCCGGCGTCGCGTTGTCGACGATCGCGTCGACCCCCGGACGCCGCCAGTCCTGACTGTCCACATCGGTGAACACGCTGACGTACCCGTGTTCGCCCGCGTCGCGCACCACCCGGTACGCCGGATCGTCGAGAGCCCCGACGGTGGACGAGTACGGCGGCCGGAACAGGCGGGTGGTGACCCCGGTGGCCCCGGCGAGCACCAGCTGCGTCTGATGCAGCTCCCGTTCGACCCGCCAGTCCCCCGTGGTGGCCAGGTCCGGGTGGGTGAAGGTGTGCACCCCCAGTTCGGACCCGGAGCGGTGGATGCGCTCGACCAGCTCCGGGTGCCGGGACGCCATCGAGCCGACCACGAAGAAGGTGCCCGGGACGTCGTGCCGGTCGAGCACCTCCAGCACCCGCGGCGTCCAGGTCGGGTCCGGACCGTCGTCGAAGGTCAGCGCGATCGTGCGGTCCGGCAGTCCGGTGGAGACCACCTCGTCGCCGGTGGCGTCGACGACCGAGCCACCCCGCAGGATCGAGGAGGGCACGGTGCCCTCGCCGCCGGACTCCCGTTCCGGGTTCGCGTCGTTGCCGATCTCCGAGTTGGACCACCCCGCGACGAGCAGCATCGTCACGAACAGCACACCGACGACGGCGACGACGATCCACGAACCCCGTATCCGCACGATCGTCCCCTCACCCGCCGGACGGGGGCGACATCCGCCCGAGCGCGCGCTCCGCGCTCAGCGCGATCCGCACCGGCCGGGGTGCGTCCTCCCACGCGGTGTCCTCCCCACCGGGTCCGGAACCACCCACCGGGTACCGGGAGGGTGCCGACGTCTCCGTCCCGCCGCCGGGTGTGGCCGGACCGTCCGCGCCGGACCCGCCGCCGTGGTCCCCGCCGCCGTGGTCCCCGTCGCCGTGGTCCCCGTCGCGGTCGGCGCTCCCGTCGTTCCGGGAGTTTCCGCCCCGGGGATCTCCGTGCTCGGGACCCCCCTCGTCGCGGTCCGACCGTTCGGACCCGCCATCACCGCGCTCGTGCCCGTCCTCCGGGGCCCTGTCCCCGGAATCCCCGTCGCCGGTGTCCCCGTCGCCGGTGTCCCCGTCGCCGGTGTCGCCGTCGCCGGTGTCGCCGTCCCCGGTGTCGCCGTCCCCGGTGTCCCCGTCCCCGGTGTCGCCGTCTTCCGGGGCTCCTTCGTCGGGGTCGCTGCCCTCCGGGGGTGGAGGCACGGGATCGTCCTCCCGCGGGTCGCGGTCGCCGGGGTCGCCGGGGTCGCCGGGAGCTTCGTCCTCCCGGCCGGTGTCCGGACCGTCCGGCCCTCCGTCGTCCTCCGGACCCGTCCCGTCCGGGTCGCTGCCGTCCGGGTCGCTGTCGTCCGGGTCGCTGCCGTCCGGAAGACCGCGGTTGTCCGGACCGGCTGGTGACCCGTCCGCGGAGCCGGGGGCGCCGGGGACCTCCGCGGCGGGCGGGTGCGCGGCACTCCGCCCGGTACCGGCTCCGGGCGCGGGCACGTCCCGGACCACGGGGGAGATCTCG
>NZ_KI912251.1:3062-5625 GCF_000231035.2 Saccharomonospora iraqiensis subsp. paurometabolica YIM 90007 | reverse complement strand
GGAATTCCCCGCCACCACGTTCGTGTGTGCGCAATCGGGCGAAACGGTCGCTTTTGTAGCCGTTCCGACCAGAACGGTGCGGGCCGGCCCAGCACCCGACGCAGTACCGTTTCCGCTGTGAAACAGCAGCCGCGGAGAGTAGCTTGACCGTTGGTGATAATCCCGCGTCAGCCGATGTGTCGGCTCCAGAAGGGGTCGTCCGCCCAGGCCTCGGGAATGCCCATACCTGAACGGTTCCACCCCGGACGAGCGGCCACGAGTTCATGAAGCCGCCGTGCCCAGCTGCTGCGGGGCGAGACCGAGTCGAGTACGGACTGGAGCGAGACGAGAACCGGGTAGAGACGCTTCTTCGACCTGTCCGGGAGCGCCTCCTGCGAGCACAGCCACGAGATCGTGGGCGAGTTCGGGATCGCCGGGTAGACGCCGAGGCCAACGTTCCACAGCCGCCCGTGGTGAGCGCAGATGTTGCGCACGCGTACGTAGGTCCGCATCCAGGATCTGAGCACCTTCTCGTTCAGTCCCACGCTGGCCGCGATCGCGCTCCTGTCCACCTTCAACCGCAGGTTGCGAATCATGTGGTCCAACTGGCCGATGGTGAGGGTCTCGACCATGAGCCACGAGGGCGGCAGCTCCGGCGACCCATAGGTGGCCAGGTAGTGCTCGAGCGCAGAACGATGAACAAGCATGCCCTCACCGGCTTCGGGCGGAGCGCTGAGTTGCTCATGACACATTCTCTTGATGATCTGCAGCAGCCCACTGTGCTTGCTCGCATCTTGGAAGTGCACCGGGTCCAGGTACCAGTGCGGATCGCTATGGGCGGTCGACATGTGATCAGGCGGTCGGAACATGTACGCTCCTACTCCCGGACAGAAAAAATCCCCAAAGTGCGCTTCCGTGGAGAGGCGTGGGGGATGTAGTCACAGCAGACTAGCACGAGCAGCCGTCAGCTGCATTCTCCTCCGGAACCAGTGGCGCCTGACCTGCACAGTCGAACTCTCCCGCTGCCGGTGCGGGCGGGCCGCACCACACCAACGCGGTCCACGTGGCCTCCCTCACAGGTCCCGTCCGCGGCAATTGCGTCGCCCGTCCGCCCACGCGGAGGCTAACCTGGCATTCACCCGGTGACGCATGCACCGCGACACCGTCGTCGTTCCTCTCGCGGTCTCCGGGTCCGGCCCGGCACAGCACCTCCGTCCCTTTGGAGCCGCACCCTCCCATGACCGACACCGTGAGCCCGCCGACCACGGATTCCGACCCGGGCACCCCCGCGCCGAAGGCGACCCTGCTGATCGGCGTGCTGGTGGTCTCGGCCTTCGTGATGATCCTCAACGAGACCATCCTCAGCGTCGCGCTGCGCGACCTCAGCGTCGACCTGAACGTGCCGACCACCACGGCACAGTGGCTGACCAGCGGGTTCCTGCTGACGATGGCGGTGGTCATCCCGACGACCGGGTTCCTGCTGGAGCGGTTCACCCCGCGCCAGATCTTCCTCGCCTCGCTGACCCTGTTCTCCACGGGCACGGTGGTCGCCGCCCTGGCACCGAGCTTCGGGGTCCTGCTCACCGGGCGCGTGGTGCAGGCCACCGGCACGGCCGTGATGCTGCCGCTGCTGATGACCTCGGTGATGCGCCTGGTCCCGGCGCACCGGCGCGGCGCGACGATGGGCACCATCACCATCGTCATCGCGGTCGCGCCCGCGGTCGGGCCGACAATCGGCGGGGCGGTGCTGGCGTCGCTGGGCTGGCGCTGGATGTTCTGGATCGTGCTGCCGCTGGCGCTGACCGCCCTGGTCATCGGGGCGGTGTGGTTGCACCTCGACAACCCGACGCGGCGGCTGCCGCTCGACCTCGTCTCGGTCGTGCTGTCCGCGATCGGCTTCGGCGGCCTGCTCTACGGCCTCTCGTCCTTCGGGGAAGGAGGCGGCGGGCACCCGGTACCGCCGTGGGCACCGATCGTGGTCGGTCTCGCCGCGCTCACCGTGTTCGTGCTGCGCCAGACCCGGCTGCAACGGCACGACCGCGCGCTGCTGGACCTCCGCCCGTTCACCCACCGCAGCTTCACGGTCGCGCTGGTGCTGGCCGCACTGCTGTTCATGTGCCTGCTCGGCGCAGGCGCGATCATGCTGCCGCTGTTCCTGCAGACCGTGCTGGACACCAGCACGTTCGTCAGCGGCCTGGCGGTGCTGCCCGGTGGCCTGGTCCTCGGACTGCTCGGCCGCCCGGTGGGCGCGTTGTTCGACCGCGTCGGGGCCCGGCCGCTGGTGATCCCCGGCGCGTCGGCGATGGCCGTGTCGCTGTGGCTGTTCACCCTGCTCGGGCCGGGGTCGCCGCTGGTGCTGGTGATCGGCATCCACATCGTGCTGATGACGGGACTCGCCCTGATGATGACGCCGCTGATGACCGAAGCGCTCGGGAGTCTGCCCGACCACCTCTACTCCCACGGCAGCGCCATCCTCACCACGCTGCAACAACTCGCGGGCGCACTCGGCACGGCGGTCTTCGTGACCGTCGCCGCCGTCGGCAGCGCCGGTGGCGGCGGCGCGGGCCCGGACGCCGACGGCCTG
>NZ_KI912251.1:0-2962 GCF_000231035.2 Saccharomonospora iraqiensis subsp. paurometabolica YIM 90007 | reverse complement strand
GCCAGCCGGTCGGGACCGGCGCCGACGGCGTGTTCGACCTCGCCCGGGGTGGCCGCGCCGCAGTCGAGCGCCCGCAGCACGAACCCGGCCAAGGCGGCGGCAGTGGCGGGTTCGTCCAGCCAGCCCGACTCACCACCGCCGAGGTAACCGCGCAGCCGGCCGGTGGCCTGCGCCAGTCCCTCCCGGTAGAAGGTGTAGGTGGCCAGGTAGCGGGTCGGCAGCTGGGCCGGGTGCAGGTCCCAGCCCTGGTAGAAACCACGCTCCAGCGACCGGCGCACCAGCCGGGTGTGCAGCCGCCACGCCGCGTGGACCCGCTCGGAGGCGCCGACGGGCAGCACGTTGGTGGAGCCGTCGGACAGGAACACGCCGGTGCCCGCGGCGGCCACCTGCAGCACCGCCTTGGCGTGGTCGGCCGCCGGGTGTTCCATGCTCTGATGCTCGGCCGCGATGCCGCACGAGGCGGAGTAGTCGTAGGTGCCGTAGTGCAGACCCGTGCACCGGCCCCGCGCGGCGTGCACCATGCGGGCGACGAGCACCGTGCCGTCCGGTCCGAGGATCGACTGCGGGGTCTCCACCTGGATCTCGAACCGCAGGGAACCCTCGGCCAGCCCGAGGGCGGCCTCCAGCCGCCCGCACACCAGCACCATCGCCTCGACCTGCTCCACCGAGGTCACCTTCGGCAGGGTCACCACGAACCCGTCGGTGAGCCCCCCGGCGGCGTGCAGCGTCTCGACGAACGACCACAGACTCGCCAGCCCCCGGCGGCGGGTGGGCGCCTCGAAGCTCTTGAACCGGATGCCGTGCCACGGCGGCGCCGTCCCGGACCGCACGGTGTCGGCCAGTGCCTCGGCGGCGGCGGTCACCGCCGCGTCCTCCTCCGCGTCCGGGCGGGTGCCGTAGCCGTCCTCGAAGTCGACGCGCAGGTCCTCGACCGGTTCCCGCGCCAGTTTGTCCCGGATCCGGTCGTGGACCGCACGGGCGGTCTCCGTGGGCACGCCCGTCGCCCCGGCCAGGGCCTCCGGGGTGTCCGCGTGCTCGTCCAGCACGGCCGACGCCCGTGCGCCCCAGTCCGGCACGGTGGCGGCCGTGTACCGGTCGGCGGGGACGTAGACCGTGTGCACCGGCTGCCGCACGCCCCGGTCGCCGGGGAAGCGCCGGGCCAGTTCCCGGTCGGCGGTGGCCAGGCGCCGGTCGAGTTCCTCGGCCAGGCCCTCCACGCCGGCGCTCACGACCGCGCCCCGTCCCGGTCGGCGGTGTCCCGGTCGGCGGTGTCCCGGTCGGCGGCCGCGCGGACCGCGGCGGCGACGGCCGGGGCGACCGAGTCGTCGAACACCGACGGCACGATGTAGCTGGCGTTGAGCTCGGACGGCTCGACCGAGTCGGCGATCGCCTCCGCCCCGGCGAGCATCACCGCGTCGGTGATCCGGTGTGCCCCGGCGTCCAGCATGCCCCGGAACAGGCCGGGGAAGGCGAGCACGTTGTTGATCTGGTTCGGGAAGTCCGACCGGCCGGTGGCCACCACCGCCGCGTGCCCGCGGGCGGCGAACGGGTCCACCTCCGGGTCCGGGTTGGCCAGGGCGAACACGATCGCGTCGTCCGCCATCGCGGCGAGGTCGGCGCCGTCGAGCAGGTTCGGCGCGGACACGCCGACGAAGACGTCGGCACCGGCCAGCGCCCCGGCGAGCGTGCCGGTGACCCCGCGGGAGTTGGTGTTGTCGGCGATCCACCGCCGGTCCGGGTCGAGCCCGTCCCGCTCCGGGTGGACGACCCCGTGCCGGTCGCAGGCGACGATGTCGGTCACCCCCTGGGCGTGCAGCAGTCGGATGATGGCGTGCCCGGCGGCGCCGACGCCGCTGACGACCACCCGCAGCCCCTCCCGCTTCTTGCCGACCACCCGCAGGGCGTTGGTCAGCGCCGCCAGCACCACCACGGCGGTGCCGTGCTGGTCGTCGTGGAAGACCGGGATGTCCAGCTCGTCGCGCAGCCGCCGCTCGATCTCGAAGCAGCGGGGTGCCGCGATGTCCTCCAGGTTGATCCCGCCGTACACCGTCGCCATCGACCGGACGATGTGGACGATGTCGTCCGGGTCGCGGGTGTCCAGGCACACGGGCCAGGCGTCCACCCCGGCGAACTGCTTGAACAAGGCCGCCTTGCCCTCCATCACCGGCAGCGCGGCGGCCGGGCCGATGTCGCCGAGGCCGAGCACCGCGGACCCGTCGGTGACCACGGCGACGGTGTTGCGCTTGACGGTCAGCCGCCGCGCGTCCTCGGGACGGTCCGCGATGGCCCGGCAGACCCGGGCCACCCCGGGGGTGTAGGCGCGGGAGAGGTCGTCCCGGTTGCGCAGCGGGACCCGGGGATTGACCTCGAGTTTGCCGCCGAGGTGCAGCAGGAACGTGCGGTCGCTGACCTTGCGCACGGTCACGTTCTCGACCGCGCCCAGTGCCTCGGTGATCGATTCGGCGTGGTCGGCGTCGGCGGCGTCGCAGGTGACGTCCACGACGAGCCGGTCGGCGTGCGACTCGGCCACGTCGAGTGCGGTGAGTGCGCCCCCGGCGTGGCGCACGGCGGCCACCAGGTCGCTGGTGGCGTCGGCGTGGGACGGGGTCTGGACCCGGACGGTGACGGCGTAGCCGGGACTGGTGTTGGACATCGGACCTCACTGGTGCGCGACGGACGGGATGCTCCGAACGGAAGCACGAGGTCCGGAACATCTTCAACAAACTGTTGACGTGAAGGCTGTCACAGGTGCATGCTCTCGTTCAACGGAATCTCTCTTCCGCGATCCGAAAGGTTTGATCCCATGACGTTGGACGAGTTCAACGCGGCACCGGCCGGGGAGGTGACTCCCGCGCTCCTCGCGTGCTGCGCCGCGCCCTCCTGGGCCGACACGGTGTGCGCGGGCCGCCCGTACCCGGACGTGGACACCCTCGCCGGCACGGCCGACGCCGCGGCACGCGGG
>NZ_KI912250.1:339681-343562 GCF_000231035.2 Saccharomonospora iraqiensis subsp. paurometabolica YIM 90007 | reverse complement strand
AGTCGACGAACGCGCCCGGCGCGGATCCGGCCGGACCGGTGGATCCGTTCGCGGGGGCCGGACCCGGCGGCCCCGTGGAGACGGACCGCAACGGTCACCCGCCGCGGGACGGCGGCACGAACGCCACCGGAGAGACCACCCCGCCGGTCCCGGAACGACCCGCCGCGACACCGCCCCCGCCGGATCCGCACCCTCTCGGGCCGGACGCCGCCGGATCGGACGCCCCCGGATCGGGCGCCGCAACGGCGGACAGGGCCGGGGCGGACGACGGTTCCCCGGACCCGGGCCGGGAGGACGGTCTGCGCCCGCTGGACGAACCGATCAGTCTCGACGACCTCATCGGCGGCCGGAGTCCGGCGGCGGGCCCGTTCCTGACCCCGGACACCGGGGAGGGGAACGGGTCGCGGTCCGGTCGGGAGCCGGAACCGGGATCCGGCGCGGAACCCGCGACCCGGTTCCTCGACGGGCCCGCGAGTGAGCCCCCGACCGAGCTGGTGGGGCCCGCGGCAGTGACCTCTCCGGTGTCGGCCGAGCCGGTGTGGCCGCAGGAGTCCCCGGACGGGGACGTCGCCGACGGACGTGCTCTGGAGGACGATGCGCCCACGAGAAGACTGCCGATCTACCAGTCCGTGTTGTCGCGCTGGTTCAGCGAGGAGAGCGCGTTCGAACCCGACGACGACCACGATGCGGCGGGGTCCGGCGACCCGGCCGCGGGTGGTCCGGCGGAGGGGGCCGGCTCGGACGGTCGCGGGGACACCGGACCGGCGGAGGCGGCGATGAACGGTTCCCGGGACGGCTCCGGACGCGACGGTGCGGCGGGCACGCCGGACGGGGCCACCGGCGACGACTGGCACAGCGCCTCGGACCTGGGGTGGCAGGCGGCGCACGCGCTGCTGGAGGACAAGAACGAGGAGATCACCCCCGCGGGCCTGCCGAAGCGTGTGCCCAACGCGTATCTCGTGCCGGGCTCGGTCGGTAGCCCGAGCAGGGATGACGGGTTCACCAGCAGGGGTGACGGGTTCACCGACGCGACCGCCGGGGAGCCGGGGCAGGGGGCCATCGCGCGGTCGGCCGAAGCGGCGCGGACCCGGATGATGAGTTTCCAGCGTGGCTACCAGAGTGGCCGCCACGCGCTCCACGAGCCGCAGGTTCGCAGCGAGCAAGTCGACGAGACGGGGGAAACCCCCCGTTCCAACGGGGCGAAGGAGTAAGAGTTGACACGGGCGGGTTCAGAACGTCCGGGAGCGCCGAATCAGGGCAACTCCGGGCAGACGGGCAACTTCGCGTGGCTCATCACGGATTTCGTGCACCGCGTCCCGGGCGCGGCGCACGCCGTGGTGGTCTCCGCCGACGGCCTGTTGCTCGCGGCCTCGCGGGGGCTGCCCAAGGACAGGGCCGACCAGCTCGCCGCGGTGGCGTCCGGCCTCACGAGCCTCGCCCGCGGCGCCGCGCAGGTGTTCGAGGGCGGCACGGTGGCCCAGACCGTGGTCGAGATGGCCAACGGGTTCCTGTTCCTGATGTCGGTCTCCGACGGCTCGTGCCTGGCGGTGCTCGGATCCCCGGATTCGGACATCGGGTTGGTGGTGTACGAGATGACGCTGCTGGTGGACCGGGTCGGTCAGCAGATGACACCGGAGTTGCGTGCGCAGTTGCAGGGCGCGCAGCGCTGACGGTCCCACGCGGGAGCGCGTGGTCGGGGGGCGACGCAGACGGTGAGACAACGCAGACGGTGAGAACACACTGAGGAGACCGCCGTGAATTCCGGGCAGTCACGAGGCGATCGATGGCTCGACGGTGCGGCCTGGCGCCGGACGAACGAGCCGGGCGACGGGGCCGGGTACCGCGACCGTGCCGACCCGGATCCCCGTCCGGGACGGGCGGGCGGCCCACCGTCCGACACCCTCGACACGGGCGAGTGGTTGCGCGCGGGCGGTGCCGACGTCGGCCCGTTCGTCACCGACGTCACCGAATCCGGCCAGTTGTTCAGCGGACCCGGTGCCGAGCTGTACGGCATGGGGGGTGGCGGAACGGGGCAGGACGGCTTCCGGTCCGCCGACGGGGCACGGCACGACCCCGGCCCGTCGTCCCGGGACCACGGGCCCCCGTCGTGGGACTCCGGCCCGCCCTCCCGGGACCCGGGCCCGCCGTCGTGGGATTCGGGCCCGCCGTCGTGGGACCGCCCGTCCCCGGTGCCGCGCCGTCCGGGGGAGACCGCCACCGAGGACGAGGACACCTCGTCCGGGCTGGTGCGCCCGTACTTCCGCACCCGGGGCAGGACGAAACCGGACTACGACCTGGCCATCGAGGCGCTGATCTCCACCAGCGAGCGGGGCAGGCGGCTGGACCGGGTCCGCGTCCCGGAACACCGCTCCATCTGCGGACTGTGCCTGGACACCCGGTCGGTCGCCGAGGTGGCGGCGCTGCTCGGGATGCCGCTGGGGGTCGTCCGGATTCTGGTTGGTGACGTTGCCGGTCTCGGGCTCGTGCTCGTGCACTCCGCGTCCTCCATGGTGGGAGACCGGCCCAGTATCGAGTTCATGGAAAGGGTGCTCAGTGGGCTTCGGAGAATTTGACGCCCCGTCCTCGCCGGCGGTGTCCGGCCCGACGCAGTCGACCAAGATCCTGGTCGCGGGCGGGTTCGGCGTCGGGAAGACGACGCTCGTGGGCGCGGTGTCCGAGATCGATCCGCTGACCACGGAGGCCTCGATGACCGAGGCCAGCGTGTCGGTCGACGACCTGTCGCAGACACCGGACAAGGCGACCACCACCGTGGCGATGGACTTCGGGCGGATCACGCTCGACTCCGACGTGGTCCTCTACGTCTTCGGCACACCGGGCCAGCACCGGTTCTGGTTCATGTGGGACGACCTCGCCCACGGGGCGATCGGGGCGGTCGTCCTGGTGGACACGCGCAGGCTCGCCGACGCGTTCCCGTCGATCGACTTCTTCGAGAACCGGAAGCTGCCGTACATCGTGGCGATCAACTGCTTCGACCGGTTGCTGCACCACCAGATCGAGGACGTCCGGCACGCGCTCACCATCGCCCCCTCGGTGCCGATCATGGCCTGCGACGCGCGGGACCGGGAGTCGACCAAGCAGGTGCTCATCTCGGTCGTGCAACACGCGATCGCGCACGACTCGACCCTCAAGGCGGGGTGAGCTCGGTCACGTTCGCCGGGTGGGCATCCGGCGGACGTGTGCCGTCGCCTGCGCCGACGGCGTGATTCCCGGCGCGGAACCGGGGGAACGGCTACCGGCGGTTTGACCCGGCTAATAGTCTTGCGCGCAGGCCGCGAGGCGAGGAGGGACAGTGACGGCAGCGACTCACCGCGGTTTCGGCTGGCTCATCACCGACTTCGTGCGCCGGGTGCCCGGTGCCGCCCACGCGGTGGTCGTCTCCGCCGACGGACTGCTGCTCTCGGCCTCGGACGGACTCCCGCAGGACCGGGCGGAGCAGCTCTCCGCCGTCGCCTCGGGGCTGGTGTCGCTGACCTACGGGGCCGCCCGCTGCTTCGACGGCGGGGAGGTGACCCAGACGGTCGTCGAGATGGAGAAGGGCTACCTGTTCCTGATGTCCATCAGCGACGGCTCGTGCCTCGCCGTGCTGGCCGCGCCCACGGCCGACATCGGCACCGTCGCCTACGAGATGACGCTGCTGGTGGACCGGGTCGGCCAGCAGATGACCCCGGAGCTCCGTGCGCAGCTGCAGGGCGGCGCGCGTGACTGAGGGCGACGAGTGGGAGAAGTTGAACCGGCCGACGGGGAGGGAGGAGTTCGACTCCCCGAACCGGTTCGACTTGAGCAGCGTCGCGCAGGTCACCGAGCTGGCGCGCCGCGTGCGCCCGCAGGGCCCGCCCCGGCCGCCGACGCCGCCCGCGTCG
>NZ_KI912250.1:338380-339581 GCF_000231035.2 Saccharomonospora iraqiensis subsp. paurometabolica YIM 90007 | reverse complement strand
GATCGGACCGCGGGGACCGGACGTCGCGGGAACCGGGGGTGCCCCGCGTGTTGTGGGTGCCCGCCGGCGCCGCGCTGGCGCTGGTGGTGCTCCCGGTGGTCGGACTGCTCACCCGCACCGACCTCGCCGGACTTCCCGCTCTGCTCACCCGGCCCGCCGCGCTGAACGCCCTGCGGTTGTCCCTGGTCACCGCCACCCTGTCCACGGGGGCGTGCGTACTGCTCGGCGTCCCGCTGGCGGTGGTGCTGGCGCGCACCCGGGGGCCGGTCGTGCGGCTGCTGCGCGCGGTCGTGCTGCTGCCGCTGGTGCTGCCCCCGGTGGTGGGCGGGCTGGCGCTGCTGTTCCTGTTCGGCCGCACCGGGTTCCTCGGCCAGCTGCTCGACGTCGTCGCCGGGGTGCGGGTGCCGTTCACCACGGCCGCCGTGGTGCTGGCGCAGACCTTCGTGGCGATGCCGTTCCTGGTCGTGAGTCTGGAGGGGGCCCTGCGTGCCGCCGGCACCGGCCACGAACGGGTGGCCGCCACGCTCGGCGCGGGCCCGCCGACGGTGCTGCGCCGGGTGACGCTGCCGCTGCTGCTGCCCGCGCTCGGGTCCGGCGCGGTGCTCAGCTTCGCCCGCGCGCTCGGCGAGTTCGGCGCCACGCTCACCTTCGCGGGCAGTCTGGAGGGGGTCACCCGCACGCTGCCGGTGGAGGTGTACCACCGGGCGCAGACCGACGTGGACAGCGCCGTGGCGCTGGCGCTCCTGCTGGTCGTCGTGGCCGTCGTGGTCATCGCCGCCGCCCGGCCGCGGGCGGTCGAGGGCGTGCGGTCGTGACCCTGCACGCCGACCTCGACCTGCGCCGGGACGCCTTCACGCTGTCGGTGGCGTTCGAGGTCGCCGACGGCGAGGTGCTGGCCGTGCTCGGGCCGAACGGCTCCGGCAAGTCCACGGTGCTGTCCTGCCTGGCGGGGCTGCTGCGGCCGGACACGGCCTCGGTGGCCCTGGCGGGCCGGACCCTCGACGACACCCGCACGCACGTCGCACCGCACCGGCGCGGGGTGGGTCTGCTCGCGCAGGAGCCGCGGCTGTTCCCGCACCTCAGCGTGCTCGACAACGTGGCGTTCGGGCCGCGCTCGCGCGGGGGTTCCCGTCCGGCCGCGCGCGAGCGGGCCCGGCGGGAGCTGGGCGAGGTGGACGCCCTGCCCCTCGCCAAGCGCAGA
>NZ_KI912250.1:335901-338280 GCF_000231035.2 Saccharomonospora iraqiensis subsp. paurometabolica YIM 90007 | reverse complement strand
CGTCCGCCGTGGGTCCTCCCTCCGGCGCGGACCGCCCGGAGCCCGGGGCCCGGCGACGCTCGTGCGGCGGGGAGCCGGACCCCGGCTCGGGCGTCCACTTCCGCCTGCCCCTGCGACCGGAACGCATAGACCAATCCTGCCGTACCCGACCCCGCCCGGCGGGGTCTCACCCCTGTGGGACGAACCTCACCCGGAACATCGTGGGCCACAGCTTGCCGGTGAGCAGGAACTCGTCCGATCCCGGGTACTTCGCCACCCCGTTCAGCACGTCGGCGTCGGCACGCTCGTCCGGCGTGAGCAGGCCGGAGGCGTCGATGCGGGCGGTCACCCGTCCGCTGTCGACGTCGATGCGCCGCAGCACGTCGCTGTGCCACACGTTGGCGTAGACCGCGTCCCCGACGCACTCCAGCTCGTTGAGCTCGGCCAGTTCCGTGCCGGACTCGGTCACCGTGACGGACCCGGTGACGGAGAAGTCCGCCGGATCGCGGAAGGTCAGCCGGGCCGAGCCGTCGCTCATCACCAGCTCGTCGGCCTCCTCCCGGTGGCACAGCCCCCACCCCTCGCCGTCGTAGCGGACGCGGCGCCGCTCGGCGAGGGTGTCCCGGTCGCGCTCGATCGCGACGCCCGCCTGCCAGGTGAGCTGCCACACCCGGTCGCCGACCACGGTGAGGCCCTCGCCGAACAGCGGCTCCGGCAGCGGCCGCACGATCTCCGGCTCCCCGCCGACCGGGCCCGCGCGCACCGACGACTCACCGACCAGTCCGGTGCCCTCGTACAGCGTGTCCCCGGCGATCTCCAGGCCCTGCGTGAACGCCTCCGGGTCGTGCGGGAGTTCCTCGACCACCTCGACGTCGAGCCGTTCCACCCCCGCCCCGGACGTCGGGGAACCCGCCCCGTCCCCGTCGTCCGGGGCCGGGGCACAGGCGGTCAGCACGGCCAGGGCGAGCCCCCCACTGATCATCCGTCGCACGCCGACCAGCCTGGCAGAACCCACCGGATCGGCGGAACGCCCAAATGCTGCACAATTGGGGTATGGCCCTGCTGCTCACCCACGACGACGGCACGATCCGCCGCAAGCTGGCCGAGGCGGTCCCGACGGCGCGGGAGGCCGCCGTCCTGGACGCGGGGGAGCACAACGTCGGTGCGCACGTCGACGTCGAACACGAGGACGCCGTGACGGCGACCCACCTGTTCGACGCGCTGCTGCCGGGGTACCGCGGCTGGCGCTGGGCGGTGACCGTGGCCCTCCCGGCCACCGACCCCGACGCCGAGGTCACGGTCAGCGAGGTCACCCTGCTGCCCGGGCCGGACGCGATCCTGGCGCCCCGGTGGGTGCCCTGGGAGCGCCGGGTGCGGCACGGCGACCTCGGGGTGGGCGACCTGTTCCCCACCCGGGAGGACGACCCGCGGGTGGTCCCGGCCTACGCCACCACGGACGACCCCGAGGTGGAGGACGTCGCCCACGAGATCGGCCTGGGGCGGGAGCGGGTGATGTCCCGCCACGGCCGCGAGGAGACCGCGACCCGCTGGTACCGCGGCGAGTACGGACCGCGTTCGGACATGGCGCGCAGCGCGCCGGGCGCGTGCGGCACGTGCGCGTTCTACCTCGGCCTCGCCGGGTCGCTGCGCGCGGCGTTCGGGGTGTGCGGGAACGAGATCTCGCCCGCCGACGGGCACGTCGTCCACGCGGAGTTCGGCTGCGGCGCGCACTCCGAGGTGGAGATGGAACGCCGGTCGCCGGTCCCGGTGGCCGAGGTGGTCTACGACGACTCGGTGCTGGACAGTGACATGCCGCAGGCGGCCGACACCCCGCAGGCGGCCGACGGCGCCGACGCGCCCACCCGCGGCTGACGCCGGGTGGAGCCGGAGGCGCGGGAGACGAACGCCCGCCCGGAACCCCGTGGGGAGATGCCGCGCCCGGAGTCGCTGCGGCGGCTGCGGGAGACGGTGCTGCGGACGTGGCGGGACTCGCCGACCCGGCTGACCGAGGACACCAATTCCGAGCACGACCTGCGTGCGGGCGCGTACCGTGACCGGCTGTTCGTCGAACTCGCGCAGAACGCCGCCGACGCGGCCGCCCGGTCGGGACGGCCCGGCCGGATGCGCGTGCGGGTCGTCGACGGGGAACTGCGCGTGGCCAACACCGGTGTCCCGCTGGACGACGACGGCGTCGCCGCGCTCGCCTCGCTGCGGGCCTCGGACAAGGACCGTGCCGCTCCCACCGGCTCCGCGGACGCCCCGACCGACCCGACCGACCCGACCGCCCCGACCGACCCCACCGGTCCGGAAGCCACCGTCCCCGGCGACCCGTCCGGGGCCGCGGGGGTCGTGGGCCGCTTCGGGGTCGGGTTCGCCGCCGTGCTCACGGTGACCGAGCGG
>NZ_KI912250.1:331097-335801 GCF_000231035.2 Saccharomonospora iraqiensis subsp. paurometabolica YIM 90007 | reverse complement strand
GACCGCACCACCTCCGCCGGGCCGGACCGGACCACGACCACCGGCCCCGCGCGACCCGACCCGGCCCCGGACACGGCGGCCACGGACACGGCACCCCCGGACACGGCGACCCCGGGTGGGGAAGCCCCGGGCGGGGGTCCGTCCGACGGGTCCGACGACCGTCCCCGGGGGATGTTCGCGTCGTTGCGGGTGCGCAACTACCGGCTGTTCTTCAGCGGGCAGGTCATCTCGAACATCGGCACCTGGATGCAACGCATCGCCCAGGACTGGCTGGTCCTGGAGCTCAGCGGCTACGACCCGGTCGCACTCGGGGTGGCGGTGGCGTTGCAGTTCCTGCCCACCGTGCTGCTGTCGCTGTGGGCGGGGGTGCTGGCCGACCGGGTGGACAAGCGCAGGCTCCTGATCGCCATCCAGTCGGGGATGGCGGTGCAGGCGGCACTGCTCGGGGTGCTCGACATCAGCGGCATGGCCGAGCTGTGGCACGTCTACGTGCTGTGCCTCGTCCTCGGGGTGTTCTCGGCGCTGGACGTGCCGACCCGGCAGTCGTTCGTCGGCGAGATGGTGGGCCGCGAGCAGGTCGCCAACGCCGTGGCGCTGAACTCCTCGGTGTTCAACATGGCGCGGATCGTGGGACCCGCGATCGCCGGGTTCGCCATCGTGCTGGTCGGTACCGGGTGGCTGTTCGTCGCCAACGCCGTGAGCACCCTGGCCGTCCTCGCCGGGCTCGCGGCCATGGACCCCGCCGCGCTGCACCGGAACCCGCCCGCCGCCCGGTCGAAGGGGCAGCTGCGGGAGGGGCTGCGGTACGTGCGCGGCAGACCCGACCTGATGATGATCATGGTGCTGGTGTTCTTCGTCAGCACGTTCGGGATCACCTTCTTCACCTCGCTGGCGATCGTGGCGGCCAACGTGTTCGGCACGGAGGCGGACGGCTACGGCCTGTTGTCCACGATGCTGGCGGTGGGCACCTTCACCGGCGCGCTCGCCGCCGCCCGGCGGGGCAGTCGCGGGGGGCCCAGCCTGCGGGTGCTGCTGGTCGCCGCCTTCGGTCTCGGCGCGGTCGAGCTGGCCGCCTCGTTCCTGCCGACCTACGCGCTCTTCGGGGTCGCGCTCGTGCCCCTGGGCTTCGCCACGATCACGTTCCTGAACACCGCGAACGCGCTCGTGCAGACCTCGACGAGTCCGGAGGTGCGGGGGCGCGTGATGGGCCTGTACGTGCTCGTCCTGATCGGCGGCAACCCGATCAGCGGACCGATGGTCGGGTGGCTGGCCGACACCTTCGGCGGGCGGTCCCCGTTCTGGCTGGGGGGTGCGGTCGCCGTGCTGGCCGCACTGCTCTGCGCGGTCCTCGCCCGCAGGCGGGAGCGACACCCCTTGCTCGTCGAATGAGGTTAGGCTAACCTCATGGGTGTCGCTTCGTGGTGGGAGCGGCGGCAGTTCGGGAACGAGAAGGGGCCCCGCACGAGACGTCCGTGCGGGGCCCTTCCTCGTTCGCGCGCGTGTGCGCGGGTGGCCCGGACCGGCCGGGTGGCCGGGTCTCAGCCCAGCAGCAGTCCGTTGCGCCCCGCGCGGGCGTCCTCGAAACGCCTGCCGATCTCCGCCCAGTTGAAGACGTTCCACAGCGCGTTGATGTAGTCCGGCTTCACGTTCTTGTACTGCAGGTAGAACGCGTGCTCCCAGACGTCGACCAGCAGGATCGGCACGGTGGGCAGCACCAGGTTGTTGTGGTGGTCGCGCAGCTGCTGGGTGATCAGTGTCTGGCCGATCGGGTCCCAGGACAGCGCACCCCAGCCGTTGCCCTGGATCGTGGTGCACACCGCGGTGAACTGCGCCTTGAATTTGTCGAACGAGCCGAAGGCGTCGTCGATGGCGGCGGCCAGTTCACCGGTCGGCTTGTCGCCGCCCTCCGGGGAGAGGATCTTCCACCAGACGACGTGGTTGGCGTGCCCGGCGAGGTTGAAGGCGAGCGTCGTCTCCAGGCCGACGATCGAGCCGAAGTCGTTGGCGTCGCGCGCCGCGGCGAGCTTCTCGAGCGTCTGGTTCGCGCCGTTGACGTAGGTCTGGTGGTGCTTGCTGTGGTGCAGCTCGTTGATCTCACCGGAGATGTGCGGTTCGAGGGCACCGTAGTCGTAGTCGAGGTCGGGAAGCTCGTACGTGGGCATGAGCCCTCCTTCGTGGTCGAGGCAAGCCTTTGCGTGATTGCCAACCTAGTAGCCGCCGAGGTCGCGGGCTAACCGGGGAGTGGCGAAGTTGACCTTGCTCCCTGGAGTGGACTCGAGGTCAACACCACTGTCGGATCGGCCACACACCACCGGAGCGCCCGCGCGGCTCACCCGACCGGCCAGGTGTGGACCGGCTCCCCGGACCGGGAGTGCTCCAGGTACCGCGCGAGCATGCCGGTCAGTGCGGCGTCGCGGTCCGTCCCGCGTTCCTCCAGCAGCGCGACCGTCTCCCGTTGCCACGTGCTGCCGGTCCGGCGGCGCAGGCACCGTTGTTCGATCACCCCGAGGTAGCGCTCCGCCACGGTGTCGGCCACACCGGAGTCACGCAGCCCCTCCCGCGCGAGCGGCAGCAACACCCGCAGTACCAGCTCGTCCGGCGGCACCCGGCCGATGCCCGGCCAGTACAGCAGCGCGTCGAACCCGTTGCGCGCCCCCGAGTACAGGTTCTCCTCGGCCGCCTGGAACGACATCTGCGACCACACGGGCCGCTCCTGGCCCACCAGGGCGCGTTGCGCGCCGTAGAAAAAGGCCGCGTTGGCCATCATGTCCCGCACCGTGGGCCCCGCGGGCAGCACCCGGTTCTCCACCCGCAGGTGCGGGGTGCCGTCCACGACGTCGTACACCGGCCGGTTCCACCGCCACACGGTGCCGTTGTGCAGCCGCAGCTCCGTCAGCCGGGGAACCCGGCCCGATTCGAGGGCCTCCATCGGGTCCTCGTCGTCGGTCTCCGGCAGCAGACCGGGGAAGTAGCGGACGTTCTCCTCGAACAGGTCGAAGATCGAGGTGATCCACCGCTCGCCGAACCACACCCGCGGGCGCACCCCCTGGTTCTTCAGCTCCTCCGGCCTGGTGTCGGTGGCCTGCAGGAACAGCGGAATGCGGGTCTCCTGCCACAGGGCCTTGCCCAGCAGAAACGGCGAGTTCCCGCCGAGTGCGAGCTGGACACCGGCGAGGCACTGCGCGGCGTTCCAGTGCGGGGCGAACTCCTCCGGGCTCACCTGCAGGTGCAGCTGCACCGACGTGCACGCCGCCTCCGGCAGGATCGATTGCGCGAACGCACGCAGCCGCTCGGGTTCGCGGCCCCGCAGCGGGACCCCCTCCAGCGACAGCAGCGGCTGTTCCCCCCGGGAGGCCATGATCTGGTCGTTGAGCAGCGCGTACCGGGCGTTGTTGGTCAGCCACTTCTGATCGAAGTGTTCCGCGCGCAGGGTCGGCAGAATGCCGATCATCGCGACCGAGGTGCCCGCGCGCTCCGCGGTGTCGTGGGCCAGCTCCAGGTACGCGCCGAGATCCGCCTCCAAAGTGAACGCGGACTCGCCGTCCAGCGGGTACGGCGGCACGTTCAACTCGATGTTGTGCTGCGAGAGTTCGGTGGTGAACGCCGCCTCGTCGAGGGCGTCGAGCACGGCGGAGTTCGACATCGACGGGCGCATCGCGTCGTCGACGAGGTTCAGCTCGACCTCCAGCCCGATGTGCTTGCGGGGGAAGGTGAAGCTGCTCTCGGACAGCATGCGCGCCAGCGTGTCCAGGCACCGCTGCACCTTGTGCCGATAGCGGCCCCGGTCCCGGGAGGTGACGGAGTCCGGTGCCACGTCCTTGCCCATGCCGATCGCCCCTCTCCCTCGGCCTCGGCTCCCCGGATGCCGCGGCGTTCGCCCCTGCCAGGCGGCAACCGTTGCACATGCCGGGGGCCTCATCCAGCGGCCAAAAAGGGTGCGGTCCGTCACGCCGCGCACACCCAGCGCATCACCGGGGCCGTTCGTACCAGCCGGGTACCCGGCGGACGGAGTACCGATCCCCGCCACCCGGGTCGATGCGAGACTTCCCGCGTGGCCTCAGTGATCTACACCGACGACGTGGCCGACCCGCGGCTGGACGACTTCCGCGACCTCACCACCGCCGACCGCAGGCCCGACCGGCCCGGCGGGCGGGGGCTGGTGATCGCGGAGGGAACGGTGGTGGTGCGCAGGCTGCTCGCCTCGCCCTACCCGGTGCGCGCCCTGCTCGGGGTGCGGCGGCGGGTCGAGGAGCTGGCGGACGACCTGGCCGACGTGTCCGTGCCCGCGTACGTGACCTCGGCCGAGACCATGGCGCAGGTGGTCGGTTTCCACCTGAACCGCGGGGTGCTCGCCGTCGCCGACCGCGCCCCGCGCCCCACGGTGGCCGACCTCGCCGCCGGGGCGCGGGTGCTGGCCGTGCTGGAGGGGGTCGGGGATCACGAGAACCTCGGCGCGCTGTTCCGCAACGCCGCCGCGCTCGGGGTCGACGGCGTGCTGCTCGGCCCGGGCTGCTCGGACCCGCTCTACCGGCGCAGCGTCCGCGTGTCGATGGGCCACGTCCTGCGGGTGCCGTTCACGACCGTCGACGACTGGCCCGCAGGGCTCGGGACCCTGCGGGAACACGGGTTCCGGCTCGCGGCCCTGACCCCGCGCGCCGACGCGGTGAGCCTCCGGACGGCCGCCCGCATCCCCGGCCCGGTGGC
>NZ_KI912250.1:330756-330997 GCF_000231035.2 Saccharomonospora iraqiensis subsp. paurometabolica YIM 90007 | reverse complement strand
CTGTCCGGGGCCGCCCTCGCGGCCGCCGACGTCGCCGTGCGCATCCCCATGGCGGGCCGGGTCGACTCGCTGAACGTCGCCACGGCGGCCGCGGTCGCGTTCTACGAACTGGCCGGGGACCGGTCGGACACGGCGGAGGGGAGCCGGGGGTGAGCGGGGAGGTCGAACTCCGGGTGCACGACACCCGGGCGGTGCTCGTGCCCGCGGTACCCGACGGCATCGACAGCGGTGCCGGCACCGG
>NZ_KI912250.1:324295-330656 GCF_000231035.2 Saccharomonospora iraqiensis subsp. paurometabolica YIM 90007 | reverse complement strand
GACGGTGTGGGCAGCGGGGCCTCGATCACCGTGGCCCCGTGCCGGGCGGCCTCGTCGCCCCCTTCCGGCGACTCCGCGGCGCGCTCGGCCACCGGCCGGGGAACGCTGTGCGCGTCCGGGTCCAGCAGCGCCTCCGCCAGTTCGTCGAGGGCCGTGACCGTGCCGCCGTGCGCACCGGGGGAGAAGGACCAGTGCGCCCGGTTGTCCGAACGTCCGGCGCTCCAGTGCAGCCCGATGATCCACCGGCCCTCGTCGGACCGCCAGGCGTCCCAGCTCGCCTGGGTGTGGTCGTGCCCGTGCAGCCCGAACGCGTGCGCGACGATCTCCCCGAGCGTGCGGATGTCCGGTCCGTCCTCCCGAACCGGGTGGGCACGCTGGGCGAGGTCGGCCGTGCGGGAGCGTTCGAGCAGCACCGGATGGGCGAACCGCTCGACCCGGTCGGCCGACATCCCCGAGGCCGACGCCACCTGCTCGACGGACTCCCCCGCCCGGATCCGGGCCTGGATCTCGCGTGGACGCATGGGACTCTCCTGCTCGATCTCGATCTGGCCGAGCCGGGCGATGTCCCCGCGGGCCGCCGCGCGCAGGCGCTCGTCCGCGGGCAGGAGGAACCGCTCGCGGCGCTCAGGGTCTTCGCACACGAGGGACGTGCCGTCCTCGTGCAACCCGACCACTCGCAGCGTTCGCATGTCCGCCTCCGAAAGACATCACCTCTGTGGGTGTCCACGGTAATGCGGCGCGTCGCCTTGACGGGAGAGGCGCGCCGGAATCCGTGAACATCCCGTGTCGATCGTCCTCGACACGGCCCGTATATCCGGTCCCGACGCGCCGGACTACCCGTTGCCCGATCAGGCGAATCTCGGAACGCTCACTTCGTGGTGCGCTCCACGATCCACTCGATGCACCGGGTCAGCGCCGTGACGTCGTCCGGCTCGATGGCCGGGAACATGCCGATGCGCAGCTGGTTGCGGCCCAGCTTGCGGTACGGCTCGACGTCGACGATGCCGTTGGCCCGCAGCGTCTTCGCCACCGCGGCGGCGTCCACGCTCTCGTCGAAGTCCACGGTGCCCACGACGTAGGAGCGCAGCGACGGGTCGCTCACGAACGGCGAGGTGTAGGAGGTCTTCTCCGCCCACTCGTACAGCCGGTCCGAGGTCTCCCGGGTCCGCGCGGTGGTCCAGTCGAGGCCCCCGTTGCCGAGCATCCACTCGACCTGGTCGGCCAGCATGAACAGCGTGGCCAGCGCCGGGGTGTTGTAGGTCTGGTCCTTGCGGGAGTTGTCCAGCGCGGTGGGCAGCGACAGGAACTCGGGGACCCAGCGGTCCGAGGCGCCGATCTCGCCCACGCGTTCGATCGCGGCGGGCGACATCAGGGCCACCCACAGGCCGCCGTCCGAGGCGAACGACTTCTGGGGGGCGAAGTAGTACACGTCGTAGTCGGCGGCCCGCACCGGAAGGCCGCCTGCCCCGCTGGTGGCGTCGATCGCCACCAGCGCGCCCTCGCTGTCCGCGGGACGGCGCACCGGCACGGCGACACCGGTCGAGGTCTCGTTGTGCGCCCAGGCCACCAGGTCGCAGCCCGGCTCGTAGGTGATCTCGGGGGCGGTGCCCGGCTCCGAGGTGACCACGACCGAGTCGGACAGGAACGGGGCCTTGTCCGTCACGGTGGCGAACTTCGAGGAGAACTCGCCGTAGGAGAAGTGCTGGGCACGCTCGCGCACCAGACCGAACGCGGCCGCGTCCCAGAACGCCGTGGTGCCTCCGTTGCCCAGCACCACCTCATAGCCGTCGGGCAGGTCGAACAGCTCCGCCAGCCCGGACCGCACCCGGCCGACGAGGGACTTCACCGGCTTCTGGCGGTGCGACGTGCCGAGGACATTGGCGCCCTCCCTGGCGAGGTTGGCCAGCTGCTCGGGGCGCACCTTGGACGGGCCGCACCCGAACCGGCCGTCGGAGGGCTTGAGGTCTGCGGGCAGTGTCAACTCATCGGCTTCGGTCATACCGTCAGTGTTTCACGGTCTCCGGCCACATTGAATGACGAGCGTCACCCACGCCAGCCCCCGTCGTCGACGCCGCCGGGCACCGGCACGGCCGGATCGTACGGCGTCCGGGTGAAGATGAAGGTCGCCAGATCGAGGTATCGCGCGGTTCCGTCGGTGTTCCGGTGGACCGTCAGCGTCTCCCCGGAGTAGTAGCCGTCCAGCCCGAGCCACCGGTCCCCGTCCAGTGGCCGGAACCGGGACGCCCGGCCCGCCCCGGCGGCGGGACGCAGGTCGAGCCACCCGTTCGGCAGCACCCGGAGGTGGTGCGGTGCGGGCCCCCAGTGCCAGAGGCCGGTCAGCTCCAACAGGCCGTCGGGGACCGGGGCGGGCCGCCACTCGGCGGGCAGCCGCGGTTCCTGCTCGTCGGCCGTCGCGACGAGATCGGCCACCAGGGAGAGGATGCCCACACCGCCGGTGGCGTTGGCCAGTGCCAGTGCTCCCGTGCCGGTGGCCGGGTCGGTCATCGTGGTGGCCAGGAACCCGGGCATGGAGCCGGTGTGCCCGGCCAGCCGCGTGCCGTGCACCCGGGCGAGCTGCAGCCCGAGTCCGTACCCGGCCGACCACGGCCCGCTGTCGTCGATCATCGCCGCCTCGCGCATCTCGGCCACCGTGTCCGGGTGCAGCACCTCGCCGGTGTCGCCGCCGACGAAGGCGGTGAAGGCGGCGAGGTCGTCGACGCAGGACCACAACTGCCCGGCCGGGGCCATTGCCCCCGCGTCGTGGGCGGGTTCGGGCAGCACGACGTCGGCGAACGGGTGCACCGCGAACCCCTGCGCGTGCGCCCCGGTGGGGCGGTCGGTGGTGCGGTGCATCCCCAGCGGGGCGAGCACCTCGGTGCGCACGGAATCCAGCCAGCTCGTGCCGCGCAGCCGGGCGACGAGCTCCCCGAGCACGCCGTAGCCGACGTTGGAGTAGTGGAACCGCCGCCCCGGACGGTGCTTGAGCTCCTCCCGACCGAGGTCGCCGTTCAGGTCGTCCCAGTCGCCGCCGGGGGAACGTTCCCACCACGAGCCGGGCGACTCGGAGGTCAGCCCGCCGGTGTGGGACAACAGCTGCGCGATCGTCAGCTCGCCGAAGGCGGTCCCGGGTACGTGGGTGTCCAGCGGGTCGGACAGCGCCAGCCTGCCCTCGTCGCGCAGCCGCAGCACCACCACCGCCACCAGTGACTTGGTGATCGAGCCGATCCGGTACAGCGTCCCGGTGTCCGGCCGTGCACCGGCCACCTCGCCCCGTGCGCCCCACCACGCGAGCTCGCCGTCCCGGATCACGGCGGCCACGAGGGAGGGGGCCCGCCCGGTGGACTGTTCGGTGGCCACACGGCGGAGCAGGGCGTGTTCGGTGGTAGGCAGCATGACGGCCATTCTGCCGCCCGCTCACCCCGTCCGCGCCGCGCGGCCTTCCGAGTGCAGCCGGTGGACGACCGCGGCGACCGCGAGCAGCAGCACCACCAGCATGATCGTTCCCAGGTTGAGGCCGAGTCCGTTGGCGAGTACGAACGCCAGCGCACCGGCGAACAGGCAGTACCAGATCATCGGGAAGATCGTCTTACGGATGAGGTCACCCTCCCTGCCGAGGAGACCGACGGTGGCGGAGGCGGCCACCACGTTGTGCACTGTGATCATGTTGCCCGCGGCGCCCCCCACGGCCTGACCGGCCACGACCGGCTCCGGGGGCACGCCGATCTGTTCCGCGGTGGAGAACTGGAACAGCGAGAACATCAGGTTCGACACGGTGTTGCTGCCCGCCACGAAGGCGCCGAGTGCGCCGATCCACGGTGCGAGCACCGGCCAGGCGTCACCGACGGCCGAGGCGGCACCGTCGGCCAGGGTCAGCGGCATGCTCTCGTATCCGCTGGTGTTCAGGTCGGAGTTGATGAACACCCGGACCAGCGGCAGCGCGAACAGCAGGGCGACCGCCGTTCCGGCGATCTGCCTGCCCGCCACACGCCAGGAGGAGGCGATCCGGGCGCCCGACATCCGGTGCAGCCCGTACGCGGAGACGCTGGCGACCACGAGGACGAAACCGGGAAGGTAGAACGGCTCCAGACTCTCGGAGATGTCGGTCCCCAGGATGCCGGTGAAGTCCAGGGACAGCCCGGTGAGGAAGTCGGTGAGCGGCTCGATCGTGCGGGTGAGCACCAGCAGCGCCGCCACCAGCAGATACGGCGCCCACGCCCGGGCCGGGTGCATCCGGCGTCCCGCCACGTCGGTGTCCGGCTCGACCCGCCCCGTCCAGACGGCCTCCCACCCGGCACGGGGTGGGAACTCCCAGGTGTGCGCGGGCAGGAACAGCCCGCGCCGCGCGGCGGTGACCACGATCGCCAGTCCGGCGAGCCCGCCGAGCAGCGCGGGGAACTCGGGGCCGAGCAGGGCGGCCACGGTGACGTAGGGGACGGTCATCGACAGCGCCGCGAACAGGGCGAACTTCCAGACCCCGAGTCCGTCCGCGAACCGGGCGGTCGCCGGGCGGGACCGGTCCCCGAAGAACCCGGTGAGCAGGCAGGCCAGGAACAGCGGGAGCAGCGTGCCCACGATCGCGTGGATGATCGCGGCGTCGAGCGCGATCCCGGCGATGTAGTCGGGCATCGGCACACCGAGCACGGACGCCCGCTCCTCGACGGCCGCGTTGCCGCTGAGTCCGTCCGTGACGCCGACGAGGACGGGGGTGCCCACGGCCCCGAAGGTGACCGGGGTGCTCTGGATGGTGAGGCCCACCAGCACCGCGGCCATCGCCGGGAAGCCGAGCGCCAGCAGCAGCGGGGCGACCACGGCGGCCGGGGTGCCGAAGCCGGAGGCGCCCTCGATGAAGCTGCCGAACAGCCAGCCGATGATGATCGCCTGCACCCGCCGGTCCGGGCTGATGTCGGTGAAGGTGCCCCGGATGGTGGCCAGGGCCCCGCTGCTGCTCAGCGTGCCGAGCAGCAGCAGTGCGCCGAACACGATGTAGAGCAGGCCCACGGCCAGGATCAGGCCCTCGATGCTGGAGGCGGCGATGACGACGGGCTCGACGCCCCACACGAACGCGGCGGCGCCGACGACCACGGCGAAGCCGAGCGGCATCGCGTACTTGGCCGGCCAGCGCAGTCCGACCAGCAGGATCCCGACGACCACGATGGGTGCCAGCGCGACGAGACTGAGTACCGCCAGGTTGTCCATGCCCGCCCCCGAGGTGGTCCGGAACCCGCGCTTTCGTATGGCGGAATGTGAGTTCCGTCATATTGTCGGCCTGTCAAAGTGTCACGGACCCGGTGGTCACCGTCAACCCTGCGTGGCGGGCGGGGTTGAAGATCGGCTCTAGCATGGTGCGATGCGGCGAGTGTGGGTGAACGGTGCGGACGGTGTCCGGTTGTCGGTGACGGTCGACGGGCCGGACGGTGGGATCGGGCAGGAGACCGACGTCCCGACCGTGGTGTGTGTGCACGGCTATCCCGACGACTCCACGCTCTGGGACGGCGTGCGCACGCGGCTGCGCGGCCGGTTCCGGGTGGTCACCTACGACGTGCGCGGGGCCGGGGACTCCGACGCGCCGCGGGAGGTCGCCGCGTACCGGCTGGACACGCTCGCCGCCGACCTGGTCGCCGTGCTCGACGAGGTCGCCGGGGACCGCCCGGTGCACCTGCTCGCGCACGACTGGGGTTCCATCCAGACCTGGCACGCGGTCACCGGGCCGTGGCTGCGGGGGCGGGTGGCCTCGTTCACCTCGATCTCCGGCCCGGACCTGGACCATGCCGCCCACTGGTTCCGCGCGCAGCTGCGGCCGCACCCGCGCAGGCTCGGCGCCGCACTGCGGCAACTGGCCCGGTCCGGATACCTGGCGTTCTTCCAGCTCCCGGTGCTGCCGGAACTGCTCTGGCGCTCCGGCCTGGGCGCGCGGGTCGTACGTGCGCGCGAACCCGCCGAGCCCGCGCCCCGGCATTCCGACGCGGTGCACGGGCTGAACCTCTACCGGGCCAACATCGTCGGCAGGCTCCGGCGCCCCGGGCGCCGCCCGGCGGAGATCCCCGTCCAGGTGCTCGCCCCCGTCGACGACCCGTTCGTGGGCGTGCCGTTGCAGACCGAGATCGCCCGGTGGGTGCCCGACCTGCGGGTGCGCCGTATCCCCGGCAGCCACTGGGTCGTGCGCGCCGATCCGGACCGGATCGCCACCGCCACCGCGGAACTGGTCGACGCGGTGGAGCCCGCCGGGTCCGGTTCCGGTGCGGACTCCGGGACCGACCCCGGGACGGATCCCGGGACGGGTGAGAGCCGGGCGCTGCGCCGTGCCCGGGTGAACCCGCCGCCCCGCGGCCGGTTCCCGGGGCGGCTCGTGCTCGTCACCGGC
>NZ_KI912250.1:302945-324195 GCF_000231035.2 Saccharomonospora iraqiensis subsp. paurometabolica YIM 90007 | reverse complement strand
GGACCCAGCGACGACGACCGCGACGCGCCGGGCCTCTGCCGCCGGCGCACCGGGCGCCTGTGGACCCAGCGCACCGGGCGCCCGCGGACACGCACCGTCGTCGCGGTGGCGGCCCACCGTGCCCGGTATCGTCCGGGCATGGCGAATCCGACGGGGGAACAGTTCGAGCTGATCCGGGGCGGGGCCCGTGCCGTGATCACCGAGATCGGGGCGGGGCTGCGGGCCTTCGAGATCAACGGGGTGCCGTACGTGGAGACGTTCGACGCGGCGGCCGAACCGCCGAAGGCCGCGGGCCAGGTCCTGCTGCCGTGGCCGAACCGCACACGCGGCGCACGGTGGACCCACGACGGACAGCCGCAGGAACTGGAGGTCACCGAGGCCGAACGCGGCAACGCCATCCACGGGCTCGTGCGCCACCGGGAGTGGCAGCTGCTCGAACACGGCGAGTCGTTCATCCGGCTGGAGGTCGACATCACCGACGAACCCGGCTGGCCGGTCCCGCTGCACACCGCGATCGTCTACGACCTCGCCCCCCGCGGCCTCGTGGTCACCCACGAGGTCACCAATACCGGCACGGAGGCCGTCGGGTTCGGCGTCGGTACCCACCCGTACCTGCGGATCGGCGACACCCCCACCGACGAGCTCACCCTGACGGTGCCGGCCACCCGCATGTGGCCGCACGTCGACGGCGACTGGCCGTTCGGCGAGGAGACCGACGTCGACGACACCGCGGCCGACCTGCGCTCCGGCCGGATCGTCGGCGGGCTCGACCTGGACACCGCCTTCGGCGGCCTGGTGCCGGGCGCCGACGGGCGGTACCACCACCGGTTGTCCCACCACGACACCACGGTGGAGCTGTGGGCCGGGCCGGATTTCGGGTGGGCCCAGGTGTTCACTCCGGAGCGTCTCGGCGACCGGGGGCGTGCCGTCGCCGTGGAACCCATGACCTGCCCGCCCGACGCGCTGAACTCGGGCACCGGCCTGATCACCCTGGAACCGGGTGAGTCGTGGCGGGGAAGCTGGGGCATCCGGGTCGACCGACCACTAGCGTGAGCACCATGACAACAGCGATCATCAACGGCCACGTGGTCCCTGTCGACGGCGATCCCGTCGACGGCGGCACGGTGCTGATCTCGGACGGAAAGATCACCGCGGTGGGTGCGGACGTGCCCGTCCCCGCCGACGCGGAGGTCGTGGACGCGGCCGGCGCGTGGGTGCTGCCCGGCTTCCTCGACGCGCACGCCCACCTCGGCGTCAGTGAGGAGGGCGAGGGCTGGTCCGGCGAGGACGTCAACGAGATGACCGACCCGAACGGTGCCCGGTTCCGCGCCATCGACGGTATCGACCCCTACGAGGTGGGCTTCGACGACGCGCTCGCGGGCGGGGTCACCAGCGTCGTGATCAAACCGGGCTCGGGCAACCCCATCGGTGGGCAGACGGTCGGCGTCAAGACCTGGGGCCGCACCGTGCTGGACATGCTCTTCGCCGAGTCGGTCAGCGTGAAGAGCGCGCTGGGGGAGAACCCGAAGCGCGTCTGGGGCGAGAAGGACCGGACGCCGGCCACCCGGCTCGGGGTCGCCGCCACGCTGCGCGAGGCGTTCACGAAGGCCCGCAACTACGCCGCCCAGCGCGACCACGCCCGCGCCGAGGGCAAGCCGTTCGACGTGGACCTCACCCTGGAGGCACTGACCCGGGTGCTCGACGGCGAGCTGTACTGGGACCAGCACACCCACCGCGCCGACGACATCGTGACCGCGGTGCGGCTGGCCGAGGAGTTCGGCTACCGGCTCGTGGTCAACCATGGCACCGAGGGCCACCTGCTCGCCGACTTCCTCGCCGAGCACGACGTCCCCGTGATCCTGGGCCCGTTGTTCACCACACGGTCGAAGGTGGAGGTGCGCAACCGGACCCTGCGCTCGGCCGGGGTGCTCGCCCGCGCCGGGGTGCCGATCGCGTTGACCACCGACCACCCGGTCATCCCCATCGACTTCCTCGTGTACGAGGCGGCCCTGGCGGTCAAGTACGGGCTGGACCGGGAGACCGCGCTGCGGGCGCTGACCGTCAACCCGGCGCGGATGCTCGGGCTCGACGACCGGGTCGGGGCGCTGCGGCCCGGGCTGGACGCCGACGTGGTGCTGTGGTCGGGCGACCCGCTGGACGTGATGAACCACGCCGACCGGGTGTTCGTGCGCGGTCGCGAGGTGTACCGGTTCGACGCCGACCGCGGTGAGGGCGTCGTGGCCGACCGCCGCTACCGGGAGTGACGTCGCCGCCCGTCCGCCGTCCGCCCCGCCCGGCGGGACCGGCGTAGGCGGTGTCCGCCCGGCCCGACCGGTCGTGTGCCGTGCCGGGCCGGGTGGAACGGGCCGGGGTGCGGGTCAGGACGACCGCAGGTCCCGGGCGATGAGCATCCGCTGGATCTGGTTGGTGCCCTCGAAGATCTGCGGGACCTTCGCCTCCCGGAGGTAGCGTTCCACCGGGAAGTCGCGGGTGTAGCCCGCGCCCCCGAGCACCTGCACGGCGTCCGTGGTGACCTGCATTGCGGCGTCGGTGGCCACGAGCTTGGCCACCGACGACTGCCGCCCGAACGGCATGCCGCGGTCACGGCGGCGGGCGGCGTCGAGGTAGGTGGCGCGGGCGGAGTCGACGGCGGCGGCCATGTCGGCGAGCAGGAACTCCAGCCCCTGGAAGTCGATGATCGGCTTGCCGAACTGGGTCCGGCCCTCGGCGTAGGCCACGGCCTCGTCGAGCGCCGCCTGCGCCAGCCCGACGGAGCAGGCCGCGATCCCGAGTCTGCCCGAGGCCAGGGACGACAGCGCGATCTTCAGGCCGTCGCCCTCGGCACCGATCAGCCGGTCGGCGTCCACCCGGGCCTCGTCGAACAGCATCTGCGCGGTGGTCGAGCCGGTCAGCCCCATCTTGCGCTCGGCGGGGGCCGCCGTCAGGCCGGGTGTGTCCGCGTCCACGAGCAGGCAACTCACGCCCCTGCCGCGGTCCGGGGCGTCGGGGCTGCCGGAGGTGCGCACCATCGTCGTGTAGTAGTCCGCCTGCCCGCCGTGGGTCGTCCACGCCTTCGCGCCGGTGACGACGTAGACGTCGTCCTCCCGGCGGGCGCGGGTGGCCAGGGCGGCGGCGTCCGAGCCCGCCTGCGTCTCGGACAGCGCGTACGCCCCCAGCAGGCCGCCCTCCAGCATGGCGGGCAGCCAGTGGTCGCGCTGCGCGTCCGTGCCGTGGTGGGCCAGGGCGAAGCAGGACATCGTGTGCACCGACAGGCCCACGCCCACCGACATCCACGCCGCGGCGACCTCCTCCAGCACCTGGAGGTAGACCTCGTACGGCACCGCGCCGCCACCCCAGCGCTCCGGGTACGGCAGGCCCAGCAGCCCGGCCTCGCCGAGCACCCGGAACTGCTCGCGGGGGAACCGGGCCGCCTCCTCGTACTCGGCGGCACGGGGCGCCAGTTCGTCGCGGGCGATCTCGCGGGTGAGTGCGATCAGGTCCTCGGCCTCGGTGGACGGGAGCAGGCGCGGGACGGGCATCGGTGCCTCCGGTCGGACGTCGGCGGACGGTGACGATACTGAGAATAGTACTGTGGTTCGTTTTTCAGTACTGTTGCGGCGGTCCGCGTAGGGTTCCGGTATGCGACCCAGCCGATCGCCGACCCGGCGGCAACTGGCCGTGCTCGACGAGCTGGAGGAGTTGTTCCTCACCGACGGGTTCGTCTCGTTCACCCTCGACGACCTGGCCGCGCGCCTGCGCTGTTCGAAGACGACGCTGTACGCCCTCGCGCCGAGCAAGGAACAGCTCGCGGTGAAGGTCGTCGCCCGGTTCTTCAAGGGCGCGGCCGAGCGCATCGAGCAGCGCATCGCCGGAATCACCGACGCCCGGGAGACCGTGCGCACCTACCTGGCGGGGGTAGCCGCCGAGCTGGACCGGGCCTCGCCCGTGTTCATGGCCGACGTCGCGGCCTTCGAGCCCGCCCGGGCGGTGTACGAGCTGAACTCCGAGGCCGCGGCGTCCCGGATCCGGCGGTTCATCGCCGACGGTGTCCGGCAGGGGGTGTTCCGCGAGGTGCACGCCGGGCTGATCGCGGAACTGGCCGCGGTTCTCATCGAGAGCATCCAGACGGGCGCGGTCCGCACCCGCACCGGCGTCTCCGACGCCGAGGCCTTCACCGCCCTCGGCGAGCTCCTCCTCGACGGGGTGACGCAGTGAAGGACCCCTTCGCTGCGTGTGGTGCCGTGAAGGACTCCTTCCCTGCGTCTGACGCCGTGAAGGGGTCCTTCACGGCACACCTGCCCGGTAGGATGCGTGGGCGTGCTGGTTTCCGCGGGTGAGGCGCTCGTCGATCTGGTTCCCGCGGGTGCGGGAGGTGGTGTCGGCGGAGTGGGGTCCACATCGGACCTGCTTGCGCCGCGTCTCGGCGGCGGGCCGTACAACGTCGCGCTCGCGGCGGGCCGACTCGGGGCGCCCACGGCGTTCCTGTCCCGCCTGTCGACCGACCGGTTCGGCGACGCGCTGCTCCGCAGGCTGGAGGAGTCCGGTGTGGACACCTCGCTGGTGCGGCGTGGGCCCGAACCGACGTCGCTGGCCGTGGTGACGTTGGACGACGACGCCGGAGCGGAGTACCGCTTCTACGTCGAGGGCACGGCGGACCGGCTGATCACCGACCCCGGGCCACTGCCCCCGGACACGACGGCGCTGTCGGTGGGCACCCTCGGCATGGTCCTCGACCCTGGGGCGCGGGCGTACGAGGCGGTGCTGCGGCGTGAGCACGACCGCGGCGTGCTCACCGCACTCGACCCGAACATCCGGCCCGGCCTGATCGCCGACCCGGCCGCCTACCGTGCGCGGTTCGCCGCGTGGCTGCCGTCGGTGCGGCTGCTCAAGCTCTCGATCGAGGACGCGGACTGGCTGGCGGGCGGGTCCGGGGTCGTCCGCGCGGCCGGGGTCCGTTCGGCCCTGCGGTCGTGGCTCGACGCGGGACCGGCCGCGGTGGTCCTGACCGCCGGTGCGGACGGTCTCTCGGTGATCACCGCCCGCGGTCACGAGGTGACGGTGCCCACCGTCGCGGTGGAGGTGGGCGACACGATCGGCGCAGGGGATACGGTGCAGGGTGCGATGCTGGCCTGGTTCGTACGACACGGGGTCGACGACCCCGGCGCCCTCACGGTCGGGGACTGGCGGGACGTGCTGTCCTTCGCCGCGCGTGCGGCGGCGGTCACGGTGTCCCGTCGCGGTGCGGAGCCGCCGACGGCCGCGGAGATGGTGCCCAGCGTGTGAACCTGGTCGCACAGCGTCAGGCGTGGGTAACACCACGGCTGCATGACAGGGCTCTTCTGGATTAGCGTAAAGAGGAATTCAACCCCAGCGGGACGGTGTGCGAGAGTCTGTGACCCGCACGACCTGCGGTCGCAGCCGGCCCGTGTGACCGTGAGAGGCATGTGCATGTCCGACGCGACTGCGGCGCAGACCGGGGGCGAGAAGGCGCAGCTCCGCCTGCCGGATGGCGAGCACGAGTTGAACGTCGTTCGCGCCGTGGAAGGCGCGCCCGGTGTCGAGCTGGGAAAGCTGCTCGCCCAGAGCGGCTACATCACCTACGACCCCGGATTCGTCAACACCGGCGCGACCTCGTCGTCGATCACCTATATCGACGGTGAGCAGGGCATCCTGCGTTACCGGGGCTACCCGATCGAACAGCTGGCGCGGAACTCGAACTTCATCGAGGTCTCCTACCTGCTGATCTACGGCGAGCTGCCCACGGCCGACCAGCTCGACGAGTTCAAGTCGAGGGTCAACCGGCACACGCTGCTGCACGAGGACCTGAAGCGGTTCTTCGACGGGTTCCCGCGGGACGCCCACCCGATGCCGGTGCTGTCCAGCGCGGTGTCCGCGCTGTCGACGTTCTACCAGGACTCGCTCGACCCGTTCGACCAGTCGAGCGTCGAGCTGTCCACCGTCCGGCTGCTGGCGAAGGTGCCCACGATCGCCGCCTACGCCTACAAGAAGTCCCTCGGCCAGCCGTTCCTCTACCCGGACAACTCGCTGGGCCTGGTGGAGAACTACCTGCGGATGACCTTCGGGTTGCCCGCCGAGCCGTACGAGATCGACCCGGACATCGCCAAGGCGCTGGACCTGCTGTTCATCCTGCACGCCGACCACGAGCAGAACTGCTCCACCTCGACGGTGCGGCTGGTGGGCTCGTCCGAGGCGAACCTGTTCGCCAGCATCTCGGCCGGGATCATGGCCCTGTTCGGCCCGCTGCACGGCGGCGCGAACAGTGCGGTGCTGGACATGCTCTCGGGCATCAAGGCCGACGGCGGCGACGTGGACGACTTCGTGCGGCGGGTGAAGAACCGCGAGGAGGGCGTGCGCCTGATGGGCTTCGGCCACCGGGTGTACAAGAACTACGACCCGCGCGCGAAGATCATCAAGCAGACCGCCGACGACATCCTCGCCAAGATCTCCGGTGGCGACGAGCTGCTCGACATCGCCAAGCGGCTGGAGGAGCGGGCGCTGTCGGACGACTACTTCATCGAGCGCAAGCTCTACCCGAACGTCGACTTCTACACCGGTCTGATCTACCGGGCGCTGGGCTTCCCGACGAAGTACTTCACGGTGCTGTTCGCCCTCGGCCGGCTGCCGGGTTGGATCGCGCACTGGCGCGAGATGATGACCGACCCGGCCACCAAGATCGGCCGTCCCCGCCAGATCTACACCGGCGAGAAGCAGCGCGACTACAAGCCCCTCTCGGAGCGCTGAGCGCGCCACCTTCCGATCGGGGTTGTGCCGTGAGGGGCACTTTCCCTGCACGTGACGCAGGGAAAGTGCCCCTCGCTGCGTCTCACGCAGGGAAGGTGCCCCTCACGGTCACACCCGCGCCGGGGTGGGTCAGGGGGTGAACTCCTGGGCCTTGGTCCTGGCGCCCTGGGTGAGGACGTGCCAGGCGTTCGGGTCGCCCTTGAGCAGTGCCTCCGTGGTGGATTTGATCTGTTCGAACGTGGCGTGCGGGGGGATCGGCGGCATCTCCGGGTCGCAGTGCACGTCGAGGACGACCGGGCCGTCGGCGGTCAGGGCGCGGTCCCACGCGCCGCCGAGCTCGTCCGGGTCGGTCACGGTGACGCCGTCCAGTCCGACGGCGCGGGCGAAGTCGGCGTAGGACACCGGCGGCAAACTCTGCGACTCGGTGAACTTCGGCGCCCCGCCCATCGCCCGCAGCTCCCAGGTCACCTGGTTGAGGTCGTGGTTGGTGAACACACACACCACCAGCCGCGGGTTGGACCACAGTGGACGGTAACGCGCGATCGTCAGCAGTTCCGCCATGCCGTTCATCTGCATGGCACCGTCCCCGACCAGCGCGACGGCGGGCCGGTCCGGGTGCGCGAACTTCGCCCCGACCGCGTACGGCACCCCGGCGCCCATCGTGGCCAGCGTGCCGGACAGTGACCCGCGCATCCGCCCGCGCATCTTCAGGTTCCGCGCGTACCAGTTCGTCGACGACCCCGAGTCCGCGGTGACGATCGCGTCCGTCGGGATCCGCTCGGACAGTTCGTGGACCACCCGCATCGGGTTCACCGGGTCGGCGTCGAGCATGGCCTGGTCGCGCAGCGTCTTCCACCACGATCCGACGTTGCGCTCGACGGTCTCCCGCCAGGCGCGGTCCGGCTTCGGCTCGAGCAGGGGCAGCAGTGCCCGCAGCGTGGCCTTGGCCTCCCCGACGAGGTTGACCTCCGTGGGATACCGCATGCCGATCATGCCGCCGTCGATGTCGATCTGCACCGCGCGGGCCTGCCCGAACTCCGGCAGGAACTGCGAGTACGGCAGGTTCGACCCGACGATCAGCAGGGTGTCGCAGTCCCGCATGAGCTCGTAGCTCGGTCGCGTCCCGAGCAGGCCGATCGACCCGGTCACGTACGGCAGGTCGTCCGGCAGCACGTCCTTGCCGAGCAGCGCCTTCGCGACCCCGGCCCCGGTCGTCTCCGCGACGCGGGTCAGCTCCTCGGCCGCGTTGCGGGCTCCCTGACCGGCGAGGATCGCCACCCGGTTGCCCGCGTTGAGCACCGCCGCGGCCTCCGCGAGCTCGTCCTCGGGCGGGGTGACGACCGCCCGCACGCTACCCGGCGGGGACGACGGCACGTGCTTGAAGGTGTGCGCCGGGCCGGTGTACTCCAGCTCCTGCACGTCCGCGGGGACGATCAGCGCGGTCGGGCACCGTCGGGCCAGCGCGGTGCGGACGGCCCGGTCCAGGGCGTTCGGCAGCTGCTCCGGCACGTCCACCTCGACCAGGTACTCCGCGGCCACGTCCTTGAACAGCGCGCCCAGATCCAGCTCCTGCTGGTAGCTGCCGCCCTGCGCGCTGCGGGCGGTCTGGCCGACCAACGCCACGACCGGCACGTGGTCGAGCTTGGCGTCGTAGAGCCCGTTGAGCAGATGCACCGCGCCCGGCCCGGACGTCGCCGCGCACACTCCCAGGGTCCCGCTGAACTTCGCGTATCCGACGGCCTCGAACGCCGCCATCTCCTCGTGCCGGGCCTGCACGAACCGCGGCGAGTTGTCCGCCTCGCCGAAGGCGGCGACGAGTCCGTTGATCCCGTCCCCGGGGTAGCCGAACACCTGCTGGACGTCCCACTCGCGGAGTCGTCGCAGGATGTGGTCGGCGACCGTCTCGGCCATGGTGCCTCCCTCGCGCCTCACGCCGGTCGGGAACCGGCTACCCCGGGGCCCGGGATCCAATCCGTGCCGAGGTAAGCACGATGCGGGACCGGAGGTGTGGAGTGCGTCACCGATGCGTCACGAACCGGCCGACCGTGGTGTCTGTCCGTGACAGCGACAAAACGCACACGGGGGATGTTCCTGATGCGAACGGACCAGGTCTGTACGGAGATGACGGTGATCGACTACGCTGCGCGGTGCAGTCGTGTAGGCCAGTCGAGTAGCCGGTCTCTTTCCGCGCGTCGGCGATGTGGAGGTGGTGCCGTTGCCGCACCGACGTCGCCGGACACCGGGGCCGGCACGCTGACCCCCGACTTCCCGCCACTCCCGTCGACCATCAGGTGATCATGACCCTCTCATCGGCTGTGCCGCGTCGCCCGAGGAGCACGGTCGTCGCACTGTGCGGCGCGGCGATCGTCTCCTACGTCGTCGCGACCGGGATCGTGTTGTCCACGGGCGACGGTGGCAGCGCACTCTGGCTGATTCCCGCCGTCGTGGTGCTGGCCGCCGTGGTCCTGCCCGTGGTGCTGTTCCGCGCCCGGGCACGGGAGAACCAGGCCCGACGGGACGAGTACGAACAGCTCCGGGCGCGGTACCACGCGCAGCTCGACGTGCACGACCGGTTCCTGACCTACATGGAGAAGGTCAACGAGAACGACATGCTCCCGGAACTCCCCGCGCGCCCGGACGACCCGGAGGTGCAGGAGGAGTTCGACCGGTACATGGCGATCATCGTGCGGATCCGCGAGCTGTACGCCGCGCAGCGCAGCGCGGTGCACGCCTCGGTGGTCTCGCTGACCCGGAAGATCCAGACCACCGCGCACCGGGTGCAGGAGGAGGCGGGACGCATGATCTCCCGGCACCCGAACGACCCCGACGTGCTGGAGACCAGCATGCGGGTCGATCACGCGGCGGCCCAGCAGGCACGCTACGCGCAGTCGGTGTCCACCCTGTGCGGGGAGTGGCCCGGTCAGCAGTGGCACGATCCGCTGGCGGTCTCCGACGTCGTGCGCGGCGCCGCGGGCCGCATCACCGCCTACCAGCGCGTGGAACTGTCCGGTGACCCCGGCGTGGCGGTCGCGCCGCGCGTGGTCGAGCCGTTGATCCACCTGATCGCGGAACTGCTGGGCAACGCCGCGCAGTCGTCCCCGCCCACCACCAACGTCCTGGTGACCCTGCGCCATGTGCAGCGGGGTGCCGTCATCGAGGTCGACGACTGCGGGGTCGGCATGGACGAACGCAGGTTGGAGGGGGCCCGCGAGATCGTCTCGGGCAGACGCGAGATCGACCTGTTCACCCTCGGCGAGCTCCCGCAGACCGGCTTCGCGGCCGTCGGCGCCTACGTCCGGCGCTACGGGTTCCGGGTCGACCTGGCCGACTCCGTCTACGGCGGGGTGCGCGCCACGGTGCTCGTCCCGTCCGAGCTGACCGAACCGCTGCCGCCGGACGGCGCGGTCACCGGTGGGAGCCAGCTGCCGTTGGCCCGGCGGTCCTCGACCAGCGCCACGATGCCGTCGGTGCCCGCGGTGCCCGCGGTGCCGGCCACGCCGTCCGCGGCGGAACCGTCCCCGGCGGGACCCGCGGCAACGGAACCCCCCGCGACGGACACACCGAGGGACAGGACCGCGCCGATGGCGGGATCGAAACGGGGAACCATCGACCACAGCGACCGGGACGAAGGCACCGACCACCGCACACCGCGCCGGGCGGCGGACAACGGTGGGACCTCCGACACACCGCTGCCCCGCCGTCGCTCGCGCCGCGGCGAGGCGGCCCCGGACACTCCCCGGCCCGGCGGGGAGGCACCGCGCGGGACGCAACCCACCGCCGAGCAGGCCGCGCAGTGGATGGGCGCGTTCCTCCGCACCGACCTCCCGGACCCGCGCGGCAGGTCCGACGCCGCGGGCACCGGCCCGCATCCCGACGTGTACAACCCGGAGGAGTAATGACTGCGCAAGCTGGCGACAACAGCTGGATGCTGGACGAGATCAGGAGCGTCCGCGGTGTGCGACACGCGGTGGTCCTGACCTCGGACGGGCTGCTGAAGGTGCGCACCGAGCACACGGACGGCGACATCGCCGACAAACTCGCCGCCGCGTGCGCGGGCCTGACCTCGCTGGGACGCGGCATCAGTGACGAGTTCGGCAGCGGTGGTGAACCCCGGCAGGTGATGGTCGAGTTCGAGGGCGGGTTCCTGTTCGTCCGCGAGGCGGGGGACGGTTCCCGGCTGGCCGTGGTGACCGAGTCGGTGATCGACCCCGCCCTGATCGCCCAGCAGATGCAGATGCAGGTGCTGCAGATCGGTGAACGCACGCTGAGCACGCCGACCCGGAACTCCTGATCATGTCCGCGTCCGACGAGTATCGCGACCGGCCGGTCCGGCCGTACGTCATCACGGAGGGACGGGCACACCCGACGCGCAACACGCTGCGCCCGGAGACGTTGCTGCTCGCCAACCCGGAGGCGTTCCTCCCGCTCTCGGCGAGCCGGGAGAAGCGGGCACTGGCCGAGATGTGTCACGGGGTGCTGTCGGTCGCCGAGGCGGCCGCACATCTGTCCCTGCCGGTGAGCATGGTCACCGTGCTCGCGTCGGATCTGATCGACGGGGGTCAGCTGGTGGTCCGGTCCGCTCCCACACAGCAACTGCCGGAAATCGATGTCCTGGAGAAAGTGCTCAATGGACTCCGAAAGCTCTGACCGCTATGTGAGCTCCACCGTCGAGCAGTCGGTCAAGATCCTCGTGGTGGGCGCGTTCGGCGTCGGCAAGACGACCCTGATCGGGTCGGTCAGCGAGATCATGCCGCTGCGGACCGAGGAGACGATGACCGCGGCCAGTGTCGGGGTCGACTCACTGGCCGGACTGGACAGCAAGAGCACGACCACCGTGGCGATGGACTTCGGCCGCATCACGATCAGTCCGGAGATCGTGCTGTACCTGTTCGGCACGCCCGGACAGAAGCGGTTCTGGAACCTCTGGGAGGGACTGTCCGACGGCTCGGTCGGCGCCCTGGTCATTGTGGACCCGAGGCGGCTGGAGGACAGCTTCGAGGTGTTCGACCAGCTCGAACTGCGCACCAGGATCCCGTTCGCGGTCGCGGTGAACGAGTTCCCCGACTCACCGCGGTACGAGCCGGAGCAGCTGCGGGACGCACTCGACCTGCTCCCCGAGACGCCCATCGTGTACTGCGACGCCCGCCGTCGCGAGGACTCCGCGAACGCGCTGGTCACCCTGGTGCAGCACGCGCTCGAAGTCCGCAAACAGTCGAAAGCGCTGGCATGACGACGACCCCCCGACAGAACCCGTCCCTGGCCGAGATGACGGACCTGATGCCGCTGTCGGCCACGACGAACTGCGCGGACCCCCAGTCCGCCTACAGTGAACTCCGGGCCCGGTGGGGTCAGGTGGCGCCCGTCGAGCTCGAACCGGGGATTCCCGGCTGGCTCGTGCTGGGACACCCGGAGATCTGCAACGTCGCGCGCAACGAGCGGTTGTTCTCCCGCGACCCGCACAACTGGCGGATGTACTACGAGGGCATCGTCTCCCCGGACTCCGGCCTCGGCCCGATGATGTTTCCCCGGGACAACGCCTACTTCGCCGACGGGGACAAGCACCGCAGGCTCCGCGCACCGATCGAGGACGCGCTGGAGGGGATGCCGGAACACCAGCTGGCCGCCATGGTCCGGCAGACCTGCACCGACCTGATCGGACGGTTCGTCGACCGGGGCGCCGGTGACCTCGTGGCCGACTACGCCGCCGTGATCCCGATGCTGGTCGTGGGCCGGATGTTCGGGTTCGGCATGGATCAGGCCGAACAGTTCCGGCAGGGGCTGCTCGCGCTGTTCGGCTCGGGCGAGGACTCCCAGGCGGGGAACCGGCGGGTCGAGGAGATGCTCACGGAGATCATCCACGCACGGCGGACGGAGCGCGCGGCCGACGTGACCAGCGCCTTCCTGGACAACACGAACCTGCGCGACGACTACGAGATCGAGCAGTCCATGGTGCTGATGGTCTCGGCGGGTTACGAGACCACGATGACCTGGATCGCGCAGACGTTGCGGCTGATGCTCACCGACGACCGGTTCGGCGGCAGGCTCCGCGGCGGACGCCTCGGCCTCGACGAGGCGCTGGACGAGGTGCTGTGGCGGGACCCGCCCATGACGAACATGCCCGCGCGGTACGCCCTGGCCGACTGTGACCTGGCGGGCCGCCGGATCGAGCGGGGTGACGCACTGATCCTCGGGTTCGCCGCCGCCAACGCGGACTCCCGTGTCCACAGTGGTGACCCGTGGCTGGAGGTCGGCAACCGGTCCTATCTGGCCTACAGCACGGGACCGCACACCTGCCCGGCACAGCGGACGTCGCGGATCATCACCCGCATCGCGGTCGACACCGCCCTCCACCTGCTACACGATGTAGTCGTGGCAGTACCCGCGGAAGAGATCACCCCGATCCCGTCTCCGTGGACCCGCTGCCCTGCCAGTCTGCCCGTGCGCTTCGCGCGTTCGGCAACCGTCCACAACTGACGCTGGAGGAGCGAATGACCGACGTGGTGACCGACGAGGTACCCGTCGTCCGACTCGACCCGACCGGGTCCGACCACCACGGCGAGGCCGCGCGGATGCGCGAGGCGGGCCCGGTGATCCGCGCGATCCTGCCGGGTGAGGTCACGGTGTGGGCCGTCACCCGGCACGACCTGCTGGCCGACCTGCTGACCGACTCCCGGGTGTCCAAGGACTGGCGCAACTGGTCGGCGATCCGGCGCGGGGAGATCTCCGACGACTGGCCGCTGATCGGGATGGTGAAGGTGACCAACATGGTCACCAGTGACGGCGCGACGCACCAGCGGTTGCGCAGGCCGGTGACCAAGACGTTCACCCGCGGCCGGGTGGAGCGGATGCGGCCGGACATCGAGCGGATCGTGCACGGCCTGCTCGACGACCTCCCGAACCACGCCGCCGCGGACGGCTCGGTGGACCTGCGGCAGCACTACGCCTACCCGGTCCCGATGAACGTGATCTGTGAGCTGGTGGGCGTGCCGGAGCCGTGGCGGCCGCGGCTGCGCGAGCTGGTGGACAGCATCTTCCGCACCGACACCACCCCGGAGGAGGTGGTGCGCACCCAGACCGACCGCCAGCGGATGCTCAAGGATCTGGTCGAGCTGCGCACCCGGGAATCGGGCGAGGACCTCACCAGCGCCCTGATCGCGACCCGCGAGCAGGACGCCGAGTCGTTCACCGACGAGGAGCTCACCGACACCATCTGGCTGCTGCTCACCGCCGGGCACGAGACGACGCTGAGCCTGCTGGTCAACGGCGTCCGGGCGCTGCTCACGCACCCGGAGCAGCTGGAGGCGGCCCGGGAGGGCGGCGAGCAGAAGTGGTCCGAGGTGATCGAGGAGGTGCTGCGCTGGGACGCCCCGATCGGCAACTTCATGGCGCGCTACCCCCTGGAGGACATCACCATCGCGGGCGTCACGATCCCGGAGGGTGAGGCGATCATCGCCCCGTACAGCGGGGTCGGCCGCGATCCGGAGCAGCACGGCGCCGACGCCGACCGGTTCGACAGCGAGCGCGAGCAGCAGCGCCACCTGGCGTTCGGGGGTGGCCCGCACATCTGCCTGGGCGCGCACCTGGCCCGGATGGAGGCCCAGGTCGCCCTGCCCGCGCTGTTCGAGCGCTACCCGAACCTGAAGCCGGCCGCCGACATCGACACCCTGGTCCCGGTCCCGTCCTTCTTCTCGAACTCCGCCAGCACCTTCCCCGTCCACCTGCACTGACCCCCCGGCGTGGGGGTGGCCCACCCGGACCACCCCCACACCACCCCGCGAGTCGCCACCCCATTCCCGCGAGTCGCCACCCCAGGAAGCCGAGTCGACGGTTCAGGACGCCGAGTCGTCCGTTGCGGCCGCACACCCCCGAGCCGCCGCACCTTCCCGGGACGCGGTGCGTCGCTGCGGACGCGGCAGCACGAGCGGACTCCCGGTGAGCGGATCTTCGATCACCGTGCACGGCAGCGAAAACACCGACTCCACCGTCCCGGCGGTCACCACCTCCGACGGCGTTCCCTCGGCGACGACACCGCCGTCGCGCATCGCGACGAGGTGGTGGGCGTAGCGCGCGGCCAGGCCGAGGTCGTGCAGCACCAGCACCACGGTGCGCCCGGAGGCGGCGTTGAGCCCGGTCAGCAGCTCCAGCACGTCGATCTGGTGCGCGAGGTCGAGGTGCGCGGTCGGCTCGTCGAGCAGCATCACCTCCGGTTCCTGGGCCAGTGCGAGCGCGATCCACACTCGCTGCCGTTGCCCGCCGGAGAGTTCATCCACCGGACGGTCGGCGAGCTCCGCGACGCCGGTGGCGGCCAGTGCGGAGTCGATCGCCGCGGCGTCGGCGTCGGTGAACTGCCGGAACCACCGTTGGTGTGGATGCCGTCCCCGGCCGACGAGGTCGGCGACGGTGATCCCGTCCGGCGCGATCGGCTGTTGCGGCAGCAGGCCGAGGCGGCGCGCGACGGTCTTCGTCGGCAGCCGGGCGAGGTCGTGGCCGTCGAGCAGGACGCTCCCGCTCCGCGGTGCGAGAAGCCGGGCGAGACCACGCAGCAGGGTGGACTTGCCGCACCCGTTCGCGCCGACGATCACCGTGATCCTGCCGGGCGGCAGGGTCGTCGACACGGAGTCGACGACCGGGCCGGCCCCGTAGTCCAGGCTGAGGGCCTCGGCGGTCAGCGCGGTCGCGGGAGTGGGGGAGTGGTTCATCCGGTGTGTCCGATCCGGTTCGCGCGGGCGAGCAGGTACAGCAGGACCGGCGCGCCGAGGACACCGGTCACCACCCCGACGGGGAGTTCCGTCGGGGCGAACAGCAGGCGCCCCACCAGGTCCGAGGCGACCACGAGCAGGGCGCCGACGGCCGCGGACGGCCCGGTCAGGGCCCCACGCCCGGGCAGCAGCCGCCGGGCGATCTGTGGGGCGACGAGCGCGACGAAGGCGATCGGCCCGGCCGCCGCCGTGGCCGACGCGGCGAGCAGCACCGCCAGGACGACCAGGGCGACCCGGCTGCGCCCCGCCCGACCGGACAACACGGTGGCGAGGTCGTCACCGAGTTCGAGCAGTCGGAGCTTGCGGGCCAGCACCATCAGCACGGGCACCGCCGACGCCAGGGCTAGTCCGATCGTCGTGACGTGCGTGCCGTCGCGGTTGGCGAGACTCCCGCTCAGCCAGGCCGCGGCGCTGAGCAGGCGGCGGTAGTCGGCCTGGGTGAGCAGGTAGGAGACGGCCGAGCTGAGCATCGCCGCCGTCCCGATGCCGACGAGCACGAGCCGGTACCCGGTCAGCCCCCGCTTGACGGAGATCGCGAAGATCGCCACCGCGGTGAGCAGCGCCCCGGTCAGCGCGCCGAACACGGTGGCCGCCCCGGTGCCGCCGAGGACGGTCAGCACCACCAGGGCGCCGACCGCGGCGCCGGTGTTCACGCCGATCACGTCCGGGCTCACGAGCGGATTCGACGCGATCCGCTGCAGGATCGCGCCGGAGAGCGCGAAGGCCGCGCCGACCCCGAGTCCGGTGACCGCGCGGGGCAGGCGGTTGCCGACGACGACGTCGTACTCGACGAGCGAGCCGCCGCCCCCCAGAATCCGCAGGACGTCGGTGGCGGCGACGTCGAACCGGCCCAGGGTCAACGACAGCGTGGCGAGGGTGACGGCGGCCGACCACGTGAGCACCGTCAGCACGGTGGAACGCCGGTCGAACCGGAACACGACCGCGTCCCCACGGGTGCGCAGCAGGACGCCCGATCCGGCGGCGGTCACAGTTGCGCCACCTTCCGAGTGCGCACCAGGTGGAGAAAGAACGGTGCGCCCACCAATCCCAGGACGATGCCGACCTGGAGTTGCTCGGGCCGGACCAGTACGCGACCGAGCACGTCCGCCAGCAGCAGAACGGTCGGCGCCAGCAGCACACACCACGGCAGGATCCACCGGTAGTCCGGCCCGGCCAGCGCGCGGGCGAGGTGCGGCACCGCGAGCCCCACGAACACGATCGGCCCCGCGACCGCCGTCGCCGCGCCGGCCAGCAGCAGCACCGCCACCGCCGCCAGGATCCGGGTGGTGACCAGCCGCGTCCCCAGGCTGCGGGCCAGGTCGTCGCCGAGGGCCACCGTGTTGAGCCGGCGGCTGACGGTCAGCGCCGCACCGAGCCCCAGAATCACGAACGGGGCGACCGTGCCCAGCTCGCCGGTACTCGCGCGGGTGAGCGAACCGACGGCCCAGAACCGGTACTCCTCCAGCGTGGCCGCGTCGAGCAGGGTGACGGCGGTGGTCAGCGAGCCGATCATCGCGGTGAACGCGGCCCCGGCCAGGGCGAGCTTGACCGGCGTCGCACCACCCCGGCCGAGCGACCCCAACGTGTGGACGAACACCGCCGACACCGCGGCCCCGGCGAAGGCGAACCACAGGTGGCCACCCACCGACGTCAGTCCGATCCCCGCCATGGCGAGCACCACGGCGAACGACGCGCCCGCGTTGACGCCCAGGATGCCCGGGCCCGCCAGCGGGTTGCGGGTCAGCCCCTGCATCACCGCGCCCGCCACGCCCAGGCCGACCCCGGCGAGCAGGCCGGTGACCGTCCTCGGCAGCCGCACGTACCGCACGATCCGGTCGACGTCGTTGTCCGCGGGCGAAAGCAGCGCGGGCAGGATGTCGGCCGGGGACACCGGATAGCTTCCGACCGCGAACGACAACACGCAGGCGCCGAACAGGACGGCCCCGGCCACGAACAGGCCGCCGGTCCTGCCGGGCCCACCGGTCAGCAGACCGTCCCGTCGGGCGCGCGCGGCACCGGGCCGCGCGGCGGGTGCCGTGGTCACCGTGGTCGTCACCGCCCGGACCGGACCCGATCGGGATGCAGGTAGGAGGCGACCACCTCGATGCTGTGCGCGGCACGGATCCCCGCCGACCGGTCGGCGAACAGGAACGGGTGCACCGCGTCCCCGGCGACCGCCGTGACGCCCGCGAGGGCGGGACGTTCCTTGATGGCCCGGACCTCGCTCTCCGCGTCCTGCCTGGTCAACTCGGCGTCGCAGCAGAGGTCGGTGAGGATGACGTCGGGGTCGCGGGCCACGAGCTCCTCGACACCCACGTCGAGGTTGCGCTTGCCGGTCAGGTCGCCGAAGACGTTGGTTCCGCCCGCGCGTTCGATGATGCGCGAGCCGAAGTCGATCCCGCCCGCGACCCGGAAGCCACCGTCGTCGCCGGGGGAGACGATCGCCACCGACGGCCGCGGCGCCCCGGCGACCGCGTCCTCGACCGCGGCGATGCGCCGTTCGAGGTCACCGATCACCCGCTCCGCGTTCTCCTCGACGTCGAACAGCGCGCCGAGGTCGCGCAGGTCCCGGTAGACGGTGTCGACGCGGACCGAACCGGGGTCGATCGACCGGTCGGTGCGGCCGTCCTCGCTCGGACACAGCGGGCTCAGGATCCAGCTCTGCACCCCGAGTTCCCGCAGGCTCCCCCGGGTGCCGACCGAGCTGTCCGCACCGCCCCGGGCGAAGAAGCCGTTGAACCCGGAGAGCACGAAGTCGGGGTCGGCCTGCAGCAGCTCCTCCCGGCCGGGCAGGCTGGGCCGGTAGTCGGTGCCCGCCTGCTGATCGGCGTACTCCGGCAACACCCGCGCGTCCAGGAAGGCGGTGCCGACCAGCCGGTCGCTGATCCCGAGCGCATGCGCCATCTCGATCGCGGGTTGGTACGCCGCGTACACGCGCTCCGGCGGTCCGTCGACGGCGACGTCGAGACCGCAGTTGGTGCGGGAGACCGTGCCCGGGCCGGACGCCGTCGTCTCCGGTGCGGGTGGGGCGCACCCCACCAGCGCGAGGAGGAGCACAGCGCCGGAGGCGAACAGGGTGCGGGTACGCGATGCGGTGCGAGTCATCCAGACCGCCCTTCCAGGTCCTCGTGGAACGGGTCACTCGGGTGCCGTGGCCGGTCTCCTGGCTGACGGGTGCTGCCGCGCTGTGCCTGCCTTCCCGGGGCTTCGCCCCAGTGGCCCGCCCGTCGGGCGGACGGCACAACACTTCCCGATCACAGTGGCGAGGGCCGCGCCGGTGTCCCACCGGCTTCCCGTGCACCACGGCGCGACCGACGCTAGCAGGTCCGGTCCACCGGGTGTGGGCGTCGTGCGGACCGGCACGCCCGTAGCGGTGTGGTCGGCGGGGGTGCTGCCACGGTTTGCCCTGGTGGGAGGCGCGTTGCGGCGCTGGGATGTCCGGGGCCGATTCCGGCGAAGGCCCGGTGTAAGCGGTGTGTGCTCGGTACACTGCGCTCGGCGTCCGGTGGCACCGAACTGCGGAAGGGGTGGTGTGCGATGCCGACCTACGAGGACCCGGAGCTGACGAAGGACTCCTCCGGCCCGATCTCCGAGGGCGCCGGGGCGATCTTCGGGGCGATGGGTGGCGGCCAGGTCGCCGAGATGGCGTCGGAGGCGAAGAAGATGGTCTCCTCCGCCGAGTCGGGCGGCTTCATGGTCAGCGAAGACGCGGGCCAACCGATCCGCGACACGCTGGCGAGGATGCAGGAGCGCGTGCGGACGACGATTCTCGAGTTCGAGAACCTGTCGCGTACGGAGCCGCCCCTAGGGGAGCACAGCTACGGTCGCGAAGTTGCTCGGCGTCAACGGGAAGTCTTGGCTGACGAAATCGGTTCGCCGTTAATGATGTTGCGAGAACTGACAGGCGTGATCGAGGACGCTGACCGCGCCTTGGACATTGCTATGGCCAAGTACCGCGAGGTCGAGTCATCGACATCGAATTCGTTCGATCTGGGGCAGTCCTGACATGAAAAGACAGACACGCCGAGCGGTAATCGGGTCTGCATGTGTGGCGACGTTGTTCCTCTCCGGTTGTTCTGGAACGACTGCGGGGGCTCCGGTTCCGGAAGAGGATCCGTCAACGTCTGTGGCCTCGACCAGCGCGAACGAACCCGGCCGTGCAAGTATCCATGACATCGCCCCTTGTTCGTTGCTCGACATGTCGACGCTCGATCGCTTCCACGAGTTTCGTGAGGGAGTGCCGAAGCTGACAATCGATGATGAACCCTACTGCACCTGGGCCGGAATCCGCGAGGAGGCAAGTGGCGGAAACGTTCCCACGGTCATGGTCGTAATATACCCTGACTCGGGTATCGGCGAAATGCCCGACAAGGGCGGTGGACTACGGGAAGGCGAGACGAAGAACGGTCGCCGTGTAGTGCAGACCATGACAGAATCCGGTTGTACCGTTGGTTTGGCGGTGGGGGATGGTTCGCGGGTCGAAGTTGCGGCTGGATTCCTCGGCGAGGAAAGTTCCTGCGACCTCGCCGACGAGCTTGTTGAGATAATCGATCCGAAACTTCCCGAGGGGTGACGTGCGATGACGAACCGGGGACGAACTCCGGAACCGAAGGGTCCGGACGAGTTCGTGGAGATGTCTCCGGCCGCGATGCGCCAGTATCTGGAGAGTGGGCAACAACTCCCAGAGCTGTCCGAGTCGCAAAAAATGCAGCTCCCGCCGGGATTGGGGGAAGCCTACACGTACGCCTACGACAGTGGTGACCCGGGATTTCTCGGGAAAGCCCTGGAACTCGCGTCGGATGTGGCGGAATCTCACGAACTGAAAGAGCGGCGTCGTGCGGAACTGGCGTCCTGGGATTACGAGTATCACCAGGGGGTCGCCCCGTCGGACAACAACTACCGCGCGATCGACCATCAGCTGCTCAAGAGCTGGGTGGCGCCCATCGAGGGTGCGGGTATCACGACGTACTCCGACGGGTACCACAACCTGTCCAAGGTGCTGGAGGAGATCGCTACCGAGCTGCGGGAGAGCATCGGCAAGTCGAAACAGGGTTGGCAGGGCGCCGCGGCGGACAGGGCACACGGGTACTTCACGGGCCTGAGCGAGTGGGCCGAGGGGAATTCGCAAAACGCGAGAAAGGCCTCCGAGGTCGTGTACCGGGAGTCCGAGGCGGCGACCGCGGCGAAGAACAGCATGCCCGAGCCGGTCCCGTTCGACATGCGGCAGGAGGCGGCGCAGTGGTTGAGCGATCCGCTCTCGTTCGATGACAGGATCGCCGAGACGATCGAGAAGCCTCAGCGGAGTCAGGACGCGCATGACGAGGCCGCGCGGGTGATGACGCAGTACGACGCGGACCTCAACGAGGCGGGGAACAAGCAGCCGGTCTTTGCCAAGCCGCCGACGTTCTCCGGCTCCGACAGCGGTGCAGGTGATACCGGCAGTGGTGTGCGGAACATCTCCGGTACGGGCACGCAGACCAGTGCGTCCGGCTTCGCCGGGGGAGCACCGGGCGGCGGTGTCCCCGCGTCCGCCGGAGGCACGGGTGGAAACTACTCCCCCGGAGGGCCGTTGCCGGGCGGAGCGAACACCGGTACGACGCCGACACCCGGTGGGACGGCACCCGCCGGCTGGGGGCCGGGCACTGCGGGGCCGGGAACGCCCGGTCGTGGTGGCGGGCAGGCGGGCACCGGTGTGGGACCGATGCCGGTCGGAGGTCCGGTCGGCGCCG
>NZ_KI912250.1:300318-302845 GCF_000231035.2 Saccharomonospora iraqiensis subsp. paurometabolica YIM 90007 | reverse complement strand
ACGGCGACGGGGTGGGGCACCGGCCGCCGGGGGTGCTCCCGCACGGCCGGGTGCGGCGGGTCGGCGAACCCGGCGGAGTCCGGTAGCACGACCCGGCCCGCACGCCCGGAGGCGCTGTCGAACGGCAGTGCACCCACCGCGAGCGCGGGCCCGCCGGTGTCGGACCGCAAACGGTCCCGGACCCGGTCGGCCAGGGCGAACTCGTCGGTGCCGGTCAGCACCTCGCGGGCGCCCGAGGCGAGCAGCGTCCGCCGTCGGGTGGCGAGGAAGAAGTCGCCGTGCGTGTAGGCCCGCAGCAACCCGGCGGGGCCCGGTCCGTTCACCAGCGCGCCCCTTTCCGCCGTGGTGCGTGACGTCCGCCCGTCGGTTCTATTGTCCGTCCGTCCGGGTGCCGGGGTCCCACCACCGCTCGGTGACGTCGATCTCGTCGGGCGCCGCGCCGTCGGTGAGTACCGCCACGGCCGCGCGGTACCCCGGGCCGGGGTCGAGGTCGGCCAGGCGGACCGCCTCCGCCGAGACCGCGTCGTCGGCCGAGGCGAGCAGCCGCGGGGGTTCGTCCGGGCCGGAGATCGTCAGGGCGCGCAGCGGGATCCGCAGCCCGCGCCGGGTGGCCTTCATGACCGCCTCCTTGCGGGTCCAGAACCGGAAGAAGGCCTCCGCGCCGACCGGTCCGGAGCAGCCGTCGAGGCCGGCGAGTTCGGTCTCGTTGAGCACGTAGGCGCGCAGCGAGTCGTCCACGTCCCGCCCGGCGGCCTCCACGTCGAGGCCCACGGCCGTCCCGTCGGTGGCGGCCACACCGACCCGGTCCCCGGAGTGTGAGACGGACAACTCCAGCGTCGACCCGGGGATCCGGACCGGCCCGTGCGGGCGTCCGCAGTCGGCGCAGCGCGCGTCGAACCGGATCTCGTGCGCGCGGCCACCCAGCCGTGCGGCCGCCACCGTCTTGGCCAGCACCCTGCCGGTGAGGAACCGGGAGCGGTCCTCGGCCCTGCGGTAGGCCCCGTACCGCGCGTGCTCGTCCCGGTCCAGCACACCCAGCGCATCGTCGGTCACGGTCATCGGTGTCGTCCACCACACCGCGCACTCGGTCATCTCGCCTCTCCGCCTCGCGCCGCACACCGGGTGTCCCCGGCAGACATGTCCCCGGCCCCCACGTCCCGCCACGCACCGTGGCGGACGATCTCGAACCTACGTCGAGGGCGGGACTCCCGCCAAGCCCGGTGATGCGCTACCTTGCTGGCTAAGCGACCGCTTAGTCGGCAATCATCGAGGTCATCGAGGGAGTCTGCGGCGATGGATTTCAGCCTGAGCGTGGAGGAACGGGAGATCCGGGACTGGGTCCGGACGTTCGTGCAGAAGGAGCTCGTCCCGCTCGAACAGGAGGTGCTCCGCAGGGAACGGGCCCACCAGCCGGGGCTGACCGGCGACGAGCTGCGGGAGCTGCAGCTCAAGGCGAAGGAATCCGGGTTCTGGGGGGTGCAGACCCCGGAGGAGTACGGCGGGATGGGCCTGTCCGCCACCATGACCGCACTGCTGGAGGCCGAGCTCGGCCGCACGTACGTGCCGTTCCGCTTCGGCGGTGCGGCCGACAACATCCTGTTCCACGCGAACGAGGAGCAGAAGCAGCGGTACCTCCTGCCCACCATCGAGGGCACGCGCACGTCCTGCTTCGCGATCACCGAGCCCGGTGCGGGCTCGGACGCCAAGGCGATCCGCACGACGGCCCGCAAGGACGGCTCCGACTGGATCATCAACGGGGAGAAGACGTTCATCACCGGCGGCAACGAGGCGGACTTCACCATGGTGTTCGCCATCACCGACCCGGAGAAGGGCGCGAACGGGGGTGTCACCTGCTTCCTCGTCGACCGCGACATGGGCTGGCGCTCGGAGTACATCGACACGATGGGCGAGTGGGGGCCCGCGTCCCTGATCTTCGACAACGTGCGGGTGCCGGAGAGCCAGATCCTCGGTGAGCTGGGCCAGGGCTTCACCCTGGCGATGCAGTGGATCGGCCGCGGCCGCTACCTGCTGCCCGCGCGGGCGATCGGGTCGTGCGAGCGGCTGGTGTCGATGGCGATCGAGCACGCCAACACCCGCGAGACGTTCGGCGCGCCGATCGCCGACCGGCAGGCCATCCAGTGGATGATCGCCGACTCCGGGGTGGAGATCGAGGCGCTGCGCTGGCTGGTGCTGCACGCCGCGTGGCAGGTGGACCAGGGCATGGACTCCCGGCACGCGCAGTCGATGGCCAAGCTCTTCGGTGGGCAGAAGGCCAACGAGATCGTCGACCGGGTGCTGCAGATCCACGGGGGGATGGGTTACACCCGGGAGCTCCCGGTGGAGCGCTGGTACCGCGAGCTGCGGCTGCTGCGGATCTACGAGGGCACCGACGAGATCCAGCGGCGGACGATCGCGCGCAACCTGCTGAAGGGACACGCCAAGGTCGGTGGTGCCCTGGGCTGATCGACCTCGGCCGGACCGGCGCCGGTCCGGCCGACGCCCCGGCGGGCGGCACGGCGGCCGGAAC
>NZ_KI912250.1:295543-300218 GCF_000231035.2 Saccharomonospora iraqiensis subsp. paurometabolica YIM 90007 | reverse complement strand
GAAGGCCAGCAGCCCGCCGTCCAGGTGCGAACGGCGCAACCCCGGGACGAGCGCGAGCGCCTGTGCGGTCGGGACCCGCCGCGGCCGGGGCAGCAGGGACGACGGTGTGCGTGCGGCGCGGCGCAGGGCGTCCCCCGCGTACACGCCCGCGGTGGTGAGTGCGTACTGCCGGCCGGGCGCGTCGGTGTAGCGGGGGAACAGCTGGGCCATCGGGCGGGTCAGGTGCGGCGCGGTGCGGCGCATGAGGATGTCCCGCTCCACCGCGCTCTCCCGGGCGAGCCCCACGTGGCCGTGTGCGAGGTAGCGCAGACCGCCGTGGACGAGTTTGCTCGACCACCGGGAGGTGCCGTGGGCGAGGTCGTGCCCCTCCAGCAGGGCGACCGACAGGCCCCGGCTCGCGGCGTCCAGCGCCACCCCGGCGCCGGTGACGCCGCCGCCGACCACGACGACGTCGACCACGTCGCCGGAGGCGAGCGCGTCCAGTTCCACTGACCGGCGGCGTGCGGTGAGGGAGGCGTGCACCGTGCCCGCCGCCCCGGTCGGTCCGGTGCTGCTCACTCGTCGGACTCCTTCCCGTGCTGGTCCGTGCCGGGGGTCAGGGCGGCGTCGAGCAGGTGACGCAGCTCGTCGAGCAGGTCCTGCGCCGCCAGATCCGCGGTGGCGGGGCGGTGCGACAGCACGAAGGACTGGACGACGAGCAGGACACTGCGGGTCTGCGCCGCGGGCGCCGCGGGCCGCACCGATCCGTCGTCGTGCCCCTCCTCGATCAGGGTGCGCACCACGCCCTCGGCGAGCTGCTGGGTGGCCCCGAGGCGCTCGACGATGTAGGGCAGCAGCAGCTCGGCGTCCCGGTCGAGCACGGTGCGCAGCAGTGGGTTGGCGGCCAGCGCGCGCACGGAGGCCACGGCGATGTCCACCAGCCGGCGCCGGGCGTGCCGGGTGCCGGTGCCGCCCTCGGTCCCGCCGATGTCGTCGCCTGCGCCACCCGCGTGGGTGCTGACCTCGCGCAACAGGGCACCGAACTCCCGCGTCATCAGCGCGGCGAGCACGCTGCGCACGTCCGGGAACCGGCGGTACAGCGTCATCCGGCTCACGCCGGCGGTGCGGGCGATGTCGGTCAGGGTGGTGCGGCGCACGCCCCGGGCGAGGACGCACTCCCGTGCCGCGTCGAGCAGGACGTCGTCGGGTACCCGGCCGGTCGGAGCGCGCCCGGCCCGCGACCCGTCCCCGGGTGTCCGTACCGGAACCTCGGCCCCACCGACGACGGTGGCGCCGCCCGCAGTGATGTGACGACCCGACTCCATCTGTCACACCTTAACCGAGCACGCCACCGGCTGACCACCGCCCTCACCCGCCGTGTTGTCGTGAGGGGCACGTTCCCTGCATCAGACGCAGGGAACGTGCCCCTCACGACACGACACGCAGGGAAAGTGCCCTTCACGGCAACACCCGGGCGGGTGAGGGGAGGTCGGTGGGGTCAGAAGTGGTTGACGTCGAGGGTGCCTTCGGCGTGGGCGGAGCGGAGGCGCTTCTTGTCGAACTTGCCGACGCTGGTCTTGGGCACCTCGTCGACGAACGTCCAGTGCTCGGGCAGCTGCCACTTGGCGACCCGGCCGCGCAGGAACTCACGCAGCTCCTCCGGGGTGGCCTGCTCGCCCTCCGCGAGCACCACCGCCACCAGCGGGCGCTCGTCCCACTTCTCGTCCGGCACGCCCACCACGGCCGCCTCGGCCACGGCCGGGTGCGCCATGACCTCGTTCTCCAGGTCCACCGAGGAGATCCACTCGCCGCCGGACTTGATCACGTCCTTGGCGCGGTCGGTGAGCGTGAGATAGCCGTCCCGGGTGATCCGTCCGACGTCGCCGGTGCGCAGCCAGCCGTCGTGGAACTTCTCCGGGTCGGCGTCGGCGTAGTACGAGCCCGCGATCCACGGGCCCGCGACCTCCAGCTCGCCGACGCTCTCGCCGTCCCACGGGACCTCGTCGCCGTTGTCGTCGATCAGCCGCGCCCGCACCGACGCGGGGAACCGGCCCTGCGTGTAGCGGTACTGCCACGCGGTCTCCCCGGTGGCCGCCGACGGCGGGCGGGCCACGCTGCCCAGCGGCGACGTCTCGGTCATGCCCCAGGCGTGCAGCACCGGCACGTCGTAGCGCTCCTCGAAGGCGTGCATCATCGCGGGCGGCGCGGCCGAGCCGCCGACCACGACCTCCCGCAGGTGGGAGATGTCCTGCGGGTTGGCGTCCAGATACTGCAGCAGGCCCTGCCAGATGGTCGGCACGGCGCCCGCGAAGGTCGGCTTCTCCGCGGCGAGGATCTGCGCGATCGGCTCCGGCTGCAGGAAGCGGTCCGGCAGCACCATGGAGGCGCCGACCATGAACGCCGCGTACGGCATGCCCCAGGACATCGCGTGGAACATCGGCACGATCACCAGGGACTTGTCCGCGTCGGACAGGCGCATCGTGTCGCTCATGCAGACCTGCATCGAGTGCAGCCAGATCGAGCGGTGCGAGTACACCACGCCCTTGGGGTCGCCGGTGGTGCCGGAGGTGTAGCACATCGCCGCGGCCGAGCGCTCGTCGATCTCCGGCCAGTCGAAGGTCTCCGGCTGCGCGGCCAGCAGCTCGTCGTAGGAGTGCACCTGCACCCCGTCCGGCGCCTCCAGCGCGGCGGGGTCGCCGTTGGCGACGATGACGTGCTTGACCGTGGTCATCTGCGGCAGCTGCTTCGCGAACAGGGGCACCAGCGTGCCGTCGACGAGCACGACCCGGTCCTCGGCGTGGTTGGCGACGAAGACCAGCTGCTCGGGGAACAACCGGACGTTCAGCGTGTGCAGCACCGCGCCCATCGCCGGGATGGCGAGGTAGGCCTCCAGGTGCTCGGTGTTGTTCCACATGAACGTGCCGACGCGCTCGTCGTCGTCGATACCGAGGTCGCGGAGCGCGTTCGCCAGCTGCGCCGCCCGCTTGCCGACCTCGGCGAAGGTGGCGGTCCGGGACCCGGAGCCCGTCCAGGTGACCGCGACGCTGTCGGCATGCATCTGGGCGCCGTGCCGCAGCAGGTGGGCCAGCGACAGCTGGCCGTCCTGCATGGTGCTCAACATTGAGACTCCCGCTCCAGGTATGGGTGATCCGATCCGGCCCGACTCTAGTGCGCTCAGCACGGTCCCGGCTTGTGCACAGCGCCCAATGCCGGACGAGGGGACGTTGCCGGGGAAACACAACCGACACGGCGGGTGACCGGGCGTGGCACGGTCGGGGAAATATCGCGTGTCGATTTCGCGGAATCGCGGTGGTTGGCGTTTACTGAGCCCCGAGGTATCCGAGGGTGGGCCTCAGCTCCACCGGGCGCCCGTACCAGCGGGTGCCGCCCGCCCGACCCGCCGCGCAAGCCGTGGTGGACGACCAGAAAGGATCACTGCGTTGGCTCTTCCCACGTTGACCCCGGAGCAGCGGGCCGAGGCGCTGGCCAAGGCCGCCGAGGCCCGGAAGGCCCGTTCCGAGCTGCTGGCCTCCATCAAGTCGGGCGAGCAGAGCATCGAGACGGTGCTCGAACGCGCCAAGGAGGACAAGACGGTCGGCAAGACGAAGGTGACCCAGCTGCTCAAGGCGGTACCCGGGCTCGGCCAGGTCAAGGTGAACGCGCTGCTGGAGCAGGCCGGCATCGACCCGGACCGCCGGGCGGCGGGCCTCGGCGACCGCCAGCGGGAGACGCTCATCAGCGCCCTGAAGTGAGGTCGGTGCGGTGACGCCCCGACGTGCCGACCCGGATCCGCCGCGCGGCGGCCGGGGCGTCCGGCGTCGACCGTGACCGCCTGTGACCGTGTCCGCCCGCGACCCGAGTCTCACTCCTGGGGTAGGCCCATCGCGCGCAGCAACGTCGCGAACTTGGCCGAGGTTTCCTCCAGCTCCGCCTTGGGGTCCGATTCCGGCACGATGCCTCCGCCCGCGTAGAGCCGCAGCGAGCGGCCGTCGGCCTCGGCGCAGCGGATCGACACCGCCCACTCGCCGTCGCCGTCGGCATCGGTCCAGCCGGTCGTGCCCGCGTAGTAGTCCCGGTCGAACTCCTCGAGTTCGGTCACGAGTCGCCGCGCGGAGTCGGTCGGTGTCCCGCAGATGGCCGGGGTCGGGTGCAGTGCGGCGGCCAGATGCAGGGCGGTCACGTCGCGGTCGGTCAACTCACCGGTGATCGTGGTGCCGAGGTGCCACATCGTCGGGGTGGACACCAGGCGCGGCCGGTCGGGGACGTCCAACCTGCGGCAGTACGGCCGCAGCGCCTCCACGACGGCCTCGGCCAGGACGGCGTGTTCGACGTGGTCCTTGGCCGAGGCCAGCAGTGCCCGGCCGTTGGCCCGGTCGGTCGCGGGGTCGGCGGCGCGCGGGGCGGACCCCGCGTGCGGGTGGGACACCACCCGATCCCCGCGCCGGGACAGCAGCAGCTCCGGGCTGGAGCCGACCAGCGTCCGCGACCCGGGCAGGGCGGCGGCGAAGGTGTAGCCGCGCTCGTTGTCCAGCACGAGGTTGTGCAGGATCGCCTCCGCCGGGACCGGCTCGGCGAACTCCAGGTCGAGCGCGCGGGCGAGGACGACCTTGCGCAGGTTCCGCGCGTCGAGCGCGGCCACCGCCTCCGCGACGGCGTCGACGTGCCGGGCGGGCTCGGGCACCGGCCGCACGGCGAC
>NZ_KI912250.1:289745-295443 GCF_000231035.2 Saccharomonospora iraqiensis subsp. paurometabolica YIM 90007 | reverse complement strand
CCCCGTCGCCGGTCGCCAGGTCGGCCCGCACCGCCCACACCCGCGCGCCCCCGCCCCGCAGCTCCGCGGCGACGTCCTCGATGCGCGCGTCCTCGGCGCACAGCACCAGGTCGTAGGCATGGCGGGTGAACTCCCGGGCCAGTTCCCGCCCGATCCCGGCGGAGGCCCCGGTCACCACGGCCAACGGAGACGCCATCATCGCCCTCCCGGCGTTCGGTCCTGTTGTACGGGACCTACCCACCGGAGGGCCCCGCAATCGCGTTCGGCGGGACGGGCCCGGTGGGCGTCGCCGTGGTCCCGTCCGCCGGGGCCGGGCGGGCTAGGCTGCGGAGTGTGACGACAGACGCGCGACTCGCCGCCCGGCTCGCCGAACAGGCGGGGGAGGAGCTGCGCCGCCTGCGGGACGACGTTCCCGCCGGTGCCGTGGCCACGGATCCGAAGGAGCTGGGCCGCCGCGGCGACGCGGCCGCGAACGAGCTGTTGGTGCGGTCGTTGCGGGAGCAGCGGCCCGGCGACGCGGTGTTGTCCGAGGAGTCGGCCGACGACCGGCGCCGCCTCGGGGCGGAGCGGGTGTGGATCGTCGACCCGCTGGACGGCACCCGGGAGTACGGCCTCGGCAGGCCCGACTGGACGGTGCACGTGGCGTTGTGGGAGGCCGCGGCCGCGGCGCGGGAACCGGGGACCGGAATCATCGCCGCGGCCGTCGCCCGGCCCGATTCGGGCGAGGTCCTGGTGACCGACGACATCGCCGTCGGAAAAGCGAGCGCGGAAATACCCGGGAATCGGGTCCGTATTCTCGTCAGCGACACACGTCCACCCGATTTCGCGAACGCGGTCGCCGCGCGTCTGGACGCCGATCTGGTGCCGAGGGGATCGGCGGGGGCGAAGGCCGTCGCCGTGCTGCGTGGGGAGGCGGACGCCTATCTGCACGCCGGGGGGCAGTACGAGTGGGACTCGGCGGCCCCGGTCGGCGTCGCGCACGCGGCGGGGCTGTACGCCTCCCGCATCGACGGCTCCCCCCTGCGGTACAACGCGCCGGACCCGTACCTGCCCGATCTGCTGATCTGCCGCCCCGGACTCGCGGGCGACCTGCTGTCCGCGGTGGCCGCGGCCACGACGGACACGAACGACATTTGACCGCCGCTGCGTCCACGAACCGGGCGGCGGTCGGGCGTGTGTCCGGGGCCGGACATGGAAACGGGTGGGAGGCCGATCGGCCTCCCACCCGTGGTTCGGGCGACGGTCAGTTCTCCGCCGTGGCGATGCAGGTGGAGTTGCCCTGGCTGTTGCCCACGCCCAGGATGCCGACACCGACGTCGAGCACGTCGCAGATGCCGATGTTGTTGTGGCTGAGGACGTCGTCAACGTTGATCAGCCCGAACTGGCTGGTGTTGTCCTCGACGTTCGTCTCGTCTCCGGGGGTGGTCGCGAGGGCGGGCGAGCCGATCGCCAGCAGGCCGGCCGCGGCGGTGGCGACAATTGCAGACTTCTTGAACACCTTAACCCATTCCTATCGACTCGAGTGATGTCTTCTGCTGCGGCTGGATTTCTGACCGCAACCGACGACGAAGTTACAAGCCGCCGGAACGTCACACACGGCAAAATGCGATGCCGTGTCGTCACCCGGATACGTGGTGCCCCACGTCACATTGTGTTCTTGTTTGGCGGGGATTGGCGGGTTGAGCAGCGAAATCACGTCCGCGCGCGTGCTACTCACAGTAGTAAGCAACCCAGTCGGTAAGACCCTGCGACTCGTTCCGGTGGCTCAGTGGCTACACAGAAGAACTGTCCGGGGAAATAGCAAATGGTCCGATAGGGTGAAGATTGCGGACGCCTGAGGGCGGAGATCATCGCATCCGGTGTTCCCCCGGCCCCCCACGGTCACGTCCGGGCGGCCCCGGTGGCGGAGTCGTCGGCCAGAACGTCCAGGACCCGCTCGCCGTAGCGGGCGAGCTTGCTCTCCCCGACCCCGCCGACCTCTCCGAGCTCGGACAACGACGCCGGACGGCGGGTGGCGATCTCGCGCAGCGTGGCGTCGTGGAAGACGACGTAGGCGGGCACGCCCTGCTCCCTGGCCGCCTCCGCCCGCCAGGCACGCAGCCGGTCGAAGATCGCGGTGTCCTCGGCGCCGAGCTCGGCGGTCTCGACCCGCCGTTTCCCGTCGGCCCCACGGTCGGCCTTCCCGCGGGCGGCTCCGGAGCCGCTCACCGTCCGGGCGGGTTCGCGCCGCATCGGCACCGTGCGGCCCCGGTACAGCACCTCGTCGGAGCTGTCGGTGGTCACCAGCGTCCCGTAGTCGCCCTCGACGGTGAGCAACCCGCGCGCGAGCAGCTGCCGCACCACCGCCCGCCACTCGGCGTCGCCGAGGTCGGCGCCCACGCCGAACACGGACAGCTCGTCGTGGCGGTGCTGGGCGACCTTCGTGGTGCGCTTGCCGCGCAGGATGTCGACGATCTGCCCGACACCGAACTTCTGCCGCCGCTCGCGCCGGAGCCGGACCACCGTGGACAGCAGCTTCTGCGCGGCGACGGTGCCGTCCCACGACTCGGCCGGGGTCAGGCACGTGTCGCAGTTGCCGCACGGCCCCGCGGACTCGCCGAAGTACGCGAGCAGGTGCGCACGCCGGCACTCGACCGTCTCGCACAGCGCGAGCATGGCGTCGAGCTTCTCGGCCGACCGCCTGCGGTGCGCGGCGTCCCCGTCCGAGGAGTCGATCAGTTTGCGCTGGTTGACCACGTCCTGCAGCCCGTAGGCGAGCCAGGCGGTCGCGGGCAGGCCGTCGCGCCCGGCCCGGCCGGTCTCCTGGTAGTAGCCCTCCACCGACTTGGGCAGGTCGAGGTGTGCCACGAACCGGACGTCGGGCTTGTCGATCCCCATGCCGAAGGCGATCGTGGCCACCACCACGAGACCGTCCTCCCGCAGGAACCGCGCCTGGTGCCGCGCGCGGGCACCCGCGTCGAGTCCGGCGTGGTACGGCAGCGCCTCGATCCCGTTGTCGACGAGGAAGGACGCCGTCTCCTCGACCGACTTGCGGGTCAGGCAGTAGACGATGCCGGAGTCGCCCGGGTGCTCGTCGGTGAGCAGCCGGAGCAGCTGCTTGCGCGGGTCGGTCTTGCCGACGATGCGGTACCGGATGTTCGGCCGGTCGAAGCCGGCCACGAAGTGCCGGGCGTCGGTCAGGCGGAGCCGGCTGGCGATCTCGGCCCGGGTGTCGGCGGTCGCGGTGGCCGTCAGCGCTACGCGCGGCACGTCCGGCCTGCGTTCGTGCAGGTCGGAAAGCTGAAGGTAGTCGGGGCGGAAGTCGTGGCCCCACTGCGAGACACAGTGCGCCTCGTCGATGGCGAACAGCGAGATCGGCGCACGTTCGAGCAGTCGTGCCGTGCTCTCCGACCGCAGCCGCTCCGGGGCGAGGTACAGCAGGTCGAGGTCGCCCGCGACGAACTCGGCCTCGACCGTGCGGCGTTCGTCCGGGTCCTGGGTGGAGTTGAGGTAGCCCGCCCGCACGCCGAGCGCCCGCAGGGCGTCGACCTGGTCCTGCATCAGCGCGATCAGCGGCGAGATCACCACGCCCACGCCCTCCCGAACCAGGGCGGGGACCTGGTAGCACAGCGACTTGCCGCCGCCGGTCGGCATGAGCACGAGGGCGTCGCCGCCCGCGGTCACGTGGTCGACGACCTCCTGCTGGTGGTCGCGGAACGAGTCGTAGCCGAAGACCCGCTTGAGCACCTGTTGCGTCGTCTCGGGAGTGCGCACGCCGTCGATCCTAGGTGTGGTCGATCCACCCCCGGGCGCGGTGACGAGCTTCTAGGCTGTCGCGGGCGACGAAAGGAAGCGTTCGATGACGATTGTCGACGGCAACGGTCCGTCCGTGGTGCGGTTTCCGGACCTCAGCCCCCGCGCCTACGAGCACCCGGTGGACCGGGGTGCGCTGGCGACGCTGCGCTCCGTTGCCGGATTCGGCGAGGTCGTCAAGGCCGTGGCCGGCTTCTTCCACGAGCGCGGGGAGCGGCTGATGGCGTTGGGCTCGGCCGTCCGGGTCGGGCCGACCCAGTACCCGGAGCTGGACCGCGTGCGGACCGAGTGCGCGCGGGTGCTGGCAGCCCCGCACGGTCGCACGACAACTCGGCCTTGCGATACCACTCGTGCAGCGCCGCCAGCACCGCGCGCAGCCCCAGCGCACTCGCGGGGGTCCAGGACAGCGAGTCCTGCAGCCGCAGCAACCGCAGCAGCTGTGCGGCCAGGACTCCGCGGCGGCGCTGCGGACACACCTGCTGCTCGCGGGCGGTCCGGATCCGTCCGAGGTGGACGTTTCCGCGTTCCTGCGGCAGGCCGAGGAGTACGAGTCCGTCGACGACATCCGGGACAGCCTGGCGAAGGTGCGCAACGTGGAGCTGATGGGCCATCCGCTCGCCGTCGTCCGTGCCGCCCAGTTGCAGCGGTGGGCGGCCTCGGCGGAGTACCGCGACATTCTCGCCGGGCAGTATCCGCGGCGGCACGACGACGAACCGCAGTCGAACTGGATGCGGGATCTGGCCGGGGCCGCGCGCTCCTACCGGGACTCGTTCACGACCTCGACCGATCCGTTGGTGCGGGTGTTCTCGGATGTCGGTGAGGCGATGTCCGGTGCGGCGGACAAGGTGTGGAGCCGGTTCACCGGCCGGGACGGCTGAACGACGGGCGGGTACGGCCGCCGCCGTGGGCGGCGGCCCTTTCGGTCGCGGACGGATTTTCGTTACCGCAGCGACGGATGAGGTTCTTCACTCCGAATCGGTTTCACCTTCCGGGCGGGTGTGCGGCAGGATGTCCGGCACATCCGAACTGGGGGGGTTTTCGGGTCGTCGACGTCGCCGATGTCCGGCGCACCGACCCCGTCGTACACCGTCCGGTCGCCGCGCCGACCGGCACCGGGGAATGGGAGAAGAATGTGAGAAAGCCGAGACGTCACCTCGTGGGGGCCGTTCTCGCGGGAATGGTGATGGCCGGAACCGTGACCGTCCCGGTCTCCGCCACGGCCGAGGAAGACTCCACGCCACCGGAGACCACGTCCGCACCGGCGGAGTCGACCACGGAGAACGACCCGACGGAGCCCACGGATCCGACGGATCCGACCGAGCCCTCGGAGTCCACGGACCCGTCGGACCCGACCGATTCCACGGATCCCACCGAGCCGACGGATCCGACCGAGCCGACGGACCCGTCGGACCCCACGGATCCGACCGAGCCGACGGACCCGACCGAGTCGACCGAGCCCACGGACCCGACGGAGCCCACGGACCCGACCGAGCCCTCCGACCCGGGAACCACGACGCAGCCCACGCAACCGCCCGCCGGCGGTGAGCCCGACTACGTCGACGACGTCGCCTACGGGATCGACATCGACCCGGAGCGCGGCCTCGGCTTCCTCCTGATCGCCTGTGCCGCGGGTGAGCCGCGGGGCGTCGGTTCCCCGGACTTCGAGATCCTGGAGGGCGCCCACCAGGACGAGGTCGACGGCCGCTACTGGTCGTACCTCGTGCAGCTGCGGGACGGCCTCACCTTCGCCGAGAACTCGGACGAGATCTCGCTGACCTGGCGGTGCGGCGGCCGTCCCGGCGGCGGCTCCGCACCGGTGCCCGTCCCGGGCGGCGGCGACGCCGGTGACTGGCAGGACCGCAACGGTGGGGACGCCCAGGTCGGCATCGCGCCGAAGGGCGGGGTC
>NZ_KI912250.1:287188-289645 GCF_000231035.2 Saccharomonospora iraqiensis subsp. paurometabolica YIM 90007 | reverse complement strand
GGCGGTGGCCGCGTCGAGGCGCTCCCCGCGCAGCACGAGTTCCTTGGCCCGCAGCGGCCCCACCAGCAGCGGCAGCAGGCGGGACGCCGCGCCGGTGACGCTCAGGCCGAGCCCCACCTCGGGGAAGGCGAACACCGCGTCGTCGGCGGCGAGCACCAGATCGCAGCCGAGGGCGAATTCGGCGCCCGCGCCGACGGCGTAGCCGTGCACCGACGCCACCACCGGTTGCGGCAGCGCGCGCAGCGTGCGGGTGACCTCCTGCAGGCGTTCCAGTCGCGCGCGGGGCTCCTGCTCCGGGGGTGGCTGTCGCAGGTCGTGCCCCGAGCAGAACGCGCGGCCGGCGCCGGTGAGTACGACGGCGCCGACGCCTTCGTCGGTCGCGATCCCGCGCAGCGCGGCGATCAGGTCGTCCACCAGTTCCGGGGTGACGGCGTTGAGCCGTCCGGGCCGGTTCAGTCGCACGACGGCGACCCGGTCGGCGACCGGGTCCACCTCGACGGTCCGCGTCTCGGGCTCCATGCCGTGCAGCCTAGACGAACCGACCGATCGGTCGATAGGGTCCGATCCATGCCGGTACGGGACGCGGTGCGCGACGACATCGACGAGATCTGCTCCCTGATCGAGGAGCACGCCCGCTACGAGGGCAACGACGACCTGCGGCTCGACCGCGCGGAGATGGCCCGGCACCTGTTCGGCCCGGACCCGAAGGCGTGGGTGGTGCTCGCCACCGACGACGGCGGCGCGGTGGCCGGGATGGCGTTCTGCTCCTGGAGCTTCTCGACGTGGGAGGCGCGGCCCGGGATCTGGCTGGACGACCTCTACGTCCGCCCGGAACACCGGCGGCTCGGCCTGGGCAGGCAACTGCTCGACGAGCTGCGGGCGCGCACCGACGGCCGGGTCGAATGGGACATGCAGGAGGGCAACGACAAGGCCGCCGCGTTCTACGCGGGGCTGGGCGCACATCCCGTCCCCGGATGGGTCCGGTACCGCTGGCGCGGGTGAGAACGCGGCTCCCCACGGTACGTATCGTGGGAGGCATGGTGGATGGCTCGAACCGTCGGTCGGCTTCGATCGAGGATTACGTGCGGGCGATCTACGGCCTGGAGGAACGCGGCGAGGCCGTCACCAACACGTCCCTGGCCTCCCGGCTGGAGGTGAGCCCGTCCTCGGCGTCGGGCATGGTGACGAAGCTGGCCCAGCAGGGCCTCGTGGAACACGTGCCGTACCGGGGCATCGAACTCACCTCCGACGGCCGGGGACTCGCCCGGTCGGTCCTGCGCAGGCACCGGCTCATCGAGTCGTACCTGGTCTCCGAACTCGGCTACACCTGGGACGAGGTGCACGCCGAGGCCGACCGACTCGAACACGTCGTCTCCGACCTGCTCGTGGCCCGCATCGCCGCCAAGCTCGGCGACCCGGTGCGTGACCCGCACGGCGACCCGATCCCCGCCGTGGACGGCAGCATCGAGGAGGTCTCCACCCGGCTGCTGGAGGATCTGCCCACCGGCACGGTCGGCGAGATCGTGCGCGTCTGGGACACCGACCCCGAGCTGCTGCGCTACCTCGCCGACCGCGCGATCGGGCTCGGCGAGCGTATCGAGGTCGTGGAGCACCAGCCGTTCGGCGGGTCGGTGGTCGTCCGGGTGGGTCCCGCACCGGCGGCCGCCACGCACGCGTTGGGCCGGGAGATCGCCCGGGCCCTGTCCGTGGCGACCCGCTGACCCGCACGGCCGGGACTCAGTGGGGGGTTCCCGGGTTCCGGGCGGGGTGGGTGGGTGTCACCCGCTCGCCCGAGCCGCCCGGTTCCGACGGCTCCCGTTCCCACGACCGCTGCTTCGGGACCGACCGCCCCGTGCGGGCCGAGCCCGGGGCGGAGAAGAAGCTGAAGATCCACGTCAGTGTCCGGTCCGGCAGCCACCGCCCGGCGGCGAACAGGAGCCGGTTGTAGAACGGCCCGGTCACCACGGTGCCGCGACCGGCGGTCACCGCGGCGAACGCTTCGCGGGCCACGCGGGCCGGGTCGTCCTTGACCGTCGTCGCGCCGATGCGGGTGTCGGTCATCCGCGCACGGTTGAAGAAGTCGGTGTCGGTCAGCCCCGGCAGCATCGCCGTCACCGTGACCCCGGTGCCGCGCAGCTCGGCGCGCAACGCGAGGGAGAACGAGTACAGGAACGCCTTCGAGGCGTTGTAGGTGGCCTGATACGGCCCCGGCAGCCGCGCCACGGTGGAGGAGGACACCAGCACGCGCCCGCTGCCCCGCCGCACCATGTCCGGCACCAGACGTTTGGCGAGGTCGACCGTGCCGGTGATGTTGCACCCCAGCACACGGAGCTGGTCCTCGCGGTCGGTGGCCGAGCCCGCGAACGCCCCGCCGACCCCGATGCCCGCGTTCAGGGCGAGCACGTCCACCGCCCGGTCGAGCGCGGCCACCCGGTCGGCCAGCTCCGCGACCCCGTC
>NZ_KI912250.1:262096-287088 GCF_000231035.2 Saccharomonospora iraqiensis subsp. paurometabolica YIM 90007 | reverse complement strand
CCTCGCGGTGGCCCTCGCCGCCGGGTGCTCGTCGTCCGGTGCGGGCACGGGCGGCGCCCCGCGGTCGGATCCGCCCCCGGCGTCGGCGGTCGAGGTGACCAAGCCGTACGACGACCTGCGGCCCACCCGGGTGGAGATCCCCGCGATCGGCGCGGCCTCGGACCTGATCACGGTGGCGGTGACCGTGGAGGGCGAGATGGCCGTGCCCTCGGCGCGGGAGCCGATGCAGGCGGCGTGGTACCGCCTGTCCCCGGTCCCGGGCGAGGACGGCCCCGCGATCCTGCTCGGCCACGTCGACGGCTACGGCGATCCGGGGATCTTCCACGACCTGCACCGCCTGGAACCCGGCGACGAGATCCGGGTCCACCGCAGTGACGACCGGCGGCTGACGTTCACGGTCACCGACTCGCAGCGGGTGCCCAAGGAGGAGTTCCCCACCGAGGCCGTCTACGGCAACACCGAGGGTCCGGAGCTGCGGCTGATCACCTGCGGCGGCGTGTTCGACGACGCCGAACACAGCTACACCGACAACATCATCGTCAACGCCGAACCGGCGTGACGCCGCACCGCCCGGATCGGGTGGTGTGTGCCGTGAGGGCCCCCTTCGCTGCGTGTGCCGCAGGGAAGGGGGCCCTCACGGCGTGTGACGCGGGGAAGGGGTCCTTCACGGCAACCCCGGGCCGGGGGTGCACCGGGCGGTCGGGGCGGGTATGTCGCGCGTGGCACGATGGCGGTCGTGCCGCGCGACGTGCGCGCGTACTCACCGCAGGTTTCCGCCCCGCCGGAAGGACCGTGCCCGCGAGGCCGGGCACCGGGGCGCGAGCACACCCGAGGAGCAGATCGTGACGAAGTCCCCGCCTCGTCCGGCCACACGTGTGTCGTGGCCCGCCCTGGCGCTGAACGTGGTCCGCGGCGCGTTGATCGGTACGGCCGAGACCGTGCCGGGGATCAGCGGCGGCACCGTGGCGCTGGTGGTGCGGGTCTACGACAGCGTGATCACTTCGGCGGGCCATCTGCTCTCGGGGGGCGTCAAGGCGGTGACCCGACGGGGGCGCCCTTCCGCCACGGAGGAGTTCCGCCAGGTCCACTGGCGGGTCGTGCTGCCCCTGCTCGTGGGGATGCTCGCGGCCGTCGTCCTGGTCGCCGGGGTGATGGAAGGGTTGATGGCCGACCATCCGGTGCCGATGCGGGCGCTGTTCTTCGGTCTGGTGCTGGCGTCGCTGTGGGTGCCGTTCTCGCTGGCGGCACACGCACCCACGTCGGCGGGGGACACGTCGGCAGCGGACGCTCCACCCCGGTGGCGCCCGTTCGACTGGGGCCTCGGCGCCGCGGCCGCCGTGCTGACCTTCCTGATCGTGAGCATTCCCCCCGGTGATGTCGGCACGAACCCGGTGATCGTGTTGTTCTCGGCGGCGATCGCCGTGTCGGCGCTGGTGCTGCCCGGGCTGTCCGGGTCGTTCATCCTGCTCACCATCGGGCTCTACGAGACGACGCTCGGGGCCGTCAACGACCGTGACCTCGGCTATCTCGGGCTGTTCGCGCTGGGGGCGCTGCTCGGGCTCGCCTCGATCGTCAAGGGCCTGCAGTGGCTGCTGGAACACAGGGAGCGCGTCACCCTGGTGGTGCTGACGGGCCTGCTCGCGGGCAGTCTGCGCGCACTGTGGCCGTGGCAGGACGACGACCGGGGCCTGCTGGCCCCCAGCGAGCACCTCGGCCCGTCGCTCGCCCTCGGCGCGGCGGGATTCCTGGTGGTCGCCGGCTTCCTCGTCGTCGACCGCAGGATGCGCACCGGCGCCGGGCACGGTGCGTCCGCGGCGGCCGCACCGTCGGACAGGCCGTCGTCGGAGAGGTCGTCGGAGAGGCCGTCGTCGGAAGGTTCGTCACCGGGCCACACCGGGAATCCGTCGGCCGAGCACACCCAGCCGATCCGGAGCATGCCGCCGGTCGAGCACACACAGCCCATCGACCGCACCGACTGAGTCGCCTCGCCCACACCGACGGCCCCGCGCACCCGCTGACGGTGTGCGGGGCCGTTCGCTGTGCGCTGGGTTGGTTGGTCACAGTGCGCCATCTTGGCCTTGTACCCCTAGGGGGTATGGGTATAGTGTCACGGTGTCGACACGGCACGAAGGGACGGCCCATGCGTGGTTACACCGGGGAGAAGGACGCGGTTCTCGCGCGGCTGCGCCGCGTCGAGGGACAGGTGCGTGGCCTGCAGCGGATGGTGGAGAACGACGAGTACTGCATCGACGTGCTTACCCAGGTCTCGGCCGTGACCAAGGCGCTGCAGTCGGTCTCGCTCGGCCTGCTCGACGACCATCTCAAGCACTGCGTGGCCGAGGCACTCACCGAGGGCGGTGACGTCGCCGACGAGAAGGTGCGGGAGGCCAGCGAGGCGATCGCGCGGCTCGTACGGTCCTGAGGCGACCGGTCCCCCGCAACGACACACACGACGACCGCCGCCACATCGGCGGTGACGAAGGAGGTTCCGCGATGACGGCGACGACCGAGGCGACCTACACGGTCACCGGAATGACCTGCGAGCACTGCGTCCGTTCGGTCACCGAGGAGGTCGGGGAGGTCCCGGGCGTGACCGACGTCGACGTCGACCTGGCCAGTGGCCGGGTGACGGTCCGCAGCCGGGGCGAGGTCGACAGCGGGGCGGTCCGTGCGGCCGTCGAGGAAGCCGGATACGAGCTCAGCGCCTGACCACCCGGGCGCCACGAGCCCGGACGGCAGGCCGACAGGGAGGAGCGCGCGATGACGTCGGAAGTCACCGACGGCGGATCGGTGTCGACGGAGGCACCCCGGCACGAGGTGGAACTCGCGATCAGCGGGATGACGTGCGCGTCGTGTGCCAACCGTGTCGAACGCAAGCTCAACAAGCTGGACGGGGTGCAGGCCACGGTCAACTACGCGACCGAGAAGGCCACCGTCAGCTACGCGGACGGGGTCGCCCCGGACACGCTGATCGGCCAGGTCGAGGCGGCCGGATACTCGGCCGCGCTGCCGCCGCCCCCGGCCGACACCGGGAACACCACGACCACAGGGGGGACCGGTGCCGCCGTGCGCGGCGGCACGTCCGGGGATCTCACCGCGAACGCGGAGGCGGACAGCGACGACACGGCCCTGCGCTCGCTGCGGCAGCGCCTGATCGGCGCGGTGGTGCTGTCCGTGCCGGTGATCCTGCTGGCCATGGTCCCGCCGCTGCAGTTCACGTACTGGCAGTGGATCTCGCTCACCCTCGCCGCGCCGGTCGTGGTGTGGGCGGCGTGGCCGTTCCACCGGGCGGCGTGGACGAACCTGCGGCACGGCGCCGCGACGATGGACACGCTCATCTCCATGGGCACCCTCGCGGCGCTGCTGTGGTCGCTGTACGCGCTGCTGTTCGGCGGCGCCGGGGTGCCGGGGATGACCCACCCGTTCGAGTTCACGATCGAACGCGCGGACGGTGGGGCGAACATCTACCTGGAGGTGGCGGCCGGGGTCACCACCTTCATCCTGGCCGGACGCTACTTCGAGTCGCGGGCGAAACGGCGCGCGGGAGCCGCCCTGCACGCGCTGCTCGAACTCGGCGCCAAGGACGTCTCCGTGCTGCGCGACGGCGTCGAGCAGCGGGTGCCCGTGGCGGAGCTCACGGTCGGCGACCGGTTCGTCGTCCGGCCGGGCGAGAAGATCGCCACCGACGGGGTCGTCGAGGACGGCAGCTCCGCGGTGGACGAGAGCATGCTCACCGGCGAGTCCGTGCCGGCGGAGGTGGCACCGGGGGACACGGTCGCCGGCGCCACCGTGAACGCGGGCGGGCGCCTGATCGTGCGCGTGTCCAAGGTCGGCCGGGACACCCAGCTCGCGCAGATGGCGCGGCTGGTCGAGCAGGCGCAGACCGGCAAGGCGCAGGTGCAACGGCTCGCCGACCGCGTCTCCGGGGTGTTCGTGCCGATCGTGATCGCCCTGGCCCTGGGCGCGCTGGCGTTCTGGCTGGTCACCGGGGCTCCCGCGTCGGCGGCGTTCACGGCGGCGGTCGCCGTGCTGATCATCGCCTGCCCGTGTGCGCTCGGGCTGGCCACGCCGACGGCGCTGCTCGTCGGCACCGGGCGGGGTGCCCAGCTCGGCATCCTGATCAAGGGGCCGGAGGTGCTCGAATCGACCCGGCGGATCGACACCGTGGTGCTCGACAAGACCGGCACCGTGACCACCGGCCGGATGGAACTGGTGGACGTGCACACGGCCGACGGTGAGGACCCCACCGGGGTACTGCGGCTGGCGGGCGCGCTGGAGAACGCCTCCGAACACCCCGTCGCGGCGGCCGTGGCCCGGGGTGCCGCCGAACGGGCCGGTGAGTTGCCCGCGGTGGACGAGTTCGCCGCCGTCGAGGGCCTCGGTGTGGAGGGGGTCGTGGACGGCACCGCGGTCGTCGTCGGACGGCCCGCCCTGCTCGAACGGTGGAGCCTGGAGCTGCCACCGGAGTTGGCCGAGGTCCGCGCCGCGGCCGAGGAGAAGGGCCGGACCGCGATCGTCGTGGCCGCCGACGGCCGGGTCCGGGCGGTGCTGTCCGTGGCCGACACGGTCAAGCCCGGCTCCGCCGAGGCCGTGGCCCGGTTGCGGGAGCTGGGTCTGTCCCCGGTACTGCTCACCGGGGACAACGGGGCCGTGGCCCGTGCCGTGGCCGATGAGGTCGGCATCGACGAGGTGATCGCCGAGGTGTTGCCCGCGGACAAGGTCGCCGTCGTCGAGCGGCTGCGCTCCGAGGGGCGGGCCGTGGCGATGGTGGGCGACGGCATCAACGACGCCCCCGCGCTCGCCGCGGCGGACCTGGGCCTGTCCATGGGCACCGGCACCGACGTGGCGATCGAGGCGGCCGACCTCACGCTCGTGCGGGGTGACCTGCGCGTGGCCGCGGACGCGATCCGGCTGTCCCGGCGCACCCTCGGCACCATCCGGGGCAACCTGTTCTGGGCGTTCGCCTACAACGTCGCCGCGCTGCCGCTGGCGGCGGCCGGGCTGCTCAACCCGATGATCGCGGGTGCGGCGATGGCGCTGAGCTCGGTGTTCGTGGTCAGCAACAGCCTGCGGCTGCGCACGTTCCGCTGAGAACGGTCCCTCCGACGTCCCCTCGCGGGTAGCGCGTTTACCGCGTGGTACCCGCGAGGGGACGCGAGGGGAGGGACATGACCGCGGAGGTTCCCCGGGAACTGCTCGGCAGCAACGACATCGCCGGGCTCGAACGGTGGCTCGCCGAACACGCGCCGTACGAGATCGCCGACGAGCTGGCCCGTGCCGAGGAGGTCGAGGCGGTCCTGCTGTTCCGGCTGCTCGACAAGGACCGCGCCCTCACGGTGTTCGAGGAGCTGGACCCCGTCGACCAGCACAAGGTGCTCTCCGGGCTCCGCGACCGGGCCTTCCGCGACGTCGTCGAGGGGATGGATCCCGACGACCGCGCGCGGTTGCTGGGGGAGGCGCCCGCGAAGTTCGCCCGGCACGTCCTCGCCGGGCTGAGCCCGCGGGAACGCGGGCTGACGGCCGCGCTGCTCGGCTATCCGGAACACACCGTCGGCCGGTACATGAGCCCGGAGACGGTGGCGGTGCGGCACCGGTTCACCGCGGACGAGGCGCTCGGGGTGGTGCGGCAACGGGGACCCGACGCGGAGACCGTCTACACCCTCCCGGTGATCGACGAACGGCGGTGCTTCCTCGGCACCGTCTCGCTGCGGGACCTGGTGCTCAGCCCCCCGGACCTGCCCGTGGCCGAGATCGCCGACGGTTTCACCCCGCGGGTGCGGGCCACCGACGACGTCGAGGAGGCCGCGCGCCTGATGCAGGACGCGAACCTGCTGGCGCTGCCGGTGGTGGACAGTGAGGACCGGGTGCTCGGGTTGCTGACCATCGACGACGCCCTGGAGGTCATCGAGGCCGCCGACACCGAGGACTTCGCCCGCCAGTCGGCCGCGACCCCGTGGACCGGGCACTACATGTCGGCGAGCGTGGTGGCGCTGGCGCGGTCGCGGGCGCTGTGGCTGCTGCTGCTCATCGTGGCCGCGACCCTGACGGTGAACGTGCTGCAGTTCTTCGAGAGCACGCTGGAGCGCATCACGGCGCTGGCGTTGTTCATCCCCCTGCTCGTCGGCACGGGCGGCAACGCGGGGGCCCAGGCGGCGACGGCGGCGGTGCGGGCCCTGGCCGTGGGCGAGGTCCGCACCCGGGACGTGCCCCGGGTCGCCTGGCGGGAGTGCCGGGTGGGGTTGCTGCTCGGGGCCATGCTCGCCGTCGTGGGCCTGGTGATCGGGACGGTGATCGTCGAGTTCACCGTCGCGGCCAGTGTGGCCGTGTCCCTGGTGCTGGTGTGCGCCTGGGCGGCCACGATCGGCGCGACGATGCCGCTGCTGGCCCGGTGGGTGGGCATCGATCCCGCCGTGATCTCCGCACCGCTGGTGACCACGCTCGTCGACGCCACCGGCCTGGTCATCTACTTCCTCGTGGCCCGGTTCGTCTTCGGGCTGTGAACGGAGACGGGCGCGGTGCCGGTACCCCGGCACCGCGCCCGCGACATGGTGCTGCGGGCCGCCCCCGCCGCGTCCGTGGCGGCGAAGGCGGCCCGCACGTCCCGGCGCAGGATCAGTAGCGCAGGCCGAAGCGGCCCAGCCACTCCTGCGGGTCGATCTTCTGGCCGTTCTCGACCACACCGAAGTGCAGGTGCGGGCCGGTGGACTGGCCGCGGTTGCCCATCTTGGCGATCTCCTGGCCCGCCTCGACCCGCTGGCCGACCGAGACCAGCGTCTCGTTGATGTGGCCGTAGAGCGTGGTCAGGCCGTCGTCGCGCTGGACGCGCACCCACAGCCCGAAGCCGCTCGCCGGGCCGGAGGAGATCACCGTGCCCGAGTGGGCCGCGACGATCGGCGTGCCGATGTCGTTGGCGACGTCGATGCCGAGGTGCGAGCTGCCCCAGCGGGCGCCGTACCCGGAGGTGAACTCACCCTGGGCGGGCTGCACCACACCGGCGGCCGGTGCGGCGGCACCACCCGGTGTCCGGGCGGCCTTCTCCGCGGCGAGCTCGTCGACCCGGGCCTGGGCGGCGTCCAGGTCGGCGACGGTGGCGCCGTGTGCCTTCTCCGCGTCGGCCAGCGTGTTGGCGGCCTTCTTCTCGGCGTTGCGGGTCTGCTTCAGCTTCGCCTGCGCGGCCTGTTCGGCGTCCTGCTGCGCCTCGAGGCGGTCGGTGAGGTCGCCGGTCGGATCCGCGCTGCTGTTGCCGGCCACGTTGAGCGACGTCCCGGCCCGCTCGTCCTCGTCGGCGCTGAGGTAGCCGAGGACCGGGCCGACGAGGCTGCCGAAGCGGTACTCACTGCCCGCGAACTGCTCGGCGCGTTGGGCGGCCTCGTCCAGCCGCTGTTCGGTCTGCTGGATCGCCGTCCCGAGGTCGTCGACGCGCTGCTGGGCCTCGGCGGCCCTGCCGGTCGCCCGCTCGTGCGCGGCGACGGTGGCGTCGAGCTCCTCCCGTGCGGCGGCCTCGCGGTCGCGGGCCTGCTGCAGCGCCCGCTCGGCGGAGGCGATCCGCTGTTCCAGCGGAGCGTCCGGGTTTGGCTGCTGGGCCTTGGTGGTAGTCGATTGCTGTACCTGGGCCACACGCGGCTGGGCGGGTTGGGAGTCCGTGGCCGCGACGGCGACGCCAGGTGTGGAAACGAGCGTCAGGGAAGCGAGCAGGGCCATCGGGGCAGCACGCTTCAGCTGGTGACGCGCACACATGTGCGACTCCAATGATGTCGGGGAAACGGTGGCCGTCGGTGGGGGGCCGACGGACACCCGGGTTCGGGGCTGTCGCGACTATGCGCAGCGGCGCGCGGGGCACTCCACAAAACTTGACGCTTGCCACAACGATTCGGTTACGGAATAGCGCCAGATCCCGTGTCGGTGCTTGACTGCATACTCTCTGCTGGTCATCGGGGTGCCGGGTGTTCGCGGAGCGGCGTACGTGGGGGAGAGGACCCGAGGCCCGAACGGGTCGAATCCCGGTGTGTCCGGGCAACGCGCGGCTGTGCGGGTACGGGACACGGATGGACCGCATCAGCCACGTGTGGGACACCCGGACGCCGTTCGCCCGGGACACGGCCTGGCCCGTGCGCGTGGAGCACACTGGACGACGGGGTCACCGGGGACGACGTGGAGCGTTGGGTGCGGTCCGCGTGCGTCCTGTGCAGCAACGGGTGCGCGTGCGACATCGCCGTCGTCGGCGGCCGGACGGTTGGCGTGCGCGGCGTGGCGGGAGACGTGGTCAACCACGGCAGGCTCGGCCCGCAGGGGCCTCGGCACCCCGCACATGGACGGCAACACCCGGCTGTGCACCGCGACCGCGGCGGCCGCGATGAAGGAGAGCTTCGGCTCGGACGGCCAGCCCGGCAGCTACACCGACATCGACAGCTGTGCCGCCCTGTGCTGCTTCGGGCACAACATGCCGGAGACCCAGACGGTGCTGTGGACCCGCGTGCTCGACCGGATCGCGGGCGCCGACCCGCCCCGCGTCGTCGCCGTCGACCCGCGGCGCACGGCGGTGGCCGAGGGGCCGGGTGCGCGACATCCTCCGGGATCCGAACCTGTTCGTGGTGGTGCAGGACGGGTTCTGCACCGAGACCACCGAGTACGCCGACGTGGTGCTGCCCGCGGCGTTCTGGGGCGAGAAACAGGGCGCCTACACCAACGTCAACCGGACCGTGCACCTCTCGGACAAGGCCGTCGACCCACCCGGTGCGGCGCGCAGCGATCTGGACATCTTCCTGGACTACGCCGGGCGGATGAACCTGCGGGACGACGAGGGCGGTCCGCTGATCCGGTGGAGCGATCCGGAGGGCGCTTTCGAGGCGTGGAAGGAGTGCACCCGCGGCAGGCTGTGTGACTACACCGGACTGTCCTACGCGCAACTCCGGGCGGGAACGGGAATCCCGTGGCCGTGCAACGAGGAACACCCCGACGGGTGTGACCGGCTCTACGCCGACGGCGTGTTTCCCTCCGACCCGGAGGTGTGCGAGAGCTTCGGGCATGACCTCGTCACCGGCGCGGCGGTCGGACCTCAGCGGTACCGCGCGGCGCAGCCCGACGGCCGCGCGTTCCTGCGGCACGCCCCGTACCTTCCGCCGCCGGAGGCTCCCACGGCCGAGTGGCGGGCGCACGGTGTACCAGTTCCACACCCGGACGAAGACCGCACGGTCCCGTCCACTGAGAGCATCAACTCGCGAACATGGAGTGGCGACTCGCAAGCATGGAGTGGCGACTCGCGGGTATGGGGTGGGGACTCGCAGGTATGGGGTGGGGACTCGCGGTTGTGGCAGAGTGGTGCTGATCATCGACGAGTGCCACCGCCAGCGACGAGGAGTCCCCACCGTGCCGGACGAGCGCCCTCCCTCGACCAGGATCGACACCACACGGCCGAGCATCGCCCGCGTCTACGACGCCGGGCTCGGTGGCAAGGACAACTACGCCGTGGACCGGCAGGTGATCGAGCAGGTCAACGCGATCGCGCAGCACCAGACCGAGGTGGCGTGGATGAACCGGTCCTTCCTGGTCCGCGTGGTCCGGTACCTGTCCGCGCAGGTGGGGATGGACCAGTTCCTCGATCTCGGCAGCGGGTTGCCGACGGTGCAGAACACCCACCAGGTCGCCCAGGCGCACCGTCCGGACGCGCGGGTGGTGTACGTGGACAACGACCCGGTGTGCAACGCGCACGGGCGTGCGCTGCTGGAGGAGAACGACCGGACGACCTTCGTCGAGGCCGACCTGACCGGGCCGAAGGAGCTGTTGGCCCATCCGGAGGTGACCGGCAATCTCGATCTGTCGAGGCCGCTGGTGCTGATGCAGATCGGCACGTTGCACCACGTCTCGGACGAGCAGGACCCGGCCGCGATCATGCGGGAGTACGTCGACGCGCTGCCGTCGGGCTCGTACGTGGCGATGACCCATTTCTGGGATCCGGGCGACGAGAACCCGGACCTGCACCGGGTCGCGGACGAGGCGCAGCGTCGGATGGGGGAGGCCGGGATGGTCACCGGCTGGTTCCGCGGTCGTGGGGAGATCGGGGCGCTGTTCGGGGGCCTGGAACCGTCGCCGCCGGGGCTGGTGGAGCTGCACGAATGGTGGCCGGACGGCCCCGCGACCCGGGAGCTGTGGCCGGAGGAGCACCTCATGCTCGGCGGCCTCGCTTACAAGCCGTGAATCCGGGGCCGTGCGTTCCCCGCGCGGCCGGGCTCATGGCAGGGTGGCCGGTCACTGACCGTCGGTGATCGAAGAGGAGTGAGCATGCGGGACGAGCGTCCACCGTCGGCCGAGCTGGACACTACGCGACCGAGTATCGCCCGGGTCTACGACGCCTTCCTGGGTGGTAAGGACAACTACGCTGTGGACAGGGCGGTCTACGAGCAGGTCAAAAAGGTGGTGCCGCATCAGGCCGAGGTCGGCTGGATGAACCGGGCCTTCCTCGTCCGCGTGGTGCGCTACCTCGCCGACGTCGTCGGAGTCGACCAGTTCCTCGACCTCGGCAGCGGGTTGCCGACGGTGCAGAACACCCACCAGGTCGCCCAGCAGAACAATCCGCGGGCGCGGGTGGTGTACGTGGACAACGACCCGGTGTGCAACGCGCACGGGCGTGCGCTGCTGGAGGAGAACGACCGCACGCACTTCGTCGAGGCCGACCTGACCGAGCCGAAGGCCCTGCTGGCGCACCCGGGCGTCACCGCGCCTCTCGACCTGACGCGGCCGGTGGCACTGATGCAGATCGGCACCCTGCACCACGTCTCCGACGAGCAGGACCCGGCCGCGATCATGCGGGAGTACGTCGACGCGCTGCCGTCGGGCTCGTACGTGACCCTGACCCACTTCTGGGACCCGGGCGACGAGGACCCCGAGTTGCACCGCCGTGCGGTGGAACTGGAACGCACGGTGTGGGAGACCGGCATGGGCACCGGCTGGTGGCGCGGCCGGGACGCGATCGGGGCGCTGTTCGGGGGCCTGGAGCCGCTCCCGCCGGGACTGGTGGAGCTGCACGAGTGGTGGCCGGACGGCCCCGCGACCCGGGAGCCGTGGCCGGAGGAACACCTCATGCTCGGCGGCCTCGCCCACAAGCCCTGACCGCGGAGCCCCACTCCGGCCCCGGCCGGAAATTCGCTCGCGGCCGGGCTTTGCCCGGACTACCTTCCGGTGGCATGTACCAGTTGTACCTCTGAGGTGAGCGCGCCGCGCATGGCCGTTCGTCCCGCAGGCGAACGGCCATGGCGATCCTCCGCTGTTCGTCCTGCCGGCGAACAGCGATACCGCCGTATCCACCCGCAGGGACAACCGGAGTTCACATGGCACATTTCCTCATGGTCGCCGTCGGCGCGCACGGCCACCACAACCCTCACCTGCCCGTGCTCGCCGAGCTGGTGGAGCGCGGACACGGTGCATCTGCCTCTGGAGCAGGTGACGCCGGATTCGTTGCGGGACGCCGTGTCCGCGGTGGAGGGCTCGCCGGACGTGGCGGCCCGGTTGGCCGAGCACCGTGCCGCCCTGCGCGCCGCGGGTGGAGCCGCCGCGGCGGCGGACGTGGCCGAGGCACTACTCGATCGGGAGGATGCTCCGTGCGCGAACTGACCTATCTCGTGGCGTCGACGATCGACGGCCGGATCACCGACCCGGGCGGCGGGAATCCCGACTTCTTCCTGGACGAAGGCGACCATGCCGCGTCGCTGGTCGAGGAGTACCCCGAGATCGTTCCCAGCCACGTCCGCCCGCTGCTCGGCCTCACCGACGTGGAGAACACCAGGTTCGACACCGTGCTCCAGGGGCGGGGGAGCTACGAGATCGGCCTGCGCGAGGGCGTCACGAACGCCTACCGCCACCTGCGCAGCCTCGTGTTCTCCACGACGATGACGGCGAGTCCGGATCCGACGGTCGAGCTCGTGCGCGGCGATCCGGTCCCCGCGGTGCGTGAACTCAAGCGGGAGCACGGGACAGGAATCTGGCTCTGTGGCGGCGGGAAACTCGCCGCGGCACTACGTCCCGAGATCGACGAGCTGATCGTCAAGCTACATCCCGTCGTGGTGGGGGACGGGATCCCGCTGTTCGACGGTGGGTTCGCCCCCGAGCGCTTCGACCTCGTCGACACGCGGGTGTTCCGCAGCGGTGTCCTGCACCTCACCTACCGGTGTGGTGGGTGAGGCGACGCATCGACGCGCCCTACCCGGCCCGCACCGACGACGCCGACCGGGGCACCCGCTGACCGACGGCCCGGCGCGGGTTCTCGTCCGGCTCCACCGGGTCGTCCCGATCGGCGGGACTTCACCACCCGTGATGTAGCCGGACAGACGAAGGCCCGCCACGCGGAATGCGTGACGGGCCTCCTCACCGGTCAAGCGTCGCGGCGGCCGGGTGTCCGGACGTCGGCCGCCCGGTCCGGTCCGCTCAGCGCCGGTCCGTCAGGGTGGGCAGCGCCTTCTGCGGGTCCGTGGCCTTCTTCGGCCGGTTGTGCGGCAGCAGTGCCAGCACCTTGGACATCGCGCAGGTGTTGCTCAGCGCGGCGAAGGTCAGGCCGCCGCCGACGAACCCGGCGATCCACTTCAGCGGCTCGAAGGCGATGCTGCTCAGCACGCCGGTGAGCACGAGCAGCCCGGCGGTCAGCCGCACCTGGCGCTCCATCGGCCACACGTTGCTGCCGCGCTCGACGGTCCCGCCGTCCTGCTCCCAGCGGGAGACACCGCCGGAGAGCACCCGCAGCTGCGTGGCACCCGAGGACTCCAGCAGGTTCCGCGCCTGCTCGGCACGCGCACCGGAGGCGCACGCGAGCACGATCGGCTCGTCGTGCCGCACGGTCAGGTTGTCCTGGGCGCGCAGCACGTCCAGCGGCAGGTTCACCGAGCCGGGGATGTGCACCGCCTCGAACTCGCCCGGGGTCCGCACGTCGATGACGCGCACCGCGGAGCCGTTGTCGAGCAGTTCCCTCAGGCCGGAGGTGTCCAGCGTGGTCGGAGATGCGGAGGTCGACATATGTTCCTTTCGTTTCCCACAGGGGGACACCGCGGACGGTGGTGGTCCGCGGTGTCCGGTTCGGTCGGTCGTTCGGTCGGTCGGGGTCAGGACCCGTGGGTCAGCTCGACGCCGGAGTCGGCGGCGTTGCCGAACAGGTCGTCGATGAGGACGGCGTCACGGCCGGCGCTCTCCAACACGGAGGCGGCCGCCGCCGCGCGGTACCCGCTGCCGCAGTGCACCCAGACGGCGCCCGCGGGCAGCTCCTGGACACGGTCCTTCAGCTCGTAGAGCGGGATGTGGGCCGCGTCGGTGACGTGCGCGGAGTTGAACTCGTTGTTCGTGCGCACGTCGAGGACGACGTCCGGGTTCGGCAGGCCGTCCGCGCCGCCGTTCTTGCGGGCCTTGGCGAGGTCGACGAACGTGGCCGTCGGCAGCTGGGCCAGCTGGGCGCGGTCGGCCGCCAGTTCCTCCGGCGTGCCGGTGGCCGCGCCGGCGAACTCGTCGATGCCGATCCGGGCCAGTTCCCGCTGAGCGGTGGCCACCTGCTCGGAGGTCTCCCCGAGCAGGGTGATCGGGGCACCCCAGTCGATCATCCAGCCGAGCCAGGTCACCATCGGCCCGTCCAGGCCGAGGCTGATCGTGCCCGCGAGGTGCGAGCGCACGTACGCCTTGCGGGAGCGCAGGTCGACGACCCACTCCCCGGCCTCCAGCCTGCGCCGCAGCTCGTCCGGGTCGGCCTGGGTCGGCGCCCGCAGGTCGATCGGCGCGGGCCCCTGGGCGTTCTGCACGCCCATGTGCGCGTAGTAGGCCGGGTAGGCGTCGAGGCCGGACAGGGTCTGCTCGACGAACTCGTCCCGGGCCAGGGTCAGCGCCGGGTTGTTCTGCTGCTCGTCACCGATGGTGCCGGAGTCGCCCTCGGCCTGGGTGGCCGAGCAGAAGCTGCCGAACCCGTGCGTCGGGTAGATGTGGGTGGCTTGCGGCAGCATGTCGGCGAGCTTGCGGGCGGAGGCGTGCTGATGCCGGGCCAGCGGCTCGCTGTCGTCCTCGCTGACCAGGTCGGTCCGCCCGGTCGTGCCGTAGAGCAGGGAACCGCCGGTGAACACGGCCACCGGCCCCGCCGAGCCCTCCAGCACGTAGGACAGGTGGTGGTAGGTGTGTCCCGGCGTCTTCACCGCCCGCACCCGCAGCCGGTCCGAGACGTCGACGACCTCACCGTCGGTGAGCCCGCGACGGTGGAACGGGACCTCGTCCTCGGCGGAGAGTGCGTACTCGGCGCCGGTCAACCGGGACAGTTCCAGGCCGCCGGAGACGTAGTCGTTGTGTACGTGGGTCTCCAGCACCAACGCGATGCGCACACCGAGTCGGCCGGCGAGCGCGACCACCCGGTCGATGTCCCGCTGCGGGTCGACCACCACGGCCACGTCGCCGTCGGTGGCCAGGTAACTGCGGTCGCCCAGCGACGAGGTCTCCACGACCTCGACGGCCAGTCCGCCCGCGAGCTGATGCTGCTGCGCTGTCTGCGCGGTCATCATCCACGCCCTTTCTTCTCGTCTCGGCGCTTGTCCGTCTCGGCGCCGGGTCGGTTCCCCGGGGTTGCCGTCTCCCGACGACTATACCCCCCGGGGTATCAGACGCGTGTCGACGTCCACCTATTCCCGGGCGGGGTCCGTCAGGCCAAGGACAGGAACAGTCGTTCGAGTTCCTGCTCGGTCATCTCGGGTTCGTCGCCGTTCTCGCGGGCCTGTTCGCAGTACCGCATCCCGCTGGCGACGATCTTGAATCCGGCCCGGTCCAGCGCGCGGGACACGGCAGCCAGCTGGGTGAGGACCTGGGCGCAGTCGCCACCCTCCTCCATCGCCTCGATCACTCCGGCCAGTTGGCCCTGCGCACGACGCAGGCGCGTGAGCGCGTCCCCGGTCAGTTCCGGCCTCAGCTCCATGGCAATCACCTCCGACTCGATAATACCCAAGGGGGTATGTGTTCAGCCTGCGAATCCCGGCATTCGGAACGCGACAACGGCTCGAGATGTTCCCCCGGCGCAGGAGGGTGTAGCGTGATAGCGAATCCAGTGGTAGGTCACGAACTGAGGAGATCGGTGCCACGGAAGGTCGGTGAGATTATTAGACTGATCGAAGAAGACGGGTGGTTCCTCGTCACGACGCGGGGTAGTCACCGTCAGTACAAGCATCCGACGAAGCCTGGGCGTGTGACCATTCCGGGCAAGGTGAGTCGAGACTTCTTGTCGCCGGCGTTGGAGCGGAGCATCCTGAGGCAGGCGCGGCTGTGAGCGGAGGCAACGTGAGCGACTACGTCATTCTCGTCGAGCGGACAGGCGACGGTGGATACGGGGCGTGGGCGCCTGATCTGCCCGGATGTGTCGCACTGGGGGACACCTACAGCGAGGTTGTCACCGCGATGGTCGACGCTGTACGGCTGCACCTGGAAGGGCTCCGCGAGGACGGCATCGCAGCGCCTGAGCCGACCACCGTCGGAACCACCACGATCGCGGCCTGACAGGGCAAGCAGGTCCGACCACAGGGCACGGTGTCGGTCAGGGTTTCGCGTCGCCGAGGGTGTGGCGGAGGTCGGTGCGGATCTCCAGCAGGTGGGCGATCAGCGGGTCGGTGTCGACGGTGGCGAAGCGCGCGGTCGGCAGGGCCACGGACAGCGCCACGTGCCGTCCGTCCACGGTCCCGGCGGAGGCGCCGAGCGCGGTCACACCCGGCTCGCTCTCGTCGTGGTTGATGCCGTAGTGCGTGCGGCGCACCGTGGCGATCTCGCCGTGCAGGGTGGCCGCCGAGTCCGGTTCCCCGTGCGTGGCGGTGGCCACCAGGGTGTCCACCTCGGCCGGGTCGAGGTCGGCGAGCATGGCCTTGCCGCCGGAGGTGCGGGACGCGGGCATCCGCACGCCGGTGCGCAGGCCGACGCGTAACGGTCGGCGTCCCTCGATGCCGTCCAGGAAATGGACCTCGGCGCCCGTGCGGACCATCAGGTGCACGGTCTCGCCGACGGCGTCGAAAAGGCGTTCGAGGTACGGGCGCAGCCGTGCCGACAGCGGGCGGACGCCGTCCCGCTCCGTCAGCCCGAGCAGGGCCGGTCCGGGTGCGTACCGACGGCCCTCGGCGCGGACGGCGAACTCCCGATGGCGCAGCGTGGACAACAGCCGGTGCGCCGTCGACGGGGTGACCCCCAGTGCGCGGCCCGCCTCGGTGACGCTCAGTTCGCCCTGCTCCGCCAGCAGTGTCAACAGGGTCAGTGCGCGGTCGACCGACTCCACGCGGTACGGCTCGTCTTTCTGCTCCACAGAAAAACTGTATCGGCATCTTTGCGCAATGCAAAACACTGCCTAGGCTGCTGCGGCAGCACGGCGGTGCCGGGACGACCGTCCGCGGTGGCTGCCGACCAGGTCTGGAGGAGAAGGTCATGCCCACGGATCAAGTGATCATCGCCGGAGGGGGGATCGGTGGCCTCGGGGCGGCGGTGATGCTCGCCCAACGGGGTGTGCGGGTCCGGGTCCTCGAACGCGCGCCCGAGTTCGGCGAGGTGGGGGCGGGTCTGCAGCTCGCCCCGAACGTCACCCGGCTGCTCGACGAGGTCGGCGTACTGGAGAAGATCCTGCCGCTGTCCCTCGCGCCCAGCAGGCTGGTGTTCCGCAACGCCGCCAGCGGCGAGGAACTGACGCATCTCGACCTCGCCGATGCCCGCGAGCGCTACGGCGGGCCGTATCTGGTGCTGCACCGCAGTGACCTGCTGCGCGCCCTGCTCGAAGCGGCCGAGGCGGAGCCCGGGATCACCCTGCACACCGGCCACCACGTCAGCGGGGTGCGGGATCGGGGCGAGGACGTCGTCGTGCGCTGCGACAACGGTGCCGAGTTCACCGGCGAGCTGGTCGTCGGCGCGGACGGGCTGCACTCCACGCTGCGCGCCGAACTCGTCGACGACGAGCCGATCTGCTCCGGTTACGTGGCCTACCGGGGTGCGGTGCCGGTCGAGGACGTCGACCGGCGCTCGTCGCTGGACGACGTCGCGGTCTGGATGGGTCCCGGCCTGCACCTGGTGCAGTACCCGGTGCGCGCGGGCAGGCTCTACAACCAGGTCGCGGTGTTCCGCAGCCAGGAGTACCTCGACGGCGAGCAGGACTGGGGCACCCCCGAGGAGCTGGACCGCACCTACGCGGGCATGTGTGCGGGCGTGCGCGGGGCGATCCCGTCGCTGCGGCGGGACAACCGGTGGCCGATGTACGACCGCAGGCCGATCGGGACCTGGACCAAGGGCCGGATCACCCTGCTCGGCGACGCCGCGCACCCGATGCTGCAGTACCTCGCGCAGGGCGCGGGGCAGTCGCTGCTGGACGGGGTGGCGCTGGCCGGGCCGTTGTCCGGTCTCGGTGACGGACCCTGGTCGGCCGGCGACCTCGCCCGAGCGCTGGAGGTTTACGAACGGGAGCGGGTCGAGTTCGCGGGCACGGTGCAGGAGCGCGCCCGGACCTGGGGCGACATCTGGCACGTGGACGACCACGTCTCCACGCTCCTGCGCGACGAGGTCTTCCGCAGCCGCGACATCCACGACTACCACCTCGTCGACTGGCTGTACCGCCCCGTGGACGAGCCGACCCTGCCCACCTCCACCACCCCTCCCGCGGGAGGGGTGTCGTGAAGGGCACTTTTCCTGCGCCACATGCAGTGAATGTGCCCCTCGCTGCGTCCCGCGCAGGGAATGTGCCCTTCACGGCAACCCACGGGACGGGCGGGACGAGGCGGACAGCGAGTAGGCGCACTGTGACACCGAGGACGACGAAGGAGACGTTATGTCGGTGAACCCGGGTGAGGAGATCGACCACGACTCGGTCGACAACCGGATGACCGCGGAAGACAGCCCCGAGCTGGACCAGCTCTACCGGGACTTCGACGACGAACACCTGGTTCCGCTGTGGACCCAGATCGGCGACCTGATGCCGATGACCCCGAAACCCCGGGCCGTGCCGCACGTGTGGCGGTGGTCGTCGCTCTACCCCCTCGCGCAGCAGGCGGGCGACCTGGTTCCGGTCGGGCGCGGTGGGGAACGCCGCGCGATCGCGCTGGCCAATCCCGGCCTGGACGGCAGCGCCTACGCCACCCCGACCCTGTGGGCGGCGATCCAGTACCTCGGGCCGCGGGAGACGGCCCCCGAACACCGGCACGCCCAGAACGCCTTCCGCTTCGTCGTGGAGGGCGAGGGGGTGTGGACGGTGGTCGACGGTGACCCGGTGCGGATGTCGCGCGGCGACTTCCTGCTCACGCCGGGCTGGCACTTCCACGGCCACCACAACGAGACCGACCAGCCGATGGCGTGGCTGGACGGCCTGGACATCCCGTTCTCGCACTACACCGACGTCGGCTTCTTCGAGTTCGGGGCGGACCGGGTCACCGACTACTCCACACCGAACTTCTCCCGCAGCGAGCGCCTGTGGGCGCATCCCGGGCTGCGGCCGCTCTCCGGCCTGCGGAACACGGTGTCGTCCCCGATCGGCGCCTACCGCTGGGAGCACACCGACGCCGCGCTGACCCAGCAGCTGCTGCTGGAGGACGAGGGCCAGCCCGCCACGGTCGACCAGGGCCACGCCGCCGTGCGGTTCGTCAACCCCACCACCGGCGGCGACGTCATGCCGACGATCCGCGCCGAGTTCCACCGCCTGCGCGCGGGCGCGGCCACCCCGGCCCGGCGGGAGGTCGGCTCCAGCGTGTTCCAGGTGTTCGAGGGGCGCGGCCGGGTCGTGCTGGACGGCGTCGAGCACCCGCTGGAGAAGGGCGACCTGTTCGTCGTGCCGTCCTGGGCCGAGTGCTCGCTGCAGGGTGAGCAGCAGTTCGACCTGTTCCGCTTCTCCGACGCCCCGATCATGGAGCGTCTGCATTTCAACCGGATCCACACCGAAGGAGAGCAAGCATGAGGCTGGCGACCATCCGCCGGGGCGGCACGACCGCCGCCGTGCGCGTCGAGGGCACGACGGCCGTCGAGACCGGACACCCGGACGTCGGGGCGCTGTTGCGGGACGGCGGCCTCGACGCGGCGGCCGCCGCCGACGGTGCCCGGCACGACTTCGGCACGGCCGAGGTGGCCCCGGTGGTCCCCACCCCGGGCAAGATCATCTGCATCGGCCTGAACTACCGCAACCACATCCTGGAGATGGGCCGGGACCTGCCGCAGCACCCGACGCTGTTCGCGAAGTACGCCGAGGCCCTGATCGGGGCGGGCGACGAGATCCAGCTGCCCCCGGAGTCCGACAAGGTCGACTGGGAGGGCGAACTCGCGGTCGTGCTCGGTCGTCGCGTGCGGCGGGCCTCCGCCGACGAGGCGCGTGCGGCCATCGCCGGGTACTCGGTGCTCAACGACGTCACCATGCGCGACTACCAGTACCGGGCGCCGCAGTGGCTGCAGGGCAAGACCTGGGAGAACAGCACGCCGCTCGGCCCGGTGCTGGCCACCCCGGACGAGGTGCCCTCCGACGCGGCGCTGGTGACCCGCGTGGACGGGGACGAGGTGCAACGGACCACGATCGACGACCTCGTGTTCGACCCGGTGGAGCTGGTGCGCTACCTCTCCACGATCGTCACGCTGTCCCCCGGGGACGTCATCGCCAGCGGCACCCCCGGCGGCGTCGGGCACGCCCGCACCCCCGCGCGGTACCTGTCGGCGGGGCAGACGCTGACGACGTCGGTCGACGGCATCGGCGAGCTGGTCAACGTCGCGGCCACGGAGCGGGTGCCGGAATGAGCACCCCGGAGGACGTGGCGCGCGAGGAGCTGCGCAGGCGGCAGGGGGCCGGCGCGCGGTACGACGCGCCGAATGCCCCGGCCACGCAGTTGTCCTGGGCGCGGCGGGGTACCGCCTACTTCGCCCGGGAGCTGGCCGGGCTGGCCGACTCCGAGCTCGACGCGCCCAGTCTGCTGCCGGGCTGGTCCCGGCGGCAGGTGATCGCCCACGTCGGGTACAACGCCCGCGCGGTGACCCGGCTGCTGGAGTGGGCGCGCACGGGCGTCGAAACCCCGATGTACGCCTCGCCGGAGCAACGAGGCGCCGAGATCGAGGCGGGGGCCACCTTGCCCGCACGGGCGCTGCGCAGCCTGTTCGCGCACTCCGAGACGCACCTGAACGTCGAGTGGCGCGACCTGCCCGACGCCGCGTGGGACGCCGAGGTGCGCACCGCGCAGGGGCGGCTCGTGCCCGCGCGGGAGACCGCGTGGATGCGTACCCGCGAGGTGTGGATGCACGCGCTGGACCTGGACACCGGGGCGAGCACGCGGGACTTCCCGGAGGACCTGCTCGACGAACTGTTCGCCGACGTGCTGCGGTTCTGGCAGCGGCGCGGGGAGCAGGTCGATCTCGTCCTCGCGCCGCACGGACGGTCGGAGACCGTCCTCGGCGCGGGCGGCACCCGGGTCTCCGGCGCGCTGCCGGACCTCGTCCGGTGGGTCACCGGGCGGGGAGCGCGCGGGCTGACCCGGGACGGTGGCGACGAACTCCCGACGATCCCACGCTGGTTCTGACCGCCACGTCGCGTCCGGACACCACGCACCACGAGATTCCCGGCCCACCGGGCACCGCCGACGAACCGGCGGCCCGGTGGGCCGAGGTCGTCCGGGATGGGCTCGGGACGAGCCGGATCAGGACGAGGCGGCAGCGGTGTCGGCCGGGCCGTCCCCGGTCGTGCCCGCCCGGCCGCGGCCGGGGATGAACGCCGCGATCCCGAGCGCGACGAGGGCGGCGAGGCAGCCGATCCCCATCACGATCCGGAAGCCGGTCTCCGACGGCACGCTCGTGTCGCCGAGGGGGACGGTCATCCGGGCCAGCACGGCACCCGTCACCGCGCTGGAGGTCGACGTGCCGATCGAGCGCATCAGTGTGTTCAGACTGTTCGCCGCGGCCGTCTCGTGCACCGGGACGGCGTTCATGATCAGGGCGGGCATCGCCCCGTAGGAGAGCCCGATGCCGGTGCCCACGATCGCCGACACCAGGGCGAGTTCCCACACCGACGACATCAGCACCAGGCTGACGCCGTAGCCGGTGGCGACCACCGTCGCACCGACCATGAGCGTGACCTTGGGACCCGCCGCCGTCGAGATCCGGGCCGAGACGGGTGCCATGGAGACCATCGCCAGCCCGGACGGGGCCAGGACGAGTCCGGCGTAGAGCATGGTCCGGCCCAGCCCGTGGCCGGTCTCCTCGGGCAGTTGCAGCAGCTGCGGCAGCACCAGCGACATCGCGAACATCGCGAAGCCGAAGATCACCGACGCGGCGTTGGTCAGCAGTACCTGCGGCCGTGCGCTCGTGCGTAGATCCACCAGCGGCGCGCGGGAGCGCAGCTCCCACCAGCCCCACACCAGCAGCACCACCACCGCGGTGGCGCCGAAGGCGAGGGTGCGGGGCGAGGTCCAGCCCCACGCGGCGCCCTGGGAGATCACCAGCAGCAGGCACACCAGCGCGACGGACAGCCCCAGGGCCCCCACCAGGTCGAAGCGCCCCCCGGTCCGCACGGACGACTCGGGCACGAGGGTCGCCACCAGCACTCCGGCGATCAGGCCGAGTCCGGCCGAGGTCCAGAACAGCAGGTGCCAGTCGGCGTGGTCGGCCAGCAGCGCGGCCAGGGGGAGCCCCAGCGCACCGCCCACGCCGAGGGAGGCGCTCATCAGCGCGATCGCCGAGCCGAGCCGCTCGGCGGGCAGTTCGTCGCGCATGATGCTGATGCCGAGCGGGATCACCCCGGCCGCCAACCCCTGCAGGGTGCGGCCCAGCACCATCGGGGCGAGCGTATCGCTGAGCCCGCACAGCACGGACCCGGCGACCAGCAGGCCGATGCTGAGCAGCAGCATGCGTCGCTTGCCGTACATGTCGCCCAGCCGACCCATCACCGGGGTGGCCACCGCCGCGGCGAGCAGCGTCGTGGTGACCGCCCAGGCCGCGTTGCCCGCCGAGGTGTGCAGCAACCGGGGCAGGTCGCCGACCAGCGGGACGATCAGGGTCTGCATCAGCGAGACCACGATCCCGGCGAAGGCCAGCACGGGCACGACGACACCGGTCGGGGGCGCCGATGTCCGGGGCTCCGCGGTGAGCGCGGTGGACATGGAAGCGGACCTTCCCTTCGTCGGGGGCACGATTCGCCGGTGACGGTGACGAACCGATTAAATCAAGCGCTTGACTTAACGTAGCAGCATCCGGAGGATGGGCGGCGACACGGGTGACAAGGGAGGTCGTGATGGTCGACGGCGACAGTGGTCAGGTACTCAGCTATCCGATGCGGAGCGCGGGGCCGTTGGATCCGCCCGCGGAGTGGGCGGACCTGCGCCGCCGCTGCCCGGCCGCGACCGTGCGGCTGCCCAGCGGGGACGAGGCGACGCTCGTTACCCGGCACGCCGACGTCAAGCAGGTCCTGTCCGACCCGCGGTTCACCCGGCCGCTGCCCGGCGGTGGCGGCGCGCGGGTGGCGGACAGCGAGTCCGGCGGGGAGTTCAACACCGAGATGGCCGCGACGATCCCGCAGTCCGGCGACGAGCACCAGCGGTGGCGCCAGCGGATCGGACGCTGGTTCACCGCGAAGCGGATGGCCACCCTGCGCCCGCGCATCGAGCGGAAGGCGGACGAACTGATCGACGCCATGGTGGCCGACGGCGCACCGGCCGACCTCAAGTCGGCCCTGGCGTTCCCGCTGCCGGTGTGGGTCATCTGCGACATGCTCGGCGTCCCGGACTCCGACCGCGGCCGGTTCTCCCACTGGTCGGACACGCTGCTGAGCATGACCCGGTACACCCAGGCCGAGATCGACGCGGCGCAGGCCGAGTTCGTCGAGTACATGCTCGCCCATGTGCGGGCCATGCGAGCCGATCCGGGCGACGACCTGCTCAGCGAACTCGCCACGGACACCGAAACCACGTTCTCCGACGGCGAGCTGGTGGCCACCGGGCAGGCGCTGCTGGTCGCGGGGCACGAGACGACGGCCAACATGATCGGCAAAATGGTGGCCATGCTGTTGGCCGACCGCACGCGCTGGGAGCGGCTGTGTGCCGAACCCGCCCTGGTGCGGACCACCGTGGAGGAGGCACTGCGGTTCGACGCGAACTCCGGCTTCGGCATGCTGCGCCACCTCGACGACGACCTCGAGATCGCGGACACGGTGCTGCCGAGCGGCACCACCGTGGTGTGCAGCATGGCCTCGGCCAACCGCGACGAGGACTTCTTCACCGACGCCGACGACATGACGCTCGACCGCAGCCCGAACCCGCACCTCGCCTTCGGCGCGGGCGGACACTCCTGCCTCGGTCAGGCGCTGGCGCGCACGGAGCTACAGACCACGCTGGAGGTGTTGCTGCGCCGCCTGCCCACCCTGGAGCCGGCCGTGCCGGTGGACGAGCTGCGCAGGCTGGACGGGCTCGTCGTGGGGGGCCTCGGGGAAGTGCCCGTGCGATGGTGAGGTCCGAGACCGACCGGGCCACCCGGCCGGAGCGCGCGCACACCACGCGGGAGGCGATCCTCGACGCGGCGGAACGGCTGTTCGCCGAGTACGGCGTGGCGTCGGTGTCCAACCGGCAGGTCAGTGAGGCCGCCGGGCAGGGCAACAACGCGGCGGTCGGCTACCACTTCGGCACCAAGGCCGACCTGGTGCGGGCGATCGTGCGCCGGCACATCGGTGCGATCGAGGACATCCGCACGCGGCTGGTGGCCGAGGTGGGCGAGTCCACCGAGCTGCGCGACTGGGTGGTGTGCCTGGTCCGCCCGCACGGCGAGCACCTGGCGAGCCTGCCGCAACCGACCTGGTTCGCGCGCTTCGGAGCGCAGGTGATGACCGACCCCGCCCTGCGCCCGATCATGGCGGAGGAGTCGCTGGGTGCACCGTCGTTGCGGCAGGTGATCGACGGTCTGAACCGGTGCCTGCCGCACCTGCCGCCGCACGTGCGTGCCGAGCGGGACGGGATGGCCCGGCAGCTGATGACGAACATGTGGGCCGAGCGGGAACGCGCGCTCGCGGACGGCGAGGTCACCGACCGGGCGAGTTGGCACGACGCCACGGTCGGGCTGGTCGACGCCCTGGTCGGCCTCCTCCAGGCTCCGGTGACCCCCACCGGTGACACGGCCGCCACCGGACGTGGCGGCGGACACCCGACAGGAAGGACGAAGAACCGATGAAGGTCGCGGTCGACCAGGACAAATGCTGTGGCGCGGGTACCTGCGTGATGCTCGTGCCGGACGTGTTCGACCAGCGCGACGAGGACGGCGTCGTCGTCCTGCTCGACGAGCAGCCCCCGGAGCAGCTGCACGACCCGGTCCGCGAGGCCGTCGACATGTGCCCCGCGGGGGCGATCGAGGTGGCCGGAGCCGAATGAGCGTCCCGTCCCGGGTCGCGGTGGTCGGTGCGTCGGCCGCGGGCCTGGCCACCGCGGAGGCGCTGCGGCGCCAGGGCTACGAGGGCACGCTGACCCTGCTGGCCGACGAGCCGCACGCGCCCTACGACCGCCCACCACTGTCCAAACAGGTGCTCAGCGGTGCGTGGGAGCCGGACCGTGCGCGGCTGCGCAGACCCGAGGCACTGTCCGCACTGGATGCCGAGTTCGCGTACGGCGACGCGGCCGTGGGGCTCGACGTGGCCGACCGCGCGGTGCACACCGCCTCGGGGCGGGTGGTCCGCGCGGACGCGGTCGTGCTCGCCACCGGTGTCCGGCCCCGGCGTCTGCCGGGCCAGCCCGAGGTCGCCGGGATCCACCTGCTGCGCACACTGGACGACGCGCTCGCGTTGCGGGACACGTTGTCCCGGAGCGCGCGGCTGGTCGTCGTGGGTGACGGTGTGCTGGGGGCGGAGATCGCGGCCACCGCGCGCGGTGGCGGTACGGACGTGACGCTCGCCGGGCCGCAGGCGGCCCCGATGACCGATCAGCTCGGGCCGTTCGTCGCGGACCGGCTCGCCGCGCTGCACACCGCGAACGGGGTGCGGGTGTGCCCCGGGAGCGGGGCCGAGGGCTTCGCCGTTAGCGATGGCCGGGTCACCG
>NZ_KI912250.1:254576-261996 GCF_000231035.2 Saccharomonospora iraqiensis subsp. paurometabolica YIM 90007 | reverse complement strand
GCGGTCGGGGCCGCTCCCGCCACGGACTGGCTCGCCGACAGCGGGCTGGCGCTCGACGACGGCGTGGTGTGCGACGCGCACTGCCGGGCCGCCGACGGGATCTACGCCGTCGGGGACGTCGCGCGGTGGACGCACGCGGGTCTGGGCACGTCGGTGCGGCTGGAGAACCGCACCAACGCCACCGACCAGGCCCGTGCGGTGGCCGCCCGGCTGCTCGGCGGTGAGGAGCCGTACACGCCGGTGCCGCACTTCTGGACCGACCAGTTCGACGCCAAGATCCAGGTACACGGCGTCGTACCGGCCGAGGCGGAGGTCACGGTCGTCGAGGGCGATCCGGAGCCTGCCGCCGACGGCGGGCGCCGCCGGTTCGTGGCCCTGGCGCGCGACGGCGACGGCCGGGCCACCGGGGTGCTCGGCTGGAACATGCCCAAACAGACGCGCCTGCACCGGCAGGAGGTCGTCGACACGTTCACCGGGGCGCCCGCACCGACGCGGTAGCCCCGGCACACCGCCGCGTCCGGCACCGTCGCCGGACGCGGCCAGGAATCTGGGAGGACACACCATGAGTGGTGCCGTGGGCACGGCCGACGCCGAGGCGGCCGAACTGCCGGAGTACCCGATGACGCGGGCGCGCGAGTGCCCGTTCGACCCGCCGCCGGAGCTGAAGGCCGCACAGCGGGAGGGCCCGCTGCGCCGGGTCCGGCTGTGGGACGGCAGCACCCCGTGGCTGGTGACCCGCTACGCCGACCAGCGTGCCCTGCTGGGCGACCCGCGGATCAGCGCCGATGTCATGCGGCCCGGCTACCCGAGCCCGAGCGAGGTGCCGAAGGAGGGGTCGCCGATCAGCTTCATCCTGATGGACGACCCGGAGCACGGTCGGCTGCGGCGGATGGTGACCCCGCCGTTCAGCGTCAAGCGGGTGGAGGCGCTGCGGCCCGCGATCCAGCGGATCGCCGACGACCTCATCGACACCATGCTGGCCGGGCCGAAGCCCGCCGACCTGGTGGACGCGTTCGCGCTGCCGCTGCCGTCGCTGGTGATCTGCGAACTGCTCGGCGTGCCCTACGCCGACCACGACTTCTTCCAGGAGAACAGCAAGCAGGTCATCAACCGGGACACCACCCCGGAACAGAAGCAGAACGCGCTGGTGGAGCTCGGGCGCTACCTGTACGAGCTGATGGGGCGCAAGCTCGAGGAGCCGGGTGACGACCTGCTGTCCGAACTCACCGGACGGATCGACAACGGCGAGATCACGCAGGCCGACGCCGCCCAGATGGGGGTGTTGCTGCTCATCGCCGGGCACGAGACCACCGCCAACATGATCGCCCTGGGCACACTGGCGCTGTTCGAGCACCCGGAGCAGTTCGCGCTGCTGCGCGACTCGGACGACCCGGAGCTGACCGCCTCGGCGGTGGAGGAGCTGCTGCGCTACCTGCACATCACGCACAACGGGCGGCGCCGGGTGGCGATCGAGGACATCGAGATCGCGGGGGAGACGATCCGCGCCGGTGAAGGGGTGATCATCCCCAACGACATCGGCAACCGGGACCCGGAGGTGTTCGACGACCCGGACTCGCTCGACGTCCGGCGCGGCGACCACCGGCACCTCGCGTTCGGCTTCGGCGTGCACCAGTGCCTGGGCCAGCAACTCGCCCGGGTGGAGCTGCAGGTCGTGTACAACACCCTGTACACCCGCATCCCCACCCTCCAACCGGCCACGTCCCTGGACACCATCCCCTTCAAACACGACGGCTCCGTCTACGGCGTCTACGAACTCCCCGTCACCTGGTGACCCGGGTCCCGTAGGTTGCCGTGAGGGGCACATTCCCTGCGTGTGACGCAGGGAATGTGCCCCTCACGGCGCTCAGCAACGTGGTCATCCCGAAGTCGGTCACCCCGACGCGCATCGAGGAGAACAGCGACGTCTTCGACTTCTCCCTCGACACCGACGACGTCGCCGCCATCGACGCCCTGGACTCCGACGGCCGCACCCGACGTCACTCCAACGACCGCTCGTGAGGGGGCGTTACCCGCTACGCTCGACACAACGGCCAGACGCTGTTCGAGCTGTGCGGACGGCTCCTGAGTCGGTGCGGGGTGAGCTCGTCGCGGCAGGCGCTGTCTCAGCCTCTCGACGTCCTGGAGGCCGCCGGTCTGGTCGTCGCCCACCGGGAAGGCGGGTACAAGTTACACCGGATCGACACCTCGCTACTGCGCGCCGTGGTCGACCGGTGGCCGATCGAGGAGTGAAGGAGTCACCCGTGCGGATCAACCTGGCGAACGTGTTCGTCGATGACCAGGCCAAGGCCCTGCGCTTCTACACCGAGGTGCTGGGGTTCGCCGAGAAGGAGGACGTCCCGGTGGGCAAGGACCGGTGGCTGACCGTGGTCTCCCTCGAACACGCGGACGGACCGGAGTTGCTGCTGGAGCCGGACGGGCACCCGGCCGTGCGGCCGTTCAAGAAGGCCCTGACCAACGACGGCATCCCGGCTGCCCAGTTCACCGTCGACGACGTGTGGGCGGAGTATCAGCGACTCACGGCGCTGGGCGTGCGGTTCACTCAGGAGCCGCTGGACATGGGGCCGGTCAGCACCGCCGTACTCGACGACACCTGCGGCAACCTCATCCAGATCGCCGCACGGCACTGATTGCTCCGTGTGGCCCGGCCACGACTTCGAGAAGGCCGACCGTCGACCGTGCTGAGCACGATCGACGATATCGGACCGGTCAGTCGCTTGTGGCAGCGGAAGGTTCGGTGGTCGATCCTCCGAGGAGTTGGCTGACACCCTGCGGGAAGATGTCGAGGGCCACTGCGATTCGCGATCGGTGAGTCCGACGAGGAGACGTCTTTCGACATCGACATCCTCCCCCAGCTCGAGGCCGCGTTGACCCAGCGAATCCGTGTACCGCCCCGCGATGAGGTCGGAGCAGCAGCGCAGAAGCAGCGGGAAGCCGCAGCTAAGCAACGGGAAGCCGCCGAAGAGCTCCGGGACACAGGTCGAGTGCGAGCGAGAGGTACTCGCGGACCATGCTCTCGGCGGAGGAAAGGGCACCTGAGGGTCATTCCGTGGGATTAATCCTGGTGCGCATCCCGCCCCCGGCCGGTGAACAGGGCGGTGACCTCCTCGGCGACGACGGGGCGTAGCTCCCAGGCGTCCGGACCGACGTGGAGCTGCCTGCCGTGCAGCCGGTCGGTGCTGTGCACGTGGCCGTGCAGCAGCCGGTCGCCGAGGTCCGGCAGGCGCCACTGGCGGTAGCGGTCGGTGGCGGTGTGGTCGCCGACGTAGGGGTAGTGCGACAGGAGCACGGTGTGCCCGGCGAGCCGGAGGCGGGCGAACGGCTGGACGCTGGTGAGGAACTCCAGCCAGGCGCGCTGGTGGCGGTGGGCGTCCCGGCGCACCCCGGGCGCGCACCGGTCGTGGTTGCCGGTGACGAGGTGGATGCGGCCGTGCAACCGCCGCACGGTGTCGACCCACCGGGCGGGATCGCCCATGCCGAGATCACCCAGATGCCACACCTCGTCGTCCGGTGCGACGAGGTCGTTCCAGTTGTCCACCAGCGCGGCGTCGTGTTCGGCCGGGGCGGCGAACCCGCGGTTCCCGGCGACCAGCCGATGGTCGAAATGGGTGTCGCTGGTGAACCAGACCCGCATGCGTTTTCCCGTCGTCGGCGTGTCGTCCGGGCGGGACGTGCCCGGCCTCCCGCCCGTAGCTTATGCATCTCGCACAACCGGCCGCGCGAACTTCGTCCCGGTCGAATCTAGGAACTCTGTGACCCACTGCGTAGTGTCGGGGGCCACATTAAGTGTGACCCAGAACACGACGAGGTGGTGGGAGAAGGCATGGAGCTGCGCTATCTGCCGTGGAATCCCGCGAGCCCCCTGCGCGGTCGCCGGGAGCACGTGGGGCTCCGGGACGACCGGGTGGAACTCACCTACGCCCAGTTCGACGCGCGGGTGGAGGCCTTCGCCGAGCAGCTCGCCGAACACGACTTCGGCCGTGGTGACGTGTTGGCGATCGTGCTGCCGAACCGGGTCGAGCTGCTGGTCGCGATGTTCGCCGCCTGGCGGCTGGGCGGGGCCGCCACCCCGGTCAACCCGGTGTTCACCGCGGACGAGGCGCGGTATCAGATCACCGACGCCGGGGCGGCGCTCGTGGTCAACTCCGGCCCGCACGCGCCCACCGGGGGCAGGCCCGCCGTGCACGTCGACGACATGCGCACCGCCCGCCGGGGGAGTTCCCGGCCGCCCGCCGAGCTGTCCGCCGACGACCTCGCGCTGCTCATCTACACCAGCGGCTCCACCGGCAGGCCCAAGGGCGTCATGCTCGACCACCGGCATGCCGAGGCCATGTCCGCGACGATGGCGCAACACCTCGCGCTGACCGGGGACGACCACTGTCTGCTCGTCCTGCCGCTGTTCCACGTCAACGCGATCATGGTGAGTGTGCTGGCGCCGATGCGGTGCGGCGGGCAGGTCAGCATCGTCGGGCGGTTCTCCGCGGACACGTTCTTCGACCACGTCGAGCGGTTGCGGCCGACGTACTTCTCGGCGGTGCCCACCATCTACGCCGTGCTCGCCGCGCTGCCCGGGGACGTGCGGCCGGACACGTCGTCACTGCGGTTCGTGATCTGCGGCGCCGCCCCCGTCTCCCGGGAGCTGCTCGTCCGCTCGCAGGAGCGGTACGGGTTCGTGATCGTCGAGGGGTACGGGCTCACCGAGGGCACCTGCGCCTCGGCGTGCAACCCGGTGGACGGCGTCCGCAAGATCGGCACCGTCGGCCCGGCCCTGCCCGGGCAGGAGATCGCCGTCGTCGGCCCGGACGGTGCATTCCTCCCGCCCGGCGAGGACGGCGAGGTCGTGATCTCCGGACCGACGGTGATGCGCGGCTACCTCAACCGGCCGGAGGCCACCGCCGACACGATCGTCGACGGGTGGCTGCACACCGGCGACGTCGGGCACCTCGACGAGGACGGTTACCTGACCATTGTGGACCGGCTCAAAGACATGATCATCCGTGGTGGGGAGAACCTCTACCCCAAGGAGATCGAGAACGTACTCACCGCCGTGGACGAGGTCCTCGAAGCCGCCGTCGTCGGCCGCCCGGACGAGGTCTACGGCGAGGTCCCCACCGCCTACGTCAGCGTCTACCCCGGCTCCGCGCTCACCGAGGCCGAGCTGCTCGAGCACTGTCGACGTCACCTCACGAGGGTGAAGGTGCCCGAGCGCATTTACGTCGTCGACGCCCTCCCGAAGAACCCCGTCGGCAAGATCGACAAGCCCGCGCTCCGGCGGAACCCGGACACCCAACCGGCCTGAGGCGGAACCCGGCCCCGGCCCTGCCTTCCCGCGACGCGAGGTCACCTCGCGCGCACCACCCTGTCCTGTCGAAGGAGAGCACCGTGGGATTCAGGACTCCAGACATGCCGCCGGGGGACCCGGCGGAGTTCGAGTCGACACCCGTGATGGACCGCCTGCGGATGTTGGCGACGCACTGGACCGAGTACGGCTTCGGCGGCCCGAAGCAGATGCACGCCCTCTACATCGTCAAGACCGTGCTGTTCCTCGTCGGCGGTTGGCTGATCGTCGGCCTGACCACCCCGGGGATCGGCCTCACCGACCTCTCCGCCTGGTGGGGCGAGCTGATCGTCTACGAGAAGCTGATGGTCTGGACGGTGCTGTGGGAGATCACCGGACATGCCGCGTCCTGGGGTCCGCTGGCGTTCAAGTTCGGCCCGATGATCGGCGGCTGGCGCTACTGGACGAAACCCGGGACGCTGCGCCTGCCGCCGTACCCGGGCCGGGTCCCCGGAACCGCCGGCGACGCGCGCACCGTGTTCGACGTCGGACTGTACTTGGTGCTCCTGGTGAACCTGCTGTTCCTACTGGTCACACCGGGCGTGCAGAGCGCCGCCTCGTACAGCGAGGCGGGACTGTTGCCGGGCTGGGCACTGATCAGCTACGTGGCGCTGCTGCTGGTCATGGGGTTCCGGGACAAGGTCGTCTTCCTCGCCTCCCGCCCCGAGCAGTACGCGGTGTGCCTGCTCGCCTTCGGCGTGCTGGCGAGCCACGTCGACATGGTGCTCATCGCCAAGATCGCCATGGTCACCATCTGGCTCGGTGCCGGGGTGTCCAAGTTCGGACACCACTTCAGCCTCGTGGTGCAGGCGATGATGAGCAACACGCCGTGGCTGACGTCGAAGCGGTTCAAGCGTTCCCTCTACCGCGACCCGCCGAACGACCTGCGCCCGTCGGGGACAGCGCTCGGCTGGGCGCACGTCGGCGGCACCGTGGTGGAGCTGACCCTGCCGCTGGTGTTGTTGTTCTCCACGAACGCGACGGTGACCTGGTTGGCCATCGCCGGCATGGTGCTGTTCCACATCTTCATCTACTCGACGTACCCGCTCGCGGTGCCGCTGGAGTGGAACATCCTGTTCGTGTTCGTCACGCCGTTCCTGTTCGGCGGCTTCTTCGCCGGCGACGGCTACGGCGTCACCGACTTCAGCAGCGGCTGGATCCTCGCCGCGGCGCTCGTGCTGTTCCTGACGGGCCCGGTGCTCGGCAACCTCAAGCCCGAGTGGGTGTCGTTCCTGATCTCCATGCGGCAGTACGCGGGCAACTGGGCGTCCGGGACGATGGCGTTCCGGATGAACGGTGCCGAGGACAAGCTGGACACCGGGCTGACGAAGACGCTGCGCACCCAGCGGCAGCAGCTCACCGACCTGTACGGGTCGGACGTGGCCGAGATCTTCCTGCAGAAGTGTGTGGCCTTCCGCAGCATGCACAGCCACGGCCGGGCGCACCTGTCCCTGCTGCAACGGCACCTGGATCAGCTGGAGAACTACCGGCTGCGCGAGGGCGAGGTCGTGTGCACCGTGCTCGTCGGCTGGCAGTTCGGCGACGGGCACCTGTTCGACGAGCGCACGATCGCGGCCGTGCAGAAGCGCTGCCACTTCGAACCCGGTGAGTTCGTCATGGCCTGGACCGAGTCGCAGCCCATCCACACGCCCCGGGTGCGCTACAAGGTGGTCGACGCCGCGCTCGGGGTCGTGGAGCGCGGTTACTACGACGTCCGGGACGCGGTGGCCGAGCAGCCGTGGATCCCGAACGGACCGATCCCGCACCGGGTGACCTGGCGCAGGCCCGGCTACCAGCCCGCCGGGGACTTCGCCCATCCCGAGCCGATCCCCGAGGGCGCGGGGCGCGACTCTGGCCCCGAGGGCCGTCCCGATGGCATGGTCACCGGATGACGAGAGCGGTCGTGGTCGGCAGCGGGCCCAACGGGCTCGCTGCCGCCCTCACCCTCGCGGCCGAGGGCGTGGACGTCGAGGTGCTGGAGGCCGCCCCCACCGTCGGCGGCGGCACCCGCAGCGCCGAGCTCACCCTGCCCGGCCTGCTGCACGACGAGTGCTCCGGCTTCCA
>NZ_KI912250.1:253100-254476 GCF_000231035.2 Saccharomonospora iraqiensis subsp. paurometabolica YIM 90007 | reverse complement strand
CCCTGGCACCACGCCGATTCGCGGCGCGCGGGCACGGTGCACGTGGGCGGGCCCTTGGCCGAGATCGCCGCGGCGGAGCGGGCCGTGCACCGCGGCCGAATGCCCGATCGCCCGTTCGTGCTGGTGGGTCAGCAGTACGTCGCCGACCCCACCCGCGCCGCCGGGGACACCGTCCCGCTCTACGCCTACGCGCACGTGCCCGCAGGCTGGTCCGGCGACGCCACCGAGGCCATCGAGCGGCAGATCGAACGGTTCGCCCCCGGCTTCCGGGACCGCATCCTCGCCCGGCACGTCCGCTCGGCCGGGCAGATGGCCGCGCACAACCCGAACTACGTCGGGGGAGACGTGGTCACCGGCGCCAACGACGCGCTCCAGCTCGTCTTCCGCCCACGGATCGCCCTCGACCCGTACCGGCTCGGGACGCCCGGGGTGTACCTGTGTTCGGCCGCCACCCCGCCCGGCGCGGGCGCGCACGGCATGTGCGGCCACAACGCGGCGCGGTCGGCGCTGCGTGACCTCGGCGGGAAGGCGGCACGCCCGTGACGAACTCGCTGCGCCGCCGCCTGGTCTCCGACGACGCCCCGGAGGCCGCGCAGATCCGCGTGCTCGTGGTGTGCGTCGCCGAGCGGCTGCAGGAGCGCTCCACCGAGCTGGGCGCGAGCATGAACGCCGCCATCGAGGACGCGATCGTCGACCTGGACGACCCGGAACTGGCGGAGATGCTGCACGCCAGCGTCGAGGGCAACATCACCACGATCCTGCACATGCTGCGCAACGACATCCCGATCGAGCACGTGCAGCCCGCCACCGCCGCCACTGAGTACGCCGTCCGGCTGGCCCGCGCGGGTGTGCCCGCAGCGCCGCTGCGGCGGGCGTACCACATCGGCTCCGACGACCTGCTCGCCGAAGTGTTCCAGGAGATCCAGCTGCTGGAGTGCCCGTCGGAGCTGAAACTGCGGCTGCTGCACCACCTGGCGGGCTGGCTGCACCGCTACGTCGACCGGATCACCCGCGTGGTGCTGGACGTGCACGAGGCGGAGCGGCAGGCCCTGGCCGAGCGCACCGCCACCGACGTCTCCCGGCTGGTGCACCGGGTGCTGGACCGGGAGCCGGTCGAGCCCGAGCAGTTCGCCCGCACCACCGGCTACCGCCTCGACCACCACCACGTCGCCACGGTGCTGTGGGACGACGGGGTGCGGCAGGCGGCCGACCAGATCGAGGCGCTGCGGTCGTTGGCGGACCGGCTGGCCCGCGTGCTGGGCAGCCCGGCCGCGCCGCTGTTCGTGCCGATCGACCGCAGCACCGCGTGGGTCTGGTGCCACGTCCCGGAGCAGGCGTCGCCGGTCGACACGGCCCACGTGCACGAGGTGCTGGCG
>NZ_KI912250.1:252759-253000 GCF_000231035.2 Saccharomonospora iraqiensis subsp. paurometabolica YIM 90007 | reverse complement strand
TTGGCCGACACCGCGGCCGGGCTCGGCGCCGACGACCGCGCCTGGCGGCGGATCTTCGGCGCGCTCACCGAGCGGTTCGACGACATCACCGACGACTTCCTCCGGCCGATGCTGCACGTGCCGGACCACCCGGTGGCGCTGGCACGGTTCGGCGCACGGTCGGCCCTGCCCGCGGGGGCACTGGCCCGGTCGCTGTCCACCGAGGAGGGGCGGGCGCTGTTCGCCGGGGTGGCCGCGCACG
>NZ_KI912250.1:252546-252659 GCF_000231035.2 Saccharomonospora iraqiensis subsp. paurometabolica YIM 90007 | reverse complement strand
CGATGGTCGCCCTGATCACCGAGCACGGTGGCTGGGTGCGGACCGGGGTCCGCGTGGGGTCCCTGGCCGAGCTGGACGCGCCGGACGTGGTGCTGCTCGACGTCGCCCCGGCC
>NZ_KI912250.1:236523-252446 GCF_000231035.2 Saccharomonospora iraqiensis subsp. paurometabolica YIM 90007 | reverse complement strand
GCCGTCCGGATCGTCGCCCACGCCGGCGGCGCTGCGCACACCCGGGTGGTTTCCTACGGTGACGACGGTATGGCGCTCGTCGCCGTGCTGGCGCGCGACCTCCCCGCGAGCCGCCGCTGGGTCGGCGACGTTCTCGGCCCCCTGGCGGCGGACACCGACCCGGCCGACCGGCTCCGGGCGACCCTGCGGACGTTTCTGCGCACCGGCAGCTATGTCGACACGGCCAGGGAGTTGACGCTGCACCGCAACACCGTGAAGTACCGGGTGGCGAAGGCGGAGCAGGAACGCGGCCGAGGACTCACCGAGGGCAGGTTGGACCTGGAACTGGCCCTGCACCTGTGCCATGTGCTCGGCCCCGCGGTACTGCAGCCGTCCCGGAAGACGGTCGACCCCGACCACCCGGGCTGAGCCGACGGTGGGCAGGCCGTCGGCGGTGGTCGCTCACCTGCCGACGGCGGCAGGGCGGGATTCTCCGCTCCAGCCCAGGACCGAGAACGACAGGCCCCGGCGGTAGGCGTCGATCCCGGCGGCCGGGTACTCGATCACTCCGGTAGGCAGCGCGTGCAGGTCGAACCAGCCGAGCGCCGAGCACTTCTCCGGCTCGTGGTTGACCGGCTCACCCATCCACCGGGTCGTGGCGAAGAACAGGCCCACGCGCGGTTCGGGGCCGGAGCCGTTGACGTGGACCGTGTGCACGTGCGTGAGGTCGGCAGGATCGATCAGCACCCCGACCTCTTCCGCGGCCTCACGGGCGGCGGCGGTGAGCACGTCCTCACCCGCGTCGAGCTTGCCGGAAGGCAGGTGCCACATGCCGTCGAACGCGCCGCCCCGGCGCCTGGTGAGCAGCAGTTCGGCGCCGTGGACCAGCAGGACATGGACATCGATGAGGTGACGGTCGGGCACGGCGGGCGGTCCTCGCGTTCGGTGTCTGCGGCTTCTCCGGGCGGGTCCGACGGCGTGCCCGGACGGCCGCAGCTTACGGGGTGTCCGGCCGATCGTCGGGAGCTCGGAGTACGGCGTGTCCCGTTCGGCGGCTCAGGCCCCGAACTGCTGTCCTTTGACAGCCGGACGACTCGGCCTGACCCGACAGTGGGCAGACTGTCGGCTGCCGTTCGGTATCCTTTCCCCCCGGCGGCCGGGCGAGGGCCGATGCCCGCCTGCCGCCCCGCCGGCCGATCGGGTCGGCGCGTCGCCGGTGCCGCACACCGGCGACGGTGCGGGATCGAGCTGACCTTCCTCGACTACGACAGCACGGCTTTCAGCGCGGGCATCCTCGTCACCTCGGCGCACATCGCCAAGGGGCTGGAGTTCGACGCCGTGATCGTCCCGGAGGTGGACGCGGAGAACTACGCAAACGAGATGGACAAGAGCATGCTCTACATCGCCTGCACGAGGGCCATGCACGAGCTGTATCTGACGCACGAGGGCGAGCTCTCCCCGCACCTGGCGTTCGCCAAGGAGGCCACCACCGGCAGCGTCACCACAGCCGCCACCGCCTGAGCCGCGAGCCAGGGCCGGAGGCTCAACCGAGGTGGTCATTGCTGCCGCTGACCCAGGCGATGTAGCGCTCGGCGGAACGGCGCACCGCGCCGTGGGCGTCGGCGGCCACCGTGGCGCCCTGCAGGCTGTGCAACCGTTCGAACGGATACGGTTCGAGCGCGTCGACGATCCGCTGCACCAGCCCCGCCGACAGCGGGAGCCGGTTGGGGAAGCTGCGCAGGAAGGTGACCCGGCCCTTCCGGGCCACCGGCACGATGGCGTCCCCGGTGAGCAGCGTGCCCGCCCCGTCGGAGCCGTGGCGCAGGTGGGCGACGGTGGAGCCGGGGAAGTGCCCACCCACCTCCACGAGCGTGACGCCCGGCAGCACCTCTTCCGTGCCGCGCCACTCCCGGAGGACGGGGTCCTCGCGCCGCACCCACTCGCGGTCGGCGGCGTGCACCAGGACCGGGACGTCACCGAGCCGGTGGCTCCAGCTCACCTGACACCCGTACATGTGCGGGTGGCTGGCCACGATCATCGCCGCCCCGCCCAGCTTCTCTACCTGCTCGACCAGTGGCGGGTCGATGTGGTTGGGCGGGTCCCACAGCAGGTTTCCCTGCGGCGTCTGAACGAGGTAGCTCCATTGGCCGATGCCGAAGGACGGGTCGCGGTTGAACCGGTGCAGGCCCGGTTCGAGCTGCTCGTGCACCGGCGCGGCGTCCTGGGCGGCGAGCTCGTCCGGTGTCGTCCAGGACTGACCGGACTCGGGCACCCACTGGCGCTCGTCGGCGCAGATCACGCAGTCGGACTCGGGCGGGCGTTCGGTGTCGGGGTGCTCGACCCCGCAGGTGGCGCAGATCCAGACGGTCATGCGTCGAGTGTGCGACCTTCAGCGCGGTCGAGCTCAAGACACGGCCGGGCACCTGTCCGTGTGACCCGACACTGGTCAGCGGCCCGTCAGGCTGGTCACGAATTCGTGGACGTGCAACGGAAGCGTTTTCGACTGCGTCACCAGCTCGATACTGCGCAGGGGCGCGGGATCGGTTTCGACGATCCGGACCCCGGACGGTTCCCGCGGCAGGGAGGGCTCCGGGATGCACGCCACGGCGAGACCGTTCGCCACCACCTCCAGCTGCGTCGCGTGGTCGGCGACGGGGAACCCGACCCGCAGCTCCGCACCCGCGCGGCGCACCAGCTGAGCCAGCGTCGAATGCGCGTCGGAACCGGGCGGGCAACAGGTCCATACCTCCTCCGCCAGCTCGGAGAACCGCACCGTGTCCCGGTTCGCCAGCCGGTGCCCGTCCGGCAGGACCAGCCGTACGCGTTCGGTACGCAGCCGGGTGACGTCCGCACCACGCGAGATCGTCGAGGGCAGGTCGTGCCAGGACTCGGCGACGACGACATCCAGCCCGTCCTCGTGCAGCGCGCGCAGGTGGTCCACGGTCTCGCCGTCGCACAGCGACACGCGCACCCGCGGGTAGCGGTCGGTGAACTCACGCACCCGCCGGAGCAGGAATCCCCGGATCGCCGAGGAGATCGCGCCGACCCGCACGGTGCCGTGCAGTTCGCCCGTGTGCCCCGCGAGATCGCGTTCGGCGTGCTCCACCGCCCGCGCGACCGTCCGGGCGTGCCCGGCGAGCACGTGCCCCGCACCGGTCAGCCGTAGCCCGCGTCCCGCGCGCTCGACCAACGCGGCCCCCACCTCCACTTCGAGCCTGCGCAGGTGTTGCGACACGGCCGGGCCCGTCATGCACAGGCTGCGCGCGGCCGCGGCGACCGACCCGGTTCGGGCGAGGGCGTCGAACACCCGCAGCCGGTCCCACGTCCAGTTGTTCATGTAGTTCTGCTTAGCAGTATCGGGTAGGAACGCAACCTGGACCTGTTCCGGACATCCGGCCACGCTGGTGCCGTGGCGACCGACACGCAGCGGAACACGGCCTCCGGCGCGCCGCCGCCCGTGCTCGCGGGCAGGTGGGCACCGGTACTGCTGGTGCTGGCCGGTGCGGGTTGCCTGTCCACGTCCGCGGTACTGGTGAAGGTCGCGGCTGTGGACCCGTCGACCTCCGCGTTCCTGCGCTGCACCATCGCGGTCCTGGTCCTGGCTCCGCTGGCCTGGCGGGAATGCCGGCGGGTGGGCGGGCTGTCCCGCCGTGGCGTCGTGGTGGCGCTCGTCGCCGGTGCGGCGTTGGGCGCCGACTACGTGTTGTGGACGCGCAGCATCTTCGACGTGGGTGCCGGGCTCGCCACCGTGCTGATCAACGTGCAGGTGGTCGTGCTTCCGTTGCTGGGCCTTGTCCTCGACCGCGAGCGCCCGAGCAGGCTTTTCGTGCTCGCCTGCCCCGTCATGCTCACCGGGATCGTCCTCATCAGCGGCATGCTCGAAAGCGGGACCGCCGCGCCGAACGCCGTGCGCGGCACCGTACTCGGCGTCCTCGCCGGCGCCGCCTACGCGCTGTACCTCTACCTGACGCGGCGACAGGGTCGGGCCGAACCGGGACGCACCGTGACACCGCTGGCCCTGGCGACGGCGAGCGCCGCGGTCACCTCCGCCGCGCTCTCGCCGCTCAGCAGCGGGATCAACCTCGATGCGATCCCGTTCACCTCGTGGTTGGCCATGATCGGCCTCGCCCTGCTCGGCCAGGTGTTCGCGTGGCTGCTCATCAACTCCGGTTCCCCGCACCTGCCCGCGAACCGGACCGCGGCGCTGCTGCTGATCCATCCGGTCCTGACCGTGCTCCTGAGCCTGCTGGTGCTCGCCGAGGTGCCGTCCCCGCTCCAGGTCTGCGGAATGGCGCTGGTGCTCGTGTCGGTCGCCGCCGCCAACCGCGTCTGGTCCCGTCCACATCGGAGTTGAGCCGCACGCTCCCGCACGCCGAGACCGATACAGCACCGGCCGTTCGGTGCCTTCCCGTGCCAGAACGGTTCGGAACTCCGGCGAAACGAGGTTTTCGGCAATTCGACCACTGTTGTGCGGAGCACGCCGTCGACTTTTTTGTCGGCACACCGATCGATCATCTTGGTCCTTTTGGAGGTTGCCGTCGAAAAGCTCCCCTGGTGTACTCGGAACCAGGCTCGACGGAGAACCAGAGCTTCTGGGGAGACAGTTCACTGTGAACACTGAGAAGAACGCGGATCTGATCGAAACCATCGCGCTCCGCGACGACGCGCGCGCACCGACCTCCGACACCACCGCCGATTCGCGGCACTACGACGCCTACTTCCGCATCGACCGCACCGACGACCCGGCCACCTGGTGGGCGGGCGCCCAGCGCGTGGCCAGACTGGTGGTGGACGACCTGCCCGCCACCGGGCTCGACGAGGACCTCAGGGCCGACCTTCTCGCCGGGATCAGCAGGCTGCTGTTGGCCAGCGTCTCGGCTCCCGCGCACAGCGGGACCACGATGCCGGTCCGGACACCCCCGCACGGCGAGGACGGCGTGGCGGCCCGGCGCTGGAAGCTGGGCCACCACCTGTTCCACCACATGTTGGCACTGATGAACTCCCATGTGGACGCGATCGCGTCCGCACTCGACGAGTCGGATCCGGTCACCGTCGGTCCGCTGGTGGAGGAACTGACCGTGCTCTACGACTCGGCCACGGCGACCATGCACTACGCGTCGAGCTTCCCGGTTTCGGCGTACGCGGAGACCGTCCGACCGTCCATGGAGCCCCCGTGGATGCCCCCGGGTTTTTCCGGAATGTTCAACCGGGAGCACGAGACGTTGCTGAGCGGCCTCACCCGCCTGAAGCCCCGACTCCGCGGCCGAACCGCGGACCGGTCGCTGCCCGCGGACGTCAGGGCGGCTTCCCACGCTCTGTGGAAAGCGCAGTCACGAAACCGCAGGGAACACAAGATGATTTGCGACAGATTCGTCCCCGGCGGCGGATCGCTGCTGCAACAACATTTCGACGAGACGACGAAGGGATGACCCCCGTGCCGATCACCGTGATCGAACACTGGCACCTGAAGCCGCAATTCGCGGACAAGGCGTTCGAAATAATGCAGGAGATGGACGACCTGCTGGAGGACAACGCGCACGACAGTCCCGGCTGGGCGGGCCACGCGCGGTTCTTCAAGCTCAGTTCCGAACCCACGCACGTCATGATGTTCTACACCTGGGCCACGCGCGCCGAGCATGAACGCCTGCTGAAGTCCGAGACCCCGCTGCTGCGTGAGTTCGTCTCGCGCTACTGCATCCGGGAGCGCGAAGTCGAGTACGCCGAGGAGCTGCCGGTCGATGTGTGACGGCACCGCGGGCTCCGGCGGATCCGCCGGTGATTGGGCGCCCGAAGAGCTACGCGACGCGGGGATCGCCCTGCTCGACCGGCTGGCGGCGCACTTCGGCTCCCTCGACACCCAGCGCGTCCGTCCCGCGGACCTGTCCGAGGAGCGGATCGTGGCGCCGTTCCGCGCCCCGCTGCCCGAGCGGGGCACAGGGTTCGCGGAGCTGCTGGAGCGCACCTGGCGTGATGTGGTTCCCGGCCTCACACAGTGGAACCACCCGGGACATCACGCCTACTTCAGCAACAGCTCGTCGGCCCCGGCGATGCTGGGTGAGCTGTTCACCGCCGCTTTCAACGTCAACGTCATGGTGTGGGAGTCCGCTCCCGCGGCCGCGGCCGTCGAACGGCAGACCCTGGACTGGCTGGCGGAGCTGTGCGGGCTGGACTGGCCCGGGGCCGACTCGGTGCTCGTCGACGGTGCCTCGCTCGCCACCTGCTACGCCCTGTGCGCTGCCCGGGAACGCCTGGGCGGGCACAACTGGCGGGAGGAAGGAGCCTCCGGCGCTCCGCGGTTGCGGATCTACTGCACGGATCAGACGCACAGCTCCGTCGCCAAGGCCGCGATCGCGCTGGGGATCGGGACGCACAACGTCGTGCAGCTGCCCGCCGACGACGGTGTCCTCTCCCCCGCCGGACTGCGCGAGGCCGTCTCCGCGGACCGGTCCCGCGGGTTCGTCCCGCTCGCGGTGGTGGCGAACCTCGGAACGACCAACGTGGCCGCGATCGACCCGGTCGAAGAGATCGTCGACGTGTGTCGCGCGGAGCACGTGTGGCTGCACGTCGACGCCGCCTACGGCGGATTCTGGCGGATCGTGCCGGAGATCGCCGGGATGCTTCCGTCCCTGGCCGGGGCGGACTCGGTCGTGGCCAATCCGCACAAGGTGCTGTTCTGCCCGATGGAGGCATCCGCGCTGTTCGTCCGTCATCCGGGAGCACTGCGGGAGACGTTCTCGCTCGTTCCCGAGTATCTGCGGACCTCCACCGGCGACGACCGACTCGACCACATGAACTACTCCCTCCAGCTGGGTCGGCAGTTCCGAGCCCTGAAAGTGTGGTGGGTGCTGCAGTCCTTCGGTCGGGAGGGGCTGCGGAGTCGGCTGGAGCGCGCGGTGCGGCTGGCGGAGTCGCTCACCACCAAGGTTGACGAGCACCCGCACTGGCGGTCGGCGCACCGTTCGCCCCTGCCGTTGGTGACGATGGTCTACGACGACCCCGCGCGGGGGGCCGACGAGGGCGACCGTGTGGCAGCGGAGGTGCACCGCCTGGTCAACGCGGAAGGCAGCAGCGCGGTCTCGCACACGCGGTACCAGGGCCGCTACGCGCTGCGCGTCTCCATCGGCAACATCCACACCGCCCACCGGCACATCGAGTCGCTGTGGGACTCGATCCGGCGAGCGGAGAAGACCGTGCTGGAAGGAGTTGAACGTGGACGCTACGACCACGACCCCGTCCGCCCCTGACGCCGCCGATTATCACCAGCGCGCCGCGCGAGCCGGTGTCGTCGGACGGTGGTCCTCGGCCAACGAGAACCTGCCGTGGCGGCCCGAACCCCGTTCCGTGCCGCAGCACTGGGCTTACGCCGAGCTGCGCGCGCTCGCGCTCGAAGCCACCGGCTTCGTCCGGGGTGCCGAAGGCGCGCTGCGCGTACTGACGCTGCTGAACGCGGGCCACCCGGAGCTGGAAGCCGCGGCCGGGCACCTGTACTCGGGCCTGCAAGTGCTCGTGCCGGGCGAGGACATGCACAGCCACCGGCATTCGCCGACCGCGGTGCGGTTCGTGCACGAGAGCGAGGGCGGCTGGACCGCGGTGGACGGGGAGCGGATTGCCGTCCGGCCCGGGGATGTCGTGCTGACCCCGGCCATGAAGTGGCACGAGCACGGCAACGACGGCCCGGATCCGGTCGTGTGGCAGGACTGCACGGATGATCCGCTCGTGACGGCACTCGCGGCCAACCACTTCGAGCTGTTCCCCACGCGCAGCCACCTCGGCCCGCAGGACACCGAGGATCCGGCGTCGGTCCTGCCCGCGCCCCCGGGGCACGAAGCGGGCATTCTGGTGCACCGGTGGCACGACACGCTCGACGCGCTGGCCGAGCTCAGCGCGCCCGGCGACGGCTGGGCCGAGCTGCGGCTGGGCGGTCCGGACGGCGAACCGACCCTCAGCCCCACCGTGACCGGGCGGTTTCTCGCCGTGGCCCCGGGGCGGAGCACCCCGATTCGGCGGCACACCGGTGCCGTGGTTCTGATCGTGGCCGCCGGCGTGGTGACGGTGCGCGTGGGCGAAACAGCGTTCGTTGCCGGCCGGGGAGACACCGTCGCCGTGCCGTCGTGGGCGCGGTGGTCGATCGAGAACACCAACGGGGCGAAGGCCGTGATCTTCGCGTACGACGAATCACCGTTGCTGCGCGCCGCCGGGCTCTACCGCGCCGAACACGAGGAGACACATCGATGACGAGGATCGTGATCCTGCTTGCTTCCACCGACGCGCTGCCGCTGGTGGACGGGACGAATCGGCCGTGCGGATTCTGGGCCGAGGAGGTCGTGGGACCGTGGCAACTGTTCAGCGACCACGGAGCCGAGGTCGTGGTGGCCACCCCCGACGGTGGCGCGGCGCCGGTCGAGGAAGCGAGTCTGGTTCCCGAGTCCGCATCGTTGAGCCGCGCGGAATGCGACCGGTTGGCGGCGTGGCTCGACGAACACGCGTGGGAGCTGAAATCACCGCAGACCGCGGACCTTCTGAATATGTCCGCTGTGGATGGGGTGTATGTTCCCGGTGGGTATGCGCCTCTGGCGCAGCTGCACAACCATCGCGCCGTGGCCACTCTGCTCGACCGAGCACGACGGGCCGGTACCCCGATCGCCACCGTGTGCCACGGGACCGCGGCCTTGTTGTCCCTGCACGAACCGGCTGGTGAAGCGTGGCCGTTCACCGGCCGGGCCCTCACCGGATTCTCCGATGCCGAGGAAGACTCGGTCGGGTTGACAGGGAAGCTGTCCTGGACGTTGGAGGGCGCTCTCGTCGGCGCGGGTGCCGATTACCGGTGCGCCGCTCCGTGGAGCGAGCACGTGCTGGAACACGCAGGCCTCGTCACGGGGCAGAACCCGGCGTCGAGCATGGGCGTCGCCCGCGCGCTGCTCGGGCAGGTCGGCTGAACCAGCCGTGGCTTGCCGACAGCCTGATGCCGGCAAGCCACGGCCGTCCGCGGTAAGGGCGGGCACCGTGGGCAACTGCGCGAAGTCGAGGGCGGTCGTCATGGTTACCGCATTACTCGATCGTGTGACACCTTGTAGCATTCCGGCTCGCCACAGCGATGTACCCGGTCGTGCAAGCAACATCGAAACTCACAGTTGGTGACCTCACGCTTCGAGACGTGGGCCGTACTCGGGTGCGGATCGATGCCGAGGTCGAGGGGGAACGTCTTGCGGCAAGCGGTGTACTCAAGCGCTTGGGGATCGACGACTGGGACTGGGACACCGATGTGGTGACGACGGTGCGCCTGGAAATCGGTCGGATGGAGCTGAACGAGATCCCCGTCGACACCGTGATCGAGGTGTCTCGTAGCTGACGTTCCGAGGCGGAGCGTGCGCGTCCGCCTGTTCGTGAAGAAGCCCCCGACACGGGTGCTGTGCCGGGGGCTTCCTTCTCCCGTGTGTCAGAGGTCGAACTCGCCGTCCTTCGCCCCTGTGTTGAAGGCTTGAGATCATCAATATGTCGGGGGCTCACGTCCGCGCAACCTCCAGAAGTGCCGGTGAGCACGGTTCACCACAGGTCACGGTGTAGCTGAGGTCATCCGCTCCGCTGACGAGGGCATCGCGCGTACGGTGTGCCGCACTGGCGGCTTCACGTCGGACGATTGCTTCCCCCAGCCACGCGCCAGATTCTTCCTGGAGTTCACGACGCCGAGTGCCGTCGACCCGCGCCCTGGAGTCCGAGGTCTCCCCGGCGCGGTAACGACTCCGGCGCCCGAGACACAGGCTCAGCCCCGGCCGCCCGCGCCCCAGTAGAACGGTCCGGTGCTGGTGGCGGTGACCGTGATCCGCCAGCCCAGGTCGGTCAGTCGCCGCTGTAGCTCGGCGGGCTCGTGCGGGACCTTCACCGCCCGGTACGCGGTCCCGTCGTTGGTGCGTCGGCGCACGACGGGGGAGTCGTCCCCGTCGACGAGCTCGTCCGGGGTCCGGTATCCGTCGTCGACGAAGAACACCCGGCCACCGGGGTTGAGGCAGTCGGCCACCAGCGTCCAGAAGGAGTCGAACAGCTCCTCCGGCACGTGGGAGATCCAGAAGCCGAAGAACACCACGTCGTAGCGGCGGTTGGGCATGAAGTCGAAGATGTCCGAGCGGACGTACCGCACCCGGTCGGTGCCGTGCCGGTCGGCGGCGTGGGCGAGCATCTCCGGCGAGGAGTCGACGGCGGTGACCTCCGTGGCGTGCCTGAGCAGTCGGCCGGTCCAGGTACCGGGCCCGCAGGCGAGTTCGAGCACGCTCCCAGTGGGGCGGAACTCGTCCAGGGCGGTGATGACCTCGTCCCCGCCCGAGAACGGTAGGCGGTGATCGCTGTATTCCCGGGCGAGGGCGCGGTAGTAGGTGATCTGCTCGTCGAGCAGTTGTCCGGTTACGTCGGATCCGTCCGCCGGTCGCATGGGAAGGACCGAACCAGCCTCGGCGCAGGGGCGCAAGCCGCCGATCGTCGGACCGCGGCGGGCGCTGCGCCGGGGCGCGGTCGGCGTCGGCACGCCGGTGGGGCCGTTGCCGTCGGAGGAGGATCCGGTGCTCTCAGGAGGTGTTGCTGAGCGCCTGGATGAGCTGGTCGACGGTGGGCGCGCCGGAGAGGCCGTCCGGTGTCGGGTAGACTCGGCAGGCCAGGCAGTCGGTCTCGGCCGCAGCGGGGAAGAGGTCGTTCCCGTTCACACGAATCGTGGGCGAGCCGGGCACGCGGAGTGCCCGGGCCTCCTCGTCCGTCTCGACGGCGCGGAGGGTGATCTCCGGGGCGGAGTTCCCCACCGTCGTGAGGGCCTCACTGAGGCGTTCCTTCGCGAGTTGCCAGTTCGGGCAACCGGTGAAGTAGAGCAGCTCGACATCCATACGCCCATGATGCCTCCCCGCCGGGCGGTGAGGCCGGGACCGCCCGGCGGGGAGGTGCCACAGCATCACCACCGGGCGGTCCCGTTATCGGCGCACTGCTCGCCCGGCGCTCAGAGGTCGAACTCGCCGTCCTTCACTCCGGCGATGAAGGCTTTCCATTCGGATGCGGTGTAGGTGATGGTGCCGTCGTCGGGGCGGTTGCTGTTGCGCACCTGGACACCCCCGTCGGCCGTCCGGCGGAACTCCACGCAGTTGTCGGTGTTGGCGCTGAAGCTCGACTTGCGCCACTCCCCGGCGACTCCGGGCATCCTCAATGTTGTCTCCTTGCCGTTGACGACGTGGGCGATCAGCGCCACGGACTCCTCGACGCTCATGGCCGTCCTGTGCACCTTATCCACCGCGCTCTCATACACCTCGATCTCTCCGGGTTCGTGCAGGAAAAACCCGGAGATGCGACTCTCCAGATGCACCACCGGACCACGGTCGGGTGCTTCGGCGATGCTGAAGGGGCCATCCAGGCCCGGGTGCTAATCGGATCGCGTCGGGATGATCCGGACCTCGATGTTCGGCCGCTTCGTCGTGTCGAGCAGGGCTCAAGCTGGTCTGCCATCACCCTCGGCCCTCCGATCTCCGCGTGTAGGTGCCTCGACGACCCCGGCCGTGCCCACTGGGGCCCCGTCGACGCACTCGGTTCGGCAGGGCGTTGAGCTTCGCCGCGCGGGCCGGGCACCGCGACCGCATCCGTCAGCCGTGCGGCGTCGGTAGTGGCGGCCGAAAGGCCGTTGGCGAAACCGATCCGTGATCGACACAGCCTTTGTCGAAAAGTACGGTGAGTTCACCGATCCGACGTCGGGACGCCGATACCGGAAGACCAACGGTGGTAGACCTCGGTGGGGCCACGTCGTGGAAGAAAATTATTCACGGCACCACACCGGATCCTGCCGGAGGTTTTCGACGGCTCGGTGCACGTCGGTTCGCGAGGTCGTAACCATTCCGCCCGCCGGTCGACGTGCGTTCAAGAGGAGTGCTGTGCTGTATTGCTGTGCGGATTCGCGGTGCGGGGCGGCATCGGTCGCGTGCTCCCGGGCCGGACACACGCGCCTGTGGGGCGACGAGGGGGGGAAAAGCATGAGCATCACGCCGCACTACCGCACCATCAAGGAACTCCTGCAGTCGCGATCCTTCGCGATCGACGAATACCAGCGGGAGTACAAGTGGGAGCGTGCGAACCTCGAAGAGCTGGTCACCGACCTGCAGAACAAGTTCGCCACGCACTACACCCCGGGGGACAACCCACAGGACGCCAGTCGCTACGGCGACTACTTCCTCGGATCGATCATCGTCACCCAGCGGGACACCAAGAGCTACCTGGTCGATGGTCAGCAGCGTGTCACGTCACTGACCTTGCTCCTGATCTATCTGTATCGCCAGGCACGCGAGCGCGGCCTCGGCGTGGCGTCCACGGTCGAGCCGCTGATCTTCTCCGACAACTACGGCGAGCAGAAGTTCAACCTCGACATCGCCGAGTGCCTGCCCGTCCTCAAGGCATTGTTCAACGGAAAGGACTACCACCCCGACGGCAAGGACGAGTCGATCCAGACCATCAAGGCCCGCTACGACGATCTCGTCTCGCTCGACCTGGCCGGTGAGCTCGGCGACGGGCTGGAACCGTTCATCTACTGGCTCATCGGCAACGTCGGGCTGATCGAGATCGCGACCGAGACCGACTCGCACGCCTATGCGATCTTCGAGACGATGAACGACCGGGGCAAGCCGTTGAGCCCGGTCGACATGCTCAAGGCCTACCTGCTCGGTGCGGTCTCCGACTCCGACCAGCGGGCCCACGCCAACCGGGTCTGGAAGAAAACCGTTCTCGACCTCATCTCCTGGGAGTCCGCCCCGGACACCGAACGGGACGCGGCCTTCGTCAAGGCGTGGCTGCGCGCCCGCTACGCCGACTCGACCCGGGAACGTCGTGCCGGTGCGGTGGATCGCGACTGGGAACTCATCGGGTCGACGTTCCACCGCTGGGTCCGCGACAACGCCGTGCGGGTCGGCGTCGGCGACGCGGCGAAGAACCGCGCCCTGATGACCGACGAGATGCCGTTCTTCAAGCGCGCCTACCTGAAGGTGCTGGCCGCGAGTCAGCACTACACCCCCGGCCTGGAACCCGTGTTCTACAACGCGCACAACGACTTCACCTGGCAGAGCACCGTGCTGCTCGCGCCGCTCAACGTCGGCGACGACGACGAGACGGTGCGCCGCAAGCTCGCCGCGACGGCGACCTACCTCGACATCTGGGTGATGCGCCGGGCCGTCAACTACATCCGGGTCGGCTACTCCAGCGTCAGCTACGCCATGTGGGCGCTGTGCCGGGAGATCCGCGGCCTGGCCCTGCCGGACTTGATCGACACGCTGCGCGCGAAGTTGGCGCAGGACGAGACGGACGTGTCGTTCGAGGGAAGCAGCAGCCGGGGCAGGTACGGCATCCCGTATCTGGGCCTGAACCAGTTCAGCAAGCGCTACATCTACCACCTGCTGGCCCGGCTGACCGCCTACACCGCACAGGAATCCGGACAGCCGGACCCGTTCGGCGAGCTCGTGGACCGGAGCCTGAAGAACCCCTGGGACGTCGAGCACATCTGGGCCGACGACCACGACCGCCACGCCGACGAGTGCCCCACCCGGGAGGAGTTCGACCGCTACCGCGACCACGTCGCCGGGCTGGTGCTCCTGCCCGCCGACGTCAACCGCAGCTATCAGGACAAGCCGTTCGAGGAGAAGGCACCGCACTACGCGAAGCAGAACCTCTACGCCGCCAGCCTGACTGCGGCGGCGTACGAACACCAGCCGCAGTTCACCGCGTTCGTGGCCAGGGAGGGCCTGCCGTTCCGGTCCTACGACCACTTCGGCAAGGCCGAACACGCCGAGCGCACCGAACTGGTGCGGGCTCTTGTCCACCGGGTCTGGGACCCCGAGCGTCTCGAGCAGTACCGGCCCTGAGGGGCGTCGGCCGGTGCGGGGTCGGGCATCCGCCGCGCCCGCACCGATCGGACCGGAGCACCCCTACACCTCGGGTAGGTCCTTGTCGGTGTACTCGCCGGGCGGGGTGGCTTCGGCGTCCGGGTGCAGTTCGTCCTCGCGGCCGCGGAGTTCGACGCGGCGGATCTTGCCGGAGATGGTCTTCGGCAGTTCGGCGAATTCGAGCCTGCGGATGCGCTTGTACGGGGCGAGGTTTTCGCGGGCGAAGCGCAGGATGGACAGCGCGGTCTCCCGGTCGGCCGTGTGCCCGGCGGCCACCGTGATGTAGGCCTTCGGCACGGCCAGCCGCACCGGGTCGGGGGAGGGCACGACGGCCGCCTCGGCGACCGCCTCGTGCTCGATCAGCACGCTCTCCAGCTCGAACGGGCTGATCCGGTAGTCGCTGGCCTTGAACACGTCGTCGGCGCGGCCGACGTAGGTGAGGTAGCCGTCGCTGTCGCGGCTGCCGATGTCGCCGGTGTGGTAGTAGCCGTCGCGCATCACCTCGGCGGTGCGGTCCTCGTCGTCGCGGTAGCCGACCATCAGGCCGAGCGGGCGGGCCGCGAGGTCGAGACAGATCTCGCCCTCGTCGCCCGGGGTGCCGGTGGCCGGGTCGACGAGCGCCACGGTGAATCCGGGCAGCGGCCTGCCCATCGACCCAGGCTTGACCTCCTGGCCGGGGGTGTTGGCGATCTGCACGGTGGTCTCGGTCTGGCCGAACCCGTCGCGGATGGTGATCCCCCAGGCGCGGCGGACCTGCTCGATGATCTCGGGGTTCAGCGGCTCCCCGGCGCCCACGACCTTCGCCGGCGGGGTGGTCAGCGCGGTCAGGTCGGCCTGGATCAGCATCCGCCACACCGTCGGCGGGGCGCAGAAACTCGTCACCCCGCAGCGCTGCATGTGCCCGAGCAGCGCGTCGGCGTCGAAGCGGCTGTAGTTGTAGAGGAACACGCACGCCCCCGCGTTCCACGGGGCGAACACGTTGCTCCAGGCGTGCTTGGCCCAGCCGGGCGAGGAGATGTTCAGGTGCACATCGCCGGGCTCCAGCCCGATCCAGTACATCGTGGACAGATGCCCCACCGGGTAGGTGGCGTGGGTGTGCTCCACCAGCTTCGGCGCCGCGGTCGTGCCGGAGGTAAAGTACAGCAGCAGCGTGTCGTCGGCCCGGGTCACCCCGTCCGGGGTGAACGCGGCGTCGGCGGAGGCGGAGTCGGCATAGTCGAGCCAGCCGTCGGTCGGCCCACCCACGGCGATGCGGGTGTAGTCGCCGGGCACGTCGGCGAACTTCGCCGCGTCCTCGGCGCGGGCGACGACGTGCCGCACCGCGCCGCGGCGCACCCGGTCGGCCAGGTCCGCGGGCGCCAGCAGCGTCGAGGCGGGGATCAGCACCGCGCCCAGCTTCATCGCCGCCAGGATCGTCTCCCACAGCTCGACCTGGTTACCCAGCATGAGGATCACGCGGTCGCCGCGGCGCACCCCCTGCGCGCGCAGCCAGTTCGCCACCCGGTCGGAGCGTTCGGCCATCCCCGCGAAGGTCACCTTCGTCTCGGTGCCGTCCTGCTCCACGATCCACAGCGCCGGACTCGTCGCGAAGTCCGGATCCGCGGCCAGGTGGTTGAACCAGTCCAACGCCCAGTTGAACTCGTCCAGCTCCGGCCAGGCGAACTCGGCGGCGGCGCTGTCGTAGTCCTCCCGGTACCGGAGCAGCAACTCCCGGGCGGCGAGGAAGGCGTCCCGCGAGCGCTGCGGGGTCGAGGTCATCGAAGGCACTCCCTTGTGACGTTCGGTTGGGTGGGTGTGCGCCGGGGCACAGCCGTCATCGTCGTGCCCGGCCGGGGGCGGCGCTACCCCCGAGGGGGTAGTGACCGGCGTTACGATGCGGCCACCAGGAACGACCGTTTCGAGGGTGGCGAGGATGCGGACCCACGGCGACGACGCCCGGGCCGGTGACGGCGGGCTGTTCCGCTCCGCCCTGGCGTCGGTGCGGCGGCACACCGGTGTCGACGTCGCGTTCGGCGGCCCGGTCGCCGACGGCACGCTGCGCCTGGCGGAGTTCCA
>NZ_KI912250.1:236323-236423 GCF_000231035.2 Saccharomonospora iraqiensis subsp. paurometabolica YIM 90007 | reverse complement strand
ACCGACTCGGTTCTGGCCGACCGGGCGACGGACACGCTGGTGCGGGGTGTCCCGGCACCTGGCCGACGAGCTCCGCATCGAGGACACGGTGCGGCGGCGG
>NZ_KI912250.1:236057-236223 GCF_000231035.2 Saccharomonospora iraqiensis subsp. paurometabolica YIM 90007 | reverse complement strand
CGCGTGGCGCCCGGCCTCGGGCTCGGCGGCCACGTGCTGGCCTCCGCCCGGCCCGCCGGGGTGCCCGACTACGCCTCCGCCACCTCCATCACCCACGACTACGACGACCCGGTGCTGGGCGAGGGGCCTGCGCGGGGTGCTGGCCAGCCCCGTGCTGGTCGGCGGG
>NZ_KI912250.1:229485-235957 GCF_000231035.2 Saccharomonospora iraqiensis subsp. paurometabolica YIM 90007 | reverse complement strand
GGCTGCTGCGGGCCTGCACCCGGGCCGACGGGGACGACAGCCCGGACACGGCGGAGGCGCTGCTCGCGCCCCGGGAGCGGGACGTGCTGGCCGAGGTCGCGCGGGGGCTGACCAACGCGGAGATCGCGGAGCGGCTGGCGCTGCGGCCGGAGACCGTCAAGGCGTATCTGCGCAGCGCCATGCGCAAGCTCGACGTCCACTCCCGCCACCACGCGGTCGCCGCCGCCCGGCGAGCGGGGCTGTTGCCGTGACGATTCGCCCCGGCACACTCGGTCGGCGTTGCTGGGCGGGGACGTCTGTTTCCCGTGCTCAGCTCGGTGCGCCAGGTGCCCCGGTAGCGTGCCACCGTCGACGGGCGGGCTGCCCCTGTGACCACCGCGCCCACCCGACCTCCCGCAGGTCGACCTCGAGCGCTCGGTTTCCTCAGGAAACGGCCTGGGACGGCTGGTACGTCGCCATCAGCACTCCGGTGGCGGTCGGTGTGCAGTCGACCAGTCGCAGCCGGTGCGCGTCGTCGTCCGGGCCGAACAAGCGGTGACCCGAGCCGAGGACGAGCGGGTGGATCATCAGGAACAGCTCGTCGACGAGGCCGTGGGGGAGCAGGGAGCGAACGAGCCGGCCGCTACCCATGATCACGAGGTTACCGCCCGGTCGACTACGCAGAGCGGCCACCTCAGCGGGGACGTCACCGCTGAGGAGCGTGGAGTTCGGCCAGGGCAGCTCGGCGTCCGGCCTGGAGGAGGCGACGTACTTCCTCGTCTCGTTGAGGCCGTCCTTGAACGGGCCGCCCGCCTCGTTCCAGTAACTGAGCATGCCGTCGTAGCTGCGTCGGCCGAACAGCCAGGAGAACTCCCGGCCCATGCGCTCGCCCATGGCGGCGCCCATCGCCGGATCGTTGGCCTGCTGAGCCCAACCGCCGTGCCGGAAGCCGTCCCGGGTGTCTTCGTCGGGGTGGCCCGGAGCCTGCAGGACGCCGTCGAGGCTGACATGGTTCACGACCAGAACACGCACGGAGACTCCTGGTGGCCCCGGGATTTGCAGGTGCTCCCGGACAGCGCACACGGTCTCCGCGCGCCGCGCAACTCGCTCAGCCGTGCGAGGCGCCCCCTGGCGATGAGGTGGCGCTGTGTTCGGGCACGGCGACCGGTCGAAGGCGGTCGAGCAGCCACAGCAGGATGCCGCAGAGCGCCGACGCCGCCGCGAGCATTTGCAGCACCCCGGAGAGGCCGAGCACGGGCACGAACGCGCCCGCCGCCGCCGGGGCGGCGATCGAGCTGACGGCCCCGACCACCAGCGCCACGGTGAAGCCGTCACCGGGCCGGTCCGCGACCGCTTCGGCGGTCCAGATCGCGAGCACCGCCGAGCCGACCATGTACGCGGCTCCGAACAGCAGTGCGGACACCAGCACCAGGGGCAGCGAGGCCTCCCCGAGGGCGAGCAGGGCCAGTGACACACCGACCACGGCGAGGCACGCCGCACCCGTCCTCGCCGACCCGAGCACACTGGTGATGGCGCCCGTGCGCAGTCCCAGGAGTCCGCTGACACCGAGCACCGCGATCAGGGTGGCGCCGGCTGCGGCCCCGAGTCCGCCGCTGCGGACCGCGTCGCTGGCGTAGGTGAAGTAGATGGTGCACGCCGCGAAGTAGACGACCGCGTAGGCCAGCGGCCGCACCATGCTGCGGCGCAGCGGTGGACGCACGGCGGCGGATCCGTCCGGTGCCGGCGGCAGGCGCGGCACCGTGCGCAGGTTGACCACCGCCGCCACCGCCGCGGCGAGCGCGATACCCGCCCAGGCGACCCGCCAGGAGGTCAGCGTCCCGACGATGCCGAGCACCCCGAGTCCGATCAAGCCGCCACCGGTACCGGTGGTGATCACCGCCAGCAGGGTCGGCCGGTCGCGCGGCGGTGCCACCGCCGTCACGATGTCGGAGTACGGTGCCCAGACCCAGCCCGCGGAGCTGCCCGCGAGCACCGCCCCCGCGGCCAGCAGCCCCGGCGTGGGCGCGAACGCGACCGTCGCCGCACCCGCCACGCCGCACAGACCGCCGATGGTCGTCGGGGCCCGGTGACCGAATCGGGCGGCGACGGAAGGAACGCACAGCAGCCCAACCAGGTAACCGACGAAGGTGCCGCTGGCGATCAGCCCGAGCAGCAGCTCCGAGAGTCCGAACTCCGCCCGCACGTCGGGCAGCGTCAGGCCGTAGGCGTACCGGGCCATGCCGAAGGCGACACCGACGACGGCGGCACCGCCGACACCGAGCCGCATCGTCGAGGAATCCACACAGTCCACGGTCCCAAACGGGGGTTCGCGGACGTCCGGGACCGGCGCAGGCTGCTGTCTCCGTCACATCGTGGTGCTACGGCTGGTCTGCGGGCGTGATTCCCAGAGCTCCCGCGAGATGTCGATGCCCGGCTTGCACTGCGGCGGCGCCGCTGTCATCGCCTTCGATCCGGGCGAGGGCTTCGTCGATCTCTTCGGCGCGGTCTGGCCCTTCCAGGTCGGCGGAAGCCGTCGCGCGCTGTTCGACCCTCTCGGACGTAGCGTCCGGCACCGAGATCGCAGTCTCCATGCAGCCAGTATGACCGGCGAGAACACGCACGGCGTGAGCAGCTCAGGAAGACCTGGGCGCCCCCGGCAGGATTCGAACCTGCGACACCCGCTTTAGGAGAGCGGTGCTCTATCCCCTGAGCTACGAGGGCTTGCCGGAGTACGTCGACTCCCTCCACACCCTAGCGCGTCCGCCCGCTGCGCCCGAACGGGCCTTGACTCAGCGCTCTGTGCTCACTGTAATGCCTTTACTACCTAACAGTAACTAACCTGATGCGGAGGCGGTGATCCCGTCTCCGCCCGGCGGCCGGAGGCGCTCGTGCTGAAAGTGATGTTCGCCGACGACGAGGAGCTGGTGCGGTCCGGGTTACGGGCGATGGTGACCCCCGCCCCGGACATCGAGGTCGTCGGTGAGGCGGCCGACGGCAGGACCGCCGTGGAGGCCGCCCGCCGGTTCCACCCGGACGTGGCGCTGCTCGACATCCGGATGCGCACCCCGGACGACGGGATCCGCGCGCTGCGGGCGATGCAGGGGCTGCCGGAACCGCCGAAGGTGGCGATGCTGACGACGTTCGACATCGACGAGTACGTCAGCCTCGCGCTCCGCTTCGGGGCGAACGGGTTCCTGCTCAAGGACATCGAACCGGCCGTGCTGGTGCGCGCGATCCGCGACCTGGCGCGGGGTGGCGCGGTGCTCGACCCGAGCGTGGCCGCGCGGATGGTCAACGCGCGCCGGGACGAGCAGCGGGCCGCCGCGCCCGCGCGGGAGATGCTGTCCTCGTTGTCCGAGCGGGAGCGGGAGGTGGTGACGCTGATCGGGCAGGGGTTGTCGAACGCCGAGATCGGCGGGCGGCTGCACCTGTCGGAGGCCACCGTCAAGGGCTACGTTTCGGCGGTGCTGTCCAAGATCGGGGCGGGCAACCGGGTGCAGGCGGCCCTGCTCGCCTACCGGGGTGGCCTGGTGAGCTGACGCCCGCCTGCCTCCGGAACGGGACAGCCGGGACGGCCCGGCGGCGCTCAGCGTGCTCTCAGCCGGGCGGGCCAGACTGGAACCCATGCGCATACTCGTTGTCGACGACGACCGGGCGGTGCGGGACTCGCTGCGGCGGTCGCTCGCGTTCAACGGCTACGAGGTCGAGCTGGCCAGTGACGGCGCGCAGGCCCTGGAAATGGTCGCCGCCGACCGGCCGGACGCGATGGTGCTGGACGTGATGATGCCCCGCCTGGATGGGCTGGAGGTCGCCCGGCGCCTGCGCGGCATCGGGGACGACCTGCCGATCCTGGTGCTCACCGCCCGCGACGAGGTCTCCGACCGGGTCTCCGGGCTGGACGCGGGCGCCGACGACTACCTGCCCAAGCCGTTCGCCCTGGAGGAACTGCTCGCCCGGCTGCGCGCACTGCTGCGGCGCACCGGGGGCGAGGCCACCGGGGGGCGGTCGGAGACGTTGACCTTCGCCGACCTGTCGCTGGACCCGGACACCCGGGAGGTCACCCGCGGGCCGCGCCCGATCAGCCTGACCCGCACCGAGTTCTCCCTGCTGGAACTGTTCCTCGCGCACCCGAAGCAGGTGCTCAGCCGCACCCGCATCCTGGAGGAGGTGTGGGGCTATGACTTCCCGACCTCCGGCAACGCCCTGGAGGTCTACGTCGGGTACCTGCGGCGCAAGACCGAGGCTGACGGGGAGCCCCGGCTGATCCACACCGTGCGCGGGGTCGGGTACGTGCTGCGGGAGACCCCACCGTGACGATCCCGGGCGGCCCCGCCCCGCACGATCCGCAGTACAGCGGCCCACCGTCCGGGAGCACTCCCGGGACGGGTTCCACGCCGCCGCCCGCACCCGGATCCCCCGCCCCGGAGCCGGTGCCGTCGGGCGCGCACGCCGCGGGTATGCGCCGCATGTCGTTGCGCAAACGTTTGCTGCTGCTGGTGGCGTTGTGCGTGGGGTGCACCGTCGCGCTGGTGTCGCTCGGGGCGTACTTCACCGTGCGGAGCAACCTCTACCAGGCCTTCGACGAGAACCTGATCGACCGGGCCACCGCGGCGGTGCGCAGCCCGACGGTGGAGTCGCGGGTGGAGTCGGTCCCGGGCGCGTTCCTCGTCAGCAGCGACATCCAGATCGGACTGCTCACCGCGCGGGGCGAGATGGTGTATCCCCGGGCCGGCGACCCGCCGCCCTGGGGCGCGGACGAGCTGGCCGTCGCCCGCGGGGAGAGCGAGTCGTCCCTGCGCACCGACCGGGACACGGACATGCGGGTGGTGGCGCTGCCGTCCGGCAACGGGGTGGCGATGGTGCTGGCGCAGTCGCTGGCCCCGACCGAGCGCACCCTGCGCGAGCTCGCGCTGGTGCTGTTGTTCTTCGGCGGTCTCGGCGTGCTGGTCGCCACGGCGGCGGGTACCGCGGTGGTCCGCGCCGGTCTGCGGCCGGTGGAGCGGCTCACCTCGGCGACCGAGCGGGTGAGCCGCACGATGGACCTGCGCCCGATCCCGGTCAGCGGGGACGACGAGCTCGCCCGGCTCACGCACAGCTTCAACACCATGCTCGGCGCGGTCGCCGAGTCGCAGGAGCGGCAGCGCCGGCTGGTCGCCGACGCCGGACACGAACTGCGCACACCGCTGACGTCGCTGCGCACCAACCTGGAGCTGCTGTTGGCGGCCGACCGGCAGGGGGCGCCGTCGCTGTCGGACACCGACCGCGCGGAGATCGAGTCGGACATCCGCGCCCAGCTGGACGAGGTGACCCAGCTGATCGGGGACCTGTCCGAACTGGCGCGGGAGGACGTGCCGCAGGCGCGGGCCGAGCGGGTCGACCTGGTCGAGGTGGTCGAGCGGGCGCTGGAGCGGGCCCGCAGACGCGCGGGAGACGTCGACTTCAGCACGACCCTCACCCCGTGGGTGCTCACCGGCGAACCCGGCGCGCTGGAGCGTGCGGTGCTGAACCTGCTGGACAACGCGGTGAAGTTCTCCCCGGAGGGGAGCACGGTGTCAGTCGTCGCGCGTCCGCTGGGGGACGGCACCGTCGTGGTCGAGGTCGCCGACTCCGGTCCGGGCATCGCCGAGGCCGACCTGCCGCGGGTGTTCGACCGCTTCTACCGCTCGTCGGAGGCGCGCACCCTGCCGGGTTCGGGGCTGGGCCTGGCCATCGTCAAGCAGGCCGCCGAACGGCACGGCGGCGCGGTGTACGCGGCGAACCGCCCGGAGGGCGGCGCTCTGCTGGCGATCCGCCTGCCCGGCGCCCCCGGCGATGCCCCCGACCCCGGGTCGGAAGGACGGTGACCCGAGGTGGACCGCGCGCGTGGTCTCCGGTATGCAGAGCCGCATGCGGATCAGCCGGAGCACCCGGGACGCGCTGTCCCGGATCGCCGAGCGGGACTTCGGTGGTGCCTGCCTGGAGGAGACCGTGCTCCGACTGGTGTGGGAGCACGAGTCCTTCGTCGCGCTCACCCGGCTCGACGAGGACGAACAGCGGCGGTACCGCGAGGAGCACGCGGGCCTGGCCGAGGTGGATGTCGACGTCTCGCCTCCCGGTCACGCCACGTGTGGGTGATCGTACCGGGAGTTGCCCGATTCGCGTAAAATCTGTGGTGGTCGGCCGTTCGCGCGGGACGGAGTGAACCATGCTGGCGCGACAACGACAAGAAGTCATTCTGGAAGAGACCCTGCGGACCGGCGCGGTGCGGGTCAGCGAGCTCGTCTCGCGGCTCGGCGTGTCCGACATGACGATCCGGCGGGACCTGGACGCGCTCGCGGGCCGGGGACTGGTCGAGAAGGTGTACGGCGGGGCCACCGCGGCCCGGCCGTCGGGACACGACGGCGTCACGCACGGCGGTACCCACGACGTCGCCCGGGACGTCGCCCACGCTGCCGGGCTGTCCCCCGGTGCGCTGCCGTCGGGTGGGCGCACGCGCCTGGAGGCGATCGCGGCG
>NZ_KI912250.1:228837-229385 GCF_000231035.2 Saccharomonospora iraqiensis subsp. paurometabolica YIM 90007 | reverse complement strand
GCGGTCGCCGCGGCCGCGCTGCTGGTCGCCGCGGCGGTGCTCGTCCGCGGTGCGGTCCCGCTCTACGGCTGGTGGTACCCGCACGCCGCGCCCGCGACGGTGTTCGTCGTCGTCCTGGCCGCGGCGGTGGTGCTGTGGGGCCCGGCCCTCGCCGAGCGACTCCCGTGGCGGGGGCTGCTCACCCTCGGATACGGCACCGCCCTGGCCTGGATGACCGGGTTGGCGCTGGTGGACGGGTGGCGACGCGGCTTCGCCCGCCGCCTGACGACGCCGCACGAGTACCTGCACGAGGTGGACCGGGTCACCGACATCCCGGCGATGGTGGACGTGTTCGCCGAGCGGATCGTCGCCGGACAGCCCGGCCACTGGACCACGCACGTGGCCGGGCATCCCCCCGGTGCGCTGCTGGTGTTCGTGTGGCTGGACCGGATCGGGCTCTCCGGGGGCGCGTGGGCCGCGATCGTGTGCGTGCTCGCCTCCGCCCTGGTCGCCGTGGCCGTGCCGGTGACGCTGGCCGCGCTCGGCCGTGCCGACGCGGCCCGGGCGTG
>NZ_KI912250.1:228139-228737 GCF_000231035.2 Saccharomonospora iraqiensis subsp. paurometabolica YIM 90007 | reverse complement strand
GTTGCCCGCCCGCGCGTGCCAGGGCATCACCCCGCGTGGGGCGGGCACGCGGCGCCCGACCGCGAGGTCGGCGTCGGCGGACCGGACGGGGTCGACCAACCGGGGGAGTTCGCGCGGGTCGAGGGACCCGTCCGCGTCGAGGAACCCGACCGTGCCGGCCGTGGCGTTCTCCAGTCCGGTGTGGACCGCGGCGCCGTAGCCGCGGCGCGGCTGGTACAGCACCGTCGCGCCGAACTCGGCGGCCACCCGGGGTGAGCCGTCCGTCGATCCGTTGTCCACCACGATCGCGCGGTACTCGTCGGGCATCGCGCTGAGCACGGCGGGCAGCGCCGCCGCCTCGTCCAGGCACGGCAGGATCACGTCGACGGCGTGGGTGCTCACCCCGCGGGAGTGGTCCGACGCGCAGTGTCCGAAACACCGGACCCCCGACGGGACTACCGACAACGGGTGATTCCGGTGCGGGACGTCGCCCGGTCGGTCCGTCGACCGGGCCCGCGGGGCCCGGTGCGGCTTACCGTGCGGCGGTGGTGGTGTCCACGAGGCGGAGGACGGCCCGGCCGACGGGTACGCGCGCGGACCTGGTCGCGGTCGCCGCGGC
>NZ_KI912250.1:225114-228039 GCF_000231035.2 Saccharomonospora iraqiensis subsp. paurometabolica YIM 90007 | reverse complement strand
GGTGTCGGCCGACGGGCTGTTCGCGGGCGTCACCGCGACCGGGATGGCGCTGCTCGCCCTGGCCACGCGCGCGTTCGCGCGCGGCGGCCGGGCGGGCGTGCCGCTCGCCCTGACCGGCGGGGTGGTGCTGGGGTTCGGGATCTTCCTCTCCTACGGCCTCGTCCTGCTCGGGGCGGTGGCCCTGGCCGTGGTACTGGCCGGGCGCAGCGTGGCCACCCTGCTGTGGGCCGTGGCGGGGGCGCTGGGCGTGGTGGTGGTGTTCACGGCGGCCGGGTTCTGGTGGTTCGAGGGATACCGGCTCGTCGTCGAGCGCTATCACCAGGGCATCGCCGCCGAACGCCCGTCGGCGTACTGGGTGTGGGCGAACCTGGCGTGCCTGGTGCTCGCCGTCGGGCCCGCCGTGGTCGCCGGGGTGCGCAGGCTGCGCGGGTGGGGCCCCGTGGTGGCGCTGGTGGGCGCGGCGCTGGTGGCGGTGCTGGCGGCGGACGTGTCCGGGCTGTCCAAGGCCGAGGTGGAACGGATCTGGCTGCCGTTCGCGGTGTGGCTGCTGCCCGCGACCGCGCTGCTGCCGCGCGGCACCCGGCGCTGGTGGTTGGCCGGGCAGGCCCTGACCGCCCTGCTGGTGAACCATCTGGTGATGACCGTGTGGTGAGCCGGGGTGTCGATCCGGAACCCGTCCGGGTGCAACGGTGGGGCCGCGGCCGGACACCCCCCGGCGTGAAAACCACACCCGAACTCCGAGACGAGGTGAGGGTTCTGCACGACCCGGGCGGAGTCGACGGCGTCGAGGACGCCGGGCACGCCGACCCGGGCCCCACCGAACCCACACCACCGAGTGACACCGAACTGTGGTCCCGTGCCGCCCGGGGGGACGAGGCCGCCTTCACCGACCTGTTCCACCGGCACGCCGAGGCCGTGTGGAACCACGCCTACCGGATCTCCGGGTCCTGGGCCGTGGCCGAGGAGGTCGCCTCGGCCACGTTCGTCACCGCCTGGCGCAAGTGCGCACGGACGACGCTGGTCAACGACAGTGCCCGGCCGTGGCTCTACACGGTCGCCACGAATCAGGCCCGCAGCCACTCCCGGGGCGAGCGTCGCCGCGGGCGGCTGCTGCGCCGCGTGACCCGCACGGACGTCGTGCCGGATCACGCCGAGACGGTGACCGACCGGGTGGACGGAGCCGACCGGATCCGCGCCGTGGTGTCCGCGGTCGGCAGGCTGCCGAAGGCGCAACGGCGGGCGGTCGAGCTGTGCCTGCTCGGTGAGCTCCCGGTCGCCGAGGCCGCCGCTGAGCTGGGGCTGGCCGAGGTCACCGTCCGCTCCCACCTCTCCCGGGCCCGTGCCCGGCTGCGCACCCTGCTGGAGGAATCATGACCGAACGCGAGAATGCGAACGAGTTCGACCTGCCGCCGCACCACACGCTCCCACCCCACGTGCGGGACCGGATGCTGACCGGGGTGCGCGAGGACCTGCACCGGCCGCAACGCCGGGTCAAGGCCCCGGTCGGGGCGGCCGCCGCCGTCGCGGTGCTGGCCGGTGGTGCCTTCGTGGTCACCGGCACGACCGGGGACGGGGACCCGACCGTGTCCCCCGCCGCCGGGGGGAGCGCGGAACGGGACCGTTGTGCGGCCGCGGTGGAGAGTGCGGGCCGCACGGCCGACTTCCCCGACCGCGCGTCGTGGGAGGTCGTGTCCAGTGCGGAGCTGGATCTGACCACCGTGACCGAGTTCCGGGCGGGGGAGACGAGGGTGTTCTGCGAGACGTCCGAGACGTCCGTGTCGCTGTCCGCTCCGGTCGCGGCCGGCGGGCCCCCGGACGGCACCGGTGTCCGCGCCGCGATGACCACGCCGAACGGCACCGTGGTGGGGCTCGCCGGGGACGCGGTCGACGGGGTCCACCTCGCCGTGCCCGCCGACGACAGCACGGAGGACGCGGCCGAACGCGGCGAGCTGAGGGTGCGCGGCACGGGCCCGCACATCAACGTCGTCCCCGTGGAGAACGGCGTGTTCCGCACCGCCCTGGCCCACCACGACCTCACCGACCGCACCCTCAGCGCGCACATCACGCCGAGCGGGGAGGACCGGAACGACTCCACCGTCGCGCGGAAGGGGCAGCCGCTGCCGCCGGTGCCGCCGGAGCTGGTCGTGACCGACCGTCCCGCGCAGGAGCCGGACCGCTCCTCCGCGGAAGGCCGGATGCTCACGGAGTGCCTGACGGGGCCGGACGACGGTCGCGGCGGTGCGGTGGTCGACGCCCGCACCTGGCGCGCGGGGGCCACGCTGCGCGAGCAGGTGGAGACCGAGATCGAGACCGGGGAGGGCACGACCAGCCTCGGTCACGAGATCGCGTTCGTCATGGGGGTCAACGACCGGGCCGTCGGTATCTGCAGCCCTGAGCCGAGCTGGCACTTCACCGCGCACCCGTCGCCGGACGAGGCCACCTCGCCGGAGAAGCCGGTCGCCCCGGTGCAGGGCTCCTACGAGGGCGGCGGAATCTGGGTCGCCGGTGTGCTCGACGAGGGCATCGCCCGGGTGGAGCTGTCCGGCGGGGACACCGAAGTGTCGGCGGAGGCGCGGGAGCGGACGTTCGCGGCCTTCGTGCCGGGCGTCGAGTTCGGGGACACGACGGACACGGCCGAGGCGGGGCTGTCCGTCCGTGCGTACGACGCCGACGGCGCCCCGGTCCACGAGGGACCGTTGCCCACGCTCCCGGAGAAGTAGTCGTCGTCCGGTGTCGACCGGGTGAAGAGGGGGCCCGCCGCTCGCGGCGGGCCCCCTCTTCAGGGCGTCGTGGCGACCGCCGGGGCACGGAGCCCGGCGCCGGCGAACCCGGCCACGCCGTCGCGGAACGAGGTCGTCGCGGTGAAGCCCAGCAGGTCCCGGGCACGGGTCGGGTCGGCGACGACGTGGCGCACGTCGGCCGGGC
>NZ_KI912250.1:223455-225014 GCF_000231035.2 Saccharomonospora iraqiensis subsp. paurometabolica YIM 90007 | reverse complement strand
TGCTGGTCGGCGGTGGTGCGGGCGCCGCGGGCGGCTACCTCGCGGGCTCCGGCGGCTCCTCCGGGTCCGGGGGCGTCAACGCGCTCGACCAGCCCAGGCCGGCCGAGCAGACGAACGACGCACCCGAGGGCAGCGTCCAGGCCGTCGCCGAGCAGGTGATGCCCAGCGTGGTCCAGCTGCAGGTCCAGGGGGGCAACACGGTCGGGGAAGGCTCCGGCTTCGTCCTCAGCGGGGACGGCTACATCATGACCAACAACCACGTCGTCGAGGCCGCGGCCAACGGCGGCCGGATCGTGGTCGTGTTCCAGGACGGCCGACGTGCCCAGGCGGAGGTCGTCGGGCGGGACCCCACGACCGACGTCGCGGTGGTGCGGGCGCAGGGTGTCGACGGGTTGCCGACGGTGGAGCTCGGCCGGTCCGACAACCTCGCCGTGGGCCAGCGGGTCGTGGCGATCGGGTCCCCGTTCGACCTGGCGGGCACGGTGACCTCGGGAATCGTCAGCTCGCTGCACCGGCCGGTCACCGCGAACGGGCAGGACGGCCAGGCCACGGTGATGGACGCCATCCAGACCGACGCCGCGATCAACCCGGGCAATTCGGGTGGCCCGCTGCTCAACATGCAGGGCCAGGTCGTCGGGATCAACTCGGCGATCTACAGCCCGCAGACCGCGGGCGGCCCCGGAGGAGGCCAGGGCGGCAACGTCGGGATCGGCTTCTCGATCCCGATCGACCAGGCCCGGCGCACCGCCGACGAGATCATCGAGAACGGGTACGCCACCCAGACGTTCATCGGTGCCGTGGTGGGCACCGCTCCGCAGGGGGGAGCGGTGATCCGGGAGGTGCAGCCGGACTCGCCCGCCGCGCGGGCCGGGCTCGAAGCCGGTGACGTGGTCGTGCGGATGGGCGAGCGCCGGATCGACGAGTCGAACACCCTCGTGGCCGCGGTCCGCACCCGGGCCCCGGGCGAGCAGGTGACGTTCACCCTCGCGGACGACAGCACGGTACAGGCGACCCTCGGCGGCCAACGGGTCACGGTGAACTGAGCCCCGGCCCTGAAGGTGTCGTCCGGACGGCGCAGCCCGCCGCTACGGCCTCCGCCGTGGTGCCGCGGCCGCGCCGTCCGGCGCCGGGGCGGCGGTTCCGGACTCCGCGGTACGGATCCTGTTCAGCGCCGCCGCGAACCGGGTGTCGGGGGCGGTGTCGGCCACCGTCGCCGCGTCCGCCATCGTGTCCACGTCGGACAGCACGGGAGCCCCGGCGGGATCGGCTCCGCCCGCGCACACCGCACGCCGGGTCAGTACCGCCGTGTCCGGGCGGGACATCGGCACGTGCGCGAGCGCGTTCGCCCGCTCCGGATGCCGCAGTCCGAGCACCCACCATCCCCCGTCGGTGGCGGGCCCGACCACCGCCTCCGCGTGCGCCAGGGTGGCCGCCACGCCGCCCAGCAGTGCGGGGGTCACCTGCGGGGTGTCCATGCCGATCTGCACCACGGGCAGTCCCGGCCGCAGCGCGGCGGTGTCCCGGTGCGCGTGCACGAGGCGCTGCGCGAAGCTCTCCCC
>NZ_KI912250.1:222826-223355 GCF_000231035.2 Saccharomonospora iraqiensis subsp. paurometabolica YIM 90007 | reverse complement strand
CGAGCCGCCCGGCCAGCGCCACCACCGGGACCGCCCCCGGCGTGGCGCACACCGCGTCCAGCGTGTCGAGCAGGCACGCCGCGGCGAGTTCGGCCGCCTGCCCGGGGGTGGCGGGTGGACACAGCCGTGTCTTCACCGCTCCCGGCACCGGTGCCTTCGCCACGACCAGCAGGGCGAAGGCGGCATCCCCGGAACCACCGGGATTGTCGGAGCCGTCCCCGGGGCCCTCGGAGCACGGTGTCACGACGCCCGCCAGACCCGGGCCATGTCCCGGGTCGCCCGCAGCGTGCCGCGCACCGAACCGGACACCTTGGACTCGGTGCCGTCGGTGCGCGGCCGGTAGTGCACGTCCACCTCGTGGACCCGCCAGCCGGCCCGTGCGGCCCGCAGGAGCAGTTCCAGCGGGTAGCCGAAGCCCCGGTCGGACACCCCCAGCGCGAGCAGGTCGGCACGGCGCGCCACCCGGACCGGGGCGACGTCGTGGACGTCGAGCCCGCGGGTGCGCAGCAGCGCCGCCAGTGTCGCGTTG
>NZ_KI912250.1:182594-222726 GCF_000231035.2 Saccharomonospora iraqiensis subsp. paurometabolica YIM 90007 | reverse complement strand
GCCCGCACCGAGCCGCCGCCCGTCGACCTGGGCGGGGCGGGTGAACACGCCGGCGGGCCGGACCGCACCGGGCAGGTCGACCACCCGGACGTCGTCGGCGGTCAGCGTGGCTCCCGTGGGCAGGTCGCGGGCGGTCACCAGCGTCGGACGACCGGATCCGGCGTTCCCACCCGGGACGGCGAGCACGAACCCGGAGGTGACGAACAACACGACGGCGAGGACACGGCGGACTGCTGTGGCCGGGTGGACCCGCCACCCCGTGCGGAGGCGGGTCGTCCGGCGTCGCCGGCCCGCCCGGTCGTTGTCCGGCATGTCGTCCCCTCACCCCGGTCACGTCGGGGTGACCGGTTCCTCGGTGGAGGGCCGTCCACCCCCCGTCGACTCCGACGGTAGGGACGGGACGGACACCGCGACACCGCGGCGCGGCGGGGTTGTGGACAACCCGGACCCTGTGGACGGCGGCGGCGACGAACGTCACCGGATGTGCCGCCCACCGCCCGCCATCGACGCGGGCGGGGTGGTCCGCAGGGTCAGGAGGCGGCCGCCGCCGTGCTGGTCGAACCGCCCGAGCTTCCCGACGAGGACGAGCCGGACGAGCCGGAGGACGAGTTGCCGGAGTTCGAGGACGAGGCGGATTTCCCGGAGCCGTCCGAGCTCGCCGAACCGGCCGAGTCGGACGAACCGGACGATCCCGACGACGACTCGGACGATCCCGAACCCCCGGAGGCCGCGTCGGACGACCCGCTCGACGAGCCGTTCGAGGAAGTCGACTTCGACTCGGAGCGGGAGTCGTTGCGGTAGAACCCGCTGCCCTTGAAGATGACCCCGACGGAGCCGAACAGCTTGCGCAACCTGCCCTGGCACTCCGGGCAGTCGGTCAAACTCGAATCGGAGAACGACTGGACCGTCTCGAACTGGTGGTCGCAGTCCTTGCACGCGTACTGGTAGGTCGGCACGGGAACTCCTTCAGGCGTTCTGGCACTCTCTCGGTGCGAGTGCCAACGCAATTCTGCGGGATCGGATTCCCGGTGCGCAATCAGGCCCCGGTCACACCGGTGACGGTCACCGGGCGGGGCACACCGGGCGGGGCACACCGGGGCCGGTCACGGCAGGCGGTGCAGGCCCCGGTCCGGGGTCAGCACCGCGTGCATCCGCACGTCGTGCGGCTCGGCGGGCAGTTCGTCCACCAGTTCGGCGTCCCGGATCACCGCGATCAGGTCCGTCCCCGGGGAGGTCAGCACCAGCGACCGGTCGTAGTAGCCCGCGCCCTTGCCCAGCCGCACGCCCCGCTTGTCGACGGCGAGTGCCGGGGTGAGCACGACGTCGGCGTCGGCGATGGCCTCCGGCCCGAGTCGGGGCCCCTGCGGTTCGAGCACGGGCATGAACTCGCCCTTGCCCAGCGTCTCGGTGCCGGTGTACTCGGCCCAGTCCAGCGGCCCGCGCTCGGGCGGGATCACCGGGAGCAGCACCCTGCTGCCCTGCTCGCGCAACCGGTCGAGCAGCGCCAGCGACCCGGGCTCGGACCCGTACGGCACGTAACAGCACACGACACCGGCGTCCAGGTCGGCGACCGCGGCCACCAGCCGCGACGACTCGCTGACCTGCTGTTGTGCCGTGACCGCCGTGCGTGCGGCCTGGATCGAGCGGCGCCACTGCGTCTTGCCACCCTCGAGGGGGCTGTCGTTGTCGGTGTGAGTCACGGGACCAGGCTAGGCTTTGCGGCCATGACGGGCGCCACGAGTGAGACCACGTTCCGGACCGCCATCGTGCCTGCCGCCGGGTTGGGTACGAGATTTCTGCCGACCACCAAGGCCGTGCCCAAGGAACTTCTCCCGGTCGTCGACACACCGGGGATCGAACTCGTCGCGGACGAGGCGGCACAGGCCGGGGCGAACCGTATGGTGATCGTCACATCCCCCGGCAAGGAGGCGGTGGCCGACTACTTCCGCGACAGCCCCGAGCTGGAGCACGCGCTGGAGAGCAAGGGCAAGACCGAACTGCTCGCCCGCATCCGCCGCGCACCCGGGCTGCTCGACGTCGAGACGGCCCTGCAGGAGCAGGCCCTCGGCCTCGGGCACGCCGTCGCGCAGGCCGAACCGAACCTGACCGACGACGACGCCGCCGTCGCCGTCCTGCTGCCGGACGACCTGGTCCTGCCCACCGGGGTGCTGTCCAAGATGGCCGAGGTCCGCGCCCGGCACGGTGGCAGCGTGCTGTGCGCCTTCGACATCCCGAAGGACCGGATCTCGCCGTACGGCGTGTTCGACGTCTCCGACACCGACGACGCCGACGTCAAACGGGTGCACGGCATGGTCGAGAAACCCGCCCCGGACGAGGCCCCCTCCACCTACGCCGCCGCGGGCCGGTACCTGCTCGACCGCGCGGTTTTCGACGCGCTGAAGCGGATCGGCCCCGGCTCCGGCGGCGAACTGCAGCTCACCGATGCCGTCGCGCTGCTGATCTCCGAGGGGCACCCGGTGCACGTCGTGGTCCACCGCGGGGGCAGGCACGACCTGGGCAATCCGGGTGGCTTCCTGCGGGCGGCCGTCGACTTCGCCCTGGACGACCCGGAGTACGGGCCGGCCCTGCGCGAGTGGCTGACCGACCGGATCGGTGGTACCGCCGACTGATGACCGGAACCGAGCCGACCGCCGACACCCCGCCCGAGGCCACCGGCCTCCGCTCGGTGGACGACCAGCTCAGGCTGCTGCTCGACGCCGCCGTGCGGCCACGCCCGGTGCGGGTGGCGATCTCCGAGGCACAGGGGCTGCTGTGTGCCGAGGAGGTCGTCGCCGAACAGGCGCTTCCCGGCTTCGACCAGGCCGCCGTGGACGGGTACGCGGTGCGCAGCGTCGACGTGCGCGCCGCGGCCGGGGAGCCGGTGCAGATGCCGGTCGTGGGTGAGATCCCCGCCGGGTCGCGCCAGCCCCGCAGACTCCAGCCGGGCCAGGCCGTCAAGGTCGCCACCGGTGCGCCGCTGCCCACCCTCGCCGACGCCGTCGTCCCCGCCGCCTACACCGACGGGGGCGTGGCGAAGGTGGAGGTGGCGCACGCGGTGCCGTCCCACGGCTACGTCCGCCGCACCGGCGAGGACGTGCAGATCGGTGACGTCGCCGTCCGCCGGGGTGACACGATCGGGTCAGCCCAGGTCGGGCTGCTGGCGGCCGTGGGGCGGGCGAAGGTTCTGGTCCACCCGCGCCCCCGGGTGTCGATCATCTCGGTGGGCGACGAGCTGGTGGACGTCGACCGCTCGCCCGCCGCGGGCCAGATCTACGACGTCAACTCCTACGCCCTCGCCGCGGCGGCGCGGGACGCCGGCGCCGAGGTGAGCCGGGTGGGCATCGTGCCGCTCGACCCCCGGCGGCTGCGGGAGACGGTCGAGGGCAGGCTGCTGATGTCCGAGGTCGTCGTGGTCGCGGGCGGGGCGGGTGGCTCGATCGGGGAGGAGGTGCAGGCCGCGCTGTCCGACCTCGGCGACGTGGACACCACGCGGGTGGCCATGCACCCGGGCTCGACGCAGGCGTTCGGCAGGCTCGGCCCGGACGCCGTGCCCACCTTCCTCATCCCGGCCAACCCGATGAGCGCACTGGTGGTCTTCGAGATCATGGTCCGGCCGTTGATCCGGGCGGCGCGGGGCACCCGGAACCCGCACCGCCGCGCGGTCCAGGCACGCCTGCTGTCGCCGGTCACGTCGACACCCGGACGCCGCGGTTTCCTCCGCGGGCAGTTGCTGCGCGACGAGAGCAACGGCGAGTACCTGGTCCAGCCGCTCGGTACGGGCGGGACGCACCTGCTCGCCTCGCTCGCCGAGGCGAACTGCCTGATCAACGTGCCGGAGGGGCTCACCGAGGTCGCGGCGGGCGAGCAGGTCCGGGTCGCCTTCCTCGCCCAGCGCGCGTAGTGGGGAACGACGACCCGTAGTGGGGGGCGATGACGTCGACGGGTTACGGCACCCCGTACGCCGCGGAGCCGCGCCATCCCGGCTGGCCCACCCGGCTCGGACCGGTGACGGTGCCCGGGGGCGTGGTGCGGGTGCGGCCGGTCCGGCTGCGGGACGGCACCGAGTGGAGCCGCATCCGGGTGCGCGACCGCGAGTACCTGCGGCCCTGGGAGCCCACCCAGGAGCAGCCGTGGGAGGAGCGCAACGCGCCCTGGGTGTGGCCGTCGCAGTGGTCGGCGCTGCGCAGGCTCGCCCGGCGCGGGCAGTGTCTGCCGTTCGCCATCACCGTGGACGGGAGGTTCGCCGGACAGATCACCGTGGGCAACATCATCCGCGCGTCGCTGCGCTCGGCGTGGGTCGGCTACTGGGTGGCGTCCACCCTGGCGGGGTCGGGGGTGGCGACCGCCGCCGTGGCGATGGTGACCGACCACGCCTTCGGCGCGGCGCGGTTGCATCGCCTGGAGGCCACCGTGCGTCCGGAGAACCTCGCCAGTGTCCGGGTGCTGACCAAGGTCGGTTACCGGCGGGAGGGGCTGCTGCGCCGGTACCTCGACGTGGAGGGTGACTGGCGCGACCATCTGTGCTTCGCGATCACCACGGAGGAGAGCGGTGATGGACTCGTCACCCGCTTCGTTGACTCCGGTCGGGCGATGTGGTCCTGACCAGCGGTGACGGCGCGTAAATGGCTCTCGTGTGAGCCGGTCGGGTGGTCAAACCACCCGGCGAGTCTCCGCGTTTTCTGTTACTCCTGTGACTAGCGTGGCGACGGTCGGGGTTCGGCACACAGCGTGCGCGGTCGACGGCAGCCGGGCGGGTCCCGGGGCCGGGGGACGCGGTCGCCGCGTGTGGCGACGAGGAGTATCGGTCGGGGGAGGTGACGGAAGATGCCCAGCTCGTTGATCATCGTGGGGCTGGCTGCGGCATGGTTGGCCGTCCTCGTGCCCATGGTCGCCCGCAAGCGGCAGGTGGTCACACAGACCAACGACGCGGCACTGGCCGCGCGGGTCGTGCGCAGCGGGAGCACGCGGGGTGCGGGACGCGGTGGATCCACGGACGGGGCCGGGGTGGAGGACGACCGGGAACCCGGTGGCCGGGATGTCGCCGGTGTCGGCCCGGACGACCGGGTCGACGTCGGGTTCGGTGATCGCGCACCGCTGGGGGACGGCGCGTACGCGGACCACGACGGGATCCACCCCGACGACCTGTACCCCGACGACGGGTACGACCTGCCCGACGACGGGCGCGTCGCCCCGGAGTACGACGGAGCCCCGGAGTACGACGGAGCCCCGGAGTACGACGACGGGTACGGCGACGACCGGTACGACGACGGATATGACGACCACGGGTACCCGGTCGACGACGGGCCCGACGACGGTTGGGCACCCGACGAAGCCAGCACCGGGGACGGCAGGTCCGCAGGCCCCGTCCCCGGGCGTCCCCGGCGGTACCGGCCCGGCCGCGGCGGCTTCGACCCGGAGGCCGCGGCGCGTACGGCGAAGGCGAAGTACTCCTTCCGCCAGCGGGTGGTGATCCTGCTGCTGCTCACGGCCGCGACGACGGGTGTGGTCGCCGGGATGACGCTGCCGCTGCTGTGGTGGGCACACGGTGTCGTCGACGCCGTCCTGATCGGCTACCTCGGTTACCTGCGCAGGCAGGTGCGGATCGAGGAGGAGATCCGGCAGCGCAGGCTCGCCCGGATGCGCGCGGCCAGCAGGCGCACGCCGAGCAGGCCGGACCCGCTCGCCGAGATCGAGGTGCTGCGCTCCGACGGTGTCGGGGTGGTCGGCAACGAGCGCAAGCCGATGCCGACCTCGCGCGTGCGCAGGCAGGCCGTGGTGGTGGACCTGGAGGACGAGGACCCGGCCTTCCACGAACTGGACGACCCCGGTCACCTGCCCTATCGGCGGGCGGTGGGGGAGTAGGGACCCCCGCGTCGACCGGGTCGCGTCGGTTGCTATGCTGTTCCGGCAACCGATAAGGGGCTGTAGCGCAGTTGGTAGCGCGTCTCGTTCGCATCGAGAAGGTCAGGGGTTCGATTCCCCTCAGCTCCACCTCACGGGTACCGATACCGCCCGGGCCTGAATGAAGGTCCTTGCGCAGGACCCCTCTAACGCCCACTCGCTCCGCGCGAGTCGGAGCACCATCGACCAGCGGTACCGGCGCGCCGGGTCGCGCGCTGGTAGTGAACAACCGCGAGGCCCAGCAGGATCCCCCAGAGGACGAACCACGGGTCCCACAGCGCGAGGTGCCAGTAGAAGGCGTACCAGTCGATCTCCGCGGGGGCAGCCAACACACCGGTGGCCACGAGGATTTCGATGCCGACCGTCACTCCTCCGTAGCCGAGCAGCAGCACGGTGGCGGCCCACCCACCTGCCAGCATCAGGGCGCGGGGGAGGGTCCGCCCCCACCGTTGCACCAGGGCCAGGGAATAGACCACGCCGACGACCTTGATGATCGTCGCTCCCCAGACGAGCGGACCGACCTCGCCGGCGCGCGCCATCCGTTCGAGCTCACCGCCGATCGTCTCGATCCCGACGAGCCCGCCGAGAGCCCAGTAGAGGCTGATCATGGCGAAGAGGCCGCCCCAGACCGCCGAGGCGCAAGCGGCCCACACGGGCTGCCGACGCTCGCGTCGCGTGGCCGACTCGGTCATGCGCCCCATCGTCCCCGTTCCGTTCCTCGTCGCGTTCCCGTCCGGTCGGAGGTCCCGCCGTGTTCGGGGCACCTCCGGGCGGGTCGGTCCGCCGCCGGTGTAGTCGGCGATGTCTCCCAGGATCAGCTCTCGGGGTGGTCTCTACCTGATTGGCGTCGAGGACGAGACCCGTGCGGGGAAAGCCACCCGCGGAGCGGGTGGCTTTCCCGCTTTCGGCTTCGCATGTCCGGCGGTGTCTCCTCGTCGGCCGGTGCGGGCCGTGATGCTCTCGTCAGCGGATCATTCGCTGCCCCAGTCGAGGCGGTCCGCGAGATCTGCCGTGCGAAAGGCCTGTTCCAGATCGTCGCGGCCTTCGGTGAAGTGCGCCCAGCCCTCGTAGTGGACCGGCACGACGCGACGGGCGTCGAGGATCCGGGTCGCCTCGGCGGCTCCGGCGCTGTCGAGAACCAACGGTTCGCCGTCGAAGAGCATGGGGAACCGCGGCGCCCCGGCGAAGAGGAGGGCGGTGTCGATCGGGGCGAAGCGTTCGGCGATCTCGCGGACCGGTTCGAGTGCGGCGTTGTCTCCGCTGACGTACACGGTCGGGAGCCCGTCGCCGGTGAGTACGAAGCCGACGACCTGGCCGGCGACGGCTTCGACCTCCTCGCGGGACGCGGGGCCGTGGATCGCGGGGACGGCCGTCACCGTGACCGTTCCCCCTCCCGGTCGATCGAGTTCGGCAGTCTCCCAGTCGGCCATGCCCCGGGCCCGGTCACCCAGACGTTCGCCACCACCCGGGGTGGTGAGCGTGAGGGGAACGTCGGAGAGCAGGGCGCGGCCGGAGTCGTCGAGGTTGTCGGCGTGCTCGTCGTGGGAGAGCAGCACCACGTCGACGTGCCCGAGGTCGGCCGGGGTGCCGCGTGCGGGACTCGTCTTGGTGAGGACGGGTCCGACGCTCTCGTGTTCCCCGGGATCGTCGAAGGTCGGGTCGGTCAGGAAACGCAGGCCACCGTACTCGAACAGGGCGGTCGGGCCGCCGAAGACGCGAACGGGGGTCGCGGATGCGGACATGAAGGCACCTCTCACGGATGATGTCGTTTGAACCGTGAGTGAGACCGTACTGATGGGTCACGGATTTCCGCAAGTTCATCCGTGAGAATCATGGATGAGTGATGAGTTACCATGAGGCTATGGACGAGATCGCGACGGTGCAGGCGGACCTGCCACCCGCGCCGGGGGAGGAGGGGTACCTCTCCCTCGCACTCGCCAACAGCGTGGTCACACTTCCCGGGGGGCACCACGTCGACTTGCTGGGTACACCGGAAGCGACGACGCACTGGTTGACGCAGCGCGACCTGGCGCCGCCCGACGCGGGCCTGCGGGAAATGTGTGCGGCGCAGCTGCGTGCACTGCGCGAACAGGTCCGAGCGCTGTTCTCCGCACACGCCGAGTCCCTGCCCGCTCTCCCCGCCGCTGTCGCCGCGGTCAACGACGCGTTGACACGGGTGCCGACCGCTCCGCTCCTGCGGTGGGACGACGACACCGGCCCCTACCGGGCCGCGCCGCACCCGACCACCCGGGTCGTCGACCACGCCCTGGCGACGCTCGCCGCGGACGCGGCGGACCTGCTCACCTCGGACGACGCCGAACGGCTCACGTCCTGCGGTTCCGCCCCGTGCACCCGGTTCCTGCTGCGTCGCGGCCGCCGCCACTGGTGTTCGACACGCTGCGGCGACCGTGCACGTGCCGCCCGCGCCTACGCCCGACGCGCACGAAGCGACGTGGGGTGACCGGCTGGTCGTCCGGCCGGTGCGACGTGCCGGTCAACGCCGCCAGAGGAAGTGGTGCACGACGCCGCTCGGGCTGGGCACGCGTTCCAGGTGGTAGCGGTCGGTGAGTTCCTCGGGGTCGTCCCAGAGCCGCAGGCCGCTGCCGAGTTCGTACGGGGCGACGGCGATGTGCAGCTCGTCGATCAGGTCGGCGTCGAGGAACTCCCGGATGGTCGTGACGCCGCCGCCGATGCGCACGTCCCGCCCGTCCGCGGCGGCCTTCGCCCGCTCCAGCGCCTCGTGCGGCGAGGCCTCGAGGAAGTGGAACGTCGTGTCGCCCAGGGTGAACGACGGCCGTTCGTGGTGGGTGAGGACGAACACGGGAGTGTGGAACGGAGGCTCGTCGCCCCACCAGCCCTGCCACTCGTGGTCCGGCCAGGGGCCGCGGATCGGGCCGAACTTGTTGCGGCCCATGATCTCGGCGCCGATGTCGCGGGTGAAGTCGCGGACGACGTAGTCGTCGAGGCCCCGGGTGCCGCCGGGCTCGGTGCGGTTGACCCAGTTGGCGGTGGCCCCGGCCCAGGCGAACAGGTCACCGGGGTCCGCGTGGCCGAACGGGTGCTCGTAGCTCTGGTCCTCGCCCGCCCCGATCCCGTCTTGTGTGACGGTGAAGCAGTGGACCCGGACCTGTTGTGTCATGGTCGACCTCCCTGGTGTCGAAACCGGCGTGGCGCGACCGTCGCGGTCGCGTGCCCGGTGGTCGTCACAGTCTCGCCCCGGCACGACAGTGGCAGCGGAAAACGTCGGAAAAGATTCCGATCGTGTGGTGTCGTATCCGCCGGGTCGGTGACGACCCCCCGGCGAGCTGCCACGAGGGTGGGCTCACCTACCGAGGAGGACACAGTGAAGTACCTGATCCTGATGCAGGTCGACCCGGCGGTGCTGGAGCAGCTGACCGACGAGCAGCAGCGGCAGATCCAGGAGGGACACGCCGCGTTCATCGCCGGGACGAAGGAGCGCGGTGAGTTCGTCGCGACCCAGGCCCTCGCCGATCCCAGCCGATCGAAGGTCCTCCGCAGCTCCGGCGGCCGCCCCGAGGTCACCGACGGGCCGTTCGTCGAGAGCAAGGAGTTCCTGGGTGGTTTCTACCTGGTCGACGTCGAGGACGAGGCCCGTGCGGTGGAGCTGGCCCGGCAGATCCCGGACGCGAGCATCCCCGGCCTCGCCCTCGAACTACGTCCGGTGATGTTCGCCGATCTGGGAGACGGGTGAGCGGCGGGCCCCCGGACGGTGAGGGCCTGTGGCGGGATCTCACGCGGCAGGCCCTCGCCCGGTTGGTGCGCACGTATGGCAGCACCCGGTTCGACCTGTGCGAGGACGCCGTCCAGGAGGCGCTCCTGCAGGCCCACCGGCAGTGGCGGACGGAGTCCCCGGACGACCCGCTGGGCTGGCTCACCGCGACCGCCCGCCGCCGGTACGCCGACCACGCCCGCGGCGACGCCCGGCGCCGACACCGGGAGACCCGCGCCGCGTCGTTGCATCCCCCGGTGACGCCGGAGGCAGCCGAGCGGGACGACTCGCTGCTGGTGCTGCAGCTGTGTTGCCATCCCGACCTGCCACGCTCCGGGCAGGTCGCGCTGACGCTCCGGGCGGTGGCCGGACTGACCACCGCCCGGATCGCCAACGTGTACCAGGTTCCCGAGGCCACCATTGCCCAACGGATCACCCGGGCCAAGCGCCGGATCGCCGAACTCGGCCGACCGCTTCCGCCACCGGGACACGCCGGTGAGCGGATCACGGCCGTACTCGACGTGCTGTACGTGATGTGCACCGAGGCGCACCACACGACCGCGGGAGCACCACCCCGGGACGCGGACCTCGCCACCGAGGCGATCCGTCTGACCCGGCTGCTCCACCGGAGTCTCCCGGATTCCACCGAGGTCACCGGCCTGCTCGCGCTGATGCTGCTCACCGAGGCCCGCCAGCCGGCCCGGGTGGGACCGCACGGGCACCTCGTGCCGCTCGACGAGCAGGACCGGACGCTGTGGGACCGGGAACGGATCGAGGAGGGGATCGCGCTCGTCGAACGGGCCACCCCGGGTGCCGACCCTGGCCCCTATCTGCTCCAGGCCTGCATCGCGGCCCTGCACGCCGAAGCCCCGGACGTCGCGACCACGGACTGGGACGAAATCCTCGCGCTCTACCGGATTCTCGAACTCGTGACCGGCCACGGCAATCCGACGATCACCCTCAACCGCATCGTGGCCCAGGCCATGGTCGACGGACGGGAGACCGCCCTCGCCGAGATCGACGTGCTGGAGACCGACCACCCCCGCCTGCCCCGTCTCGACGCGGTACGCGCCCACCTCCTGGAGCAGGTCGGAAGACCGGACGAGGCGGCGACCGCCTATCGCCGCGCCCTCGCCGACACCGTCAGCCTCGCCGAGCGCCACCACCTCCGACACCGCCTGCGACGGATCTCCGGCGCGGCCGGGTGAGGATCGGCCGGTGGCCCCGTGGGTCGTCCCGCGCCGTCAGAGCACCTCCTCGACGGTGCTCTCCGCGTCCCGGACGCGGATCCGGCCGGACAACAGCAGGGGGAGCAGCTCGTCGCGGGTCCGGGCGAGGGTGCGGGACTCGGCGCGTACCGCGCGCATCAGGGCGAACCGGTGCCGCAGGCTCGCCGCGAGCGAGGCCAGCACGTCGTCGTCGGGAACCCGGACCGTCTGCCGGTAGGCCTCCTGCCGGTTGAGCCCCGGAACGGCGGAGTCCGAGTCCAGCGCGCCGAGCCGCACGGTCCGGAGGAGGTGGTAGAGGACCTCGTCGGTCCCCGGCCGGACCGGCTGCACGGTGTAGGTGGTGTCGATGGGGAAGTGCGGACCGTCCGCCCAGTGGACCGCGCCGACCGTGCCCTTGCGGCCCACGACGATCCCCGGCCGGTCCACGAGCGACACCGAGTGGTGTCCGCACAGGCCACCGCTGCCGTACACGGGGACGGGCCCCGGGACGCGCCTCGCCGCAGGCAACGACCTTCCGTAGGCGAGGGTCAGCACGTCCCGCAGGGGGCGTGGGGTGCCGGCCTCCGCGCTCGCCTTCGCGGTGTCGGCGGCGCAGAGCCGGTCGACGAGGAGCACGATGCGGTCGTTGTTCGCGATCTTGTCGTCGAGCGCGCCCAGCACCTCCGCGATCGCCCGCTGGGTTCCCGGGTCCGGGACGGTGAGTGGTAGTCGGCGCAGGACTCGCTCGTTCAGCGAGAGCATCGTCGTCCCGGCGGCGTTTCGGAGCAGCCATTCCCGGACGGCGGGGGAACGGAACTGGTAGGCCATGAACCGGGAATGGACACCCTCGGCGAACCGGATGCGGATTCCGTCGGAGCCGAGGAAGTATCCGTCCTCCTCCGGCCGCACCCACGCGGAACGATCGACCGCCCCCTTGCGGCCGAGGACGAGGTCGCCGGGCCGCAGCAGGTACTCGGCGAGTCTTTCCGTGGTGTCCGCATCCACCCGCGGTGTCGTCTCCCGGAGGCGGATCGCGCCGTGGTCGAGTTCGCCGACGGAGACCACCGGGACGCCGTGTGCGGTGTATTCCGCCGCGCTGAGGACGGTGCCGAACGGGCCGGTTCTGATCGAACCGCCCGTCGCGGCGAGGAGCGCGCCCAGACTCTCACCCATCGGTGCGTTCCAGCTGTGCACGGACGGCTTTCTCCAGCCGCGCCGATTCGTCGAACGCCGCCAGCAGTTCGGTGTGCAGCCGTCGGATCTTCGCGTCGATCGGCTCGCCGTCGTCCTCGATCGCGGGTGTGCCGACGTACCGGCCGGGGGTCAGCGCGTAGTCGGCGGCCCGGATCCCGGCCAGATCGACCGACCTGCAGAAGCCCGGCACGTCCGCGTACCCGAGTTCCTTCTCCGCGGCCGACCGGGTGCCGCGCCAGGCGCGGTAGGTGCCGGCGATGGCGGCGATGTCGTCGTCGGACAGTGCGCGTTCGGCGCGGTCGACCAGGTGGCCGAGGTGGCGGGCGTCGATGAACAGGACCTCACCGGTGCGGTCGACCGCGCCGCCGGGCCCCGCGCTCTTGTCCCGGGAGAAGAACCACAAACACACCGGGATGCCGGTGCTGCGGAACAGCTGGGTCGGCAGGGACACCATGCACGAGACGAGGTCGGCCTCGACGAGGTTCGCGCGGATGTCGCCTTCGGTGCCGGATCGGCTGGTCATGGAGCCGTTGGCCAGGACGACACCGGCGCTGCCGGTGGGACTCAGCTTCCACAGGATGTGCTGGATCCAGGCGTAGTTCGCGTTGGTGGCGGGCGGAACACCGAACTGCCAGCGCGGATCCCGTTCGTCGCGCGTCCAGTGCTTGATGTTGAACGGGGGGTTGGCCAGCACGTAGTCCATCCGCACGCCCGCATGATGATCGTGGGCGAACGTGTCGTCCCAGCGGGCGCCGAGGCCGGAGTTGTCGAGGCCGTGGACGGCGAGGTTGATTGTCGCCATCCGCCAGGTCTCCTCGTTGCTCTCCTGGCCGTGGACGGTGATGTTCGTCGGATCCCCGTTGTGCTCGTGGAGGAACTTCTCGGTCTGGACGAACATGCCGCCGGAACCGCAGCACGGGTCGTACACGCGGCCGCTCGACGGTTCGAGCACCTCCACGAGCACCTTGACCACGCTCGGCGGGGTGAAGAACTCCCCGCCCCGCTTGCCCTCGGCACGGGCGAACCGGCCGAGGAAGTACTCGTACACCTCGCCCATCAGGTCGCGGGCGCGGTGCGCGCCCCGCCTGCTGAACCGGACACCGTCGAACAGCTCAAGCAGCTCGCCGAGGCGGCGCTGGTCGATCGTCTCCCCGTCGTACAGGCGGGGGAGCGTGCCCCGGAGCGTGGGGTTGGCCTCCATGACCAGCTCCATCGCCTCGTCGATCAACCCGCCGACGGTCCTGGCTGGTCCGGTGTGGCCGGCGGGCCCTCCCGTCGCATGCGCCGTCAGGTACGACCAGCGTGCCGCGGGCGGGACGACGAACACGCCGCGGTGTCGACCTGTTCCCGGGTCGTCCATCAGTTCGGCGATCCGGTCCTCGTCGTGGCCCTGCCCGGACAGCTCCGCGCGGATCGTCTCGCGGTGCTCGTCGTAGGCGTCCGAGACGTACTTCAGGAACACCAGGCCGAGGATGACGTCCTTGTACCGGCTCGCGGGCAGCGAGCCGCGGAGCCGGTCCGCCGCCTTCCACAGCGTGTCCTTCAGTTCCGACACCGTCGACGGCGCCTGCGGTTCCTTCTTCGTACCCGGTGGCATGAGTGTGGTCCCATCCTGCAGTCGTACGGCCGGTCCTACCGCTTCGGCGACGTGGCCGCCGTATCGATCGGTTCCGCCATTCCATGGTCCCAGGAGGGTGCTGCGGCCACCCCGGCGAGAGTGCCGGGGTGGCCGCGCTGATCCGGTTCGCGATGCGGTAGTTGCGTCCGGCCTGGGGACGAGGAACCGTCTACCCTTGGTAGACAGCTACATCGAAGCGTTCGGCAAAGTCACCGACCGGTATCGAGACCTGAAGGAGTGATCGACATGACCGACCGAACACTCATCTCCCGACTCGCGGCCGAAGCCGACCTCGACGGCGTGCAACAGCTCGTCGTCGGTGGTGTCGTCCAATACGACGGAAAGGTGCTCCTGCTCCGGCGTCCCGAGGACGACTTCATGGGCAGCATCTTCGAGTTGCCCAGCGGCAAGGTCGAAACGGGCGAAACGCTCGACGCGGCACTGATCCGTGAAGTGGGGGAGGAGACCGGACTCGACGTGACCGCTGTCCGAGACTACCTCGGTAGCTTCGACTACGCCGGTGGGAGCGGCAGGAGGAGCCGCCAGTTCAACTTCGCCGTGGAGGTCAGCGCGCCGGAGCCGATCGAGCTCCGGGAACACGACGCCTACACCTGGACGGCACTCGTCGACGAGCCGCCCGTCACCGACGCGGTGAAGCAGGTGCTGAGCACGTATCGGGACGTCGCCACTACCTGAGTGTCTTACGGACGCGGTCACCCCGCATCGCCGACATCAGCCACCTGACCCGTCAGAGGCCGTAGGTCTTGCCGATGATGTCGCGCTGGATCTCGCTGGTGCCGCCGTAGACCGTGGAGACGATGCTCGTGCGGTGCAGCGACTCCATGCCGTACTCGGTGGCGTAGCCGTAGCCGCCCATCATCTGCATGCCTTCGAGGGTGGCGTGTTTGGCCACTTCGGTGGCCTTCAGCTTGGCCATCGAGGCCTCGCGGGCGAGCACCGTGTCGGGGTCGGCGTCCAGGGTGGCGCTGACGTCGTCCAGCAGGAGACGGGTGCATTCGAGTTCGGTGGCCAGATCCGCGAGGCGGTGCCGGAGTGCCTGGAACGAGCCGATCGGACGGCCGAACTGCTCCCGCTGCCGGACGTAGTCGACGGTGTCGTCGAACGCCCGGCGCGCGAGGCCGAAACTCGTCGCGGCGAGGATCATCCGTTCGAGGTTCAGTCCGGTCATCAGCTGGCCCCATGCCTGTCCCGGAGTACCGACCACGGCCGAGTCCGGCAGGAAGCAGTCGGTGAAGTACAGGTCGTTCACCTCGCGGCCGCCCATCGTGTCGATGCCGGAGACCTCCAGTCCTTCGGTATCGGTGGGCACCATGAACTGAGTGAGGCCCTCGTGCCGGGACCCCTCGCGTGAGGTCCGGGCGATGAGCAGGATGTGGTCGGCGAGGTGTGCGTTGGAGCACCAGGTCTTCTGCCCGTTGATCAGATATCCGCCGTCGTTGCGGTCCGCCCGGCAGGTCAGCGCGGCGACGTCGGACCCGGCGCCGGGTTCGGACATCGAGATCGCCTCGACCCGACCGCGCACCACGCCGTCCAGCACGACCCGCTTCTGGTCCTCCGTGGCGAACTTCTCGTACGCGGCGGCGGCGACCATGGTGGTGGCGAACCCGCTGATCGGGGCCCGCCAGTAGGAGGTCTCCTCCAGGAACAGGCACAGGTCGGCCATGCCGAGCCCGGACCCCCCGTAGGCTTCCGGGATCGCGATACCCAGCCAGCCCAGGCCGGCCATCTTCGCGTAGAGATCCTGGCTGTGCTTTTCCCGGCCGTCGTCGGTGAGCTTGTCACGCTGCTGTTTCGTGCCGCACTCGCGACGGCAGAACTCGCCGATCGCGGTGACCAGGTCGCGTCGCTCGTCGGTCAGGTTCCGTGGCATGGGGAGACCTCTTCCTGCTCGTACCGGGGTTCCAGGGGTGACGGCGGATTTCCGTCGACGACGGTCGCGGAGCGCGGACACGGCGACGGGCGTCGGGAGACGGCGTGTGCGGCGGGGTGGCCCGCCGGTCCGGTTCAGCGTGCCGCGGTGGGCGTGTCCAGCATGGGGACGAGGAACCGGCGTGCGATGTCGCGGAGCTGCTCGTCGTCGTCGAGGTCGACGAGGTGGCTCGGGGTGAGCAGGAACGACGTGGAGACCCGGACGATCATCTCGGCCACCAGGTCGACGTCGACCTCCCGGGAGAGGTTGCCCGCGCGTTGTTCGCTGCGCAGCCGTCCGGCGACGAAGCGGCGTACGGTGGCCACGGTCCGGCCCCCGTCACCGATCATCGACGGCACGACGACGTCCGGCTCGACGGCCATCAGGCCGCCGATCAGCGGGTTCTCCCGGATGGCCCGCAGCGAGCTGACGAAACCCAGCTCCACGCGCTCGGCGAGCGTGCGGGCGGGCCGGATGTCCAACAGGAACCGGTCGAAGTACCGGCGGAATTCCGAGCGGATCACTTGTTCCACCAGGGCGTCCTTGGTCGCGAACCGGCGGTAGACGGTGATCCGTGAGACGCCGGCCCGCCGGGCGACGTCCTCCATGGTCGACCGTTTGATCCCCATCCGGCAGAACTGTTCGTAGGCGGCCTCGACCACGCGCGCGGCGGCGTCGTCGGTGTCGTCGGCGCGCTCCACCGCCTCGGTGAACGCCCGCTCCAGCAACGACTCCGGGTGGTCGGTCCCGGCCGCGATCAGGCCGGAGAGTTCAGGTTCCACGAATCACCTTTCGTTCACCGGAAGGTCTGGCGTTCTCGTCGCGGTCTGTGCTCTCCTTGATACGCAGAAGCGCGACGTGTTTCAGAGTATCAACCGGGCCGCTTGCCACTCAAGGAGGAGTGAAGCCGATGGACGAGCTCAACAGACGTAAGGCACTGATCTCGGGCGGGGCGCTGGGGGCCCTCGGTGCACTGGGGATGGCGGCACCGGCCCAGGCGCGGGCCCTGTGGACGTGGTCGCCACAAGGCTCGGTGGCGGGCACCGGCACCGGGAACGACCCCCGGTGGATCTGGGACCCCGAAGCCGACCCGGTGGTCGCCGCACTGTTCGAACGGGGTGAGGTCGGCAGGGTCAACGAACTGCTGAAGACCTGGACCACGAACGGCCAGCCGCTGCCGGACGGGCTGCCGGCGGATCTGCGGGACTTCATCGAGCACGCCCGCCGACTGCCGTCGTGGGCCGATCAGGGGAAACTGGACCAGAACTTCGACTTCAACACGCGGCGGGGCCTCTACCTCGGCGTGTTGTACGCGATGGCCAGCGGCATGATGAGCACGGTCATCCCCAGGGAGGCACGCGCGGTCTACTACTCGTACGGCGGCTCGCACATGAAGGACCGCATCTCCGAGACCGCCAAACTGGGGTACGACATCGGCACGCGCGACGCCTACAGGCCGGACGGCGAAATGATCGTCACGTGTGTCAAGACCCGGCTGACGCACGCGGGGGTACGCCAACTGCTGCCGCAGTCGTCGGACTGGAACCAGGTGGCTCCCGAGGACATCCCGATCAGTCAGGCGGACATCATGGTCACCTGGCACAGCCTGGCGACCACGGTCCGGAAGGAACTCGGCGAGTGGGAGGTGCCGATCGAGCCGGTGGACGACGCGGCGTACCTGCATTCGTGGCAGGTGACCGGGCACATGCTCGGTGTCCGCGACGAGTACATCCCGGCGTCGTGGAGCGAAGCCGACAAGCAGTCGGCGCAGGACCTGGATCCGATTCTCGCGCCGACGCCCGAGGGCAAGGAACTGGCCGACATCCTGCTCAATCTCGGCTCGGAGCTCGACGGGACGGTCCTCAGCAAGCCGTTGCTCAGTGCGTTCACCCGCTACACCCTCGGCGACCGGATCGCGGACTGGCTGGGCATCGAGCGGGAACCGGTCTTCAGCCCACTGGTGGAGACCTTGTGGATCCCGTTCGTCCGCGCGCGGGAGTTCGGGCTCTACTTCCCGGGCTCGGACGAGACGTACTACCTCTTCGAGGAGCTCATCCGGCAGATCGTCCTGCTCTACCTGTCCGAGGCGGACTACCCGATCAGCATCGAGATTCCGCAGACCAACCGGTGACCGGCACCGCGGGCGGGTGTCGGCGCGGCGCCCGCCCGCGGACGGACACGGAGTCGTCTCCCGATTCGTGAACAGGAGTGTTTGTCATGGCGGACTACAGCAGGCGCAAGGCGTTGATGTCGGGAGGTGGGCTGGCGGCGCTCGGCGCACTCGTGGCGGCCGCTCCCGCCCAGGCGCGGTCGTTGGTCGGATGGACCTGGTCGCCGAGCGGGTCGGTGGCGGGCTCGGGCAGTGGTACCGACCCGCACTGGGTGTGGGACGAGCAGGCTGACCCGTTGCTCGCCTCGCTGTTCGACCGCGGCGTGATCCCACGGGTCAACGAGCTGCTCTGGACCTGGGAGCGCAACGACCAGCCGCTGCCCGACGGGTTGCCCGCCGATTTGCGGGAGTTCCTGGAGGACGCCCGCCGGATGCCGTCCTGGGCGGACCGGGACAAGCTGGAGCTGGCGGAGGACTTCAACAAGCGGCGCGGGATCTACCTCAACCTGGCCAACGGGCCGGGTGGGGGCATCCTGGCGACGGCCATCCCGAACGAGGCCCAGTCGGTCTACTACTCCGCCGGTGGTGCGGACATGGAGGACCGCGTCGCGAAGACCAGCCTCTTCGGTTTCGCCGTCGGCTCGCTGAACGCGTACCGGCCGGACGGCACGTGCATCGTGGAATGCGTGAAGACCCGGCTGGTGCATGCGGCGGTGCGGCACCTGCTGCCGCAGTCGCCGCGGTGGCGCGGGGCCGCCGACGAGGAGATCCCGATCAGCCAGGAGGACATGCTGGTCACCTGGCACACCCTGCCGACCTTCGCGATGCGCAGGATGCGTGAGTGGGAGGTCCCGATCACCAACGACGAGGCCGAGGCGTACCTGCACGTGTGGCAGGTGACCGCGCACATGCTCGGGATCCGGGACGAGTACATCCCCGCCTCCTGGACCGCGGCCTACGCCCAGTCGGACCAGATCCTGGCCCGCAACATGGGTCCGACCGAGGAGGGTGTCAAGCTCACCGACACCCTGCTCAGTCAGCTCGCGGAGCAGACCAGCCTCGGCACCGGGATCTCCCGTCCGGTGTGCAACGCGCTCGCCCGGTATCTCGTCGGCGACCGGGTGGCCGACTGGGACGGGATCCCGCGGGAGCCGTTCTGGGACCGGGTGATCCCCGAGGCGTGGCCGGCCCTGGTCAAGTTCCGGGAGGGCCTGATCCCGCTGCCGTTGGTGCCCGAGATCGCCTGGACCCTTGACGAAGCGGTGCGGCAGTATATCTTGTTCTATCTCACCAAGGGTGAAGAGACCAGGATCGAGATTCCCACTCACAACCGTCCGAAGTGAGCCTTCATGCCTGACGCGATCCGAAGGCGACGATTCCTCGGCTACGTGCTGGCGGCGCCCACCCTGGCCGCCGCGGCCCAGCTCGACCGGACACCGGCGGCCTCGGCCGGGGCCGCCACACCGGAGCCGTCCGGGCTGCCGTCGCCGGAGATCACCGAGATCGTCGACCTGAACGACATGATGACCGCGGCGGCGCTGCCGACGTCGAACCTGATCACCGTGGAGGTGAATCCGGACGGCACGGTGTCGTTCGCCCTGCCGCGGGCCGAGGTCGGGCAGGGCATCACCACCTCGACGGCCATGCTCATCGCCGAGGAACTGGGCGTGCCGGTGCCCCGGGTGCGGGTGAGTCTGGCCGACGCGCGGCCCGAGCTGGTGTTCAACCAGCTCACCGGCGGCTCGAACACCACCATCTCCACCTACACCCCGATCCGGGTCGCGGCCGCCGTCGCGCGGGAGCGGCTGCTGCGGGCCGCCTCCGCCGAGTTCGGCGTGCCCACCGCCGACCTCACGCTGGAAAACGGGGTCGTCACCTCCACCGGAGGGAACAGTGCAGACATCGGCACGCTCGCCGGGAAGGCCGCGAGCGGAAGTACCGAGCCGGTGGAGGTCGAGCTCCGTTCGCGGGACTCGTTCACCGTCATCGGCACCCCGCACAACCGGATCGACGCCCTCGACGCGGTGACCGGGCGGAAGACGTTCGCGCTCGACCTCGACGTCCCGGGCGCCCTGCCGACCATGGTGTGCCGCCCGCCGACCATCAACGGGACGGTCGCCTCGGTCGCCAATCTCGCCGAGGTCCGCGGCATGTCCGGCGTCACCGATGTCGCCACGATCTCCACCGGCGTGGCCGTGCGGGCCGCGACCTTCGGCCAGTGCATCGACGCCGTGCGCGCGCTGCGGGTCTCCTGGGGGCCCGGTACCGCGGAGGGGAAGTCCGACGACACCGTGCTGGACGAGCTGCGGGACGCGGAGATCCCGCTCGACCTCAAGCCGCCGTTCAGCCGCACGGTGGAGGAGACGTTCACCTTCTACTTCCGCAGCAACAGTGCGCTCGAACCGAACTGCGCCGTGGCCGACGTGCGCGCCGACCGTGCCGAGATCTGGTCCGGCCTGAAGTCGCCGATCGTGGCCCAACAGGCCATCGCGGCCGAACTGGGGATGCCGCAGAGCGCGGTGACCGTGCACGTCACCGAGGGCGGCGGGTCCTTCGGGCGGAAACTGTTCTTCGACGGCGCCCTCGAAGCGGCGGAGGCGTCGCAGGCGTTCGGCAAGCCCGTCAAGCTGATGTGGCACCGCGCCGACGACTCCCGCCAGGGCCGCACCCACCCGATGTGCACCTCCCGGGTGCGGATCGCCTACCTCGGCGACACCGTACTGAGCTACGACCAGCGGCACACCGGCGTCTCCACCGACCTCGGCCACGGACTCGGCGAGGTCATCACCGCCACCGCCGCACGATTGCCGGTGGGCGACATCGGCTTCGCCGAAACGTTCTTCCAGCTCTCCCAGACGATGTCCTACGACTTCGGCGGCAACACCCGACTGCTGTCCGAGACCGACACGGGCTTCAACACCGGCAGCATGCGCAACGTCTACTCCCCGGACGTCACGTGTGCCCGCGAGCTCATGGTGGACCGGCTCGCCGCGGAGATGGGCCGGGACCCGTACCGGTTCCGGCGGGACTTCCTCCGCGACGACCGGTCCCGCGCGGCCCTCGATGCGGTCGCCGAGGCCGGCGACTGGGGGCGGTCGCTGCCGGAGGGCATGGCGCAGGGTATCGCGTTCCAGGCCGAGTACAAGGCCGTCAGCGCCTGCCTCGTCGAGATCGACTGCCGACCGGAGACCGTCGACCGGTCGGTGCGCAACGCCGTCACCGGACCCCGGGTCACCCGGGTCGTGTTCGCCGTCGACGTGGGGCTCGCGGTCAACCCGCGGGGATTGGAGGCGCAGATGATGGGCGGCATCTGCGACGGCATCGCGCTCGCGTTGACCTCCAGCCTGCACCTGCGCGACGGGCACTTCCTGGAAGCCAGCTGGGACAACTACTTCTACACCCGGCAATGGAACACCCCCCCGGAGATGGAGATCATCCTGCTGCCGGACAGCGGTGACGAACCCGGCGGCGCCGGGGAACTCGGCGTCGCCGGTGCGATGGCGGCCGTGGCCTGCGCCTACGGACGCGCCACCGGAACCATGCCCACCCGCTTCCCGATCAACCACGACACGCTGTCGTTCACCCCGAAACCGACGTCCCCGCCGGTTCCGCAGTCACCCACCGACGGCCGGGAACTCGCCTGGTAAGGAGGCCCGCGTGCCCGAACACACCTTCCGCGTCAACGGCGAACAGGTCACCGTCGACGTCGCCGACGACGTGCGGCTGCTGTGGGTCCTGCGGGACCTGCTCGGCGTGACCGGGCCGAAGTACGGCTGCGGTATCAACGTCTGCAAGGCCTGCACCAGCCACCTCAACGGGCAGGCCGTCAACCCGTGCGCGATCCCGGTCGGGGAGGTCGGCCCGGACGACGAGGTGACCACCATCGAGGGGCTCGCCGCCACCGTCGGCGGGGACCTGCATCCCATGCAGCAGGCGTGGCTGGAGCAGGACGTCGTGCAGTGCGGCTACTGCCAACCGGGCCAGATCATGGCCGCCGTCGCACTCGTCCGCCGTGTCCGCGCGGAGAACCGCGACATCACCGACGACGACCTGGACACCCTGCGCAACATCTGCCGCTGCGGTACCTACCCCCGCATCCGCGAGGCCATCCGGAAGGCCGCGGCCCACATGTGAGCCTCGGGTTCTCGCTGGTCTTCCTCGCGTTGCTGCTGGCGGTGCTTGCGCTTCGGTGGCTGCGCGCGTCCCTGGCCGCGCCGGGTCCGCCCCCTCCCCGGTGCGGCCGTCGGTTCCCCGGTGTGTCCTCTTCGGTCTCCGCGTGGTGGACGGGTCGGTCTCCGCATGGTGGACCGGTCGGCCAGCCGTCGCTGAGGACCGGCGCGGAGATGCTCAATCGAGCGTCACAACGGTGATCGAGCGGTACCGACGCTCGAATCCTTTGTCGAGGGTGACCATGCTGAGTCCCGCGGCCTGTGCGAACGCCGCGAGGTAGTCGTCGGTCCAGAGCTTGTGGCTATTGTCGTCCAGTGCCGAGATCGCGCGCCACGCCTGTTCCAGGTGCGTCGGCTCGGCCGCCCACCGAACACGCTCGTCAGCCCGGAGTCGATCGATCACTTTCCAGGCGTCGGCCCGGGAAAGGACCTGATCCCCGAGCACCGACGGATTCGACAGGAGTCTGAGCAGTCCCATCTGAGTGGCCCGGCAAAGCCATAGCGTCTCTTCCTGCGCGTTGAACCACGCTGCGACGCGTCCGTGGCGTACGTGCCCATACCAGACGGCGGCCAGCCAGGTCCCGACATCGAGCAGCATCAGATGTTGTTGGCCCGCTCGGCGTCTTCAGCGGCGAAGATCGCTTCGATCTCGGCGTTGGAGAGGTCGACGCGACCCGGACTCTCACTTGAGACGAGGGGCAACTGCACCTTCCCTCGTCTGGGTGGCGTCGTGGCTGCCTCCTCCAGCTCATGGGCGACTGCCCTGGTGAGGAACTCCTTGAGCGTCTCGCCCCGGGCAGCGGCATCGGCCTTGGCCGCACGCAGCAGTTCCGGAGGCAGTTCGACCGTGGTGCGCATAAAAGCATACTAGCATCAACCTAGGCCCCGGGTTGGAGTATCCGGTGGGTCTCAGCCGCTCCAGCGCGCCGGACGATGTACGGGCGGAAGGGTCCCCTCGAGGCAGGCCCCGGGACGCGAGTGACTGGAGCTCCGGGAGCCGCCTTCCCTCGGCGTGTCCGTCAGGTCCCCGGTGCGTCCGTCTCCGCCTTTCGTGTGGTGAACGGCAGGACCAGCCGGGAGGGGTGGGTGGCGTCGCGGTAGATCTTGTGGTTGACCGGGCGGCCCACCGGCAGGTGGAAGGCGTCCGGTGGCAGCAGTGCGTTGTGCGCGTCGGCGGGCGGTTCGTTGTTCGACAGTTCGGCCACCAGGCGGTGTCCCGGCTTGAACGTGTTCGCGAACGGGTAGAGGCGCAGCACGTACTCCTCGACGGTGCCGGGCTCGACCGGGATCGTGCGGGTGTGCGGGTGGTACGGGTTGCCCTCGGTGGTGCGTTCGTCGAGTTCGCGGTGGGAGGCCTTGAGGTAGCCGGTGGTGATCAGCTGACGGCCGCCGTCCGGCGCGGTGTCCCACAGGCGGAGGATGAAGTTCGTGTCGTCGGTGTCGATCTCGGCGAACAGGTGCGCGGCGCCGGTGCCGATCAGCTCGGTGTCCTCGGTGAACGGCGCACTGCTCCAGCTCAGAATCTCCACCGTGTCGGTCACCGTCAGCGGTGCCTGGAAGAAGCCGTCCGGAGCGGCGTGCTCGGCGCCCATCCGCTCGGGTTCGGGGGAGAGCGTGCGGCGCGGACGCAGGTACAGCGGCCGGTACTCGACGTCCTTCGGCGGCCACTGGCTGCCGGTGACGCGCTCGCGTGCGCCCTCGACGAAGACGCTGACCTCCGGCCCGTCCATCGCGCCGTTCTCGATGCCCTTGAGCCAGTAGTCGTACCAGCGGAACATCGTGTCGTGTTCCTCGACGAAGGGGCGCGACTGCATCGGCGGGTACGGGCCGATGTCCAGCCTCTTCGGCCCGTTCAGCACGTCGAACAGCGCGATGGTGCCGTCCACGGTCCAGCCGCGGCCGTGGTCGATCTGCAGGTACACCGGGATGTCGATGTTCGTCGCCAGCGTGATCGGGTTCCGCTGTTCGTACCACTCGCCGTCCAGCGGGTTCATGACGATGTCGAACCACAGCTCGCGGTTGTTCGGGTACTTCAACACGTGGACCAGGTTCGGCCAGGCGGCCACGTCCGGATCCGCCAACCGCTGCTGGACCAGTTTGTCCAGCTCCCCGGGGGAGTACACCTCCCGCATGCGGGACCTGACGTCGGTGTGCGCGATGCCGGAGTCGCCGCCGCGGCCCTCGCGGGCGGCGCGCGGCATGAACCACATGATGCCGCCGTGGTAGGTGGTCTCGTAGAAGTCGAAGTGGCCGCCGCTGACGAAGATCGCCTTCAGACTCGGCGGCCGTTCGGCGGCGGCCAGCACCTGCATGGACCCGAAGTAGGAGATGCCGATCATGCCGACGTTGCCGTCGCACCACGGCTGCGCGGCGACCCACTCGATGAAGTCGTACGCGTCCTGCCCGAGCGGCACGCCGCCCGCGTTGTAGTTGCCGATCATCTCGCCGCCCGAGTCGCCGGAACCACGCAGGTCGCCGATGACGTGGACGTAGTCCTCCGCGACGACGCGGGCGATGTCACCGGCCTCGATGCAGCCGTCCCACATCGGGCTGGGGCGGCGCTGGGGTGGGGTGGTCAGGGCGAGCGCCTGGAGCTCCTTGCCGTAGGGGCTCAGGGCCACCAACGCGGGCCGCGGCGTCCCGCCGGGGCCGTGATAGGCGTCCGCGGCGAGTTCGACCCCGTCCCGCATCGGGACACGGAGGTCCTTGCGGATGGTGATCGTCTCTCCACCGGCGTCCCACGTCCTGACGTCAGCCATGAGCCAGCAGCTCCTTTTCCACGTTCGGGGCCGGGTGCACACCGCGGGCAGCGACGCTCTCCCGGGCGGATAATTCCACATATTATTATATCAAAGACGCGACGAGCGAAGGAGAGACAGCGATGACGCAGGACGTCGACATTCACCCCCTGGTATCGCCGTGGGGACGGTTCGGGCTCTACAGCTTCTTCCTCGACGCCCCCGAACCGGCCATCGTGGACACCGGGATCGCCTCGTCGCCCGCCGACGGGATGGTGCCCGCGCTCGCCGAACTCGGCCGGGACATCGGGGAGGTCCGCTGGATCCTGCTCACCCACGGCCACATCGACCATCTCGGCGGGGCGCACGCCCTGTGGGAGCTCACCGGCAGGCGGGCGCGGGTCGTCATCCACGAGGCCGACGCCCATCTGCTGCGTTCCCGGCGTGCCCATGTGGATGCCTACGTCGGTGTCCGGCAGCGGTACCTGCACGACCCGGACGGTGTGGACACGCAGACGGCGATGGCGGAGAAGGTCATCTCCGGGGAGATGGAGCCGACCGTGTCGGTCCGGGGCGGCGACACCCTCTCCCTCGGCGGCGGGGTCACGGTGTCGGTGCACTCGCTGCGAGGGCACACGGCCGGATCCGTCGCCTATGTCGTCGACGGGCGCGGGGCCGCCTTCGTCGGGGACGCCGTGCAGGTCCACGGTGCGGCCAACGGCTTCCCCGGCTACGAGGACCCGGCCGCCTACCGCACGAGCCTGGAGTACCTGCGCGACGAGCTCCGCCCGCGGGAGCTGTACCTGGGTCACCCGTACCGGGGGGCGGACGGCGAACCCTACGACGTCGCGTTGGACGCCGACGGCGCCCGCCGGGCCGTGCGGGAGAGCCTGGACATCGAGGCCCGGATCGCCGACGCCGCCCGTCGGGCCCTGCGGGACGGCCTGCGGGAGACGGACTCGCCGTACTCGCCGTTCGCCCCGGTGGCCACCGAGCTCGGCTACACCGGCGACCCGACGTTGGAGCCGTCGCCGTTCTTCACGACGCTGCACGGTTACCGGGAGGCGTTCGACGCGGCGGGCTGACGCCAGCTCCACCGCACCGGGGGGCGGAAGGCGGCACGGATCCGGATCCGTGCCGCCTTCCGCCGTGTGCCCCCGGCCGTGTCGGGAGCGTCTCAGCGGTTCAGGAACTCGCCGGTCTCGGTGAAGGCCCGGGAGAACTCCGGGATCCAGCCGAAGTTCGCGAGGAACCCGTGGTTGGCGCCCGCGTACCGGGTGACCGTGGTGTCCACACCGGCCTCGGACAGCCGTTGTCCGTAGAGTTCGCCCTCGTCCCGCATCGGGTCGTACTGCGCCGTGATGATCAGCGCGGGAGGCAGCCCGGACAGGTCCGTGCGCTTGATCGGGGACACCAGCGGGTCCGCCGGGTCCGCGCCGCTGTCCAGGTAGAACGAATTGAACGGCTGCAGGCCGGCCGTCTCCAGGCCGTACCCCTCGGCGTTCTCCCGCAGCGAGGCGTAGCGGTCGACGTCGAAATCCAGGTCCAGCGACGGGTAGAACAGCACCTGGTGCGTGATGCGGTCGAAGCCGTCGTCGCGGGCCATCGCGGTGACGGCGGCGACGAAGTTGCCGCCCGAGCTGTCCCCGGCGACGGCGAGGTTCCCGCCGTCCCAGTCCAGCTCGTCACCGTGCTCGGCGGCCCAGCGGACGACGCCGTAGCAGTCCCGCAGACCGGCCGGGCAGGGGGACTCCGGGGCCAGGCGGTAGCCGACCGAGACGACCTTGTGGCCGGTCTCCTTCGCCAGCGACCGCGCGACGTGGTCGTGCGTATCCAGGCTGCCCAGGAAGAACGCGCCCGCATGGAAGTACACCAGCAGGTCGTAGCCCTCCGCCTCGACCGGTGTGTAGATCCGGACCGGCACGTGTCCGGACGGCGTCGCCGCGGTGGTGTCGGTGACGTCGTGCAGCGGCAGGCGGTCCTCCGGAGGCGGGACCTGTTCCGCCTCCGCGGCACGCATCGTCTCCGGGTCCGGCCGCGTGCCGTGGTCCGGTTTCGGCAGGGTCGCGAGCAGTTTCGCGATCTCGGGATGCAGTGTCATCGGTGCTTCCTCGGGTCGCTTCAGTTGATCGCGGACTTCTCGGGGAAGGCGGTGTCCACCGCGTCGGCGTCCCACGACTTCCGGGAGATGCGCTGGAGCTCGTCCGTGTCGGGCTTGCGCCGTGCCTGGTACAGCGCCAGCGCCTCGGCCACGGAGTCGGCCTCCACGAGGGCGTCGGCGAGGCCACCCGCGTCCTGGATCGCCTGGTTCGCCCCCTGCCCCTGATGGTGCAGCATCGCGTGGGCCGCGTCCCCGAGCAGTGCGACGCGGTCGGAGTGCCAGGTGTCGACCGGGTCGATGTCGAACACCGCGCGGCTGGTCACCGCGTTCAGGTCCAGGTTCCGGGTGATGTTCACCAGCCGCTCGTCGAAGTCCTCCAGCAGGGCCACCAGGCCCTCCCGGGTGACCTCCGGGGCCCAGGAGGCGTCCCGGGACAGGGCGGTGATGTCGAACGACACCTGGTGGCGGTGGCGCAGCGGCAGGAAGTACACCATCGTGCCCTTGTCGTTCATGTACAGCCGGAGGTTGTCGTCGACGGCCATCCCGTAGGTGTCGTCGACGGAGATCACCGTGCGGTGCGCGTGCTCGCCGGAGAACACCGGCTCCCGGTCCGAGAACAGTTGGTTGCGGACCGCGGAGCGGATGCCGTCGGCCCCGATGACCAGATCGGCCGTCACCGTCTTCCCGCCGGCGAACGTGAGCGTCGCCGACCCGCCCCGGTCCTCGATGTCGGTCAACCGGTGGTCCAGGTGCACGACCTCGTCCGGCAGCAGCCGCAGCAGGGCCTCGATGAAGTCGCCGCGGTGGATGAACCGGGTGTGGTTCACCTCGGCGTAGTCGTGCATCTTCGGCCACGGCTCGCGGTGGAGGACCTCGCCCGTGGCGGTGCAGATCTCGAAGTAGTCGCTCGGGCTGCTCACGGCCGCGATCGCGTCGAAGATGCCCAGCCTGCGGAACAGCTCGATCGTCGGCGGGCGCAGGCCGATCCCGGCACCGACCTGCCGGATCGCGGGGGCCTGCTCGTACACGTGGACGTCGGCGCCGAGCTGCCGGAGGGCCACCGCGGCCACGGCACCGCCGTACCCGCCGCCGACGACGGCGATGGTCAGGTTCTCGAGCTGTGTCTTCTGCATCGTTGGTCGCGCTTTCTCGTACTCCGGCGCGTCCGGTGCGCCGTCGGGGGGATCGGGTCGGGGCCGGTGGGGTGGCTCAGTCGCGGAGGGTCAGGAAGTCCGCCGGGTTGTCCCGGAGCAGCCTGGTGATCGTGGCCTCGTCCGTACCGGCGTCACGCAGGTCGGGCACCAGGTCCTCGAACAGGTAGTTCACGGTGTGTCCCTCGACTCCCGGCCAGCCCAGCGGGCTGCAGTTGGCATCCGCCGAGACGAGGAGCTGGTCGAGATGGCCCTGGTTCACCAGGCTGAGGAAGTGGTCGAGCCGTTCCCGGCGGGGGCGGGCCCAGAACGGTGCGTTCTCGATCTCGGTCTCGTAGCCGAAGGTGTCGAACCCGATACGGCCGCCCTGTTGAAAGATCCACTCGTGCGGCGTGTTCGGGGCGTTCGGGCCGTCGTCGGCGTGCCCGAACAGCACGCGGTCCAGCGGCAGGCCCTCCTCGGCGAAGATGGCGACCGCGGGTTCGGGGTCGATCGCCAGGTGCGTCAGGATCGGCACGCCGGTCTGCACGGCGGCACGGGCCGCCGCGCGGTAGATGCGCTTGTCCAGTTCCGTCATCCGCCCACCGCGGCTGACGCCGACCTTGATCACGCCCGCGCGGCTGCCGGTGTCGCCGATACCCACGGTGATCTCGTGCACGAACTGCCGCATCAGGTAGTCCACCCCCGCCCGGGCGAAGTGCGGCAGGGCGGTGTCGCCGCCGACGAAGCCGGTGCAGGCGACGATGTGCACGCCGGTCTTGGCCGACAACGACTTGTAGTAGTCGACGTCGCGTCCGTTGCAGATGCCCGTGACGTCGACGAAGGTGCCGCCGCCGTACTCGCGGAACCGACGCAGCTTGGGGACGGTCTCGGCGTACCGTTCCTCGGGGGTCTTCCACCACTGTGTGTCCAGTTCCGAGCCGGGCATGCCGTACCCGACGTGCTCGTGGACGGCGACGGCGCCCAGTTCCTCCGGGGCGATCGGCCCGAGGACGGTGTTCACCCGTGACATGGTGTTACTCCAAAACTCCGGAAAGGCTCCGGCCGCTCGTGTGCGGCGGGCCGGCTCAGCGCAGGGTCAGCAGGTCGCGCGGGTTGTCCACGAGGATGCGTCGGGCGTCGGCGTCGTCGAGCCCCGCGGACCGCGCCAGGGGCACGAACGTCGCGGCGACATGGCTGTACGGCAGATCGTAGGCGGGGTGGCCCACCGCTTCGCCGATCGTGTTGCCGGACAACAGGATCCGGTCCCCGAGGCCCTCCCGCACGAGGTCGAGCAGCAGGGCCACGCGTTGCCGGTCGGTCACGTAGCGGTCGTCGTCGTTGCATCCGACGTGGTCGAGCGCGACGTGGGCCCCACGGCGCGCGATGTCGAACGGCGCGCCGGCGTGCACGGCGTCGGTGCGGTCGAGTCCGCCGACGACGACGCGGTCGGCGGGAACGCCCTCGTCCAGCGCGACGTCGAGGTCGCCGACCGCGTCGGCGCCGTACCGGAGGGAGACCGGCACGCCCGTGTCCCGGGCGGTGCGTGCCGCGCCACGGACGAGGCTCTCCTCGGTGGCGGTCCTGCCCGCGGGGTCGGCCGCGGTGGCCACCAGGCCCGCGGCGCCCCGCCGCTCGACGCGTGGGACGACCATGCCCTCGGTGACCTCCCGGGTGAACAGGTCGGCGAACTTCCCGGCGGGCCAGGGCGTCGGCGGGTCGGTCTGCGGGGTCAGGAAGTAGCCGCCGAGCAGCTCCTCGGGCCCCATGCCCGTGGACGCGACGAGATGCACCCCGGTCGAGCGGGACAGTGCCTCGTACAGCCGCACGTCGCGGCCGTGGAACATGCCGGTGCTGTCGACGACCGTCCCGCCGCCGTGTTCGCGGAACTCCCGCAGCTTCCGCGCCAGGTTCTCGAAGATCTCCGCGCGGTCCATCGTGATGTCGAACGCGTGCTCGGCGCCGGGGACCACGGACAGCAGTGCCTCGTGGACCGCGACAACACCCAGGTCGTCCGCCGGGACGGGGCCGAGCACGGTGTTGACGGTGTTGTTCCGGGCAGTCTCTGGTGCGCCCGTCATGGCACGTCCTTTCGTCGGTGTCGTGCCGGCGCGGCAACGCGCCGCGTCAACGAAGGAGGGCAGTGCACCGGGGAGCCTGACGTCCGCCCGACGGGCCGTAGTCCACTGCCGTGTGAACCTCGTCAATCCAGCATGTTGATATATTGTCATACCAAAGTCAACCGTCGCTGACCCCGGTGCCGCCCCGGGCTCACCCGCTCGTGACGAACCGGTACTTGAACTCCTCCGCCTGGTGCACCGCCGAGCGCCACCCCGCGGGCACGCCGCCGGTCGTGAAGAACAGTGTGTCGATGACGAGCAGCGGGCTGCCCTCGGCCACCCCCAGGGTCGCCGCGTGGTCGGCGGTCGCGGCCGTCGCCCAGGCCTCGTGCTCGGCCCGGTCCAGCCGGATGCCGAAGCCCTTCTCCAGCAGCTCGAAGGCGGAGCCCTGCTCCTCCAGCTCCGCGGCCGTGGGATCGAAATCCCGGGGCGCCCGGATGTAGACGTCCGCCTCGACCAGCGGCTCGTCCTCCACCAGGATCAGGCGGACGAAGTGCAACAGCCGTTCGTGCGGGTCGATCCCGAGGCGGTCCCGGACCGGGGCGGGCGGTTCCACCCGTTCGATGCCGGACACCCTCGACGCGGGATGCAGGCCGCTGTCGGACAGGTACTGGTACAGCGCCCCCGGCCGCACGTCGGCCGGCCGGTGCACCCGGGGACCCGGAACCGGGAACGTCCCCTTGCCCTGCCTGCGGTAGACGTACCCCTCGTCGGCGAGTTCCCGGAGTGCCTGCCGGATGGGTGCCCGGCTCACCCCGAACCGGTCGAGCAGCTGCTCCTCGGTCATCGGTTCCCGGGGATCCGCGGCTCCCCCGGTGATCTCCGTGCGCAGGATGTCCTTGATCTGCCGATACAGGGGGACCCCCGAAGAGGGATCGAGTTCGCCGTTCGCCATGGGTCTTCGGGTCCTCCGCGTCGTCGGTCGCCGGGCCGTGCTCGCCGAAAGTCAAACACAGTCCGGCACCGACACGGGTGACGCCCGGTGACCCGTCGACCCGGTGACCGGGAACCGGCGCCGGGGCTACCGCACGGTGGAGGTGCGCAGTGCGGCCAGGCCGGGCAGGTCCCCGTGCGCGAGCAGTTCCAGGGAGGCCGCCCCGCCGGTGCTCACGTGGTCGACCAGACCGGTCAGGTCCCAGTGCCGGAGCGCGGCCACGGTGTCCCCGCCCGCGGCGACGGTGAACGCCGTCGACATCGCGACCGCGTCGGCCACCCGGCGCGTGCCGCGGGAGAAGGCGTCGTGTTCGTACACGCCCAGGGGCCCGTTCCAGAACACGGTCCCCGCGCGGAAGGCGTCCCCGGCGTACCGTTCGGTGGTGCTCGGTCCGATGTCGGCGCCGCGCCACCCGTGCGGGACGGTGTCCGGCGTGCCGAGCCCGACGGCGAGGCGCGGGGCGTCCGGTTCGAGCCGCTCGGTGACGAGGAGGTCGGTGGGCAGGACCACCTGTTCCTCGGCGGCCAGCTCCCGGCACGGGTCGAACCGGTCCACGGCGACCGGCGAGTCACCCACGTCCCGGCCGGTGGCGGCGAGGACCGTGAGGGCGAAGGCACCCCCGAGCAGCATCCGGTCGCAGTGCGGCAGCAGGGCCCGCACGACTCCGATCTTCTCGGTGACCCGGGTGCCGCCCAGTACCGCCACGAACGGGCGGCGGGGCCGCTCGCGGAGCCCGGTGAGCACCTCCACCTCCTTGCGCAGCAGGGGACCCGCGGCCGACGGGAGCGCCCCGGGAGGCCCCACGACGGAGGCGTGGCGACGGTGGCAGACACCGAAGGCGTCGTTGACGTAGCAGTCGGCCAGGCGCACGAGCTCGCGGACGAACTGTTCGTCGTCACCGGTCTCGCCCGGATGGAACCGGAGGTTCTCGAGCAGGACGACGTCTCCGTGCCCGGCCTGGTCGACGATCCGGGTGGTCGCGTCCCCGACGATCTCCGTCGGACCCGTTCGGACGGTGGTGCCGAGCAGCTGACCCAACCGCCGGGCGACCGGGGCGAGGGACAGCTCCGGGGTGACGGTGCCCTCCGGGCGGCCCAGGTGGGAGCAGACGAGGACGGTGGCACCGTGGTCCCGCAGCCACCGGATGGTGGGCAGGACGGCGCGGATGCGGGAGTCGTCCGCGACACGACCGTCGATGAGGGGCACGTTCAGGTCGGCCCGGACCAGGACGCGGGTCCCGGGCTCGAGGGGGAGTTCATCGAGGGCGGGCAACCGGGTCTGCGGCATCGGGGTCTCCTTCCGGTGCGCGGCGCTCGCCGGCCGCGATCGTGTTCTTGACGCGGAGGAAGCTGTCGGGGGCCACGGAGACGGAGTCGATCCCCGCATCGACCAGCAGTCGGGCGAACTCGGGGTCGTCGCTGGGCCGCTGGCCGCAGAGCCCGACCTCGCGGCCGTGGCGGTGGGCGGCCTCGATCACGGTGCGGATGCTGCGCACGACCGCCGGATCCCGTTCGTCGAACAGCCCGGCGAGCCGTTCGGAGTCGCGGTCGACACCGAGGGTGAGCTGGGTGAGGTCGTTGCTGCCGATCGAGAAGCCGTCGAAGCGCCGCGCGAAGTCGTCGGCGAGGAGCACGTTCGCCGGGATCTCCACCATCACGTACACGGCAAGGCCGTTCGCACCCCGGCGCAGGCCGTGGTCCGCCAGGGTCTCCAGCACCCGGTCGGCTTCGGTGAGGGTCCGGCAGAACGGGATCATCACGACCGTGTTCGTCAGGCCCATCTCGTCCCGGACGCGGCGCAGTGCGCGGCATTCGAGCGCGAAACCTTCCCGGTAGCCGTCGTCGTGGTATCGGCTGGCGCCGCGCCAGCCGAGCATGGGGTTCTGCTCGGCCGGTTCGAACGGTGCGCCACCGAGCAGTCGGGCGTATTCGTTGGTCTTGAAGTCACTGGTCCGCACGACGACGGGCGCCGGCCACCACGCGGCCGCGATGCGGGCGATGCCGTACGCGAGGCGGTCGACGAAGAACTCGGTCCTGTCCCGGTATCCGCGGGTCAGCGCGGCGATCCGCTCCCGGGTCCCGGCATCGGTCCGCTCGGGGTGGACCAACGCCATCGGGTGGACCCGGATGTGGTTGTTGATGACGAACTCCATGCGGGCCAGGCCGACGCCGTCGGCGGGCAGCCGCCACCAGCGCAGGGCCGCCCCCGGGTCGGCCATGGTGAGCATCAGCCGGGTCCGGGTGGTGGGGATGTCGGTGAGCTCGATCTCCCGCTCCTCGAAGTCGAGGGTTCCGGGGTAGACGACCCCTCGCTCACCCTCGGCGCAGGACACGGTGATCGCCCGGCCGTCGGGGATCCTCCCGGTGGCGTCACCGGTGCCGACCACGGCGCCGAGCCCGAGTTCCCGGCTCACGATGGCCGCGTGCGAGGTGCGCCCGCCGTGGTCGGTGACGAGGGCGGCGGCGCGCTTCATGACCGGTTCCCAGTCGGGGTCGGTGGTGCCGGTGACGAGGACGGCGCCGTCCACGAAGCGGTCGATCTCCGCGGCACTGCGCAGCACACACGCGGTGCCGGCCGCGATGGCCTCGCCGATCGCGAGGCCGGTGACCAGCGGGGCGGCGTGCCCGGTTCCGGTGAGCCGGTACGAGCGCAGCGTCGAGGGACGCCTGCGGGTCTGCACCGTCTCCGGGCGGGCCTGCACCAGGTGCAGTTCGCCGGTGTCGCCGTCCTTGGCCCACTCCATGTCCATGGGTGTGTCGTAGTGCCGCTCCACGCGGACCGCCCACCGGGCGAGTTGCCGGATCTCGCTGTCGGTGAGGACGAGACCGGCCCGTTCGTCCTCCGTCGTCGGTACGCTCACAGTGGGTTCGGCACCCGTGGTGCGGGAGACCACCTTGGACTGTTTACCGCCGGTCTCCTTGGCGATCACCGGATTCGCCCCGGCTTCGTCCACCAGCGGCTTGAAGACCAGGTACTCGTCCGGATCCACGGCCCCGGAGACCACGGACTCCCCGAGTCCCCACGCGGCGTTGACGAGGACCACGCGCGGGAAGCCGCTGTCGGTGTCCAGCGAGAACATCACCCCGGCACCGGCCCGGTCGGCGCGAACCATTTGCTGCACCCCCACGGAGAGGGCGACCCGCAGGTGGTCGAAGCCGTGGTGTTCCCGGTAGTTGATCGCCCGGTCGGTGAACAGCGAGGCGTAGCACCGCAGGCAGGCGTCGAGCAGTGCCCGTGCTCCGGTGATGTTGAGGAAGCTCTCCTGCTGCCCGGCGAAGCTGGCTTCGGGCAGGTCCTCGGCGGTGGCGCTGCTGCGGACCGCCACGTCCGGATCCGTGCGTCCCAGGCGCTCGCCGAGGGCGGTGTAGGCGGTGGTGACCGCGTCGACGAGCCGGGGCGGCAGCTCCGTTGCGAGGATCATCCCGCGGATCGCGGCACCGGTCTCGGCGAGCCCGGCACCCTCGTGCAGGGCCTCGATCCGCCGGCCGATCCGGGCGCGCAGGTCGCCGGTGTCCAGTAGTTCCCGGTATGCCGCCGTCGTGGTGGCGAACCCGTCCGGCACCCGGATCCCGTGCGGGGTGAGGTTGGCGATCAACTCGCCGAGCGCGGCGTTCTTCCCGCCGACCAGGGCGGTGTCGGCGGCGGAGAGGTCCGCGAAGGGCTCGACCAGACTCGGCCGTGCCATGGTGAACTCCTTCCACACGGTGGGCTCAGCACGGGAAGTGCACGGTGGATCCGGGGTCGAGCAGAGCGGTCTCACCACGGCAGGCGATCTCGACCGGACGCTGCGTCCCGGTGCCGGCGGCGACGTCGATCCGCCGACCGTTCACCCGAATGTGCAGTGGGTGCTCCTGGTAGAGGACGGAGAATTCGAGCGTGCCGAGTGATTCGGGCCAGTACGGGTTGAGCACCAGCCGGTCGCCGCGGGTCTCCAGGCCGGAGAAGCAGCGTTGCAGCAGGTCGACGCTGCCGGCCATGGCCGCGAGGTGGATTCCCTCGGCCGTGGTACCGCCCTGGATGTCGGTCACGTCGGAGGCCAGTGCGTGCCGGAAGAACTCCGGCGCGCGTTCCCGGTGGGAGCGGGCCAGTACCCAGGCGTGGACCACTGCGGAGAGTGTGGAGCCGTGGGTGGTGCGGGCGAGGTAGTAGTCGATGGTGCGGGGGATCGTGTCCGGGGCGGGCCGGTAGCCGAGTCGGCGGAACAGCCCGGCCAGTTCGTCGGCCGAGAACAGGTAGAACAGCATCAGCACGTCGGCCTGCTTGGCGACCCGGTACCGGTTGACGTCGTCGTTCTCGGCCTCGAGGATCCGGTCGAGCCGCTGGATGTCGCCGTAGCGCCGTCGGTAGGCGGCCCAGTCCAGCTCCGCGAGGTCGGCGTAGCCCTCGAACTGGCTGGGCACGCCGTCGTGGAACGGGACGAACATGCCGCGGCTGATGTCGTCCCACCGCTGGAGCTCCTCGGGCCGCAGATCGAGTCGCTGCACCAGTTCCGAGCGGACCCGGTCGGGCAGCGTCTCCAGTGCCTCCGCCGCCCGGAGCAGGGTCCACACGGTCAGGACATTGGTGTAGGTGTTGTTGTCCACCCCCGCGCCGGGCGCGTCCGGGTATCCGGAGTGGAACTCGTCCGGGCCCATCACGCCACGGATGACATACCGGTCGCGGGCCCGGTCGTAGGTGGCCAGGTCGGACCAGAACCGGGCGATCTCGATCAGCATCTCGGCCCCGTGGTGGGTGAGGAACTCCCGGTCGCCCGTGGCCTGGTAGTACTGCCAGCAGTTGTGCGCGATGGCGAGCCCGATGTGGTGCTGTCGCCGCGTCGGGTCGGGGATCCAGCGGCCCGAGCGCGGGTTGAGGTGCAGCCGTTGACTCTCCTCCCGGCCGTCGCTGCCGGACTGCCAGGGGAACATCGCGCCCCGGTGCCCGTGCTCGCGCGCCGCCTGGAGCGCCTCGGGCAGTCGCCGATGGCGGTAGCGCAGCAGGGACCGGGTCAGCGCGGGCAGCCGGAGGTTCAGCAGCGGGAACACGAACAGCTCGTCCCACAGCACGTGCCCGCGGTAGGCCTCCCCGTGCAGCCCCCGGGCGGGGACGCCGGCGTCCAGTTCGGCCGTGTTGGGCGAGACCGTCTGCAGCAGGTGCAGCAGGTGCAGCCGGATGACGCGCAGTTCCTCCGGCCGGTTCTCCAGGTCGAGGTGGAAGCGGTCCCACAAATGGGCCCAGGCCAGTGTGTGACTTTCCAGCAGGGTGTCGAACGGGCCGAGCCGGGGGAGCCAGCGGACGGCCTCGACGGCGGGTTCGGAGATCGCCCGGTCCCGTCCGGTGTAGACCGTGACGGTCTTCTCCAGGGTCACCGACTGTCCTGCGGTCACGTCGACGGCGAGGTCGTGCCCGATCCACGGGCCGTCCGTGACGAGGCGGTGTCCGTCCGTGCCCGGTCTGTCTCGGACACGCACCGTGTTGCCCGCCGCCATCGCCACCGGGATCCGGGACTGGTTGGTCACCGTTTCCAGCAGCACACCGGTACCGGGCAGTTCCCGTGCGGCGACGAATTCCAGGTGCTGTCCCGCGAGGTCGCGGTAGCGTTCCACGAGGCTGTTGTCGACGCCTCCGTCGAGGCCGGAGCGGAATTCCAGGCGGCCGGACCAGTCGTGCGCCGCCACCGTGGTCTCCAGGGCGCAGACGTGCGGGAGCCGCATGTGCGCGAACCGGCGCTGGGTGACCGTCGTGGTGCGCCCCGCGGGATCCCGGAACCGGAGGTGGCGCACCAGCAGCGCCCGACGCAGATCGAGGTACTGGCGGTACTCCAGCAATTCCACCGAGTCCGGGGTGAACCAGGGGCCGTCGTCGACCCGGAAGGTCACCGGCAGCCAGTTCGGCAGGTTCACCAGGCACTCGTTCTCGACACTGGTGCCGGCCACGTCACTGCGCAGCCGGTTGTACACCCCGGCGGCGTAGGTGCCCGGGTAGTGGGTGCCGTCGGCCGTGGCTTCCGGGGCCGCGCCGCGGGTGGCCAGATAGCCGTTGCCGACGGTGCACAGCGCCTCGCGTAGCCGTTCCTCGGCCGGGGCGTAGCCGGTGTAGCGCAGGCTCCACTCACTCACTCGGGTCCTTCTCCTGTCCTGTGACGCCCCGGGGGAACCGGACTCACGCGACGGTGACGGTGGAGTCGAGATAGACGTCCTGGATGGCGTGCAGCAGGTCGATCCCCTCGTCCACCGGGCGTTGGAACACCTTGCGGCCGGCGATGACGCCCATCCCGCCCGCCCGCTTGTTGACGACCGCCGTGCGGACCGCGTCGTGCAGGTCGGAGGCGCCGGAGGAAGCTCCGCCGGAATTGATCATCCCGACCCGCCCCGCGTAGCTGTTCAGCACCTGCCAGCGGCAGCGGTCGATCGGGTTGTCCCCGATGTAGCGGTCGTACACCGCCGGATGTGTCTTCCCGAACGACAGGGCGGGGTATCCGCCGTTGTTCTCCGGGAGTTTCTGTTTCACCAGGTCCGCTTCCAACGTCACGCCCAGGTGGTTGGCCTGCCCGGTCAGGTCGGCCGCGACGTGGTAGTCGGCGTCGTCGGTCGCGAACGCCGGGTTGCGGGTGTAGCACCACAGGACCGTGGCCATGCCCAGTGAGTGCGCCTCCGCGAACGCCGCGCTGATCTCGGTGAGTTCCCGGCGGGAGACCTCGGCGCCCCAGTACACCGTCGCCCCCACCGCCACGGCACCGAGGTCGAACGCCTGGCGCACCGAGGCGAACAGCGTCTGGTCGTGGATGTTCGGGTAGGTGAGCAGTTCGTTGTGGTTCAGTTTCAGGATCATCGGGATCCGGTGCGCGTACCGGCGGGCCACGGAGCCGAGCACCCCCAGGGTGGACGCCACCGCGTTGCACCCGCCCTCCAGGGCGAGCCGGACGATGTTCTCCGGGTCGAAGTACCGGGGATTCGGCGCGAACGCGGACGCGCCGGAGTGTTCCACGCCCTGATCGACGGGGAGGATCGACAGGTAGCCGCTCCCGCCGAGCCTGCCGTGCCCGGTCAGCGTCGCGAGACTGCGCAGGACGCGCGGGCCGCGGTCGGAGTCCTGCCAGATCCGGTCGAGGAAGTCCGGCCCGGGCAGGTGCAGGTCGTCCTTCGGCATGCTCCCGCACTCGTGGTGCAGCAGCTGCTCGGCATCGTCGCCCAGCACCGCGGCGAGGTCGGTCGCCAAACTTCCGCCCCCCTCCGGTCGCTGTCGTGTCGGCTCCGCGCTCGGGCCGGATTTCCGCTGGTCGCGTGTTACCCGGGTCCGGCCTGCGCAAACCGGGTGCGCCCGGACGGCCCCGGACGTCTCCGACAGATACCCCGGGGGGTATCATCGACCAGGCCGGGGCCCCGCGGCCTCGGCGCCCCGACCACTGGAGGAGGAGCGATGTCCGAACAGGTACCGGAGATCGGTGTGCACGACTTCGCCGCCGTGTGGCGGCAGGGGAGCCGGGTGATCGATGTGCGTTCCCCGGAGGAGTTCGCGTCCGGGCACGTTCCGGGCGCGGTGAACGTGCCCCTGGAGGACGTGCTGGCCTCCCCCGGCCGGTTCACCGGCGAGGAGGTGCACGTGATCTGCCGTTCCGGACGGCGCAGCCTGACCGCGGCGGAGGCGATGAACGCCGCCGGTGCGCGGGCGGTCTCGGTCGCCGGCGGCACGGTGGACTGGAGCGAGGCCGGTCACCAGGTCGAACAGGAGGGGTGAACCATGTGTCGTCGTGTCGCGTGCCGCACGTGCGGTAAGCCGACCTACGCCGGATGCGGCCAACATGTGGAACAGGTGCTCGCGGGAGTGCCGAAGGCGCAGCGGTGCGCCTGCACCGCGGAGACCCGTAACGGCGGCGCAGGCGGGTTTCTGCGCAAGCTGTTCGGTCGCGGCTGACCGGGACACCGTGGTGGCCGGCGGGATCCGGGAGACGAGTCCCGGGCGGTAGGTGACCGACCCGCGCCGGACGGTCATTCACCGGCGTCGGCCACCACTGAGGGACGTGTGGCACTGGCCACGCGACCCCGCGGCGCGGACCCTGGACCGGTGTGACGGGGATCAGGGCCCTCGCGGGGGCGGACGACCGGGTGCGGAGGTTCCTCTCCCCGGAGACGCTCCTGCTGGCCGTGATCGCGGCTCTGCTGGCCGCCGGTGGCCTGGCCCGGTTGTCCGGGGCGGACGTCGCCGACGTCCTGTGGGCGGCGGCGGACGTCGTGGCGTTGGTGCCGACGCTCGTGTGGGTGCTGGCCGACCTGTGGCGGGGTCGGTGGGGCGCGGACTGGCTGGCGGTGCTGTCGCTCGGTGGCACGCTCGCGGTGGGGGAGTACCTCGCGGGCGCGATCGTCGGGGTGATGGTGGCCACCGGCCGGATGCTGGAGACCGCGGCGCGACGCCGTGCCGGCCGGGACCTGTCGGCCCTGCTGGAGCGGGCACCGACCCGGGCGCACGTGCGGCGGGACGACACGGTGGTGAGTCTCCCGGTCGGCGAGGTCGCGGTCGGCGCGCGCGTGGTCGTACTGCCCGGGGAGATCGTGCCGGTCGACGGCCTGCTGGACGCGGACGCCGTGTTCGACGAGTCGGCGTTGAGCGGGGAGGCCGCACCGGTCTCCCGCTCCTCCGGCGAGCCGGTGCGCAGCGGCGTGGTGAACGCCGGTGCGGCCGTCGATCTGCGGGCCACGGCCACGGCGGAGGCGAGCACCTATTCGGGTGTCGTGCGGCTCGCCGAGCAGGCCGCCGCGGCCACGGCACCGGTGGCCCGGCTGGCGGACCGGGTCGCCGCCTGGTTCCTGCCGGCCGCGCTGCTGATCGCCGCCGTCGCGTGGCTGGTGACCGGTGAGCCCACCCGGGCCGTGGCGGTGCTGGTGACCGCCACCCCGTGTCCGTTGTTGCTCGCGGTCCCGATCGCCGTGACCGGCGGAATGTCCCGCGCGTCCCGGTCCGGTGTCGTGGTCAAGGGCGGTGCCGCACTGGAGCTGCTCGGTCGGGCGGGCGCGCTGACCATGGACAAGACGGGCACGGTGACCGGCGGTGCGCCGGAGGTCGTCGCGATCCTGCGTGCGCCCGGCCGGACGACGGAGGGGCTGCTGGCCGAGGCGGCCGGCGTCGAGCTGTACTCGTTCCACGTGCTGGCCGGCGCCGTCGTCCACGCGGCGGAGCGGGCGGGGGTCACCCCCGCCGCCGCCACCTCGGTCACCGAGACTCCGGGGCGTGGCGCGACCGGGTTCGTCGACGGGCACCGGATCGGTGTCGGAC
>NZ_KI912250.1:181601-182494 GCF_000231035.2 Saccharomonospora iraqiensis subsp. paurometabolica YIM 90007 | reverse complement strand
CTCCAGGCCCGCTACGCCGGGGCGGACCTCGCCGCACCCCGGCACCGCGGCCGCGCCGTGAGCACCGTTCTGGTCGCCACCACCGTGGGTGCGGTCGCCGGTCCGAACCTCGTGACCGTCACCGGCCGGTTCGCCGAGGCCGTGGACCTCCCGCGCCTGGCGGGCCCGTTCCTGCTGGCCGCGCTCGCCTACGGGGCCGCCGCCGTCGTGCTGCGGGTGCTGCTCCGCCCCGATCCGTTGACCACCGCACGCGCGCTCGCCACGGACACCGGACCCGGCGACACCCCCGACGACACCCCGGACCCGGACCCGGCCGGGGCCGGCACGCCCTCCCGGGCGCACCTGATGACGGGTGCCGCCGTCATGGTCGTCACCCAGCTCGTCATGGTCGCCGTGATGACCATGACTCCCGTCTACATGCGGGCCCACGGCCACGGCGTCGGCGCGGCCGGCCTGGTCATCGCCGTGCACGTGGCCGCGATGTACCTGCCGTCCCCGCTGAGCGGCCTGCTGGTCGACCGCTTCGGTCGCCTCACCGTGGCCGGTGCCGCCGGGGTCACCCTGCTCGCCGCGGGCGTCGTCGCGGCGCTGGCCCCGCCGTCCTCGATCGCCCTGCTGGCCCTCGCGCTCGCCCTGCTCGGGCTCGGCTGGAACTTCGGGCTCGTCGGCGGTACCGCGATCATCATCGACGCCGTGCCGCTGGCCACCCGCGCGAAGACCCAGGGTGCGGTCGACGTCGCCATCGCCCTCGCGGGCGCCGGGGGCGGTATGGTGTCCGGGCTCGTCGTCGCCGCGGGCAGCTACACGGTGCTCGCCGTCCTCGGCGCCGTGCTCTCCCTGGCCGTCGTCCCCGTGGTCGCCCGCACCGCCGTCCGCGCCCGTCCGTCCGCGTC
>NZ_KI912250.1:174746-181501 GCF_000231035.2 Saccharomonospora iraqiensis subsp. paurometabolica YIM 90007 | reverse complement strand
GGTCCCCGCGCCGTGACGCGGGTGACCCGGTGGCGGCGCGGATGCCCCGGGCGCGTGCCGTCCGGCACCCGACGCGGACCGCCGTCCCGGGGGACCGCGCGTCGCACAGCTCCGTTGCCCCGGACATGGACGGCGACGATCCCGGGCATATCGGAGTGTCACGAGTCGTGAACCCGGCCGGGGGTGTCGTGTGACCGAGTGGGTCCTGCTGGTCGTCGCCGTGCTGCTCGTCGCGGCGAACGCGTTGTTCGTGGCCGCGGAGTTCAGCCTGGTGACCGTGGACCGCGCCACCGTCGAGACCGAGGCGGAGGCCGGCGACCGCCGGTCCCGCGGGGTGCTCGCGGCGCTGCGGTCGCTGTCCACCCAGCTGTCCGGGGCGCAACTCGGCATCACCGTCACGAGTCTGATCGTGGGTTTCATCGCGGAGCCCTCGCTGGCGACGATCCTGCGCGGACCGCTCGGGACGGTCGGGCTCGGGGCGGCCGCGGGTCCGGTGTCGTTCACGGTGGCGTTCGTGACGGCCACGGTGTTCCAGATGCTGGCGGGCGAGCTGGTGCCGAAGAACCTGGCGATCGCACGCCCGCTGCGGGTGGCCCGGGCGGTCGCGGGTGCGCAACGCGGGTTCACCACGGCGACGGGGCCGTTGATCCGGTTCCTCAACGGCAGCGCCAACCGGTTGCTGCGGTGGGTCGGTGTGCAGCCGCAGGAGGAGTTGGCCTCGGCACGGTCGCCGCGGGAGCTCGCCTCGCTGGTGCAACGCTCGGGGGCGCAGGGCACGATGGACGAGCCGACCGCCCGGCTGGTGACCCGGTCCCTCGCCTTCGGGGACAGGACCGCCGCCGAGGTGATGACCCCGCGGCGGCGGGTGCGGTCGGTGCGGCCGGACACCCCGGTGGCGGAGGTCAGCGCACTCGCGCGGAGGACCGGCCACTCCCGGTTCCCGGTGTTCGGCGACGGCGCGGACGACCCCGTGGGCGTCGTCCACCTCAAACACGCGGTCGGCGTCCCCGTCGACGAGCGCGGCAGGCGGACGGTGTCCGAGGTCATGGTGCCGTCCGTGCTGGTGCCGGAGTCGATGCAGCTCGACGAACTGCTGGCGCTGCTGCGCCGGGGAGGTCTCCAGCTCGCGATCGTCGCCGACGAATACGGCGGCACCGCGGGCGTGGTCACGTTGGAGGACCTCGTCGAGGAGATCGTCGGTGAGATCACCGACGAGCACGACCGGACGGCCGTGAAGGCGAGCAGGCGGGCCGACGGGTCGTGGTGGTTGTCCGGCCTGCTCCGTCCGGACGAGGTCGCCGAGCTGACCGGCGTCCCGCTCCCGGAGGGGGAGGACTACGACACCGTGGGTGGTCTGATCAACCACGAGCTGAACCGGCTCCCCGTCGAGGGGGACCGGGTGGAGGTGTCGGCGGGGGAGCGGACGGTGCGGTTGACGGTCCGGCGGATGGACGGCTTCCGGGTGGACCGTGTCGATCTCGACGAGGTCGGCCCCCCGGACACGGACGCCACGTCCGGAGGACTCCGGTGATGGGCGGGATCCTGATCGCCGTGGCGTTGTTGATCGGGAACGCGTTCTTCGTCGGTGCGGAGTTCGCCCTGGTGTCCGCCCGGCGGACGCAGATCGAGCCGAAGGCCGGGGCGGGGTCACGTCGCGCGCGCACCACCCTGCGGGCGATGGAGCGGGTGACGCTGATGATGACCGGGGCCCAGCTCGGCATCACCCTGTGCTCGCTGGGGCTGGGCGCGGTCGGCGAACCCGCGGTCGCGCACCTGCTGGAGGTGCCGTTCGCCGCGGCCGGTGTGCCGGACGCGCTGCTGCACCCCGTCGCCTTCGCGCTGGCCCTGCTCATCGTGGTCTTCCTGCACATGGTGCTGGGGGAGATGGTGCCGAAGAACCTGGCCCTGGCCGGTCCGGACCGGGCGGCACTGTGGCTGGGCCCGGCCCTGGCGGCGGTCGTGTGGGTGCTGAAGCCCGTCATCGTCGCGCTCAACGCGGTCTCGAACGGTGTGCTGCGCCTGCTCCGGGTGCAGCCCCGGGAGGAGGTCAGCTCCACCTACACCGAGGAGGAGGTCGCCGCGCTGGTCGCCGAGTCCCGGCGGGAAGGGCTGCTCGACGCGCGCGAGCACGAACTGCTCACGGGCGCGCTGTCCTTCCACGAACGCACCGTCAGCTCCGTGCTGATCCCGGAGGACGCACTGGTCACCGTGCCCGGGGACGTCACCTCCGAGCAGGTGGAGGCCCGCGCGACCGAGACCGGGTTCTCGCGGTTCCCCGTGACGGGGGAGGACGGGAGCCTGCTCGGCTACCTGCACCTCAAGGACGTCCTCGAGTCCGACCCCGGTGAACGCACCCGGCCGGTCGCCGGGAGCCGGTTGCGGGGGATGGCCACGTTGCGCCCCACCGATCCGTTGCACCGTGCCCTGGGGGAGATGCGGCAGCGCGGCACACATCTGGCCCGGGTCGTGGACGCCGACGGCACCCGGCAAGGTGTGGTGGCGCTGGAGGACGTGCTGGAGGAACTGGTCGGCGAGATCCGGGACGCCGCGCAGCGCATCGGCCGACGCCGCTGAGACCACCCGGGCCGGACACCCGTCACGGGCGTGGCCTCGGGGCGGGGAGTGCGAAGTGCCAGCCTCCGGCGCGCAGCCGGGGCACGATCCGGGCGACCGCGTCGACCGTCTGGCTGCGGTCGCCGCCCCCGTCGTGCAGCAGCACCACGGCTCCCGGTGTGACGCCTTCCCGGATCCGGCGCACGAGTTCGTCCGTCCCGGGTGGGTTCCAGTCCTCGACCGCGAGTCGCCAGCCGAGCGGCTGCATCCCCAGGTCCGCGGCGACCCGTGGGGAGTCGCCCCAGGCGCCGTAGGGCGCGCGGAAGTAGGGGATCCGGGCGTGCGGCACCGCCGCCCGGATCGCCGCGTTGGTGCGGCGCAGGTCGGCGCGGATCTCGTCGGGCGGCAGGGTGCTCAGGTCGTCGTGCCGCATCGTGTGGTTGCACAGGGTGTGCCCGTCGGCGACGATCCGCCGGACCAGGTCCGGGTGCTGTCGGACGTGCTCACCCCACAGACAGAACACCGCCTTGACGTGGTGCGTGCGCAGGACACGCAGCAGCCGGGGGGTGTCCTCGGGGTCGGGTCCGTCGTCGAAGGTGAGCCCGACGGCCCGCCCGCCGTGCCGGGTGGAGTCGACGATTCCGCTGTCCGCCCCGGCGGCCGTGGCCGCCGAATCCCGGGCCGCGGAATCGTTGGCCGCCGAATCCTGGGCCGCCGCCGGGGCCGGTGCCGGGACGACGGCCAGCAGGGTGGCCAGGAGTCCGGCCAGGGTCCGGGTCCGTGTGCGCGTGTCGGGCATCCGACTCTCCTGTCTACTTCGAACCGAATTCCGAAAAGTTTCGGCGATACCGTTCGTCCGAAGGGAACGTAGATTGCCCGGACAATGCTGTCAACAACGCGATCCACGGGCCGACCTTGACGATTCCGCGCAGCCGGATCTACGCTCCGATCCACTCGATCGGTTCCGAAACATTTCCGAAAACATATCGCACGATTCGCCGAAGTGGAGACGCCGATGAAGTCGGTCCGCCTCGTCACCGCCGCACTCGCCACCGCTGCCGTGTCGGCCACGCTCACCGCCCCGGCGGCCGCGGCCGTTCCCGGCGCCGCGGGTGCCGGTTCCGACCAGCCGGGGCAGTCCCGTCCCGGGAATCCGCACTTCGGGGGCCCCGGACACCCCCACCCCGGACCACCCGGGCTGCGCCGGTTCGCCCCGGAGGGATTCCGGATCGGCAGCGCCGTCGCGGGTGGTGGGCACCACGCGGAGCAGCCCTATCCGGACCCGTTCGGTTCGGACACGCGGTACCGGCGGGAGCTGGCCGCCCAGTTCGACTCGCTCTCACCGGAGAACCAGATGAAGTGGGAGTACCTCCGCCCGGAGCCCGGCGTCTACGACTTCGACGCCGCCGACGCCATCGTGGACTTCGCCGAGCGCAACGGCCAGGTCGTGCGGGGCCACACCCTGCTGTGGCACAGCCAGAACCCGGAGTGGCTGGAGCAGGGGGATTTCACCGCGGACGAGCTGCGGACGATGCTGCGCGAGCACATCACGACGGTGGTGGGCCGCTACGCCGGGCGCATCCAGCAGTGGGACGTGGCCAACGAGATCTTCGACTCCCAGGGCGCGTTGCGCACGGAGGAGAACATCTGGATCCGGGAACTCGGCCCCGGCATCATCGCCGACGCCTTCCGCTGGGCGCACGAGGCCGACCCGGAGGCGGACCTGTTCTTCAACGACTACGGCGTCGCGGGGACCAACGCCAAGAGCGACGCCTACTACGCGCTGATCACCGACCTGCGCGACGAGGGTGTGCCGGTGCACGGCTTCTCCGCGCAGGCGCACCTGAGCCTGTCCTACGGCTTCCCCGCGGACATGGAGGACAACCTGCGCCGGTTCGACGACCTCGGCGTGGCCACCGCGGTCACGGAACTGGACGTGCGGATGGAGCTCCCGGACAGCGGCGTGCCCACCCGGGACCAGTTGGGCCGCCAGGCGGACTACTACGGGCGGGCACTGACGGCCTGCCTGAACGTCGACGGCTGCGACTCGTTCACGATCTGGGGCGTGCCCGACCGGTACTCCTGGGTGCCGGTGTTCTTCGAGGGGCAGGGCGCGGCGACGGTGCTGTGGGACGACTACTCGCCCAAGCCCGCCTACCACGGGCTCCGCATGCGCCTGGCCCGTGCGGGACACGGGGCCGCGAACCCGATGTGATCCACGCCGAGTCCCCGTTTACCCGGTGCGGGCCCGGGTTATCCGCGACGGTGCGGTACGCCCCTTCCGGGGTCGTACCGCACCGTTCGCAGACGAGGGGAGACCCATGGCCAACAACGCCCACTTCATCGTCGCCGGACCGGGAGGAGCCCCGCACCTGATCGTCCGGGACGACCGGGGAACCCCGGTCACCGTCCTGGAGCTCCCGGCCGAGACCACCGGGCCCGCGCAGGCCGAGCAGCATCTGCGGGACGCGGGCTGGAACCGCAGCGCCGACGCCGACTGGGCGGAGTCCGACGACGGCTGGGTGGTTCCCGTCCTCCCCGCCTGAAAGTGCCGCGGGTGCTCAGCACCCGCCTGTGAGCGCCGCGGGTGCGCAGCATCCGCCCGGGAGCGCCGGGGGTGCTCAGCACCCGCCTGTGAGCACCGGGGGTGCTCAGTGGCGCCGGGGCCGGACCCGACCCCACGGTTTGAACACGGCCAGCGACACCGCGGCGAGCAGCCCCAGCGGCGACACGATCGGCGGGAAGATCAGGTCGGAGAGCGCCTCGGGTGCGGGTCGTGCGGTCGGCATCGCACGCCCGTACCCGGCCGCCTCGGTCACCGCGGGCCGCAGCGCCAGCGGCACCAGGGCGACGAACACGACGTTGATCACCAGCTTCCCGACGACCCACCAGTACCGCACGACGCCGTACCGGGTGCCGGCGCCCAGTACGAGCCCGGACACCAGACACGCCAGGCCGGTGAGAAACAGCGGCCAGAGCGCGAAGAGTTCGAGCGCCTGGTAACTCACCGCCGCCGTGTCCACGTCGTCGGTCGTCAGCGCGGTGAACACCAGGACCGCCAACACCACGTCGATGCCGATCCAGGCGCCCGCCGTGACGATGTGGACGACCAGGGCACTCTTGCGCGCCCGTGGTCCGAACCGCGCGGACCACCTCGGTGCGCGCACGTCGACTCCCGTCATCGGACACCCTCCTCCCTGCGACGGCCGGTCCCGCAAACATTAGTCGACGAACCATTAGGTGCCAAATTGTTAGGGTGCTCATGGTGGCGTGCTACCGTGCGTGGCATGACACAGCGTCCGTCGGGACCGCCGCTGGGGCTCCGGCTCGCGAACACGGCGAAGGCCGTCAGTCAGGCGTTCGACGACGTGCTCGCGGACGCGGGCGGTTCGCGCCCGAGCTGGCTGGTGCTGAGGACGCTGAAGTCCGCGCCCGTGGCGAATCAGCGGGAGCTGGCCGAGGCCGTGGGGATCCGTGGCGCGACGCTGACCCAGCACCTGAACACCCTGGAGTCCCACGGGCTGGTCACCCGCCGCCGCGATCCCGCGAACCGGCGGGTGCACCTGGTGGAACTCACCGACGCGGGGGACGCGGCGTTCCACCGGATGCGCGAGGCCGCCGTCGCGTTCGACCGCCGACTGCGCGACGGACTCGACGCCGACGACACCGCGCGGCTCGAACACCTGCTGGAGACGCTGCGGCGCAACGTCGCCACCGGCACCGACGGCCCGCCGGAGGGGTCGGCCGGATGAGGGCGTGCCCGCCCGGACTCAGGCCAGGGCCGCGCCGAGCTGCCGCAGGTGTGCGGTCGCGCCGCCGAGGGTGAACTCGGTGCGTTTGGCCGCGACGAAGTAGCGGTGGATCTCGTGGTCGGTGTCGATGCCGACCCCGCCGTGCAGATGGACCGCCGCGTGCGCGACCCGGTGGCCCGCCTCGGAGGCCCAGTACTTCGCGGTGGCCAGTTCCTGCGCGGCGTCCGCGCCCGTGGCGCCCTCGGACAGCCGCCAGGCGGCCTGCCACAGCGTCAGCCGGACGGCCTCCACGTCGAGGTGGGCGTCGGCGAGCCGGTGCCGCACCGCCTGGAACGACCCGATCGGCTTGCCGAACTGTTCGCGCTCCCGCGCGTAGTCTGCGGTGCGTTCCACGGCCCGTTCGAGCACCCCGAGCTGGGTCGCGCACAGCCCCACGGTCGCCCGGGCGCG
>NZ_KI912250.1:160888-174646 GCF_000231035.2 Saccharomonospora iraqiensis subsp. paurometabolica YIM 90007 | reverse complement strand
GCCGCGTCGGGCCGGAGGGTGCAACCGGTGGGTGCGGCGGCGTCCGGCAGTGCCACGGCGAGCACCTGCCGCCCCTGGATCACCGGCACCAGCCTGCGCTCCAGCACCGCGCCGTCGCCGAACTCCGCCAGGGTCGAGGCCGCCGCCGCGATGGTGGACAGGTACGGCACGGGTGCCACCGCGCGGCCCAGCTCGATCAGTACCGAACACTGCTCCAGGACGCCGAAACCCCCGCCACCGACCGACCCGGGCAGCGCGGCGTCGAGGATCCCGGCCCGCGCGAGCTTCGTCCAGAGTGTCCGGTCGAACCCGCCGGTGCCGTGCGTCCCGGAGGATTCCGCGGTGTCGTGGTCACCGACGATGCGGCGGGTGAGCCCGGCGAGGTCGTTCTGGGCCTCGGTGAGCGAGAAATCCATGGACCGTCCCTTCGCTGCGATGCGCCCCGTCGCGTCGCTCGTCGACGTGCCGACATTAACCGGACCGCACCCGGTGGCGGAAGTGCCGCGACGGATCCGTTTCGGACAGCGGGACCGGGCTCCTGCCGGGATCGTCGGTCGTGATCTACTCCCGCCCGGGAGGTACCGATGGACGCGAACAACCGACCGGACCAGCTCGACTCGCCCGTCGTCGCCAGGATCATCAAGTACGGATCCCGGGTGCAGACGTGGGCCTACCGCGCCACGGACGGCCGGCTCGGCGGGAAATGGCGGATCGGTTCCGGTTTCCGCAAGCCCGTGCCGACCCTGCTGCTCGACCACCGGGGCAGACGGTCCGGCCGCTGGTTCACCACGCCGCTGCTGTACCTGGACAACGGCGCGGATCTCGTCGTGGTCGCCTCGCAGGGCGGGCTGCCCCGGCACCCGCAGTGGTACCGCAATCTCCTCGCGCACCCGGACGTGGTCGTGCAGGTCGGCGGGGAGGTGCGGCCGGTCCGGGCGCGCGTGGCCACCGGCGCCGAACGCGCCGGACTGTGGACGCGCCTGGTCGACCTCTACGCGGACTTCGAGACCTACCAGGCGTGGACGGACCGCACGATCCCGGTCGTCGTCCTCGAACCGCGCCGACCGCCGGTCAGCGGGTGACCGGCAGGCCCAGGGTCGTGGCCGCGATGAGGTCACGCTGGATCTCGTTCGTGCCGCCGCCGAAGGTCAGGATCAGCGCCGAGCGGTGTGCGCTCTCGATCCGGCCGCGCAGTGCGGCGCCCGGTGAGCCGTCCCGGACCATGCCCGCCGCACCGAGGACCTCCATCAGCAGCCGGTAGGCCTCGGTGGCGAGTTCGGTGCCGAACACCTTCGTCCCCGACGACTCGCCCGGCCCGAGCTCGCTCTCGGCGGCGGCCCAGGCCACCTTCCAGTTGCGCAGCTTGAGGTACTCGGTGTGCGCGTGGACGCGGGCCAGGTGCATCCGCACCCACTCCGCGTCGATCATCCGGCCGCCGCCGGGATGGTCGGTCTCCCGGGTCCAGTCGGTCACCTCGGCCAGTGCCGCCTGCAGCGGTGCGGCGGAGGTGAGGGCGACCCGTTCGTGGTTGAGCTGGTTGGTGATCAGCGGCCAGCCCTCGTTCTCCCCGGCGATCCGTGCGGAGACCGGCACGCGGACGTCGGAGTAGTACGTCGCGCTCGTGCCGGGCCCGGCCACGGTGTGCACCTTCGTCCACGAGAAGCCCTCGGCGGTGGTCGGGACCATGAGGATCGACAGGCCCTTGTGCCTGCGTGCGTCCGGGTCGGTGCGGGCGGCCAGCCACACGTAGTCGGCGTACTCGATGAGGCTGGTCCACATCTTCTGGCCGTTGATCACGTACTCGTCGCCGTCCCGCACGGCGCGGGTGCGCAGGGCGGCGAGGTCGGTGCCCGCCTCGGGCTCGGAGTAGCCGATGGAGAAGTGCAGCTCGCCCGCGGCGATCCGGGGCAGGAAGTGCTCCCGCTGCTCGTCGGTGCCGAACCGCAGGATGGTCGGGCCGACGGTGTTCAGGGTCAGAAACGGCACCGGGACGCCCGCGATCGCCGCCTCGTCGGTGAACACGAGCTGGTCGAGCATGGACAACTCGCGGCCGCCGTAGGCCTTCGGCCAGCCGAGGGCCAGCCACCCGTCCCGGCCGAGCGTGCGCACGATCTCCTTGTAGGCGGTCCCGTCGCCGTACTCGCCGCCCTCGCCGGTCAACCCTTCGCGGCGGTCCGGCGTCATCAGTTCGGCGAAGTAGGCCCGCAGTTCGTCGCGCAGCTGCTGTTGCTCCGGTGCGTGGCTGATCCGCATCTGTTTCCTCCGCTCGGCCGTTGGAAGGGCATGGACCCCCGCCCGGCCACAGTGTAGAACACGTTCTACTTGGAGGACACCGGTCGTGACGTGCGTACGTCGCCCGGGTGCGTCCGGGGCGTGGTCGCATCCATGAACTAGAACATGTACTTATTCAGGTGATCGCTTGTTGTGCGAAAAGCCTGCTCAGGGGTCAAGTTATCGGTGTGAATCGAGTATTGATTCATGCGAGAATAAGTTCTACTCTTGCGGTCGGGTGAGGACCGGTGACGGGCCCGGCGGGCCCTCCGGGACTCCTGCGGCCGGGGCACCGGCGGCGGATGCGACGCGTATGGAGGCGAGTTCATGACCCTGACCGTGCAGCCCTACCGGGAGTCCGTCGGGCTGAGGACGGGCCGGCTCCACATCGGCGGGGAGTGGATCCCCGCGCGGGATGGCGCCACCTGGACCCACATCCATCCCGCCACCGGTGAGGAGATCGGGGACATCGCCGTGGCCTCGGCGGAGGACGTGGACGACGCGGTGGCCGCCGCCCGGCGCGCCTTCGACGCGGGGGAGTGGTCGAACGCCAGGGCCGGCACCCGCATCGCCGTGCTGCGCCGCACGGCGGAACTGCTGCGCACCCACGCCGACGAGCTCCGGCGGCTGCAGGCCCTGGACAACTCGGTCCCGGTCTCGTTCGGCAGCGTCTACGCCACCTCGGTCGATGTGGCCGCCGACGCCTTCGACCACCACGCGGGCTGGGTGGACAAGATCGGCGGCCAGACCCTGCCGCCCTACCAGGGCGGTGACCACCTGGCGATGTCGTTCCGCGAACCGCTCGGGGTGGTCGGGGCCATCCTGCCGTGGAATGCACCGTTCCTGCTGTTCGCGCAGAAGGTCGCCCCCGCGCTCGCCGCGGGGTGCACGGTCGTGCTCAAGCCGTCCGAGTACGCCTCGTTCACCGTGCTGCGGATGGTCGAGCTGCTGTTCGAGGCGGGCCTGCCCGCGGGCACGCTGAACGTGGTGACCGGTACCGGGGACCCCACGGGGGAACGCCTGATCACGCACCCGGACGTGGACAAGATCAGCTTCACCGGCAGCCGGGAGGTCGGCGGCCGGATCGTGGAGGCCTCCGCGGGCACGCTCAAGCGGGTGTCGCTGGAACTCGGCGGGAAGTCCCCCGCGCTGGTGTTCGCCGACGCCGCCGACGTCGGCGTCGCGGCGGCGACCACGGTCGGCGCCGTCACGCTCGGCCTGTCCGGCCAGGCGTGCGTGTCCAACACCCGGGCGCTCGTGCAGCGCGAGGTCTACGACGAGTTCCTCGCCGCCGCCGAGGGCATGGCGGCGGCGGTCACCTACGGCGACCCGTTCGACCCGGCGGTGATGTCCGCGCCGCTGATCAACGGCAAACAGCTCGACCGCGTGCTCGGTTACATCGAGAAGGGCCGTGCCGAGGGGGCCCGCCTGGTGACCGGCGGCGAACGGCTCGGCGGCGAATACGCGGCGGGCAACTTCGTCGCCCCCACCATCTTCGCCGACGTGGACAACGGGTCCACGATCGCCCAGGAGGAGATCTTCGGGCCGGTGCTGTCGGTCGTGCCGTTCTCCGACGAGGAGGAGGCCCTCGCCCTGGCCAACGACACCCGCTACGGCCTCGGTGCCGGAGTGTTCAGCGCCGACGCCCAGCGTGCCTTCCGGGTCTCCCGCAGGCTCCGCGCGGGCACCGTCGGGATCAACGGGTTCCAGATCGAGCCGCACCTGCCGTTCGGCGGGTTCAAGGAGTCCGGACTCGGCCGCGAGGGCGGGCAGTCGTCGGTCGAGGCCTACACCGAGCTCAAGACCGTGATGATGCCGCTCGGCGACGAGATGATGTAGCGGGCCCGGGACACGGACGCGCCGGTACGACACAGGCACGGAAGGCAGGCAGGCATGGGCAGGTTGTCCGGGAAGGTCGCGCTGATCACCGGGGCCGCGCGCGGCCAGGGCGCGGCGGCGGCACGGCGGTTCGTCGACGAGGGTGCCCGCGTGATGGTCACCGACGTCACCGACGACGAGGGCAAGGACCTCGCCGCCGCGCTCGGCGACGCCGCGGGCTACGAACACCTCGACGTCACCGACGAGGCGCAGTGGAGCGCGGTGGTGGCGCGCACGGTCGCCGAGTTCGGCTCGCTCGACGTGCTCGTGAACAACGCGGGGCTGCTGCACTTCGCGGAGCTGGAGCACACCGCCCTGGCCGACTACGAGCGGGTCGTCCGGGTGAACCAGACCGGCACGTTCCTCGGGATGCGGTCGGTCGTTGAACCGATGACGGCCGCCGGTGGCGGCTCGATCGTCAACGTGTCGTCGGTCGAGGGATTGGCGGGGATGCCGCTCGTGAGCGCCTACACCGCGAGCAAGTTCGCGATCCGGGGCATGACCAAGGTCGCCGCCCTGGAGCTCGGGGACAAGGGGATCCGGGTCAACTCGATCCACCCCGGAATGATCGACACCGACATGGTCCGCACCGCACTGGGCGGCGACGTCGACGCGAGCCCGGCGGTGGTCCGGCTCGCCCTCAAACGGATGGGCAGGCCCGAGGAGATCGCCGCGATGGCGGCGTTCCTCGCCTGCGACGACAGTTCCTACTGCACCGGTGGTGAGTTCCCCGTCGACGGCGGGGCGACCGCCACGCACGCGCTGCGGCTCTAGGGCCGCCCCGGCGCCCGGACGGCGGGTGCGGCGACCTTTCCACGTTCACCGGCGAGCGGCTACGGAGGTTGTATGGGTGCGAGAGCGGGCTCTCCCCCGTTCCCCGGCCACGGGGCGCTGGTCCAGGTCGGCCGGCTCGCCACCCTGGGGTGGGAGGTGGCGCGTGCGATCCCCCGCCGTCCGTTCCAGTGGCGCGAGTGGATCCAGCAGTGCTGGTTCTTCGCCAGCGTCACCATCCTGCCGACCGCGCTGGTGGCCATCCCGTTCGGCGCGGTCATCGCGCTGCAGCTGGGCTCGCTGACCCAGCAGATCGGCGCGCAGTCGTTCACCGGCGCGGCCAGCGCCCTCGCGATCGTGCAGCAGGCGTCCCCGCTGATCACGGCGTTGCTCGTGGCGGGGGCCGGCGGCAGCGCCGTGTGCGCCGACATCGGCGCGCGCAAGATCCGCGAGGAGATCGACGCGATGGAGGTGCTCGGGGTGAACCCGATCCAGCGCCTCATCGTGCCGCGGGTGCTCGCCGCGATCGTGGTCTCGGTGCTGCTCAACGGGCTGGTCAGCGTGGTCGGCGTGCTGGGCGGCTACTTCTTCAACGTGGTGATGCAGGGCGGCACCCCCGGTGCCTACCTGGCCAGCTTCAACGCGCTGGCCCAGTTGCCCGACCTGTGGGTCAGTGAGCTGAAGGCGTTCCTCTACGGTTTCGTGGCCGGTGTCGTGGCCGCGTTCCGGGGGTTGAACCCCTCGGGCGGTCCCAAGGGCGTGGGGGACGCGGTGAACCAGGCCGTGGTCATCACGTTCATGCTGCTGTTCCTGATCAATGTCGTGCTGACCGCGATCTACCTCAAGATCGTGCCCCCGAAGGCGCTGTGATGCCGATGTCGGACACCCCCGGGACCGACCCGAAGGTCGGCGACCGCACCCTGGAGATCATCGCGCGTCCCGGGGCGTCGCTGGAGGGGCTGGGCACCCAGCTCCTGTTCTACGTGCGGGCCCTGGCGTGGGCGCCGCGGACCGTCCGCCGCTACAGCCGGGAGACGCTGCGGCTGCTCACCGAGGTCTGTTTCGGTTCGGGTGGGCTCGCGGTCATCGGTGGCACCCTCGGCGTGATGATCGGCATGACCATGTTCACCGGTCTGATCGTCGGGATGCAGGGCTACGCCGCGTTGGACCAGCTCGGCACGGCCGCCCTGACCGGGTTCATCTCCGCCTACTTCAACACCCGGGAGGTCGCCCCGTTGGCGGCCGGACTGGCGCTGTCGGCCACGGTGGGCTGCGGGTTCACCGCCCAGCTGGGCGCGATGCGGATCTCCGAGGAGATCGACGCGATGGAGGTCATGGGCGTACCCAGCCTCCCCTACCTGGTCACCACGCGGGTGCTCGCCGGGGTCACGGCGGTGATCCCGCTCTACGCGGTCGGGCTGCTGTCGTCCTATCTGGCCTCCCGGCAGATCACCATCTGGATGTACGGGCAGTCGGCCGGGACCTACGACCACTACTTCAACCTCTTCCTGCCGCCCGAGGACGTGCTGTACTCGTTCGGCAAGGTGCTGATCTTCTCCACGATCGTGATCATGTCGCACTGCTACTACGGCTACACGGCGAAGGGCGGCCCGGCCGGGGTCGGCGTCGCGGTCGGGCGCGCGGTCCGCACGTCCATCGTGCTCGTGGCGGTGCTGGACTTCTTCCTCAGTCTCGCGATCTGGGGCGCGTCGACCACAGTGAGGATCTCCGGATGAGCGCGATGCGACGACTGCTGCTGCGCAGACTCTGGCACCAGGTGCTCGGACTGGTGTTCCTCGTGGTGGTGGCGCTGTTCATCACCACCACGATCGCGGTCTACAACAAGGCGTTCTCGGACGCCGTACCGGTCCGGCTGACGATGGACCGTCTCGGCACCCAGATGCGGACCGGTGCCGACGTCAAGATCCACGGTGTCCGGGTCGGGGAGGTGCGCGACGTGGGCACCGACGGCGACGGTGCCGAGTTGGAGCTGGCGCTCGAACCGGACTCGCTGGAGCGGATCCCCGCCTCGGTCACCGCACGGCTGCTGCCCAAGACCCTGTTCGGCGAACGGTACGTCGCCCTCCAGTCCCCCGAGAACGGTGGGACGGACCACCTGCGCGCGGGGGACGTGATCCGGCAGGACCGCAGCGCCGAGGCGGTCGAGGTCGAGCAGCTGCTGTCGGAGACGCTGCCCTTGCTGGAGGCGGTGCAGCCGCAGAAGGTGTCGAGCACCCTGAACGCGATGTCGACCGCCCTGTCCGGGCGGGGACGGCAGCTCGGCGAGACGGTGAGCGACCTCGCCGGCTACCTGGAGCGGATCACGCCGTCGCTACCGGACATGAAGGCCGACATCAGCGCACTCGCCGACGTCGCCGAGACCTGGGACCGGGCCGCGCCCGCCTTCCTCGACGCGATGGCGGACGCGACCACCACGACCCGCACCCTGCTGGAGAAGCGGGAACAGCTGGGCGAGCTGTACGCCTCGGTGAGCAGTGCGGCGGGCAACCTGGGCGGGTTCCTGGAGGCCAACGAGAGCAACCTGATCCACCTGACCACCACCTCCCGGGAGGTGCTGGACGTCCTGGCGAAGTACGCGCCGCAGTACCCGTGCATGTTCGGCCAGTTCGCGGGTTCGGTCCCGGAGGCCGAGCGTGCGTTCGGCTACGGCACGGACGAGCGCAACCACGTCGTCATCCGGTTGATCGCCCGGGACCGCGGGAAGTACGTGCCCGGGCGGGACGATCCGGAATACAACGACAAGCGCGGCCCGCGCTGCTACCCGCAGGTGCCCGCACCGGGTAAGTGGCCGCAGTACCCGCCCGGCGGCCCGTTGAAGGACGGGTCGACCCACCCGGAGACGCCACACGACGACAATCCGCTGCCCGGCCCGGTCAAGGGACTCGACGTCCCGTTCGAGGACTCCTCCGGCACCGACGGGGGCGGGAGCACCCCGGGCGGCGCCTGGCCCGCGAACTCGCCGGCCGAGCAGGCCCTCGTGTCGCTGTTGCAGGCGCCGACGACCGGCGTCGCCCCCGGGGACGCACCGGGGTGGACCTCGATGCTGCTCGGTCCGCTGTACCGGGGAACGACGGTGGAGCTGCGATGAGACGGTTCGTGCCCGCGCTGCTGAAGATGACCGCGTTCGCGGCGGTGACGATGCTGCTCACCGGGGTCCTCGCCGCCACGATCGCGAACACGAACTTCGGGGCGACCTCCGGTTACACCGCCCGGATCACCAGTGCGTCCGGGTTGAACGCCGGGGACGACGTGCGGATCGCCGGGGTGAAGATCGGGCAGGTCACCGACATCGCCATCGCCGACGACAACGTCGCCGAGGTGTCCTTCACCGTCGCGCGCGACCGGGAACTCCCGCGGCTGGTCACCGCCACGGTGAAGTACCGCAACCTGGTGGGGCAGCGGTACCTGTCGCTGAACACCGACGTGGCGGGGGAGGGGACGCTGCCCGCGGACGGGACCATCCCGGTCGACCGCACCGACCCCGCACTCGACCTGACCGCGCTGTTCGACGGGTTCCGTCCGCTGCTGCGCGCCCTCGAACCGGACCAGGTCAACCAGCTCTCCCACGAGTTGATCCAGGTCCTGCAGGGCGAGGGCGGCACGGTCCGCAGTCTGCTGCGGCACATCGGCTCGCTGACCGGCACCCTCGCCGAGCGGGACCGGGTGATCGGCGAGGTCATCGGCAACCTGAACTCGGTGCTGGGCACGGTCAACGAGCGCTCCCCCCGGTTCGCCGACCTGGTCGACACCACCGAGCGGCTGGTCACCGGACTGGCCGAACAGCGGGAACCGATCGGGGAGGCGGTCGACGGGATGGCCGAGCTGACCGAGGCCACCTCGGGCCTGCTGGAACAGGTGCGGCCCGGGTTGCGGCGCAACGTCGGTGCGCTGAACGACCTCGCCGGTGAGCTGGAGAACTCGGAGCGGACCTACGAGATGATCCTGAAGAACCTGCCGCAGAACCTGTCCAGCTTCATGCGGGTGACCAGCTACGGAAGCTGGTTCAACTACTACCTGTGCGGACTGACCGGCACGATCGGCGTGCAGGCACTCAACCTCGACCTGCCGATCCTGCCGCTGCCCGCGACCGACGAACCGCAGAGGTGCCAGGTCTCGTGAAACCGCTCAGGGAACGCAACCAGGCCACGGTCGGCGCCGTGAGCCTCGTACTGATCGTGCTGATGGTGGTCGCGACCTACCGGTCCGACGAGATACCGATGCTGAACACCAGCTCGACCTACTCGGCCCACTTCGCCGAGTCGGCCGGGCTCGAGGCCGAGGCCGAGGTGCAGATCGCCGGGGTGAAGGTCGGTGAGGTCGACGAGGTCGAGCTGGACGGCACGCGGGTGCGGGCCACGTTCACCGTCGACTCGTTCGACGCGACCCGCATCGGCGACCGGACCACCGCCGCCATCAAGATCAAGACATTGCTCGGGGACAAGTTCCTGGAGCTGACCCCGGACGGGGAGTCCCCGCAGGACCCGGGCTCGGTGATTCCCGTCGAGCGGACCCGGACACCGTTCGAGCTCCAGGACGCGTTCGACCGGCTGTCCGGCACGGTCGACGAGATCGACACCGGGCAGCTCGCGGACAGCTTCGACGTGGTCGCCGACGTCCTGTCGGACACGTCGGCGCCCATGTCGGAGGCGTTGAGCGGGCTGTCCGCCCTGTCCGAGACGGTCGCCTCCCGGGACGCGGAGCTGGCCCGGCTGCTGTCCAACACCGACGCGATCACCGGCACGCTCGCCTCCCGCAACGAGAAACTGCGCGCCATCGTGCACAACGGCAACCGGCTGCTCGACGAGATCGCCGGGCGGGAGCAGGCCATCGACTCGCTGCTGCGGGGAACGAAACGGGTCTCGCGGGAACTGACCGGCATGGTCGCCGACAACGAGCAGGACCTGCGCCCCGCGCTGCAACGCCTCGACTCGGTCACCGACATGTTGCAGCGGAACCGGGGCAACCTGCAGCGGAGCCTGGAACTGCTGGGGCCGTTCACCAGGACCGGCACCAACGTCACCGGAAACGGGCGGTGGTTCGAGGGCTACATCTGCGGACTGCTGCCACCGACGATCAATGTGGACGGTGCGGCGTTCAACCCGGGCGGGTGCGACCCGGAGATGGCCGCGCCGAACCAGGGTGTGGAAAGCGGGGGCCGATGACAGCCGGGAGCAGGGCCGCACGGTCGGTGCGGAGCTGGATCGCGATCGGGTGCGTGGTGGCGCTGGTGGTCACGGGCTCGGCATGGTGGGTGCTGCGCGACACCGGGGAGACCGCCTTCTCCGCGTACTTCGACAAGGCCGTGGGCCTCTACGAGGGTTCGTCGGTGCGGGTCCTCGGCATCGAGGTCGGCACGATCACCGCGGTGGCGCCGGAGGGTGACGACGTCCGGGTCGACATGACGGTGCAGCCCGACGTCCCGATCCCCGCCGACGCGGGCGCGGTGGTCGTCGCGCCGAGCCTGGTCAGCGACCGGTACGTGCAGCTGACGCCGGTCTACGAGTCGGGGCCGGAGCTGTCCTCCGGTGCGGTGCTCGGCCGGGACCGCACGGCCACGCCGATGGAGATCGACGATCTCTACTCCACCCTGGACGAGCTGTCCCGCACACTCGGTCCGGACGGCGCCAACTCGGACGGGGCGCTGTCGGGCGCGCTCGACGCGGCGGCCGAGAGCATGGAGGGCAACGGCCGCGACCTGAACACGACGATCACCCGGATGTCCGAGCTGGCCACGACGCTGGACGACTCGAAGGGCGAGCTGTTCTCCACGGTGCGCAACCTCGGGGAGTTCACCGAGGTGTTGGCCGACAGCGACGCCGCGGTCGAGGAGTTCTACGGCAGGCTCGCCGAGGTCACCGACCTGCTCGCCGACGACTCGGACGAGGTCGGGGCCGCGCTGTCCGACCTCGGCACGGCGCTCGGCGAGGTCCGGCGGTTCGTCGAGGACAACAGCGACCTCATGACGTCCAACGTGGACAAACTCGCCGGGCTGACGCAGACCCTGGTCGACGAACGGGCGTCGTTGGCCGAGACGATCGACGCCGCGCCCACCGGGTTGAGCAACTTCATCAACTCCTACGACGCCAACAGCGGCTCCATCGCGGTCCGCTACAACGCGAACGAACTGACCAACCCGCTGGTGACCACGGTGTGCCGGCTGGTCGGGCTCGCCACACCCGACGAGGTGCCGCAGACGCTGAACAAGCTCTGCGAGGTCCTGGCCCCGGTGGTGGACGGGGCGACCGGAGTGCCACCGGTCTCGGCGCTGCTGTCCGCGATCCAGCGCGGTGAGCTGCCCCCGCTGCCCCTGCCGGTGATCGCGGCGGGCCCGCAGCAACGGTGACCGCCGGAAAGGCAGGGACGATGACCCAGGCGACACACGCACCGGACCCGGCGCCGCACCCGGCACGCGCGCGGCCACGGCCGCGGAGGCGGCTGCGCAGGCTCGCCGCGGCACTCGGCGTCACGCTCCTCGTGGCCGGGTGCGCCGACGGTGGCTTCTCCGGCCTGTACACCGCGCCGCTGCCCGGCGGGGCCGACCTCGGTGACGACCCCTACCGGGTGACCGTGGAGTTCCGTGACGTCCTCGACCTGGTGCCGCAGGCCTCCGTGAAGGTGGACGACGTGGCGGTGGGCAGGGTCGAGCGGATCACGCTCGCCGAGGACACGAAATCGGCGGAGGTGGAGCTCGCGCTCAACGGCGGGATCGAGCTGCCCGCCAACGCCGATGCCGAGCTCCGCCAGTCCAGCCTGCTCGGCGAGAAGTTCGTGGAACTGTCGCCCCCGTCCGCCGGGGAGGAACCGGCGGGGCGGCTGTCCGACGGCGCCACCATCCCGCTGGCGCGCACCGAGCGGCACGCCCAGGTGGAAGAGGTGCTCGGGGCGCTGTCCCTGCTGCTCAACGGCGGCGGTGTCGAACAGCTGCGGGAGATCGTCCGGGAGTTGAACACCGCGCTGACCGGGAACGAGGCCGAGTTCCGCGCACTGCTGTCCCGCGCCGACCACCTGGCCACCGAACTCGACGGACAGCGCGGCGAGATCGTGCGCGCCATCGAGGGGGTGAACGACCTCGCCGCGACGCTGGACGCGCAGTCCGACGACCTCACCCGGGCGCTCGACCACCTGGAGCCGGGCCTGGCGGTGGTGGACGACCAGCGGGACCAGCTCGTCGGCATGCTCGATTCCCTGGACGAGCTCTCCGGCGTGGGCAGCAGGGTGATCGAGGCCACGCGCGACGAGCTGGCGGCCACCCTCGCCTCGTCGGCGCCGGTGCTGGAGAAGCTCGCCGAGACCGGTCCGGACCTGGCCGAGGCGTTGAAGCTGCTGCCCACCTACCCGCTCCCGGTGTTCGGGCACCGGATCGTGCACGGGGACTACGCCAACGTGGGTGTCCGGCTGGATCTCAACCTCGACTCGGTCCTGAAGAACATCCTCGGGGCCTACCTCCCCGCGGAGGCGGGCGACCCGGCCGACGCCGCCGACGGGCCGGACACCTCCGCCACCGCCGGTGACCCCGGGAACGGCACGGACCCGTCCGCGCCGCCGCTTCCCCTGCCCGGCACCGCGGAGGCGGACGGCGGTGCCCGGGACGAGGCCGGGGGCGGCGTCGGGGGACTGCTGGGCGGCCTGCTCGGAGGGACGCGATGAGACTGACGGGTCGGAACAAGGTGCTGCTGCTCGTGTTCGGGCTGATCTCGGTCCTCGCGGTCGGCTACGCGGGCGGGAAGTACGCCGGGCTCGACCGGCTGGTCACCGGCCGCGGCTACTCCGTCCACGTCGAGCTGGCCTCGTCCGGCGGCATCTTCGAGGGCGCCGAGGTGGCCTACCGGGGAGTGACCGTGGGGCAGGTGCGGTCACTGGACCTGGACGGCGACGGTCTCACCGTCGAACTGGACATCTCCGACGACGCACCGCCGATCCCGGACGACACGGACGCCGTGGTGGCCAACCGTTCCGCGGTCGGGGAGCAGTACGTGGACCTGCGCCCGCGCCGCGACGGCGCGCCCTACCTCGAACCCGGCGCGGTGATCCCTCGGGAGCGCACGGACACCCCCGTCATGCCGCACGACCTGCTCGCCGGAGCGCACGATCTTCTGTCCAGTGTGGACCCCAAGTCGGTGCGCACGGTGGTCGACGAGGCACACGAGGCGTTCCGCGGGGTGGGGCCGGACCTGCAGCGTCTGCTCGACGCGACCGGCTCGTTCACCGCGGCCGCCCGGGAGAACCTGCCCGAGACGCGGCAGCTGCTCGCGGACGGTCGCGTGGTCCTGCGGACCCAACGGGAGCAGGGCGACGAGCTGCTGCGGATCGCGGACGGGTTCTCCGAGATCGCGGGTGCGCTGAAGGAGGCGGACCCGGACCTGCGCACGGTGGTGGACCGGGCACCGGGCCTGAGCCGGGAGGTCGACGAGTTCCTGGCCGAGACCGGCACATCCACCGGCGTGCTGCTGGCGAACCTGCTCACCACGACGCGGATCACCGCCGCGCGCACCGACGCGGTGGAGCAGCTGCTGGTCGCCCTGCCGATGGCCTCGGCGTTCTCCAAGTCGGTGTCGTCGAACGGCGAGGGCCATCTCGGGCTGGTGCTGAACTTCTTCGATCCCCCGTCGTGCACCAAGGGCTACGAGACGACCCCCAAGCGCGGGGCCGACGAGACCGAGGACCTGCCGCCGAACACCGAGGCCTACTGCGCGGAACCTCCCGGCAGCCCGATCTCCGTGCGCGGCGCCCAGAACGTGCCGAGGGCGGACGGGTCGCAGCGGAACCCGGGCGGCGCCGACGGCGGCCCCGACGGCGGCACGGGGTCCGGGGACGGCG
>NZ_KI912250.1:152020-160788 GCF_000231035.2 Saccharomonospora iraqiensis subsp. paurometabolica YIM 90007 | reverse complement strand
GGCGACGGCACCGACTCCGGGGCCGAGCCGTCGTTGCCCGGCCTGCTCGACGGGGCGGACGCGGCCCCCGACCGCGGCGGCCTCGGCGCACTGCTGGGGGTGGGTGAGTGACCGGGACGGCAACCGGGGCACGCCGCGCACGGAAGGCACGGACCGCGCTGACGGCGACGGCCGTGCTCGCCCTGGTGTGCTGCGCGTGGTTCGGTTACTCGTGGTTGTCCACCGCCCGGAGCGAGTACGCCGGGCGCGCGTCGGCCCGGGAGGCCGCACTCGACGCCGGGACGGCGGCCGTGGACGCCCTGCACACCGTCGACCACACCCGGGCCGGGCGGTCGGTGGACAGCTGGATCGACGTCACCACGGGGGACCTCGCGGAGCGCTTCCGGAAGGGTCGCGGTGATGAGATCGCCGACGTCGAACGCAGCGGGACCACGGCGGAGGCGTCGGTGGCCGGTGCGGCCCTGTCCCACCTCGACGTGGACGCGGGGACGGCGCGGATGCTCGCGGTGGTGGAGATCGATCTCGAATCCGGGTCCGACGGGCCGAGTGTGCGCCGGAACGTGCTCGTGGCGGAGCTGAGCCGGACCGGGGACGGCTGGAAGGTCGCCTCGGTACAGGAGGCGCGATGACCACCGAGGACACGCCGGACACGGACCCCGCGGGCTCCGGTCGCCCGGCCGGGGACGGGGCGGAGGGTGACCCGTTCGGGGACACGCGCGCCGTGGCCCGGGGAGGAGAGGACCGGAACGGGTCGTCCCGGGCGGCGACGTGGTTGGCCGTCCTCACGGCGGTGACGGTGCTCGCGGGTGCGGCGGCCGCGTGGTTCGCCGTCGCGGAGCGACGCCTGAGCGGGGGCAACGCGGCCTTCGCCGATCCGGCGGCGACGACGGCGGTGGTCGAGGAGACCACGGCGATGGTGCAGGGGCTGCTGTCCTACAGTCACCGCGACCTCGCCCGGACCGAGCGGGTCGCCGAGGAGTCGCTCGTGGGGAGGGCGGCCGAGCAGTACCGGTCCACTTTCGACAAGGTGTCGGCCCGCGCGGACGGGGAGGAGACGGTGCGCTCCACCACGGTGCGCGAGGTGGGGGTGCGTGAGCTGGACGACGCGCGTGCGCGGGTGCTCGTGTTCGTCGACCAGCAGACCATTTCGGCCGACGGCGGAGCCGGTGAGTCGGGAACCGCCTGCCTGGAGCTGGAGCTGCGCAGGATCGACGGCGCGTGGCGGATCGCCCGGATGCGGACCGTGTGACCGACCGGCCGCGCGGTCCGCGGTGGCTTTTCCGGGGCGCGGCGAATTCAGAGTCTTTCGTCACATCGCCCCCGGAATGGGGGTCGCGTCCTTGTGTTCCGGTTGAACTCAATTCTAGTCTTACGGCGATCTCACTCTCCCCGAAGGAGCGATTCTGCCATGATCCGGAAGAATCGAATTCCGCTCCACCGCCCGGTTTTCCGTGGTGGTGGCCGGGCGGGTGAGATCTCCGGCTCCGGGTGTGAATCACCCGGACCGCGGCCCACGCCGGACGAGAGGTAGTTTCGTTGCGAATCGCGCTGCTCTCCTATCGGAGCAAGCCGCACAGCGGTGGCCAGGGTGTCTACGTGCGGCAGCTCAGCCGCGGCCTCGCCGAGCTCGGCCACGAGGTCGAGGTCTTCTCCGGACAGCCCTACCCGGAGCTCGACCCGCCCGTGTCGCTGACCGAGGTACCCAGTCTGGACCTCTACCGCGAACCGGACCCGTTCCGCACACCGCGCCCGGCCGAGATCCGGGACTGGCTGGACGTCGCCGAGGTGGCGACGATGTGGACGGCCGGCTTTCCCGAGCCGCTGACGTTCAGCGTGCGGGCCGCGCGGCTGCTGCGGCAGCGCGCCCACGAGTTCGACGTGGTCCACGACAACCAGTGCCTCGGCTACGGCCTGCTGTCGGTGCGGCGCGCCGGGATCCCGCTGGTGGCCACGGTGCACCACCCGATCACCCGGGACCGGGTGGCCGACCTCGCCGCGGCGCCCTGGTGGCGCCGGCCCGCGGTGCGCCGGTGGTACGGCTTCGTCCGGATGCAGGCCAGGGTGGCCCGGCGCATCCCCGAGCTGATCACCGTCTCCCGGGCGTCGGCCGACGACATCGCCGAGGACTTCCGGGTGTCGGCGGACCGGATCACCACCGTCCCGCTCGGGGTGGACACCGACCTGTTCCGGCCGCCGGACGCCCCCCGCACACCCGGCCGCATCGTGGCCGTGGCCAGCGCGGACGTCCCGCTGAAGGGGGTGCGGCACCTGTTGGAGGCGGTCGCGAAACTGCGGACCGAACGCGACGTGCACCTCACGCTCGTGTCCCGCCTCGCCGAGGGCGGCCCGACCGAGAAGCTCATCGACGAACTGGGGATCGCCGACGCGGTGAACACGGTGAGCGGGATCGACGACACCGAACTGGCCGGCCTGCTCGCCTCGGCCGAGGTGGCGTGCGTGCCGTCGTTGTACGAGGGCTTCTCGCTGCCCACCGTCGAGGCGATGTCGTGCGGGACCCCGCTGGTGGTCAGCCGCGCGGGCGCGCTGCCCGAGGTGGTCGGCCCGGACGGCGGATGTGGTTACCTCGTGCCGCCCGGCGACGCCGAGGCCCTGGCCCACCGGCTCGGGGCGGTGCTCGACGACCCCGCGCTGCGGCGGCGGCTCGGGGAGGCCGGGCGCGAGCGTGCCCAGCGCCGGTACAGCTGGCGGTCGGTCGCCGAGGCGACGGTGGAGCGCTACATGGCGTCCATCGAGTCGTGTCGGGCGGCCGGAGACGACGAGAGGAAACGGTGACGGCGATGCTGACGGTGGACTTCGACCGGCTCGGTGTGGTGCCGGGCAGCAAGGTGATCGACGTCGGGGCCGGGGCGGGCAGGCACTCCTTCGAGGCCTACCGGCGCGGGGCCGACGTGGTCGCCTTCGACCACGACGAACCGGAACTGGCCAAGGTGGCCGAGATGTTCGCGGCGATGGAGGCCGAGAACGAGGTGCCGCCGGGGGCCGCGGCGCGCACGGTGTCCGGGGACGCGCTGGACCTGCCGTTCCCCGACGAGTCGTTCGACTGCGTGATCGCCTCGGAGATCCTGGAGCACATTCCGTCCGACGACAAGGCGATCCACCAGCTGTCCCGGATCGTGCGGCCGGGCGGAACCGTCGCGGTGACGGTGCCCGCCAGGCTGCCCGAGCGGGTGTGCTGGCTGCTGTCCGACGCCTACCACGAGGTCGAGGGCGGGCACGTGCGCATCTACCGGGAGGGCGAGCTCCGGGACAAGCTGGAGTCGGTCGGCCTCCGCGCGATCGGACGGGACCACGCGCACGCCCTGCACGCGCCGTACTGGTGGCTGAAGTGCGCGGTCGGGGTCGACCGGGAGCGGCACCCGCTCACCGACGCCTACCACCGGCTGCTCGTGTGGGACATGCTCTCCGCGCCCGCCGTGACCCGCACCGCGGAACGGCTGCTCAACCCCGTGCTCGGCAAGAGTCTGGTCCTGTACCTCGTCAAGCAGGGGGCGCCGCTTGCCGCCCGCTGACCGGGGCGGCGTCCGCACGGTCGCGGGGGTTCCGGCCGGCACCGCCGCACCGTCGGTGCCGGGGGTGCTCTCCGCCGAGCAGGCCGTGGCGACGGCGGCCTCCATCGCCCGGGTGCAGGAATCCACCGGGGCGATCCCCTGGTTCCCGGGCGGGCACCTGGATCCCTGGGACCACGTCGAGTCCGCGATGGGACTGGCCGTGGCCGGGTTCCCGGACGAGGCCGTGGCCGCCTACGAGTGGTCCGCGCGCACCCAGCGGCCGGACGGGTCGTGGCCCGCGCGGGTGCGCGAGGGCGTGGTCGAACAGGCCGAGGCGGACACGAACTTCTGCGCCTATCTCGCGGTGGGGGTGTGGCACCATGTGCTGCTCACCGGAGACGACGGGTTCGCCCGGCGTATGTGGGAGCCGGTGCGCCGTGCCGTGGAGTTCGTCCTCGGCGCGGCCAACGCGGACGGCACGATCGGCTGGCTGGTGGGCGAGCGGGGCGCGGTCGACCCGGAGGCGCTGCTCACCGGGTGCTCCAGCATCCACCACGCGCTGCGGTGCGCGTTGGCCCTGGCCCGGCACCTGGGCGTGCCGCAGCCGGACTGGGAGATCGCCCTCGGGCGTCTCGCGCACGGGTTGCGGTCGCACCCGGAGGCGTTCACCGACAAGCGCCGGTACTCGATGGACTGGTACTACCCGGTGCTCGGCGGCGCGGTGCGCGGGCCGCAGGCGCGGCGGCGGTTGCGTGAACGCTGGGACGACTTCGTGGTGGACGGCCTCGGGATCCGGTGCGTGGACGACCACCCGTGGGTCACCGGGGCCGAGACCTGCGAGCTCGTGCTCAGTCTGGACGCCGTCGGCGACACCGCCGCCGCGCACGAGCAGTTCGCGGCGATGCAGCACCTGCGGGACCCCGACGGTTCGTACTGGACCGGCCTGGTCTACGCCGACGGCAAGCGCTGGCCGGAGGAGTGTCCGACCTGGACCGGCGCGGCGGTGCTGCTGGCCGCCGACGCCCTGTCGTCGACCACCCCGGCCGCGGGCATCTTCCGGGGTGACGGCCTCCCCGACGCCGCCGGAGTCGGGACGGACGCGTGCGGCTGCGCGGAGTCGGCGAAGGGTGGTCAGTCCACGGGCGTGCCCGGCTGACCGGACTCCCGGCGCAGTACCCGCAGCGACCCGGTCGCCGAGACCTCGGTGAACTGCCCGGAGTCCAGCGCACGGCGGTAGATGTGGAACGGGGGCCTGCCCCCGTCCCGCGGGTCGGGGAAGACGTCGTGGATGGCCAGGATGCCGCCCCCGGTCAGCCACGGGGCCCAGCCGGTGAGGTCGTCCTGCGCGGCCCGCTCGGTGTGTCCCCCGTCGATGAACAACAGGTCCACCGGGGTGCGCCAGAACGCCGCCACGTCCGGCGAGCGGCCGACCACCGCGACGACGTGGTCCTCCAGCTCCGCGTCGGCGATCGTGCGGCGGAAGGCGCCCAGGGTGTCCAGCGTGCCGGTGTGCGGGTCGACAAGGCCGGGGTCGTGGTACTCCCAGCCGGGCTGGTGCTCCTCGGAACCCCGGTGGTGGTCGACGGTGACGACCCGTCCCCCGGTGGCCCGGGCGGCCGCGCCGAGGAACACCGTCGACTTGCCGCAGTAGCTGCCGATCTCCACGGCGACCCCGGTGCCCAGATGCTCCCGTGCGGCCTCGTACAGGGCGAGGCCCTCGTCGGTGGGCATGAACCCCGTGGCGGCCTCGGCCACCGCGAGCAGGTCGTCGTCCATCCGGTGCGTGCCCGTGGTCATCCCGTTCCCCGTCCGTGTCCGCCGCCGTCCGTGTCCGCTGCCGTCCGTGTCCGCCGGTCGCGCCCGTCGCCGCGTGCGCCGTCCCGGTCCTGCCTCGGCACAGTCTGCCGAAGCGGCCCCCCGCGGCTACCGGAGAGGTCCCCGAACGGCCGCGGTGGTTCCCGGCGACCCTTGTCAGGGCCCGTACGGTATGCGACTAATAGAACAGGTTCTAGTTCACCCCGCCCCGGTCACGGACGAGGGCCCCGCGGGGACGCGGGAGGATGAAGGAGGAGACATGGAGGTCGTCGTCGACTACGACCAGTGTGAGGCGAACGGGGTCTGCGAGGCGGTCGCGCCCGAGGTGTTCGAACTCGACGAGGACGACAACCTGCACCTGGTCGGTGCGGTGGACGCGGACAACGAACAGCGGGTGCGCCAGGCGGTGGCCTCCTGCCCCAAGGCCGCCCTCTCCCTGCGCGAGTAGCCGCTGCCGCCGCCCGCTCTCCGGGAGGGTCGCGCGAGGGGCACCTTCGCTGCGTCACACGCAGGGAAGGTGCCCTTCGCGGCACGACGGGAGGTGACGAGGATTAAGCTGTCCCGGTGTTGCTCCGTGCGGGACAACGGTGTTTCGCTCGTGTTAACGAAACCCCCGACCCGTGAAGCGGAGGTCGTAGAGTGCCGATCCACGAACGGCTCGAGAACGTCTACGCGGAGGTCCTGGCCCGCAACCCGGGCGAGGTCGAGTTCCACCAGGCCGTGCGTGAGGTGCTGGAGAGCATCAGCCCCGCGGTGGGCAAGCACCCGCAGTACGCGGACGCCAAGATCATCTCGCGGATCTGCGAGCCGGAGCGTCAGATCATCTTCCGGGTGCCCTGGGAGGACGACAACGGTGAGATCCACATCAACCGTGGCTTCCGGATGGAGTTCAACAGCGCACTCGGGCCCTACAAGGGTGGCCTGCGCTTCCACCCCTCGGTGTATCTCGGCATCGTCAAGTTCCTCGGGTTCGAGCAGATCTTCAAGAATGCCCTGACCGGGCTGCCGATCGGCGGCGGCAAGGGCGGGTCCGACTTCGACCCGAAGGGCAAGTCCGACCGCGAGATCATGCGGTTCTGCCAGAGCTTCATGACCGAGCTGCAACGGCACATCGGTGAGTACACCGACGTTCCCGCGGGGGACATCGGGGTCGGCAGCCGGGAGATCGGCTACCTGTTCGGCCAGTACAAGCGCATCACCAACCGCTACGAGTCGGGGGTGCTCACCGGGAAGGGCCTCATCTACGGCGGCGCCCAGGTGCGCACCGAGGCCACCGGCTACGGCACGGCCTACTTCGTCAACGAGATGCTGGCCGCGCGCGGTGAGGACTTCGCGGGCAAGACCGCCGTCGTCTCCGGGTCCGGCAACGTCGCCATCTACGCGATCGAGAAGACCCACCAGCTCGGCGGCCGGGTGGTGGCCTGCTCCGACTCCACCGGCTACATCGTCGACGAGAAGGGCATCGACCTCGAGCTGCTGAAGGACATCAAGGAGGTGCGCCGCGAGCGCCTCTCCAGCTACGCCGAGACCGTCTCCAACGCCCGCTACGTCGAGGGCGCGCAGGTGTGGGACGTGCCGTGCGACGTGGCCATGCCCTCGGCCACGCAGAACGAGATCACCGGTAAGGAGGCCGAGCGGCTGATCCGCAACGGCTGCACGGTGGTCGCCGAGGGCGCGAACATGCCCACCACCCCCGAGGCCGTGCAGCTGTTCCAGGACGCCGGTGTCGCCTTCGGGCCGGGCAAGGCCGCCAACGCGGGCGGGGTCGCCACCTCCGCGCTGGAGATGCAGCAGAACGCCTCCCGGGACTCCTGGACGTTCGAGTACTCGGAGGACCGGCTGGAGGAGATCATGCGGGGTATCCACACCCGCTGCCGCGAGACCGCGGAGGAGTACGGGATGCCCGGCAACTACGTCGCGGGCGCGAACATCGCCGCGTACACGCGGGTGGCCGACGCGATGTTGTCCCTCGGCCTGATCTGACACGGGGGAGAGCTGCCCGGACCCGGCCGGTCGCGGGCAGCTCTCCCGCGGCGGGAGCCGTGCCGATCCGGCAGGAGCGCGCCACGACCGGGCCACCCGTCGGTACGGTGGGTGCCCGACACGGGGGCTTCGCCGGGGCGGTTCCCACCGAGGGACGACTGAGGGCTGTACTGCATGGTGCGCTGGGAGACGGCGTTGCGCCGTCGGGACGTGGGGGCCCGGGACGACGCCGAGGCCGGTCGACACGGCCGAGCGGTCACGATCGCGCTCGGTGTCCTGCTCGTGACCGCCGTGGCGGTCCTGCTCAGCCCGGTCGAGTTCTCCGACCTGCGCGTCTACCGGACCGGCGGCTACGCCTGGTCGCACGGGATCGCGCTGTACTCGCCGGAGTTCCGGGAGTACGTGCCGCTGGAGATCGGGCTGCCGTTCCTCTACCCGCCGCTCGCCGCGGTCGCCTTCGTCCCGGCCCACCTGCTGCCCTGGCACGTGGCCACGGTGCTGCTGGTGGCAGCCGGACTGGCGGCGCTGCTCGCCACCACGACGGTCGTCGCCGGGCGCAGGCACGGCAGGCGGACGGGTGCGGTGCTGTTGGGTGCCGCCGTCGCGGCCGGGTGGCTGCTGATCGAACCCGTCCGGCAGACGATCGTCCTCGGGCAGATCAACCTGCTGCTGATGGGGCTCGTCGTGGTGGACTGCCTGCTGCCCCGTACGCGGTGGCCACGGGGCCTGCTGACCGGCCTGGCCGCGGGGATCAAGCTGACCCCGCTGATCTTCGTGCTGTTCTTCCTGGTCAAGCGGCAGTACCGGGCCGCGGCCGTCGCCGTGGGCACGTTCGCCGGGTCGATCCTGCTCGGATTCGCCCTCGCGCCGGGTGACTCGGTCCGTTTCTGGTTCGACGCCGTGTTCGGCACGGACCAGAAGGTGGGCACCGCGTACGCGTTCAACCAGTCGTTCAACGGGGTGCTGCACCGTCTGCTGCCGGACGGGGGCGACGTCCGGTTCGTGCTGTGGGTGCTGCTGGTGCTGGCGTTCCTCGCCGTGGCGCTGCTCGCCGCCCGGCGGGCGCGGTCGGTGGGCGACGACGTCACGGTACTGCTCGCGATCGCCTTCTGGGGGCTGCTGGCGTCCCCGTTGAGCTGGTCGCACCACTGGGTGTGGGTGGCCCCGGCGGCGGTGGCCCTGGCGTACCCGTTGCGCCGCGGCGCAGCACGCCGGTGGTGGGTCCCGGGCCTGGCGACGCTGCTGGTGCTGGCGTTCGTGGTCGGACCGCACGGCGTCGTGCTGTCCACCGACCCCGGGACACCGGAGACCGCCTGGGCCTGGTGGCAACACCTCGCGGGCTCCAGCTACACGCTGGTCGCCGTGGCGGCGCTGCTCGTGCTCGCGGTGCGCCGGCGCACGGTGTCGTCGGACGCCGGTGCGTCGGCGACCGCGCCACCGGAAGCGCCGGAAGCGCCGGGG
>NZ_KI912250.1:148992-151920 GCF_000231035.2 Saccharomonospora iraqiensis subsp. paurometabolica YIM 90007 | reverse complement strand
ACGCCCGCGGCGTCAGCTGATGCCGACCGCCCGGCGGGCCGCGGAGAGCACCCGGCCCGCCCGCGCACGGGCACGCTCGGCGCCACGGGCGAGGGCGTCGTCCAGTTCGCTGCCGGGCTCCATGAGGGCGTCGTAGCGCTCGCGCATCGGGGCGAGTTCGGTGTTGAGCACCTCGAACAGCACGTTCTTCACCTCACCCCAGCCCATGCCGCCCGCTTCGAGGCGCTTGCGGGTGTCGGCGACGACGTCGGCCGCCGACGCGGGCGCGACCTGCTCCAGGATCTGGAACACCGCCGCGCCGTCCGGGTCCTTCGGGTCCTCCACCGGGGTGCTGTCGGTGGGGATGCGGCGCACCAGCTTTTTGAGCTTGTTCTCCGGTAGGAACAGCGGGATCGTGTTGTCGTAGGACTTGCTCATCTTCCGGCCGTCCAGGCCCGGCAGCGTCTCCGCGGGCCCCTCCGGCACGATCGCCCGCGGGATCTTGAACGTGTAGTGGTCGCCGTAGAGGTGGTTGAAGCTGCCCGCGATGTCGGCGGCGTACTCGACGTGCTGCACCTGGTCCTTGCCCACCGGCACCACGTCGGTCTCCATGATCAGGATGTCCACCGCCATGAGCACCGGGTAGTTGTACAGTCCCATGTTGATGCCCGCGTCCGGTTCCTCGCCCGCCTCGACGTTCCGGTCGCGTGCGGCCTTGTAGGCGTGCGCGCGGTTCATCAGGCCCTTCCCGGTGACGCAGGACATGATCCAGGTCAGCTCGAAGGTCTCCGGTACATCGGACTGCAGGTAGAACGTCGTGCGCTCCGGGTCGAGTCCGGCGGCCATCCAGGTGGCGGCGACCGACCGCGTGTAGTGGCGCTTCAGCTCGGGGTCCCGGATGCTGGTGAGCGCGTGGTAGTCGGCGATGAAGTACATCGAGTCGTACTCCTCGGCCAACCGCAGCGCGGGCCGGATCGCACCGAGAAGATTGCCCAGATGGGGCTCCCCGGACGGTTTGATGCCGGTCAGGGACACCCTCCCGGTGGACCCGGGGGAGACGCTGCCGGTGGACTCGGAGGGCGCGGACATGGGCGCCATTCTAGCGACCGCGCTGCCGCCCCCCGTCCGCCCGTCGACCGCCCGTTTAGCCTGGCCGGGTGAGCGAGCACATGACTCCCGAGGAGTTCCGGCGGTACGGCAGGCAGGTCGTCGACCGGATCGCGGACTACCTCCACTCGATCGAGTCCTACCCCGTGCGCTCCCCGGCACGGCCGGGTGAAGTCCGGGCGGCGCTGCCCGAGCACCCTCCGGAGGAGGGGGAACCGTTCGAGAACGTGCTCGCCGACCTCGACCGGGTGGTGCTGCCGGGGCTGACGCACTGGCAGCACCCGAGCTTCTTCGCCTACTTCCCGGCCAACACCAGCGGGCCCGCGATCCTCGGGGACCTGCTCTCCTCGGGGCTCGGGGTGCAGGGGATGGTGTGGGCGACCAGCCCGGCCTGCACCGAGCTGGAGACCGTGGTCGTGGACTGGCTCGCCGAACTGCTCGGGCTGCCGTCGTCGTTCCGCACGGACGCCGCGGGCGGTGGAGTGATCGAGGATTCCGCCTCCAGCGCGAGCCTGGTGGCCCTGCTGGCCGCGCTGCACGGCGCCGGGGGCGGGGCGCCCCGCGCACCGGGTACGGCGGATGCGGGGCGGTACACGCTGTACGTGTCGTCACAGACCCACTCGTCGCTGGAGAAGGCGGCCCGGATCGCGGGCCTCGCCCCCGACGACGTCCGGTTCGTCGACGTCGACCCGGCCACCCTGGCGATGGACCCCGCGCACCTCGACGCGCTGCTGACCGCGGACGTCGCGGCGGGCGCACGACCGGCGATGGTCTGTGCCACGATCGGGACCACCTCCACGACCGCGATCGACCCGGTGCGGCGGATCGGCGAGGTGTGCCGGGCACACGGCGTGTGGCTGCACGTCGACGCCGCCTACGCGGGGGTGGCGGCGGTGTGTCCGGAGCTGCGCGGGATCAACGACGGTGTCGCCGGGTACGCCGATTCCTACGTGACCGACCCGCACAAGTGGCTGCTGACCAACTTCGACTGCTCGGTGCTCTGGACGGCGGACCGGACACCGATGATCGAGGCGCTGTCGATCCTGCCGGAGTACCTGCGCAACGCCGCGACGAGTTCGGGGGAAGTGATCGACTACCGGGACTGGCAGATCCCGCTCGGCCGCCGGTTCCGTGCGCTGAAACTGTGGTCGGTGATCCGCTGGTACGGCGCGGAAGGGTTGCGTGCCCACATCCGGCGCGGCATCGGACTCGCCGACGAGCTCGCCGCGCTCGTGGCGGCCGACCCCCGCTTCGAGGTGGTCACGCCGCACCCGTTCGGTCTGGTGTGCATCCGTCCGGTGTGGAGCGACGAGGCCGATCGTCCGCTCCCGGCCGGGCGGGCGAACGAGGCCACGACGGCCCTGCTGGAGCGGCTCAACGCCTCCGGCGAGCTCTACCTCAGCCACACCCGGGTCGGCGAGGACGTGGTGCTGCGCATGGCCATCGGCGCCCCGGCCACCGAACGTGTCCACGTGCTGGCGGCCTGGGACCACGTCACGGCCGAGTACGACCGGCTCGCGGCCGAGGGGGCGTGACGGGGGCTCCCCGGCCCCGGCTCAGAGGGCGTGCGGCCAGACGGTGAGCGCGTAGGCGGACAGCCACGACCCGAGCGCGACCCACGCGGCCACGACCGTGACGAGGGTGCCGGGGTGCCGGTCGGCGAGGTCGAGTGCCACCGGGAGCAGCAGGGCGGGTGCGGCCATCAGCAGCACCCGGGGGTTGATGAACGGCAGTCCGCTGCTGCCGACCGTCAGGGCGACGATGCCCACGCCGTACGCGGCGACGGGCCACGGCAGCCGCCGCACCGCGGACACGCCCGGCCGGTGGGGTCCCGGCGCGGGA
>NZ_KI912250.1:144096-148892 GCF_000231035.2 Saccharomonospora iraqiensis subsp. paurometabolica YIM 90007 | reverse complement strand
GCGGCCGGTGGGATGTCCGCGCCGCCCGGGTCGGCGCAGGCGGGCAGCAGCCGCTTCCGCCGGGTGCGCAGGCTCGGGCACGGCGGGTTCGGCACGGTCTGGGAGGCGGTCGACACCCAGCTCGGCAGGACGGTCGCGTTGAAGATCGCCCATGCGCCCGACGAGGACACCGAGCACCGGATGCACCGCGAGGCGCGGGCACTCGCCGCGCTGAGCCACCCGAACTGTGTCCGGGTCTACGACCTCGTCGAGGAACCCGACGGGCTCGCCCTGGTGATGGAGTACCTGCAGGGTCAGCCGCTCGCCGAGGCGGTGGACACGGCGGGGGCGCTGGACGACGTCTCGGCGGGCCGGTTGTGGGCCACGATGGCCGGTGCGCTGTCGGCCGCGCACGAGAAGAACGTGCTGCACCGCGACGTCAAACCGTCGAACGTGATCATCGACCCCACCGGGGTGGCGCATCTGATCGACTTCGGGATCGCGCGCAGCAAGGGTGACTCCACGCTGACCGCCACCGGCATGATGGTCGGAACCCCGGACTACGTCGCCCCGGAGGCGGCCTCCGGGGCCCCGGCCAGCCCCGCGTCGGACGCCTGGCAGCTCGCCGCCACGGTCAGCTTCGCCCTGTCGGGTCATCCCCCGCGCGGGACGCGGGAGACACCCATGGCGGCACTGATGGCCGCGGCACGGGCGGAGGCGCCGTCGCACCTGCCCCGGCAGAGTGTGCACGCGCGGCTGCTGACCGCCTCCCTCGACCCGCAGCCGCGCAACCGCCCCACCCTGGCCACGGTCTGCCGCGAGGTCGAGGGCTGGCTGGCCCGCACGGGCACCTCCACCGACGGCCCGGTCACCCGCGTCGTCCCCCGCACCCAGTGACTGCCCCTCCGCGCCCCCGCGAGTCGCCACCCCAGGCCTCGCGAGTCGCCACTCCAGGTCCGTGAGTTGCCACTCCAGGCCCGCGAGTCCACGCCCCGGGCCCGTCACCTGACGTCGTGCACGCGGGCATCGGCGGGTGGCCGGTGACCCGGACCGGGCGGGGAACCGCCGCGGTGCCGAGGGACCTGTCCGCTCAGCGCCAGGACGGCAGCCAGAGCTCGGCCTCCCAGCGGTCCTGCGTGATCGGGTCACCGTTGAGGATCGGCCAGAGCCACACGAAGTTGGCCACCACGAGCCCGACGTAGAGCGAGACCACCAGCAGCCCGGTCCCGCGACGTTCGTAGGCGGCTCGGGCCCGGCCGAGGATCTGGCCGAGCACGAGGGTCAGCCCGAGCGTGAGGAACGGGGCCAGGGGCGTGGCGTAGAAGAAGTACATCTGCCGGTCGAGGTTGGCGAACCAGGGCAGGAAGCCCGCCAGGTATCCGACGAGCACGGCGGTGTAGCGCCAGTCCGCGCGGAACACCGCCCGCCACAGCGCCCACGCCAGCACGGGTACCGAGAGCCACCACAGGGCCGGCGTGCCGATCAGCATCGTGGCGCTGACGCACTCGGCGGCGCCGCAGCCGGTGACCTGCTCGCCGGACTCGTAGTAGTAGAGCATCGGCCGCAGGCCCATGGGCCACGTCCACGGCTTCGACTCCCACGGATGCGGATCACCGTCCGGGGTCGAGAGACCGCTGTGGAAGGTCATCATGTTGAACGTGTAGATCGCCAGCGAGTTCAGCGCGTCCGGGAGAAACCCGAAGACCCCCGGGTCCACCTGGTTGATCTCCAGGTAGTGCCGGTCGGTGGCCGTCTCGCTCGAAAACCACGCCCACCAGCTGCCCAGGTACACACCGACGGAGACGAGGCCGATCCCCCAGCTCACGGGCAGCAGGTCGCGCCGCACCGCGCCCAGCCACGGACGGCGCACCCCGGCCGCACGGCGGGCCGCCACGTCGAACCCGAGGGTCAGCAGGACGAAGGCGAGCACCCAGTACCCGCCGGACCACTTCACCGCCGTGGCCAGGCCGAGCAGGGCACCGGCCCCGAAGCGCCACCAGCGGAACCCGAGGCGCGGCCCGTACGGGGAGTCGTCGACCCAGCCCTGCCGCACGGCCTCGGCGAGCCGCTCGCGCACCTGGTCACGGTCGCGCAGCAGGCAGCCGAACGCCGCGAGCACGAACACGGCCAGGAAGATGTCCAGCATCCCCATCCGGGACTGCAGGTGCAGCACGCCGTCCGCGATGACCAGCACACCCGCGACCGCGCCGAGCAGCGTGGAACGGGTCAGCCTGCGGGCGATGCGGACGGTGAGCAGCACGATCACCGTGCCCGCGACCGCGGCCGCGAACCGCCACCCCCAGCCGTTGTAGCCGAACAGCCATTCCCCGACGGCGATGAGCTGCTTCGCCAGGGGCGGGTGCACGATCAGCTCGTAGCCGTAGTTGTCCTCGTACCCGCCGTTGCGCAGCATCTGCCACGCCTGGGGGACGTAGTGCTTCTCGTCGAAGACCGGGGTGCCGCCGTCCGTCGGCACGCCCAGGTTCCACAGGCGCACGACCCCGGCGACGGCCGTGAGCACCACCGTGACGACGAACGCACGCAGCCGGTCGGTGGGCATCGGCCTGCCCAGGAGGGCGGCCTCCCGGTCCGTGGGTGGCCGCTGCGTGTCCGGCGCCGGATCCGCGCCCGCCGGGGTGGAGGACAGGAGTGCGGTCACGGCGCTCGATCCTACGGCTTAGTCTTGGGCGTCGTGACGCTCGTACTGGCCGCCACCCCACTCGGTGACTCCCGCGACGCCTCGCCCCGCCTGACCACGGCGCTGGCCGAGGCCGACGTGCTGGCCGCCGAGGACACCCGGCGCCTCCGCTCGCTGGCCACGACGCTCGGGGTGACCCCGTCGGGCCGTATCGTCAGCTACTACGAGGACGTGGAACAGGCACGGTTGCCGGGCCTGCTCGCGGCGGTGCGCGAGGGTCGCACCGTGGTGCTGGTGACCGACGCGGGCATGCCGAGTGTGTCCGACCCCGGCTACCGGCTGGTGCGGGCGTGCGTGGCCGAGGACCTGCCGGTGACCTGCCTGCCCGGCCCGTCCGCGGTGACCACCGCGCTCGCGGTGTCCGGACTGGCGACCGACCGGTTCTGCTTCGACGGCTTCGTCCCGCGCCGCGCGGGGGAGCGGGCGCGCTGGCTGCGCGAGCTGGCGGACGAGCAGCGCACGGTGGTGTTCTTCGAGTCCCCGCACCGGCTCGCGGCGACCCTGTCCGAGGCCGCGGACGCGCTGGGGGCCGACCGGCGTGCGGTGGTCTGCCGGGATTTGACCAAGGTGTCCGAGGAGATCGTGCGCGGCGGCCTCGCCGAGGTGGCCGACTGGGCCGCGCGCGGCGTGCGCGGCGAGGCGACGGTCGTCGTGGCGGGCGCGCAACGCGGACGTGTCGACATATCCACTCTTGTGGGTGAAGTGGAGGCCCGGGTCGCGGCGGGCGAGCGCCTGAAGACGGTCACCACCGAGATCGCCGACGCCACCGGCGTCTCCAAGAAGCAGCTCTACGACGAGGCGTTGCGGCAGCGCGGTGCCGACGGTGTGTCGTGAGGGGCACATTCCCTGCGTGTGATGCGGTGAAAGTGCCCCTCGCTGCGTCTGACGCAGGGAAGGTGCCCTTCACGAGAAAACCCGGGAGGGGGTAGCTGTGGCGTGGGTCGTGCTCGTGGTGTCGGGGTTGTTGGAGACGGTGTGGGCTGCCGCGTTGGAGGCCTCGCGGGGGTTCTCCCGGCTGCGGCCGAGCCTGCTGTTCCTGGTCGCGCTGGCGTTGAGCATGGGCGGGCTCGCCTACGCCCTGCGCACGGTGCCGGTCGGGACCGGCTACGCCGTCTGGGTCGGCATCGGCGCGGTGGGCACCGCGCTGTACGGCATGGTCGCCCTCGGCGAGCCCGCCACGACCGCGCGCCTGCTGTGCCTGGCGCTGATCGTCGGCGGCGTGGTGGGCCTGCGGTTCGTCTGAGGGGGCACTCCGGTCGCCTCGCCCTCACCCGTCCGGGTCGAGCAGGGCCCGCAGCGGGGCGGCCTTGTGCAGGCACTCCTGCCACTCCGCCTCGGGGTCGGAGTCGGCGGTGATGCCGCCGCCCACGCCGAGGCGCACCGTGCCGCCGGAGACTTCGAACGTGCGGATCGCGACGTTGAGTTCCATGCCCGCCACCGGGGAGGCGAGCCCGACCGCGCCGGTGTAGACACCGCGCGGCACCGGTTCCAGCTCGGTGACCAGTTCCAACGCGCGGATCTTCGGGGCGCCGGTGACCGACCCCGGCGGGAACGCCCCGCGCAGCAGATCGGCGTCGTCCGCGCCCTCGGCGAGCACACCCTCCACCGTGGAGTCGAGGTGCCACACACCGGGCGCGGGCCGCACCGCCAGCAGCTGCGGCACCCGCACCGTGCCCACCTCGCACACCCGGCCGAGGTCGTTGCGCACCAGGTCGGTGATCATGACGTTCTCGGCGACGTCCTTCGACGAGCGGCGCAGCGCGTCCGCGAGGTGCGCGTCGTGTGCGCCCCGCCGGGGCAGTGTCCCCTTGATCGGGGTGGAACGCACCCGGCGTCCGGTGCGGGACAGGAACAGCTCCGGGGACATCGACACCACCGCGCCCCAGTCGCCGGCCAGGTACGCGCCCCGGGTGGGGGACAGGCGGCGCACGCCCTCGGCGAACAGTGCCGCCGGGTCGCCGTCGAAGTCGGCGGTCATCCGGGTGCAGATGTTGGCCTGGAACAGCTCACCGGCCTCGATGGCGTGCACACAGGACTTCACGGCGTTGTGGTGCTCGGCGGGCAGCGGGTGCCGCACCGGACCGGCCCGCCACGCCGGCCCGGCGGCGCGGGTGCCGTC
>NZ_KI912250.1:140747-143996 GCF_000231035.2 Saccharomonospora iraqiensis subsp. paurometabolica YIM 90007 | reverse complement strand
GTCTCCGGTCCGCCGGTTCCCGTCGCGGCCCGGCTCGCCGTGGTCCGGCCCGCGGCGATCGAACCCGCCACGGATCCGCCCGCGATGATCGCCGCCGCCACCACCGCGGTCACCGTGCCCAGCGCCGCGAGCAGTTCCCACGGGTGCACCTGCTCGGTCAGTGCCGTCCCGACCCAGCCCACGGCCTCCACACCCCAGTCCCAGTGGGTGTTCCACCCGCGGTCCTCGATCCGCTGCCACGTCTGCCCGGTGGCCAGGACGACGGTGCCCCACCAGCCCGCGAGGCCCAACGGTGCCGTCGCCACCGCGACCAGGGGCCACCACCCGGCCCGGTGCCGCCACATCCGCCACAGCGCGGCCGCGACGACGACGGCGAGGAGCACCACCGCGGTGGGCCGGACGAGACCGGCCGCCATGGCGCTCATCCCGGCGAGCACCCATCTGCGGTCGAGCACCCCCACCAGCGCCCAGGTGGCGGCCGCGAGGAACAGGGCCTCGGTGTAGACCATGTTCAGCGTGATCGCCATGGGGGCGCCCGCGGTGAGCGCGACCAGCAGCAGACCCACGGACCGGCGCGTGTCGACGAATCGGGCCAGCCGCACGAGCGCGGGGACAGCGAGCAGACCGGCGGCGGTGGTGACCACGAGGGCGGCCACCGGCGGAGCGGCCCCGAGGGTGGACACGATCGCGATCAGCGCGGGAAGGGCCGGGAAGAAGGCGAACGGCGCGGCCGGGTACGGGTCGCCGTCGATGTCGACGGTGCTGTCCCCGTACCCGCGGTATCCGTGCTCGGCGATGCCGAGGTACCACTGACCGTCCCAGGCGGTCAGCCGGTCCATCAGGGATCCGCCGTCGCCGGCCGCCATGAGCGCCAGGACACCGACCCCGGCCGCCCGCACCGCGAGGTACACCACCACCGGCACGACCCACCCGGGCACGGAGTCCCTCCACCGGGTGCCCCGGAGCCGTGCCGCGAAGGCCCCCTTCCCCGCGTGGGACGCCGTGAAGGCCCCCCTCACGGCACCGGGCGCAGGGAAGGGGACCTTCACGGCACCGGGCGCAGGGAAGGGGGCCTTCACGGCACCGGGCGCGGGGAAGGGGGCCTTCGCGGCGCTCCCGCCCGGGGCCGGGCGGGAGCGCTCGTCGGTCACCGGTGCGATCAACCGGTCACCGGGAGGTGGCCGGGCTGCGGAACCGGCTTCGGGGCCTTGCCGTTCTCGTCCGGCTCGTCACCGGGCAGCTCGTCGTCGCTGGGATCCTCGTCGTCCTCACAGGCGAGGCCGTTGCCGTTGCCGTCGAGGCCGTGCGGGTCCGAGGTGTCCTCGTTGAGGATGTCCTGGGCCTCCTCCCGGGTGAGGCTGTCGCAGTCGTAGACCGGGTCCTGCCCGCCGGGGTCCGTGGGCTCGGTGGGCTGCGACGGGTCCGGCGACGGGTTCGACGACGGGGTCGGGTCCTCCTCCGCGCAGTCGGTGGTGGCTTCCTTCTCCCGGTTCGTGGTGAAGTTCTTCTGCTCGGGGCCACGCTCCACCCACGAGGAGATCGTGACCGAACCCGCACCCTGGTCCTCGGTCAGCTCGTCACCCAGCTCCAGGTGCACCCGCACCTCGTCGCCGTCGGCAGACCCGGCCGGGATCTCGACCTGGTTGTAGACCGGCCCGAATTCCTGCCCCGCACGGGGGCCCTCGGTGATCTCCTGGCCGGTCGCGTCGTCGGGGGTGCCCTCCTCGTCGCCGATCCGGTAGTCACCGAAGAAGGTGTGCTCCGTCGAGTTCTCGAACACGACCGTGGCGACCTTCGTCCCGGCCTCGGTCTCGGCGCATTCGTGGACGTTGATCCAGGTGTTCACCTCACCGGGCAGCTCGCCCGACTGGTCCTGCGCCGAGGCGGGGGTCACGAACGCCAACGCGGCGAGCGCGCCCAGGGGAGCTATGAGCGATTTCCGCATCTTCTTCCGTTCTCTGGTCGAGGGACGTGCCGGAGCACCCGCGGCGCGGGTGGTCCGACCCGGGCGGACCCGGGGGTGTCGCCCGGTCCGGTTCGCCGGTTTCGTCCCGATCGTTCCGGGTGTTCTGTCCACTCGTCCCGGTTGATCTTGCGCTTGTTATCCGGCGTAACTGTTTCGTTGTTCGGAACGTTGCGTCGCGGTGCTGAATTCGCGGGGCCACGGCGGGCCACCGCCCCCACCGACCCCGCCCGCTGCCGACCCGGCGGGACGAACCCGCCATACTGTGCGGACAGGCGGTGCCGGGCGGACGCGACGAAGGAGCGAGGGTGGAATCGATCGCGAGCTCACTGCTCTCGCTCGCCTACCAGCTCTTCCAGCCGGGTTTCTGCCCCGGGGACTGGGCGTGGGCGACCACGATGACGGGCGTGCTCCTCGCCCTGTTCCCGGTGGGCGCGGCCGTGGTCACCGCACTCATGCGGAAGTTCACCGGCAACCGCTACCACGGTGCCCCGTTGTACGCGCTGCTCGGCATCGGCGGTGTGCTGGTGCTGCTCGTGCCGTGGATGCTCGCCACGGGGATCTCCAGCGTGTTCCGCACGGTCTTCGGTGGGGACACCGCCGGGCTGTCGTCCGGCGAGTACGAGGCGATGCAGCAGGAGTACTGCTGGGTCGGCCCACAGGACGAGTACCTCGGGGGCGGTCAGAACGTCTACGAGGCGCTGTTCTACCCGTCCGGTGACACCCTCTCCTACGGGTACCACCTGGCGACGCTGATCGGTCTCCCGTTGCTGACGTTGCTGGCCGTCATCCTGCTGGCCCGCACGGCGATGCGGCGGGGGCCGAAGTGGCCCGGCAGGCTGCTGTGGGTGCCGTTCCTCGGGTTCACGCTGCTCGCGGCCGGGGTCGAGGCCAACACGGCCGTCCACCTGTGGGTGGGGCTGCTGCCCGCGACGGTGCTCGGCGTCATCCCGGTGGCGCTGGTGGGCCCGCCGGGCTGGTCGACGATCGAGAACGCCGACCGCGCACCGGATCCGTCCCAGCGCCGTCCGGAATCGCCCGCACCCGCGCTGCAGCCCTACCGCGAGCCACCCCGCACCGACCAGCGGCGGGACCCGCACCGGGAGCAGCGCTCGCCGCAGGAGCCGGGTGACCCGTCCGCCGAGCGCGCCCGGGACCACCGGCCGCCCCCGTACCAGCCCCCGTCCGAGGAGGAACGCTCCGCGCCGCCGCCACCTCCGCCACCTCCCGGGAACTACGCACCGACCTCGGTGGCCCCGGCCCACGAGGAGGGTGTCCCCAACGGC
>NZ_KI912250.1:109878-140647 GCF_000231035.2 Saccharomonospora iraqiensis subsp. paurometabolica YIM 90007 | reverse complement strand
CCGGCCCGGCGGCGCGGGTGCCGTCGGCCCCGTCCGCCCCGTCGCTCAGCAGGGCGTCCAACTCGTCCGCCTGCACCGCCACCGCGTCGTGCCGATCCTCGCCGTCCGGCACCAGCGCCTCGAACCACCACCGTCCGTCGGTGTCCAGCCGCAGCACGTGGTCGCTGAACCCCCAGGCGGCGGTGGGCAGGGCGCACCGCCTGCCCGAGGGGTCGGTGAGGTCGTAGGAGAGGTAGCCGAACCAGCCGCCGCCCACGGTCCCGGCCGGGGCGTCGGTCACCGTGGGCTGCCGGGCGGGCGTGCCGAACGCCTCGGTGGTACCCGCGACGGGGGTCACGCGGACGCTGGGCGCGACTACCGCGCGCGAGTGGAACCACTCGCCGCACAGAGCCGCGGGTGGTGCGAGGCCGAGCCGCGCGGCACGCCGGTCCAGCAGCCACACCGCGCGCTCCGGCGCCACCCGTGCCCGCAACGCCCTCCGAACGACCCGCATACCGGACATTCTCCCCCGTCGGGGGACTCGACTAGCGTCGGCCGCGTGGTGCGTGTGACGGAGACGACCAGGATCGGCCCGGTGACCGGACCCGGGTCGCCGGGCCGCACGGACGAGCGGTTCGCCATCCACGGCACCGACCTCGGCATCGTCTGGGACGCCGGGGACGGTCGGGTGTGCGTGTTGTTCGGGGACACGTTCGGCGCGGGACGGGCCGCCCACGGTGCGGGGCCGGGCCACGCCGACTGGCGCTGCAACGTGCTCGCCTTCTCCGGCACCCGGGATCTGGGCGCCGGGCTGGCCCTGGACGACGTCGTCGCGCGCGGGGACGGCACGGCCGCCCAGGTCCTGCCCTCCGAGCCGGGCCACGAGGTCACCGTCATCCCGAACGGCGGCATCGCGCTCGACGGGACGCACTACGTGCACTACATGTCGGTGCGCGAGTGGGGCGAGCCGGGCCGGTGGCGGACCGACCACGCCGGGGTGGCGGTCTCCGACGACGGCGGCCGTACCTGGCGCAGACCGCGCTCGGCCCGGTGGAAGAACCGGTGGTGGCGCGACGACCCGTTCCAGATCGGGGCCTTCGTCCGCTCCGGCGGGTACGTGTACCTGTTCAGTACCACCCAGGGCCGCTCCGGCGACGGCTATCTCGCGCGGGTCCGCCCGGACGGGATCCTGCACCCCGACCGCTACGGCTACTGGGACGGGACCGGCTGGGGTGGCAGGCAGTCCGCGGCCGCCCCGGTGTTCACCGGGCCGGTCGGGGAGATGTCGCTGGGCTACCACAGCGGCTTCGACCGCTGGCTGCTGATGCACCTCGACGAGTCCCGCAAGGGCCTCGTGCTGCGCAGCGCCGAGGAGCTCACCGGCCCGTGGTCGGCCGGCGAGGTGGTCGTCCCCGCCGCGGAACACCCGGCCGTCTACGGCGGCTACCTGCACCCGTGGTCGCTCGACGGGCCCGACCTGTACTACCTGGTGTCCCAGTGGGGCCCGTACAACGTGTTCCTCACCCGCAGCAGGCTCGCCGCCGGGTGACGCTCGCCGGTCGGCGGGACGGCGGCGGTCACAGCAGCAGGTCGCCCAAGGTGAACGGGTAGACGAGCGCCTCGTGCCCGACCCCGTGTCCCGCGGCGTACTCGTGCGTCCCGAGCCGCGGGTGGAACCATCCCGGCCTGCCGGGGACGCCGTTGTGCCGGGCCAGCGTCAGTATCACGTCGTCGTCGGCCCACCGGTCCGGCCGCAGCCGGTGCCGCCATACCGTGTCGTCGCCGTGGACGAGCACGGTGCGGATCTCGGCGACCCGCCGTACGGTCCGGACCCAGGTGCGGACGAACCGGTCGTCGACCCCCTCGGCACGCACGTCGAGGGACGGCGCCAGCGCGCCCGGCGCGAACGCCCCGAGGTCGAGGCCGGTGCGCACCATGTGCCGGGCCTGTTCCCGGGCCCCTCCGGGGTCGGCGTGATGCCGGAGACCGGCCCGCACCCCGGCCCGCAGCATGTCCCCGAGCAGCCGTGCGGCGGTCGAGGCGACGCCGTTCGGCCCCTCGGTGACGAGGACCGCGACGAAGGCGGGCATGGCGGGTACGGACCGCGCGGACAGCGTCCCGCCGGTGGCGAGGCTGATCCCGGTCGTCGGCACCGGCTCCGCGGTCGTCCCGGACCCGGCGGCCGCACCGGCGGCGACCACACCGTCCGGGTGTGCGGACCCGGTGCCGTCCTCGTCCGCCATGGCGTGAGGCTAACCGCCCGGCCGGTGCCGCGCCCGTGGAATCACCCACGGCGCGACACCGGGACGGGTGTGGCCGCCGCCCGGCTCAGGCGCTCTCCCGGCGGAACGTGCGGGTGCCCCACCAGACGGCGAGCCCGGTGAGCACCACGAGCACGACGCTGCCGGTCAGCAGCGCGTCGATCGTGATCTCGCCGCGGAAGCTCGCCCGCTCGGCCTCGACGACGTGGCTGAACGGGTTGATCCGGGACAGCGTGTACAGCCAGTCCGGGGCGAGCCCGCTGGTGATCGGGATGAGGATGCCGGACAGCAGCAGCACCGGCAGCATCACGGAGTTCAGCAGCGCCGGGAACGCCTGCTCGTTCTTCAGCGTCAGCGCCACCGCGTAGGACGACGACGCCATGGTCACCGCGAGCAGCGCCGCGATCACCAGACTGAGCAGGACGCCACCGACCGGCGCCCGCAGCCCGAACACCAGCATCGCCAGCAGGATCAGCACGCACGCCTGCACCAGCGTCTGCAGCGCGTTGTTGAACACCTTGCCCAGCAGCAGCGCCACCCGGCTCACCGGCGTCACCCGCAGCCGCTCGATCACCCCGTTGCGGTACTCGGCCAGCAGTCCGAACCCGACGAAGGACGTGCCGAACAGCGCCACCATCACGATCAGCGCGGGAGTGAAGATGGTCCAGACGTCTCCGGGCGGGAATCCGGGGGTGTTGGCCACCATCTTCTCCATCAGCGGCCCGAACAGCGTCAGGTACAGCACCGGCTGCATCAGCTGGATGCCCAGCCACGTCGGGTTGCGCACCGACAGGCCGAACTCGCGCCGGAACACCAGCCACAGGTCATGCCACATCGGTGACCTCCTCGATCTCGTCCGCGGAGTTCGGGCCCCGCCCGTCGCCGGGCGGGGCGGACGTCTCCGCCTCGCGCAGGCTGCGGCCCGTCATCGTCAGGAACACGTCGTCGAGCGAGGGCCGGTGCACCTCGATCGAGCGCATCGCGATGTGCGCGGTGTCCAGCACGCGCAGCACCTCGGGCATCGCCGTGTCCCCGCGCGGCACCCGGAACCGGACGACGTCGTCGGCGACGGTGACCTCCCGCGCGCCGTCCAGCCTGTCCACCAGGTCGGCGGTCGCCGCCGCGGCGTCCGGGGCGATACCGATCTCGACCCGGTCCCCGGACACCCGCGCCTTCAGCTCGTCCGGGGTGCCCTCGGCGACGATCGTCCCACCGTCGATCACCAGGATCCGGTCGCAGAGCGAGTCGGCCTCCTCCAGGTAGTGCGTGGTGAGGAACAGCGTGACCCCGTGCTCGGCGCGCAGCGTGCGGATGTGGTCCCACAGGTTCGCCCGGCTCTGCGGGTCGAGGCCGGTGGTGGGTTCGTCGAAGAACACCAGCCGGGGACTGTGCACCAGGCCGAGCGCGATGTCCAGCCTGCGGCGCTGGCCACCGGAGAGCGTCTTGGTCAGCCGCTGTTCGAGCCCGGTGAGGTCGAGCTCCGCGGCGAGGTCGGTGCCGCGCCGCCGGGCCTCGGCCTTCGACAGACCGTAGAAGCGGCCCTGCAGTTCGATCTCCTCGGCCACCCTGCTCTCCGGGTGGGTGCCGCCGCCCTGGGCGACGTACCCGATGTGCCTGCGCACGCCCACCGGGTCGGCCAGCAGGTCCCGGCCGGCCACCTCGGCCTCGCCCGCGGTCGGGCGCAACAGCGTGGTGAGCATGCGCAGCGTGGTCGTCTTACCCGCCCCGTTGGGGCCGAGGAAGCCGACGAGCTCACCCCCGGCCACGTCGAGGTCGACGCCCCGCACGGCGTCGACGGTGCGACCCCGGGCGGTGAACCGCCGCGCGAGGCCGCGTGCCCTGATCATCATGGTCCCCCTTCGTCGGAGCGCGCCGTCGCTCCCTCGCGCGCGTACGGCGCGGTGTCATCCGTAGGCTAAACGGGTATGAGCACCCCTGTGTTGACCGCGGTGGCCTGGCCCTACGCCAACGGCCCCCGCCACATCGGCCACGTGTCCGGTTTCGGTGTCCCGTCCGACGTGTTCTCCCGCTACCAGCGGATGGCCGGCAACCAGGTGCTCATGGTGTCCGGCACGGACGAGCACGGCACCCCCATCCAGGTGCAGGCGGAGAAGGAGGGGATGAGTCCCCAGCAGGCCGCGGACACCTACACCCGGCAGATCGCCGAGGACCTGCGTGGGCTGGGCCTGTCCTACGACCTGTTCACCCGCACCAGCACCGGCAACCATGCCGAGGTCACCCAGCAGATCTTCCTCGCGCTGCACCGCAACGGGTACGTGGTGCCGCGGACCACCACCGGGGCCGTCAGCCCGTCGACCGGCCGCACCCTGCCCGACCGCTACATCGAGGGCACCTGCCCGATCTGCGGCTACGACGGCGCCCGCGGCGACCAGTGCGACAACTGCGGCAACCAGCTCGACGCCGCCGACCTGCGCAACCCGGTTTCCCGGATCAACGGGGAGAAGCCGGACTTCGTGGAGACCGAGCACCTGTTCCTCGACCTGCCCGCCTTCACCGAGACGCTCGGCAAGTGGCTGTCCACCAGGACGGACTGGCGGCCCAACGTGCTGAACTTCACCCGCAACCTGGTGGAGGACATGCGCCCCCGGCCGATCACCCGGGACCTGGACTGGGGCGTGAAGATCCCGCTCGACGGGTGGCGCAACGAGCCGATGAAGCGCTTCTACGTCTGGTTCGACGCCGTGATCGGGTACTTCTCCGCCAGCGTCGAGTGGGCCCGCCGGTCGGGCGAGCCGGACGCGTGGCAGCGGTGGTGGAACAACCCCGACGCCCGCTCGTACTACTTCATGGGCAAGGACAACATCACCTTCCACGCCCAGATCTGGCCCGCGCTGCTGCTCGGGCACAACGGCGAGGGCGACCACGGCGGACAGGCGGGTCCCTACGGCAGGCTGCACCTGCCCGACGAGATCGTCTCCAGCGAGTTCCTCACGATGAGCGGCTCCAAGTTCTCCACCTCGCGCGGGACGGTCATCTACGTGAACGACTTCCTGCGCGAGTTCGGCGCGGACACGCTGCGCTACTTCATCGGCGTCGCCGGGCCGGAGACCCAGGACACCGACTTCACCTGGGACGAGTTCGTCCGCCGGGTCAACTACGAACTGGCCAACGAGTGGGGCAACCTGGTCAACCGCGCGGTCACGATGGCGCACAAGAACAACGGCGGGGTACCCCGGCCGCAGGCGCCGACGCAGGCGGACGAGGACCTCAAGGCCCAGGCCCGCGCCGCGTTCGACACCGTCGGCGCGCACCTGGAGCGTTCCCGGTTCAAGGCGGCGGCGTCCGAGGCGATGCGGGTGGTCTCGGCCGCGAACAAGTACCTGTCCGACCAGCAGCCGTGGAAGCTCGGCGACGACCCCGAGCGCCGGGACAGCGTGCTGCACACCGCGCTGCAGGTGGTCTCGGACGCCAACACGCTGCTCACGCCGTTCCTGCCGCACTCGGCGCAGAAGGTGCACGAGGCCCTCGGCGGCAGCGGGGTGTGGGCGGCCCAGCCGGACCTGTCCGAGGTCGCCGACCTCGATCTGCCCGACCGGACGAACCCGATCCTGTCCGGCGACTATTCCGCCGAACAGGCCCGCTGGTCGTCGGTGCCGATCGAGGTGGGCAGGCCGCTGGCGAAGCCGAGGCCGTTGTTCGCCAAGCTCGACCCGAAGCTGGCCGAGACCGGGCCGGAATGGGCCCCGATCACCAGTCCCGGGAACGGGGACGGTGCCGCATGAGCCGCCGCGAACACCCACCCGTCCCCGACCCGCTCGTCCGGCCGACGGTCGACGCGCACACCCACCTCGATGCCTGCGGTGCGGAGGATCCCGCCCGGGTGCGGGCGGCGCTGGACCGTGCGGAGGTCGCCGGGATCACCCGGGTCGTCACCGTGGCCGACGACCTGGACTCCGCACGCTGGGTCACCCGGGCGGTCACCTGGGACGACCGTCTGTACGGGGCGGTGGCGCTGCACCCGACCCGCACGACCGGTTTCGGCCCCGCCGAGCTGGAGGTGATCGAGGACCTCGCGGCGCACGACCGGGTGGTGGCCGTCGGCGAGACCGGCCTGGACTACTACTGGGACTACGCGCCGCCCGGGGACCAGCAGGAGGCGTTCCGCCGGCACATCGACCTCGCCAAGCGGCTCGGGAAGACGCTGATGATCCACGACCGGGACGCCCACGAGGACATCCTCGCGATCCTGGAGGCCGAGGGCGCCCCGGAGCGGGTGGTGTTCCACTGCTTCTCCGGCGACGCGGACATCGCCCGCCGGTGCGTCGACGCGGGGTATGTGCTCTCCTTCGCCGGGACGGTCACCTTCCGCAACGCGCGGGCGCTGCACGAGGCCGCCCGTCTCGTACCGGACGGGCAGCTGCTGGTGGAGACCGACGCTCCGTTCCTGACGCCTCACCCGTTCCGGGGGCGGCCGAACGAGCCGTACTGCGCGGCGTACACGGTCCGTAATCTCGCCGAGTTACGCGGACAGTCCGAACAGGAGGTCGCCGAGGCGACCGCGCGCACCGCGGAACAGGTGTTTCGCCTGGGCACGGTCGCGGACGCGGTCGCGGGGCGGAGCGCGGGCGGACCCGGGGCGGGGTCGTGACGAAGTTCACGAGTACGGGGGAGGTGTTTGCGCAACCCCCGGATTCTCGTTACGGTCCCGTGACCGTGTCGGGTATTGGTCTGAGACTGACCATCACCCGGTCGGCCCACAGTCACGTCGGTGTACGTCGGGGAGAGCGTCCTGCGGGACGTGAGGGCGGCGCTGACTGCGGGAGTCGGTGGACTTACGTGAAGGGATCGACCCTGTGACTGGTAGAGACGGGCACGCGAGCGCGTCGACCGCCATGCTCGAATGGCCGAGCGAGTCCGACGACCTCGATTTCTCGCCGGACCCGGAAGTCACCGCCCGGGACGTGCTCACGGCGCTCGGCCCGGACGCGGACCGCATGATGGCCGAGGCCGACGTCGATGTGGACGAGCTGATCCGGCTCGTCAACGCCGAGACCACGATGCTCCCGCCGATCGTGGTCGCCGACGGCGACGACACCGGCACCGCGCCGGCCGCGGACGGCGGCCGGGACGACGGGCTCGTCAACGCGGTCAAGACCTGGAAGAAGCGGTTCCTCCGGGGCACCGTGCTCGCCCTGATGATCTCGCTGACCGGTGGCGGCGCGGCGGCGCTCGCGATGAACAAGAGCGTCACCGTGAACGTGGACGGCGAGCGGGAGACCGTCCGCAGCTACGGGGACACCGTCGGGGAGGTGCTGTCCGACGCGGGGATCACCGTCGGCAAGCACGACGCCCTGTCCCCCTCCCCGCAGGCCCCCGTCGGCGACGGCGGGGTCATCAAGCTCGAGCGCGGCAGGCACCTCACCGTGGTCGTGGACGGGCAGCAGAAGGAGTCCTGGGTCCGCGCCTCCACGGTGGGCGAGGCGCTGAACCAGCTCGGTCTCGACCATCTCGGCCGGGACAACGCGTGGTTCTCCACCCCGCCGGGGGCCGAGGTTCCCCTCGAGGGGCTGCGGCTGGAGGTCAAGACCCAGAAGACGATCACGCTCTTCGACGGCGGCGAGGAGCCGCGGGAGCTGGTCACCACGGCCGTCACCGCCGGGGAACTGCTCGGCGAGCTGAGCATCGAGCTCGGCGCGGAGGACCGCCTCGAACAGGGCCGCGACTTCTCGCTCACCGACGGCGCCGAGGTGCACATCAGCCGCACCGGCGTCTCCGTGGTGGAGCAGACCGAACGGATCGAGCCCGAGGTCCGCGAGATCGAGGATCCCGAGCTCGAGGCGGGCACGGAGATCGTCGAGGAGGAGGGCACCCCCGGCGAGGAGCTGGTGACCTACCGGGTCACCCGGGAGAACGGCCAGGTCGTCGACCGGGAGGAGATGTCCTCCGAGGTCGTCACCGAGGCCGAGGAACGGGTGGTGCGGGTCGGCACCAAGCAACCGGAGATCTCCGGCGGCGCGGTGTGGGACCGTCTGGCCGGGTGCGAGTCCGGTGGCGACTGGTCGATCAACACCGGCAACGGCTACTACGGCGGCCTCCAGTTCAACAAGCAGACCTGGGACGCCTACGGCGGCGACCAGTACGCCAATCTGCCGCACCAGGCGAGCCGGGAACAGCAGATCGCGATCGCCACCAAGCTCCGCGACGACCGGGGCGGCTACGGTGCCTGGCCCGCGTGCTCGTCGAAGCTGGGCCTGCCGCGGTGATCCCCGCGCCGGGGCTCACCGGCGGAGTCCCGGCATCTCCGACCTCTAAGCTGGCCGGGTGAGCGAGACACCCGGCCTGCTGAACCCCGCCGAGATCCGTGCGGCGGCCGCCGCCCTGGATCTCCGGCCGACGAAGAAGCTCGGCCAGAACTTCGTGCACGACGCCAACACCGTGCGGCGGATCGTGGAGCGGGCGCGGGTCGACGAGCGGGACACCGTCCTGGAGGTCGGACCCGGGCTGGGCTCGCTGACCCTCGGTCTGCTCGCCGCCGGTGCCCGGGTGGTCGCCGTCGAGGTCGACCCGGTACTCGCCGGGCGGCTGCCCGACACGGTCGCCGCCCACGCCCCGGCCGCCATCGACCGGCTCACCGTGCTCGAACGGGACGCGCTGCGGTTGCGGTCCGGCGAGATCCGGGAGGCCGGAGCCGACACCCCCACGACGCTGGTGGCCAACCTCCCGTACAACGTCGCGGTACCGGTGGTGCTGCACCTGCTCGCCGAGCTCCCGGGCATGAACCGCGCGCTGGTGATGGTCCAGACTGAGGTGGCCGAGCGGATGGCGGCCGGTCCCGGCAGCCGGGTCTACGGCGTGCCCAGTGTGAAGCTGGCCTGGTACGGACGGGCCGGGACCGCCGGGGCGGTGCCGCGGTCGGTCTTCTGGCCGGTGCCGAACGTCGACTCCGCGCTGGTCGCGTTCGAGCGGTACGGCACCCCGCCGGACGCGCTCCGGGGCGCGGACCGGGACACCGTGTTCGCACTCGTCGATGCCGCGTTCGCACAGCGCAGGAAGACGTTGCGCGCGGCGCTCGCGGGATGGGCCGGATCCGCCGCCCGCGCGGCGGACCTGGTGTCGGCGGCCGGACTGGACCCCTCCGCGCGGGGGGAACGACTCACGGTCGAGGACTTCGCCGCCATCGCCGCGGCAGCGGCATGATCGTGACCGCCGCGGCAGCGGCATGATCGTGACCGCCGCGGCAGCGGCGTGCGGATGACCGCCGCGGCGCGAGGGTGACGTCCGCAACTGCAGCGAAAGTGTGATGTTTCGCTGCGGGCTTGCCCTCGCGGCCGTCTCTCCGGTGTACTTTCCGCGTATCCATCCCGAGCGACCGAGAGACCTGGCTCGCGGACGTCGCAGCAACCACCCGGGTGGGCAGGTGCTAACGCCAGGGGCGATGGAGGAAACGTGTTCGTCTCCACTCCGCTGACGCGGCAGCGCCGGGCAGTGCGCGCGCAGTGCCGTCCCACGCTGCTGACCCGGCGCCGGGTCGTCGATCAGGGCCGCCGCACGGTGAGTGCGTGTCGTCGCCACACCACCGTGCGCGTCTGACCCTGCCCGATCCGCTCGCTCCGCGGCGTCCGTACCGGACGTCGCGTCGAGCTGTTCTCCGGAGCTCTCCGTGATCACTGTCGAGAATGTCAGCAAATCCTTCGCCACCTCGTCCCACCGGCTCCCGGCCACCGCGCTGCGGGAGGTGAGTCTCACCGTCGACGCGGGTGCCCTCTACGGCATCCTCGGACCACAGGAGGCGGGCAAGACCACGCTCGTCCGGTGCCTCGCCCTCCGCGAGCGTCCCGACCGGGGCACCGTGCGGTACGACGGGGTGGACACCGCACGCCTGGCGGGGCGCCGGCTCTGGGCGACCCAACGCGAGGTCGGGATCGTGGATCCGCGGCTGCGTACCGAACGGACCGTCGCGGGCAACGTCGCCGAACCCCTCGAACGGATGGGGATGGACGCCTCCCGCAGGCGCGGGCGGGTGACCGAACTCCTCGACCTCGTGGGGCTGTCCCGCGCCGGGGCGCAGTCGCCCGGGGAGCTGACGGAGGGGCAGCGCAGGCGGGTCGCGGTGGCGCGGGCACTGGGCACCCGGCCCGCGGTCCTGGTGGCCGACGACCCCACCGACGGGGTGGACGGCGCGGACACCGGGGCGGTGCTCGGGGTGCTCGACCGTGCCCGCGCCGAGCTGGGCGCCACCGTGGTACTGACCACCCGGGAGGTGGGCGTCGCCCGCCGCGTCTGCGACGAGCTGGCGCTGCTGGACCGGGGGGAACTCGTGGACAGCGGGACCGTGCTCGGTGCGCTCGGCAAACCGGACAGCCGGATCGCCGAGGCCCTCCTGCCGTCGGTCGACACCCCGCGCGGTGAGCTCGCCGCCCACGACCGGGCCGCGGACGTGGTGCTGGTCGGTTTCGCCGCGGTCGGCGCGTTGCTCCCGGAAGCCGCGGACCGGTTCGACGTGGAGCTCGCCACCCTCGGGGGCGGAACCACGCGGGTGGGTGACACGCCGGTCGCCCGGTTCCGGCTCGGTGTCACCGGGCGGCGTGCCGATGCCGCGCTGGCCTGGCTGGGCGAACGCGGTGCCCACGTCACCCGGCCGTTCTACGGCCTGCACAGCGTGGCCGCCTGAGCCGGACGGCTCCGCGCGCGGCGCCGGGTCGCACCGGCGGGGTCGGGTCGGCAAGTACGCTGGTGGACGTGCTTGCCGTCGTTGAGCCGCCGGTCACCGTGCGGGTGCCGTCGAAGATCAACCTCCACCTGTCGGTGGGTGACGTCCGTGCGGACGGCTACCACGACCTGACGACCCTGTTCCAGGCCCTGTCGCTGACCGACGAGGTGACCGTGGCCGCCGCTGACGAACCCGGGGTCGAGGTGTCGGGGGAGGGTGCGAAGGCGGTGCCCGCCGGGGACGACAACCTGGCCCGGCGTGCGGTGCGGGCACTGGCGGAGCATGTCGGCAGGCCGGAGGACGCCGCCCGGGTGCGGGTGACGATCCGCAAGGGCATCCCCGTCGCCGGAGGGATGGCCGGGGGCAGCGCCGACGCGGCCGCCACCCTGGTCGGGCTCTCCGCACTGTGGAAGCTGGACCTGTCCCGCGACGAACTCGCCGGTGTCGCCGCGGAACTCGGCAGCGACGTCCCGTTCGCCCTGCAGGGCGGCACGGCGCTCGGCACGGGGCGCGGTGAGCGGCTCGTGCCGGTGTTGGCGCGGCACACGTTCCACTGGGTGCTCGCGTTCGACCAGCGCGGGCTGTCCACCCCGAAGGTCTTCGGCGAGCTGGACCGGCTCCGGGGTGCGGGGGACCCACCCCGGGTCGGGGGGCCGGAGCCGTTGATGGAGGCGCTGGCCGCGGGGGACGCCCGGCAGTTGGCGCTGCTGCTCGGCAACGACCTGCAGGCGGCCGCGGTGTCGCTGCGGCCCAACCTGCGACGGACGCTGCGTGCGGGTGTGAACGCGGGCGCGCTGGCCGGGGTGGTTTCCGGTTCGGGACCGACCTGCGCGTTCCTGTGCGACGGACGGGAGGACGCCCTCGCGGTGGCGGCCGAGCTGGCGGGTGCGGGGGTGTGCCGCACGGTGCGGGTGGCGCACGGTCCGGTACCGGGAGCCCGGGTGCACACCGACGACTGACCCCGTCGAGACCACACCGACGGCACGGAACCACACCGACGGCACGGCACCACACTGACGGCACGGCACCGACACCACGAACGAGAACCACACGAACCGCCGGGCGCGACGGCCCGGGAAGGGAACACACGAGGCGGATGGCCAACCTGGTCAACCTGGAAGCGGTCGGCAAGTCGCACGGCGAGCGGACGCTGCTCGACGGCGTCTCGCTCGGCGTGGGCGCGGGGGAACGCATCGGCGTCGTCGGCCTGAACGGCGGCGGCAAGACGACGCTGCTGGAGGTGCTCTCCGGCATCAGCGAACCCGACTCGGGCCGGGTGAGCTGGGCCCGGGGCCTGCGGATGCGGGTGGTCACCCAGCGCACCGACCTGCCCGAAGGCGGCACCGTCCGGCAGGCGGTGCTGTCCGACTACGCCGCCGAGCACGAGTGGGCCTCGGAGCCGCGCATCCGGTCGATCGTGGACGGCCTCGGCATCGCCGCGATCGGGCTCGACACACCCACCGACACGCTGTCCGGCGGTGAGCGCAGGCGGGTGGCGCTCGCCGCGGCGCTGGTGGCCGAACTCGACGTCGTCGTGCTCGACGAGCCCACCAACCACCTCGACGTCGAGGGGGTGCGGTGGCTGGCCGACCATCTGCTCGCGCGCCGTGTCTCGCTGATCGTGGTCACCCACGACCGCTGGTTCCTCGACACCGTCTGTTCCCGCACCTGGGAGGTCACCGACGGGCGCGTCGAGCAGTACGAGGGCGGGTACGCCGACTGGATCTACGCCCGGGCCGAGCGCGCCCGGAAGGCCGCCGCCGCCGAGGAGAAACGGCGCAACCTCGCCCGCAAGGAGCTCGCGTGGCTGCAGCGCGGCGCCAAGGCGCGCACGTCCAAGCCCAAGTTCCGGGTCGAGGCCGCCGAGGCGCTGATCTCCGACGTGCCCGAACCGCGGGACACGGTGGAACTGACGTCGTTCGCCAAACGCAGGCTCGGCAAGACCGTGCTGGAGCTGGAGGACGCCTCGCTGTCGATCGACGAGCGGACCCTGCTCGACCACGTGACCTGGCGGATCGGCCCGGGCGACCGGGTCGGGATCGTCGGCGTGAACGGCTCCGGCAAGACCTCGGTGCTGCGGCTGCTGGCCGGGGAGACCGAACCGGAGACCGGCAGGCGGATCGAGGGCAAGACGGTGCGGATGGCGCACCTGCGCCAGGAACTCGACGACCTGCCCGGCGACCTGCGGGTGCTGCAGGCCGTGGAGCGGGTCGCCTCCCGGGTCAGCCTGGGTAAACACGAGCTCTCGGCGTCGCAGCTCGCCGAGCGGCTCGGGTTCGGGCGGTCCCGGCAGTGGACGCCGGTCCGGGACCTCTCCGGCGGTGAGCGGCGGCGACTGCAGCTGGTGCGGCTGCTCATGTCCGAGCCCAACGTGCTCCTGCTGGACGAGCCGACCAACGACCTGGACATCGACACCCTGCAGCAGCTGGAGGACCTGCTCGACGGCTGGGCGGGCACCCTCGTCGTGGTGTCGCACGACCGGTACCTGGTGGAACGTGTCTGCGACAGCGTTGTGGCCCTGTTCGGGGACGGGGACGTGACGCACCTGCCCGGCGGGATCGACGAATACCTGGACCGCCGTTCGGCTCCGCGTACGGGCGGCACCGGCGTGGGCGGCACCGGCGCGTCCGGGTCGAAGGACCGGGGTCGGGAGGCCGGCGACGAGGGTGCCGGGTCCGACCGGACGTTGACCCCGGCCGAGTGGCGGGCCGCGACGAAGGAACTGGGCAAGCTGGAGCGCAAGCTCGACTCGCTCGCGGCGAAGGAGTCCGAACTGCACGCCGCGCTCGCCGAGGCGGCCACCGACCCGGACCGGCTCATGCGGCTCAACACCGAGCTCAAGGACCTGCGGGCGCAGAAGGAGGACCTGGAGCAGCGGTGGCTGGAGACCTCCGAGGCGCTGGAGTGAAACGGCCCGGGGTTAGGGTTTACTCATGAGTCGGTTCGTGGAGACGATGGTCGCCACCGCGAACGCGGGTGGTCGGCAGCGCGGGATGGTCACGGGGGAACCCACCGAGCCCGTGCGGAGAACGTGGTCCGAGGTGCATGAGCGGGCACGCAGCCTGGCGGGGGGACTCGTCCAGGGTGGTCTGGAGCCGGGTGCGGCCGTGGCGGTGCTGGCGGGCGCCCCCGAGCTGATCGCACCCACGGTGCAGGGCACCTGGCTCGCGGGCGGCAGCGTCACCATGCTGCACCAGCCGACCCCGCGGACGGACCTGGCCCAGTGGGCCGACGACACGCTCACCGTGCTGCGGATGATCGGTTCCCGGCTCGTGCTGCTCGGGGAGCCGTTCGACCAGCTCGCCCCGGTTCTGGCCGAGCACGGTATCGAGTACCGCATGATCACCGACCTGGTCGATTTCGAGCCGCTCGCCGAGCCCGTCGAGGTCGACGAGGACGCGCTCGCGCTGCTCCAGTTGACCAGCGGATCCACCGCCGAGCCGAAGGCGGTCAAGATCACGCACGGGAACCTGTACTCGAACATCACCGCGATGGTCGAACGGGCCGAGTTCGACTTCACCCGCGACGTGATGGTGTCGTGGCTGCCCACCTTCCACGACATGGGCATGGTCGGGTTCCTGACGGTGCCGATGACCTTCGGCGTCGAACTCGTCAAGATCACACCGGCCGAGTTCCTCACCGGGCCGCTGCTGTGGCCCGAGCTGATCAGCAAGTACGGCGGGACGACCACCGCCGCGCCGAACTTCGCCTACGCCATCGTCGGCCGCAGACTGGCCAGAGTGGACGACGACGACGCCTACGATCTGTCCTCCCTGCGCATCGCCCTCAACGGGGCGGAGCCGATCGACCCGGGCGCCGTGCAGGCCTTCACCGACGCGGGGGCGCGGTTCAAGATGCCCGCCGAGTGCGTCTTCCCCGCCTACGGACTCGCCGAGGCCACGCTGGCCGTGTCGTTCGCGCCGCTGTTCACCGGCCTCACCGTCGATGTGATCGAGGCCGAGGCGCTGGAGGCGGACAACCGCGCCGTCCCGGTTCCCGAGGACGACCCGCGCCGCGGCACCGACGCCGTGCGCGGGTTCGCCGTGCTCGGCCGTCCGCTGAACGGCCTCGAGGCACGGATCGTGGGCGACGACGGCCGCCCGCGCGCCGACCGCGAGGTCGGCGAGATCCAGCTGCGCGGCGAGGCCGTCACCCCGGGCTACCTCACCGTGGACGGCCCGGTGGACACCCAGGACGCGGACGGCTGGTTCGCCACGGGCGACCTCGGGTATCTCGTGGACGGTCAGATCGCGATCTGCGGGCGGGCCAAGGACGTCATCATCCTCGGCGGCCGCAACGTCTACCCGACCGACATCGAGCGCGCGACGGACGCGGTCGACGGGGTGCGCGCGGGCAACGCCGTGGCGGTGCGGCTCGACGCGGGCACCCGCCGGGAACGGTTCGCCGTGGTGCTGGAGTCCACGGTGGCCGGGGACGCCGAGGCCGAGGCCGAGCTCGCGCGGCAGGTCACCGCCCGGGTGCGGGAGGCCGTCGACGCGCGGCCGTACTCGGTGCTGGTGCTGCCGAAGGGCAGTCTCCCGAAGACGCCGTCGGGCAAGGTCCGGCGTGCCGCGACCGCGGAGGAGTACCGGGAGCGGATCGAGGCGCACGCCTGAGCGTGCGGCGCCTCACGCCGTGATCCGCCGCCACGGCCGGTCGTGGGTGTCGTCGCGCTCCGACCGTGGCGCGGCGCGGCCGTGGTCACCACGTTCGCGGATCGCGAGGGCGCGCTGGACGACGCGCAGGAAGGCGTCGACGGCACCGGGGTCGTACCCGCCGCGCCTGCCCATCGGGTGCAGGGTGAACGCGACGGCGCCGACGTCGGCGGCGGAGAGGTGGTCCCGACCGTCCAGAGTGGCCGCGATCCGGCGCAGGAAGGCGTTCACCTGCATCGTGTTGTACCCGCGGGTGCCCCAGGGGGCGGAGGGCAGCCACACGTCGTCGACGTCCGCGGCCGTGAGCCTCATCGATGCCCCCGCGCCGTCGGACGGCCCGCGGTGTGGTCGGGTCCGGCGCCGTGGTCGGGTCCGGCGGGCTCCTGGGGGACGGCGGGGTCCCGGTCGACGTCGTCGGCACGGTGCCCGGACCGTGGGCGGGGCACGGCCAGCAGCTGTTCCTCCACGGCGTCGAGGAACTCGTCGACCTCCCGCTCGTCGTAGCCGCGCCTGCCCAGCAGTGGCCGGGAGAAACGGACGTGGTGGACCTCGGCCGCGGTGAGGTCGTCCGCACCCGCCAGTGCCCGCGCGACGCGGCGCACGAAGGCGTCGACCTCGGTCTTGGAGTAGCCGCGGCGGCCGAGTGGTGCGTCGCCGAACTCGATCCCGGCGACCTCGTCTGCGGTGAGCGACATGCGACCCTTCCTCCTGACTGAGCGTGGTCCGACTTCGCGTCACGACCTAGCCACGAGGAGTGCCCGGGAAACGCCCCGGGCCGCGATTGTCGCCTGATCAGGGTGGGCAGAGCACTCGTACGGGGGACGACCTGTGGGGCGCTGATCGAACTGGTGCCGTGCGGACGGCCCCCGGCGGAAGGGCACGGTGGCGGCGGATCAGTGGAAGGCGTTCTGTGCCGCGGCGAGACCGGAGCGCACCAGTTCGGTGACCGCGTCGGCGCACCGGTCGATGTGGACGGCGAGGTCCTTGCGCTCGACGGTGGAGAAGTCCTTGAGCACGTAATCGGCGGGGCTCATCCGCCCCGGCGGGCGGCCCACCCCGAACCGCACACGGTAGTAGTCCCGCGTGCCGAGCGACTTCGTGATCGAACGGAGCCCGTTGTGTCCGTTGTCGCCGCCGCCGAACTTCAGCTTCACCGCACCGAAGTCGAGGTCGAGTTCGTCGTGGATCACCACGACACCGTCGACGGCGATCGAGTAGAAGCGGGCGGTGCCCGCCACGGGCCCGCCCGAGAGATTCATGTACGACCGGGGCTTGGCCAGCACCACGCCGCGGTCGGCCAGGCGGCCCTCCAGCACCTCGGCACCGCCCTTGTGCGCCTTGAACGAACCGCCGAGCCGGTCGGCGAGCTCGTCCAGCACCAGGAAGCCGATGTTGTGCCGGTTCGCCGCGTACCGCGGCCCGGGGTTGCCGAGGCCGGCGAGCAGCACGCGCTCGCCGGCCCCCGGCAGATCGTTTCCCACTCCTGGCACCCCGGTCCCGCTGTCTCGTCCGACCCGGTGTTACTCGGCCCTGGCCTCTTCGGTCTCGGACTGCTCCTCGACCACACCGGCGCCCTCGGTGTCCACCTCGGCCTCCATGGCCGACTCGGTGGGCGCCTCGCTGACGCCGACCACCATCTGCTCGGGGTCGCCGACCAGGGTCGCCCCACGCGGCAACGGCACGTCGCCCGCCGAGATCTGGGTGCCGGCCTCGGCCCCGTCCACGGAGACCTCGAGGTGCTCGGGGATGTTCAGCGCGTCGACCTCGACCTGGACGGTGTCGAGCTCATGGTTGACCAGCGTGCCGGGCGCCGCCTGGCCGGTGGTGGAGACCGGCACGTCGACGGTGACCTTCTCCCCGCGGTGCACCACGAGCAGGTCCACGTGCTCGATGTAGTTCTTCAGCGGGTGCACGGTCACGGTCTTGGTCAGCGCCAGTTCCCTGGTCTTCTCCGCCGAACCCGCGACGTCCAGCGTGAGCACGGCGTTCTGGCCGTTCTCGCGGACCACTCGGGCGAAGTCGATGGCGGGCAGCGCCAGGTGCCGGGGGTTCTCGCCGTGGCCGTACAGCACCGCGGGGATCTTGCCCGCGCGGCGGGTGCGGCGCGCGGCGCCCTTGCCGAACTCGGTGCGCGGTTCGACCGTCAGACGTACCTCGGACACGGGGATGCACTCCTTGCGGTGGGATCGGGAAAAACGTTGCTTGTGGCTGTCCGGCGGCGAGTCCACGACGTGCGCGCACGGGTGGCCTACGAGCCGCCGCGTCGATCACGTCGAGAGTCGTCGCACCACGCGACGTCTCTCACCTCGCCGAGACAACCCCTACATCCTATGCCAGCCCCTCCCACCCGCCACAGCCGCCCCCGGCCGGGCTGTGCCGTGAAGGGCACTTTCCCTGCGTCAGACGCCGTGAGGGGCACTTTCCCTGCACTCAACGCAGGGAAAGTGCCCCTCACGGCACAACTACGGAGGGTGACCCGCCGGGTCAGGCGCTTCCGTCGAAGAGGCTGGTGACCGAGCCGTCCTCGAAGACCTCCTGGATGGCGCGGGCCAGCAGCGGGGCGATCGAGAGGACGGTGAGCTTGGAGAAGCGCTTCTCCTCGGGGATCGGCAGCGAGTTGGTGACGATCACCTCACGCGCCCGGGAGTTCGCCAGCCGCTCGGCCGCCGGGTCGGACAGGATGCCGTGCGTGGAGGCCACCACCACGTCGGAGGCGCCTCCCTCCAGCAGCGCCTCGGTCGCCTTGGTGATCGTGCCGCCGGTGTCGATCATGTCGTCGATCAGCACGCACAGCCGGTTCTCCACATTGCCGACGACGCGGTTGGCCACGGCCTGGTTCGGCTTGTCCGGGTCGCGGGTCTTGTGGATGAACGCGATCGGCCGGTCGCCGAGCTGCTGGGCCCACTTCTCGGCCAGGCGCACCCGGCCGGAGTCCGGGGAGACGACGGTGATGTTGTTGTCGCCGTAGTGCTCGTTGATGTAGTCGGCGAGCACGTTCTGCCCGTGCAGGTGGTCGACGGGGCCGTCGAAGAAGCCCTGGATCTGGGCGGTGTGCAGATCCACCGTCAGGATGCGGTCCGCGCCCGCGGTCTTGAACAGGTCCGCGATGAGCCGCGCCGAGATCGGCTCCCGGCCCTTGTGCTTTTTGTCCTGCCGCGAGTAGGGGTAGAACGGCATGATCACGGTGATGCGCTTGGCGCTGCCGCGCTTGAGCGCGTCCACCATGATCAGCTGTTCCATGATCCACTCGTTGATCGGCGGGGAGAAGCTCTGCAGGACGAAGGCGTCGGAGCCCCGCACCGACTCCTCGTAGCGCACGTAGAGCTCGCCGTTGGCGAAGCTGTGCAGGGTCTGCGGGGTGATCGTCACGTTGAGGCTCTTGGCGACCTCTTCGGCGAGTTCGACATGCGAACGGCCGGAGAAGAGCATCAGGTTCTTCTTCGGCGTGCCGGACTTCGGGCTCATTCTGGCGACTCCCCGTCGGTTTCGGTTTCCTGCTGTGCGGCGAGCGCCTTCTCCGCTGCCTCCGCCGCACGGGTACCCGGCCTGCGCCGGGGCACCCAGCCTTCGATGTTGCGTTGTGGCGAGCCGGAGACCGCGAGCGCGCCCGGCGGCACGTCCCGCCGCAGCACCGTTCCCGCTCCACTGTAAGCGCCGTCGCCCACGGTCACGGGGGCGACGAACATGGTGTCCGAGCCCGTGCGCACGTGCGAACCGACGACGGTGTGGTGCTTGTCCGTGCCGTCGTAGTTCACGAACACGCTGGAGGCGCCGATGTTGCTGTGCTCACCGATCGTCGCGTCCCCGACGTAGGTCAGGTGCGGCACCTTCGTTCCCGTGCCGATGTCGGCCTTCTTCGTCTCCACGAAGGTGCCGATCTTGCCGTCCGCGCCGAGGCGCGTGCCCGGGCGCAGGTAGGCGAACGGGCCCACCTCGGCGCCGGCCCCGACGACGGAGTCGCTGCCGTGGGTGCGCACGATCCGCGCCCCCGCACCCACCGCGACGTCGGTCAGGGTGGTGTCCGGGCCGATCCGTGCCCCCTCCTCGACGGTGGTCCGGCCGTGCAGCTGCACGTTGGGCTCCAGCACCACGTCGGGGGCCAGGGTGACATCCGCGTCCAGCCAGGTCGTCGCGGGGTCGACCACGGTGACCCCCGCCCGTTGCCAGTGCCGCACGATCCGCCGGTTCAGCTCGGCGCCGAGCGTGGCGAGCTGCACCCGGTCGTTGACCCCCTCGGTGAGCCAGGGGTCGTCGACGACGAGGCCGCCGACGCGGCCGCCGGCATCGCGGGCGATGCCGAGCACGTCGGTGAGGTACAGCTCGCCCTGGGCGTTGTCGGTGGACAGCCGGGACAGGCCGTCGGCGAGCACCGCGGCGTCGAACGCGTACACCCCGGAGTTGATCTCGTGGATCGCGAGCTGGTCGGCGTCGGCGTCCTTGTGCTCCACGATGCCGGTGACCTCGCCCGCGGCGTCGCGCAGGATCCGGCCGTAGCCGCCCGGTTCGCCGACCACCGCGGTGAGCACGGTGGCGGCGTTGCCGCGTCCGGTGTGTTCGGACAGCAGTGCCTCGAGGGTTGTGGTGTCCAGCAGCGGGACGTCGCCGTAGGTGACCAGCACCGTGCCGGTCACCCCCGCGGCGCCGCCGAGTCCGGCCAGGGCGCACGACACCGCGTGCCCCGTGCCGTTCTGCGTCTCCTGCACCGCGGTGGCCACCGGCCTGCCGAGGGTGTCGGCCAGCCCGGACAACCGCTCGGTCACCGGCTGCCTGCCGTGTCCCACCACGACGACGAGCCGGTCCGGATCGAGCCCGGCCGCCGCGCGCACCGCGTGCTCGACCAACGGTCTGCCCGCGATCGGATGCAGCACTTTCGGGGTCTTCGAGCGCATGCGGGTGCCCTCACCCGCGGCGAGAATGATGGTGCTCAGCGGGCCGGTCACGGCACTCCTCAATCAGCACGGGGTTTCACCGACGGCCCACGATCCTACGTCCGTCGTGTGCGCCCCGCCGTCGGGTCGTCCCCCGGCGGGTGGGTGCTGCCACCGTGGGCGGTCCCCTCCCTCGCCGGATTCGACGCGATCTGGTTCCCGCCGCGCCGTTTCGCCTGGTACATGGCCGCGTCCGCGCGGGAGAGGACCTCTTCGGCGCGCTCCAGCGGCCGCAGGCCGACCAGCCCCACCGACAGGGTCACCCCGTGCGAGAGATGCCGCGGCAGCGAGGCCACCGACTTCACGGCGCGGGTGAGCGCCTGGGTCGCCGCGGTCATCGGCGCACCCGGGAGCAGGATGATGAACTCGTCCCCGCCGTAGCGGGCCACGACGTCGTCCCCGCGGAGCGCGTCCCGCAGGGTGCTGGCGACCACCCGCAGCACGTCGTCGCCCTCGGCGTGCGAGTGCTGGTCGTTGACGTCCTTGAAGCCGTCCAGGTCCACCAGGGCGACCGAGAGCGGTTCGGAGTCGCCGGACAGGGCGAGCGCGTGCAGCCGTTCGTCGAGCGCGCGACGGTTCGGCAGGCCGGTGAGCGGGTCCTGCATCGCCTGCTGCGTGATCGCGCCGTGTTCGGCGGAGAGACGCTCGTGTTCCCGCCGGGTGTTCAGGGTCGCGATCTGGGACTCACGCAGCGACCACAGCTCCTCCTCCAATTCGACGACGTAGTCGCACAGCAGCTCCGTCGGCGTCGGCAGTGCGGCCGTTCCGCGCTCCCGGTCCCCGGGGCCGTCCGGTGCCGTGGTCGCGTCCGTGCCGGTGTCGTCCGTGGGGAGCTCCTCGGCGGGGGACGCTCCGGCCGGGGACGCGTCGGGGGACGTCCGACCGGTCGGGGCCGGCTCGTCCACGGTCGCCGTGCCGTCGCCGGGGGGCTCCCGTCCGCTGCCCGGGGCGCCGGCCACCCCGAGGGTGGCGAGCTCGCGGATGAGGTTGAGCCGCATGGACGGCTGGGACGTGTCGTCGGCCTCGGTCTGCCGCGCGTCGAGCAGTTCCTCGACGGCCTCCCCGGTGCGTCCGTCGGCGACCAGGCACCGGGACAGCGCGATGGTGACGAGGATCTTCTCGTGCGGGTAACCCTGCTCCGCGCCGAGCCGGCGCAGCCGTTCGATGTGCGCGGCGGCGGGGGCGGCCAACGCGAGCGAGGCCGCCAGCGCCCCGACCTGCTCCACGGCGGGCACGTCGGGCTTGCGGGGGAACAGCGACTCGGCGAACGGCGCCTCCGCGGCGATCGTCATCGAGGCGGCGGTGCGGAACTTCTCGTTCGCCTCCTCCCGGCGCCCGACCCGTTCCAGCCGCAGTCCCCAGCCGAGCAGCATCTTGACCCGGTTGAGCAGTTGCAGGGTGATCTCGTGCGGGCCGGCGCTGTCCCGGATGGCCTGGTGGGCGCGGGAGATCATCTCCTCGGCCGCCTCGTAGACGCCGAGCTGGTTGAGCACGATCCAACAGTCGTTGAGTGCCGCCGCGAGGAGCCGGTCCCACGCCCGGCGCCCCTGGTGTATCTCGGGGCTCGGCACGTCGTCGAGCAGGGCGAGGGCGCGGGCGATCTCGGTGAGCGCGGCGTCGTCCTGTTGGCCGAGCACCAGCGACCGGCCGCGCAGCGCGTGGGCGTCGGCCCGCAGGAGAGCGAGACCGTGCCGCTTGGTGTGCGTGAGCATCTCGTCCAGCAGGGGCTCGGCCTCGGTGGCCAGCCCCCGGATCACCAACCGGGCCAGCGCGGTGGCCCGCAGCAACTGGGCGACCAGGACGGGCTCGCCGCGACGACGGGTCTCCTCGAGCAGCTCGTCGAGTGTCCCGGTGACCCGGAGCTGTTCGGCGCGTTCGGTGCGCTGGACCGTGGCGATCAACTCCCGGGCACGCCCCAGCACCCAGGCGTCGGACATGTCGCCCAACGCCGGGCGCTGCTCGTCGTCCCAGTCCTCGCCGTGCAGCCGGTCCACACCCCTTCTTCGCCTCCGGGCACCTCAGGAGGCGATCGGCAGCCGGGCAGCTCCGCCGCCAGGGCTCGAACCTGGACTGTCAGAACCAAAATCTGAAGTGCTGCCAATTACACTACGGCGGATCGCGCCTGGTCAGGATAGCCACCGTGGTACGGGGTGGTCACCACCGGGGCCGCCCGACCGGGTATCGGCTCTCCCCAACGGCCCCTGACCTCCTGTACCGTAACCTACGGAAACGTAGGTAAGGTCCACCTTGCCTGGTCATTCGTGGAAAGAAGCAGAAGTATGACGGCTACTCTCGAGGACCCTGCGGCGAAGCCCGCGCGAGGCCCGAAGCCGATACTGGACGGAGAGCGCACGTCCGGCGTGCAGTTCGCGGTGTACTTCGGCGTGATCGCGCCGCTGGCCGCGCTGGCCGTCGCTGTCCCCTTCGCGTGGGGATGGGGGCTGAGCTGGGTCGACGTCGGCCTGTTCGTCCTGTTCTACGCCATCAGCGGACTCGGGATCACGGTCTCGTTCCACCGCCACTTCACACACGGGTCGTTCAAGGCCAAGCGCTGGCTGCGGGTCGTCATGGCGATCGCGGGCAGCATGGCGGTGCAGGGACCGCTCATCACCTGGGTCGCGGACCACCGCAGGCACCACGCCTTCTCCGACCGGGAGGGCGACCCGCACTCACCCTGGATGTTCGGCACCTCCCCGGTGGCACTGGCCAAGGGGTTCTGGCACGCCCACATGGGCTGGCTGTTCGAGCGGGACGTCAGCAACGCCGAGCGGTTCGCGCCGGACCTGCTCAAGGACCCGGCGCTGCGTCGCGTCGACCGGCTGTTCCCGCTGTGGACCGTGCTGTCGCTGGTGCTGCCCGGCATCGTCGGCGGGCTGGTGACCTGGTCGCTGTGGGGCGGCGTCACCGCGTTCTTCTGGGCCGGTCTCGTGCGGGTGTGCGTGCTGCACCACGTGACCTGGTCGGTGAACTCGATCTGTCACATGATCGGTGAGCGGCCCTACAGTGCCCGGGACCGTTCCGCCAACTTCTGGCCGCTGGCGATCTTCTCGTTCGGCGAGTCCTGGCACAACCTGCACCACGCCGACCCGACGTCGGCCCGGCACGGGGTCCAGCGGGGTCAGATCGACATCTCCGCCCGGTTGATCTGGGTGTTCGAGAAGCTCGGCTGGGCCTACAACGTCCGCTGGCCCACCCCGCACCGCCTGCAGAAACTCTCCGCGAAGTAATCCGCCGGTCACCCCGCGGAGTGCCGCGAAGGCCTCCTTGCCTGCATCGCACGCAGGGAAGGAGGCCTTCGCGGCGGGTGGCGCGGGGAAGGGGTCCTTCGCGGCGTCCCGGGTGCGGGCGGATTAGGCTGCGGGCGGTGGCGGCGAGACGCAGAGCGAAGCGCGACGCGGCCGCGGGGGCACGGGCGACGGCCCCGGCGGCCCGGGTGCGGATGACGGGTGCCGAGCGCAGACAGCAGCTGCTCGACGTGGCGCGGGCGCTGTTCGCGGAGAAGGGGTTCGACGGCGCGTCGATCGAGGAGATCGCGCACCGGGCGAACGTGTCCAAACCGGTGGTCTACGAGCACTTCGGCGGTAAGGAGGGCATCTACGCGGTCGTGGTGGACCGCGAGATGCAGTCGTTGCTCGACCGGATGGTCTCGACCCTGCACGGGGGTGGGCCCCGCGAGCTGCTCGAACACGCCGCGCTCGCCCTGCTGGGCTATGTCGACGAGGCGCACGACGGGTTCCGCATCCTGGTGCGGGACTCCCCGGTGGCCAGCGCGTCGGGCACGTTCTCCACCCTGCTCAACGACATCGCCGGGCAGGTGGAGCACGTGCTCGCACACGAGTTCGACAGCCGTGGATACGACGACAAGCTGGCCCCGCTGTACGCGCAGGCGCTGGTCGGCATGGTGGCACTGACCGGCCAGTGGTGGCTCGACGCGCGCAAACCGAAGCGCCACGAGGTCGCGGCCCACCTGGTCAACCTCGCGTGGAACGGCCTGTCCCACCTGGAGCACAAGCCGAAGATCCAGCACAGTCCCCGGAGCTGAGCGCACCGCGACTGAGCGGTGGTTCAGGACGGCCGCGGCCTCACCCGGAACAGCATGTCGTCCTCGCCGCCCGACGTGGTCACCCAGAGCGCGTCGTCGGGCGCCCGGCGCACCGCGCGGAGCCTGCCGAACGCGTCGTCGAACTCGGGCGGCAGGAGCACCTCGGTGACGTCGTCGCCGGCGTCGTCGAGCCGGAACAGCAGCATCTTCTGCCCCCGCAGGGCCACCACGGCCAGGGTCCCGTCCAGCGCACCCCAGCCCCCGCCGGAGACGAACGCCGCGCCGGACGGCGCCTCGGTCGAGCTCGCCCCGGAGGTCCACAGCGGGGGCACCGCCTGCGGGAACCGGTCGAGGTCGGTCATCGGCACGTCCTCGTCGTACGAGTCGGTCGTCCCGCCCCGGGACGGGTCCCAGCCGTAGTTGCCGCCGGCCACGATGCGGTTCACCTCGTCGAAGCCGGTCGGTCCGTGTCCGGAGGCGTACACCTGGCCGGTGCCCGGCCGTACCGCCACGCCCTGCACGTTGCGGTGTCCGTAGCTGTACACCCGGCGCGTGTCCGGGTCGTCGGCGTCGGCGAACGGGTTGTCCGGCAGGCCGCGCCCGGTGTCCGGGTCGATGCGCAGGATCTTTCCGCCCAGGCTGGTGCGGTCCTGCGGGATCGTGGGGTCGCTCGCGGAATCACCCGTGCCGACGAGCAGCGCGCCGTCGGCGGCGAACGTGGGGCGGCACCCGGAGTGCCTTCCGCTGTCGTTGACCGGCAGCCCGGTCAGCAGGTCCCGCACCCGGCGCGTGGCCCGGCCGTCGCCGGACAGCCGCCAGGTCACCAGCCGCACGTCCACGGCCTCGCCGTCGCGCCGGTGCGTCTGACATGTGGTGAACTCCCGCGTGTCCGGGAAGTCCGGGTGCACCACCAGCCCCATCAACCCGCCCTCGCCGCGCACGAGGACGTCGGAGAAGTCGGCATCGACCTCGGTGACGTCGCCGTCGCGCACGAGCCGGAGCCGACCGGGGCGTTCGGTGACGAGCACCCCACCGTCCGGCAGGAAGCCGACGTCCCACGGGTGTTCGAGGCCGCCGGTGACCTGTTCGGCCTCCAGCGACACCTCTCCCGGTGCGGACGTGGTCGTCTCCGTGCCGTCCGCGGGTCCGCCGTCGGGGGCGGGGGACTCCGGCGCGCCGTCGTCGGGGGGACCGCCGCACGCCGTCAGCAGGACGGCCAGCGCGGCGAGAACGGAGAGCACCGGTCTGCGGTCGGACATGCGCACAGTGTGCCTCGGTGCTGGGTCGGTCGCCCGGTGGCCGGGCACGTACCCTGGTGGGCGGAAAGCCCCCTGTGCCCCGCCGTCCCGGGCACGGGTGTGTCTCGCGTGAGGGGAAGTACAGGTCCGTGACCGCTTCGCACACCGAACCCGGTAGCACCTCCGCCCCCGAGGCGGTGAACCAGGCCCCGTTGTCCGGTCTGCTCGCCGCGGTCCTGCCGGATCCCGCACTGCGCGGGGTCGTGGACCGCGCGGGGGCGCCGCTGCTCGAACTCGACGGGGCACCCCCGGGTCGACAGCTCGTCCTCGCCGCGCTGGCCGCCGAACAGGGTGGGGACCGGCCGGTCCTGGCCGTCACCGCCACCGGGCGGCAGGCCGAGGAACTCACCGCCGCGCTGGCGAGCCTGCTCGGTGCCGACGCGGTGGCGCACTTCCCCTCCTGGGAGACCCTGCCGCACGAGAAGCTCTCGCCCCGCGCGGACACCGTGGGCAAGCGGCTGGAGGTGCTGCGCCGCCTGGCGCTGCCCGGCCGCGACGGGCTGCGCGTGGTGGTCACCACGGTGCGGAGCCTGATCCAGCCGATGGCCCCCGGGCTGGGCGGTCTGCAGCCGGTCGAGCTGCGGGTCGGGGAGGAGTACGAGTTCGAGAACCTGCCCGACCGGCTCGTCGAACTCGCCTACACCCGGGTCGACATGGTCGAGAAACGGGGCGAGTTCGCCGTGCGCGGCGGCATCCTGGACGTGTTCGGCCCCACCGCCGACCACCCGCACCGGATCGAGTTCTGGGGCGACGAGGTCTCCGAGATCCGTGCGTTCGCGGTGTCCGACCAGCGTTCCCTGCCCGGTGAGGTGTCCGGGCTGGTCGCGCCGCCCTGCCGCGAGCTGCTGCTCACCGACGCCGTCAAGCGCCGGGCCGCCGGGCTCGCCCGTGAGTACGAGGACACCGAGCACCTGGCCGAGATGCTGACCAGGCTCGCCGACGGCATCCCCGTGGAGGGCATGGAGGCGCTGATCCCGGTGCTGTGTGACGGTGAGCTGCGCCTGCTCACCGACGCCGTGCCCGAGGGCGCCCACGTCGTGCTCACCGACCCGGAGAAGATCGAGGCCCGGGCGCAGGACCTGGTGCGCACCGGGCAGGAGTTCCTGGAGGCGTCGTGGATGACCGCGGCGGACTCCGGCAAGGCCCCGATCGACCTGGGCGCGTCGGCCTACCGCGGCCTCGACGAGATCCGGGAGCACGCCCGCGCCACCGACCGCTGCTGGTGGACGCTGTCCCAGCTCACCAGCGAGGACGACGCCTACCACGTGGCGATCGAGGCCGCCCCCGGCTACCGCGGGGAACTGGAGCGGGCCGCGACGGACCTGCGCGCGCACACCGCGTCCGGCGGGACGGGGCTGGTCGTGGTCGCCGGGGCAGGCACCGCCAAGCGTGCCGTGGAGCAGCTCTCCGCCGCCGAGGTCCCGGCCACGCTCGCCGAGAGCGGGCTGGACACCGCGCCGAAGCCCGGGGTGGTCACGGTGACCTGCGGGGGTCTCACCGAGGGGTTCGTCGCGCCCGGCTCGTCGCTGGTCGTGCTCAGCGAGGCGGACATCACCGGGCGCGGCGCGACGGCGGGGCGGTCGTCGCCGGACCTGAACACCAAGATGCCGTCCCGGCGGCGCAACGCCGTCGACCCGCTCGCGCTGAAGGCGGGCGATCACGTCGTGCACGACCAGCACGGCATCGGACGGTTCGTCGAGATGGTGCAGCGCACCGTCGGCGGGGCGACCCGTGAGTACCTGGTGCTGGAGTACGCGCCCTCGAAACGGGGCCACCCCGGCGACCGGCTGTTCGTCCCGACCGACCAGCTCGACGAGGTCTCCCGCTACGTCGGTGGCGAGCTGCCGACGCTGTCCAAGCTCGGCGGGTCGGACTGGAAGAACACCAAGGCCAAGGCCCGCAAGGCGGTCAAGGAGATCGCCGCCGAGCTGGTGCAGCTCTACGCCGCCCGGCAGGCCGCGCCGGGGCACGCCTTCGGCCCGGACACGCCGTGGCAGCGGGAGCTGGAGGACGCCTTCCCGTTCGTGGAGACGGCCGACCAGATCGCGGCGATCGACGAGGTCAAGAAGGACATGGAGAGCACCGTGCCGATGGACCGCGTGATCTGCGGTGACGTCGGCTACGGCAAGACCGAGATCGCCGTCCGTGCCGCGTTCAAGGCCGTGCAGGACGGCAAACAGGTCGTGGTGCTCGTCCCCACGACACTGCTGGCGCAGCAGCACCTCAACACGTTCACCGACCGGATGCGTTCGTTCCCGGTGACGATCAAGGGGATGTCCCGGTTCACCGACCCGCACGAGGCCGAGCAGACGCTCACCGGGCTCGCCGACGGCGAGGTGGACATCGTGATCGGCACGCACCGGCTGCTGCAGACCGGGGTGCGCTACAAGGACCTCGGCCTGGTCATCGTCGACGAGGAGCAGCGCTTCGGCGTCGAGCACAAGGAGCACATCAAGGCGCTGCGCACGCACGTCGACGTGCTCACGATGTCGGCGACCCCGATCCCGCGGACCCTGGAGATGAGCATGGCCGGGATCCGGGAGATGTCCACGATCCTCACCCCGCCCGAGGACCGGCACCCGATCCTGACCTACGTCGGCGCCTACGACGAGAAACAGGTCGCCGCGGCGGTCCGCCGGGAACTGCTCCGGGACGGCCAGGTCTTCTTCGTGCACAACCGCGTCTCCTCGATCGAGAAGGCGGCCCGGCACCTGCGGGAACTGGTCCCGGAGGCCCGCGTGGTCACCGCGCACGGGCAGATGAACGAGCACAAGCTGGAACAGATCATCCAGGGCTTCTGGGAGCGCGAGTACGACGTGCTCGTGAGCACCACGATCGTCGAGACGGGGCTGGACATCTCCAACGCCAACACCCTGATCGTCGAGCGCGGCGACATGCTGGGGCTGGCGCAGCAGCACCAGCTCCGGGGCCGGGTCGGTCGCGGCCGCGAGCGCGGCTACGCCTACTTCCTGTACCCGCCGGAGCAGCCGCTGACCGAGACCGCGCACGACCGGCTGGCCACCATCGCCCAGAACACCGAACTCGGCGCGGGCATGGCGGTGGCCATGAAGGACCTGGAAATCCGCGGCGCGGGCAACATCCTCGGCGCCGAGCAGTCCGGGCACATCGCCGGCGTCGGGTTCGACCTCTACGTCCGGCTGGTCGGTGAGGCCGTCGACGTCTTCCGGCGGGACGCGGGCGCGGGCGGGGTCGACGACGAGGACGCCGCGCCCACGGAGGTGCGGGTGGACCTGCCGGTGGACGCGCACATCCCGCACGACTACGTGCCGGGGGAGCGGCTGCGCCTGGAGGCCTACCGCAAGATCGCCACGTCGCAGGACCGGGAGGCACTGGACGCCGTCCGCGACGAGCTCGTCGACCGCTACGGCGCGCCCCCGGCCCCGGTGGACCGGCTGCTCAAGGTCGCCGAGTTCCGCCAGGCGTGCCGACGGGCGGGTGTGACCGAGGTGACGGTGCAGGGCAGCAACCTGCGATTCGCCCCGCTTCCGCTGGCCGAGTCGCAGCTCGTCCGGCTGAAACGGCTCTACCCGAAGGCGGTCTACAAGGCCGCGACGAGCACGGTGTCGGTGCCCAAGCCCACCGAGGGGCCCGCGGGCGGGCGCATGGGCGCGCCCCCGCTGCGGGACGAGGCGCTGCTGGACTGGTGCTCCGGACTGCTGTCCTCGATGACCGAGCAGCCCGCTGCGGTGCCGTCCTGACCGGGAACAACATGCCGTGGCACGGGGACGGAGTGATCATCGCCCCGACGTCTTGCTCCCGTGCCCGGCGGGTGTGAGAAGGTACGCGCTGTGATTCGGACCATCCGCCGCCCCGTGGCCCTCGCGCTCGTCCTGCTCACCGCCACCGTGCTCACGGCGTGTGGCTCCGGCCCGAGCAGGGCCGATTCCGCCGCCCTCGTCGGGGACCGCTCCATCGGCCTGGACCCGGTCCAGGCCGAGATCCGGTGGTTGCTCGACAACGTCGAACAGGCCGAGCAGGCGCAGGAACAGAACAAACTCGACCAGTTCGGCCGTGAGGTCGTGCGCAGCCGGGTCGTGCACGAGCTGGTGACCGTGGCCGCCGAACGGGAGGGCCTGGAGGTCGACCCGCGCGAGGTGGACCGGCTGATCCACGACAACGGCGGCGTCCGGGCCATCGCGCGGAGCACGTTCTCCGAACCGTCCCGGGTGCGCGGGGTGGTCCGGGACCAGCTGCTGTTGCAGCAGCTCACCGAGCGGTACCGGGACCGGCTCTCGGTGCGCATGGTGGGCGCGATGGTGACCGAGTCGAGCGTGGAGGCCACCGCCGAGCGCAGCGCGCGGGACCTGGGCGAGCGGATCGCGCGGAACCCGGACGAGGCGGAGCGCATCATCGCCGAGAACGGGCACCAGCCGGTGACGGAGGAACTGACACTGGGGCGGACCCTCGACCGGGACCCCGAACTCGCCACCACCGCCGTGTTCGGCGCGGGCGAAGGCACCGTCGTGGTCATCCAACCGAGCAGGCAGCGGACGGGCTGGTTGGTCGCGCTCGTGCGGGACCGCACCGTCGGCGCCCCCGGTTCCGGGGAGTCCGCCGCGCGGGAGGACGGCGCCGGACAGGCGCAGCAGGTGAACCCGCAGCTGCGGTACCTGGCGGGGATGCGGCAGTTGCAGCCGATCGCCGAGGAACTGGGCGTGCGGATCAACCCCCGGTACGGCGTCTGGGACAGCGCCGCGCTCGCACCGGCACCGAGCGACGAGGAGCTGACGGGCTACCTGTTGGAGTCCCGTACCGTGCGGCCATGACCCCGATGCCGGCCACGGTGGTGCTGCTCCCCCCGGAACACCCGGACCTGGTCCCCGCACAGGCGTGGCCCGCGCTGCGTGCGGCGCGCGGGATCCATGCCGCCGCGGGGGTGCCCGACCGCACCCGGCACGCACTGGACGCCGGGCC
>NZ_KI912250.1:109615-109778 GCF_000231035.2 Saccharomonospora iraqiensis subsp. paurometabolica YIM 90007 | reverse complement strand
GACGGCATCGCCCTCTCCCTGGCCTGACCCCACCCGTCCCCGCGAGTCGCCACCCCACGCCCGCGAGTCGCCACCCCACGCCCGCGAGTCGCCACCCCACGCCCCGCGAGTCGCCACCCCACGCCCGCGAGTTGACGCTCCAGGACGTCGAGTCCACGCTCCG
>NZ_KI912250.1:103524-109515 GCF_000231035.2 Saccharomonospora iraqiensis subsp. paurometabolica YIM 90007 | reverse complement strand
CCGGCTGCGCCGGGGCCTGGGCGCCACCCGCGTGGCCGACGCGGCCAAGGCACTGGGCCTGTCGACGACCCGCCGCGCGGCGCTCGTGGCGACCGTCGTCTGTGCGCTGGCGTTCACCCTCGCCGTCCCGTTGCGCACCTATCTCTCCCAGCAGGCCGACGTGGCCGAGCAGGAGCGGCTCCAGCGCGAACTCCAACGCGAGGTCCACGAGCTGGAACAGCGGCGGGAGGAACTGGACGACCCGGCGCAGGTCGAGGCCGAGGCACGGCGCAGACTGGGGTACGTGATGCCCGGCGAGACGCCGTACGTGGTGCAGCTGCCCGAGCGGAGCACCGACGCCGGGCGGGACCCCGGCACGGTTCCCGACGGCGCGTCGGGGGCGTGGTACGAACAGTTGTGGGGCAGCGTGACGCGGGATGAGTGACGGTGACGTCGATCCGACCGGGCCCGGTGTCGAGCCGGTCGACGAGCCGGTCGGCGAGGAGGACGCGGCAGAGGTCGCCCGGCAGCTCGGCCGCCCGCCCCGGGGGTTGCGTGCCGTCGTCGCGCGCTGCCCGGGCGGGCACCCCGCCGTGGTGCGGACCAGCCCCCGCCTGGAGGACGGGACCCCGTTCCCGACGCTGTACTACCTGACGTGCCCCACGCTGAACTCGATGGTGGGCAGGCTCGAGGCGGCGGGGACCATGCGGGAGATGACCGCGCGGCTCGCCGACGACCCGGAGTTCGCCGAACGCTACCGGCGGGCGCACGAGTCGTACCTGGCCGAGCGGGACGCGATCGAACCGCTCGGGCACACCGTGACCGCCGGGGGCATGCCGACCAGGGTGAAGTGCCTGCACGTGCACCTCGCCCACACGCTCGCCCGGGGGCCGGGGGTCAACCCGGTCGGTGACGAGACGCTGCGTCTCGTCCGGGCGGACGGATGGCCGTCGGGGGAGTGTGCTCACCGGGATTAGTCCGTCCGGAGCAAAACTTGTTTGATCCCTTCCGAAGGGTGTGAAACGCCGGGTGGGTTGCGGCAGGGTGAGCCCCCAGGCGATTCCGGCGGGAGGGGTCGAGCGTGCGTGCTGGCGGGAGGTCGGGTGCGGTCCGGCGATTCGGGCTGCGGCACCGGACGATGGTCGCCGTACTGGGCGGGTCGCTGGCGATCGTGCCGGTCGCGGTGGTCAGCGGAGCGGCCGCGCGGTGGCTCGACCCGCCCGCCCGGGAGTTCACGGTCGCCATGCCGCTGGTCGGCGGATATCCGCCCGGTCTGTCCCGGTCGTCGGTCGACGGGAGCCTGCCGGAGCCACCGGAACCGGCCGAGCTGCGGCTGCGGGACGAGCCCACCTCCGGATCCCTCGGCATCCCGCGGTCCGTCCTGGCCGCGTACCGCGCGGCGGCGCAGCGGGTGAACGCGGAACAGCCCGGCTGCAACCTGGACTGGGCGCTGCTCGCCGGGATCGGGCGGATCGAGTCCGGGCACGCCCGCGGCGGATACGTCGACGCCGCGGGCACCACCCGCGAGCCGATCCTGGGCCCGGTCCTCGACGGGCGTGGCCCGGTGGCCACGATCCCGGACACCGACGGCGGCCGGCACGACGGTGATCCGGACTGGGACCGCGCCGTCGGGCCGATGCAGTTCATCCCGTCGACCTGGGCACGGTGGGGCGCGGACGGCGACGACGACGGTGTCGCGGACCCGAACAACATCCACGACGCGACCGTCGCCGCGGGGCGGTACCTGTGCGCGGGAGGTTTCGACCTCTCGGACGACGAACAGGTACGCCGGGCGCTCTACCGGTACAACAACTCGTCGTCGTACGTGGCGAACGTGCTGCGGTGGGCCGAGGCCTACCGCACCGGGGTCCTGGGCGTGCCGGACAGCGAGGTGCCGCAGGCGGTGCCCGACCCGCTGCGTGTCGACACCTACCCCGACGAGCCCGCCGCCGGCGCCCAGCTGCCGTCGTCCTCGCCGTCGACGACGACCCCGGACGGCACGGACCCGGACGGCCCGGACGAGCCCGGGGAGTCGGGGGAGCCAGGGGATCCGGAGACGACGCCCCCCGGGTCCACCCCGCCCGGGGGAGGCGATCCGGACCCCGAGGAGCCGGGAGACCCGGAGGAGCCGACCGATCCCGAGGAGCCGGGGGATCCGGAGGAGCCGACCGATCCCGAGGAGCCGGGGGATCCGGAGGAGCCGACCGATCCCGAGGAGCCGGGGGATCCGGAGGAACCGACCGATCCTGAGGAACCGGGGGACCCCGGAGACCCGGGAGAACCGGAGGAACCCGAGGAGCCGGAGGAACCCGAGGAGCCGGAGGACCCGGAGGACCCGGAGGACCCGGAGGACTCGGCGGACCCGAGTCGGGACCCGAGCGAGCCGGAGGACCCCGGGGACACGGATGACCCGGGTGCGGAGCCCGGCGAACCGGGTGAGTCCGACGACCCGCAGGACGGGACGCACACCGGGCCCACGGACCGGCCCACGGACACGGGCGAGGCGCCGGAGTCCGACGATCCGGACACGACCGAGACCCCGGAGAACCCCGGAACGACCGGCACCGGGAGCCCGGAGACCCCGAATCCGGAGGACGCCACCCCGGAGAGCTCGGACTCGGACAGCACGGATCCGGAGAGCACGGATCCGGACAGCACCACCCCGGAGAACTCGGACTCGGACACCCCGGATGCGGACAGCGCCGGGTCTCCGGAGATGACCGGGGCTTCGGGGAGTACGGACGACGGGGACAGCCAGCAGTCGTCCGCCGACACCACGTCCGGGAACGTCACCGGGAGTGCGGTCGACTCCTGCGACACCGAGGACCGGCCCGAGGGGGAGCCCCCGGCCGCGTCGACCACCCCGGAGCCCGAACCGACGACGGAGCCGAAAGGCTCGTCGTTAGCACCCTCCTCCGGCACCCGACCGGGGCACCACGGGCAGACGGGGCCCTGTGCCGCCCACGGTGCCGGCAGTGCGGACACCGTGGGCGGCATGAGCGCCGCGGCGGGCGCGTCCGGTGCGACGGCGGGCCCCGGTGGTTCCGCCACACCGGCACCGTGCGAGTGCGTGCGGACCACGGAGGAGCCGACGAGCCCGACCGGCTAGGGTGGCGGCATGCCACGGGTAGCCGCCATCGACTGTGGGACGAACTCGATCCGACTGCTGGTCGCCGAGCTGACGCACCGCCACGACGGCAGTGTCGACCTGCGGGACCTGCACCGGGAGATGCGGATCGTGCGGCTCGGCCAGGGGGTCGACGCGACCGGCAGGCTGGCTCCGGAGGCACTGGAGCGCACCAGGGAGGCGCTGACCGCCTATGCCGTCGCCGCCCGGCGTAAGGGCGTCGAACGGCTGCGTATGGTCGCCACCTCGGCGACCCGGGACGCGAGCAACCGGGACGAGTTCTTCTCGATGACCCGCGACATCCTCGGTGTGGAGGCCGAGGTGATCTCCGGTGACGAGGAGGCGCGGCTCTCGTTCGCGGGCGCGGTCGGCGAGCAGGACCCCGACGACGGGCCGTTCCTGGTCGTCGACGTCGGCGGTGGGTCGACGGAGCTGGTGCTGGGCACGTGGGACGGCAGGCAGGCCGACGTGCGCGCGGCCCGATCGGTCGACATCGGCTGCGTCCGGATCACCGAGCGGACCCTGCGCAGCGACCCGCCGACGGCCGGGGAGGTCGCCGACGGGGAGCGGCTGATCGCGGACACCCTGGAACCCGCCTTCGCCGACGTCGACGTGTCGACGGCGCGCACCTGGATCGGGGTGGCGGGCACGATGACGACGCTGTCGGCCGTGTCGCAGGGACTGCCCGAGTACGACTCCGAACGCACCCACCTGTCCCGGCTCACCCGCGCCGAGCTGGACGACACCGCGCACCGCCTGCTCAGCGCCGACCACGACGAGCGCGCGGCCAACCCGGTGATCCACCCGGGCCGCGTGGACGTGATCGGCGGCGGCTCGCTGATCGTGCGCGTCCTCGCCGACCGGATCGCCGACCTGGGCGGCCCGTCCGACCTGGTGGTCAGCGAACACGACATCCTCGACGGCATCGCCCTCTCCCTGGCCTGACCCCACCCGTCCCCGCGAGTCGCCACCCCACGCCCGCGAGTCGCCACCCCACGCCCGCGAGTCGCCACCCCACGCCCGCGAGTCGCCACCTCATGCCCGCGAGTCGCCACCTCATGCCCGCGAGTCGACGTCCGGGGTCTCCGGTCCCCGGACACGCGCGTGCCAACGACTGCGGAGCCGGAGGCTGACGTAGACGAGCGCGACGAGCACCGGAACCTCGATGAGCGGGCCGACGACCCCGGCGAGCGCCTGCCCCGAGGTCACCCCGAACACGCCGATGGCCACGGCGATCGCGAGTTCGAAGTTGTTCCCCGCGGCGGTGAAGGCCAGCGTCGTGGTGCGGGCGTAGTTCAGTCCGGCGGCCCGGCCGACGGCGTACGACCCCGCCCACATCAGCGCGAAGTACGCCAGCAGCGGCAGCGCGATCCGGGCGACGTCGCCGGGCCGCTCGCTGATCGTTTCCCCCTGCAGGGCGAACAGGACGACGATCGTGAACAGCAGTCCGTACAGCGTCACCGGGCCGATCCTCGGCAGGAAGCGGTTCTCGTACCACTCGCGGCCCTTCGTACGCTCGCCCGCACGGCGGGAGACGTACCCGGCCGCGAGGGGGATGCCGAGGAAGATCACGACGTTGAGCGCGATCGTCCAGGGGGAGGCGTCGATCGAGGTGGTGTCCAGGCCCAGCCACCCGGGCAGTACGTCGAGGTAGAACCACCCGAGGACGCCGAACATCAGCACCTGGAACAGGGAGTTCAGTGCCACGAGCACGGCGGCGGCCTCGCGGTCACCGCACGCCAGGTCGTTCCAGATGATCACCATGGCGATGCAACGGGCCAACCCGACGATGATCAGGCCGGTGCGGTACTCGGGCAGGTCGGGAAGCATCAGCCACGCCAGCGCGAACATCAGGGCGGGCCCGGCCACCCAGTTGAGCAGCAGTGAGAGCACGAGCATGCGCCGGTCGCGGGTCACCGAGTCGAGCCGGTCGTAGCGCACCTTCGCCAGCACCGGGTACATCATCAGCAGCAGTCCCAGCGCGATCGGCAGGGAGACCTGGCCGATCGTGACGGCGTCCAGCACGTCCCGCAGGCCCGGCAGCACGGCACCGAGCAGCAGCCCGGCGCCCATCGCCGCGAGAATCCACACCGGGAGGAACCGGTCGAGCGACGACAGCTTCCGCAGGACGTCGGTGTCGTCGGACTCGTCCACGGGCCGGGTCATCAGCACGGCCTCCTGTTCCCGGTGAGTGCGGATCCGGCGGCCTCGGCGCGCTCGGCGAGGCCGGTCAGCGTCGCCGCGATCGCCCGGAGCGCCTCCGGCCGCAGCCGGTAGTAGGTGTAGCGGCCGTGCGGTTCCGCGACCACCAGGCCCGCCCCGCGCAGCAGCCGCAGATGGTTGGAGATGTTGGTCTGGCTCGCCCCGGTCTCGTCGACCAGGTGGCAGGTGCACAGCGTCTCCCGCGCGAGCAGGCCGACGAGAGTGGCCCGCAGCGGGTCCGCGAGCAGGCGCAGCGCGTCCGTCGGCAGCGCGTCGGTGGGCACGACCGTGTCGGCCGGGGGCGGCGTGGGGTCGAGGGCGGGCATGGTGCGCGACCATACATCACTCGATAATGATGTCATCGGGTACGGTGAGCCGACCAACCGTTCGTGTCCCGCTCGATCATCCGGGAGAGTCCATGGCCCACCGGCCGGAGGTCCTGTTCGTCTGCGTCCACAACGCGGGCCGCTCACAGATGGCGGCCGCGCTGCTGGCCCACCACGCGCTCGGCCGCGTCGCGGTCCGCTCGGCCGGGTCCGAGCCGGGGGAGCGGGTCAATCCCGCGGCCGCGGCCGCGCTCGCCGAATGGGGTCTGGACATCACCGCCGCGGTGCCGACCCGTCTGGCCACCGACGACGTCGAGGCCGCCGACGTGGTCGTCACGATGGGCTGCGGCGACACCT
>NZ_KI912250.1:100075-103424 GCF_000231035.2 Saccharomonospora iraqiensis subsp. paurometabolica YIM 90007 | reverse complement strand
CCCGAGGGCGCGCTGCGCGCCACGGCGCGGCGGTTCGCCCGGGACGTCCGGGAGGCCGAGCGTGCCGCGCGCGTCCACGGCTTCGACCCGGCCACCCTCGACGCCGACGGCTGGCGCCGCTTCTGGCCGCGTGAGCGGGCCGCCGACGACACCCCGCCGGGCACCGTGGAGACCCACGGTTGATCATGGGGCTCCCGTGATCCCCGACGCAGTGGAGTCGCCATGCCGCCCGATCCGTTCGTCCATCCCGACCTGAACGATCCCGGGTGGACGCGGGCGGCCGAACGCCGGGCCCGGCGGGAACGCCGGAAGATCCGCCGTCGACAGGTCGCCCTCTGGGGCCCGCGGCGCGCGCGCGGACGGTACCTGGGCCCCACCGCGCTCGTCGTCGCCGTGCTCGTGGTGGCCGTGGGCGGCATCCACCTCATCGGCGCGACCCGGGATCAGCCGTCCGGGTCCCTCGCCGATCAGCCGGGCGTGCGCCCGGTGGACCCGGACCGTCCCTTCGCGCGCACGCCCGCCGCGGACTGGGACCACGGCGCCGACGGCATCGTCGTCCCGGAGGCCGCCGACGTCGGCGACTTCGACGCCGCGTCGGTCCGTGCGGCGTTCGAACGGGTGCGCGACGTGCTGGTCGCGACCCGGATCGAGCGGGGGCTGGTCGAGGACGGCGAGATCGCGCCCGCCCTGTCCCTGGTCGCGCCGAGTGAGCGCGAGTGGGCGCGGTCGGAGTTCGACCGGGACGTCTGGCCGATCACGTTGGCGACCCGGGTCCACCCGGACACGCCGCTGCTGCCGGTCGACCCGAAGGTGCGGGGATCGATGGTGGCCGCCGCCGGGGAGAGGCCGGGCGAGCTCGAGATCCGCACCGACTACGTGTTCGCCTACGCCTTCGACACCGACGATCCGGACGCGTTGTCCGTCCCGTTGGACATCGTGTCGATGTACCGGGCACAGGTGACCTACGTCCTCCGGGAGGGCGACCGGTGGTACGCGGAGGACCGGGGGCTCGCGTTCGGCGACTCCGAGGCCTTCTTCTACTCCATGGCCTGCGCGCCGTTGCTGGAACAGGGCCTGCTCGCCCCCGCCTACCGTGAGCCCGCCCGCCCGGGGCTGCCCGACGAGAAACGTCCCCCGGAGTACTTCGACCCGGACGCGCCCATGCCGGACGAGAACAACTGCGGCACGGAGGTGTGAGTCGAGGGGTGAGTGCGCGCGGGACTGGGCCGATGTGGTGAACTTGCACGTCATGAGCGACGAAGTCCCGAGGTATCTCGGCCTCGCGCCGTACCTGTACTACACCGACGCCACCGAGGCTGTGGAGTGGCTGACCAGGGTGTTCGGGTTCAAGGAGAAGGTGCGCTACGTCGACGCGGCCGGTGAGGTGTTCCAGGCCACCCTGGTGGCCGGGGGGACCGAGATCCATCTCACCGCCGTGGACGAGAACTACTGGGACGCCAAGGGGGTCGACGGGCCGGTCGGCCAGCTCAACGTCGTCTACGTCGACGATGTCGACGCGCAGTTCGAGCGGCTGCGCGAAGTGGTCGGCGACTCGATCGAGTACTCCCAGCCCCAGGACCAGCCCTACGGCGCACGCCTGTTCACGGTGCAGGACATCGGCGGCAACAGCTGGGCGTTCTGGCAGCACATCTCGGACGAGGTGGATCTCCCGGTCGGGTGGCAGGAGATCCGGTCCGAGGACAACGGAACCGGGGCCTCCGCGAACGGCTCGGCCGACGGCTCCGGTGAGCGGACCACCCCCGACGGAGGGCGTGACCTGCCGGGTGCCCACCGCGCGGACGGCTCCGGCGACGGCGACGGAGGCGGGTCCGAGGAGTCCTAGATCGCACCCCGCCCGGGTAGCCGACGGCCGGACAGGCCCCGGCGGCTAGGCTGAGGTCGTCGCCGCGTCCACACGGCGCGGCCGGTCGGCGTGTCCGCGGGAAGCCGACGCAGTGACACACAACCGGGTGAGGAGCTGAGTGTGGCGGTTATCGAGCAGGTAGGCGCGCGCGAGATTCTGGACTCTCGCGGCAACCCCACCGTCGAGGTGGAGGTCGCCCTGGACGACGGCACGATGACGCGGGCCGCGGTGCCCTCGGGTGCCTCGACGGGCGAGCACGAGGCCGTCGAGCTGCGCGACGGGGACAAGCGCTACAACGGCAAGGGTGTCCAGCGCGCGGTCGCGGCCGTGCTCGACGAGATCGGTCCGGACCTGGCCGGTGTCGAGGCCGTCGACCAGCGCATCATCGACCAGAAGCTGCTCGACCTCGACGGCACGCCGGACAAGAGCAGGCTGGGCGCCAACGCGATGCTCGGGGTGTCGCTCGCCGTCGCGAAGGCGGCCGCCGACTCGGCGGAGCTCGAACTGTTCCGCTACCTCGGCGGGCCGAACGCGCACGTGCTGCCCGTGCCGATGATGAACATCCTGAACGGCGGTGCGCACGCCGACACCGACGTGGACATCCAGGAGTTCATGATCGCGCCGATCGGCGCGGAGTCCTTCCGCGAGTCGCTGCGGTGGGGTGCGGAGACCTACCAGGCGCTGAAGTCGGTGCTGAAGAGCCGGGGCCTGGGTACCGGCCTCGGGGACGAGGGCGGCTTCGCGCCGAGCCTGTCGTCGAACCGCGAGGCGCTCGACATCATCGTCACCGCGATCGAGAAGGCGGGCTACCGGCCCGGCCGGGACATCGCGCTGGCGCTCGACGTCGCGGCCACCGAGTTCTTCGCGGACAACACCTACACCTTCGAGGGCAGCAAGCGCAGCGCCGAGCAGATGATCGGCTACTACAGCGAGCTGGTCGACGCCTACCCGCTGGTCTCCATCGAGGACCCGCTCGCGGAGGACGACTGGGACGGCTGGGCCCGGCTGACCGCCGAACTCGGCGAGAGCGTGCAGCTGGTCGGGGACGACCTGTTCGTCACCAACCCGGACCGGCTGGAGGAGGGCATCAACCGCAAGATCGCGAACGCCCTGCTCGTCAAGGTCAACCAGATCGGCACCCTGTCCGAGACGCTGGACGCGGTCACGCTGGCCACCTCCTGCGGCTACAAGTCGATGATGAGCCACCGCTCCGGCGAGACCGAGGACACCACGATCTCCGACCTGGCGGTGGCCACCGGCGTCGGCCAGATCAAGACCGGTGCCCCGGCGCGCAGTGAGCGGGTGGCGAAGTACAACCAGCTGCTGCGGATCGAGGAGACCCTGGCCGACGCGGCCCGCTACGCCGGGGACCTCGCGTTCCCGCGGTTCACGCCGGAGGGCTGACGCCCGTGCCGGACCGGGGCAGGCCGAGGAACCGGCGCGGCGGGGGGAGACCGGAGCGTTCCCCCCGCCGGCCCCGGCGCG
>NZ_KI912250.1:99392-99975 GCF_000231035.2 Saccharomonospora iraqiensis subsp. paurometabolica YIM 90007 | reverse complement strand
GCCGCCGCACTGCGCGCCCGCGGCGCGACCGTCGTGCGGAGCGGGAACCCGGTTCCGCCGCTCGTGCGGGCGGCCGAGGTGATGGACCGGCTGCGGTCCCCGGGCGGGTGCCCGTGGGACGCCGCGCAGACGCACGAGTCGCTGGTGCAGTACCTGGTCGAGGAGACCTACGAACTCCTCGACGCCCTGGAGACCGGCGACCGCGCGGCGATGCGGGAGGAACTCGGGGACGTCCTGCTGCAGGTGCTCTTCCACGCGCGGGTGGCGGCCGAGCACGAGACCGACCCGTTCGACATCGACGTCGTCGCCGACGAGCTGGTGGACAAGCTGGTCAGCAGGCACCCGCACGTGTTCACCGGTGCGGAGACGGTGCACACGGCCGAGCATCAGCAGCAGCGCTGGGAACAGCTCAAACAGGCGGAGAAGGAGCGGGAGTCCCTGGTCGACGGCGTGCCGCTGAGCCAGCCCGCCGCGGCGCTCGCCGGCAAGCTGGGGCAGCGGACCGGGCGGCACGGGGTGCCGTTCGACCTGTTCCCGTCGGGCGGCGACGAGGGCGCACGGCTGTTCCGCCTCGCGGCGGGCG
>NZ_KI912250.1:89482-99292 GCF_000231035.2 Saccharomonospora iraqiensis subsp. paurometabolica YIM 90007 | reverse complement strand
TTCCAAGGCGTCCGTTCGGCGTCCTGGAGTGTCCTCCCGGTGTCCTGAAGTGGCGACTCGCGGGGCTGGAGTGGCGACTCGCGGGGCTGGAGTGGCGACTCGCGGGTGGGGGTGGGTCAGCGGTTGGCGCTGGTGCGGACGAAGGCGGCGAGGTCGGCGGCCTGTTGGCGGCGGGACGGGTCGTGGACATACATCATGTGGCCCGCCGGGTAGTACGCGGTATCCACATTGGACCGGAGCTCGTCCGGGATGCGGATCTGCGCGAGCACGTGCTCGGCGGCGTAGTACGGCGTGGCGCCGTCGTAGTGGCCCAGCGCCACGTGCAGCCGCAGGTGCGGGTTCGCGCGCATCGCCTTACCGAGGTCGTCCACGGCCGACACCGAGCGGCCCTCGAAGTCCGAGTACGACCAGTTGCGGTTGACGTCCAGCGACAGCACCTCGTACGGCAGGTCGTTGGCGTAGCCGAGCTCGTGCCGGACGTAGTGGTTGAACGTCGCCGAGTAGGCACCCATGATGCGCGACACCGACGCGTCGTCGCTGAAGTGCTCGCGGCCGCCGTCGGGTTCCCAGGTGGTGAACCGGCCGTCCATCCGCCCGGTCACCAGGCCCCGGTCCCGCAACAGCTCGGTGAAGTACCGGACGTGCTCGATCCGCAGATTCACGCGGTCCACATAGGACTCACTGAGCCCGGTCAGCCGCGCGAGCCGGGAGACGATGTCGGCCCGCTCGTCGGCGCTGAGCCGTGCGCCCTGCCGCAGCGCCCACGGCAGGTCCCGCGCGGCGAACTCCTCGGCCTCGGCGAGCACCTCGTCGAGCGGCCGATCCCCGTGCCTGCCGTGGTAGTGCGCGATGGCGGCGTAGGTCGGCACGAACAGCGCGTACGGCAGGTCGTTGCCCTCGCTGAACCGAATGGTGCCCATGTCCAGCACCGAGGAGATCAGCAGCAGGCCGTTGAGGTAGAGCCCGTGCCGGTCCTGCAGGTGGGCGGCCAACGCGGCGGCGCGCAGCGTCCCGTACGACTCGCCCGCCACGAACTTCGGTGACAGCCAACGGCCGTTGCGCGAGGTCCACAGCCGGATCACCTCGCCGACCGACTCCACGTCGGGGGTGAACCCGTGGTGCTCGGTCGGCTTCTCCCCCTCGACGGCGCGCGAGTAGCCGGTGGAGACCGGGTCGATGAAGACCAGGTCGCTGTCCCGGAGCAGGGTCTCCGGGTTGTCGGCCAACCGGTACGGGGGCGGCTCGGGCGCGTCCACGTCCCCCGAGACGGTCCGGCGCGGTCCGAGCACGCCCATGTGCAGCCAGATACTGGACGATCCGGGGCCGCCGTTGAACGCGAACGTCACCGGTCGCGTCGCCGGGTCGGCGCCGTCGAGGGTGTAGGCGGTGACGAAGACCTCGGCCTTCGGCTTGTGCCCCTCGAAGGTGCCGTCCGTGAGCACCTCTTTGCGCAGCACGATCCGCCCGGTCTCGGCGGTGTAGTCGAGTGTGCCGTCCGGCGTCGTCAGCGTGTGAGCGGTGGTGACGAGGTCGTCGGTGGGGGTCGTTCCGTCCGCGGTGGTCGGTTCGGTGGTCGGGGTGCTGGCGGTGTCGGTGGTGTTGGTCTCCGGCATGGCCCCAACCTAGTCGTGCGCACAATGGGACCCATGAACGAGTACCGGGAGGAGCCGCGGGAGCGGGCCGAGGAGCTCGCGCGGCTGGATGCCGCCGTCAGCCGGTGCCGCGCCTGTCCGCGCCTGGTGGAGTGGCGCGAGCACGTCGCCGAGACCAAGCGGGCGGCGTTCGCCGACCAGACCTACTGGGGACGTCCGGTGCCCGGTTTCGGCCCCGCCGACGCGGCGCTGGTGCTGGTGGGCCTCGCTCCCGCCGCCCACGGCGGGAACCGCACCGGACGCATGTTCACCGGCGACCGCTCCGGGGACGTGCTCTTCCGGGCCCTCTATGACGTCGGCCTCGCCTCCCAGCCGACCGCGGTGCACCGCGACGACGGCCTCACCCTCCGTGGCACCCGGATCACCGCGCCGGTGCACTGCGCCCCGCCGGCGAACAAGCCGACCCCCGCCGAGCGGGACACCTGCCGGCACTGGCTCGCCGACGAACTCCGGCTGTTGCGCCCCACCCTCCGTGCGGTGGTGGTGCTGGGCGCCTTCGGCTGGCAGGCACTGCTGCCCGTGCTCGCCGAGGCGGGGTGGACCATCCCCAGACCCAGGCCGAAGTTCGGCCACGACGTGCGCGTCACGCTGGACGGGCCGACCCCGCTGCACCTGCTGGGCTGCTACCACGTCTCGCAGCAGAACACGTTCACCGGCAGGCTGACCCCGGAGATGCTGCGGTCGGTGCTGGCCGAGGGGGCCGCACTCGCCGGGCTGCGGTGAGGGCGATCCGGGCCGCGGACAGGCGGGGGCGAGGCCCCTCGCTACCGTGCGGATCGTGTCGGTGACCTGGAGTGTCGATGCTCTGAATCGTTTGGGAGATACGGCGACCCTGGTCACAGCCGGGGTGGGGTCTCTGCCGTTGTGGGCCCGCCGGTGAAACCATGGATGACATGGCAGTCAAGTCGGAACCGACGCGGATCCTGATCCTCGGTGGCGGATACGTCGGCCTGTACACGGCGCTGGGCCTGCAGAAGAAGCTCAGGGCCAACGAGGCATCCGTGACCGTCGTCGACCCGCAGCCGCACATGACCTACCAGCCGTTCCTCCCGGAGGCGGCGGCGGGCTCCATCGAACCCCGCCATGTCGTCGTGCCGCTGCGCCGGGCCCTGCGGCGGTGCCACGTGCTCACGGCCCGGGTGACCGGGGTGGAGCACGAGTCGAAGACGGTGACCGTGGAGGCTCCGGACGGGCACACCGAACAGCTGGGCTACGACGTCCTGGTGGTCGCGCTCGGTTCCGTCGCCCGACTGCTGCCGATTCCCGGCCTCGCGGAGGAGGGCATCGCGTTCAAGACGATCGGCGAGGCCATCTACATCCGCAACCATGTCCTGACCAAGCTCGACGAGGCCGCCAGCACCCTGGACCCCGAGCTGCGCAAGCGCTTGCTGACCTTCACCGTGGTCGGCGGTGGGTTCGCCGGGATCGAGGCGCTGGCCGAGCTGGAGGACATGACCCGCGACGCGACGCGCTACTACGACACCATCGAACCCGACGACATCCGCTGGGTGCTGGTGGAGGCCGCGGGGCGGATCCTGCCCGAGGTGCGCGAGACGCTGGGCGTGTGGACGGCGGAGCAGCTGGAGAGCCGGGGCATCGAGGTGTACCTGTCGACGGCGGCGAAGTCGTTCGAGAACGGGCACGTGGTGCTCTCCGACGGCACCGAGTTCGACACCGACACCATCATCTGGACCGCGGGCGTGAAGTCCAACCCCGTGGTCGCCGAGTCCGACCTGCCGACCGACAAGCGGGGCAGGCTCCAGGCCACGGCCTCCCTCCAGGTGGCCGGGCACCCCGACGTGTGGACGGCGGGCGACGTCGCGGCCGTGCCCGACCTCTCCCGCACCGAGGAGGACCCGAGTGCCACCTGCCCGCCGAACGCCCAGCACGCGGTGCGTCAGGCGCAACACATGGCGGACAACATCGTCAAGGTGCTCCGCGATGGCAGGCCGAAGGACTACTACCACAAGAACCTCGGCTCGGTGGCCAGCCTCGGGCTGCACAAGGGCGTCGCCGACGCGATGAAGCTCAAGATCAAGGGCTTCCCGGCGTGGCTGTTCCACCGCGCCTACCACGTCAAGGCCATGCCGACGGTCAACCGCAAGGTGCGCATCCTGCTCGACTGGATGCTCGGCGGCCTGTTCCGGCGCGAGACCGTCTCCCTCGGGCAGATCAACAACCCGAAGGAGGAGTTCGACCGCGCCTCCAAGTCGTGACCCCGGCCCCCGCGCGGCCGACCCGGTGAGGCCGTGGGACAGCCGCGCGGGCGGGGCCTTAAGCTACGGGTGCCCCCGTAGCCCAATCGGCAGAGGCGGTCGACTTAAAATCGACGCAGTGCGGGTTCGAGTCCCGTCGGGGGCACTGTTCGAGCTGGTCAGCGGGTTTCCGAGGGGATGCCTGGGAGATCACCTCCCCGGTTTACCCCCGGGATTGCCCTCGCCCTCCGATCCGAGGGACTCCAGTGCCTCCGCTGCCCGGGGGGCCAAGCCATCCCGCAGCCCAGGTAGACGTCTTGCGTGACGGCTCCGCATCGCCGAGTTGATCGGCGATCATGGGCGGTGAGCTTCGCTCGGTTTCCTCAGTAAGCAGGTACTGACGGAAGCGCCCCGATGAGGCTGAGGAGCTTGTCCGACCGAGTCTTGGCACGGAGGAAGTAGCTGGGGTAACGCTCTTTGACGACAGCCAAGCTCTCAGCGCCGACCAGTAAGACATCCATCTCAGGGTCGGCGCCCTTGAGCCTGTCCTTGTACCTCTGCTCTGCCTCGCTGTAGGCGTTCGCTGCGTGAGTGATATCTCTGAACTCGGTCACGTCGGTCTTGCCCTGGTGCCGGTACTGGACCAGCAAGAACCATGTATCTGCACCTGCCATGGCTAAGCCTCCCTTCTAGCCCAGTCCCGTAGAGCACTTGTCGCTCCGTTGAGGGAAGACTTATCTATCATCGAGTCTGCCACACCGTTGTCAAGTTGACTAAAGTAGTCAGCTAACTCACGGAAGTAGACGAGTACCACGTCCGGTGCTTGCTCATGCTTTAGATCCAAGCCGAGGCTGCTGTCCCACTCCTCTACAAGCTCTGCCCACTGTTGCTGTCGCTCCGTGCGTAGCTGGACTTCGACTTTGAAGCTGTCTCGCCGACACCACAGGTGTAACGCTCTGTAACCGCCCGAATGTGGGTCTGCGTTGTAGTCACGTACAGTGACGATCTCAAGCCTGTAAGCTTTCTCAAGCTGTCGATGCACTTGATCTACAGCGATAAGCGTGGGTAAGACAGCGCGGCATCCGGCGATGTCTTCCATCTCGCCAAGCCTCGGCTTCTCACGTACGAGCTTCGCGACGATGCTCGTGTATCGCTTGAGGCGCTGCGTGACCAGACCGGCCTGCGAATCCAAGTCATGTATACGCATGATGATGGTGCCGAGACCTATGCGCGTCTTCGTCAGGGCGCTGGAGTGTGCTGACCGCCACTGCTTGACCAAGGCGGCGTCAGCTGCGACGCCCTCGCCATCCGAGGCCAGCTGTCCGTTCATACGTCGTCGTATCCGGTCTCCAGTCACTTTCAGCTGGTTCTTCGAGGGGAGCGACGATGAGTTCCTGGTCACGAATGAGATTGTGCACCCTTGGCGTGGCTGTTACGGACGACGGTCCGGGAATCCTGAAAGCACGTACGCAGTCAAGATCGACAGTGCTGGAAGCGCAATCCCAGGTTGTTCGTCTGATTGGTCCTTGTTCGAGGTGAGCAGGTCCCGCTTGGTCAGTATCTCGCGGGAACCGCGCCAGGGCCCCCGTCGTGCCCTGCCGCAGCGGGTCGGCCACCGTTGCTTCAGCGTCGGTCGGCAGAGGTTTCAAGGTCACTCGCGTGCCAGCGCGGCGGCGACTTCCGCGAGAGGTCCGATGGTCGAGTTGCGGTAACTCAACGACAGCAGTTGCCGGACGCCCGAGGGGCTTTCGCTGATCGCCTACGCGAGTCCGGCCTTGTTCAGGTGCTCCGCCTGCCGTGCTTCCCTCAGGTACGACCATGCTGGGTAGTCGACTACTCTGAGTAGGTGGGTCCGGCGAGCACGAAGAAGTGGTCTCGGCCCTTCGGAAGAGCTGTCCACCGCGTGAGCGATGCCGACCGTGCTGGGCCGGTGCGAGCTCTTCTCCTCTGCCCCCCGCGCCGGTGTGGTCACGTCGGTCCTCTGGGGGATGGATAGTCGCGCAAGCCGTCTTCCAGCGCTGCCATCGCAGGTGGCAGGTGTGATTGGTCGAGTCCGTGCAGCTCGAACCGGAGTCGGTTCTCCAGCGCGTCCGTAGCCTCTCCGGTCACGGTCAGGGTTCCGGTCTTCGTGCACCGGATGGTGAGGCTGATCCAGCCTTCCAAGCTGTCCAGATGTGCGGAGCCCTGCAGCGTGTCCTGGACCGTTCGTAGCTCGTCACGGAAGTCGGCCAGTTCCTCGATCCGGAGACTCGCCCCGAGGGTTCCGGTGAAGCACCCGGCGCGGACCGAGATCGAAGCGGAGACCCAGCCGCCGTCCCGAAAGTCCGAAGCGTCCGGATGCGACGGGCCCCGGAGGGCCAGCCCGATGTGCTCGCCGCCCTCGCTCCCGATCAGTATCGAGGACGGTGTCATCCGAAGCACCCCGACCGCCCTCCCGGAGTGATCACTTCCCGATGCGGGAGGCGAGGATCGGCTGGCCCGGGCCGGTCAGTTCCTCCACGACACCGGTGCGGCCCGCCATCGCCATGAGCAGGGCCTCGCCGGGGCCCTGCACGATCCGGCCGCGGCCGGCGGACCAGTCGACGTCGGTGGCGACGAGGCGCAGGCCCCGGATGCGGAGGAGGGCCCCGAGCGGGGGCGCGAGCAGCGCCAGGCGCAGGGTCGTGACGAGCCGGTCGGCCGGGATCTCCCGGTGGTGACCGAGCGCGCGGCGGATGTCCTGGTGGTGGATCAGCCCGTCCTCCAGCGCGCTCACACCGCCGCTGATTCCGTGGAACCCGCGCGGGTCGGCGTGCCGCTCCAGCAGCGCGACCAGCTCCTCCGTCGGCAGCGTGGTGTACTCGGCGACCCCGATCTCGTTCATCGCGGCCAGCGACCGGCCCCGCCGGGCGCGGTCGAACAGGGCCCGCGGGCCGAGTTCGTCGTAGCTGATGGCGTGGGCGACGACGTCGCGCACGCGCCATCCCGCGCACAGGCTCTCCGTGTCCCACTGCTGCGGGGTCAGTGTCCGGAGATACCGCGCCAGCTCGGTGCGTTCCTCCCGCGCGAAGCGGCGGGTGCGTTCGAAGACGGCCATACCACATGCTCGCACGTCCCCGGGAGCGGTTCGTCGCGACCGGTGTGGGCAGGCCCCACCGAGGTTGGGGGGCCGTTCCGGTGAGTTCCCGAGTGCCGCCTTGACCGCGGTGACCGGTGCCGGTTGGATGAGCCGTGTGTCACGGGACCTCCGGCGAGCGGAGACGCCCCGAAGCCCCGGGCACCGGATGTTTCCCGGGGAGGTTGCCGTGACGTCTCGGTCCGCAGGGCGAATCTGACTTCACCCGCACCGCCTCCGGTGACCGCGCGATCGGCGCGAATCCCGTGTCGATCCCACCCACCGACGCGGTGACCACCGCATCACACCGGCCCGCACACGTCGTTGAGCGTTTCCGTTGCCGCGGAACAGCTCCGACGTGCGTCAGTATCCATAAAGGAGTGTCATGTCCGACTTCGAGCAGCCCGTCATCGAGGAGTTCCGGGCCAACCGCGGCAACGTGGGAGGTGCTCGCCCGGGATCGCGGCTCGTCCTGCTGACCACCACCGGCCGCCGGAGCGGCCAGCCGCACACCGTTCCGGTGGAGTTCCTGCACGACGGAAACGGGCGCACGCTGGTCATCGCCTCGGCGGCCGGCGCCGAGGAGCACCCGCAGTGGTACCGCAACCTCCTGACCGAGCCCCGTGTGACGGTCGAGACCGGGGCGTTCACCTACACGGCCGACGCGGAGGTACTGGACGGCGCGGAGCGCGACGCGGCGTTCGCCCGTGCGGCCGAGATGGACCCGACCTGGGCGGAGTATCAGCGGCGGACCGACCGGGTCATCCCGGTCGTGGCGCTCCGGCCGGTCGAGGGTGGACCGGCCGAGGACCTGCCGTGGGGCGACGCGCTCACGGTCATCCACGACGTCTTCCGGCGCGAACTCGCGACCCTCCGCGCGGAGGTGGCCCGGTCCGGACCGCGTCTGGGCGCCCAGTTGCGGATCAACTGCCTGGCCCTCTGCCAAGGGCTGGGGCATCACCACCACACCGAGGACGACGGCACCTTCCCGCTGCTCGACGAGGCGAACCCGGAGCTCGCCGGCGTCCTCGCGGGCCTGCGCGCCGAACACGAGGCGATCGCGGCGCTGCTCGGCCGGCTGCGCACCGTCGTCGCGGACGAGGGGGCCGACGCGGGCGCGGTCGCCGAGCAGGTCGGGCAGCTCACGCGGCAGCTCGAAGCCCACCTCGACCACGAGGAGCGCGAGCTGATCCCCGCACTGAACGCTCTGGGCGCCGTGCGGGCCTGAACCACGGACGTGCCTCTCGTCCCCCGGTGGCCCGGCCGCGCCGCTACCGTGGGGCCATGGGCAGCGACGACGCCGTCGAGGTCGACGTCGGGGGCCGCACGGTGCGGATCACCCACCCGGACCGGGTGTACTTCCCGGAGCGCGGGGCGACCAAGCTCGACCTGGTCGAGTACTACCGCGCGGTCGGTGACGGCGTGGTCCGCGCCCTGTACGAGCGGCCGTGCATGCTGCACCGGTTCCCGGACGGGGTGTCGGGGGAGAAGGTGCACCAGAAGCGGGTGCCGCGCGGTGCACCGGACTGGCTGGAGACCGTGCGGGTGTCCTTCCCCCGCTACGGCCGCACCGCCGACGAACTCTGCGTCACCGAACTCGCCCAGGTGATCTGGGCGGTGCAGATGTCGACGGTGGAGTTCCACCCGTGGAACTCCCGCCGGGCCGACACCGAGCACCCGGACGAGTGGCGCATCGACCTGGACCCGATGCCGCGCTGCGCGTTCCCCACCGTGCGCCGGGCCGCCCACGTCGCCCACGAGGTGCTGGACGAACTCGGCATCGTCGGCTTCCCGAAGACCTCGGGCGGTAACGGCCTGCACATCTACGTCCGGATCGCGCCGCGCTGGGACTTCGGGCAGGTGCGGCGGGCGGCACACGCCTTCGCCGTCGAGGTCGAGCGGCGTGCGCCGCGCGCGGTGACCACCGCCTGGTGGCGCCGGGACCGGGATCCGACGGCGGTGTTCGTCGACTACAACCAGAATGCCCGCGACCACACGATCGCGTGTGCCTACTCGGTGCGCGGGTCGCCGCGGGCGAGGGTGTCCACCCCCGTCCGGTGGGACGAGATCGACGACGTCGACCCGCGCGACTGCACGATCGCCACCGTCCCCGGCCGGTTCGCCGAACTGGGTGATCTGCACGCGGGGATCGAGGACGTGGCCCATTCCCTGGACACTCTTCTGGAGTGGGCTGACCGCGACGGCCTCGACTCCTGACCCCGAGGGGGCACCGTGCCCGACAGCACATCAGGCGGCACCAGTCCCGACGACACCTCCGGCGGCGGCACCCCCGGGGACGGCACCGCCGGGGACGGGGCGCTGCTGGGCCGGTCCGGTGACGGGCGTGGCCGGGCCTCGCGGATGCGCACCGACCGCGTCCGGGCGGTCGCGCTCCTGGCGGTGGCGGTACTCCAGATCGTCGCCGGCGCGCTCGGCGGCACCGGTGCCTGGGGCGAACCGGTCGGCACGGTCGCCGACGCCTACCCGCATCCGCTGTTGCCCGCGGGCACGGCGTTCTCCATCTGGTCGCTGATCTACGTGGCGGTGCTGGCGCTGGCGGTGCGGCAGGTGCTGCCGTCCCAGCGCGGCCGCGAGGCGCACCGGCGGACCGGATGGTGGCTGGTCGGCGCGGGGGCCTGCAACATCGCCTGGGTGGTGTTGTTCGGGCAGCGCTGGATTCTCCCCGCACAGATCGTGATCGTCGCCCTGCTCGGCGCTCTGGCGGCGGCGTGGGTGGCGGCGAGCCGGGTCCCCGCGCGGGACCGGTGGGACCGGCTGCTGCTGCACGGTCCGGTCGCCCTCTACACCGGGTGGGTCGCGGTGGCCACGGTGGTCGGTGCGGTGACCACGGCGGTCGCGTTCGGGGCGG
>NZ_KI912250.1:82537-89382 GCF_000231035.2 Saccharomonospora iraqiensis subsp. paurometabolica YIM 90007 | reverse complement strand
CGGGCGGAGATGCGGCTGCCCGGCCGCGCGTGGCTGGAGCTGTCGGTGCGGCCGGACGGCGACGGCGGTGCGGTGTACCGGCAGCGGGCGCTGTTCCTGCCGCACGGTTCGCCCGGGCACCTGTACTGGCTCGCCCTGCGGCCGTTGCACGGTGTGGTCTTCGGCGGGATGGCCCGCAACCTCGTCGGCGCGGCCGGGCACGCGGACCGATGACCGGCGAGCCCGTCCTGCGAGCGGTCCGCGGATCCGGACCGTCAGCCGACCGTGCTGATGTCGAACAGTGGGATCAGCCCCGAGATCTGCAGCACCCGGTAGGCGTGCCGGTCGACGTTGACCAGCCGGACGGTGCCCCCACGCTCGGCCGTCCCGGCGTGGGCACGCACCAGGGCGCCCAGGCAGGCCGAGTCGAAGAACGAGAGTTCGCCGAGGTCGATCACCAGGTGTCGGGCACCGTCGGACAGCAACCGGTGGAGGGCGTCGTCCACGCGGGGTGCGGCACCGTAATCGATCTCGCCGCTGAGCGTGACGCGCCCCTCGGCCTCGACCAGTTCGGCACGCACGGTCGCCCCGCCGTCGGTGGTCGATTCGTCGCGTCCGGTCACCTGCTGTCCGTTTCCGTCGTTCCACAGTCCCTACCGGTGAGTACCCCACCTGGAGGTTCGCTGCCGTGTGTCCTAAGTTTGCCAGGGAGGAGCCGATGCCTCAGCGCGTGAGCTGGGCCTGAAGGTGGGAGCCGAGACATGACCGACGACACCACCGCCGCCGTCCGGGCGCGTCTGGTGGAGTTCCTGGAGACACACCGCGCCGAGATCGGACGCGAGTGGGCGGCCACCGCCGTGTTCTCCGCCCGGAACCCGGAGGAGGCCGCCGAGGAGGCGTCCGCCCTCCTCAGCGGTGTGCGCCAGGTGATCGAGACCGGATCCGAGGAGGATCCGTCGGCGGAGGGGTTCGGCACCGTGCGCACGGTGCTCGGCACCCTCGCCTCGCGGGCGGCGGGGGGACGCTCCGGGAGCAGCCGTCCCGACGTCACCGTGCTCAAGGAGCCGGTGCTGCGGCTGTGGGAACAGCGCGACGAGCCCGCGGACATCGCCTACCGGGGCGGGCTGGCCCTGGCCACCGTGCTGAACACGCTCCGCATCGCCCTGCTGGAGATCGAACTGTCGGCGGGGGCGGACACCATTCTCGCCCAGCAGGAGCAGCTCGCCGAGCTGTCCACCCCGGTGGTCAAGCTCTGGGACGGCATTCTGGCCATCCCGCTCATCGGCACGCTGGACAGCATGCGCAGCCAGGCCGCCACCGAGAGCCTCCTCGAGGAGATCGTCCGCCAGCACGCGCGGGTGGCGATCCTGGACATCACCGGGGTCACGGCCGTGGACACGCTGGTCGCCCAGCACCTGCTGAAGACGGCGATGGCCGCACGCCTGATGGGCGCGGAGTGTGTCATCAGTGGCATCCGCCCCCAGATCGCGCAGACGATGGTCCAGCTCGGTATCGATCTCGGTGAGGTCGCCACCAGGGCGAGCCTCGCCGACGCGTTCATCCACGCATTGCACACGCTCGGGATGGCCATCACCCCCGCGCGGGAGGTCGGGTAGTACGGCATGACCAACACGTCCCTCGTCGGCCTCGGCGACGTCCTGCTCGTCACGATCCAGGGCGAACTCAGTGACCGCGACGCGCTCACCCTCCAGGAGGAGCTGACCGGGCGCGTGGCCGAGATCAGCGCCCGGGGTGTGCTCATCGACATCTCCGGCCTGGAGGTCGTGGACTCGTTCCTGGCCCGGACGTTGCACGACATCGCCGGTGCCTGCGCGCTGTTGGCCGCGCGGACGGTCGTGGTCGGTATGCGGCCCGAGGTGGCGATCACACTGGTCGAGCTCGGCCTCACCCTGCCGGGGCTGCAGACCGCGCTCACGGTGAGCAGGGGGCTGTCCCTGCTGGGTGCCGACCCGGGACAGTCATGACCGGTGTCGTCACCGAGCAGGAGGTCGCCGTCCGCGAGGAGGTCGACATCGTCCACGTGCGGCAGGCGGCGCGGGACGTGGCGGTCTCGGCCGGGTTCTCCCTGGTCGAGCAGACCAAACTGGTCACGGCCGCCAGCGAGCTCGCCCGCAACACCCTCAAGCACGGGGGCGGGGGCACGGCCCGGATCTCGCTGGAGAAGGACGCGGGCCGCACGGCGCTGCGGCTGGTCTTCCGCGACGAGGGACCCGGTATCGCCGACACGGAGCAGGCGCTGACGGACGGCTACAGCAGCGCGGGGGGACTGGGCCTCGGCCTCAGCGGCGCACGGCGGCTCGCCGACGCGTTCGACCTGCGCACCGGCGACGGACAGGGGACGACGGTGACGGTGGTGTTCCGCACGAGCAGGCCCGGCAGCGGATGAGCGGGGAGGCGCTGGCCGTCCACGCGCCCGTCCACGTACACCAGGCCCGGATGGCGGCAAGCCGTGCGGCGCGCGAAGCGGGTCTGCCCGAGCGCACGGTGGAGCGCGTCGTCCTCGCGGTCTCCGAGCTCGCCACCAACCTGCAGAAGTACGCCACGGGCGGTCTGCTGATGGCGATCCCCCGGCCGGACGGACTGGACATCGTCGCCACCGACCTGGGGCCGGGGATCGCGGACGTCCCGGACAGCATGCGGGACGGGCACTCGACCACCGGCACCCTCGGGCTCGGCCTCGGCGGTGTGCGGAGGATGGCCGACCTCGTGGACATCCACTCCCGGCCCGGGGAAGGAACGACGGTGCTCGCGCGTTGGACGGTGGCGAAGCCACCCCACCTCGGCGTCGAGGTGGGTGCCGCACTGGCCGCCGCCGCGGGGGAGACCGAGTGCGGGGACAACTGGGTCGTGGCGCACGAGCGTGGTGTGACGACGGTGGCACTGAGCGACGGACTCGGGCACGGCCCGGAGGCCGCAAGCGCGAGTGCGGCGGTCACCGCCCACGTCGCCGCGAACCCGAGCGCCCCGCCCGGGCAGCTCATCGCGGCGATGGACGTCGACGCGACCGTCCGTCGCGGCGCCACGGTGGCCGTAGCACAGTTTCACCCCGCGCGGTCGACACTGACCTTCAGTGCCGTCGGGAACTCCGTGGCGCGGCTGTTCCCGGGCGACGGCACGCACGAGGCGCTGGTGTCGACGCCGGGCATCGTCGGGCGCAGACAACGCAGCGGCGGACGGGCGGCTCCCGTCGTCCGGCCGTGGAGCGGTCGGAGCCGGCTGGTGATGCACACGGACGGGGTGACGCAACGGTGGCGAGCGGAGGAGTTCGCGGAGCTCCTCGCGCACGACCCGGCCACGGCGGCCGGGTGGTTGCTGGGTCGGTACGGAAGACACCGCGACGACTCCTGCGTGGTCGTCGTGGGCGGAGGTGAGGTCGGGTGAGTGACGACCTGCGCGCGAGACTGCGCGGGTTACTGGGGGACCGGGAACTGTCCGACGAGGTGTGGCGACGGGTGTCCGCCGCGCTCGGCGGCGATGGTGCGGACACGGACGCCGCCGCGGGCGCGGCGCTGCGTGCGCTGGCCGACGTGGTCTCCGAGCGCGATCAGGACCTGCGCTGGCACCAGTCCGAGCTGGAGCAGACGAACGCCGGACTGCTCGCGCTGCACGCCGAGATCGACCGGCAGCGGCAGCGCACCTCCTTCCTGGACGAGATCAGCCGGGCCTCGGCCACCTCGCTGGACCGGGTGCACATGCTGGACGAGGTCGCCGCGCTGGTCACCGCCAACGGGTTCGCCGACCACGTCACGGTGTGGACGGTGAGCGAGGGGGGCCTGTCGTGTCCCGCCGACCCCGGCCGGGAATCCGACGAGACCACCCGCAGCGCCGTCCGGACGCGGGAACCGGTCCGCCAGGGCCCGCACCGGGTCAGCGTCCCGCTCACCGCCGGTCCGCACACCCTCGGCGTGTTCGATCTGCACCGTCCCACCGGGGAGTTCACCGGGGACGACGTGGCCCTCGCGGGCGGGATCGCGAACCGCGCCGCGGTGGGACTGCGCAACGCGAACGAGTACGAGCGGGAACACGAGCTGGCCGAACGACTGCAACGGGCGATGCTGCCGACGCTCGCGCCGCTGCAGGATCTCGGCCTCGTCGCGCGCTACCGGTCGGCGACCCGCGGTGTCCACGTGGGTGGGGACTGGTACGACGCGGTCACCCGGCCGGACGGCACGGTCGTGCTCTCGGTCGGTGACGTCACCGGGCACGGGGTCGATGCGGCCGTCGTGATGGGGCAGCTGCAGAACGCCCTGCGGGCCTACGCGCTGGAGGGACACGGCCCGGCGCAGTCGTTGCGCCTCGTGCACGAGCTGCTGCGTGGCCTGGACACCCCGCTGTTCGCCACGGCCGTGGCCGCGGAGGTCGAGCCGGCGACCGGCCTGCTGCGCTGGGCCAGCGCGGGACATCCGCCACCACTGCTGCAGGAGTCCGGGGGCGGCGTCTCCTACCTGGACGCCGAGCACGCCCCGATGCTCGGGATCCACCTGCCCGCCGGGGTCACCTTCCCGGAACACGAGCGCAAGCTCACGCCGGGCTCGTCGATCGCCCTGTTCACCGACGGGCTCATCGAGCGTCGTACGAGCGACCTCGACGCGGGTCTGTCCCGGCTGGTCGAGGCGTTCCGCTCGTGCGAGGCCACCGGGCTCGACGCGCGGGCCGAGCACGTGCTGCGGGTGATGCTCGGCGCCACCGAGCACGACGACGACGTGTGCCTGTTGCTGTGCCACTGGGACGGCTGAGCCACCGGGGGTCGGGCCGGGCCGCCGGGGCCCGGACCCGGCTCAGGGGTCGCCGACGGTCAGTTCGATCACGGCCGTCGGCACCCCCGCCCGTTCGGACCGCAGCCCGCGCACGGACCGGGTCAGCGCGGTGAGCACGTGCCAGTTGAACCCCTGCTGCGGCAGGCTGGTGCCCTCCCGGCACGCCAGTTCGGTCCACGCGGTGATGGTGCCCCCGCCGAAGGTGAACCGGCAGGTGAGCGTGGTGGGCGTGGCCGCGCGGGCGAGCAGCAGCCCGCACGCCTCGTCCACGGCCAGCCGCAGGTCGGCGATGGTGTCGAGTTGCAGATCCATGCGGATGGCGAGGTCGGCCGCGACGTTGCGAATCACCGGCACGAGGTCGGGTTCGGCGTCGACCGTCAGCTCCACGGTGCGATCCGCCACGGTTCGGGCCCCCTTCCTGACGTGAGCACCGTATGACCCGACACCGTTCCGGTCCAACACGGGCCGGACGAGTCGGCCCGATGAGCAGCCCACATCACACTTCCGAGTGAAGTAAGGGGGCCCGATCCGTCCTACCGGCGCACCGCACGGTCACCCGACCCGCGGCGGGGTCAGGGAGCCCTCCCCGGCGTCGGGATCACGACGTGCTGCCGGGTGTCTCCGTGAGGGTGGACTCCTCGTCCTCGGGTGGGGTCAGCGTGGACTCGCCCTGTTCGAGCATCCGGTCGGCCTCCCGCAGACGGGCGCGTGCCTCCTCCCGGATCGACGTCAACCGGCTGACGACGTCGTTGGCCTCGCTCGTGCGCCGGTCGGCCTCCGCCGTGGCCGACTCGACGAGTTCCCGCGCCTTCTCGGTGGCCTCGTCGACCAGCCGCTTCGCCTCGTTCCGGGCCTCGGTGAGCCGCTCCTCCGCCTCGCGACGGCTGGTGGCCTTCTCCTCGGCGATGTGCTCGTCGTGCGCGCGCCGCTCCTCGGCCAGGCGCTCCTGGAACTCGTCCTCGATCGTGCGGCGTCTGGTCTCCGCCTCCGCGTCGAGTTCCTCCCGCCTGCGGGCGGCGTCCGTGGTCATCTTCTCGACCTCGGCCTTGGTCGCGGCCAGCGCCTCCTCGTGTTCACGCTTGAGCGCGTCCGCGTGGCCGTCGAGCGTCTCGAGCAGGTTCTTGTACCGCTCGTGCAGCGTGTTCGACACCGCGCTGCTCTCGGCCCAGTTCTTCTCGGCGGCGGTCTCCGCGCTCTCGATGATCTCGGACGCGCGGTGCTGGGCGAGTTCGACGGTGCGCTGCATGCGCTCGTCGAGGTCCTCGATCCGCTCCGGCGGTTTCTTCAGCTCCTCGACCCGTGCCCGCAGCGATTCGACCTCCTGCCGGACACTGTCGAGCTCGCGCGCGGACTCCGTCGCCCGCGCCTCGGCCGAGTCCCGCTCGGCCATGATCTGATGTACCTGCGCCTCCAGGTGGTCGAGGTACTGGGCCACCTGGGTGCGGTCGAAACCATGCCATGCCTGCCCGAAGTCCCGCCTCAGCGGGAGAAGGCGGTTGTCGTGCTCGGAGACCATGGGGGAACCGTACCCGCGCGCGGCGTGTCGTCGTCGTCAGGCGGGCCGACCGGGTGAGAGCGGGCCCGCCCGTCCGGGTGCCGCACGCGTTCAGCGGGGTTCGGCGAGCACGACCCGGTTCTCCGCGTATCCGGTCGTCCCGCCCAACCACCGCCCGCCGCAGGTGACCAGCACGAGCCGGTGCCGCCCGCTCTGTCCGAAGAGTTCGTGCGCCCGGTCCGGCAGCTCGTCCTTGTGCAACGTGAAGATCCGGGTGATCTCGTACGTCCATTCCGTGCCGCCGTCGTCGAGCACCCGTACCCGCTCCCCGATCCGGGCGTCCCACAGTTCCGCGAACGGTCCCGTCCGGCCCTGCCAGTCGACATGACCCGCGAACACGCTCGCGCCGCTGGGTGCGTCCAGCCCGGCGCCCCACCACGTCGCCTCGTTGAGATCCTCCGGCACCGGCAGGACGGAGTCCGGGCCGACCTCCTCGCGGACGAGTTCGGCCGTGCCGCCCCGCGGCAGCCGCACCGTCCCCGGGGGCTGTCCGCTGCCGACCACCTCGGCGCCGGGGTCGGACTCCCCGGCGG
>NZ_KI912250.1:80943-82437 GCF_000231035.2 Saccharomonospora iraqiensis subsp. paurometabolica YIM 90007 | reverse complement strand
CGTGTGGGCGCTGTCCTGGATCGCGGTCCGCACCGGGGACGCCGCCGTGGCGGTCACCGCCGTCGTGGCGGTGTCGGTGCTGCTCGTCGTCACGGTCCGGGCGGTGGTCACGGCACCCCGGGGTCGGACACGGGCGCGCCGCCGGACCCGCGCGGCCGCGTCCACGGCGCGCGGTGAGGTGGCGTGGGGCTGACCCGTCGGGGGTACCGGAGTAGTACGGCAGGGGGATCCGCGGGAAGGCGGCGGCGAGGAGGCCGGCATGCGGTGTGTGGTGTTCGGTGCCACCGGCTACCTCGGGGGACGTCTCGTGCCCGCGTTGCTGTCCGAGGGGCACGAGGTGCGTGCGGTGGCCAGGACCCCGGCCAAGCTCGCCGAGGTGCCCTGGCGTGAGCAGGCCGAGATCGTGCGCGCCGACGCCACCGATCCGGACGCGGTCGCCGCGGCGATGGCGGGACAGGAGGTGGTGTACTACCTGGTGCACTCGCTGACGCGGAAGGACTTCGCCGCCCTCGACCGGCGTGCCGCGCGGGTGGTCGCCGAGTGCGCCGCGACGGCGGGCGTCTCACGGGTGGTCTACCTCGGGGGCATCACCCCGGAGCACGTCGAGTTGTCCGAGCACCTGGCCTCCCGGGCCGAGGTGGGGCGGATCCTGCTCGACGGTCCCGTCCCCGCGGTGGTGCTGCGGGCGGCCGTGATCCTCGGGGCCGGGTCGGCGAGCTTCGAGATGCTGCGGCACCTGACCGAGCGGTTGCCCGCGATGGTCACCCCGCGCTGGGTGCACAACCGGATCCAGCCGATCGCGGTGGGCGACGTCCTGCACTACCTGACCCGCGCGGCCACGATCGCCGGGCCGGTCAACCGGGCGTTCGACATCGGCGGCCCGGACGTGCTCACCTACCTGCGGATGATGCGGCGCTACGCCGCCGTCGCGGGCCTGCGCCGCAGGCTCGTGATCCCGGTGCCGGTGCTCAGCCCGTGGCTGTCCGCGCAGTGGGTGAACCTCGTGACCCCGGTGCCGCGGGCCATCGCGGTCCCGCTCATCGAGTCGTTGGTGAACGAGGTGGTCTGCCGGGACCATGCGATCGCGGAGTACATCCCCGACCCCGAGGGCGGGCTCACGACGTTCGAGCGGGCGGTCGAGCTCGCACTGGCCCGGGTGGGGCGGGCGGACGTGCCGACCCGCTGGTCGGACGCGAGCACCCCGGGGGCGCCCGCCGCCCCGCTGCCCACCGACCCGGGGTGGGCGGGCGGGACGCTGTACGAGGACGTCCGGGAGCGGCACACGACCGCCAGTCCGCAGGATCTGTGGGAGGTCGTGGAGAGCGTCGGCGGCGAGCACGGGTGGTACTCGTTCCCGCTGGCGTGGTCGGTGCGCGGCTGGATCGACCGGCTGGTGGGCGGGGTCGGGCTCCGCCGGGGTCGGCGCCATCCGCACCGGCTGCGGGTCGGGGAGGCGCTCGACTGGTGGCGGGTCGAACGCCTGGACCGGCCCCG
>NZ_KI912250.1:71914-80843 GCF_000231035.2 Saccharomonospora iraqiensis subsp. paurometabolica YIM 90007 | reverse complement strand
CGGCCCGGTCGTCGGACGCCTCGACCCCCGCCGACGGGCGGTCGGACGGGGCGGGGACGGCGGTCCCGGCGATCACGGTGGGTGCGCGCAGCGCGAGCGCCCCCGTGACCACCAGCTCGGCGACCAGGACGCTGCCCACCCCGAGCAGGTACGGCCGGAGCCACCGCCGTCGGTCCCGTGTCGAGGCCGTCATCCCACCATCACCCCACCGACACCCACTGTGTCGTCCGCTCCGTCGCCCACCCGGTCACCGTCGGGCGAACCTCCTCCGCGCGACCCGTCCGGTCACCACCGACGCCAGCAGCGCGAGGCCGCCGAGGCTCAGCAGGGCGCCCACCGGCGCGCCCGACGTGGTCGCGGCCCGCTCGACCGTCAGGGTGGGTTCCCCCGCGGGGATGGTCTCCGGGACGTCGTCGGGCACGTTCGCGATCCGGAGCGTCAGTGTGCCGCCCGGGGTGAGCTCCCCGCAGGCGGACGGCGGATTCTCCGGGTCGAAGGCGTCGCCGTAGCCGTTCGGCGGGCGGACCTCGGTCAGGCACACGGTCTGCGGCGTGCGCAGGTTCTCGACGGCGGCCGTGCCGTCGGCGCCCGCACTCGTCACCACCAACGGCTCGCCGTCCTCACCGACGAGCGGTTCGCCGTCCCGCCCGACCGCGGGGGAGGTGCCGTCCTCGCCGGTGAGTTCCAGCGGCACCCCCGCGATCCCGTCGCCGGTCTCCTCGTCCACCTTGGCCACCCGGACGGCGCCCGGGGCGGTGCGGGCCGTCGTCGCGGCCTCGGCCGTCAGTTCCTGCTCGCCGCCCGTGGACACGACCCGCTGGGTGTCGGTGGTGACCGGTTCCCGCACGTAGGGCCGCTCGGCCGGGGCGGCCAGCGTCGCCCGCACGGTCGGTTCCTCCCCGGTCGGGGCCAGGGCGACCGCCGCGGCCCCGTCCTCGCCGGTCGTCACGGTCGCCGCCCCGGAGGCGTCCCCCTGGCCGGGTTCGAGGTCGGTGAGGTCCAGGGCGACGTCCACGTCGGGGACGCCGGTGCCCTCGGCGTTGGTGATCCGCACCGACCACTCCGCGGGGGTGCCGATCGTCTGGTCGCCCTCGGGTGCGGTGAGCTCGACCTCCCACGGGCCGCGGTAGGTCTCCGCCTCGTCCCGCATCCGGTCGACCGCGGCCCGGGCACCGTCCGGCAGGGCGTCGAGATGTGCCTCGACGTCGTAGGCGATCTCGGTGAACGGCTTGTCCGGGTCGAGATCGGCGGAGTCCCGCGGCGCGGCCGTCCACGAGTGCAGCAGGTGTGCCAGCGCGGCGGCCTCGTCGGCGTCCCGCGTGTCGCCGTAGCGCAGCAGCAGGTAGGAGATGTTCGCGGCGACGTCGGGGTCGAGCGGCTCACCCCACTTGTCGAGCAGTTCGTCGCCGGGTTCGTACGTCTCGTCGGTGTCCGGCGCCTTCAGGGCGAACGAGACACAGAAGACCTGCTCCCCGCCGACCTCGTAGGAGCCGAGCCAGTCGTGCTCGGCGGAGCGGTCGCGTCCGCCCCAGGACTGGCCCGGGGTGGTTTCGTGGCCGATCCCCTCCCGTACCTCGGCCGTGGCCGACGGCGGGACGGCCACGACGGACACCGTCGCCAGGGCCAGTGCCGTCAGGGCGAGCGTCGCGAGCAGTGATCCGCCCGGCCCGCGTACAGTGGTGAACAGGCGTCTTCGCGCCACGGACCTACCCCTTTCCCCAGTTCTTCCCCGTCCCGTGCCCGGTGCGACGCACGTCACATCGCCGCCCCGTCGGGCGGCGTGGGGTACGTCTGGTGAGGGTCCCGTGAAAACATAACCAGGGCAATCGGCCAGGTGGTGGACGTCGGTGTCCCGGCCCGACCTGTTCCGGGTCACGATCGGCGCACGTCGGCTCGCACGGGGTGCGGGTAAAGTCGCGTTTACCGACAACCGGGAACCGACCGGCACGCCCGGTCGTTGTCCCGACGCAAGTGCCAGAAGATCCAGGAGGATCAGGTGCGAACTTCCAGCAACCCTGCCTTCCGCAACCTGCCCCAGGGTGCGGCGGGTGCCCCGTACGCGGGCTTCAACCAGCCACTGGGCGGCCAGCCCGGGCACGGCCCGCCGCAGGCGCCCTCCGGGTCGGCCGACCGGCCGATGACCGTCGACGACGTCGTCATGAAGACCGGGGCCAGCCTCGGCGTGACGCTGCTCGTCGGTGTCATCACCGCCATCTGGGCGCAGTCGCAGGTCGCGGCGGAATCCATGGGCGCCGTCTTCGGTGCCATGATCGCGGGCATGCTCGTGGGCCTGGTCCTGGCCCTGATCATCGCTTTCAAGCAGATGGCCAGCGCGCCCATGACGCTGGCGTACTCCGCCGCCGAAGGGGTGTTCCTCGGCGCGATCACCGGGGTCTTCGAGATGATCTACCCCGGCATCGCGCTGCAGGCGATCCTGGGGACCGCGGCGGTGTTCGTCGTGATGCTCGTGGTCTACAAGACCGGAGCGGTCAAGGTCACGCCCAAGTTCCGCAAGTGGATGATGGGCGCGCTGGGCGGCGTGCTGGTCCTCATGCTCGCCAACCTCGTGCTCGGCCTGTTCGGGGTGAACACCGGCCTGCGGGACGGCGGGCCGATCGCGATCATCTTCAGCCTCGTGGTGATCGGTGTGGCCGCGTTCAGCTTCCTGCTGGACTTCGACATGGCCGACCAGGCGATCCGTCAGGGTGCGCCCGCGAAGTTCGCCTGGTTCGTCGCCTTCGGCCTGATGGTCACCCTCGTGTGGCTGTACCTGGAGATCCTGCGTCTGCTGTCCTACCTGCAGAGCGAGTAGGCGCCAGGAACCCACGCCGCTCCTGGACCGCGGGGGCGTCCGGCCCGTCGGCCGGGCGCCCCCGTTCGCGTGTCCGACGAGGGAGACCGCCCGCGCCCGGAACGTCCGGGGGTGTCCCGGTGTCGTCGTCGGCTGGTGTTCAATCGGCACGGTCGGTTTCCGCGTGAAGATGGTGTGAGGTCACGGTGACGGTTCCCCCCTCCGAAGGTCCGCCGGGAGCGCAGTACCCGCAGGGAGGACCGCCCGGACAGCCCTGGCAACCCGGACAGCCCTGGCAACCCGGACAGCACGGAGCGATGCCGTACGGGATGTCCCCGATCGGGCAGCCGATGTCGCCGCCCCCGCCGCGGAAGGGCACGGCGTGGGCCGGGGTCGCCGTCGCCGTCGCTCTGATCGCGGCCGCCGTGGGGTTCACCGGGTGGCACGCGGCCACGGCGGTGCCCGAGGTCGAGGCGGGCACCTGCCTCCACATCGCGGATTTCCGCTACACCGCGGACGAACCCGAGGTCCGGGACTGCTCGCACGAGCAGGCCACACTGCGGGTCGCCGCGCTGGTCGACGATCCCGCGGCCGGCTGCCCGACGGGCCCGTACGACCGATACCAGCACCCGGACGGCGCGTTGGTGTGTCTGATGCTCAACGTCGAACAGGGCGACTGCCTGACCAACGTCGCCACCGACGATCCCGCCGGCTACGAACGCGTGCGCTGCACCGATCCGGCCGCCGAACTGGCCGTGTTGAAGGTCGCCGAGGGCACGACCGATTCGCGCCGGGCGTGCGCGGACGTCGAGGCGGCCTTCTCGCTCACCTACCCCGAACCCGCCACGGTCATCTGCGCGGCCCGGCCGACGACGGTGTGACCGGGGCGGGTCCGGAGCGCGGCCGATGGGTCCGTGCGGATCCCACCGGCCGCGGGCACGGGGACGTCAGCTCATCCGCTCCAGGACCATGGCCATGCCCTGGCCGCCGCCGACGCACATGGTCTCCAGACCGAACTGCTTGTCGTGGTGCCGCAGCGAGTTGAGCAGGGTCGTGGTGATCCGCGCCCCGGTCATGCCGAACGGGTGGCCGACCGCGATCGCGCCGCCGTTGACGTTCAGCTTGTCGAGGTCGATGCCGAGATCCCGGTAGGAGGGGATCACCTGGGCGGCGAACGCCTCGTTGATCTCCACCAGGTCGATGTCGTCGATCGACATTCCGGCGCGGGACAGCGCCTGCTTCGACGCCTCGACCGGCCCCAGGCCCATGATCTCCGGGGACAGGCCGGACACGCCGGTGGACACGATGCGGGCCAGCGGCGTGAGGCCCAGTTCCTGCGCCTTCGTGTCGCTCATGATGACCAGCGCGGCCGCGCCGTCGTTGAGCGGGCAGGCGTTCGCGGCGGTGACCCGGCCGTCCGGGCGGAACACCGGGTTGAGGCCCGCGGCCTTCTCCAGGGTGACCCCGGGGCGGGGGCCGTCGTCGGCGGAGACCACGGTGCCGTCCGGCAGGGTCACCGGGGTGATCTCGTTCGCCCAGAAGCCGTCCGCGATGGCCTTCTCGGCGAGGTTCTGCGAGCGCACCCCGAACTCGTCCATCTCCTCGCGGGAGACGCCCTTCACCCGCGCCAGGTTCTCGGCGGTCTGCCCCATCGCGATGTAGACATCGGGCAGCTGGCCGTTCTCCCTCGGGTCGACCCAGTCGTCGCCGCCCTGCTCCGCCCAGCGCGCGGTACGGGCCTCGGCGTCGGCGAACAACGGGTTGTGCGTGTCCGGCCAGGAGTCGGAGGTGCCGTTCACGCCGCGGGAGACCGTCTCCACCCCCGCGGAGACGAACACGTCGCCCTCACCCGCGCGGATCGCGTGCAGGGCCATCCGGGTGGTCTGCAGACTGGACGAGCAGTAGCGGGTGATCGTGCACCCGGGGAGGTGGTCGTAGCCGAGCTGCACGGCGACGACACGGCCCATGTTGAAGCCGGACTCCCCGCCGGGGAGGCCGCAGCCGAGCATCAGGTCGTCGATCTCGGCGGGGTCGAGCTGGGGGACCTTGTCCAGCGCCGCCCGCACCATCTGCGTGGTGAGGTCGTCGGGCCGCATGTTCACCAGCGAGCCCTTGCCCGCGCGGCCGATCGGCGAACGGGCCGCGGACACGATCACGGCTTCCGGCATGTGGACACTCCTTCGGGTCGGCTAAGCGTTTGCTTAGGTATATATCCTGCCTGCCCGGGTCGGCGGAACCACTGATCCGGGTGCCCCCGGACACATCCGCCGACACCCGGGGGCCGGGACCGTTCCGCTCCCCCGGATGTCGGACGTCGGATGTCGTCGGACGGCGTGGTCAGTCGTCACCGCCGACTGCGGTGATCCGTCCCGTGCCGCCCTCGGGGTAGGCGGTCCGGGGGACGCTGCCCCCGAGCTCCCCGGTGAGATGCTCCCGCAGGGCCTGCTGGTAGGTCGTGCCGACCGGGGTGAACGCCAGGTCACCGAACGGGTACCCGTCGCCGCCGCGCGCGGAGAAGTCGTTGGTCGCCACCGACACCGGCGGCCCGTCGACGACCTCGCCGTCGGCGACCAGCACCGTCCCGTCGTCCAGGGTCACGTCCCGGACCCGCTCGCCGGGGGTCTCGATCTCGTTGGTGCCCTCCCGCACGCGCTGCGCCCGGCGCGTCGTGTCGTAGGTGAACGAGAGCCCGGCGACCTGCATGAACGCACCCGCTGCCGCCGGTGCCGCCGCGACACCGCGTTCGAGCAGCTGCCGCAGTGTGGCCCGGGGCACCTCGGGCACCACCGTGACGAAGTTGGAGAAGGGGGCGATCTCGTAGGTGTCCAGGGTCGTCAGCTCGCCCGGGGGCAGGACCGAGTCGTTGCGGAGGCCACCGCCGTTCTGGAGGGCGACCTCCGGCGGTGCGACGTCGTACTCGCCCGCCCGCCGCTGTCCGGCCCGGAGCAGGCTGTCGGCGACGAGATCACCCAGATTCGTCTCCCGGGTGCGGACCGCGTGGCGGACGCCGTCCAGGGGCACCTCGCTGGTGGCCACCACGTCGGCGGCCATCCCGCTCAGGTGCTCGGCCACCGGCTCCTCCACCCGCTCCCGGAGCGCCGGGTCGCCGTGCACCGCGTCCGGGCCCACCCCGGAGACCCGGACCGGGCCGGTGCGCGGCTCGTCCACGGCGAGCACATCCCCGCCGCGGTCGAAGTTCAGGACCAGCCTGCCGATGTAGGAGTAGTCGCCCGGCACCGTCACCACCGGCACCCGCTCGCCGTCGGCGTCGTCCGCCCACAGCGGGAAACCCCGTTCGGCGGTGTCCCCGGGGATCAGCCGGTCCCCCGGGTCGGCCAGGATCTCGCCGCCGCCCGCGCCGACGACGGCGTCCACACCGCGCAGCTCCGGCACCAGCGCGAGCTCGTTGTCGATGTCCTGGAGGTGGCTGACCAGCACCACCTTGTCGACACCCCGGCCGGCGAGGTCCCGGGAGAGGGCGTTGGTGATCCCGGCCAGGTCACCGCGCACCCCGACGTCGCGCGGGCTGGACAGTGCGGGCAGGTCCGGGGTGGTCAGGCCGATCACGCCGATCCGCTCGCCCCGGGTGCGCAGCACCGTGGCGGAGGCCAGCGTGCCGTCGTCGGCGTGCGCGCGCAGCGCGGGCTCGGCGGAGACGTCGAGGTTCGCGCCGAGGAAGGTGGTCGGGCCGTCGACCCCGGTGAGGAACCGGGACAGTTCCGCGGGGCCGAGGTCGAAGTCGTGGTTGCCGATCGCGCTCGCGTCGTAGCCGATGCCGTCGAAGGCGAGCGCGTCGTGGAACGGAGCCCCCTCCACGGTGCTCGCCGAGTGTTCGGGCCCCGGGAGGAAGTTGTCGCCGCCGGAGAGCACGATCTCGCCGCGGTGGCCCGCCTGGCCGGGCGCGGGTGGCCCCGTGGTGGCCTCCCGGCGCAGCCGGTCCATCAGCGTCTTCGTGCGGGAGGGGCTGCCGTACGGGTGGGTGCCGCCGTCGACGATGCGGCCGGTGTCCGTGCCGTCGCCGGGGATGCCCAGCAGGGCGGATTCGGTGTCGTTGGTGAACAGCAGGGTCAGCGTGAAGTCGGCCCGGTGGTGGTCGGCGGGCGTTCCGCCCGGCTCCGCGCCCGCGGGGGTCTGTGTCGCGGCCAGCAGGACACCGGCCAGGGTGGTCGCCCCGAGCGCGCGGGCCCGGGGTCTCCGGTGGGGTCTCACGTGGGGGCTCCTCGGTCTCGTCGGACGGTGACCGGCGAAGCCAACCACAGGCGGTCCTATTCGGACAATGTGGCGCAGAGCCCCCTGATCCGAGGTACCGGGGCGGCGCCGTCGTGTCTACCCTGGTGACATGGATTACGCCGAACACGTCATCGACCTGGTCGGGGACACCCCTCTGGTCAGGCTCAACTCGCTCGCCGACGGCCTGCGCCCGACCGTGCTGGCCAAGGTCGAGTACCTCAATCCCGGTGGCAGTGTCAAGGACCGGATCGCGCTGCGCATGGTCGAGGCTGCGGAGGCCTCCGGGGAACTGCCGCCCGGGGGCACCATCGTCGAACCGACCTCGGGCAACACCGGCGTCGGACTCGCCATGGTGGCCCAGCGCAAGGGATACCGGTGCGTGTTCGTGTGTCCGGACAAGGTCAGCGAGGACAAGCGCAACGTCCTCAAGGCCTACGGCGCCGAGGTCGTCGTGTGCCCCACCGCCGTGCCGCCGGACCACCCGGAGTCGTACTACAGCGTCTCCGACCGGCTCGCCCGGGAGACCGAGGGCGCGTGGAAGCCGGACCAGTACGCCAACCCGGCGAACCCGGCCAGCCACTACGAATCCACGGGGCCGGAGATCTGGCGGCAGACCGAGGGCCGGGTGACGCACTTCGTCGCGGGCGTCGGCACCGGCGGCACCATCTCCGGCACCGGCCGGTACCTCAAGGACGTCTCGGAGGGGCGCGTCCGCATCGTCGGCGCCGACCCGGAGGGTTCGGTGTACTCGGGCGGTACCGGCAGGCCGTATCTCGTGGAGGGAGTCGGCGAGGACTTCTGGCCGGAGACCTACGACCGCACGGTCGCCGACGAGATCATCCCGGTCTCCGACGCCGACTCGTTCACCATGACCCGGCGACTGGCGCGGGAGGAGGCCCTGCTGGTCGGCGGCTCGTGCGGAATGGCCGTCGCGGCGGCGCTCGAACTCGCGCAGCGGGTGGACCCGGACGACGTGATCGTGGTGCTGCTGCCCGACGGCGGCCGCGGGTACCTGGGCAAGGTGTTCAACGACGGGTGGATGTCGTCCTACGGCTTCCTGGCGCCGGAGGAACAGGACTACACCGTCGGCGACGTGCTCCGGCGCAAGGACGGAACCCTGCCGGATCTGGTGCACACCCATCCGACCGAGACGGTGGCGGAGGCCGTGACCATCCTGCGGGAGTTCAGCGTCAGCCAGATGCCGGTCGTCAGCGCGGAGCCGCCCGTGATGGCCGCCGAGGTGGTCGGCGCCGTGAACGAGCGGGACCTGCTGGAGGCGCTGTTCACCGGCAAGGCCGCCCTGGCCGACCGGTTGGACCAGCACATGTCGCCGCCGCTGCCGACGATCGGTGCGGGGTCGCGGTTGGATGTGGCGATGAAGGCACTCGGCACGGCCGACGGTGCGCTCGTGCTGGTCGGCGGGAAACCCGCGGGCGTGGTCACGAGGCAGGACCTGCTGGAGTTCCTCTCCGGCGGGTCGTGATCCGGCTGCGCATCCGGGGCGTGCCCGGCGGGGCGTTCGGTGGCGTGCGGAGGGTGATCCGATAGCGTGTGCGCGAGCGAAATCACCCACGGTCCTCGTCAAGGGGGTACAAGGCCCACATGAGTGCTCCGCAACCACCCAACCAGGGCGACGGTGAGCAGCCGGCCCAGGGCTCGTCCGGCGAGCCGGAGTCACAGGAGAGCAGTCCGTTCGGTGCGCCCGAGGCGACCCAGGTGGTACAGCCGTCGCAGCAGCCCAAGGCCGACCAGCAGCCGTTCGGGGACGGCCCCGAACAGACGCAGGTGGTCCAGCCCGGTCAGCCCGGTGCCGGCGGGGACGCCGCGGGCGGCCGGCAGGGTGGCGGTCAGCAGGGCGGGGGCCAGGGGCCGGAGTCGACGCAGCTTGTCCCGCCGGGGATGCAGCCG
>NZ_KI912250.1:70231-71814 GCF_000231035.2 Saccharomonospora iraqiensis subsp. paurometabolica YIM 90007 | reverse complement strand
GGCAGCCGGGCCAGTTCGGGCAGCCGGGACTGTACGGCCAGCCGGGGCAGTTCGGGCAGCCCCAGCCGGGCGGTCAGTACCCGGGCAGTGGCGGGTTCGCCCAGCCCGGGCAGCCCAGCCAGTACGGGCAGCCGCCGCAGCAGCAACAGCAGGGCGGATTCGGGCAGCAGCCGGGCCAGCCGCCGCAGTGGTGAGCCGCCGCAGTGGTGCGACGCCGGTGGTGATCTCGCAGGCGTGACGGGTCTGACCCGGCGCCACGGGGCCGTGGGGTGACGGAACGGGTGAGCCGTCGCTCCACGGCCCGTCGTGTGTCGGGCCCGGTTCGCCGATCCACGGCGGCGTGTGCCGGGGGCCCGCCGTAGGCTGTGGGCATGGTTGCAGACCCCGCCGACTACGGCTTCGAGACGCGCGCCATCCACGCCGGTCAGGAGCCCGATCCCCGCACCGGGTCGGTCATCGTGCCGATCTACCAGACCTCCACCTACGCACAGGACGGGGTGGGCGGTACCCGCGAGGGGGACTACGAGTACTCGCGTACGGCCAACCCGACCCGGAGCGCGCTGGAGGAGGCGCTGGCCGCCCTGGAGGGCGGTCGGCACGCGCTGGCCTTCTCCTCCGGGATGGCCGCCAGCGACGCGGTGTTGCGGACGGCGCTGCGTCCGGGTGATCACCTGGTGCTCGGCAACGACGTCTACGGCGGCACCTTCCGGCTCATCGACAAGGTGCTGACCGGGTGGGGCATCCACTACAGCGTCGCGTCCCTGTCCGACCTGGACGAGGTCCGCTCCGCGATCCGCCCGGAGACCAAGCTGATCTGGTGCGAGTCGCCCACCAACCCGTTGCTCGGGATCGCCGACATCGGCGCGTTGTCCGAGATCGCCCATGTCAGCGGCGCCCGCGTGGTCGTGGACAACACCTTCGCGACCCCGTACCTGCAGACACCGCTGGAACTCGGGGCGGACGTGGTGGTGCACTCCACCACCAAGTACCTCGGCGGCCACTCGGACGTCGTCGGCGGCGCGGTGATGACCCACTCCGACGAGCTGCGCGAGCAGTTGTTCTTCCTCCGGAACTCGGCGGGCGCGGTGCCCGGCGCGTTCGACGCCTGGCTGACCCTGCGCGGGCTGAAGACGCTCGCCGTGCGGATGGAACGTCACTGCGCCAACGCCGAGCTGATCGCCGAGGCACTGTCGGTGCATCCGAAGGTGGACCGCGTGTACTACCCGGGGCTGGCCGAACACCCGGGGCACGCGCTGGCGGCCAAGCAGATGCGGCGCTTCGGCGGCATGGTGTCGTTCACCCACGTCGACGGCGAACAGGCCGCGCTGGACACGGCCGCGGCCACGAAGTTGTTCGTCCTCGCGGAGTCGCTGGGCGGTGTCGAGTCGCTGGTCGAGCACCCGGGCCGGATGACGCACGCCAGCGTCGCCGACTCGACCCTCCAGGTGCCCCCGTCCCTGGTCCGCCTGTCGGTCGGCATCGAGGACCCGCACGACCTCCTGGCCGACCTCCGCTCCGCCCTCGACACACACTGACCCCCCGCGGGTGCCGGCGTTGTGCCGTGAAGGACTCCTTCGCTGCGT
>NZ_KI912250.1:32907-70131 GCF_000231035.2 Saccharomonospora iraqiensis subsp. paurometabolica YIM 90007 | reverse complement strand
CAGGGCGCGCCGGGTGGTTTCGACCCGTCGCAGGGTGCCCCGGGCGGGTTCGGCCAGCCGCAGGGTGCCCCGGGCGGGTTCGGGCAGCAGGCACCCGGTGGTTTCGGCGCACCGGGCCAGCAGCCGCCGCAGGGCTTCGGGCAACCCGGCGGTTTCGACCCGTCGCAGGGCCAGGGCGGCTTCGGTGGACCCCCGCCGGGACAGTTCGGCGCTCAGCCCCCCGGCTTCGGCGGCCCCGGGTACGGCGCGCCCGGCCAGGGCGGCGGCGGGAGCAAGCAGATCATCGGCATGATCGTCGGTGGCGTCGTCGCGCTGCTGGGCGTGGTGTCGCTGATCATCACTTTCCTCGACCTGTCCGATATCAACAAGTACGCGGACCGACTCGAGGGAATACCTCAGGAGCAGGTCGACCAGGCTCTCGACCAGCTCGGCGTCGCGTCCCCCGGAACTCTGACGTTCTACATCATCATGGTGATGGTCGGGGCGGTCGCGGCGATGGCGGGCGGGGTGCTCTCGGCGTTGGCGAGCAAGCTGAGTAAGGCGCTCCGGACGGTCGCCGCGGCTGCCACCGCAGCCGGCGGTGTGCTGCTCATTGTGTTCGGGATTCTTCTGATGGTCGGCACGAGCATCTCGGACGATCACGGGCTCCCAGCCGGCGCGGGAGGCGCGCCGAGTCTCGGCGCGGGCCTTTTGTACCTGCTCGTGGGCATCCCGGTCCTCGTCGTCGGTGTCCTCGCCTTCGTGCCTCCGACCGCGGCACTCTTGGGTCTCGATGGCGGTCAGGGAGGCCGTGGTGGCTCGGGCGGATTCGGGCAGCCGGGCCAGTTCGGGCAGCCGGGCCAGTTCGGGCAGCCGGGACTGTACGGCCAGCCGGGGCAGTTCGGGCAGCCCCAGCCGGGCGGTCAGTACCCGGGCAGTGGCGGGTTCGCCCAGCCCGGCCAGCCGGGCCAGTTCGGGCAGCCGCCCCAGCAGCAGCCGGGCGGTCAGTACCCCGGTAGCGGCGGGTTCGCGCAGCCGGGACAGCCGCCGCAGCAGCCTGGTGGCCAGTACCCCGGCAGCGGCGGGTTCGCCCAGCCGGGCGGGCAGTACCCGGGCAGTGGCGGGTTCGCCCAGCCCGGGCAGCCCAGCCAGTACGGGCAGCCGCCGCAGCAGCAACAGCAGGGCGGATTCGGGCAGCAGCCGGGCCAGCCGCCGCAGTGGTGAGCCGCCGCAGTGGTGCGACGCCGGTGGTGATCTCGCAGGCGTGACGGGTCTGACCCGGCGCCACGGGGCCGTGGGGTGACGGAACGGGTGAGCCGTCGCTCCACGGCCCGTCGTGTGTCGGGCCCGGTTCGCCGATCCACGGCGGCGTGTGCCGGGGGCCCGCCGTAGGCTGTGGGCATGGTTGCAGACCCCGCCGACTACGGCTTCGAGACGCGCGCCATCCACGCCGGTCAGGAGCCCGATCCCCGCACCGGGTCGGTCATCGTGCCGATCTACCAGACCTCCACCTACGCACAGGACGGGGTGGGCGGTACCCGCGAGGGGGACTACGAGTACTCGCGTACGGCCAACCCGACCCGGAGCGCGCTGGAGGAGGCGCTGGCCGCCCTGGAGGGCGGTCGGCACGCGCTGGCCTTCTCCTCCGGGATGGCCGCCAGCGACGCGGTGTTGCGGACGGCGCTGCGTCCGGGTGATCACCTGGTGCTCGGCAACGACGTCTACGGCGGCACCTTCCGGCTCATCGACAAGGTGCTGACCGGGTGGGGCATCCACTACAGCGTCGCGTCCCTGTCCGACCTGGACGAGGTCCGCTCCGCGATCCGCCCGGAGACCAAGCTGATCTGGTGCGAGTCGCCCACCAACCCGTTGCTCGGGATCGCCGACATCGGCGCGTTGTCCGAGATCGCCCATGTCAGCGGCGCCCGCGTGGTCGTGGACAACACCTTCGCGACCCCGTACCTGCAGACACCGCTGGAACTCGGGGCGGACGTGGTGGTGCACTCCACCACCAAGTACCTCGGCGGCCACTCGGACGTCGTCGGCGGCGCGGTGATGACCCACTCCGACGAGCTGCGCGAGCAGTTGTTCTTCCTCCGGAACTCGGCGGGCGCGGTGCCCGGCGCGTTCGACGCCTGGCTGACCCTGCGCGGGCTGAAGACGCTCGCCGTGCGGATGGAACGTCACTGCGCCAACGCCGAGCTGATCGCCGAGGCACTGTCGGTGCATCCGAAGGTGGACCGCGTGTACTACCCGGGGCTGGCCGAACACCCGGGGCACGCGCTGGCGGCCAAGCAGATGCGGCGCTTCGGCGGCATGGTGTCGTTCACCCACGTCGACGGCGAACAGGCCGCGCTGGACACGGCCGCGGCCACGAAGTTGTTCGTCCTCGCGGAGTCGCTGGGCGGTGTCGAGTCGCTGGTCGAGCACCCGGGCCGGATGACGCACGCCAGCGTCGCCGACTCGACCCTCCAGGTGCCCCCGTCCCTGGTCCGCCTGTCGGTCGGCATCGAGGACCCGCACGACCTCCTGGCCGACCTCCGCTCCGCCCTCGACACACACTGACCCCCCGCGGGTGCCGGCGTTGTGCCGTGAAGGACTCCTTCGCTGCGTCACAGGCAGTGAAGGGGTCCTTCACGGCACCAGGCGCAGTGAAGGGGTCCTTCACGGCACCAGGCGCAGTGAAGGGGGCCTTCGCGGCGTCACGGGCGGTAGCTCTCCGGGGGTAGTCCCGGCAGGGCGGGGCGGTCGTGGTCGCGGACGACGTCGTCCTCGTGCAGGTCCGCGGCATCGACGCACCCGCCCACGAGCGTGACGGCGCCGTCCTGCTCCGTGTACCGGGCGGGCTCGCACGGTGCCTCCGCGACGGTGTACACGGCGGCGCCGGTCAGGGTCATGGCCGAGAGCACGCCGGCGAGCAACGGCAGGACACCGGCGGAACCCGACGCGGATGCGGTACTCGCCCGTCCCATGGTGTCTCCCTCACTCGATCGGGTTCTGTGTCGCCGTCACCGGGAGTACCGGAGGCCGCGCCCCGGTACTCCGTCCCCCGCAGTGTTCCCCGTGACCGCGCAGGGCGACCGACGCGGCACAAGCTTACCCAATCGTGATCCGGACCGTGTGCGTAACCTCGTCGTGATCCGGTCGGCGGTGACATCATCGCGGGCATGGGACTTGTCAGCGTGGACACAATCCGCGAGACGAGGCAGTTGCTGTCGACCGTCGTGCGCAACACGCCGATGGAACACGCACGCGACCTCGAATCCGCGCACGGAGGGCCGGTGCACCTCAAGTGCGAGAATCTGCAACGCACCGGATCCTTCAAGATCAGAGGCGCCTACGCCCGCATCCACGGGCTGAGCGAGGCCGAACGGGCCCGTGGTGTCGTCGCGGCCAGCGCGGGCAATCACGCCCAGGGCGTCGCGCTCGCCGCATCGCTGCTGGACACGAAGGCGACGGTGTTCATGCCCGAACGCGCGCCGTTACCGAAGCTCGCGGCCACCCGTGGTTACGGGGCGGAGGTCCATCTGCACGGTGCGGTGCTGGAGGAGACCCTCGCCGAGGCGAAGGCGTTCGCCGAGCGCACCGGAGCGGTGTTCATCCACCCGTTCGACCACCCGGACATCATCGCGGGACAGGGCACCGTGGGCCTGGAGATCCTGGAGCAGCTTCCCGAGGTGGCCACGGTGCTGGTCGCGACGGGCGGTGGTGGTCTCGTCGGTGGTGTCGCCGCGGCGGTCAAGGCGGAGCGGCCGGATGTCCACGTCGTCGGGGTGCAGGCGGAGGAGGCCGCGGCCTTCCCGCGCTCGCTGGCGAGCGGGGGGCCGGTGCGGCTCGAACGGACGCAGACGATGGCCGACGGTATCGCGGTGGGCGAGCCCGGCCCGGTCAGCTTCGCGCACGTGAACTCGCTCGTGGACGACGTGGTGACCGTGGGGGAGGAGTCGCTGTCCCGCGCGGTGCTGCAGTGTCTGGAGCGGCGCAAGCTCGTGGTCGAGCCTGCCGGGGCCGCCGCCGTGGCCGCGTTGCTCGAACACGAGAAGATGTTCGAACCGCCCGTCGTCGCCGTGCTCTCCGGTGGCAACGTCGACCCGTTGCTGCTGTTGCAGATCATCCAGCACGGCATGACGGCGGCGGGACGCTACCTCCACCTGCGGCTGTGCGTGCCGGACCGGCCGGGTTCGTTGGTGAGTGTGCTCTCCCGGGTGAGCGAACTCGGGGCGAACGTGCTCGACGTCGAGCACTCCAGGATCTCGGGCCGCCTCGCGATGGGCGAGGTCGAGATCGCGCTGAAGCTGGAGACCCGCGGCCCCGACCACTGCGAGACCGTCGCCGCCCAACTCCAACGCGCCGGCTTCACGGTCATGTTCTGACCACGCCGGGTGGTGCCGTGAAGGGCACGTTCCCTGCGCGTGACGCAGCGGATGTGCCCCTCACGGCACCTGACGCGGGGAAAGTGCCCCGCACGGCACGATCCGGCCCGCGTCAGAGGTTGCCGCGGCGCTCCTGTTCGCGCTCGATGGCCTCGAAGAGGGCCTTGAAGTTGCCCTTGCCGAAGCCGAGCGAACCGTGGCGCTCGATCAGCTCGTAGAACACGGTGGGCCGGTCACCGATCGGCTTGGTGAAGATCTGCAGCAGGTAGCCGTCCTCGTCCCGGTCGACGAGGATGCCGTGCTCCTTCAACGTCTCGATCGGCACCCGCACCTCGCCGATCCGCGCCCGCAGCTCCGGGTCGTCGTAGTAGCTGTCCGGCGTGGCGAGGAACTGCACCCCGGCCTCGCGCATCGCGGTCACCGTGGCGATGATGTCGTTGGTCGCCAGCGCGATGTGCTGACACCCGGAGTCGCCGTAGAAGTCCAGGAACTCGTCGATCTGCGACCGCTTCTTGCCCACGGCCGGCTCGTTGAGCGGGAACTTCACCCGGTGGTTGCCGTTCGAGACCACCTTGCTCATCAGGGCCGAGTACTCGGTGGCGATGTCGTCGCCGACGAACTCCGCCATGTTCACGAAGCCCATGATGCGGTGGTAGAAGTCCACCCACTCGTCCATCCGGCCCATCTCGACGTTGCCCACGCAGTGGTCGACAGCCTGGAACAGGCGACGCGGGGCACCCTCCGGCCGCGGGACCGTGCGGGTCCGTGCCTCGTAGCCGGGCAGGTAGGGACCCGAGTAGCGCGAGCGGTCGATCAGCGAGTGCCGCGTCTCACCGTAGGTGGCGATCGCCGCCCTGCGCACGGTCCCGGCCTCGTCCGAGACGTCGTGCGGTTCCTCGAGCACCGTCGCCCCCTGGGCACGGGCGTGCGTCACACACTTGTCCACATCGGACACCTCGAGGGCGAGGTCGGTGACCCCGTCGCCGTGCCTGCGGTGGTGGTCGAGCAGCGGCGAGTCGGGACGGACCCCACCGTTCACCACGAACCGCGCCGAGCCGGACTTCAGCACGAACGACTTGTGGTCGTGGTTGCCGGTCTCCGGGCCCGAGTAGGCGACGAGCTCCATGCCGAAGGCGGACTGGTACCACCACGCGGTCTGCGTGGCGTTGCCGACGGTGAACACGACCGCGTCCATCGCGGTGACGGGGAACGGGTCGGTCGACAGGTCGTGGTCGACCAGGCCGACGAGTTGGCGTAGCTGGTCGTAACTGACGTCGTCGAGTGCTGGGTTGGCCATGCCCGAGAGCATGCGCGGGGAGGGCATACTGAGCAACAGTCGACGCTCGTACTGGTCAGTCTGCGCAGTCGAATTGGCATTCGGGTGATCAGACTGGACAACTTGTGCAGGAGGTGCGCATGAGGCTGGACTCGTTGGACGCGCGGTTGCTGTTGCTGCTGACCGACGCGCCACGTCTCGGCGTGCTGGAGTGCGCGCGCAGGTTGGGGGTGGCGCGCGGCACCGTGCAGGCCCGGCTCGACCGGCTCACCGCCGCGGGCGTGCTCACCGGATTCCCCCCGGAGCTCGACCTGGCCGAGATGGGGTACGGGTTGACCGCGTTCGCCGTGCTGGAGATCGCGCAGGGACACCGTGCCGAGGTCGCGGCCGCCCTGGCCGCGATCGACGAGGTGTGCGAGGTCCACGCGACGACCGGCCAGGGGGACCTGTTCGTCCGCCTCGTCGCGCGGTCCAACGACGACCTCCAGCGGGTGATCGACGAGGTCGTCGGCGTGGCGGGAGTACGCCGAACGGCGACCTCGATCGCCCTGTCCACGCCGGTGCCGCCCCGCGTGCGCCCCCTGCTCGAACGGATCGCGCAGGAGTGACCGTGCAGAACGCCCCGACACGCACGGGCCGGTACCCGCACCGGGGAGTGGGCGCCTCCGGACTCCGGACGCGCCCACGGACGCGCGTGGGTACCGACCCGTGGTTTCGGGATGTTGTTCCCCGGCCGGACCGGCCGGGTGGACGGGTGTCGTGACGGCGGAACCACGTGCGGACCGGCTTCACCGGTCCGCCGGGTCGTGCGGCCTCACGAGGTGTAGGGCACCGCCTTGACCAGGGTGACCTTCTGCGTGCCGCCGTTCGGCAGCACGTATTCGCGGGCCTCGCCCTCCTTGGCGCCCAACAACGCCTTGCCGAGCGGCGACTCCGGCGAGTACGTCTCGACGGCGCCCTCACCGCCCTCTTCGCGGGTGGCGAGCAGGAAGGTCTCCTCGTCGTCCTCGTCACCGTCGTACCGCACCGTCAGCACCATTCCCGGCTCGGCGATGCCGTCGTCCTTGGGCGCCTCGCCGACCTTCGCGGTGCGAAGCAACTCCTGTAGGTGCCGGATTCGGGCTTCCTGCTGACCCTGTTCCTCCCGGGCGGCGTGATAGCCACCGTTCTCCTTCAGGTCGCCCTCTTCCCGGCTGGCGTTGATCTTCGCTGCGATGACCGGACGATTCTCGATCAGCTCGTCGAGCTCGTTCTTGAGCCTGTCGTAGGCATCCTGGGTCAGCCAGGTCACCTTGGCTTCGCTCACGGTCACCATCTCCTTCTAGCGCCTGCCGAGCCTGGGTGTACAAGCCGGCGCCACGCCGTCGTGGCTGGTAATAAAGGAAAGACACGGCCCGTGCGGGCCGTGCCGTTGAGACCAGGATAGCACGAAGCGGGCCCCGGCGGTCCCTGTTCGCTCAGGGGGTACGCGCACTCGGCGCGGATTTCACCCCGTTGGCCGCTCGGAGGTTGACAGGTATTCCGGCACATTGTACGAGCACCCGATGACGTCCGCCGTCACCGGTCGCCCGTTGCTGTGCACCACCGTCGTGAGCCGCTCCCGGCCGGGCGGGGCGTACATCTCCCTCCGGCCGCTCTCCGCGCCGGAGGAGTCCCGCACGCGGACGATGCAGACCCCGGGCCGCGTGGGTTCGGTGCGGAGGACGTCCACGGTGACCTCCATGGCGTTGCCGGGGCGTTCCGTGAACGCCACCCGCTGCCCCTCGATGGGGGTCACGGCGAGGGTGGTGTAGCCGAAGTAGGTCGCCGCGGTGCCCGCGACCAGCGCGAGCGCGACGAGGACCCACCGCCGCCACCGTGGGGGGCGCCGGTGCGTGAGGTCGTCGTCGCCGTCCGCGGTCGCCCGGGACGGTCCGCCGCCGGGTGCCTGCCCGGCGGCGCCGGGGCCGGTCGGCCCGTTCTCCGCGCTGTTCAACCAGGCCTCCGGGATTCGTGTCGGTACGGCGGGGAGAATGAAAAGAGCTGCCTCGTGTGTTGAGTATCCGTGTAGGCGTACGGGCGGACGCCAGGGGGTCCGGCCCGGCAGTTCGTGGGCACGGACGGCCGACGGGGCGTGTGGGCACGGACGGCCGACACGGTGCGCAGGCACGACGACGGTGAGCGGAAAGGAACCGGACGGGACATGGGAGCCGACGGGATGAGCGCTGACAGGACGGACGCGGGGTTGCGGCTGATGGCGGTGCACGCGCACCCCGACGACGAGTCCAGCAAGGGCGCGGCCACGATGGCCCGCTACGTCGCCGAGGGCCACGACGTCATGGTGGTGACCTGCACCGGGGGAGAAGCGGGCAGCGTGCTCAATCCGGCGATGGACAAGCCGGAGGTCCACGAGAACATGACGCGGCTGCGCCGCGAGGAGATGGCCCGGGCCGCCAAGATCCTCGGCGTGCGACACCGCTGGCTGGGTTTCGTCGACTCCGGCCTGCCCGAGGGCGACCCACCGCCCCCGCTGCCCGAGGGCTCGTTCGCGCGGATCCCCCTCGACGGGCCGGTGGAGAAGCTGGTGCAGGTGATCCGGGAGTTCCGGCCGCACGTGGTGACCACCTACGACGAGACCGGTGGCTATCCACACCCGGACCACATCCGCTGCCACGAGGTGTCGATGGCCGCCTGGGACGCGGCACCCGACCCGGACCGTTTCCCGGAGGCGGGCGCGCCGTGGCAGCCGCTGAAGCTGTACTACTCGCACGGCTTCTCCCGCGCGAAGTTCACCGCTTTCCACGAGGCCCTCGTCGAACGGGGGCTCGAGTCGCCCTACGCCGAGTGGCTGAGCAGGTGGGATCCGGACAAGCCCGACGTCATGGAGCGGGTCACCACGCAGGTACCGTGTGGTGACCACTTCGACGTCCGGGACGACGCCCTGCGTGCGCACGCCACGCAGATCGACCCGAACAGCCGCTGGTTCGCCGTGCCGCTGGACATCCAGCGGCGGCTGTGGCCGACCGAGGAGTACGAACTGGCACGGTCCCTCGTCGACACGACGTTGCCGGAGGACGATCTGTTCGCGGGGGTGCGAGAGAGGATGACGACATGACGCCGGACGTGCTCACGGCACTACCCGCCGCCACGGTGGCGCCGGTCACCTCGGCCGAGGTATTCCTGGCGCAGTCCCAGCCCGGTGGCGAGGGGGCGGACTTCGGCAAGTCCTCGCCCGTGGGCCTGTTGCTGCTGCTGGTCTTCCTCATCGCCGTGGTCTTCCTCGTGCGTTCGATGACCAAGCACCTCAAGCGCGTGCCCGCGTCGTTCGACGGCGAGGGCGACAGGGCCGGCGACGGGGACCCGGCCGACGACACCGACACCGCCGGTGCCACGGACTCCACCGACACCGCGGACTCCACCGACACCACGGCGGACGGCGCCCCGGGTGGCGCCGGGGGACCGGTCGGCGGCGCGGAGGAGGCCGCGGCCACCGGCCGGGAGTGAACCGGATCCGACGCGCTCGCCCGGTCCCGATCGTGGTGCGGGCGGGCCCGTCGGACCGGCCTGTCGGATGACGGCACCGGGTTTTCCGGTGTGAGACGCTGGAGGGGTGAACCGCCTAGCCACCGCGACCTCGCCGTACCTGCTCCAACACGCCGACAACCCGGTGGACTGGTGGCCCTGGTGCCCGGAGGCGCTCGCCGAGGCACGGCAGCGGGACGTGCCGATCCTGCTGTCCATCGGCTACGCCGCCTGTCACTGGTGCCACGTCATGGCGCACGAGTCGTTCTCGGACGCGGACACCGCGGCCTACATGAACGAACACTTCGTCAACATCAAGGTGGACCGCGAGGAGCGCCCGGACATCGACGCCGTGTACATGACGGCGACCCAGGCGATGACCGGCCAGGGCGGCTGGCCGATGACGTGTTTCCTCACCCCCGACGGTGAGCCGTTCCACTGCGGTACCTACTACCCGCCGGTCTCGAAGCACGGACTGCCCTCGTTCGTCCAGGTGCTGACCGCCGTCACGCAGGCGTGGACCGAGCGCAGGGACGAACTCGTCGAGGGCGCGGGCCGGATCGTCACGCACATCGCCGAGCAGACCGGGCCGCTGTCCGAGCATCCGGTCGACGAGCAGGCCCTGTCGTCGGCGGTGGCGAAGCTGCGGCAGGAGGCCGACCCGGCCAACGGCGGGTTCGGCACCGCGCCGAAGTTCCCGCCGTCCATGGTCCTGGAGTTCCTGCTGCGCCACCACGAGCGCACCGGTTCCGCCGAGGCCCTGTCACTGGTGGAGCTCACCGCCGAGCGGATGGCCCGGGGCGGGATCTACGACCAGCTCGGGGGCGGGTTCGCCCGCTACTCCGTCGACGTGGCGTGGGTCGTCCCGCACTTCGAGAAGATGCTCTACGACAACGCGCTGCTGTTGCGCGCCTACGCGCACCTCGCGCGGCGCACGGGATCCGCGATCGCCACGCGCGTCGCGGGGGAGACGGCCGAGTTCCTGCTGCGGGACCTGCGCACCGCCGAGGGCGGGTTCGCCGCGTCGCTGGACGCGGACACCGACGGTGTCGAGGGCCTGACGTACGTGTGGACCCCGGAGCAGCTCGTCGAGGTGCTCGGGCCGGAGGACGGTGCCTGGGCCGCCGAGCTGTTCGGCGTCACCGAGGAGGGCACCTTCGAGAAGGGTGCGTCCACGCTGCGCCTGCCGCATGACCCGGACGACCCCGCACGCTGGCTGCGGGTGAGCACGGCGCTGTTTCAGGCGCGCGGCACCCGGCCGCAGCCCGCCCGCGACGACAAGGTGATCGCGGCATGGAACGGTCTGGCGATCACGGCGCTGGCCGAGGCCGGGACGGCGCTGCGCCGGCCGGAATGGGTGGACGCGGCCGTGTCGGCCGGGGCGTACCTGCTCGACCGGCACCTGGTGGACGGCCGGTTGCGCCGCAGCTCGCGGAACGGCGAGGTCGGCGCCGCCAACGGCGTGCTGGAGGACCACGGCTGTCTGGCCGACGGCCTGCTGGCGTTGCACCAGGCCACCGGCGAGTCGGTGTGGCTGCTCGAGGCGACCCGGCTGCTGGACATCGCGCGGGAACGGTTCGCGGTGGCCGACACCCCGGGCGCCTTCCACGACACCGCCGACGACGCCGAGGCGCTGGTGCACCGGCCGTCCGACCCGACCGACAATGCCAGCCCCTCGGGCGCGTCCACGGTGGCCGGGGCGCTGCTCACGGCGTCGGCCCTGGTGGGGCCGGAGAAGGCGAGCGACTACCGGGCGGCGGCCGAGCAGGCGGTGAGCCGGGCGGGGGCGCTGGTGGCCCAGGTCCCGCGGTTCGCCGGGCACTGGCTGTCCGTGGCCGAGGCCATGGCGGCCGGTCCGGTGCAGGTCGCCGTCGTCGGTCCGGACGCCGAGGCGCGGTCGGAGCTGCTCTCCACGGCCGCGCACGACGTCCACGGCGGAGGTGTGGTGCTGGGCGGCCCACCCGAGTCCGAGGGCGTCCCGCTGCTGGCCGACCGGCCGCTGGTGGACGGCTCGGCCGCGGCCTACGTCTGTCACGGCTATGTCTGCGACCGCCCGGTGACGACCACGGAGGAACTGCTCGACCGCCTCTGAGCCCGGGGCGCGGGTGCCCGGGCACGCTGCGGACGTCGCGGGGCTCCGGCAGTCTTGATCTATGAACGCACTGACGGAGGCACTGACTCAGGTCCTCGACGGCCGGTGGGCCCCGGTCCGCAGGGACGTCCGCGAGCAGTTGGCCGCACTCGAACCCGAGGTGGCGACCGGGCTCGACGTCGAGGGGCAGCGGGCACGGACGGCCGAGCGGATGCGGCGGTTGGCCGACTCCGGCAAACCCCGGCTCGGCTTCCCGCCCGCCCAGGGCGGTGGGGGCGACGTCGGGGGCGCGGTCGTGTCCTTCGAGATGCTCGGTCTCGGTGACCTCTCCCTGATGGTCAAGGCCGGGGTGCAGTGGGGGCTGTTCGGGGGAGCCGTGCAGCTGCTGGGCACCGAACGGCACCACGAGCGGTACCTGGGCGAGATCATGTCCCTGGACCTGCCCGGGTGTTTCGCCATGACCGAGACCGGACACGGTTCGGACGTGCAGAACCTGCGCACCACGGCGACCTACGACGCCGACGCGGGGGAGTTCGTGGTGCACACCCCGGAGGAGTCGGCGCGCAAGGACTACATCGGCAACGCGGCCCGGGACGGCCGCATGGCGGTGGTGTTCGCCCAGTTGGTCACCGAAGGGCGCTCGCACGGGGTGCATGCGTTCCTGGTGCCGATCCGGGACGCCGAGGGGCGTCCCGCCGACGGGGTGACGATCTCCGACTGCGGCCCCAAGGCCGGCCTCAACGGCGTCGACAACGGCCGGCTGCTCTTCGACCGGGTCCATGTGCCGCGGACGGCGCTGCTCAACCGCTACGGTGACGTGCTCCCGGACGGCAGCTACACCAGTCCGATCGACAGTGACAACCGCCGGTTCTTCACCATGCTCGGCACCCTCGTGCGGGGCCGGGTCAGTGTGGCGGGCAGCGCGGGGAACGCGACGAAGCGGGCGCTGGCACTCGCGGTGCGCTACGCCGAGCGGCGACGGCAGTTCGAGGCCCCCGACGGCGACGAGGTCACGATCCTCGACTACCGGGCGCACCAGCGCAGGCTGCTGCCCGCCGTGGCCACGAGCTACGCCCTGCACTTCGCGCAGGAGGAACTGGTGGCCGCGCTGGACGAGCTGCACAGCGCCACCGAGGTGGACCCCACCCGGCAGCGGGCGCTGGAATCCCGGGCGGCGGGCCTGAAAGCCGTGGCCACCTGGCACGCGACGGGTGCGATCCAGGCCGCGCGCGAGGCGTGCGGTGGCGCGGGATACCTCGGCGAGAACATCCTGCCGACGCTCAAGGCCGACACCGACGTGTTCACCACGTTCGAGGGGGACAACACCGTCCTGCTGCAACTGGTGGCCAAGAGCCTGCTGACCAACTACAGGGACCAGTTCGAGGACCTGAGTCCACTGGCGACGGCGCGGTTCGTGGCCGAGCAGTTCATGGGGACGGTGATCGAGCGCACCGCGGCGCGACAGGCGGTCGAGCGCCTGGTCGAGGCCACCCCGGCGCGGGACGACGACGAGGTGGTGTTCGACCGCGGCTGGCAGTGCAAGCTGTTCGAGGACCGCGAGGAGCACATTGTGGACGGTCTCGTCCGCCGCCTGCGGTCCGCCGGGCGGGACGACGCGTTCGCGGCGTTCAACGACGCGCAGGACCACGTGCTGCACGCCGCCCGGGCACACGTCGACCGGCTGGTGCTGGAGGCGTTCGTGGCCGCCGTCGACCGGTGTTCCGACGACGCCGCCCGCGACCTGCTCGGCCGGGTGTGCGACCTGTACGTGCTGTCCACGGTCGAAGCCGACCGCGCGTGGTTCCTCGAACACGGCAGGCTCAGCGGCAGCCGGGCGAAGGCCGTCTCGGCGGGCGTGAACCGGCTCTGCGCCGACCTGCGCCCACACGCCCGCACCCTGGTCGACGCCTTCGCCGTCCCCGAGGAACTCCTCCGAGCCCCCATGCTCACCCCTTGACCCACCCACCCCACCCCCGCGAGTCGCCACCCCATGCCCGCGAGTTGACGCTCCAGACCCGCGAATCGGCGCCCCCGTGGTGGCCAGGGATGGTCCGCGACGAGGCCGGGCGGGTCCTCGGTCCCGGACCCGTAACGGCAACTCGCGCGCCTGTGACGTCAACTCGCGGCCAGGGAGCGTCGACTCGCGGGCGTGGGGTGGTGGGTCAGGTCAGGTTCCAGGTGTCGGCGAGGTACCAGGCGGTGCAGGCGTCGACGTCCAGCATGTGGGCCGCGGTGTGGCCGCACCGGGTCGTCCCGGTTCCCGGGTCGACGGGCTGGCCGTGTCCCATCCCGGTCACCGTGACCGTCTCCACCACGGAGCTGCCCCGGTCATCGGTGTAGACCGCGTGCGGGTACCCGGCGACGGTGCCGGTCCGATCGGGTGTGGTGTCGGTGCCGTGCACGTCGGTCCACTGTTCGACGAGTTCCCGCTGGTTCGCCACACTGACGGTGTAGTCGGCGTCGCCGTGCCACACGGTCATCGTGGGCCACGGACCGGTGTGCGGACTCGCCGCCCGGACCCGGTCGCCCCACTGCTCGGGAGTGAGGTCCTTCCCGGGATTCATGCAGGTGTAGGCCTCGTAGAGCGCGGAGGCGCAGCGGTAGGGCAGACCGGCGACGACACCACCGCCCGCGAACCGTTCGGGGTAGGTGGCGAGCACGGCCGCCGTCATGCCACCGCCCGCGGACAGTCCGGTGACGTACACCCGGGACGGGTCGGCTCCGGTTCCGGTCACGGTGTGCTCCACCATGCTCGCGATCGAGGCCACTTCGCCCCAGCCGCGGGTGGTGTCGGCGGACTGGAACCAGTTGAAACATCCGTTGTAGTTGTTGATGCCGCGTTGTTCCGGCAGGACCAGTGCGAAGCCGAGACGCTGCGCCAGTTCGACCCAGCCGGAGTCGACGCCGTAACCGGTGGCGTTCTGGCCGCACCCGTGCAGGGCGACCACGACCGGACTGCCCTCGGCGAGACCGTCCGGCACGTATTCCAGCATGCGCAGGTTGCCCGGGTCGGACCCGAAGGACGGCACCTCGGTGATGCCGTCCGACCGTGCGCCCGCGGCCTGCGCCGATGTGCCCAACAGTAGCGCCGTCGCGAGCAGGGGGAGCAGTGTGCGCAACCCATCCGTGGGTGGTGTTGGTCGTCGAGTCGTCCGGGAAGTAGCCGTCGATCTGCACCCCCGGCACCGGGTCGGGCACGGGCAGTGACTCCTGGGTCAGACCGGCCCAGTCGGCGGGGTCGGTATGTCCGCTGTGGACCGTCCCGGCCGTGGTGAGGTCGTTCAGACAGGCCGACACCTGGTGTGTTGCCGAGGGCACCCGGATCCGCTCGTGCCCCGCGCAGTCCGCCTCCCGCGGCGTGTGGGCGAGCACCGCGGGGACCTGCAGGACCCCCGCGACCACCACCGCCAGTGCCACCGTGCCCAGCCTGCGCATGACACCCTCCCGCGTCGTCCGTCCTCGACGGCGCAACGCTAGGGCGTCGGCCCGGCACCGGGAATGGCGCCGGACACCACAACGGGACCGCCCGATGTGGTCCCGCCCGACATGGCCCCACCCGCGACACACGCCTAGCGTGATGCCTTCACGACGAGGTGAGGAGGTCCGCGATGGCCGGAAACAAGCGTCTCCACACCCGGAACCATGACGCCCAGTTCGTCCTGCGGCTGCCGACGGAGTGGAACGGTGGCCTCGTCGTCAGCGGCTCGCCCGGCAACCGTGAGCAGTACGCCGTCGACCGTGCGATCTCCGACTGGGTGCTGGCGAAGGGCTATGCCTTCGCCGCGACCGACAAGGGCAACACGGGACTGCGCTTCTACACCGACGGTGACCGGCCCGGCGACGCGATCGCGGAGTGGAACCACCGGGTGACGCAGTTGACCCGGGCCGCGAAGGCGGTGGTGGCCCAGCGTTACCACCGTCCGCCGCGCCGCACCCTGGTCACCGGCCTGTCCAATGGTGGCTATCTGGTGCGTTGGCAACTGGAGAACCGCCCTGAGCTCTACGACGGCGGGGTCGACTGGGAGGGCACGCTCTGGGCCGGGGACGGTCCGAACCTGGTCGACTTCCTGCCGAGCGCGTTGTCGGCCTACCCCCGGTACGCGGGCGGCGGCCCGGAGTCCGGGCGGGCGCACGACGAGATGCTCGCCGCCGGGTTCCCCGCGGGGTCCGAGTTCCTGTGGCCGTACCACTACCGGTACTACTGGGATCTCACCCAGCGGATCTACCGCGAGGAGATCGACCCCGGTTTCGACGGGGAGGCCGAGGCGGGCACCCCGTTCTGCGAACCGGGCAGCCCGGCCTGTGACGCCGATTACGACTACGCGAGCAGGCCGGAAGCGGTGCACGACGCGGTCGAGCGCATCGGCCTCACCGGGGAGATCGGCAAGCCGCTGCTGACGGTGCACGGCACGCTCGACGTGCTGCTGCCGATCCGGGAGAGCTCCGACGCCTACGCGCGGATGGTCCGGGAGCGGGGCGGCGGCCCGCTGCACCGGTACTACCGGATCGCGGGCGGCACACACACCGACGCGCTGGTCGACACGTATCCACACCGGCTGCGTGCCCTGGCGCCGTGCCACCGCGCGGCCTTCGGCGCATTGGAGGCGTACCTGGACGACGGCGTGCGGCTCCCGCCGTCGACGACGGTCCCGCGGCCCGGGGAGGCGACGCCGGAGGACCTGGTCACCCACTGTTCCCTCTGGTGAGCACCCGCGGGCCGGAGGCCGCCGCGACCGCACCGCGACCGGCGGGGGCGCGGTGTCGGTTCGCCGACCTCGGGCGTCACCTCGCGAGCACGGCGCGTCATCTCGCGGACCTGAGGTGGCAACTCGCGGACCTGAGGTGGCGACTCGCGGGCACTGGGTGGCAACTCGCCGGGCACGGAGTGGCGACTCGCGGGGGAGGGGTGGGTGGTCAGTCGCGGAGGGCTCGGCGGTAGAGGGACTCCAGGTGTTCGCGGGACGGGGTGGTGTCCGTCAGGACCGCCTGCATCAGGAGGCCGCAGGTGAGGGTGGCCACCATCTGGCCGGTGAGCGGGTCCGTGCGGGCGATGAACACCTCGGCCAGTGCGTCGTCCCAGGCCACGGCCGCCGCGCGTAGGTGCGGGCGCTGGAGGGCGAGCGCGTAGAGGTTGTACTCGGCGATGGTGTGCTCGCGCTGCTCGGTCACCGAGGCGAGCACGAAGTCGGCCAGTGCGGCCGCCGGGTCCGTCCCCGGTGCGAGTGTCCGGTCCCATTCGCGGAGCGCGGCGACGCTGCGCTGGGCCGCCTCGTCCAGCGCGACGGCGACCAGGTCGTCCAGCGTCGCGAAGTGGTAGGTGGTCGAGCCCAGCGGGACGCCGGCTTCCGCGGCGACGGCACGGTGGGTGAGGGCGTCGATGCCGCGTTCGGCGATGACCGTGATGGCCGCGCGCGCGATGCGGTCGCGGCGGTCGGGGTCGTTCGGACCGCGCCCCCGTCGCCGCGTCGCCGTCTCCCTCGTCGTCGCGTCTCCGGTCGTCGGCTCCCCGGTCGTCGGTTCTCCGGTCGTCACTGCCTGCTCCCCTCCGTGACACGCCCTGCACCCCCGGGCACCGGCCACGCACAGCCGGTCGACAGCCATGACATCACACCACGTCAGACGGTGTCCGCGACCCCCTTCACCCAACTATGGACAAACGTACATATAGCATGTACCAACGTACACAAATTTTATGCGACCGCCGACCGCGTGGCGGAACTCGAACGACAGGACGGGGACACCCACCACATGCGAGACCTCTACATCGACGGATCCTGGACCGACGCCACGACGTCGACCGGCGGCCGGACCGTGGAGAACCCCTACGACGGCAGCGTGCTCCGCTCCGTGTCGGAGGCCGGTCCGGCCGATGTGGACGCCGCCGTCGACGCGGCGCGGCGCGCCTTCGACACCGGCCCGTGGCGCACCACGTCCGCCGCCGAACGCGCCGGGGTCCTGCGCCGCCTGGCCGACCTCCTGGTGCGCGACCGGGAGGACCTCGCCCGGGTGGAGAGCGTGGACACCGGCAAGACCGTCGTCGAGGGCGGTATCGACGTCGACGACATCACCGCGGTGTTCCGCTACTACGCGAGCCTCGCCGAGACCGACTCCGGCGGACGGGCCGTGGACACCGGCGACCCCGGGGTGGTCAGCCGGGTCGTGACCGAGCCGGTCGGGGTGTGTTCGCTGATCGCGCCGTGGAACTACCCGCTGCTGCAGATGTCGTGGAAGCTCGCCCCCGCCCTGGCCGCGGGTAACACCGTGGTGATCAAGCCGAGCGAGCTGACCCCACTGTCGACGGTCCGGCTGACGGAACTGCTGGCCGAGGCCGGTGTCCCGGCCGGGGTGGTCAACCTCGTCCTGGGTGCGGGCGCGGTGGTCGGCGCCGAGATGGTGCGCCACCCGAAGGTGGATCTGGTCTCGTTCACCGGCGGCCTCGCCACCGGACGCGAGATCATGGCGGCCGCGGCGCCCGGGGTGAAGCGGGTCGCGCTCGAACTCGGCGGCAAGAACCCGAACGTCGTCTTCGCCGACGCCGACTTCGACACCGCCGTGGACTACGCGCTGGCCGCCGCGTTCTTCCACTCCGGACAGGTGTGCTCGGCCGGGTCCCGCCTGATCGTCGAGGACTCGGTGCACGACGCGTTCGTCGCCGAACTCGCCCGACGCGCCGAGAAGATCCGGCTCGGCAACGGGGCCGAGGCCGACACCGAGTGCGGCCCGCTGGTCTCGGCCGAGCACCGGGCCAAGGTGGAGCGGCACATCGCCCTGGCCCGGGAGGAGGGCGCCCGACTGGTCGCGGGCGGGGGGCGCCCGGACGACCCGGCGCTGGCCGACGGCTACTTCCTGCGCCCCACGGTCTTCGCCGACTGCACCTCCGAGATGACCGCCGTCCGGGAAGAGGTGTTCGGGCCGGTGGTCACCGTCGAGCGGTTCCACGACGAGCACGAGGCGATCGCGCTGGCCAACGACACCGAGTACGGCCTCGCCGGTGCCGTGTGGACCGGCGACGCCTCGCGCGCGCAACGGGTGGCCGGGGCGCTGCGGCACGGCACCGTCTGGATCAACGACTTTCACCCGTACGTGCCCCAGGCCGAATGGGGCGGGTTCGGCAAATCCGGGATCGGCCGGGAGCTCGGTCCGTCCGGACTGGACGAGTACCGCGAGGTCAAACACATCTATCAGAACATCAATCCCGCACCGATGCGCTGGTTCTCCGGCGCGGAGAAGGAGGACTGAACCCCGTGGCGGAGACCTACGACTACGTCATCGTGGGCGGCGGCTCGGCCGGTTGCGTGCTCGCGAACCGGCTCAGCGCCGACCCGTCCACGAGCGTGCTGGTGCTGGAGGCGGGTCGCCCGGACTGGATCTGGGATCCGCTGATCCACATGCCCGCCGCGCTCACCATGGTGATCGGCAACCCGCTGTACGACTGGCGCTACGAGTCCGAGCCCGAGCCCTACATGGGCGGCAGGCGGGTGTATCACGGCCGGGGCAAGGTGCTCGGCGGGTCCAGCTCGATCAACGGCATGATCTTCCAGCGCGGCAACCCGATGGACCTCGAACGCTGGGCCGCGGACCCGGGGATGGAGACCTGGGACTACGCGCACTGCCTGCCGTACTTCAAGCGCATGGAGAACTGCCGCGCGGGCGGCGACGAGTGGCGCGGGGGCGACGGCCCGCTGTGGCTGGAGCGCGGCCCGGCCGAGAACCCGCTGTTCGGGGCGTTCCTCGACGCGGCGCAGGAGGCGGGCCACCCGCTGACGAACGACGTCAACGGCTACCGGCAGGAGGGCTTCGCCGAGTTCGACCGCGCCATCCGCAACGGGCGCCGCTGGTCGGCCGCGCGGGCGTACCTGCACCCGGTGAAGAACCGGCCGAACCTCACCGTGCGGACCCTCGCGCACGTCAACCGGGTGCTGTTCGACGGCACCCGCGCCGTGGGCGTGTCCTACAACCGGCCCGGTCGCGGGCCGCGGGAGGTGTATGCGGGTGAGGTGATCCTCTCCGGCGGTGCGATCAACACCCCGCAGCTGCTGCAGCTGTCCGGCGTCGGCGACCCCGCGCACCTGGAGTCGCTGGGCATCGACACCGTGCACGCGCTGCCCGGTGTCGGCGAGAACCTCCAGGACCACCTGGAGGCCTACGTGCAGCACGCCTGCACGCAACCGGTGTCGTTCAACCCGTCGCTGAAGAAGCACAGGGCGCCGAGGATCGGCCTGGAGTGGCTGTTCAACCGCAGCGGCCCCGCAGCGACGAACCATTTCGAGGCGGGCGGCTTCGTCCGCGGCAACGACACGGTGGACTACCCCAACCTGATGTTCCACTTCCTGCCGCTGGCGGTGCGCTACGACGGGACCGAGGTCGACACCCCGCACGGCTACCAGGTCCACATCGGACCGATGTACTCGGACGTGCGGGGCAACGTGCGGATCACCTCCGCCGACCCGAAGCGCAAGCCCGCACTGCGGTTCAACTACCTCTCGACCGAGAACGACCGCCGGGAGTGGGTCGAGGCGATCCGGGTGGCCCGGGAGATCCTGCGGCAACCTGCCCTCGACCCGTACAACGGCGGCGAGATCTCGCCCGGCCCGGACGTCCGCACCGACGAGGAGATCCTCGACTGGGTGGCCCGCGACGCCGAGACGGCCTACCACCCGTCCTGCACCGCACGGATGGGCGTCGACGACATGTCCGTCGTCGACCCCACGACGATGCGCGTGCACGGCACCAGCGGCCTGCGCGTCACCGACGCCTCGGCCATGCCCTATCTCACCAACGGCAACATCTACGCGCCGGTGATGATGCTCGCCGAGAAGGCCGCTGACCTCATCCGGGGTGACACTCCGCTTCCGCCCGCGGAGACCCCGTTCTACCGACATTCCCGACAGGAAGGGTGAATCAGTGTCCACCACCGGCGAACGACGATCCGAGAACGGGCCCGACGAGGGTCCTGGGGGGAGCAACCGTGTCGCCGCGGTTTCGGACAACGGAATCAACCGCACCGTGTTCTCCGGTGCGTCGGTCATCATCCTGGCGATCGCCATCTGGGCGATGATCACGCCGGAGGACGCCGCGAGCACGATCGGCGTCCTCGTCGGCTGGGTCTCGGAGGGGCTCGGCTGGTACTACATCCTCGCGGCCACGCTTTTCCTGATCTTCGTGATCTACCTGGCCGCGTCGAAACACGGGACGATCCGGCTCGGACCGGAGAAGTCGCGGCCGGACTACGGCATCTTCGCCTGGGCGTCGATGCTGTTCGCGGCCGGCATCGGGGTCGACCTGATGTTCTTCTCGGTCGCCGAACCGGTCACCCACTACCTGGACCCGCCGCAGGGCGACCCGGAGACGCTGGCGGCCGCCCGCGAGTCGGTGGTGTGGACGCTGTTCCACTACGGCATCACCGGCTGGGCCATGTACGCGCTGATGGGCATGGCGCTGGGCTACTTCGCCTTCCGCCGTGGCCTGCCGCTGGCGGTGCGGTCCTCGCTGTACCCGCTGATCGGCAAGCGCGTCCACGGACGTGCCGGACACACGGTGGACATCGCCGCGTCGCTGGGCACGGTGTTCGGCATCGCCACCTCGCTGGGCATCGGCGTGGTGCAGTTGAACTTCGGGCTGAACTTCCTGTTCGACATCCCGCAGGGCGTGGCCGCGCAGATCGGGCTGGTCGCGCTCGCCGTGGTGATGGCGACGCTGTCGGCGGTGGCCGGTGTCGACCGTGGTATCCGGCGGTTGTCCCAGCTCAACGTCGTGCTCGCGATCGTGCTGATGGGCTTCATCCTGTTCAGCGGTGACCCGCTGTACCTGCTCAACGGCCTGGTGCTGAACATCGGCGACTACGTCAGCGGCTTCACCGACATGACGCTGGACACCTTCGCCTACGACCAGCCGACCGCGTGGCTCAACGCGTGGACGTTGTTCTTCTGGGCCTGGTGGATCGCCTGGGCGCCGTTCGTGGGCCTGTTCCTGGCGCGCATCTCGCGGGGCCGCACGGTCCGCCAGTTCGTGGCGGCCACGCTGGTGATCCCGTTCCTGTTCACGGCGACCTTCCTGTCGATCTTCGGCAACGCCGCGCTGGGCCTCGTGCGCGGCGGCAACGGCGAGTTCGGCGAGACCGCGATGAACGCCCCCGAGGAGGGCTTCTACACGCTGCTGGCCCAGTACCCGGGCGTGACGTTCACCGCGGGCCTGGCCACGGTGGTGGGCCTGCTGTTCTACGTCACCTCGGCCGACTCGGGCGCACTGGTGCTGAGTAACCTCACCTCGCGCCTGGCGACGCCGACCACCGACGCGCGCCCGTGGGTGCGGGTGTTCTGGTCGATCGCGATCGGGCTGATCACCCTGGCGATGCTGCTGGTCGGCGGCGTGCCGACGCTGCAGAACGCCACCATCATCATGGGCCTGCCGTTCTCGTTCGTCATGTTCTTCGTGGCCTGGGGCCTGTACAAGGCACTCAACCGCGAGGTCAGCGACGAGCGGCGGTTCCTGCGTGGCTCGGCCGGACCGTCGGCCGACGCCCCGGCGGACCCACCGGAGGACCCGGACCGGGCGGAGCCGGTCCCGGCGGGCCGCGACTGAGCCCGTGCGACTCCGAGGCGGGTGACGACCGAGCTTGGTCGTCACCCGCCTTTCGCGCGTTGGGGGTCGAACACGGCGACAGAACTTAGCAAGAATGCTAAGATGCACGCATGACGGAGATCACACCCAGTGAGCTGCGGAACCACAGCTCCCACATCCTCAACAGGGTCGAACATGGTGAGCATTTCACGGTCGTTCGTGGTCACACGCCCACAGCCCAGGTGATCCCTGCCCAGAAGCGTGCGTACCAGACGCGCGCCGAGATCGCCGCTGCTGTGGCGACGTTGCCGCCGGTCGATGCGGAGCGGCTGCGGGAGGACCTGGACGCCGTGGTGGACAGCGACGTCGTGTTAGATGAGTGAGGCCCCCTCGTCGTTCCTGCTCGACACGAATGTCGTCATCGACGTGGGGGACGGGCTATCCCCGACGTCTCTCCCGGACGGGGCGGCGTACCTCAGTGCGATTACGCTGGCCGAACTGTCTGCCGGAGTGTTCGCAGCGAGCACGGAGGACGAACGTGCTGCGCGGCTGCGTCGATTGCAGTGGGTGGAGAGCAGCTTCGTGCCGATTCCGTTCGACGCGGGAGCCGCGCGGTTCTACGGCCATGTATACGCACGAGTCCGTGCCGGAGGACGTCAGCCACGCAGACGGTTGGCGGACCTCCAGATTGCTTCCGTCGCCGGTGCGCACGGCTGGCCGCTGGTCACGCGCAACCCGTCCGACTTCGCCGGACTCGGCGAGTTGGTGACTGTCATCGGTCTTTGACCTCGGGGCCTCGGTTGACTGCCGGATCACCGCGATGTGGGGACAATGGTCTCGTGCCCGAGGATCCGCTGGAAGCGTTGCGCCGCATCTGCCTGGCGTTGCCGGAGGTGAGCGAACGGCTCAGCCACGGTGAGCCCGCCTGGTTCGTCCGGGGGAAGAAGACCCTGGCGACCTACGCCGACCACCACCACGACGACCGGGTCGCGTTCTGGTGCCCGGCGTCGGCCGGGGTGCAGGAGGAGTTGGTGGCCGAGGATCCGGAACGGTTCTTCCGCCCGCCCTACGTGGGGCACCGCGGGTGGCTCGGCGTCCGACTCGACGTCGACGTCGACTGGGCCGAGGTCACCGAGATCGTCACCGACGCCTACCGGCTCGTCGCCCCGAAGTCGCTGGCCGCCCGACTGACCGAGTCCACCTGAGCTTCCCGGTCACGGCCGCTCGTCGGCGCCGGGGACGACCGTTCCCTGGTGGAAGGACAGCCGCCAGGTGCCGTCGACGTCCCGCAGCCACAGCGAGCTGCGGCGCACGCGGCGGCCGGGATGCTCGGTGAGGTAGGTGACCAGCACGACCGACTCAGCGAGGCGCGTGGCGTCCACCTCGCGGGCCCGCGGGCGGTCGGCCTCGGTGAACATCCCGCCGATGGCCGCGAGCATCTCCTCCCGGCTCCACCGGCGCCCGGACGAGCCGATCTCGACGAACCCGGGGTGCAACAGCCGCGCCACCTCGTCGGCGTCGCACCGCACCTCCGGCGTCAGCAGCCGCAGCTCGGCGTCGATCACGTGGTCCAGGGCGTCGTCAGTGTCGGTCATCCGCGGGACCGTACCCGTCGAGGTGGGGTGCGCGCCCTCGAAAATCGTCCGGGCACGCTCTATGCTCACCCCGCCGAGTCATGCGCCGCCCGGACCGACAGGGGACACGATGCAGCTCACGCGGGTCGACGACCATGTCCACCTGGCCACCGGCACCAACGTCAACTGGGCTCTGGTCACCGAGGGCGATTCCGTCACGCTGGTGGACGCGGGCTACCCGAACGACGCCGGGGCCGTGCTGGAGTCGCTGGCCGGGATCGGCAAACGCCCGGAGAGCGTGGCCGCGATCGTGCTCACCCACGCCCACCTGGACCACATGGGCGGCATCCCCACCTTCACCTCGCGGTACGGCACTCCGGTGTACACCGGGGCGGAGGAGGCGCGGCACGCGTGCCGCGAGTACCTCCAGCAGATCACGCCGGGTGAGATGCTCGGCCAGTGTCGGCACCTGCGCGGTGTGCAGTGGGTGGCGCAGACCCTGCGCGCGGTGCTCCCGCACGCCAGGATGGCGCTGTCCGAGGTGAACACCGCAGAGTTCGACGTCGCCCTCGACGTCCCCGGCCGGCTGGTTCCGGTGTCCGTCCCCGGCCACACGACCGGGCACACCGGTTACCTGATGCCGGATTCGGGGGTGTTCTTCTCCGGCGATGCCCTGGTGACCGGACACCCGCTCGCGACGCTCGGCGAGGGGCCGCAACTGCTGCCGGGCGTGTTCAACACCGACGAGGCGCGGATGCGCACCAGCCTGGAGTCCCTGCGCGACGTGCGGGCCGACACGCTGGTCCCCGGCCACGGCCCGGTGGCCCGCGGATCATTGGCTGACCACGTCGACGCCGCGCTGCGGCGCGGGGCGTGAACGGGAAACCGGTACCGGCCGACGCCCGGGTGGCGGGTTGGAGCGCAACGGGAAGCGCGTAGGACGATCAGCACACTCAGTCGGGTCGACGAACGAGTACGGTGATCAGCCGCCTGCGCCAGCGGTGGTTCTGAGCAGAGAGTCGACGAGCACGCCGTTCGAACCGATCGTGGCAGTGGATCGCGCAGAATGCTTCTTTCCGTCGGTATTGACCACCGTTGCGCCCGCCTGAGTAGCTATCAGTACTCCGGCTGCCGTGTCCCAGGGGTTGTTGGACAGGATGACGCAGCAGTCGGTCCGGCCCTGGGCCACCCAGGCGAGGTCGAGGGAGGCCGCACCGAACATGCGGACCCGTTCGACGTTCTCGGCCAGGGCGCGGGTGACGGCGAAGCGATGTTCGTTCTTCTCGAACGCTCCCTCGCCGGTGGCGTAGTCGCCGAGGGAGACGATCGCGCGGTGCAACTCGGTGGTGGTGCTGGCGTGGATTCGTTCGTTGTTGCAGTAGGCACCACCCCCTTCGACGGCGTGATACCGCAGGTTGAGGAAAGGCGCGGTGACGACGCCGACGACGGGTTCGCCGTGGTGGACGAGCGCGAGTGAGGTGGCGCAGAGCGGGATACCGTGGGCGAAGTTGGAGGTGCCGTCGATGGGATCGAGCACCCACACGGCGCCGGTGCTCTCCTCGATCGTGCCACCGCCGTCCTCCTCGCCGAGGAAGTCGATATCCGGCGTGGTCCGGGCCAGGAAGTCCCGGATCTCGTGCTGGATGCGCACGTCCAGCTCGGTGACGTAGTCCCGGTCGCCCTTGGCGCGAACGGTTCCGGGATGCCGGGTGGTCATGAGTCGGGCGCCGATGGCAGCGGCATCCCGTGCGGTGGCCAACAGCGCGTCCAGGTCCTTCACTCAGTGATCTCCTTGCCGCGCGCCCACATCGAATGGAGGATCTAAGACGGCAGCGCCGTCCCGCTTGCTGTTCTTCTCACCTGCGGCGACCGAGACGACGCTACCCGACTCCTGCGTCTGGCAACGGTATTCCTTGGGTTCGCGGAAAGGCAGGTGTCCCGCCGCAAACCCAGGGCGAGGATCGCCGCCTGCAGTCATATTCATCAAAAGCATCGCCCTGCTAGGTGCCGGGATGCGTGGCAGGGCGATGCTGTTGGCGGCACCCCTTGAGCCCATAGAGGCGTGTTCGGCAACTAGGAGTCGGTCTCTCTCGAAAAAACCGAAACAGACCCTAGCTCAGTGGAAAGCAGTTCATCTGACTCGGTAGATACCTCTATCCACATTCGCACTGTAACTCGTCTCTCGACGTCCGAATAATCGTGATCATCTGCGTATCCGGTCAGCACCAGATCCGCCTCTATGTCCGCGAGTACTGTATCCTCCACAGCGTATGATCGTCGTGTTCCGCGCCGTACAGCGTCATCTGTAAGCGCCTCATTGAAGAATACAAATTCTGTCGAGTTTGATCTTAAGGCGGCATCAATAATGTTAACTTCATTTTCTTGCAGTGCTTTCTTGAAAATCTCTTCATCAATAGGGTCCTCTGTTATTTTAGTCGCCATCGCCTCCACGAGGTCATACAGCGATTTGTAATAGTAAAAATTGTCAGCGGCGGCACCCAACTCTTCTTTCAGTTGCAAATCTAGTTCTCTTTTGCTTTGGTCTGCGAAGTCGTCGGTATTGTCTGAAACGAAGTATGTTGGTCCGCCAGAGCTGAGGTGGTGACGTCTTATGGTCAACCATATTGCGGAATCTCGACCTCCGCGACCTCCGCTAGCAGGTTTCACGCGGAGTGCTTCCCTTGACAAGGCTTCCGCCGCATCTTCAGCATCAATCGCTACGATGGAGAACGTTTCGATCAACTCTCCACGCCAACTTTCTTGCACTTCGATCGGATGTGGGACGTAGATCGGCCCTAAGGGTGTGTACTTGTTTGCTTTGTTGTAAGCTTGAAGTAAGGTTTCTGCCGAATGCTCGAATTCTCGGACTCTTGCACTCAAAGCCTCGTCTAGAACGATTGATGGAAGGCATACGCTGATCTCCTTTCTTCTGGATATCAGTAGTAGTGCTGACATGATTGGATTACGTAGCGCTCCCTTACGAGGGAGTACGCTGGTGTCTAGAAAAATCGACATCGTCATGCATCCATAACTTCGTTAACACGTGTAGCGATATCTGTTGCCAAGCCGCTGAATAGTTCATAAGTGTCTTTCGCGCGCGTATGTTGCGCCCCTCGCGCTTCTACGCCGCTAAGCTCGAAAACTGCCTTGTTAGTTTGTTGGGCTATCGGAACGAGGCTTGACAGGTTTCTAACCTCGCCCAACGAATATGATCCTGACGGAACGTGAGATCCAACGCTTTTCAAAGGTTTCACAATCCCGTCTTCGTACTTTCTTGGAATTTTACTGTTCCATCGCCGGTACGCTGCTGCAGGCTCTTGACGATAGACAGTGAATTGTTGGCTGATATATCCGAGTGGTGCCGGTTTCCCGATGGGAAGGTCGAATGAGAAGTCGATTGCCCTTCGTTGTAATGCGCTAATTGCTGCTTCCCATTCGGGAATCCAAAGAGACACGCTCGACCCCACGCTTTCCAGTGCTGTCAGGGAAAACAAGTCAGGGGCGAGGGGAATTACAAACCCTGAAGATGCGAGGATTGCCGTTCTATTGAGTGAACCAACATTAGGGCCAAGATCCATCAGCACGTAATCAGCAGCGATAGATGAAGCGATTCTCGTCACCAGTCGGTACACGGCAGTACTTGTGCGGAAACCGCCAGGGTTCCCAGCCACGGCTTCAGTCCACCCCGTCGGAGCAATCTCTTCAAACTGGCTGAGTTGTATATGCCCTGGGAGTACCCATGCGGTGTCGCGGATCTTGATGGGGTCTACTGCAATAACGTCTCCAGACCGCTCAACCAAGGGTTGAAGACAATCACGGATGGTGGTAGCTGAGGATACTGCGCTTTCGAGTGTGTCGTCAGAAAGCGCAACACTTGAGAGATTAGTCTGTGGGTCTAGGTCCACAAATAAAACACGGTGACCTTTTCTTGCTAACGCTAAGCCGATATTGAAGACGAGCGTAGTTTTACCAACCCCGCCCTTATGGTTGAAAAATGATACGATATTCACGAGCGCTCCTCAGGGGTGTGCATGTTGGTTTCCTATGCTTGAAGTTGTAGCCGTATCTTACTGCGGACGCAAGTACACATACGGAGCGTTCCCGCATGGCGCCTGCTTTCGTCGGATATACTTGCACAAGGCGAAGCTGCAGCGATACCCGATATCACGACAGCAAGCGGTCGCCAACACAGGAGACCATTGCTGGAACTCTTCACCGCGTATGCTCGGGCGCGTACGCTTGCTCGCATGCGGGGCGCTGGTGAGGACCTGAGCGTTGGTGAGCGGGTGTCGTTCTATCGGCGGCGTCGTGGTTTGTCGCAGGCGGTGCTTGCTGGGTTGATGGGCAAGTCCGAAGACTGGATCAGCAAGATTGAGCGTGGTGAGCGGCAGGTCAACCGCCTTGATGTCGTGGTGGAGCTGGCGCGGCAGTTGCGGGTGACGCTGAACGATCTGCTGGGCGAGCCGGTGTTGTTCGAGGATGAGGACGATAACGATGATGCTCCGGCGGTTCGTGATGCGTTGATGTCTCCTCAGCGGTTGTCGCGCACGTTGTTCGGTGGTGGGTTGCAGCCGGAGTATGTGGACACGGAGCCGGTGGCTCGGGTGGCTGAGGAGGCGTGGAACCAGTATCAGCACGGCAAGGTGGGGCATGTGGTGTCGTTGCTGCCGGGGTTGTTGAGGTCTGCGCTGCAGTTGGAGCAGGGTGCGGCGGGGCGTCCGGCGTGCGCGCGGCGGGCGTTCGCGGTGTCGGCTCGGATTCATCACCTGGCGGCGACGACGTTGAGCAAGGTCGGTGAGGCGGACCTGTCGTGGATCGCGGCGGAGCGGGCGATGCAGGCGGCGGATCAGTCCGAGGATGCGTTGGTGTTGGCGTCGGCGGCGCGGGCCGGGACACACGCGCTGCTGGCGGTGGGCCGGTTTGATGAGGCGCTGAGTCTGGGGGAGACCGCGGCTCGGTGGATGACGCCTCAGCTGCGCGAGGGTGATCCCGGTGCGTTGAGCTTGTACGGGATGCTGTTCCTGCGGACGGCGGTGGCGGCGGCCCGTCGGCAGGATCGGCGGACGGCGACGGAACTGCTCGGACAGGCCGGGGAGGCGGCGCGGCGTCTGGGTGAGGACGAGAACTACTGGCAGACCGGGTTCGGCCCGGCGAATGTCGAGTTGCACCGACTGTCGGCGGCTCTTGACCTGGGGGACGTAGCGCATGTGGTCGAGCGGGGCCGCGCGGTGCGGCCGACGCACTTGCCGGTGGAGCGGCGGGTCACGCACGCCATTGACGTTGCTCGTGCTCTGAGCATGCTGGCGCGCGATGATGAGGCGACGGACATGCTGTTGGACGCTGAGGAGAAGTCGCCGCAGTTGGTGCGTCACTCGTCGATGGTGCGGGAGGTCGTGCGGACCATGTATCGCCGTTCGCCGGTCAGTAACGGCAGGTCGTCACCGTTGCTGGGGTTGGCAGAGCGGTGCCGGGCGGTGCGATGAGCACCCGCACGCTCGGGCTGATCGGCTCGGCCGCCGGTGGTCTCGAACACCTCCGGTCATGCCTGGTGGAGCCCGCGATCGCCCGGGGGTGGCAGGTCGCGGTCACAGTGACTCCTACCGCCGGAACGTGGCTTGACGTTGACGGGGAACGGGGCCGGATCGAGGAGACGACCGGGTTGCTGTGTCGGGTGGGGCCTCGGTTACCGGGGGAGTCGAGTCCGCATCCTCCGATTGACTGCTACCTGGTGTGTCCGGCCTCGGCGAACACGGTCGCGAAGATGGCGCTCGGCTTGGCGGACAACCAGGCGTTGACCACGATATGCGAGGCCATCGGCGGGCAGGTGGTGCCGGTGGTCGCCTTTCCTCGCATCAACGCTGCCCACACGCGTCAGCCCGCGTGGGAGTCGCACATCGCGGCGCTACGGAGCGCCGGAGTACATCTGCTGACGGGCGAGGAGTACTGGCCCCTGCACGAGCCTCGCGAAGCGCCGGGTAAGGACCTTCCCTGGGAGCGCATTCTCGACGCCGTCGAGCGGGTCACTACTGGTGACGGCCTGCTCAGCACCGAGTGATGAGCAGCCCGGACAGTTTGTCCGGGTTGTCGGTGCGATTCCACGTTCTCCTGGTTGCAGAGGCCCTGAACGTGGGCCCGGCCAGGAAGGAATGGATGTGCCGTTCAACGTGACGTTCAGCCCCGGTTCTGCGGCGACGGCGGGAACACGGAAGAGGGCGTTCTGCTTCGTGGACGAGACGGCCACGATGGTGGTCTACGCCGATCCGGACTGTCTGACGATCGAGACGCCGGAGGACTCGGTCTTGTGGCCGGACTTCGCGAAGTTCCTGCGCGAGTTGCGCGACGCGGCCGAGCTGGCCGAGTGGGTTGAACGTGAACCGGTGAGTACGGGTGCCGAGCAGGGAGAGTGACCGTAGGCGGCCTGGAGGGGTGTGGAAGGTGGCGGAGAGCACCGCACCGCAAGTACGGACCTTGATGCAGGCCCACGACCTCTTGGTGGCCGAGCGTCCTTCATCGGACGCTTCGGTACAGGCATGGCGGGCGTACTACCGACGTAGTGCGCGGGTGTACGCGGAGGTCGCCGAGATCGACCGGGGGCATCACCACGAGGCGCTGTACTGGGTCAACCGGGAACGGCGTAAGGCCGACGAACTGGAGAGCGACCCCGACGAGGCGACGAGTACGTGACCGACGACCGTGGAGGGGTGTGACCCACGGGGGCTCGGCAGGCTCATGGGCGAATCGCCCGGCGCGCGCTGTTCCGATGAGGAGGGGCCGATTGTCATCGGCACTGGAGGAGGTACTCGAACAGCTGCACGTTGTGCTAGCGCTGCTGAACGACGCGCTGCAGGGGCTGAAGCATGCTTCGAAATCGGTGGAGGAGTCCACTCAGCTACTGACGCAGGTCTGGCATGGTGCGAGCGCTCCGGACGCTGACCAAGCATTGGCGGCGCTGAACGGGGCGCAGAGCGCGATGAATCAGACCTGGGAGAACGCTGCTCGCGTCAGGAGCATTGTGCAGCAGTACCTGCTCTCCCTCGGGGGCAACGCTGCGGCCAGGCCAACACTCGACGCGCCAGCTACCGAAGATCACTGCCGTGCCGTCACCGTCGGTTCCTGGCGTGGCACGACCGCCGCCGGGCACGCACGTGACCAGGGCCGTGCGATCGGGAGACCGCCTGAGCGGTTGAAGCGGAGGCCGATCCGCGAGGTGCGCTCCGTCGAAGAGCTGAACCGACTGTTCGATGTCCTGTCAGCCGGCGGTGAAGAGATCGAGAAGCCGACGTACGCGGGCCGGTTGCTGGTACTCCCGGATGGGACCACGATCGGCTATCGGCTCAAGTCCAAGACCACGGTCGAGCCGACCATCGACATCAGCACGCGGGATGGTTACTCACTGAAGATCCATGTGAACGTGCGGGGGTGGGATTAGCGGTGCTGGACGAGTTGCGGGCCTGTGTTGTGGAGGCGGCTGAGGACGACTGGGTCTACTTCGCTGAGCTGGTGGGTATGGTCCGGGAGATCACGGGCCGGAGCGACGATCTGCTCGATCGCACCGGGCGGGCCGCGGCGCGGTTGGTCCGGGACGGGAGGCTGGTCCCCGGCACGCTCACCGAGGCCGAGGGGTTCATCGCGTGGGAGACGGGACCGGCCGAGTCCGCCGCCCGGATCGAGCGGGAGGTGGCCGCGTTGGAGCGTGCCGGGGTATGGCCTCAGCCGGGGGACGTGTGTTGGTTCGATCGTCCCGGCGGGTAGTGCCCGGACGGGCATCGGCGGGCGCGCGTCAGGCGTACATGGCCAGCCAGATGGCGATGTAGTGGGTGAGGGCCGCGGCGATGGTGCAGGCGTGGAAGAACTCGTGGTAGCCGAAGGTGTCCGGCCAGAAGTTCGGCCACTTGAGCGCGTAGAACACCGCGCCCAGGGTGTACAGCGCCCCGCCGACCAGCAGCAGCACCACCGCCGCGATGCCGCCCGCGGCGGCCAGTTCCGGCAGCACGAACACCGCCACCCAGCCGAGGGCGATGTAGATCGGCACGCCGACCCAGCGGGGCGCGCTCGGCCAGAGCATCTTCAGCGCCACCCCGGCCACCGCGCCGCCCCACACCACACCGAGCACGATGTAGCCGGTCGGCTGGGACATCGCCAGCAGGGTGAACGGGGTGTAGGTGCCCGCGATGAACAGGAAGATCATCGAGTGGTCGGCGCGCTTCATCCAGGCGTAGGCGCGCGGACTCCAGAGGCGGCGGTGGTAGAGCGCGCTCACGCCGAACACGCCGAGCACGGTCGCGCCGTAGACCGACGTCGCCAGGGCGGCCGTGCCGGACACCGTCGACGCCGCCAGCGCGATGAGCACCGCACCCGCCGCGACCGCGCCGAAGAAGCTCCAGAAGTGCAGATGTCCCCGCAGCCGTGGGCGGGTGTCGACGGGGGTGTTCGTGGATGCCGGATCGGGGTCGTTCCGCGTCGGTACGCTCACGTCGACCAGGCTACGGAAGCGTAGGCGACGCACGCACCGGTACGGCACCGGAGGACGGCGTACATCACGTCAACCGCCACGCGTACGCTCACGGGACGTGAGCCTCCGGTCGTTCCTCTCCCGCGTCGTCTACACCGCCTACTCGTGGCGCCTGCGGCAGCAGGCCGCCGGGCGGCGCCCCCGGCACATCGGCATCATCCTCGACGGCAACCGCCGGTGGGCCCGGGAGGCCGGGTTCACCGACGTCAACGGTGGGCACCGGGTGGGTGCGCAGCGCATCGTCGACTTCCTCGGCTGGTGCCGGGAGTCGAAGGTCGAGGTGGTCACGCTCTTCCTGCTGTCCACCGACAACGTGGCGCACCGCTCGAACGAGGAGGTCGCCGCGCTGCTGGAGATCATCCCGGATGTGGTGGACGAGCTGGCCCAGCCCGGCAACCCGTGGAAGGTGTCCATGGTCGGGGCGCTGGACATGCTGCCCACCGAGGTCTCCGCCCGGCTCACGGCTGCCGCGCAGCGCACCGACCACCGCAACGGCATGGTGGTCAACGTCGCCGTCGGCTACGGCGGACGCCAGGAGATCGCCTACGCGGTGCGCAAGGTGCTGCAGCAGCACGCCGACGAGGGCACCTCGATCGAGGAGTTGGCGAAGACGCTCGACGTCGACCACATCTCCGAGCACCTCTACACCTCCGGCCAGCCGGACCCGGATCTGATCATCCGCACCTCGGGGGAGCAGCGGTTGTCCGGTTTCCTGCTGTGGCAGTCGGCGCATTCGGAGTTCTGGTTCACCGAGGCCTACTGGCCGGCGTTCCGCCGGGTCGACTTCCTGCGTGCTCTGCGTGACTATGCGGTGCGCAACCGTCGATACGGCGCATGAACGGAGTATTAATTCTCGCGTCGATCACCCGGTGTCGTGACATTTGCTCACTAAACGTGAGATTCGCGTCCGCCGTTTCACCTACCTGGCCGTCTGCGTTCCCGGTCCGCCGGGGGTAGCTTCCGTGGTGACGGTCCACGAACCCAGGTGGATCGTCACGGGAGGCCCTGGTCGTGGCAGTGGTTGAGCGAACGGTGGTCGCACGAGCGATCCACCCGTTCACGAAGCGCACGAGGGGGCCGGCACCGGGCCCTCGTGGCCGTACGCCCTGACGCCCCGGCGTCGAGGCTCCGGCCAGCCAGGGCAGTGCCCGGCCCAGCGAGTGCGGGCGTGGTGCCAACGCCCCCGAGGGAGATGCCGTCGTGACTGCGCAGCGTTTACCCCGAAAGGCCGTCGGCCGCCCGGCCCCCGACAGCTCCGGAGCTGCGGGAGCCTCCTCCGACTCAGGAGAGTCCACCGACCCGGCAGTGCGGACGTTCGTGCTGGACACGTCCGTGTTGTTGTCGGACCCGTGGGCGATGACCCGGTTCGCCGAGCACAGTGTGGTGTTGCCGCTCGTCGTGGTGAACGAGTTGGAGGCCAAGCGCCACCACCCCGAGCTCGGCTGGTTCGCCCGGGAGGCGTTACGGCTGCTGGACGACCTCCGACGCACGCACGGTCGCCTCGACGCCCCGGTGCCGATCACCGACGAGGGCGGGATGGTGCACGTCGAGCTGAACCACTCGGACCCCACCGTGCTCCCGCCCGGTTTCCGCACCGACTCGAACGACCACCGAATTCTGGCGTGCGCGCTCAACCTGGCGAGTGAGGGTCCGGTGACGCTGGTCACCAAGGACATCCCGCTGCGGGTGAAGGCGGGTGCGGTCGGGCTCGCCGCCGACGAGTACCGCGCCGAGGAGGTCACCTCCTCGGGATGGAGCGGGATGGCCGACCTGGACGTGCCGCAGGAGGCCCTCGACGCCCTGTTCTCCGGTGGGGAGGCCGACCTCGGCGACTACGGCCGTCCCGAGGCGGCGGAACTGCCCTGCCACACCGGGTTGCGGCTGCTCGCGGGCAGCTCCAGCGCCCTGGCGCGGATCACCCCGGACAAGCGGGCCCGGCTGGTGCGCGGTGACCGGGAGGTGTTCGGGCTGCACGGCCGCTCGGCCGAGCAGCGCATCGCGCTCGACCTGCTGATGGACACGGATGTCGGGATCGTCTCCCTCGGCGGCCGGGCGGGCACCGGCAAGTCGGCCCTGGCGCTGTGCGCGGGACTGGAGGCCGTGCTCGAACGGCGGATGCACCGGAAGGTGGTCGTGTTCCGCCCGGTGTACTCGGTGGGCGGGCAGGACCTCGGCTACCTGCCCGGCAGCGAGAACGAGAAGATGCAGCCCTGGGCGCAGGCCGTGTTCGACACCCTCGGCGCGCTGGTCAGCCAGGAGGTCGTGGACGAGGTGTTCGACCGCGGGATGCTGGAGGTGCTGCCGCTGACCCACATCCGCGGCCGCTCGCTGCACGACGCGTTCGTCATCGTCGACGAGGCCCAGTCGCTGGAGCGCAACGTGCTGCTGACGGTGCTGTCCCGGCTGGGCAGCGCCTCCCGGGTGGTGCTCACCCACGACGTCGGGCAGCGGGACAACCTGCGGGTGGGCCGGCACGACGGCGTCGCCGCGGTGATCGAGAAGCTCAAGGGTCACCCGCTGTTCGCCCACCTCACGCTGACCCGCTCCGAGCGTTCCCCGATCGCGGCCCTGGTCACCGAGATGCTGGAACAGCACTGACCCCCCCGGTCCGGGTGTGAGCACCGCGCTCACACCCGGACCGACCGGCCCCGCGAGTCGCCACCCGGTGCCCGCGAGTCGCCATCTCACGCCCGCGAGTCGACACTCCATGACCGCGAGTCGACACTCCTGGGCGGCGGACCGACGTGCGTCGTCACCAGCCGGTGGGCAGCGGCCTGCCCTCGGCGAAGCCCGCCGCCGACTGCACGCCGAGCACCGCGCGCTCGTGGAACTGCTCCAAGGTCGCCGCACCCGCGTAGGTGCAGGCGGACCGCACCCCGGCCGTGATCGAGTCGAGCAGGTCCTCCACACCTGGCCGCTGCGGGTCCAGCGCCATCCGGGACGACGAGATGCCCTCCTCGAACAGCGCCTTGCGGGCGCGTTCGTAGGCGTTGTCGGTGCGGGTGCGCGCGGTGACCGCGCGCTTGGACGCCATCCCGAACGACTCCTTGTACGGCCTGCCCTGCTCGTCGTAACGGAGGTCGCCGGGGGACTCGTGAGTGCCGGCGAACCACGAGCCGACCATCGCCGCCGAGGCGCCCGCGGCCAGCGCCAGGGCGATGTCCCTCGGGTGGCGGATCCCGCCGTCGGCCCACACGTGCTTGCCCAGCTCGCGGGCTGCCGCCGCGCAGTCGCGCACCGCCGAGAACTGCGGACGGCCGACGCCGGTCATCATCCGCGTCGTACACATCGCCCCGGGGCCCACGCCCACCTTCACCACGTCGGCGCCCGCCTCGATGAGCTCGCGCGTGCCCTGCGCGGTGACCACGTTGCCCGCCACCACCGGCACCTGCGGCGACACCGAGCGCACCGCCCGCAACGCCGCGAGCATCTTCTCCTGGTGTCCGTGCGCGGTGTCCACCACGAGCACGTCGACCCCGGCGTCCAGCACGGCCTTCGCCTTCGCGGCGACGTCGCCGTTCACCCCGACGGCGGCGCCGATACGCAGCCTGCCCCGGGCGTCGACGGCGGGGTCGTAGATGCTCGCGCGCAGGGCGCCGACCTGCGTGAGCACCCCGGCCAGGCGGCCGTGGTCGTCCACGCCGACGGCCAGGGGCTCGCCGTGTTCGTGCAGGCGTTCGTAGACCTCGCGCGGCTCGGTGCCCAGCGGGCACGTCCACACCGAGGGGTCCAGCACCTCGGCCAGCCGGGCGAAGCGGTCGACCCCCGCGCAGGCCTGTTCGTCGACCACACCCACCGGGCGGCCCTCGGAGTCGACGACCACCACCGCGCCGTGCGCGCGCTTGCCGATCAGGTTGAGGGCGTCGGCGACGGCGTCGTTCGGGGTGAGCACCAGCGGGGTGTCCCACACGGTGTGCCGGTCCTTCACCCACGCGGTGATGTCGGCGACCGCCTCGGCGTCGACGTCCTGCGGCAGCACCACCAGGCCGCCGCGGCGGGCGAGCGTCTCGGCCATGCGCCGCCCGGCCACGGCCGTCATGTTGGCCGCGACCACCGGGACGGTCGTGCCCGTGCCGTCGACGGTGGAGAGGTCGACGTCGAAGCGCGACTCGACCCCCGAGCGGTTCGGCAGCAGGTAGACGTCGTCGTAGGTCAGATCGTGAGCGGGCCGGTGGCCATCCAGAAACTGCACGAGGGTCCAGGTTACGTGCTCCGCGCGGCCGGTGTCACTCACCACCGGGTGACCCGGCCGGGGCGGTCCCGCCGCGCAGCATCGCGCGGACGGCGTCGATCGTGTCGGCGTCGGCGGGGTCCTTGTCCGGGCGGTAGCGCAGCACCCGGGCGAACCGCAGCGCGACGCCGCCCGGGTACCGGCGGCTGACCTGCGCCCCGTCCAGTTCGATCTCCACGACCAGCTCCGGGCGCAGGTACACCGTCCAGCCGTCCCGGTGGGTCTCGTAGCGGGGCAGCGTCTCCGTCTGCCAGGCCAGCAGTTCGTCGGTGAGTCCCTTGAACGTCTTGCCGACCATGACCGGCGGGCCGCCGTCCGGGTCCCGGGCGCCGAGGTGCAGGTTCGACAGGGTGCCGGTGCGGCGTCCGTGCCCCCACTCGGCACCGAGAACCACCAGGTCGAGGGTGTGCGCGGGTTTGACCTTGAGCCACGCCCGGCCGCGGCGCCCGGCGGCGTAGGGGGAGTCGAGCGCCTTGACGAGCACGCCCTCGTGCCCGTCCTGAAGGGACGCGGTCAGGATCGCCGACGGGTCCTCCGGCTCGGCCGCACCGGGCACGACGTGGTCCGGCGCGACCCGGCGCAGCGCCGCGCGGCGCTCACGCAGCGGCGCGTCGAGCAGGTCGGTGCCGTCCAGGTGCAGGCAGTCGAAGAAGTACGGACGCAGCAGCAGGGCGCGCACCTGCTCGTCCCGGGTGCTGCCGAAGCGGGACATCGTCTCCTGGAACGGGCGGGGCCTGCCCTCGTCGGTCAGCGCGAGGGTCTCGCCGTCGAGTACGGCCGAGGTGCACGGCAGGGACCGCACCAGGTCCGCCAGCTCGCCGACGCTCGCGGTGACCTCGCGCAGCGTGCGGGTGAAGACGCGGACGTCGTCGCCGGTGCGGTGTACCTGGATGCGTGCGCCGTCCAGCTTGTACTCCACCGCCGCGGTGGGGATGGCGGTGAGCGCGTCGTCGAGTGACCCGGCCGGCGCGGCCAGCATGGGTCGCACCGGTCTGCCGAGCTCGATCCCGAAGTGCTCCAGAGCCGTGACCCCGCCGGTGAGCGCGGCGTGCGCCGTGGCGGGCAGGCGACCGGAGAGCATGAACGCCCGCCGCACGGCCGACGCCGGCACCCCGGCGGTGGCGGC
>NZ_KI912250.1:25783-32807 GCF_000231035.2 Saccharomonospora iraqiensis subsp. paurometabolica YIM 90007 | reverse complement strand
CGGCGATCTCGCCCAGCAGGGCGTCGACCTCGGCGACGGTCAGCGTGGGCTCCGCTGCGGGTGCGGTGCGCAGCCCGGACAGCGTCCGCCACCCCACCCCGATGCGGCCCTGGGTCGGCGTCCCGGTCAGGAAGGCGACCGCGGCGGCGAGTTCGTCGGCCGGTGCCCCGGTCAGCAGTTCCGCGAGCTCGGTGGTCTTCGCCGTCCGCGACCGCGTCGCCGCCAACCGCCCAGACACCCGCACGAGCTCGTGCAACCACATGCCGCCATCCTCCCCCGCCACCCCGCGAGTCGCCCCTCCATGCCCGCGAGTTGACGCCTCACGTCCGCGAGTTGCCTCCGCAGGTCGGCGAGTTGCCCGTCCCCGCCCGTGAGTTGTCACTTCGTGTGGGCGCGTCGACTGCACCTCACGTATTGACTCGCGAACACGGGGTGCCACTCCGCGGGTGTCGGGTGCCAACTCGCAGGTACGGGGTGCCAACTCGCAGGCATGGAGTGGCAACTCGCGGGTGTGGGGTGGCGACTCGCCGGGGGAGGGTCAGGTGGGGTGGCGGCGGGTGGCGACGTCGACGGCGCCGACGATGACCTTGGCGACCACGCCCACCAGGATCAGGCCGACGATCATCTGGATGGTGACCACGATCCGGGCGGGCTCGGCCACGGCGGCGATGTCGCCGAAGCCGACGGTGGCGAAGACCGTCATCGTGAAGTACAGCGCGTCCGTGCGGCCGACCGGTTCGGTGAACGCGTCCGGATCGGCGCCCGAGATGAGGGTGTAGGTCGCGGCGAACACCACCAGCAGCAGCGGCACGATCACCCCGAGCGCCTCCATCGCGCGCAGCCGGGGCCGCCCCGACCGCGCGACCGCGACGATCTGCCGGACGACGACCACCCCGAGCAGCGCCAACGCGAGCCCGAACCACGGCCACGCCACCGTGTCCGGCCTGCCCTCCAGCGGGGCGAGGTAGTAGCCGGTGACGAGCAGGGCCACCGACGCGGCGGTGCGCACGGACGCCGCCGCCACCGCACGGCGGGTGCCCGGGGGCCTCGCCTCTCGTCCGGTGGACACGGTCGCGGGCGGGTCAGCGGGTGCGCGACCGGGGGCGGGGCGGGGTGGTCGCCGACGGCCTCATCGGATCACCGGCCTCCCCGCGCCATGCGCAGCACGTCGAGGGCCTCGTCGAGTTGCGCCTCGGTGAGTTTCCCGTCGGCCACGTGGCCGCGTTCGAGGACGACGTCGCGGATCGGCCTCAGCTCCGCCAGTGCCTGCTTCGCCACGGCGGCGGCCTCCTCGTACCCGAGGTAGGCGTTGAGCGGGGTGACGATCGACGGCGACCCCTCGGCGTAGGCACGGGCGGTGTCGGTGTTGACGGCCAGCCCGGCGAACACCTTGTCCGCCAGCAGCCGGGCGGAGTTCGCGAGCAGCCGCGCCGACTCCAGCACGTTGCGCGCGATCACCGGCAGGTTGACGTTGAGCTGGAAGTTGCCCTGCGACCCGGCGAAGGACACGGTCGCGTCATTGCCGATGACCTGCGCCGCCACCTGCATGGTGGCCTCGCAGATCACCGGGTTGACCTTGCCCGGCATGATCGACGACCCGGGTTGCAGGTCCGGCAGCGCCAGCTCCGCCAGTCCGGTGCGCGGTCCGGACCCGAGCCAGCGGACGTCGTTGGCGATCTTGTTCAGCGACACCGCGATCGTGCGCAGGTGTCCCGAGGTCTCGACCACGCCGTCCTGGGTGGCCTGTGCCTCGAAGTGGTCGCGGGCCTCGGCCAGCGGCAGCCCGGTGACTTTCGCCAGCTCCTCGGCGACCGCGCCGCCGAACCCGGCGGGCGCGTTGAGGCCCGAGCCCACCGCCGTCCCCCCGATCGGCAGTTCCCCGAGCCGGGGCAGCCCGCTGCGCAGGCGTTCGATGCCGAACCGCACCTGCGCTGCCCAGGCGCCGGCCTCCTGGCCGAGGGTCACCGGCACGGCGTCCATCAGGTGCGTGCGGCCGGACTTGACCACGTCGGCCCACTCGGCCGCCCGCCGTTCGATCGTCGTCGCGAGGTGGTCCAGTGCGGGCACGACGTCGCTCAGCACCGCCTCCGTCGTCGCCACCCGGATGGTGGTGGGGAAGGTGTCGTTGGACGACTGCGAGGCGTTGACGTGGTCGTTGGGGTGCACGTCCCGCCCGAGTGACCGGGTCGCCAGCGTCGCGATCACCTCGTTGGCGTTCATGTTCGACGAGGTCCCCGAACCGGTCTGGAACACGTCGATCGGGAAGTGCCCGTCGTGGTGCCCCTCGGCGACCTCGTCGGCCGCCGTCGCGATCGCCGCGGCGAGGTCGCCGTCGAGGACGCCGAGCCGGGCGTTGACCCGCGCGGCCGCGGCCTTGAGCAGGCCGAGCGCGCGGATCTGGGCGCGCTCCAGACCACGGCCGGAGATGGGGAAGTTCTGCACGGCCCGTTGGGTCTGCGCGCGGTAGAGGGCGTCGGCCGGCACCGTGACCTCGCCCATCGTGTCGTGCTCGATCCGGTAGTCCTGTTCCGCCATGGGGCCAGTCTGGCGCAGTTCGGGATCAGTCGCCCGGTGTCGTGGGGCACTAGACTGCGCCACGGCCCCCACCAACGGCGGAAGGGCGGTGGGACATGAGTGCGTCCGAGACGGTGTCGGTCGACCTGGTGATCGTCGGAGCCGGGCCGACCGGCCTGTACGCCGCGTACTACGCGGGATTCCGTGGCCTGTCGACGGCGGTCGTCGACTCGCTGCCCGAGACGGGCGGTCAGATCACGGCGATGTACCCGGAGAAGATGATCTACGACGTGGCCGGCTTCCCTGCCGTGCGGGGGCGGGACCTGGTCAAGGGGCTCGTCGAGCAGGCCGCGCAGGCCGACCCCACCTACCTGCTCGGCCGCAAGGCCGACACGCTCACCACCGTCGACGACGAGCTGGAACTCAGCCTGGACGACGGTGTTCTCGTGCGCGCGGGCGCGATGCTGATCACCGCGGGCATCGGTGAGTTCACCCCACGCCCGCTGCCCTCGGGGCAGGAGTGGCTCGGGCAGGGCCTGGTGCACTTCGTGCCCGCCCTCGACGCGCACGCCGGGCAGGACGTCGTCGTGGTCGGCGGCGGCGACTCCGCGTTCGACTGGGCGCTGGCCCTGCGCCCGATCGCGGCGAGCGTCACCCTCGTGCACCGGCGGGCGAAGTTCCGGGCCGCCGAGTCGATCGTGAAGCAGGCCCGGGACGAGGGCATCCCGATCATCACCGACGCCGAGGTCACCGCCCTGCGCGGCAGCGGACCGGACGGCACCGGCGCGCTCGCGCAGGTGGACCTGGAGATCCGGGACGGGCGGCGGATGACGCTGCCCGCCCAGGCCGTGGTCGCCGCCCTCGGGTTCACCGCCGACCTCGGCCCGATCGAGAACTGGGGCCTGCGGATCGAACGCCGGTCGATCGAGGTGGACACCACGATGGCCACCGCGCGCGACCGGGTGTACGCGGCCGGTGACGTCGCCGCCTACCCCGGAAAGGTCAAGCTGATCGCCACCGGGTTCGGCGAGGCGGCCACGGCGGTGAACAACATCGCCGTGGCGCTCGACCCGAAGGCGAAGCTCTTCCCGGGCCACTCCAGCGACGCCTGACCCCGGCGGTTCCGGGACCCGGGTGCCGGGACCCGGGTGCGGAGTCCCGGGTCCCGCGGCCGGTCAGGGGATCGGCGGGGTGGCGTCCTCCGGGGCGCCGTCGAAGTCGACGGACGAGAAGTCCCGCAGCTTGGTCAACCGGTGGTAGCCGTCGATCAGCCGCACCGTGCCGGACTTCGACCGCATCACGATCGACTGCGTGGTGGCCCCGCCCGCGCGGTAGTGGGTGCCGCGCAGCAGGTCGCCGTCGGTGACGCCGGTGGCGCAGAAGAAGACGTTGTCACCGCGCACGAGGTCGTCGGTGGTGAGCACCTTGTCGACGTCGTGCCCGGCGTCGACGGCCTGCTGCCGCTCGGCGTCGTCCTTCGGCCAGAGCTTGCCCTGCAACTCACCGCCGAGGCACTTCATCGCGCACGCGGCGATGATGCCCTCCGGCGTGCCGCCGATGCCCAGCAGCATGTCGACGCCGGTGCTCGGCCGCGCGGTCGCGATGGCGCCCGCGACGTCGCCGTCGCTGATGAACCGGATGCGGGCACCCGCCTCGCGGACCTCCTCGACGATCCGGTCGTGCCGGGGTCGGTCCAGGATACAGACCGTCACGTCGGAGACGCCGCTGTTCTTCGCCTTGGCGACCCGGCGGATGTTCTCGGCGATCGGCGCGGACAGGTCCACCGTCCCCGCGGCCTCCGGCCCCACGGCGAGCTTCTCCATGTAGAACACCGCCGACGGGTCGAACATCGCGCCCCGCTCGGCGACCGCGAGCACGGCGAGCGCGTTCGGCATGCCCTTCGACATCAGCGTCGTGCCGTCGATGGGGTCCACGGCCACGTCGCAGTGCGGGCCGTCGCCGTTGCCGACCTCCTCGCCGTTGAACAGCATGGGCGCCTCGTCCTTCTCGCCCTCGCCGATCACGACGACACCCCGCATCGACACGGTGCCGATCAGCTGGCGCATGGCGTCCACGGCGGCACCGTCCCCGCCGGTCTTGTCGCCCTTGCCGACCCAGCGGCCCGCGGCCATCGCCGCGGCCTCGGTGACCCGGACCAGTTCCATCGCGAGGTTGCGGTCGGGTGCTTCGCCCCGGCGACTACCGGACTGGCTGGCGGTGGTCATGATGCCTCCCGATGGCGTGTCTGGAACTGTCTACGACAAGCGTGTCGCTCCCTGTCGGGTCGCCGGTACCCGGCTCACGGGGGTGTCGCGCACGTCACCGTGCCCGGTCCTCGTCGGGCCCGTCGGAGCCGTCCCCGGACGGCGTGTCCTCAACGGTAGCCAGCGCGGCCTCGATGCGCTCGCGTGCACCGTCGAGGTGCCGCTCACACAACCGGGCCAGTCGCTCACCCTTCTCCCACAGCGCGAGCGACTCCTCCAGGGACAGGCCACCCGCCTCCAGGCCCCGCACGACCTCGATCAGCTCGTCGCGCGCCTGCTCGTAGCCGAGCTGCTCCAGACCGTCCGGGTCGGTGTTCCCCCCGGCCCCGGTGTCGGCTCCCCCGGGGCTCACCGTGTCGGCACCCGCGCCGGTGTCGTCGTCCTGCGGGGTCTGTTGCGCGTCGTCGCTCACGTGTCCGTCTCGTCCGTCCCACTCGGTGCTGCCCCACTCGGTGCTGTCCCGGCCGGTGCCCTCCCGGCCGCCGGTGCCGCCCGGCCGCCGGTCGGGACCGGTCCGCGGGCGCACACTACCGCGCCGGCCATCGCGTGGTCGTAGGTGACGAAGGCGCGGGCGAACTCACCCCCGTCGGACTCGGCGAGCGCGCTCTCCAGCCGTGTCTGCGCCCCGGCGACGCGGTGGCGGTGCGCCGAGCCCGCACCGAACCACCAGCGTTTCCCCACGTAGCACGCGGTCGCCTCGGACAGTCCCCGCAGCCTGCCGACCAGCTCCGGGGGGTCGGTCGTGCGACATCCGGCGAGCAGCACGGTCCAGCTGCGCACGGCGGCGGCCTCGACCTCGTCCGCTCGGGCACGCACGGTCCGGACCTCCTCGGGGACCGCTCCGTCCGACTCCGCGCACAGGCGGGCGAGGGTGCCGGTCGTCAACGGCAGAAAGGCGCATCCGTGCATTCGCCGACCTCATTCCTCCCGTGTCTCCACCACCGCCCGCACCGCCCCGTCCGTGACCCGGACCCGCAGCGGTGTGCCGTCGGTCACATCGGCGACCGATCGGAGTACTCTCAGGTTGCCCGAATCGTCGGTGTACTGCACGACGGAATACCCACGTTCCAGCGTCGCCGACGGCCCCAGCGCGGTGAGCCGGGCCCGCGCGGACGCGAGCGCGGTCTGCTCGCGGGTCAGCTCGGCCAGCACCGCGCGCCGTCCGCGTTCCCGCTGGGTCTCGACCTCGACCTGCCTGCGCTGGACGGGTCCGAGCGGGTCGGCCAGGGCCGGGCGGCTGCGCAGCTGGTCCAACAGTCTGCGCTGGGTGTCCACCCAGCCGTGCAGGGACCGGCGCGCGCGGTCGCGCAGCTGGTGCACCTTCGCGGTCTCCTCGGCGACGTCCGGCACCACGCGCTTGCCCGCGTCGGTGGGGGTGGAGCAGCGCAGATCCGCGACGTGGTCGAGCAGCGGCGAGTCGGGTTCGTGCCCGACGGCGCTGATCACGGGCGTACCCGCGGCGGCGACCGCCCGGCACAACGCCTCGTCGGAGAAGGGCAGCAGATCCTCCACGCTCCCGCCGCCGCGGGCGATGACGATCACGTCGACGTCCGGGTCGGCGTCGAGCGTGGACAAGGCCCGCAGGATCTGCGGCACCGCGTGCGCGCCCTGCACCGCGGTGTTCAGCACCCGCATCCGCACCGCGGGCCAGCGGCCCTGGGCGTTGACGAGCACGTCGTGCTCCGCGGCCGAGGCGCGCCCGGTGATCAGCCCCACGCCCCGCGGCAGGAACGGCAGGCCACGCTTGCGTTCGGCCGCGAAGAGTCCCTCCGCGGCGAGCAGCTTGCGCAGCCGTTCGATCCGGGCCAGCAGCTCCCCGATGCCGACCGGACGGATCTCGTCGGCGCGCAGGCTCAGGGTGCCCCGGCCGAGGAAAAACGACGGCCTGCCGTGGACGACGACGCTGGCGCCGTCCCGCAGCGGCGGGTCCGCGGCACGCACCATGCGCGCGGGGCAGGTGACGGTCATCGACACGTCGGCGGCCGGGTCGCGCAGCGTCACGAACGCGGTCTGGGTGCCGGGGCGGGCCGAGATCTGGGTGACCTGGCCCTCCACCCAGACCGCCCCCAGCCGGTGGATCCAGTCCGCGATCTTGCGCGCGACCGTGCGCACCGGCCACGGGTTCTCGGCGGTGGAGGGCGCGTCGGCCGCCCTGCCCCCGGTCTTCGCTCCGGCCTTCGCGTCGGCCTTCGCGTCGGCCTTGCCGCCTGCCTGTCCCCCCGGCTGTCCGCCCGAGCGCCCGCCGG
>NZ_KI912250.1:25325-25683 GCF_000231035.2 Saccharomonospora iraqiensis subsp. paurometabolica YIM 90007 | reverse complement strand
GTTCCGCGCACGAACAGCTCGCCGAGCTGGATCGGCAGGCGGATCACCGGCGCGCGTGGGACGGGGAACTCGCCGCGGCCCGGCGGGCGGTCCCGGTGCGGGAACTGGCCACCGAGACCGCCCGGCACGACGAGCGGCGGGAGGCCGCACTCGGTACCGAGTCCGACGCGCGGGAGGCCTGCGTGGCGTTGGGGGTCGACCGCGGGGAGGTGGAGCTGTCCATGGGCGACCGCTCCGCCGACGCGGTGGCGCTGCGGGAACGCGCGGGGCGGCTGCGCGAGGAGGCGGGTGAACTCGCCGGCCTCGTCACCGAGGCCGAGCGGCAGGAGCGCGACCACGCCCGGTTGGCCGAACTCGA
>NZ_KI912250.1:21537-25225 GCF_000231035.2 Saccharomonospora iraqiensis subsp. paurometabolica YIM 90007 | reverse complement strand
CGCTCCGCGTCGTCCGGGTCGCCGTGCGGCGGTCGGTCCCGACGGACACGGTCCTCGCTGCCCTCCCCGGTCCGCGGCCGGGCTCCGCGGGAGCCGGTGGCCGGGGCGCGTTCCCGCCGGTAGCGGATGATGCCGAGCGCGACCGTCATCGCCGTCACGATCGCCATCGCCGGGAAACCGCCGGTCAGCGGCGTCCCGATGGCGAGTGCCTTGTCCTCCAGGTCGCTGCCCGCGGGCATGCCCGACGCGGTGAGTACCACCGTGGGCACGACCGCGGCCAGGATCAGTGGTGGCTGCACCATCTGGCCGAAGACGGCGCGCCGTCGGACCGCGAGCACGGCGGCCACCGCGCCGACCGCGAAACAGACCTGGTACGCCTTCCCCAGCCCGTCGGTCAACGCCTGCTCGCCGAACGCGCCCGCCGCGGTGAGTCCGAGGCAGAGCAGCGTCGCGCCCCACCAGGGCAGTCCGCGCCGGGACCGGATCACGGAGCGCGTGTCCCAGGGGAGCGCGTTCGCGTCGTCTGTGGTGTCCGGATCGCCGCGCCGGTCTCGTGTGGCCGTCACGGGGAGACACCGTATCCCCTTCGCCGGTGACCCACGGCATCAGGCACGTGCTCGCCCATGCCGCCGTGGCCCGCCCGGCGCCGTCGAATAGCGGTTCCGCGACGGGCGTCAGGTGGCCGAGACCTCGTCCTCCCTGCGCACCTCCGCCGGGGCGGTGGGGCTGGCCGAGGCCTCGGTGAGCGGTGCGATGCGGGCCCGGAAGTCCTCCAGCGCGTCCAGCTCCCTGCGGCGGGCGGAGAGGAACCGCTGCAGGTGGGTCCCGGAGAGGTTGACCGCGTCCACGGCGTTGCCCGCCGCCCGGTGCGCGGCGGCGGCCTGGGACCGCACCCGCTCGACGTCGTCGAGCAGGGTGCGCTCCGTCGCGGCGAACAGCGCGGCGGAGGCGATCACCGCGAACCCGGTCGGCCCGCACAGGAACACCCTCCGGTCCAACAGCCAGCGCAGCAGTTCCGGGTCGGTGTCGAGCGCGGCGACCACGGCGGCGTCGGACGGGAGGAACAGGACCGTGCCGTAGATGCCGTCGGCCCAGCGTGCGTAGTCCTTGCCGGAGAGTTCGGCGGCCCGCGAGCGCAGGTTCCGGACGTGCACCCGCAGCGCGTCGCGCCGTTCGGCCGGGTCGTCGGTCTCCACGGCCTCGGCCCAGCAGGCCGTGCTCGCCTTGGCGTCCACCGGCACCGTGCGGCCGCCGCCCACGCTCAGCAGCAGGTCCGGCCGGGCCGCGCCGCCCCCGGCGAGGTCGGTCTGCAGGGTGAAGTGGACGCCCTCGCGCAATCCGAGTGCGCGGGCCGTCTCGGCGAGCACCTGCTCACCGAGCTCGCCGCGCCCGCTGATCGAGGCGAAGGTGACCTCGTAGCGGCGCAGCGCCTGCCGCTGCCGGTCCACCGTGGCCCGTTCCTCGTCGAGCCTGCGGGTGGCGTCGTCGGCGCGGCGCAGGCCGTCCTGGTACAGCCGCCACAGCAGCACCACCGCCGCGGCCAGGGCGAGCGCGAGCACGATCGCCGCGGTGACCAGGATCGTCGAACCCACCGGTGCAGCCTCCTCGTCGTCCCCGCCCGTCGGTGCCCTGTCCGTCGCTGCCGGGCCCGTCGCCATGATGGCGGTCGGTACCGACGAAACCGGTTCCGACGGTCAGAGTGCAACACGTCCGGAGGACACGCCGGGGGCGGTGCGCGGTTCTGTCGGAGGGTGCTCCTAGGTTGGCCGCCGTGCGACTGCTCCATACCTCCGACTGGCACGTGGGCCGGACCTTTCACGGTGCCGACCTGCTCGCCGACCAGGATGCCGTGCTGTCCCACCTCGCCGAGCTGGTCGAGCGGGAGTCCGTCGACGTCGTGGTGGTGGCGGGCGACGTCTACGACCGTGCCGTGCCCTCGGCCGACGCCGTCCGGGTGGCGACGCGCGCGCTGACCCGGCTGCGGCGGGCGGGGGCGGAGCTGGTGCTCACCCCGGGCAACCACGACTCCGCGGCGCGGCTCGGCGCGTTCGGCGAGTTCGCCGAGTCGGGGGGTCTGCACCTGCGCACCGCCGTCGACGACCTCGACCGTCCGGTGCTGCTGCACGACGCGCACGGCCCGGTGGCGATCTACGGCATCCCGTATCTCGAACCGGACACCGCGCGCCACTCCCTCGGGGTGCCCGACGCGCGCGGCCACACCGGTGTGCTGACCGAGGCCATGCGCCGGGTCACCACCGACCTGGCGACCCGGCCGTCGTCGACCCGGTCGGTGGTCGCGGCGCACGCGTTCGTCACCGGCGGTGCGGGCAGCGAGTCCGAACGCACGATCGCCGTGGGTGGGGTCGAGCAGGTTCCGGGGTCGGTCTTCGACGGGGTGGACTACGTCGCTCTCGGCCACCTGCACGGTCCGCAGCGGCTGGCCGAGCACCTGCGCTACTCGGGCAGCCCGGTGGCGTACTCGTTCTCCGAGACGGCGCGCAAGGCGGTGTGGCTGGTGGACCTGGACGCCGACGGACTGGCCGGGGTGCAGCGCCGCGACCTGCCGGTGCCGAGGGAACTGGCCACCGTACGGGGGAGGCTGGACGACCTGGTGGAGTCGGCGGAACACGACGCCCTGGTGGAGTGCTACCTCTCGGTCACCCTGACCGACCAGGTGCGCCCGGTCGACGCGATGCGGAAGCTGCGGGAGCGGTTCCCGCACACGCTGCACCTGGAGTGGGAGCCCGAGGGCGGCCGGTCCACGGTGCTGCGTTACTCGGACGCCGTGCGGGGGCGGTCGGACCGCGAGATCGCGGCCACCTTCCTCGCGGACTGCCGGGGTGCCCCGCCGGGTGAGCGCGAGGACGCACTGCTCACCCGGGCCCTGGAGCACGCGGGGCGGGCCCCGGCGGGAGGGGAGGAGGCGCGATGAGGCTGCACCGGCTGGAGGTGTGCGCGTTCGGCCCCTACGCGGGCCGCGAGGTCGTCGAATTCGACACGCTCGCCGCGGACGGACTGTTCCTGCTGCACGGCGACACCGGCGCGGGCAAGACGACCCTACTCGACGCGGTCGCGTTCGCGCTGTTCGGCGCGGTGCCGGGTGCGCGGGGCACGGGCAGACAGCGACTGCGCTGCGACCTCGCCCCCGCGGACACGGCCACCGAGGTCGTGCTGGAGTTCACGGCCCAGGGGCACCACCTGCGGATCGTGCGCGCACCGGAGTACCAGCGTCCGAAGCGGCGTGGAGCGGGTTTCACGACCCAGCAGGCCAGGGCCTCGCTGAGTTGGCTGAGCCCGCCTCCGGACGGGATGCCGGCGGACGGGCTGACCCGCATCGACGAGGTCACCCGCACCGTGCAGCGGCTGCTCGGCATGACCGCGGAGCAGTTCTTCCAGGTGGTGTTGCTGCCGCAGGGCGAGTTCGCGCGGTTCCTGCGCGCGGACACCACCGAGCGGGAGAAGCTGCTGGAACGGCTGTTCGGCACCCAGCGCTTCGCCGACGTGGAGCGGTGGTTCGCCGACCTGCGCACCGAGCGGCGGCGGGAGCTGGACCGGCAACGCGCCGAGCGGGACAACCTGCTCGCCCGGCTGGCCCAGGAGGCACAGGAGGAGGAACCGGAGCACGCCGACGCCGCGTGGGTCGCCGACCTCCGGCAGCGCGCCCGGACGGCCGTGTCCGCCGCGGAGG
>NZ_KI912250.1:20588-21437 GCF_000231035.2 Saccharomonospora iraqiensis subsp. paurometabolica YIM 90007 | reverse complement strand
CCGCGGTGCGGGCCCGTGAACGGGTGGACGAGGCCCTGGTCGCGTGGCGGGGCAGCCAGGAGCGGGCGCGGGCACTCGACGGGCTGGCGGTCGCGTTCGAGGACGCCCTCGCCCGGCTCGCCCCCGCCGAGGAGGCGTTCACCGAGCTGGACGCCCTCACCGACGTGGTCAACGGCCGGGGGCAGAACACCCGCAAGATGTCGCTGCGGTCGTACGTGCTCGCCGCGCGGCTGGAGGAGGTCGCGGTGGCGGCGACGGTGCGGCTGCGCACGATGAGCCACGGCCGGTACTCGTTCGTGCACTCCGACGAGGCGGGTGACCGCGGCAGGCGCGGGGGACTGGGACTGGACGTGCTGGACGACTACTCGGGCACGGTGCGGCCGGCGAAGACGCTCTCCGGCGGGGAGTCGTTCCTGGCGTCGCTGTCGCTGGCGCTCGGCCTGGCCGACGTGGTGGCAGCCGAGACCGGCGGCGCGCTGCTCGACACGCTCTTCGTCGACGAGGGGTTCGGCACGCTGGACGCCGACACCCTCGACGTGGTGATGGGCGTGCTCGACGAGCTGCGGGCCGGTGGCCGGGTGGTCGGCCTCGTCTCGCACGTCGAGGAGCTGCGCCAGCGCATCCCCACCCGCCTGCGGGTGCGCAAGGCCCGCACCGGCTCCACCCTCCGGATCGAGACCTGACACGCGGGGTCGCCGACCGCGGGACCGGTCACCGTCGGGCGGGGTCGCCGGGCCTCAGCGGCGTTCGAGGTCGAGCAGCGCCCGTTTGACGTCGGTGCCCCACCGGAACCCGCCGAGCGAGCCGTCGCCGCGCAGCACCCGGTGGCACGGCACGAACAGGGCCGCG
>NZ_KI912250.1:20004-20488 GCF_000231035.2 Saccharomonospora iraqiensis subsp. paurometabolica YIM 90007 | reverse complement strand
CGGTGTAGGAGACCGTCCTGCCGGCGGGCACGGTGCGCAGCACGTCCCAGGCGTGCCGGAGGAACTCGCCGGAGTGCTGGCGCACGGGCACCGTCCCGGCGGCGTCGGTGTCGCCGTCGTGATACCGGCGCACGGCGTCGCTGACCGGCCCGAGATCAGCCGCGTGCCGCGGCTCCGACGGCGCCAGCGCCGGGGCGACGAGCGCGGACAGCGCGGACACGTCGACGGTCCAGCCCGAGGCGAGCACGGCTCCCTCGTGGTCGACGAGCGCGGTGAACGGCCCGAGCGGGGTGTCGTGGGTGCTCCACCGTGCGTGGTTCATGGTGCGGATCCTTCCTGGACAGGAGATCGGGAGTGGTGGTGCTCCGGGAGCGCGGGCGTGGGGCCGGACGTCGACCGGCGTCCCGCCCGGACCGACCCGGCCGCCCGCCACAGGTACAGCCCCGCGTAGGACCGCCACGGACGCCACGCCCGGGCCCGGTCG
>NZ_KI912250.1:19707-19904 GCF_000231035.2 Saccharomonospora iraqiensis subsp. paurometabolica YIM 90007 | reverse complement strand
CCGAGCGGGCGGTGAGCGGGCACGAGGCGGAGCGACGCGAGGTCGCCGAGCAGATCGACGAGCGCGCCCGCAGGCTCGACGCGGCGAAGGGCGCGTTCACCGACGTCACCGCCCGGCGGGAACACCTCACCGCGCTGGGCCGCGCCTTCGACGAACTCGCCCGGGCCCGCGAGGCGGTGGTCGCCGCCACGCAGCGG
>NZ_KI912250.1:9602-19607 GCF_000231035.2 Saccharomonospora iraqiensis subsp. paurometabolica YIM 90007 | reverse complement strand
CGGCGAAGGCGACGTCGGTCAGCGGCAGGTCGGACAGCTCGGTCAGCAGCCGGGCGGCGTGCGCGCGGTGGGCGCGGGCGAGCGCGAGGGGACCGGCGCCGAGTTCGGCGGTGAGCACCCGGCCGAGCTGGCGCTGCGAGTAGCCGAGGGTCCGGGCGAGGCCGGACACTCCGGCGCGGTCCACGAAGCCGTCGGCGATCAGCCGCATCGCGCGGCCCGCGAGGTCGGCCCGGACGTTCCACTCGGGCGAGCCGGGCACCGCGTCCGGCAGGCACCGGCGGCACGCCCGGTAGCCGTGGGTCTGCGCGGCGGCGGCCGTGGGGAAGAAGTCGACGTTGCCGCGCTTCGGCGTCATGGCGGGGCAGGACGGCCTGCAGTAGATGCCCGTGGTGCGCACCGCGACGACGAACTGCCCGTCGAAGCGCGCGTCGCGGGAGCTCACGGCGCGGTAGCAGCGCTCCGTGTCCCGCCACACGGCCCCGGACGGGGGCGGGGTGTCGCCGGTGAGCCGGATCATGCCTCCGATCGTGCCACCCGGTCAGCCCGGTGGCTCGCGGAAATCGGACATCACCGCCGAGGTGCGGGGATCCTCGCGGGGTTCTACGGTCGTGCCATGACGAAGCGGATGCAGCGCACCTCGTTCCGTACGGCCGTGGCGGCCACCGCCGCGGTCGCGGCCCTGGGCTTCTCGGCCGCCTGTGAGGAGCCGGTGCAGGAGGACAACGGCGGCGACCAGCAGGAGCAGGAGGACAACGGCGGCGGCTACGGCAACGAAGGTGGCGACGGCAACGAAGGTGGCGACGGCGGCGAAGGTGGCGGTGAAGGCGACGACGAGGGCGGCGGGGGCGGAGGTGACGGTGAGGAGGACGACGGCTGACCGGACCGGCATCCCCGGCACGTACACTGGGCAGTCGTGAGTCTGACCCTCGGCATCGTCGGCCTGCCCAACGTGGGCAAGTCGACCCTGTTCAACGCCCTGACCCGGAACAACGTGCTCTCGGCGAACTACCCGTTCGCCACGATCGAGCCGAACGTCGGCGTCGTGCCCCTGCCGGACCCGCGGCTGGACGAACTCGCGAAGATGTTCGACTCGGCCCGCACCGTCCCGGCGACGGTGTCGTTCGTGGACATCGCGGGGATCGTCAAGGGCGCGTCCGAGGGCGCCGGGCTGGGGAACAAGTTCCTGGCCAACATCCGTGAGGCCAACGCCATCTGCCAGGTCATCCGCGTGTTCGACGACGGCGACGTCACCCACGTCGACGGCCGGATCGACCCGATGTCCGACATCGAGACGATCAACACCGAGCTGATCCTGGCCGACCTGCAGACGCTGGACAAGGCGCTGCCCCGGATGGAGAAGGAAGCGCGGACCAAGAAGGAGAACCGGCCCGCGCTGGAGAACGCGAAGAAGGCCAAGGAGATCCTCGACTCGGGCCGCACCCTGTTCGCCGCGCAGTCCGAGCTCGACATGGACGGCCTGCGGGAGCTGAGCCTGCTCACCACCAAGCCGTTCCTCTACGTGTTCAACGCCGACGAGGGCGTGCTCACCGACGAGGCCAAGCGCGCCGAGCTGACCAAGCTGGTCGAGCCCGCCGACGCGGTGTTCCTGGACGCCAAGGTCGAGTCCGAGCTGCTGGAGCTCGACGACGAGGCCGAGGCGCTGGAGCTGCTGGAATCGGTCGGCCAGTCCGAGCCGGGCCTGAACGCCCTGGCCCGTGCCGGGTTCCACACGCTCGGCCTGCAGACCTACCTCACCGCCGGGCCGAAGGAGGCCCGCGCCTGGACCATCCCGCAGGGCGCGACCGCCCCGGAGGCGGCGGGCGCGATCCACTCCGACTTCCAGCGCGGCTTCATCAAGGCCGAGATCATCTCCCACGAGGACCTGATGGCGGCCGGGTCGATGGCCGCCGCCCGCGCGGCGGGCAAGGTCCGCATGGAGGGCAAGGAGTACGTCATGTCCGACGGCGACGTGGTCGAGTTCCGCTTCAACGTGTAGTCACGACCCGTTTTGTCTCGGGCAAGGGCGGAGGGAGTCGTCGCCGGTGTTGCCGGTCCGACTCCCTCCGACCGGTCATCAGCGGGGTGCTCGAATGCCGCGCCATGCGGCGACCTCGCATCGACCGTCCGCTGCGTTGCCCGCGGCGAGGACAGTGCCGTCGGCGCGCAGGCCTAGCGTGTGGGCGGAACTTGCGGCGACCGCGACGATGTCACGCCACTCGTGCACGTCGCGTTGTCCGTATCGGTTGTTGCCCGCGGCGACCGCTGTCCGTCCGCCCGGACACCGACGGAATGCCAGTCGCCAGCGCCGAGGCCGACGATGTCGCGCCACGCAGCGACGTCGCACTGCCGTTGGGCGTTGCGCTCGGCAGCCACGACGGTGCCGTCGGCGCACAGTCCGAGAGTGCGGCGCCAGCCCGCAGCGATGGCGATGATCTTTCGCCACGTGGCCACGACAGTTCCGTCCGTGCGGAGACCGACCGAATGACGCCTGCCCCCGGCGAGCGTGGACGCACGCAGTGACACGACCGTCATCTCCCCGGTCACGATAGGGGTCTGCGGTACCCCTCGTCCCGGTCTCGGCCGGGAGTTTCAACCCGGGCCTCGACTCGTCCGTGCCGCTGGCCGAGCGGGCGCAGTCGGTGTCTCCGACCGGCGGGCCGATTCCGGCCGCCGACAACTCCGGTGAGTAAAAAGCTTTTGTGCTCTCCGCGTGCGGTCTGCAGAGTGGGTGCCCTCCCTCCGCCCGAAAGAGGGAGGACCTTTGGGTGACGAGGGAAGGAAGCTTGATGACCGAACGCGACATCTCCTCAGCCGGGGCGCCGTGCTGGGTGGACCTCTTTCACCCCGATGCCGCCGCTGCCCGGGGCTTCTACGGAGAGTTGTTCGGGTGGTGCTTCGATGATCCGCTGTCCCTGCCGAGCGGAGCCGGGGACGCGTACTTCCCCGCTCGTCTCGAGGGGCGGCTCGTCGCCGGTATCGGCCAGGCCCGGGTCGACGGCCTTGGGGGGTGGCGCACCTACGTTCGGGTCGCCGACCTGGAGGACACGCTCGCCCGCGTGGAGTCGGCGGGAGGGGTTCGGCGGTCCGGCCCGTTCGCGGTGGCTCACCACGGGCGCATGGCCGGCGTTGCCGATGCCACCGGTGTCGCGTTGTGGCTCTGGGAGGCCGGATCCCGCAGTCACGTGGAGTTGGCGGACGAGCCCGGGTCGTGGGCGATGAGCGCGCTGCACACCACCGACCTCACACGGGCGGAGGAATTCTACGGCGCCGTGTTCGACTGGGTGCTCGACGCATCGACCGATGATCCGTTCGCCTACTGGCGACTCGACGAGCAGGTCGTCGCTGTCGCAGCGGCGACCGACGGCGCCGCGGTGCCGCCGCACTGGAGCGTCAACTTCGCCGTGCAGGACGTCGACGCACTGGCCGAGCGAGCCGAAAGGCTCGGCGGGCGCGTTCTGCTGGAGCCCTTCGATACCCCGGGCTTCCGGAACACGCTCCTCGGTGACCCGCAGGGCGGTGTGATCGCGGCATCGGGGAAGGAGTGACAGGCATGGTCGACGTCGTTCGCTACGCCGCATTCAGCACCGACCCGTCCGGAGGTAACCCGGCGGGGGTCGTCCTCGACGCTGCGGGCCTGGACGAGGCGCGGATGCAGCGGATCGCGGCCGAGGTCGGGGACTCGGAGACCGCGTTCGTCACCGCGTCCGACCCGGCGGCGGGGCGGTACACGCTGCGCTACTTCAGCCCGTTGGCCGAGGTCGCCTTCTGTGGGCATGCCACCGTCGCCACTGCCGTCGCGCTGGCCGAACGCCACGGGACCGGCCGCATGGTCTTCGGCACGCAGGCGGGCGAGATCGAGATCGGGACCGACGGGGACGACACGCTCGTCGCCGGTCTCACCAGCGTCCCCACCCGCTCCCGGCCGGCCTCCCCCGAGGACGTCGACGCCGCGCTGCGGGCACTGGGCTGGTCACCCGGAGAGCTGGATACGCGTTTTCCGCCCCACGTTGCCTTCGGCGGGAACGACCACCTCGTGCTCGCCGCGGGTTCCCGGCAACGCCTGGCCGAACTGGACTACGACTTCGACGCGCTCGGGGACCTGATGCGGCGGCAGAACTGGACCACCGTGCAGCTGTTCCGGCTCGAGGACGAGCACACCGTTCACGCCCGCGACCCCTTCCCGGTCGGCGGGGTGGTCGAGGACCCGGCGACCGGGGCCGCGGCGGCCGCGCTCGGCGGCTACCTCCGCGAACTGGGGCAGGTCACCCGGCCCCGGCGTATCACGGTCGTGCAGGGCGAGGACATGGGCCGGCGCAGTGAACTCCTGGTGGACGTCGCACCCGACGATCCCCGGGTCACCGTCACCGGCACCGCCACCAGGATCACCGACTGACGGCGGGTTCCGGGCCCTCCGTGCCGTGGCCCCGCCCTCCCCGCTGGGTCGGGGACGGCGTGGTGTCGCCGAGCCCGGCCGCGGCGCGGACGAGCGCGGCGACCGCCGGGGAGCGGCTGTTCGGCGGCCACGCGAGCACCGTGGTGACCTCCGGCGCGTCGACGACCGGCACCGCGACGTGGTCGGGCCACTGCCAGGCACGGCTGGAGGCCGGGATGACGAGCAGCGTCCTGCCGAGCGCGACGAGTTGGGCGAGCTGCGACTGGCTGCGCACTTCCGGCCCGGGACCGTCCGGGTAGGACCCGTCGAGCCGGGGCCACCGGGCGAGCGGCAGGTCCGGCACGTCGCGGATCTCCGCGAGTGTGAGCCGCTCGCGGGCGGCGAGCGGATGCCCCGCGGGCAGGATCGCGACCTGGCCCTCGACGTGGAGGTCCGCGGTGTCGAACCCGGCGAGGTCGTCGAACGGGCGGTGCATGAGGGCCACGTCGGCGCGCCCGTCGCGGAGCAGCCGTGCCTGCTCGCCGATCTCACACAGGGAGACCTCGACCGGTGCCGCACCGGGTTCGTCCGTAACCGCGTCGAGGAGACTGCGCAGCAGCTCGTGGGAGGCGCCGGACTTCGACACGAGCACCAGCGGCCGCTGTGGGTCCCCGGCGCGGCGCGTCCGGCGCGTGGCGGCCGTGACCGCGTCGAGGGCCGCCGCGGCCTCGCGGAGCAGCACCCTGCCCGCGTCGGTGAGTGCCACGCCCCGACGATCCCGGGACAGGAGCCGGACACCGAGCCGCTGTTCGATCCGACTGATCGCACGGGACAGCGGCGGTTGGGCGATCCCGAGCCGCTCGGCGGCCCGGCCGAAGTGCAGCTCCTCGGCCACGGCGACGAAATACCGGAGCTCGCGGGTTTCGAGGTCGTCCACCACACGGAGCCTACGCCTGATACCTGGTGAGTATCACGGCGTACCGGATCGGTCTTGGACACCGGGCGCGCGGCCCGCCGAGCATGGAAGGCGTGAACGAGACGAAGACCGCGCTGGTCACCGGCGCGAACAAGGGAATCGGTTTCGCCATCGCCCGGGGACTCGGGGAGCTCGGCTACACGGTCGCGGTGGGGGCCCGCGACGACGTCCGGCGCGACGAGGCGGTCGGGACACTGCGCGCCGCCGGCGTCGACGCGTTCGGACTCGCCCTCGACGTCACCTCCGACGAGAGCGTCGCCGCGGCGGCGGCGACCGTCGAACGGACGGCGGGGCGGCTCGACGTGCTCGTCAACAACGCGGGCATCGGAGGCCGCACCGACGGTGGCGCGCAGGACCCGACGACGCTCGACCTCGACGTCGTCCGCACCGTGCTCGACACGAACGTGTTCGGGGTCGTCCGGGTGACCAACGCGATGCTGCCGCTGCTCCGCCGTGCGGAGTCGCCGCGCATCGTCAACATGTCCAGCGACATGGGTTCGCTGACCCGGCAGACCGGGCCGGTCCTGGCCGCGTACGCGCCGTCGAAGTCGATGCTCAACAGCATCACGGCCCAGTACGCCCGCAGCCTCGCCGATACGAACATTCTTGTGAACGCCGGCTGCCCCGGGTATGTCGCGACCGAGTTCACCGGCTTCAACGGGGTGCGCACGCCCGGACAGGGTGCCGCGATCGCGATCCGGCTCGCCACCCTCCCGGACGATGGACCCTGCGGCGGCTTCTTCAACGACGAGGGCGTCGTCCCCTGGTGACCCCGTCCGGCACGCTCCGGTGCGTGTCGCTTCGCGGTGTGATCTTGATACCAAAGTGGTAGCATCGTGCCATGGCGATGACTCTCCGGTTGACCGAGGAGCAGGAGCGCGCCCTGGCGTTGCTGGCGGACGTCGAGGGTGTCAGTAAGCAGGAGGCCGCCGCGCGGGCGATCACCGAAGCGGCGGCCCGGCGCGTCCGGGACGATCGCGTGCGGGCGCTTTCCCGGGAAGGCCGGGATCGCTATGCCACTCTCCTGGACCGCCTCGCGCAGTGATGGTGGAGTACCTCACGCTCGAGGATCTTTTGGTTCTCGCGGCGGATCTGGGTGTGCCTGACGTCCGTGATCCGGGGCTGCTCGATGCCGCTGCACACCGTTCGCGGGTGTCCGTGTTCGGTCAGGACGCCTATCCGACCCTGCACGAGAAGGCAGCCGTTCTGCTGGAGTCTCTCGCGCGTAATCATCCGCTTGTCGACGGGAACAAGCGGCTGGCCTGGATGGCCGCGTTCACGTTCTACGGATTGAACGGACTCGACCTGGACGCTCCGGAAGATGACGCATACGACCTGGTCATCGGGGTCTCCACCGGTGCCGTTGACTACACCGAAGCAGCCTTGCGTCTCGCCGCGTGGGTCGGATCAGACGTCGCGCGGCAACGGCGTCCGGAGGAAACCGGGACCGACGTATGATTTCTGGGATCGATACGGCGATCCCGCGATTCTCCCTTGCGGAGGAAGCGCCGGACCGCGAGTTCGGCTTCGTCCCGTACACGGTGCCCGACTCGTTCGCCGAGGCGTTGCCGGAGTCCGAACTCGCCGGGTGGGAGCGGTGGCGGCACGTCGGTGAGGCATGTCGAATCACCGCCCCGCCACGCGGTCGGTGCGTCCTCCGTGTCCGGCAGTTCAGGACGCGAGGAGTCCGTCGATCTGGTTGATCGCGCCGGTGGCGCCCTCGATGATGCCCATGTCCAGCACCTTCTGCAGAGCCTCCGCGCTGGCGAAGGTCGAGACGTAGGTCGCCCGCGTGCGGCCGTCGTGTTCGGTGAAGGTGTAGACGTTGGTCGAGACCGGCAGCTCCGGGTTCGGGTTGAAGTCGAGATCGGAGAATCCGTCCTCGAAGGAGAAGCTGCGCGGCTCGTCGACCGCGGTGACCTTCCAGTACCCGGCGAACTTCTCGCCCTCGGGGCTGGTCATGTAGTAGTGCACCCGCCCACCGGGGGTGAGGTCGTGCTCGACCACGGTCGCCGGGTAGGTCGGCGGGCCCCAGATCTTCTCGAGCTGGCGCGGGTCCGCGTAGACCTGCCAGACGCGCCGCACGGGTGCGTCGAACTCGGCGGTGATGGTCAGGGTCCGGTTGTCCAGGTCGTGCTCGGTGTCGATGACGGGCATCGGGTCATTCCTCCTCGTTGAGGCCGGCCGTGGGGTCGGCTGCGATCAGTTCGTCGATGCGCGCGATACGGCCACGCCAGATCTGCTCCAGCTCGGTGAGCAGGGACGCCACCGACCGCACCGCCGTCACGTCCCCGCTGGCCAGTTGCTCGCGCCCGCTGCGCCGCTTGACGAGCAGCCCGGCCCTTTCCAGGACGGCGACGTGTTTCTGCACCGCGGCGAAGCTCATGTCGTAGTTCGCCGCGAGCCCGGAGACCGAGTGCTCCCCGGCCAGCACCCTGCGCAGGATGTCCCGGCGGGTGCGGTCGGCGAGCGCGTGGAACAGGGCATCGGCCCGGTCCTCGTCGCTCTCGGTCACACGAGCAATCATACAACCGATGGGTTGTACGTCAACCGGTCCCGGCCCCGGCCGGTCGCTACCCGCCCGCGGCGCCGAGGGTGTCGACGGGGCACCAGTGCTCGCGCCGGGGGTCGTCGAGGCAGTCCTGGATGCAGTCGGTGCAGAAGCGGCCGTCGACGGTGCCGCGGGGCCGGTCGGGTCGGGTCACCGGATTCACCCCGCACACCGCGCACGGGGCTGCGCCCCAGGACCGCAGGGCGGCCAGGACTCGGCGCATCACGTCGGTTTCCGGCGTGGGCACGGGATCCGTCGTGGTCGGGAGCAGGTGCGGCGGGAGCTGCCCCACGTGCGGCAGGAGCGTGGTGAGGTCATCGCGCATCCGTGTCCGCTTCGATCGTCCGGGCGTCGAGTTCATCGGCACGGTCGAGGAAGTCGTGGGCGAGGGCGACGAAGGCGTTGCCGACCTCGCGTACCGGTGCGGCGGGGAGTTCGCCGCCGTCCTGGCGCTGCATCAGCTCGACCACCACGGGGCCGAAGGAGTGCATCACCTCGGCCGCTCGGCACAACAGTTCCCGATCGCGCGCGATCACGAGCCCCACTCCCGCCACGACGTGAGCCGCGTGCAGGTGGATGTCTGGTGAGGGGTGCGTGGTCTCATGGCGTCGATCATAGGACGCAATAGGACGCGTCCTATACCTACTAATACGTAATTGACACGATCGAACGCTTCCTCTCGGTTTGGGTTGCGGTGGTCAGGGATAAGTTCCGGCTCGTGACTGTGCCGCCCTTCGAGTACCTGGAAGACGACGAGCGCCACCTGTATCAGCAGGTCGCTGACCATGTGCAGGCGCGGATCGAGGCCGGGGAGCTTCGACCGGGTGCGCGTCTGCCGAATGAGCGGGGTATGTGCGACGAATACGGGATCTCGATCGGCACGACCCGTCGTGCGGTCGCCTTGCTGCGTGAGCGTGGGTTGGTACGCACGATCCCGATCAAGGGGACATTCGTGTCCCGTTGAGGCCGCGTGGCCCCCGGCTTGACGCTGCTCGATCGCCTCCTGAGCTGTCAGGGCAGCTCGCGGATGAACAGCCCCGTGCCGGCCTTCGGCGTGAAGAAGGTCGACTTCGGGGGCATCACCGCGCCCGCGTCCGAGACGGCCATCACCTGCTCCACGTCCGGCGGGTGCAGCAGGAAGGCCATCGCGTCGTGTCCGGCGCACCAGCGCCGGATCTCGGCCGGGTCCTCGTCGTCGTGGAACGGCGTGACGTCGGTGTCCGCGTCGACCCGGCCGATCCCGAACACCGGGGCGAGGATCTCCTCGTCGAGCGCGACCACGTCCAGCGCGGCCCGGGCGTCCGTGGGCCCCGCGGCGGCCCCGTCGTCGGCCCGCTCCGCCGGGGCGCGCAACCCCACCCGGTACCAGCGGCCGTCGAGATGCATCCCGACGACGCCGGGCCCGGTGCGTACCGCCTCGGCTGCCGAGCACTCCGCCAGGTGCGCGGTCACCGGTCGTGCGGCGATCGCGCCCAGTAGATCGGCGGCGGCCCGTCCGGGCGGGCGGGTGACGTAGCGGTGGTAGCCCAGAATGCGCAGCTGTTCGCTCGGGAACACCGCGGCCAGCGTGTACGCCGCGTCGCCGTCGCCCTCGGGGCCGGGGGAGCGGTCGGCGTAGCGGGCGGCCGCCGCCATGCGGTGGTGGCCGTCGGCGATGTAGCAGGCGTCGATCCCGGCGAGTTCCTCGCCGAGGGCATGCACCAGGGCGGGTTCGGTCGCGAACCAGACGCTGTGTGCGGGGCCGCCGCGGGGGCTCAGCCGCACCGTGGGCGGGCTCGCGGTCACGCGGTCCAGCAGCGCGGCCAGCCGGGGTCGGGAGGGGTGCATCAGCAGCACGGGCACCTGTTCGGTTCCCGTGCTGCCGGTGAATTCGACCAGCCTGCGTTCCCGCTCCGGGTCGGTGGCCTCGTGCCGACGCACCCGCTCGTCGCGGTAGGCGGCCACGGAGACCTCGACGATCACCCCGGTCTGTCGGTGCCCCGCGGACTCCAGTCCGTACACCACGACCGCGGGGCCGTCGGGGCGGGTGAGCGCGCCCTCAGCACGCAGCCGCGCGAGCCGGTCCGGGGTGAGGGGTTCGCCGGAGGCGCCCGGCGCGCCGCCGGT
>NZ_KI912250.1:5503-9502 GCF_000231035.2 Saccharomonospora iraqiensis subsp. paurometabolica YIM 90007 | reverse complement strand
ACGGCAGCCCCGCGGCCTCGGCGACCTCCAGGGAACGCCGCACCCCGCCGAGCGGCGTGCACTTGATCACCGCGACGTCGGCCGCGCCCGCGACGGCCACCCGCAGCGGGTCCTCGGCACGGCGGATGGACTCGTCGGCGGCGATCCGCAGGTCGACCCGGCGCCGGACGGCGGCCAGTTCCTCGACGGTGCGGCAGGGCTGCTCCACGTACTCCAGGCCGCCCGCGGCCCGGTCGAGCTCGCGGATGTGGGACACGGCGGTGTCGACGTCCCAGACCGCGTTGGCGTCCACCCGGACCGCCCCGCCCGGCCCGAGGGCGTCCCGGACCGCCTCGACGCGGGCGAGGTCCTCAGGCAGGGAGTCCGGGTGGTCGGCGACCTTCACCTTGGCGGTGCGGCACCCGGAGTCCGCGACGATCCCGTGGGCGCGCTCCGGGCCGACGGCGGGCACGGTGCAGTTGACCGGGACGGCCTCGCGCACGGGTTCGGGCCAGCCGACGGTGCACTGTTCGACCGCGGTCGCCAGCCACGCGGCGGAGGTGGCGTCGTCGTAGTCGGTGAACGGGCAGAACTCGCCCCACCCGGCGGGGCCTTCCAACAGCATCCCCTCGCGCACGGTGATGCCCCGGAACCGCGCACGCATCGGGATGGCGTAGCCGCGCGCACCGGCGAAGTCGATCTCCTGGGTCATCCGGCGGGGTCTCCTCTCCGTGCCGTCCGCCCCGGAGCGGACGTTACGGCGACATGTGGTCGGGTCTTCCACCGGGTGAAGGCGGCACCCCTCACTGAACCGGGCTCCTGCGGCGGACGTCAGCGTTGGACGTAAGGGCTGACAGGTGGGCAGCAGTGGTGTCTTCGGACCTTCTCGCATGCTCTACGCATACTGAGAAGCTACCTTCGCCACGAACTTCGCCGCGAGCTTCGCCGTTACGAGTAGCGGCGAAGCTAGCATGAAACATGCTTGACGACGAGCTGGCCGAGATGATCGGGAACCTACCGGCCGCCCGCGAGCTGTTCCCGGACGAGTACCCCTTCCTCGCCACCAGCCTGAGCTTCCTGCTGTTCGTCCTCGGCGCCGAATGACGAGGTCCGGTCAGCGCTGACCGGACGGCCGGTCGCTATCCACCTGCGGCGCCGAGTGCGTCGACGGGGCACCAGTGACCGCGGTGTGGATCGTCCAGGCAGTCCTGGATGCAGCCGCCGCAGAAGCGGCCGTCGATGGTCCCGCGTGGGAGGTCCGGTCGGGCGACGGGTTGGTTCCCGCAGTGTGCGCAGGGTGCGGTGCCCCAGGCTCTGAGTGCGGCGAGCACGCGGCGCATCACGTGCTCCTGCGGCGCGGGCAGAGTGGGGGCGTCCGGGTCCACCGTCGGCCATTGCGGCGGGTGGGTGCCGAGGCGGCCGAGCAGGACCGTCGGTGGGTCATCGAGCACCGTCTCCACCTTCGGCGGTGCGGTTCTCGATCGCCCGGGCGTCGAGTTCATCGGCACGGTCGAGGAAGTCGTGGGCGAGGGCGACGAAGGCGTTGCCGACCTCGCGTACCGGTGCGGCGGGGAGTTCGCCGCCGTCCTGGCGCTGCATCAGCTCGACCACCACGGGGCCGAAGGAGTGCATCACCTCGGCCGCTCGGCACAACAGTTCCCGATCGCGCGCGATCACCAGGCCCACTCCCGATCGGCGTTCGAAACCGAGGTTCCGGCGTCGACGACGTCGTCGGAATCGGTCTCCTGGTGACCGATGAAGTCATGGTCTCCGTGGTACCGAACTGCCCGGAATTTAAGAGTGTTCGGTCGGTATCCGCCGCTGATCCAGTTCATGTGCCGAACGTTATGAGCGGGTTGCAATGTCTGGGTAGGACGATGCGTCCGAGTACACGTTCGGAGTAAGAAGTAGCAGCGGTGTCCGCATGTGACATGAAGGCTTCGCGTACGAACACGACATGGCCGGGAGATTGGGATAGCCCCTCGTCACACAGTCGGTTAATCGCTATTCTCAGCGGAGCGGGAGTCGATGGAGGAAGGCGGTGCCTCGAAATGGCCGACGAAGCGTTGGGTAAGGCGATCGGTGAGCGCGTCCGGGAGTTGCGCGGCAGGCTCTACACGCAGCGTCAGCTCGCCGATCGAGCCGGGGTCTCCGTGGATCTCGTTCGCAAGCTGGAACAAGGCATCCGGAACACGGCCAGCGTCGCGAGCCTGCATCGGCTCGCCCGTGCTCTCGACGTCACTCTCGCCGACCTCATGGGGCGGGCATCGCTGCCGGAACACGACCGGGAGGAAGGTGTCACCGCGCTGCGGTTCGCCGTCAGTGGTGTGCACGACCTGATCGGCAGCTCAGCTGTCACGGTGGAGCCGTTGCCGCACCAGGAGGCACAGCGAACGCTCACGTATCTGTGGGGCACCTACTGGTCGGGCCGCTATGACGACCTCACCGCCCTGCTGCCGTCCGCGCTGCACTCCTTGCGCGCCACCGTCGACGCCGGGGATGACATCCAACGCCCATCGGCGGCGGAACTACTCGCCCGCGGGTACTGGGTCGCGGGCTGCACGTTGGTGCATCTGAAGCAGTCCGACGCCGCGTTTCTCGCCATCCGACAGGCTGTTGAGGTCGCAGGCGAGGGCACGGATCCGCTGTTGGCCGCCACCTTGCGCGGCTCGGTGGCCTGGCAACTGCTCGTGTCCGGGCGCTACGCCGAGGCCGAGACGCTCGCGATCCGCACTGCCGAAACCGTCGAGCCACGTGGGGAGGTAAGTCTGCCGGAGTTGTCCGCCTACGGCTCACTCGTGCTTACGGCCGCGACGGCGGCGGCTCGGGGACGGAGCGGCAGCCGGGCCCGGGATCTGCTCGCGCAAAGTGCCCAGGTCGCCGACCGGATGGGTGGTGACCGCGACGACTATCAGACCGCGTTCGGTCCCTCGCAGGTCGCCATGCAATCCGTCGATGTCGGTGTGCAGACAGAAGAGTACGGGAGCGCGCTCAAGGCCGCCCGCACGATGCCGAACGAGGCGGCAGCGCTGCCGTTGGCGTCCCGCGCTCGGCACCTCACCGACCGGGCACTGGCGCACACCCGGACCGGCCAGCATGAACAAGCGGCGAACCTGGTCACCGCCGCCGAACGGATGGCGCCGGACTGGGCCAGGCACCAGAACCTGATCAAGTCGGTGACCCGTGACCTGCTACGTACCCCGGCTTCGCGCGCGTCACGACTGCGTGGTGTCGCCGAGCGGCTCGCTGTGCGTTAAGCCGTTCGTGTAGTGGGACACCGCGTCCTACCGCACACATGATCACCCGCCATACCTTCCGAATATGGCGGGTGAATCTTCTGGGGTTCTGATTCGTGACGTCGCGGAGGAGCGACTCAGCCTGACGCCGCCTTTGCCGCGCGTTGTGCGTTTCAATGTATGCAGAGCGGTCTCCACGAGTGCGATTATGGTTGCGCAGCATACGGTGTTGCGGGCGCATCTACTTACGCGCGGTGGAGGGCCTTCCCGCCTGCATACATATCTTTTGCACCGGTTCCAGTAGAACGAAGAAGGGGAGGTCGTATGTCGATTGCCGAGCAGGCACAGCAACTACACGTGCTTTCTGAGCAGGTTCCGGTCGGTGGTGTCCAGCAGTTGCAGAGCGAGTTGGAGAGTCTGCAACAACAGGTGGTGGGCATACTCGGTGATACGTCCAGTGCCCGGGAGTTGCACGGACAGATCGGTGTCTTGTCCCAGGAGGTCCAGCAGCTCACAGCGGGCATGGAACATCTTCGCCTGATGATCAGCGAGAAGGCGATCTACCATCGCAGGGATGACAGACGAGTCGATCGGTGACCGTGCGCGGCAGCTGGAGAAGATCGCCGATGCCGTACCGGTGCAGGCAGCAGGCCATCTGTGTGAGCAGGCCGAAGCAGTGAGCCTTTTCCACTTGGGTTCAGCTTGCGTGGATGAGGGTCTGTATGGCGTTGATGAGCTGGGTCGCGTGGTGTGGGCATGCTCGGATCCGGCGAGGGCTTTCCAG
>NZ_KI912250.1:249-5403 GCF_000231035.2 Saccharomonospora iraqiensis subsp. paurometabolica YIM 90007 | reverse complement strand
GCGGGCAGCGCGCGGGCGGCGCGCTGCCCGAACTGCGAGTACGTCTACGACGAGGCGGTCGGCGACCCGCGCGAGGGCTTCGCCGCGGGCACACCGTGGTCGGCGGTGCCCGACACCTGGTGCTGCCCGGACTGCGGGGTCCGCGAGAAGCTCGACTTCGTCCCGCTCGGAGAACCGGTGTCCCGGTGAGCCGCATGGCGGACCGGAGGAAGGGGACACTCCAAGGACACCGTCGGGCGGCCGGGGATCCCGGCCGCCCGACGGGAGGAGACTCAGCTGGTCACTTGCGCCAGTACGCCTTGCAGGTCGCCGTGGTGTACATGGTGACGCGTGCGCTCGAGACCGCACCGGGACCGACCCATTCGGAGTCGGTACTGCCGTCCATCGACACCGATGATCCGTGGGCCACGTCGTAGTGTCGGTACTGTGAGTAGCAGCTCTTCTGGCCGATGGCGTTGGGGCCGGATCCGTAGCTCCAGGTGCCGCCCCCCACCTCCTTCACGGCCTGCGCTCCGGGACCGGTGGAGGAGCCGTCGACGGTGACTTCACCGACGCCGGTGTATTCCACCCATCCGCCGTCCGCTGTCTCCCCGTACGCGACGACCTGGATTCCCGAATGGTCGGGCGCGGGGTCCGTACCGTCAGCGGCGGCAGCGGTGCTCGTCGACACGATGGCGCTCGCGACGGCGGCCACGACACCGGTCGCTACCGCCATCCTGCGCGAAACTCGTCTCATCGGTTCAGCTTCCCCCTTTTTCGATCCGTCATTGCGGCAGTAGATTATTCTTCCGCTCTCGAGAAAAAAGCCGCTGAACGAGCTATTCAGTCCCACCTCGGTGGAGCAATGCGATGTCACCCTGGGTAACAGTCGTCCACGGTCGGGCAAGCGTGGCTCGCGCGGGCCGACGAGTGTGCGGCTGTCGCTAGGATGGCGGCCATGACGGGTGCCGTGGCGACCGCGACGAGGGCACAGGGCGGCCCGTACCGGCAACGGATCATCGAGACCGCGATCGACTTCACCGTGCGGTCGGGATGGTCCAACCTGACGATGTCCCGACTCGCCGACCTGGTCGGCGTCAGCAGGCAGACCGTCTACAACGAGATCGGGTCCAAGTCGGCGCTCGCGGAGGCGATGGTCCACCACGAGCTCGACCGGTTCCTGGCCGCGGTGCAGCGGGCCTTCGAGCGGCACCCGGACGAGCTGGTGCCCGCGGTCCGCGCGGCGGCGGAAGCCGTGCTCGAACTGGCCGAGGACAACGTCCTGCTGCACGCGATCGTGTCCGCGACGCACGCGGCGGAGACCGATCTGCTGCCGCTGCTGACCACCCACGCGGGCCCGCTGCTGACCACCGCCAAGTCGGTACTCACCGACCGGCTCGCGCGGTACCGGCCGCCGTTGACCGCCGACGGGCTGGCCGTCGCGATCGATGTCGTGGTGCGCGTCGTGCTCAGCCACGTGATGCAGCCCTCGGACACCCCGGCCCGCACCGCCGAGCACGTCGCCTGGGTGGCGGGCCGGTTGCTCGGCGTCCCGTCGTCCGGCGGTCAACTCCGCTGAGCGCCGTGTCCCACCCGGGTGGGACACGACACGGCGTCACGGGCGGTCGAAGATCGATTCGTCGGGGCGGGTCCCGGTGGTGGTCTCGACCGAGCGGAAGATCAGCTCGTCCTCGCTCATCCCCTGTTGCTCGGCCATCATGGCGAACGCCGACCGGGCACGACCCACCATCGGCATCATGTTGATCGTCCACGAGTCCCCGGAGCGCGCGAACTCGTACTCGAACGGCCCCTTCTCCCCGTCCCGGAGCACGGTGGCGGTCGCCTCGTCGCCCCGCACCGTCACCTCGCCGATGTCGTGCCGGGCGATCGCGGCGCTGTTCACCATGCCCTCCTCGACGCCGAGAACGTAGGCTTCCCGCCCGCTCATCCCGTTCAGCTCCGCGGGTGTGGAGATCGTCCGGAACACGGCGACGTTGTAGCGGTCCAGGGCGGGCAGTTCCCCGAGGCGTTCCGGCCCCGCGGTCGCGCCCAGCTCGGCCAGGGTGCGGTAGTAGTCGACGGTCTCATCGCTGATCAGTTCGACCGCCGTGGCACCGTCGCCCTGTTCCAGGGCGCGCCGGTACCGGTCGAACATCGCCACGACCTGCTGGTCCGTGTCCCGGGAGGCCGCGCCGGTGTCGCGGGGCGCCCCGGTCGCGGAGTCGCGGACCGCGTCACCGGTCTCGTTACCGGTGCCCTCGACGCCGGAGCACGACACCGTCGCCGCCCCGAGCACGACGACCAGGAGCCCGCCGATCCACTGCCTTCCAAACATGTCTCTCCTCGGGAAATGCCGCGTATCCGCGCCGGTCACGGTGCCCGCGTCGTCGCGGGCCCGAGGAGCGTAGCCAGGTGCCGGGCACCCCGCCCGGTGTCGTGACCCGACCGGTGGACCACCGATCGCGGGTTATCCGGGCGGGGTCAGCCGTGCTCGACGTGCCGACGCCTGCGGGCGGTGTAGAACAGCACCGCGAACGCCGTGGCGATCATGACCGCGAACGCGGTGCCCCCCACCACGAGGGCCTGGACCACGACGTCCGACGGGGGCGTCGGCGCGCTCTCCGCAGGGGTGCCGGTCTCCTCCTGCGCCGAGGCCACACCGGAGCCGAGGCCCGCCAGGAACACGGTCAGCAACCCCAGCAGAGACGGGACCGGCCGGACGTTGCGGTTCATCGCGCACTCCCCTCGACAACGGATGATCCCTCTGTGGATGACGCTCGGCGCCGGTGGGGGAGTTGCCCGGAACGGGCGAGATCACACCGTTCGTGGCACGGCCGGGATCCGGATCACATCGTGTCCAGGGCCCCGTCGATCTCTCCCGCCAGGGACGTGTCCTTCTCGGTGATCCCGCCGTGCGAGTGGGTGCTGAGCCGGAAGGTCACGGTCCGGAACCGGATGTCGATGTCCGGATGGTGGTTCTCGCTCTCGGCGATCTCGGCGACCCGGTTCACGACCTGGATCGCGTGCGGGAAGTCGGGCAGCTGGGCCGTGCGTTCGATCGCGTTGCCCTCACGGTGCCATTCCGGCAGGTGGGACAGGGCCTGGTCGATCCGCTCGTCACTGAGTAACTCCGTCATGCCTCCATCGTGGTACGTGGACGGGTACGCTGCACGCTGCCACGGGAGTCCGGCGCGCCGGGCTGAGAGGCGGGTCCGCGGCCCGCGACCGTTTCGCACCTGATTCGGATCATGCCGACGCAGGAAGGGGGCACCTTCCGCGCCGGTACACGGCAAGGAGGGTGAATGGGCCACAGCTTCCGTCCGCGGCCGGGTTCCGCGCGGGTGGCGGCCGCCCTGGTCTCGGCCGGTGTGCTCGCCACCGGATGCACCGTCATGGCCGGCGACGACGAGTCGTCGGAGCAGCCGGTCACGGTGACGCTGGTGACCCACCAGTCGTGGTCCGTGCCGGAGGAGGTCGTCCACGGGTTCGAACAACGCTCCGGGCTCCGGCTCGAGGTGCGGACGGAGGGCGACGCCGGCGAGCTGACGAACAAGCTCGTGCTGCGCCGGGACGACCCGATCGGCGACGTCGCGTACGGCGTGGACTCCACCTTCGCCGGCAGGGCCCTGTCCGCGGGGGTGTTCGAGCCCTACACCAGCCCGGAGGCCGACCGTGGCCCGCACCGGTACACGATCGACCCGCGGCAGCGCCTGTCGGCGGTCGACGTGGGCGACGTGTGCGTCAACATCGACAGCGAGTGGTTCGCGGAGAACGACGTCGCCGAACCCACCACGCTGGCCGACCTCACCGAACCGGAGTACGCCGACCTGCTCGTGACGCCGAGCCCGGCGACCTCCTCGCCGGGGCTGGCGTTCCTGCTCGCCACCGTCGCCGAGTTCGGCACGGACGGCTGGACCGACTACTGGCGCGACCTCGCCGACAACGGCGCGCGCGTGGTCAGCGGGTGGACCGAGGCCTACACCCAGGAGTTCTCCGGCTCCTCGGGGCAGGGCGAGCGGCCGATCGTGGTCTCCTACGCCTCCTCCCCGGCCGCGGAGGTCGGCCGGGACGGGCGTCCCCGCACGAGCGCGCTGCTCGACACCTGTTACCGCCAGGTGGAGTACGCGGGTGTGCTGGCGGGCACCGACCGGCCGGACGCGGCGGGCGAGGTGGTCGACTTCCTGCTCTCGCCCCGCTTCCAGACGGCTCTCGCCGAGAACATGTACGTCTACCCCACGCGGCACGGCGTCGCGCTGCCGGAGGGCTGGGCGCAGGTGGCACCCCGCCCGCGGGATCCGATGTCGCTACCCACCGAGCAGGTGGGCGAGAACCGGGAACGCTGGATCGGCGAATGGCGCACGGTGCTCGACCGGTGACCGACGGCCCCCGCCGGGCGGAGACCCGGCGGGGTGGCGGCTTCCGGCGGGGTAACGGCGTTTCGCGGGTGCTGGGCGCGGCCGCGCCGGCGCTGCTGCCGGTCGCCTTCCTCGGGGTGTTCTTCGCCTGGCCGGTCGTGGCGATCGTGCGTCTCGGCTTCGCCGACGGCGGCGTGGCGGCCACCCTGCTGGAGGGTTCGACGTGGGAGCTGGCCGGGTTCACCGTGGCGCAGGCCGCGGCGGCCACCGCGGTCGCCGTCCTGGCCGGTCTCCCGCTCGCCTGGCTCACCGCCCGAGCCCGGCTGCCCGGGGTCACCGCGGTGCGCACCCTCGTGCTGGTGCCGTTCGTGCTGCCCACCGTGGTGGTGGGGCTGGCGTTCCGCGCCCTGTGGCCGGACGGGGGCGTGGCCACGATCGTGCTCGCCAACGCCTTCTTCAACGTCGCCGTGGTGGCCCGCACGGTCGGCGGGCTGTGGTCGCATCTGGACCGCCGCGTCGAGGACACCGCCCGCGCGCTGGGCGCCTCCCGGTGGCGGGCGTTCCGGTCGGTGACCCTGCCTGCGCTGTGGCCCGCCGTGTCGTCGGCGGCGGCCGTGGTGTTCCTGTTCTGCGCGACGAGTTTCGGCGTGGTGCTCATGCTCGGCGGAACGCGGTACCGCACCCTGGAGACCGAGATCTACCTGCGCACGGTGAACCTGCTCGACCTCTCCGGCGCGGCGGCGCTGTCCCTGGTGCAGGTGGCCGCCGTGGTGGCGGCGCTGGTCGTGGGGGCGCGGGCCCGCAGGCGGCGCGAGGCGGC
>NZ_KI912250.1:0-149 GCF_000231035.2 Saccharomonospora iraqiensis subsp. paurometabolica YIM 90007 | reverse complement strand
CGCTGACGGCGGGGCTCCCGGTGACGGTGGAGCGCTCTGGTGCGGAGCCGGGGACACCCGCGTGGCGGTGGCTCGGGTCGGTGGTGACCGCTCCGGACGGTGCCCAGCGGCTGGTGGCCGTCGGCACGCCGATGACGGGATTCGCCCCG
>NZ_KI912249.1:11950-15338 GCF_000231035.2 Saccharomonospora iraqiensis subsp. paurometabolica YIM 90007 | reverse complement strand
ACACCCGTGCGCCACGGCGCGCGGCGCCGGGTCACCTCCCCCGCTCCCGCGCCCGCGAGGTGGCCGGAAACGCCTCCCGGCCGGCACCGCCCACCACCGGGAGTACGGACGGCCCCCGGCCACCGGAGACTGGTACATACGACGCTCCAGAAGGTCGGTCCTCGGTGCGTGGCGCACGTCGCGCGCCTGCTCGGTCCGGCGACGCGGCCGTGCGCAAGGGGGTCCCCACGGCCGGCGCCACCGGGGGCTAACGTGACAGGTGTCCAACTGTCCGTAGCCACGCACACTGTAGCGCGCTACGTATGTACCGCGCTACACCGCGGCGTGGCCCGTTCGGGTGACACGTATGGGTGTCGCCCGGAGTCGAAAGGTGGGGCCCTTGGTCGAGGTGAGCCATGTCGTCGCGGAATGGGCGTTCACCCTGGGACTGAAGCGACTGCGCGAGGCCGGCGAGAACTCGAACCAGAGCGAGATCGCCAGGAGGATCGGGAAGAGTCGCGCGACCATCGGGCACTACGAGATGGGGCGGTACCTGCCGAGCCACGAGAGCCTGGACATCATGCTCGACGCGTACGGCCACCCCGAACGCGCCGGGTACTACCGGGAGCTGCGGGACCGCGTGGAGACCCGGGTCCGGGACTGGTGGGAGGACCTGTTCCCGGACGGCTTCCCGCCCTACCCGCTCGCGCTGCTCGCGGGAATGGAGTCCTCAGCGGTCCGGATGCACGTCTTCGAGCCGAATGTCGTGCCCGAACTCCTGCGCACACCCGAGTACGCGGAGCACGTGGTCCGTGCCGGACTCCCGACGCACGACGCGGAGTCCCGCGCGCGGCACCTCCGCATGTTGGCCGGACGTCAGGAGGTGCTGGAGCGGGACGAGCCTCCCGAACTGCAGTGCGTCGTCGAGGAGGCGGTGCTGCGTCGCACGGTCGGCAGCGCCGAGATCCTCGCCCGTCAGGTGGCACACCTCGAGGAACTCACCCACGCCCCGCACATCGAGATCCGAATTCTCACCGACGGCAGCGCGGGTGCGTGCCCGGCGGCGGGTGCCTTCACCGAACTCGTACTCCCGTCGGAAGCCATCCGGGACTTCGGTGAGGTCGTCTGGGTGAGCACGCCCGTCGACCGCATCCACCACGAGTCCAGCGGGGAACTGGACGTCTTCCACGCGTTGTGGCGTGCGGTGGCCGGCAACGCGCTCTCGCCCGAGGACTCCCGCGCATTCCTCGGTGAGGTCGCCCACGAGCTACGGCACCCTCCCGCGCGCAGCGCCTGAACGGGCCGCGGCGGCGCTCACCCCGATTCCCGGGGTGGGCGCCGCTGCCGCGGCAGCACGACCCGGCCCGACCGGGGACAGAATCGCCGCGCCGACGCCCCGGAGGGCGGAGCGGTGCGCCCACACCCGGTTCCGCTCCGGGCGCACCGGAAACGAGCGCCCGGACAATTCCGCGACCCGCACGGATCGCGACCGAAAACGAATCCCATACCGCCCCTGCGCTCTCGCGGTCATCACATCGTCCGGATCCGGCGGCGCGGCCCGGCCGGAAGGGGAAGTCCGCGCCGCGCCGCCGTGTCAGCCACCTTCGTGGGCGGGTGGTGAACGGTCCCGTACCCGGTGGCCGCCGTCACTGTAGCACGCTACGTAGGTAGCGCGCTACGCCGCGGTGGTCGCGATGGTGTCCGCGGAGAAAGGGCCGGTCAGCGCACCGTCCGCCCGTACCGGACCGCCGCCGCGAGCTGATCGGACGGCACGTCGAGCGCGAGGCTCAACCACTGCCGCCAGTACGGACCCGGCACCCGCTTCCCCCGTTCCCACCGCGCGACCTCGTCGCGACTGACACTGGAGTTCCGGGACAGCTCGACGAGCCGGTCCGCGAGCTGGTACTGGGTCAGTCCACGCAGCTTGCGGACCCGACGGACGAGTTCCCAGACCGGCTCGGCGTCGCCGTCCTCCGGCAGGGTGGCGCGCGGGCGGGTGCCGGAGGGGCGCACCGATCCCGACTGGGTCTCACGGAGCGTGGTCGCGGGAAAGGCCGGTGTGGCCTCGGGAAAGGGCGGCGTGGCCTGGTGAGGCGGCGTGGCTTGCTGAGAAGACACGGCCTGCTGAGAAGACACGGCCTGCTGAGAAGACATAGTCATGAGGAGTACGGGGTCCGGGGACGAGTTCGGGGGACGCGGCACAGACCGTTGGCCATCGGCCAAAAAATGCGGGACCCCCAGCCGCGTGGCTGCACCACGATCAACACACCTCCAGTTTCGGACACGGACCGCGACACCAACACCACCAAACGGGCTATCTTGCACTCCGCAATTTGCACCGACCCGGCCGGGTGGGAAACGCACACGCCGCCGACCGTCCAACCCGTACTCCTCCCCGGAATCACTATCGTTGGCGACGGCGATTCGTTACAACGGGCTCCGTACCGCGCACCCGGCGGCGCCGGAACGCGGATGTTCCCCGTCGATTCCGCGACATCGTGGGACCGGCCGCACCCCGGCGACTTCGTGGCCCCCTGCTCGGAAAGGTCCGGACCGGATAGGCTTTTTCGTCAACAGGCGATCCGTATTCCACAGGGGAGCATCGGCGTGTCGGGACGGCGCAATCAGGGAAATGGGACCGGGGACGAGACCGTGGTGTCCGGCGAAGAACGGGATTACACGGTCCGCGCGGTCGAGCGCGTCTGTTCGATTCTCAACCTCTTGCAGGAGTCGATCGACGGTGTGTCCCTGATCGATGTCGGCCAGGCGACCGATCTGCCCAAATCGTCCGCATTCCGCTATCTGTGGACACTGGAGGCCCACCGCTACGTCGAACGGGACGGCAACACCGGGCTGTACCGGCTGGGACTCGGTTTCGTCGGCATGCAGTCGCGGCAGCTGGAGATCCTCCGGGAACGCGCGCACCCGTGGCTGGAGCGACTGCGGGACGAGTTCGAGGAGACGACCACCCTCGCGATCCTCGACGGCGACCACGTCATCCACGTCGACATCGTCGAGAGCCGGCACCGTGTCCGGTTCACCTCGGCGCGGGGCGCCCGGGACCCGTTGCACTCCACCGCGCTGGGCAAGGCGATCGCGTCCCGGCTCGCGGAGGCACGGGTGCGGGAACTGCTGGAGCACACCGGTATGTGGGCCCGCACGGAACGGACCATCACCGCCGTGGACGCCTTCGTCGACGAGGTCGAACGGGTGCGCAGGGACGGATACGCGGTCAACGACGGTGAGCATGAGTCGGACGGACGCTGCGTCGCGGCCCCGCTGCCCGGGACCCGTCTCCCCGCGGCCCTCGGGATCAGCGCGCCCGCGGCGCGCTTCGCCCCTGCGGACGCGCAGCAGGCGGCCCGCAGACTGATCGAGGTCACGCGGGAGATCGCCGCCCAGCCGATCC
>NZ_KI912249.1:11448-11850 GCF_000231035.2 Saccharomonospora iraqiensis subsp. paurometabolica YIM 90007 | reverse complement strand
ACCGCGGGCACGGGGATGCCGAGCGCCCGGCACCGGGCCGCCGTCAGCGCCCGCACGTATCCGGCGGCGTGCGCCCCGTTCGAGCCGACCGTGCGGAGCGCGGTCGTACCACCGGGCCTGCGCCTCCCGCGGATAGTCCTCCTCCGGCCACTCCTCCGCCGGGAGCGGACGGGGCGTGTCCGTCGCGCGGAGCGCGGGGACGTACCCGGTCCGGTGGCAGGGGATTCGCACGTACCGGGTGAGCCGGTACCGCGCCTCCTCGACGTCGTGGGCCACGGCACGGACGCGCACCGTGCCCAGCCACAACCGCACGCACCGCCCCCGCCTCCGTTCCTCCCACGCCCGCCGGGCGGGGCTGTCCTCCGTCGCCTCCGGCCCGGTGCCCGGGTCCGCCGCGGCGGA
>NZ_KI912249.1:3002-11348 GCF_000231035.2 Saccharomonospora iraqiensis subsp. paurometabolica YIM 90007 | reverse complement strand
TGCGGGGCAGGCCCGCGACGGCCGGGGAGTTCCGCGCGGCCGCGGAGGCCGAGCTGGCCGACGCGCGGCCGCTCGCGGGCAACGCCTTCAAGGTGCCGATGGCGCGGAACCTGCTGGTCGCCGTGCTCCGCGGGTTGGTGGACGGCCGTACTGAGGACCCGTCGTGACCACGACCCCGCGGACGAACGCGCTCGGGGCCGACCTCGAACGGATCGACGGGCACGCCAAGGTCACCGGGACGGCGCCGTACGCGTGGGAACACCCGGTGCCCGCACCGACGTACCTGCACCCCGTGCAGGCGACGATCGCGCGGGGCCGGGTGCTCGACGTCGACGCCCGCGCGGCGACCGCGCTCGCCGGTGTGGTCACGGTCCTGACCCCGTTCAACGCCCCGGCACTGGAGCGGGGGTACGACGCCGAGCTGGAGGTGCTGCAGTCCGACGAGGTCGCCTTCCGCGGACAGCTCATCGGGGCGGTGGTGGCCGAGACCCCGGAGACGGCCCGGCAGGCCGCCGACCTCGTGCGGGTGAGCTACGAACGCAGGCCGCACGACGTGGCGTTCGCGGCCGACCGGGACGACCTCTACGCACCCGGGGTGGTCAACGGGGGCCATCCCACCGACACCCGGCAGGGCGACCCGGACGCCGCGTTCGCCGCGGCGGAGCGGGCGGTGGAGGCCACCTACACCACCGCGCGCAACCACAACAATCCGTTGGAACCGCACACCACGGTGGCGAGGTGGCACGACGACGGGAGCCTCACGCTGCACGACTCGACGCAGGGTGTGCACACCACCCGCGACACCGTGGCCCGGATGTTCGGCCTGGACCGCGAACGGGTGCGCGTGCTCGCCCCGTACGTGGGCGGCGGGTTCGGGTCGAAGGGCACCCCGCACGCGCACTTCGTGCTCACGGCGCTGGCGGCCCTGCGCACGAGGGGACGCCCGGTGAAGTTCGCCGTCACCCGGCAACAGATGTTCTCGTTCGTCGGCTACCGCACCCCGACCATCCAACGGGTGCGCCTCGGCGCGGACGCGGACGGCCACCTCATGTCGCTGAGCGACGACGTCGTGGAGACCACGTCCCGGCTCAAGGAGTTCGCCGAACAGACCGCCGTCCCGGCGCGCACCATGTACGCCGCGCCGAACCGGCGCACCACCCACCGGCTGGCGGCGCTGGACGTCCCGGTGCCGTCCTGGATGCGGGCCCCGGGCGAGTGTCCCGGCATGGTCGCGCCCGAGATCGCGATGGACGAGCTGGCCGAGGCGTGCGGACTCGACCCCGTGGAGCTGCGCCTGCGCAACGAGCCGGACACCGACCCGGACAGCGGTCTGCCGTACTCGACGCGGAACTTCGTGCCCTGCCTCACCGAGGGTGCCCGCCGGTTCGGCTGGGACCGGCGTCCCCCGCTGCCCCGGTCCACGGTGCGCGACGGCTGGTGGATCGGCACCGGCGTGGCCGGGTCGCTGTACCCGGTCCTGCAGCGGCCGACGTCATCGGCACGGGTGCGCCTGCGCCCGGACCGGCGGTACGAGGTCGCGATCGGGGCGGTCGACCTCGGTACCGGGGCGTGGACGGCGCTCACCCAGATCGCCGCCGACGCCCTCGACGTCGACGTGGACGACGTCGCGCTGCGGATCGGCGACAGCGACCTGCCCACCGCGACCGTCGCGGGCGGCTCGTCCGGCACGACGAACTGGGGGTCGGCGATCGTGGAGGCCGCGCGCCGGTTCCGGGAGACGTACGGCCCCGACCCGGAACCCGGCGACGGGTCCACCGCCACGATGCGGCCGAACCCGGACGTCGAGCGGTTCTCGATGCACGCGTTCGGCGCACAGTTCGCCGAGGTCCGGGTCGATGTCGACACCGGCGAGGTGCGGGTGCCCCGGCTGTTCGGCGTGTTCGCCGTGGGCCGCGTGGTCAACCCGCGTACGGCGCGCTCGCAGCTCGTCGGGGGCATGACCATGGGCCTGTCGATGGCCCTGCACGAACGGAGCGTGCTCGACGAGCGGTTCGGTTTCGTCGTCAACCACGACCTCGCCGAGTACCACCTCAGCGCCTGCGCGGACGTCGACTCGGTGGAGGCGACCTGGATCGACGAGCGCGACCCGGCGGTGAACCCGATGGGCACGAAGGGGATCGGCGAGATCGGCATCGTGGGCACCGCCGCGGCGATCGCGAACGCGGCCTACCACGCCACCGGCGTCCGGGTACGCGAGCTCCCGGTCACGGCGGACCTGCTGCTCACCGACTTCTGACCCGGCCACGCCGCCGACGACCACCCGTACGACGTGAGGAGGACCCGGTGAACCAACCCGAGCAGACGCAGCGGCCACCCGGCGACACCGGGGAGATGGCCCCGGAGCCCGGCGACGAGATGCGCGGCTACGTCGGCCGCGACCTCCTGGCCGGCCGCAGGGCCCTGATCACCGGGGCGGACTCCGGGATCGGCCGGGCCGTCGCCGTCGCCTTCGCCAAGGAGGGCGCCGACGTCGCCGTGTCGTACCTCGAGGAGCACTCCGACGCCGAGCACACGGCCGCGCTGGTGCGGCAGGAGGGCCGACGCTGCCGGTTGTTACCGGGTGACCTCGCCGAGCGGGACCGGTGCGCGTCGGTCGTCACCGACACCGTCCGCGAACTCGGCGGACTGGAGATCCTGGTGAACAACATCGCCACCCAGTCCGAGCACGAGTCCTTCGACGAGATCACCGACGAGCAGTGGACCCACACCTTCGACGTCAACATCCATTCCTATTTCCGGGTGACGGCGGCGGCGCTGCGCCACCTGCCCAAGGGCGGGGCGATCGTGAACACCGGCTCGGTGAACGGGCTGCGCGGGAACAAGAAGCTGATCGACTACTCGGCCACCAAGGGTGCGGTGCACTCGTGGACGTTCGCGCTGGCGCAGTCGCTGATCGGCCGGGGCATCCGGGTGAACTGTGTCGCGCCGGGACCGGTGTGGACACCGTTGATCCCCGCGACGATGGAGCCCGGGCACGTCGGGTCGTTCGGTGCGCAGACCCCGATGGGCCGGGCCGCCGACCCCGACGAACTGGCGCCGTCGTACGTCTTCCTCGCGGCCGACCGGCTGTCCTCCTACTACACCGGGGAGGTCCTGGCGGCGCTGGGCGGCGAGACGACACCGGGCTGAGCACGGGTTTCCGTGGGAGAACGACAAGGAGGTCGCCGGTGGACAGCGGGGACGAACGGCTGTGGGACGAGTTCCACCGTGTGGTGAACATGAGTTCGCGGGAGCTGAGCGAGTGGTTGCGCACCCGCTCGTCCACCCCGGACGACGAGGAGTACCCGGACCGGGCGGGCCCGCACCTGGGCCAGCGGGTGCTGGAGATCCTCGGCAAACGCAAGACCGACCTGATCCCGGACGACTTCGACGTCATGCGCCGGGTGGTCGACAAGATCCACGGGCAGCGGCGGGAGGACCTGGAACCGACCGCCGGGGAGACGCACTGGCGGCACCGGCTCATGTCCCTGGGACACGATCCGCTCAAGCCGCCCTCGACCTGAGTCGCCCCGCGCCGCGCGGACCGCCTCCGGATCCCGCGCGGTGGGTCGTGCGGGTGGATAGGGTGAACGCATGGCGACGCTGGTGTCCTTCCACGCCCACCCCGACGACGAGTGCATCGGCTGCGGCGGGGTGCTGCGCAAAGCGCACGAGGAGGGCCACCGCGTCGTGCTCGTGGTGGCCACCCGCGGCGAGCACGGCGAGGTGCCGGACGGGTTCCTCGACGAGGGCGAACCGCTGTGGCGGCGCAGGGTGGCCGAGACGCACGCCGCGGCGGAGATACTCGGCGTGGACCGCGTCGAGTTCCTCGGCTACACCGATTCCGGCATGATGGGCGCCGACACCAACGACGCACCGGGGTCGTTCTGGCGGACCCCGGTCGACGAGGCCGCGCAGCGTCTGGCGGCGATCCTCACCGACGAGCACGCCGACGTGCTGACCTGCTACGACGACAACGGCGGGTACGGACACCCGGATCACATCCAGGTGCACCGCGTGGGGATGCGGGCCGCCGGGCTGGCCGGGACCCCGCGGGTGTTCCAGAACACCATGAACCGGGACCACCTGGCCCGGGGGATGCGCGCCGTCGCCGACTCGCCCGAGGGTGCCCTGTTCGAGCTGCCCGATCTCGACGAGAACTTCGGCAAGCCCGAGTCGGTGATCGACACCGCGGTGGACGTGACCGGCTACCTCGGGTACAAGCGCGCCGCGATGCGCGCGCACGCCAGCCAGATCAGTGAACAGTCGTTCTTCCTGGCGATGCCCGACGAGGCGTTCGCCCACGCCTTCGGGACCGAGTGGTTCCTCGGCAGCCGGGCGCCGCGAGGGTACGGCCGCTCGGCCGGTTCCGACGGCACGGGGACCGACCTGCTCGCCGGACTCTGAATCGGTGGGATCATTCAGGGGTGCCCACGGATTCACGACGCCGCCTGATCGACCCGCAGCGGGTGCGAGCCGCTGAGGAATGCCTCGGGGACCGGGAGAACGTCCAGCAATGGGCGGACCGGTTCTCGGTGATCGCCGACCCCTCCCGACTGGCCCTGCTGGTGTGCATCCACTGCGCCCACGAGATCTGTGTGTCCGACCTCGCGGTCGCGGTGGGGATGACCGACACCGCGGTGTCCCAGGCGCTGCGCATCCTCCGCGCGCACGGGCTGGTCACCGCCGACCGCCGGGGCCGGGTGGTGTACTACCGGCTCGCCGACGAGACGATGCACGAACTCATCCACCAGGTACGACCGCACCACCCCGGGAGCTGACGGATCCCGCGCGACCGCCGGCGGGTCGTCCCCGCCGGTCGGCACGGGGTTTCACTCCGGGTCCACCCGGAAGCCCCACGGCAGTTCCAGGCGGTGTGCGGCCAGCAGCCGCGCGTCGGCGAGGAGCTCCCGGGTGGGCCCGTCGGCGACGACCCTCCCGTCGTCGATCAGCACGCTGCGCGGGCACACCTGGAGCGCGAACGGCAGGTCGTGGGTCACCAGCACCGTCGTGGTCCCGAGCGCGAGCAGCGTCTCGGCGAGTTCCCGGCGCGCGACCGGTTCGAGGTTCACCGACGGTTCGTCCAGCACCAGCACGTCCGGATCGCTCGCGAGCACCGTGGCCAGGGCGACCCGGCGTCGCTGGCCGACGGACAGGTGGGTCGGCGGCCGGTCGGCGTGCCCGGCCATCCCGACGGCGTCGAGCGCGGCACGCACCCGCCGGGACCGCTCCGGCTCCGGCACGCCGAAGTTGCGCGGGCCGAAGGCCACGTCCTGCCCGACGGTCGGCATGAACAGCTGGTCGTCCGGGTCCTGGAAGACCACGCCGACCCGCCTGCGGACGTCGGTCCGGGTCTTGGTGCCGACCGGGACGCCGGCGACGCGCACCGTGCCCTCCTCCGGGACGAGCAGACCGTTGAGGTGCAGGGCCAGCGTCGTCTTCCCCGCCCCGTTCGGCCCGAGCACCGCCACCCGCTCCCCCGGTTCCACCCGCAGGTCGATCCCGGACAGCGCCCGGTGTCCGTCGGGATAGCGGTGCCGGAGACCGGTGATCTCCAGCGCGGGCGGGTCCGGGGCCGCGCCGGAGGACGCCGGATCCCGGTCCGCGCGGCGGTCGGCGTTCACCCCAGCCACAATGCCACCCCGCAGACCCCCGCGATCACCGTGCCGGGGACCAGCGCCGCCGCCCACTGGCCGGGTGCGGCACGGCGACCGTCGGCGAGGTACGTGGCGGGGGCCCCGGCGTCGAACCCGCGGGAGAGCATCGCCAGGTGTACCCGTTCGCCACGTTCGAAGCTGCGCAGGAACAGCGTCCCGACACCGCGGGCGAGCCCGCCCGCCTGCCAGAGGAACCGCGGGTCGTCCCCGCGGGCCCGGCGGGCCCGCGACATCCGCCGCGCCTCGGACACGAGCACCTCGACGTAGCGCACCAGCAGTCCGGCCATCATGGTCACCGTCGCGGGTACCCGCAGGCGGCGCAGTCCGGTGACGAGCTCACCGGGATGCGTGGTCGCCGCCAGGGTGAGCGACACCAGCAGGCCCAGGGTGCCCTTCACGGCGATGTTCCACCCGGCCAGCAGACCTTCCGTGGACACCGCGACCCCGAGCACGTCGGTGCGGGGCCCGCCCGAGACGAACGGGAGGACGAGGGCGAAGACGACGAACGGCACCTCGATGACGGCCCGTCGGGCGAGCCAGCCGGGTGGTATCCGCGCGGCCGCCCACACGCCCACCAGGACGAGCAGGTGGAGCCCGAAGGCCCAGAAGGCCTCCCGTGGGGTGGCCACCACGCCCAGCACGGCCGAGAACGCGCCGACGACCTTCACCTCGGGTGCGAGCCGGTGCACCGGGGTGTCGGCCGGCCGGTGCAGGACGGGTGCACTCACCGTCCGGAACCACCCTGCCGGGACCGGCGCCGCCGGAGGGGCAGCCACACCAGGACGACGGTCACGGCGAGTGTCACCAGGACGCCGAGGACCCCCGCGAACCCGGTGAACGTCTCGTCGCCGCCGAGGGTGTAGTCGGCGAACACGCTCCCGGCGAGATCGTGCCCGCGCTCGGCCTGCGCGGCGCAGTCCCCCCGGAGTTCGCCGTCGACCTCGGTACAGCCCTGCCGGGTCACCGACTCCAGCCCGTCCGGGGACCCGTCGGCCAGGTAGGACACCACCCCGGCGAGCAGCAACGCCGCCAGGCCGAGCACGACGGAGAACCGCACGCCGCGCCGCCTCCGGCCCGCCCCGTCCGGCCGGAGGTCCGCTTCCCGCTCCGTACTCACTGTTCCGCCTCCGTGGTCAGCGTGTCGCCTGTCGTGGTCGGCGGGTCGCCCGCCGTGGTCACCGGCCGACGGCCGAGCAGATGCACCAGTTCCGGGCGGGCCGCGGCGACGGCGGCCACGGTCACCGCCGTGATCACCCCCTCGCCGATCCCGATGAGCGCGTGCACCCCGAACATCGCCGCCGCCAGCCCGCCGATCGGGACATCGCCCTGACCGCCGAGGGCGTACTGGACGACGAATCCCCCCGCGGCGGCGACGGTGCCCACCCACGCCGCCACGAACGTGACGACGAGCAGGCCCGTCCGGGACGCCCGGGCGTACCGCCGCAGCCCGAGGGCGACGAGGTAGGCCGCGGCCGTACCCAGCAGGGCGATGTTGGTGATGTTGATGCCGAGCGCGCTCAGCCCGCCGTCGGCGAACAGCAGCGCCTGCACGAGCAGCACCACGCCGAGACCGACCGCGCCGACCCAGGGACCGACCAGGACGGCGGCCAGTGCCCCGCCGAGCACGTGGCCACTGACACCCGGCAGCACCGGGAAATTGATCATTTGCAGCGCGAACACGAAGGCGGCGACCAGCCCGGCCAGGGGCACCAGCCGCTCGTCGAGATCACGCCGGGACATCGCGAGGGCGACGGCGAGGCCGGCCACGGCCACCACGCCGAAGAGCAGCGAGGTGGGCACGTCCAGCAGTCCGTCGCTGACGTGCAGGGCGAGGGTTTCCATAGCGCTCCCGGGAGGAAGACGGGTCATCGGCACCGCCGACGCCGACTGATCACCTGTTCACCTTTTCAAGTGTACAGGTTTCAGCGTGGCGGGGCGGGGGCCGCGCTACTAGCGTGAACGGCATGATCGGGTTACCCGCCGCGGTCACCGCGTGCCTGTTCGACCTGGACGGCGTACTGACCAGCACCGCCTCGCTGCATCTGCGCGCCTGGCGGCGGACCTTCGACGAGGTGCTCCGCGAGCACGCCCCCGACCGGCACGGGTTCACCGACCGGGACTACACCGCCCACGTGGACGGGCGGTCCCGCCTCGACGGGGTGCGGGAGTTCCTCGCCTCCCGCGGTCTCCACCTGCCGGAGGGCGCGCCCGACGACCCGGGCGACGCGGCGACCGTGCACGGTGTCGGCAACCGCAAGAACGACCGGCTGCTGGCGCTGCTGTCCTCCGAGGGCGTGCACCCCTTCCCCGGTTCGGTCCGCTACCTCGACGCCGCACGGGAACACGGGCTGGCCATCGGCGTGGTGACCTCCTCCGCCAACGGGGAGCTGGTGCTCGACGCCGCCGGGCTGACGCCCTACGTCCGGGCGCGGGTGGACGGCCGCACGATCCGCGCCGAGGGCCTGCGCGGCAAGCCCGCACCGGACTCGTTCCTGCGCTGCGCCCGCGAACTCGGGGTCGGGCCCGACCGGGCCGCGGTGTTCGAGGACGCCCGCTCCGGGGTACAGGCGGGCAGGGCCGGTGACTTCGCGTGGGTGGTCGGGGTCAACCGGGTGGCGGCGGCACCGGGACCGGAGAACCCCGGCGCCGCTTCCACCGGGGCGGCCACCGTCGGCGACGCCCGGGCCGA
>NZ_KI912249.1:2787-2902 GCF_000231035.2 Saccharomonospora iraqiensis subsp. paurometabolica YIM 90007 | reverse complement strand
GCAACGGCCACCCGGGCAGCAGGCGCCGCCGCAGCCGGTGCCCGCCGCGTACGGCACCCCCTCGGGTCCACACCCGGTGCACGGCACCCCCTCGGGTCCGCATCCACCGCCGACT
>NZ_KI912249.1:0-2687 GCF_000231035.2 Saccharomonospora iraqiensis subsp. paurometabolica YIM 90007 | reverse complement strand
GACGGCGCTGACGGCGGTGGCGCTGCTGCGGTCGAGCGGCACCGACACGACGGACCCGGCGGCCACCCTCCCGGGGGCGGACACGACGACACCCCCGCGGGGGCCACTGGCCGTGGCGGCCCCGCCCACATCCCGCACCCCCCTCCGCGAATCCGTCCCGACCCGGGTGTCCGTGCCCGCCATCGGGATCGACACCGGGTCCGTCATCGAGCTGCACCGCACCACGGGCGGGGGCATGGAGGTGCCCGGGCACGCGGGGATCGTCGGCTGGCTGGCCACCACGCCCACCCCGGGTGAACCGGGCGCCGCCGTCCTGACCGGGCACGCCAGCTACGCGGCGGAGCGCGGGGTCTTCGCCGGGATCGCCCGGCTGCGCGCGGGCGACGAGATCACCGTCCACCGCGCGGACGGCACCGGGGCGACGTTCACCGTCGACCGGGTCGACCGCGTCCCGCACGAGCACGCGCTGGAACGCGCGACCGCGCCCACCGGGAGCCGGACGCTGCGGCTGCTCACCACGACCGGCGTGTTCGACCGCACGGGGGACGACCCCGGGGCCGTGCTGGTGTCCGCCCGGCTGACCACCGTCGAGTGAACGCCACCGGCCGGTGGTGCCTCAGCGCCGGTCGGCGATCCAGCGGTCGACGACGTCGGCGAGCACCGTCATCGGCAGCGCACCCCCGGAGAGCACGAGGTCGTGGAGGTCGCGGACGTCGAACGCCGTGCCGAGCTCCCGTTCCGCCCGCGCCCGGAGCCGCTGGATCTCCAGCCGCCCGACCATGTAGGACAGTGCCTGCCCCGGGTAGCCGATGTAGCGGTCCACCTCCGCGACGATCTCGACCGTCGGCAGCGGGGTGTTGCGTTCGAGGAAGTCGATCGCCTGCTGCCGGGTCCAGCCCAGTGCGTGCAGCCCGGTGTCCACGACGAGCCTGCCCGCGCGCATCGAATCGCTGCTCAGCAGGCCGAGCAGCGCGACGTCGTCGGAGTACAGGCCCATCTCGTCGGCGAGGCGTTCCGAGTACAGCCCCCAGCCCTCGCTGTAGGCGTTGAAGCCACTGATCCGGCGCAACAGCGGCAGGTCGGTGAGTCCGAGCGCGGTGCTGAGCTGGAAGTGGTGCCCCGGGATCACCTCGTGGAACGCGATCGATTCGAGCGTGTGCCGGAACCGCTCGGTCACCCGGTACGTGTTGGCGAAGTACGTGCCGGGCCGGGACCCGTCGGCCGAGGGCAGCAGGTAGTACCCCGCCGCCGCCCCCGGGGCCTCCGCCTCGGGCACCGGCTCCACCACCCACGGCTGCGGCGGGATGCGGCCGAACCACCGGGGCGCCTCCCGCTCGGCCCGGGTGACCGCGGACCGCGCCGCCTCCAGCAGCTCCTCGCCGTTGTCCCAGCGCAACGCGGGGTCGGTGCGCAGCCGCTCGAAGATCTCGCCGAGGTCGGCGGTGCCGAACACCCGCTGACCGATCCGGGCGTACTCCCGCGCCAGGTCGTCGATCAGTTCCAGTCCGGTCTCGTGCAACCGCTCGGGCGCCTGGTCGGTGGTGGTGTGCACCCGGGCGAGTGCGGCGTAGCGCTCGCGACCGTCCGGCAGGTGGCACAGGCCGGGCCGCTCCTCGGGCCGGCCGTGCGGGGCGATCTCCCGGTCGAGCACGTCGCGGTAGGCGGCGAACGCGGGCCGCACCACCTCGGCCAGCAGCCGGGCACGACGCTCGGCGAACTCCTCGTCGACCGCGGGTTGCCGGGCCAGCGGGTCGTCGTCCGGGGCGGCGAGGTAGCGGTCGAGGTGTGCGACGGCCGCCCGCACCAGGTGTGCCACCGGGGTGCGCCCCGCGGCCACGCCCTCCCGGTGCCGCTGCGCGACCTGTTCCAGATAGCGGGGGATCTCCGCGAGCCGGTCGAGGTGTGCCCGCCCCTGCGCGGAGTCGGCGACCCCGGCCATCGGCAGCAGGGTGAGCAGGCCCGCCGCGGGCGCGACGAAGAAGTCGCTGACGGTGTACTCGACCAGGCGGGCGTCGATCTGGTCGATCTCCGCCTCCGCGGAGGCCAGCAGCACGTCCCGGGTGGTGCGGTCGGTGTCGCTCATCCCCGCGGGGTCCAGCTCCCGTGCGCGCCGGGCCAGGTCGGAAAAGCGGTCCCGGTGCCGCCGCTGTGCCGCCCCGTCGACCTCAGCGAGGCCGGTACGGGTCGGTTCGAGGCCCAGCAGCACGGGGGTCAACGGGTCGGCGTCGAACAGGGCACCGACGAACTCGTCGGCGAGCTCGGTGACGGGAGTCATGGCGCGGCAGCCTACCGTCCGGCGGTGCCACCCACCCACGGCCGGACGGAGGGTCCGGCCACGCCCCGTGTCGAGGATTACCGCCGGCGTTGTCCACGGTGGCGCCCGGACGGCGCGGCCCGGCGACTACTCTCGGGGGCGTGTCCGTGACCGATCCCGTCGACGCGCGCCTGCTCGCCGCACTGGCCGAGGCGGGCAAGGTCGCCGTCCACGAACTCGCGGCGACGGTGGGCATGGACCCGCGCGACGTCGCCTCCCGACTCGTCGACCTCTCCTCCCGGGGGCTGCCGCTGCTGGTGGGGGTCGAGAGCGACCCGGCGGGCCTGCGTTCGGCGCTCGCCCGGACACCGGGTGCGCCACCCGGTCCGGCACCGAACGCGCCGGGCTCCGTTCCCCCGCCCCCGCAACGGCC
>NZ_KI912248.1:2847-5606 GCF_000231035.2 Saccharomonospora iraqiensis subsp. paurometabolica YIM 90007 | reverse complement strand
CGTCGACACGGCGGTGGACTCGGCGCTGGAGCTGGAGGTCGGCCACGCGCTGATCACCGAGTACGCCCCCGCCCCCGAGGCCGGGGAGCCGCACCGGTGAGCCGCGGAGGTCGGACACCGGGCCCGGCGGAGGCGGCCGTGCGCGGCGCGCCGGACGACCCCGACGACCTGGTCGGTCTCCTCGAGCACGCGGCGTCCCGGTGGCCGGACCGCGAGGCGTGGGTGTTCGACGAGACCGGGCAACGGTTCACCTTCGCCGAGATCGCCGCACACACCGGTGCGTTCGCCGCCGCGCTGGCCGGGCTCGGGGTGGGCCGGGGCGACCGGGTGGCCGTGATGCTGCGCAACCGGCCGGAGTTCCCGCTGCTGTGGCTGGCCCTGGCCCGGCTTGGGGCCGTGCTGGTGCCGGTGAACACCAAGTACCGGGAGCTGGACGGGGAACACGTTCTCGCGCACTCCGGCGCGCGGCTGGCGGTGACCACCGACGAGTTCCGCGACCTGCTGGAGTCGATCGCCCCCGCGACCGCCGTGGAGCGGGTGCTGACCGTCGACGACCTCGCCGCGGGCACGGAGACCGCGGGCACGGCGACCGGGGGCACGGCGACCGGGGCCCCGTCCGGAGGCACGGGCGAGCTCCCGGCGAACATCCAGTACACCTCGGGCACCACCGGCGCCCCGAAGGGGTGCGTGCTGCCCCAGCGCTACTGGACGACGCTGGCGCGCGGGCTGGTCACCGACTTCCCGCACATCGGTGCCGACGACACGGTGCTCACCGCCCAGCCGTTCCACTATATCGATCCACAGTGGAACGTCGCGTTGGGACTGTACTCCGGGGCGCGGCTGGTCGTGCTGGACGGCTTCCACCCGTCGACCTTCTGGCACCGGGTCCGCGAGTACGGCGTGACCTGGTTCTACTGCCTCGGGCTGATGCCCACCCTGCTGCTGCGGATGCCGCCGGACCCCGACGACACCCGCCACCGCGTGCGAGCGGTCAGCGCGTCGGCGATCCCGGCGGAGCTGCACGCCGAGCTCGAACGCCGCTGGGGCGTGCCGTGGTACGAGGCGTTCGGCATGACCGAGACCGGCTCGGACCTCCGCATGCCGCCGGACGAGCACGACGACTTCGTGGGCACGGGCTGTCTCGGCAGGCCCGCGCCGGGGCGGGAGGTGATGGTCGCCGACGGGCACGGCCGCCCGGTGCCCCGCGGGGAACAGGGCGAGCTCCTGCTGCGCGGGGTCGGGATGATGCACGGCTACCACGACGCCCCCGAGGCCACGGCCCGGGCGTTCCACGGCGGGTGGTTCCGCACCGGGGACCTCGCCACGATGGACGCCGACGGGCGCGTGTTCTTCGTCGGCCGCACCAAGGACATGATCCGCCGCAGCGGGGAGAACATCGCCGCCGAGGAGGTCGAGCGGGCGCTGCTGCGCCATCCCGGCGTGCGCGCCGCCGCCGTCGTCGGCGTCGACGACGAGCTGCGCGGCGAGGAGGCCAAGGCGTGGGTGGTCCCCACCACCGGCACCGAACCCGGCGACGGAAACACCGGGGAGACCACCCCCGACCCGGCCGAGCTGGCCGCGTTCTGCGCAGGCAAGCTCGCCGCGTTCAAGGTGCCGCGCTACTGGGCGGTGGTGGACTCGCTCCCGATGACCGACTCCGAGCGGGTCGCCAAGGGGGCGCTGCGCGCGGACGACGGTGACCCCCTCGCGGGGTGTTACGACAGCAGGGAGGGCCGGTGGCGGTAGACACCCGGGCGCGGGTCCACGAGGCGGCCGTGGAGTTGTTCGCCACCCGGGGCTTCCACGGCACCGGCATCCGGGACCTCGCCCGCGCGTCGGGCGTGTCCACCGCGAGTCTCTACCACTACATGGGCGCCAAGGAGGACCTGCTCGCCGGCATCATGCGGACGTGTCTGCGGGACCTGCTCGACGCGGCCACCGCCGTGGCCGACACCGTGGCCGACCCGTGCGAGCGGATCCGGCGGCTGGTGACCGGGCACGTCGACGCGCACGCCCGGATGCCGCGGGAGACCCGCATCGTCGACCACGAGCTGCACGCCCTGCCGCGGGAGGTGCGGGACGAGGTGGTGTCCCTGCGCGACGGGTACGAGCGCGTGTGGTCGGACACCATCGCCGAGGGGGTCCGGGCGGGTGTGTTCCGTACCGCACATCCGCACGTCACCCGGATCGCGCTGTTGCAGATGTGCACCGGGGTCGCGCACTGGTACTCGGCCGGGGGAAGCCTGTCGCTCGGTGACCTGGCCGGGGCCCACGCCGACATCGCTCTGCGTGTCCTGGGAGCTTGCCCTGCGCCCTCCGCTGAGGGACGCTCAGGGGGTGAGTGAGGAAATCATCCAGCTGGAACTCAACGACGCGGGTGTCTCGCCGGGGCTTCCGACGCCTTCGGACCCGCGGGACCAGGTACAGGACGTGCCCTATCGCCCGGTGGAGTTCCGCGACGACGATCTCCCGGCGGCGATGGAACGCTGCGCCGGGTGGCTCAAGCAGGCCCAGCGGTGGCTCGGTGAGCCGGTGGACGTGCTCGCCGTCCACCTCGACTACGACGAACGGGACGGCTACCCCTACTACGACCTGAAGCTGTTGTGCAACGAGGAGGACCTGGCGGGCGTGCCGGTGGCCCTCCGCGAACGCGACGACGCACAGGCCGAGGAGTAGTCCGCCGGGCCCGACCGCAGAGAGGAACCGTTCCGACGCCGGCGGTGTGGTGCCGCGGTACCGCCGCACCACACCGCCGGCAC
>NZ_KI912248.1:0-2747 GCF_000231035.2 Saccharomonospora iraqiensis subsp. paurometabolica YIM 90007 | reverse complement strand
ACGGATCCTCACCCGGGTGCGCGCCGAGGAGGTCCACGCCGACCGCGTGCTCGCCCGGGACGAGGTCGGCGGCCGGAACGTGGAGATCCGCGCCCGGCAGGTGATCAACGCGGCCGGGGTCTGGGCGGGGCGGCTCGTGCCGTCGGTGCGCCTGCGCCCGTCCCGCGGCTCGCACCTGGTGTTGGACGCGCGGGGCACCGGTATCGGCGAGACCGCGCTGATGGTCGCCGTACCCGGCGAGACCAACCGGTTCGTGTTCCTGCTGCCGCAGCCGGGCGGCCGGATCTATCTCGGCCTGACCGACGAACCGCTGGACGGGGCTCCGCCGGAGAGCACCGACGTCCCGGAGTCCGATGTGGACTTTCTGCTCGACGTCGCCTCCTCCGCGCTCTCCCGGCGGCTCACCCGGGACGACGTGCTCGGGTCGTTCGCCGGGATGCGCCCGCTGATCGAGTCCGCCGGGCGCACCGCCGACCTGTCCCGCGAGCACGCCGTCCTGACCGACGATGCCACCGGGGTGGTGACGGTGGTGGGGGGCAAGCTGACCACCTACCGGACGATGGCCGAAGACGCCGTGGACACCGCGGTGCGGGTGGCGGGCCTGTCCGCCCCCGCGTCGTCCACGGCACGCATCCCGCTGCTCGGCGCCGCACCGCGCGCGGCACTGAGCACTGTGGACGCCGATCCCCGCCTCGTCGCCCGGTACGGCACCGAGGCACCGCGGGTGGCCGCACTCGGCGACGTCGACCCCGAGCTCGCACGCCCGGTGTGTCCCGGCCGCGCGGTCACCGCGGCCGAGGTCGTCTGGGCCGTGCGGCACGAGGGCGCCCTCGACGCGGACGACGTGCTGCACCGCCGTACCCGCCTCGGCCTGGTCCCGCCGGACGCCGAGGCCGCCCGGGACACCGTGCGCGACCTCGTCGACCGCACCCTCCGCGGCCTCGGCGCCGCAACCTGACCCCCACCCCCGCGAGTCGCCACCCCAGCCCCGCGAGTCGACACTCCAGTCCCGCGAGTCGGCGTTGGTGAGCCGCGAGTCGACGCCGCCGCGCCGTGGCCGCGATCGGCACCGGGGCGGCGGATCACCGCCTCAGAGCCAGCCCTGCCCCAGCGAGTCGAGCACCTTGTGCAGCTCGCCGGGCCAGTCGAGGTGACCGGCCTGGTCGTAACCGACCGAGAGGACGTTCAACCGGTCGCCACCGCCGGTGAGCAGCCCCGCCTTCTTCTCCGACTCCAGCACCACGTCCATCCCGTCGGAGCCGGCGACGAAGGTCACCTCCAGCTGCTTGAGCCGCGGGTAGTTCGGCGATCCGGAGAACTCGATCTCCTGGTAGAACGGCAGACTCTGCCGGGTGCGGGGGATGCGTCCCGCCTCGACGTCGGCCGAGTGCAGCCGGAACCCGAGATTCTCCAGCGCCTGGAGGACGAGGTGCTGCGCGGGCAGCGCGCCGACGCCGATCGGGTCGGTGTCGGTCGCGTCCACCGCGCCCCGGACGTCGACCACCGTGCGCACCGCCACCTGCGTCTTCCCCCGCAGGTGCGCGTTGTTGTAGAACGTGATCGGGGTCTCCACGGGGACCGGTAGCCGGAACGGCAGCTCGACGACCTGCCCGGGAGGCAGCGAGACACCGCCCTCCCGCACGGCCACCCGCCCGAACGCGCGCAGGGCGTCGACCTCATCGTCGCCGAACTCGTGCTCGGCGCGGGTGACCAGCTCCACGTACACACCCGAGATGTCCTGCTCCACCTCACCGGAGCGCAGACGGATCACACCCTCGACGACGCCGCCGGGCTGCACCCCCGGCTCCCCCAGTGTGGTCTCCACCTCGACGCCGCCGACACCGACGGCCGCAAGCAACTTTTTGAACATGCAGCGACCCTATCCACCTCGCGGACACGCCAGGCGCATTCCGATCATTTCGGTCCGATTCGGACCTGGTCACCGCTCGGCAACGGGGGTGATTCCCACATTCACGCATCGATCCGTGGAGAGCGACCAGCGATGACGCCGTACTCGAGGTAGTCAGCAAGGTGGCGACGCCGTTGCGGCACGTTCGTACCCCTTCGAGATCACCGGTCGAGATCACCTGGGCGTCCGTTGTACTGCGCGCGGCGGGGTTCGAGCGGGTCGAGGTGTCCGCCGGGACCGGGCACGCCGGTACGGCCGTCGCACTGGCGGCCCGGAAGACCGATGTCGGCACGTCCGCGTGGCCAGGCTCGCTCGCCTCGGCGGCCAGTCACCTGCTCGACGGGCGGGGTTTCAGCCCGATCTACAACACCTGGGAGCCGGTGTAGCGGCGACCGGACCGGCGCGCCGCACCCGTGTGGTAGCGCATCGGCGAGCCTGCCGAGGTGTTCGACAACCTGCCGGACCTCCCCGCCCACAGAGCTCCCGGCGCTCCGGTCCACCCGTTCCGTGGACCGGCCGGAGACCCGAACAAGCCGTGGCTACGGGCCTGCCGTGGGGCTCCACGGCGCTCCCTGCGTCAGACAGCTGCTCGGTCGGCGACACCGTGCGCCCGGGCGCGCGGTCACTCGCCGATGACCGGGGGTGCTGTGCGCTCCTCGGTCCCGAACAGGCTGTCCGGATCCGCCTCGACGAGGTAGCCGGGCCGCTGGTGCTCCTCGTCTTCACTGCCCTGACCACCACGCCCGGCACCCGCCCCCATCGGAGCACCGCCCATACCGCCTCGACCCGCCGCGGACGCCGCCGCGGCACCTCCGGGCGCCGCACCGCCCGGCCCGGG
>NZ_KI912247.1:315793-317440 GCF_000231035.2 Saccharomonospora iraqiensis subsp. paurometabolica YIM 90007 | reverse complement strand
GCGCTCCGCAGAGCCCCGCCCCCGCCACCCCGGCCGCGTTCGCGGGCACCCAGGGCTCCGCGGCCTCCCCGCACGGGAACGCGGGCGGGCAGCGCACCGAGCACGCGATCCTGACCGACCAGCCGACCGGAACCCAGTTGCGACTGCTCGGCGTCAGCCGGGAACACGGAAAGCGCGCGGTCGACACGGAGTCGACCCGTCCCGTGACTTCACCCGACTGACGGATACCGATTCCGCCGGGCGCAGCGTGTCTTTTCAAGATCGTTTTCTCCGCGCGCCCCGGTGACCCTCCCGGTCATTTCGGCAGATTCCGTTCAGCAGGGGTTCGTTCTCGTGTCTTCGATGCTTCCCGTTCGACCGACCGCGCCCGGTCGTGACGGGTCCCGGTCCTGGTGCCGCGTTGCCCCCGCGGCGCCGGGGCCCCCTGGTGCGCGTCGGCTGTTCCCGCTCACCGCGCCGAGCCGGAACACCGCACCGACGCGGACCTGAGCCGCAGGGCCCGTTCCGGCATGGCGAGGGGCGATGCCGGGACCGGCCCGCGGCGGTCGTGCCCTCCCCCGGGCACGGCGACGAGCCGGTGCGCCGGATGCCACAACCGTCCTTTTCCCTGGAGTGACGGCACTACCTCGCATCCGGCGCACCGGCTCCTCCTCTTGCGGGCCAATTCGGCCCGGACCGGCTCTGGAGAGGCACCGCAGGCGGGGCGACAGTGGTCGGCGTGGCCGTTTCCGTGACCTCCGCCGACCTGCGTCCGGTGCCCGTCACCACCGCCCCGGCGCGTCGACTCCCGCAACTGTTCGCCGGGCTGGTGCTGTACGGCACGAGCATGGCGATGATGACCCGCTCGGGCCTCGGTCTGAACCCGTGGGACGTGCTGCACGAGGGAATCGCGGGGCGCACCCCGTTGACCTTCGGCGCGGTGACCGCGGTCACCGCCGTCGGGGTGCTGGCGCTCTGGTTCCCGCTCCGGCAGCGCCCGGGTGTCGGCACCGTCGCCAACGTGCTCGTCATCGCGGTCACCGTCGACGTGGTGCGCCTGCTCCTGGCCGACGCGCGGTCGCTGCCCTGGCAGGTCACCCTGCTGGTGGGCGGGATCCTGCTCAACGCACTCGCCACGGCGGCCTACGTCGGTGCCCGCCTCGGCCCCGGCCCCCGCGACGGACTGATGACCGGCCTCGCGGACCGGACCGGGCGGTCGGTCCGCCTCGTGCGCAGCGGCATCGAGCTGACCGTGCTCGCCGTGGGCTGGCTGCTCGGCGGGACCGTCGGCGTGGGCACCGTCGGCTACGCACTCGCCATCGGCCCGCTCACCCAGTTCTTCCTCCCCCACCTCATCTGGACCCCGCGGGCACCGCACTGACGGAGGTGACCCGGTGACCGCCGACGGTGGCGTGGTCTCCACCGGATCCGCCCCGCGCGAGGATCTCCGGGATGATCCCTGATGTCCGGGGTGTGCCGTCCGGGACACACTGACGCCCATGGGGAGACCGGGGAGATCAGGGCATCCGGGAGGCGACGCTCCCGGGGACACCGACGAGCCCGGACGGAGCACCGGAGGCGCCGACACCGGGACGGAGGTGGCCGCCGCGACGGACGCCGCGTCCCCCGCCACCCCCGCGTCCACCGCCGCCCCCGCTGCCGCCGGGG
>NZ_KI912247.1:312263-315693 GCF_000231035.2 Saccharomonospora iraqiensis subsp. paurometabolica YIM 90007 | reverse complement strand
CTGCTGCCGCCGGTGCGGCTGCGGGAGGCGTTCGCGGGGTTGCCGCGGCGGGTGCGCCCGTCCGGGCCGACCCGGCGTCGGGTGGCGCTGCTGTCCGGCTGCGTGCAGGACGTCTTCTTCCACGAGGTGAACGCGGCCACGCAACGGGTGCTGGCCGCCGAGGGGTGCGAGGTGCTCACCCCTCGGGACCAGGGCTGCTGTGGTGCGCTGGGCCTGCACGCCGGGCGCGAGGAACACGCCGTCGCGCGGGCCCGGCGCACGATCGAGACGTTCGAGCGGCTGCCGGTGGACGACATCGTGGTCAACGTGGCCGGGTGCGGCTCGTCGATGAAGGAGTACGGCACCCTGCTGGCCGACGACCCGGAATGGGCCGAGCGGGCGCGGGCGCTGTCGGCGAAGGTCCGCGACGTCAGCGAGGTGCTGGCCGAGCTCGAGCCGCGGGCGCCGCGGCACCCGGTCGAGGCGAGGGTGGCCTACCACGACGCCTGCCACCTGCGGCACGCCCAGGGCGTGTGGTCCCAGCCCCGGCAGGTGCTGCGCACGATCCCCGGGGTGGAGTTGGTGGACCTGCCGGACGCGGAGCTGTGCTGCGGCTCGGCGGGCGTCTACAACCTGCTGCAACCGGAGGCGGCCGCCGACCTGGGCAGGCGCAAGGCGGACAACGTCCGCTCGGTGCACCCGGACCTGCTGGTGACGGCCAACCCGGGCTGCCTGCTCCAGATCGCCCGCTACCTGGACACCGACGACCTCCCTCTCCAACACCCGGTGCAACTGCTGGACCGCTCGATCCGCGGTGTGCCGTGAAGGACTCCTTCCCTGCGTCCGGTGCAGGGAAGGAGTCCTTCGCTGCGTTGAGTGCAGGGAAGGACTCCTTCACGGGCACCCGGTGAGTGGGCACCCGGGCGGTTAGGCTCGGGGGATGTCGGGACATCGGATCTTCGCTGCCGTGTACGACCGGATGGCCGCGCCGGTCGAGTCCAAGCTGCTCGGGCCGCGGCGTGCGCGGATGCTGTCCGGGGTGACCGGGCGGGTGCTCGACGTCGGGGCCGGCACCGGGGTCAACCTCGACCATCTCCGCAACGCCGAGCAGGTGGTGCTCACCGAGCCCGACCCGGCGATGCGCGCGAAGCTGGAGCGCAAGCTCGGCCGGGCGCACGCGCCCGTGGTCCAGGTCAGCGACGCGGCCGCCGAGGACCTGCCGTTCGACGACGACTCGTTCGACGCGGTGGTGTTCACCCTCGTGCTGTGCACGGTGGTCGACCCCGCGCGGGCGTTGGCCGAGGCCCGCCGCGTACTGCGTCCCGAGGGAAGCCTGTACGTGCTGGAACACGTCCGCGGCGAGGGCGCCCAGGCCACGTGGCAGGACCGCGTCACCCCGGTGTGGAAGCGTCTCGGCGCGGGATGTCACCCCAACCGGGACACCCGGACCGCGGTCGAACGCGCCGGCTTCACCTTCACCGAAGTGGAGAACCTCCAGGCGGGCCCCCGCTGGATCCCCGCCAGCCCCCTCCTCCAGGGCACCGCGCACCCCACAGGGTGACCCGTGAAGGGCACGTTCCCTGCGCCCGGCGCAGCGAGGGGCACATTCACTGCGCTGCACGCAGGGAACGTGCCCCTCACGCCACACACGTGGGGTGAGCGGGCCGTCAGCGGGCGGCGGGCACCAGGTCCGCCGTGGACATGACGTACTCGATCAGGGTGATCAGGACCTGCTTGGTGGACTCCTTGTCCCGCGCGTCGCACAGCACCAGGGGCACCTCGGGGCCCACGTCGAGCGCCGCGCGCACCTCCTCGGTGCCGTACATGTGCGCCTGGTCGAAGCAGTTCACGCCCACCACGAACGGCAGTCCCCTGCGCTCGAAGTAGTCCACCGCGGGGAAGCACGACTCCAGCCTGCGCGTGTCGGCGAGCACCACCGCGCCGAGCGCCCCCTGGGCCAGCTCGTCCCACATGAACCAGAACCGGTCCTGCCCGGGCGTGCCGAACAGGTACAGGATCAACTCGGAGTTGATCGTGATACGCCCGAAGTCGAGCGCCACCGTGGTGGTGGTCTTCGCCTCCACACCGGACAGATCGTCCACGCCCTCGGACGCGGACGTCAGCGACTCCTCGGTGCGCAGCGGCGGAACCTCGCTGACCGAACCCACCATCGTGGTCTTGCCGACCCCGAAACCACCGGCGACCAACAGCTTCACCGCCGTCGCCGTCAGTCGCCGCTCGTCAGAGTTTGCGGATGCCATCCAGAACCGCCTGCAGTACGTGTTTGTTGGGGGCGTCGCCCTCGGGCGCCGCTCTACGGAAGATCACATAGTTCTGCTCGATCAGATCACTGAGCAGGACCTTGACCACGGGCAGGGGTAGGTCGACGTGTCCACCCACCTCGGCCACCGACATCGGCCGCTGGCACATGTGCACGATCTGGGCGTACTCGCTGGGCAGGTGCGCGGCCTCGGCCGGCGTGCACAGCGACACGACCAGCGTCATCATGTCCAGGCCGTAGTTGTCCGACCTGGTCCGGCCGCCCGTCACCACGTACGAGCGAACGAGGCCACCGGCGTCGTCGGCTTCGCCGGCCTCGTCGAACCACTCCTGTCCGGGATCACTCATGGCGCACTTTGTTGTTCCACCCTCGGCGCCGCGCTGAGCACCGCGCCTACCCGCTTAACCATCATGTTCATCGAGTACGCCACCATGCCCATGTCGGCGTCCTCCGACGTCAACAGGGCCAGGCACGCCCCGCGTCCGGCCGCCGTGACGAAGAGGAACGCATGGTCCATCTCCACCACGGTCTGCCGCACCGCTCCGCCGCCGAAGTGCCGCCCGGTGCCCCGAGCCAGGCTCTGGAACGCCGAGGCGACGGCGGACAGATGCTCGCCGTCCTCTTCGGACAGATTACTCGATCGCCCGATCAACAGGCCGTCCGACGACAGTACGACGGCGCGCTCGGCTCCCGCGACCTGGTTCACCAAGTCGTCCAGCAGCCAGTCGAGTTCGTTGACTCCCGAGTTCGTCATGGTGTCTCAGTCTCCAGTCTCGTCGCCGCCGGGTTTCTGGTGCCGTGCTCTCCGAGTGCCCATCTGGAACGCCGAGAGCCTGCTACGTGCGTCGTCGGGAGTCTCCGCGGGATCGGTGGCGTCACCGCCCTGATCGGAGGGTCCGGCCTCCTCCCGCAGCTGCGGAGCCAGGTTCTCCTGCCTCCGCCTGCGGGGCAACGGCGGCTTCCCACCCGTCGAGGCGTCTTCCTGGGCCGGCGGTGCGGCGCCCTGCCTGGCGTCCTGGGCGGTGGGCTGCGGAGCGGACTGTGCCGGCGCGGCCTGCGGACCCTGCGGGCCCTGCGGAGCCTGCGGTCCCCGGGCGTCCGGCCGGGGCTGTCCTCCCGGTTGCGGCGGGGGCGCCTCACCACCGGCGGGGTTCTCCCGCGGCAGTCGTG
>NZ_KI912247.1:308186-312163 GCF_000231035.2 Saccharomonospora iraqiensis subsp. paurometabolica YIM 90007 | reverse complement strand
CCGTCGGCGAGCGCGACCGTGTCGGCGGCCGGTCCGACCCCGGCGGCGTCCGCCCGGCCACCGGGTGCGGGTACCTCCGGCGGGCGCACGAACACCGCCGCCACGATCACCAGCAGTGGCAACGGCAGTGCCCCGAGCAGCGCGGGCGTGTAGCTGGCGGTGGCCTCGTACACGACGGCGAACAGCACCGGGCCGAACGCGGTGGACCCCACACTGACGCCGGTGACCACACCCCGGATCGCGCCGATGTGGGTGGTGCCGAAGTGCCGGGGGAAGGTCGCGGCCTCGATGGCGCGGATACTGCCGTTCGCCGCGCCGAGCAACACGCCCAGCGCCACGGCGGACAGGCCCGGCGTGACCGAGGTGCCCAGCAGCAGTGCGCCACCGAGGAACGCCATGGCGAGTGCGACGAGCACCCGGCTCCGCAGGCGATCGGCCAGCATGCCCACCCCGAGCGTCGACACCAGATTCGCGACGGTCTGCGGCACGAAGTTCGCGGCCGCCTCCACGGTGCTCAGGCCGTGCGCGGTGAGCAGGTCGATCTGATGGAAGTTGATCGCTGTGGACAGCATCCCGGTGGCGGCGATACCGCCGGTGACCGTCCAGAAGAACGGCGTCCGCAGCGCCACGGCCCGGGTGAGGCCCCAGGCCGGGCGGGGCGGTGACGCGGCGTCGGTGATCCTGCCGTCCGGCCGTTGGCCGAGGTCGGCGGGCCGGTCCCGCATCCCCAGCAGCGCCACGGGCAGCACCAGGGCGGCGACGACGAGTCCCTCGATCAGCCACGCGCGCCGCCACCCGGTCTGCGCGATCAGCGACTCCAGCAGCACCGGGGCCAGCGAGATCAGTGAGACCCCGACGGCGTTGACCAGCCCCATCGCGGTGCCCCGCCTGCGGTCGAACCACAGGGCGACCGCGGTCGTCGCGGCCAGGCCGAGTGCGCCCTGCCCGGCCATGCGGATGGCGACGAACCCCGCCGTCAGTCCCACGATCGAGCTCACCGCGGACAGCGCGCACAGGGCGAGCGCGAAGACCGCACCGATCACCGCCATGACCCGGCGCACCCCGAACCGGTCCAGCGCGCGGCCGACGAAGGGCATCGCGACCGCCCCGGTCAGGGTGCCCACCAGATAGGCGGTCGAGATCGCCGAACGGCTGATTCCCAGGTCGGCCAGCATCGGGTCGATGAACACCGACACCGCCGCCGTCTGCCCCGGTGCGGTCGTGGCCACCATCAAGGCCGAGAACCCGACGATGTGCCACCCGTAGAACCCGGACGCCCCCAGACTCCCGCGCACGCCTCCCCCTCCCGAGTTGACCGTGAAGGGCACTTTCCCTGCGTGTCACGCAGCGAGGGGCACATTCACTGCGTCAGACGCAGGGAAAGTGCCCTTCACGGCACACACGCAGGGTGACCGGCCCGGTCAGGTGCCTTCCGCGACGAGGGGTTCCAGGGCGAGGTCCGGGTGGGTGCGGAGGAGGATGCGCATGCTCATGTCGTCGGTGAACAGGGCGAGGTCGGCGCCGTCGGTGCGGGTGAGGACCTCGCTGTTGCGGCCGGAGTCCACCAGTGCGCGCTGCGCCGGGTCGCCCAGCCTGCGCACGGTCGAGTACGGCAGGCGGTCGAGGCGCACCGGCGCGTTGAACTCGTGGGCCATGCGGTGCTCGGCGACCTCGAACTGCATCGGCCCCACCGCGGCGAACACCGGGGTGGCGTCGCCGCGCAGGTCCGAGGTGAGCACCTGGATGACGCCCTCGGAGGCGAGCTGGTCGACACCCTTGCGGAACTGCTTGGCCTTGCTCAGGTCGGCGGGCCGGGCGACGGCGAAGTGCGCGGGCGCGAAGCTCGGCAGACCGGGGAAGCGCACCGCGGGTTTACCGGTGTAGAGGGTGTCGCCCACCCGCAGCGCCGAGGCGTTCACCAGACCGATCACGTCACCGGGATACGCGGTCTCCACCGTGGAACGCTGCGAGCCGAACACCTGGTGCGCGTACTTGGTGGCGAACGGCTTCTTCGTGGTCGCGTTGGTGACCACCATGCCCCGCTCGAACACCCCCGAGCACACGCGGGCGAAGGCCACCTGGTCGCGGTGCGCCCGGTCCATCCCGGTCTGCACCTTGAACACGAACGCCGAGAAGTCCGCGTCCAGCGGGCGCGGGTTCCCGTCCACGTCCGGACGCGGCTCCGGCGCCGGCGCGAGCGAGACCAACAGGTCCAGCAGGTGCTTCACGCCGAAGTTGCGCACCGCCGCGCCGAACAGCACCGGCGTGGCCGAACCGTCGCGGAACCGCGCGGCGTCGAACCCGCCGTCCGAGGCGGTCAGCAGCTCGGTCTCCTCGACGGCCCGGTCCCACTCCTCGCCGTACTCCGCCCCGGCGGCGTCGGCGTCCAGCCGTTCGTCCTCGGCACGTCTCGCGCCGCCCGCGGTGGGGGCGTAGCGCACGAACGACCCGTCGGTGACGTCGAGGACGCCCTTGAGGTGCCCGGAGATCCCGACCGGCCAGGTCAACGGCATCGGCTGCAGCCCGATCCGCTCGGTCAGCTCGTCGCACAGCTGCAGCGCCTCACGACCGGGCCGGTCCCACTTGTTGATGAACGTGATCACCGGGATACCGCGGTGGCGGCAGACGTCGAACAGTTTCAACGTCTGCGGCTCCAGCCCCTTCGCCGAGTCGAGCAGCATCACCGCCGAGTCCACTGCGGACAGTACGCGGTAGGTGTCCTCGGAGAAGTCGGCGTGGCCCGGGGTGTCCAGCAGGTTGATCACCGTGTCGCCGTAGGCGAACTGCAGCGCCGCCGAGGTGATCGAGATGCCGCGGTCCTGTTCCATGGACAGCCAGTCGGAGACCACGCCCGCGCGGTCGCCCTTGCCGTGTACCGCGCCCGCCTCGTTGATCACGTGCGCGTGCAGCGCCAGCGCCTCGGTGAGCGTGGACTTGCCTGCGTCCGGGTGGCTGATGACGGCGAAGGAGCGCCGGCGACGGGCCTCGGCGGCCACGTCCGCCCCGTCGGCGGTCGCGGTGCCCGCGACAGGCTTCACGCTCATGACAGGCTCATCGAACTGTGTTCAGACATACCGGGACGACTATACCCGCGCGGGACGGTACCCTGCCCGTACGGTCCGTGACCGCCGTGGTCACGGACCCCGGGAGGTGGGAGATGTCCACGGTCACCCGGCTCGACCGTGCCCGGGGGCTGCTGCTGGGGCTCGCCCTCGGTGACGCGCTCGGTGCCCCGTTCGAGGGGCACCCCGACGTGACCGAAGCGGACATTCTCGCGCTGGAGCGCGGTGACGGGCCGCTGACGTACACCGACGACACCGCCCTGGCACTGGTGCTCGCCGAACACCTGGCCCGCAGGCTGGGCACCGGACACCCGCTCGACCCGGACACCCTGGCGCTGGAGTTCGCCGAGGCGTGGCGGCGCGAGCCGGACCGCGGCTACGGCGGCAGCGTCCGCGAGGTGTTCCGGCAGATCGACACCGGCGTGCCGTGGCGGGAGGCGGGCGCCACCTTCGGCGGCGAGGGTTCCCTGGGCAACGGCGGCGCGATGCGCGTGGCACCGGTCGCGCTGGTCGCCCCCGACGCGGCCGGGGCGGCGGACCTGGCGCGGCGCAGCGCGGAGGTGACCCACTCCCACGAACAGGGCGTCGGCGGCGCGGTGTGTCAGGCGGTGGCCGCGTACCTCGCCCTGTCCGGCGAGCCCGCGGAGGCCACCGGCGCGGCCCGGTTCGTCGAGGACCTGATGACGGTGCCCGGCGTGGACACGGAACCGTGGGCGGAGAAGCTGGGACTGGTCGCGGCGTTGGCGGTGCGGGACGTGACCCCGGCCGGGGCGGCGGAACAGCTCGGCAACGACGTCACCGCGGCGGGGTCGGTCCCGCTGGCACTGCTGGCGTTCCTGCGGCACCCGGACCGCCCCGGCGACGCGATCCGCTGGGCCGTCCGTGCCGGCGGCGACAGCGACACGATCGCGGCGA
>NZ_KI912247.1:297977-308086 GCF_000231035.2 Saccharomonospora iraqiensis subsp. paurometabolica YIM 90007 | reverse complement strand
GCGGCTGGAGGCCGTCGACACCCTGGAGGCCGTCGCCACGACCCTGGCCGGACCACCGGCCTGAGTGTCCCGGGCCCGGTGAGCTCCGGGACGGCGCGCCCGCCCCGGAGCTCACCCCGTGTCGTGGGACCGGTCGTCCGCGAGTGCGTCCCGCAGCGCGGCGGTGAACGCCTCGGCGGCGCAGAGTTCCTCGCGCAGTTCGGCACAGCGGCGTTCGGCGATCTCGGCGAACTCGCGCAGCCGCCGCCGGTCCCGCTCGGTGCGTCCACCCCCGTCCGTGCCGGGGTCCGGCGGGGTCAGCAGCGCGAGCAGTTCCCGCATCTCGTCGAGCGCGAAGCCCAGCGGTTTCATCCGGGTGACGAGGTCGAGCCGTTCGACGTCCGGCTCGGTGTACAGGCGGAAGCCGCCCCGGGTACGACTGCTCGGGGGGACGAGCCCGACCTCCTCGTAGTAGCGGATGGTGCGCAACGACAGCCCGGTACGGGCGGACACCTCGCCGATGCGCATGTGCTCACGCACGCTCGCGGACCTCACTTCCCTCCGGCCGTCGTCGCCCACCGTACCGTTTTCGTGACCATGCGTGCACACACATCGTGTCGGCCTTCACCGGAGTGCCGTGCTACGGGCGGTGGTGGGAGGGAGTGCGGGACGTGGTCACCGGTGCACGAGATACACCAGCTCGTTGTCCGTCTCGAAGCTCTCGACGCGCCACGGGCGCTCGGCCGCGAACTGCTCGAACGCCGTCGAGTGGGTCTGGAACATGCCCTTCGACCGTCGGCCGAGCGACTTGGTGGGGAAGGTGACCACCAGCGTGGGCGAGTTCACCGCGTCGAGCAGCTCCCACCCCGCCCCGGTGCGCTGCTTCTCCAGGCACGGCACGGTCTTGAGCAGCAGTGTCAGGTCGGCCGGTGCGGACACCGGCTCGTCGAGCAGGTCGGCCACGGCGGTCTCGTGCCGCACGCCGAGCAGGTCCAGGGCGCGGTCCAGGAACTCCATCTGCGGGGCGTCGATGTCCGAGGCCCGGTACACGGTGGAGGCGGGCAGTCCCATCCACGGCACGGCCAGCGGGTTGAGCCCGCACGCGAGGTCCCGCACGGTCGCGGGTACCGGGACGCGGTCGAAGATCTCGCGGTAGAACCGCTCCAGCGACGGCAGCCGCTCCCGCGTGCTGGCGTGCGCGCGCATCGCCCCGACCAGCACCTCCCGCGTGCGCTCGTCGGCCCCGCCGGAGGCGGTGTCGTGGGCCCCGCCGGACACGGCGTCGTCGGCCCCGCCGGGGTCGGCGTCGGCGACCGCCTCCTCGAGCTTGCGCAGGATGCTCCGGTACGGCGGCGCCCCGCCGGGGACGTACGCGCCGTAGATCTCGTGCAGACCGCGCTTGGTGCGCTTGACGGCGTCGGTGACGTCACCCCCGGACGAGACGAGCGCCCTGCGGGCCACCCGCCGCACGGTGGCCGGGGCGAGGCCGCTGTAGCGCTTGCTCTTCGTCAACGCCGCCTCGACGGCGTCCAGCCGCTCGTCGGAATCCGCCCCGTCGTCGGCCGGGCTCCCGGACACGCGCATCACGCCTTCCCCGCTCCGCCGGAACGGTCCCGCCCGGCACACCCAGTGTAGCGACCGGAACCCGCCGGACCGGCCGTCCCGACGTCTCCGAACGGGCACTCCGTCGTCCACACCGGACGGCGGTTCCGGAGGGCCGGGCGAGCCGTAAACCTTCCCTAACGTCAGGGTAGGATTGCCGGTCGTGACCCCAGAGAGTTTCGCCTCCGTGCAGGCCTACAACGCCGCGTACCCGGACTGCCCGATGCCCACGGAGCCGCACCTGCGCCACAGCCTGCGCGGCTACCGCGCCGCGATGGGGGGTGTCACCGACGACCTCACCGCCTCGGGGGAGTCGCCCAGCGCGGGCACGAGCGCGGGGCTGCCCGCGACGGCCACGCTCACCGTCGATTTCCTGCCCGGCGGGGCGCCCTTCCCGCACGAGCCGGACCGCACCGGCACCGTGGTGGCGACCCACTGGGGCGAGGCCCCGGTGATCGTGCTCGCCCGGCGGGTGTCGCTGCGCGCCGCGTGGGAGGCCGTCCGGCGCGACTGGCCCGGCCGACTGTCCGACGTGTACACCGCCGTGCGGGAGGCCACCGGCAGCACCGACTGACCACCCGCGACGGCTCAGCCCTCGTGCGCGGTCAGCGCGTCCTGCCAGCCCACCGATCCGGGGGCGCCGCCGCCGCTGGTGACGAACTCGACCAGCGCCGTGCGCAACGTCTCCAGCGGCACGCCGCTGCCCTTGGGGAACTGGGCCTCGGAGACGTCGGACAGCGCGGGCGACTCCGGGTCACCGACGCTGTAGGCGAGCAGTTCGTCACCGGAATAGAGCAGGTATCCCCAGCTCTCGTGGATCTGCACGTCGAGCGCCGGGTCGTCCTCCCCCTCGTGCACCGTCGCGGTGTACACCTCCTCGCCGGACAGCAGCGAGAGCAGCTCGTCGACGTCGTCGGCCCCCGCGACCGGGACCTCCCGGACGTCATCGGAACCGTCCGGAGCCACCGTCCGCACCGCCGCGTGGTAGGTCACCGTCGTCGTCCTCCTGCTCGCATCGGCTGTGGGCGTGCCGTCCCATCGTCCGGTACCCGCCCGGCGCGTCCGGCAACCGGGGCGGGTCAGGACCCGACGCCGAACTGCGCCCGGCACGCCTCGCCGAGCCCCGCGATCTCCACGTCCACCGCGCGGTGCCGCCGCCAGTCGGCACGGCTCAAGCGCAGCCGTTGCTCGACGGCGGGTGCTCCGCGCACGGCGTACCGGGCGATCCCGTCCGGCCGGTAGCCGAGCTTGTGCGACACCGCCAGGGAGGCGGCGTTGTCCGCGAAGGCACCGGTGACGGCCTCCTCCGCGCCCAGCCCGGCGAACGCGAGGTGCAGCACCGCCGCCCGCATCTCGGTGCCGAGCCCACGCCTCTGGTGCCGCCGCCCGAGCCACGACCCACTGCCGACCACGCGGGTGACGGCGAAGTCCCGCCCGGTGAGCTCCTGCAAACCCACGACGAGGCCGTCGTCGAGCACGACGAGCGGCAACCGCCAATCCGCCGGTTCCCAGGTGCCCAGCGCACGCCAGTGGTTCTGCGCCACCCCGCGCGCCCGTTCGAGAGGCGGCCGGTCGGTCCACGGATGCAGGAACGGCATCACCTCGGGTGGGTGGACGCCGTCAACGGCCAGGTCGGCCAGCGCCGCGAGCTCCTCGCCCCCGGGCAGGCGCAGCTCCAGCCGCGGGGTGCGCAGGCGCAGCCCGAACACGGGAAAATGTGCGTCCAGCATCGGCCCATGGTGCTCCGCCACCGCCGGGCCGGGCACGGCATTTTCCGTGCGCGCGCGGCGACTACGTCATGCCCTCGAAGCGCACCATGAGCGTGTCGAGGGCGTGCCTGGTCTGTTCGACCGACTGGGCGGACAGTTCGAGCTGGGCCAGCACGCTCTCGCAGTAGCCGCCGACCTCGTCGTGGGCCGCGGTGCCGCCGAGGCTGTTGCGCAGCAGGTCGGACAGGCCGCCCGCCATCGACAGGGCGTGCTGCACCGCGTTGTGGATGTTCGTGCACTGCTCCACACCCTGGTACAGCTGCGCCAGCGTCTCCTCGTGTGTCGCCATGTCGTCGTCCTGTTCTCCGGGTTCCCCGGTCATGTCACCCCCGTGACGTCAACCCCGCGGACCACCGCCCGCGGGCACCCGTGAGACGAGTCGGTCGCTCGTCCGCGCCCGTTTCTCCCCCGGCGCCGACGGGACGACGGGAGCGCATCATGCCACCCCGGACGACGTGGCGGGGCCGATTCGACGAGGTCGGCGGCCCCTCCGGGCTCACCCGCCGAGGCCGGTGGCCTCGGCCAGCAGCTCCATCGACCGGATGCGGTCCTTCGGCGTCGGCCCCTGGTGGGCGGTGATCAGCTCGTCGGCGTCGGCGTGGGTGGCGAACTCGTCGAGGTAGCGCTTGGTCTGCTCGGCCGTGCCGACGGCGCTGTAGCGGACCATGTTCTTGAGCTGGCCGCCCTGCGGGGAGTCCAGGATCGCGTCGGCCTCGGCGTCGGTGAAGTTGCGTCCCCGGCCGACCAGCAGCCGCACCCGCTGCCGCTTGACCACGGTGAACTGCTCCTGCGCCTCCTCCTCGGACTCGGCGGCCAGCACGTTCACCCCGGCGATGACGTGCGGCTCGGCGAGCTGGTCGGACGGCTGGAACTTCTCCCGGTAGACCGCCACGGCCTGCTCCAGCGCGTCCGGGGAGAAGTGCGAGGCGAACGCGTACGGCAGGCCGAGCATCGCGGCGAGCTGGGCGCCGAACAGCGACGAGCCGAGGATGTACAGCGGGACGTTCGTGCCCTTGCCGGGGACGGCCTCCACCCCGGGGATGGCGCTGCGCTCGCCGAGAAACGCCTGCAACTCCTGCACGTCCTGCGGGAACGAGTCCGCCGAATTGGCGTCCCGGCGCAGGGCACGCAGGGTGTTCTGGTCGGTGCCGGGGGCACGCCCGAGGCCGAGGTCGATGCGGTCCGGGTGCAGCGTGGCCAGGGTGCCGAACTGCTCGGCGATGGTCAGCGGGGCGTGGTTCGGCAGCATCACCCCGCCCGAGCCGAGCCGGATGCTGCGGGTGTGTGCGGCGACGTGCGCGATGAGCACGCTGGTGGCCGAGGAGGCGATGGCCTTCATGTTGTGGTGCTCGGCGTACCAGACACGGTGGTAGCCGAGCTGCTCGGCGCGCTGAGCCTGCACGACGGCGGCGTCCAGGGCTTCGCGGTTCGTCTCGTTCTTGCCGACCATGGCCAGGTCGAGGACGGACAGGACAGGGGTCACGAACTTCCACCTTTCCGGCGACCACCGCGCGGAGCGTGCGCTCCGGATTGACTCGTCCCACTGTACCCGGAGCGGAGCAGATGTTCCGCTTGGTGCGTGGCGGCCCGCCGTGGCCCTACGATGTGGGCGTGACCCGGCAGACGACGCGCGAGAACGCGCCCCCCGAGGATGCCACCGCCGCCGCGCCGCGACGGCGCGATGCGGTGAGCAACCGCGCCGCGATCCTGCGCGCGGCGGCCGTGGCGTTCTCCGAGCGCGGGCAGGCGGTGGACGTGCGCGAGGTCGCCCGCTGCGCCGGGGTGGGCATGGGCACGCTGTACCGGCACTTCCCGTCGAAGGACGCGCTGCTGGAGACGTTGGTCGCGGAGAGCTACGCGCAGTGGGTGGAGCAGGCCCGCGCCGTGGCCCGCACCCGGCCCACGGCGTGGGACGCGCTGGCCGGGTTCGTCGCCGACGCCCTGACCTACCAGCGCGGCGACCGCGCGGTGCTGGAGAACCTGGCCGCGGCCACCACCGAGGCCGGCCGCCTCTCGGCCTGCGACCGCTCCCTGCGTCCCCTGGTGGAGGACCTGGTCACCGCCGCGCACGCCGAGGGCGCGCTGCGCGGCGAGGTCACCGCCGACGACGTCCTGTGCCTGCTCACCGCCCTGGCCCGCCTGGTGGAACTCGACACCCCACCCGACCAGGTGACCCGCTGCCTGACCGTCACCCTCACCGGCCTCACCGGCGGCCCCCCGTTGGGTGTGTCGTGAAGGACCCCTTCCCTGCGTCCGACGCCGCGAGGGACTCCTTCCCTGCGTTGAGTGCAGTGAAGGAGTCCTTCGCGCCAACACCCGGGGTGACCAGCTCGGTCACTCGCCCGTGAAGCGGACGTCGCTGCAGAGGTAGTAGGTCTGGTCCATGTGGGCGGCTTTCCAGATGGTGTAGACGATGTGGTGGCCGGTGCGCTCGCCCGCGTTCACCTCGAAGGTGAAGTTCTCCACCTTCCCGACCGGGCCGACCTCCCGGGCGACGCGCAGGTCCTGCCACGTCAGCGGGTGCATCGTGGGGTCGAAGCCCGGCCGGGTGATGTAGACGCGGTAGTAGTCGGCGCCGTGCCGGGCACCGTCGCGGACGGTGACGGAGAAGGTGTTGTCCCGTTCCGCGGCTTTCCACTCGCCGACCGCGTCGAAGGCGGCGTAGCGGCCGTCCCGGGTGCGGCCGCCGCTGCACAGCTGCCCGTCCGGGATCGCGCCGCGGTGCTCACCGTCGACGCCGTTGCGGTACAGACCGTTCCAGTTCCACATCGCCTTCGGATCGGCCTGCCACGCCTGGTGACACATCGGGTCCCGCTCGGCCATCTCCGCGGACAGGTGGTCGTCACCCCAGCGTTCGTAGCAGCCGTACACCCGCGACGGCGGATCGGTGACGCTTCCGTGCGCCGACGCCGTCCCCACCGTCCCGGTGAGCGCCACGACCACCACCGCCACCAGTGCGAACGTCTTTCGCAAAGCCTGGCCTCCTCTCCCAACACCCACCGGACACGGACGGCCCGGTCCGAGACGGCACGGGAAACGCATCCCGTGCCGGGGACGTTAGGGACCTTTGGCGAGGACCTGCGGGAATGATTCCGGGACACACCCGGATTCCACCCGGAACAGTGATGCGCCCGTCGGCGAACAGTCCGAAATGGGCCACCGAGCCAAGCAGAATGTATGGCGGTTCCCGCCGCCGGTTCGGCGCCCGTTCAGCGAGATCGGACGTCTCCCTGCATGCGCCACCGCGCCGCTGGTGGATCAGGATTCGGGACAAGCTAGCCGGAGCGGCACCGGACGTGCCGGTGCCGCTGCACGCTTGCCCGTTACAGGTCGAACTCGCCGTCCTTGGCGCCCGCGAGGAACGCCCGCCACTCGGCGGCCGTGTACCGGATGACACCCGCCTCCGGGTGTTTCGAGTGCCGAATCAGGACATCGCCGCTGCCGTCCGTGGCGGCGGCGAACTCGACACAGTTGCCGTTCGGGTTGCTGTAGCTGCTCTTCGTCCACGCCAGAGGTGCCGTCATGCTGTCGCGCGCTCCAATTCGTCTGCGGTGGTCACGAGCAGGTCGGTCGACTCCTCGGGAGTCCGCGCGACCTCTCGCATGAGTTCCACGGCGTGCCGGTAGGCCCGCACATCGTCCCCGTCGAGGACGAACGCCCCGGAACTGTAGTGCTCAAAGTGCACCATCGCAGGCGCGTCGGGGAAGTCGTACAACACGAACGGCCCCGCCCACCCCGGATGCCAACCCACGCGCGGCGGGACGAGCCGGATCGTGACGTTGCTCCGCGCGTTCAGCATGACCAGGTGGCGCAGCTGGTCGACCATGACCCCGGGGGAGCCGATCCTCTCGTGGATCGCGCCCTCACCCACGAACGCCAGCATCATCACCGGGTCCCGCCGGGTGATCGCCTCCGAGCGTCCGACGCGCAGCATTACCCGCGCGTCGACCTCGTGCGGCGGTAGTTCGATCGCGTTCGCCAGGGCGCGCGCGTACTCCGCCGTCTGCAACAGACCGGGGACGACGTGCGGCGCCCACTCGACGATGGATGACGCCGAGCGTTCCGACTCGATCGCGCCGGCCAGCTGTTGTGGAATGCCCGGCATTCCCACGACCAGCCAGTTCGGCTCGGCCGCGTACCGGGCGAGGTCGACGAGGCGTTGCTTCTCATCCCCGGTGACACCCAGCAACGTCAGCAACGACGCCATGTCCTCCGGGCCCGGCAGCCGACGGCCGGTGACCCAGTGCGAGACGATCCCATGACTGAACCCCAACCGTTGGGAGATCGCCCGACCACTCAGCTTCGAGTCGTCGAGCAGCTTGCGCAGCGCCGCGGTCAGTGCGCGGGCTCGGGTGGTCATACCGTTGACGTCGACGGACATGGCACAGCGTAGTCATCCCGACATGTAGCATGACAAGTCACACGATGGGGACAATAACGGCTACCGGTCGTAGACACCACGGTGGGCAGCGCAGGAACACAGCACAGCGGCCCCGGCATCCGCTGGTCTGCCGGGGCCGCTGAGTGTCCGAGGGCTACAGGTCGAACTCGCCGTCCTTGACGCCCGCGAGGAACGCCCGCCACTCGGCGGCCGTGTACCGGATGAGGGTCGCGTCCGGGTGCTTCGAATGCCGGATCAGGACATCGTCGCTGCCATCGGCGACGGCGGCGAACTCGACGCAGTCACCGTTCGGACCGCTGTAGCTGCTCTTCTTCCACACCAGCGGGGCGTTCATGTCGTCGTGTGCTCCAAACTCTCCGCGATCTCGGCGAGGAACTCGGTCGACTGCGCCGGGGTTCTCGCCATCCCGCAGATGGTCTTGACAGCGGCCCGATACTCCTGCACGTCGTCCTCATCCAGGACGAAGGCCCCGGAGCTGTAGTGCTCGAAGTGCACCACGGGCGGAGCCTCCGGGAAGTCGTACAGGACGAACGGGCCGAGTAGGCCGGGGTGCCAACCGATGTGCGGCGGCACGATCTGGATCGTGATGTTCGGGCGGGCCGCCATCGCGAGGAGGTGCCGCAGCTGGTCGGCCATCACCTCCGGTATCGCGATCCGCTCCCGCACAGCGTCTTCGGCTATCAGCGCGTGGAACTCTACGGGTTGTCGTCGGGTGATCACCTCGGCTCGGCCCATCCGGAGCATGACTCGGCCCTCGACCTCGTTCAGCGGCAACCCGCTGGCCATGGCCAGCGCTCGGGCGTAGTCGGCGGTCTGGAGCAGCCCGGGGAGAATGTCCCTCGACCACTGCGTGATCGCCGACGCCGAGCGTTCCGACTCGATGGCCCCCGCCAACTGCTGCGGCAGGCCCGGCATGCCCACGACCAGCCAGTTCGGCTCCGCCGCGTGCCGGGCGAGGTCGATGAGGCGTTGCTTCTCGTCGCCGGTGACGCCCAGCAGCGTCAGCAGTGAGGCCATGTCCTCCGGGCTCGGCAGTCGACGGCCGGTCACCCAGTGCGAGACGATGCCGTGGCTGAAGCCCAGCCGCTGCGAGATCTCGCGGCCACTCAGTTCGGAGTCATCGAGAAGGTCGCGGATCGCCGCGGTCAGCGCGCGGGCGCGGGTGGTCATGCCGTTGGCGTCGACGGGCATGGCACACAGTTAGTCATCCCCACACAACGAAAACAAGTCACACGATCGGGAGAGCGGACTGCTCTCGGTAGACAGGCCCGCCCTCGGAAGCGAGAAGCGGTCGTTGTTGACCGCCTCCGACGAATCTCGGCGGTGTGAGGTCCGAACATGCGAAACCCGGCCCGCCCACCGTCCGGAAGGCTGCCGGGTCCACTTCACCGGCCTAGTGGTCGGTGCGTCGGTCATGCTATCCCGTTCTCGACGTTGCCGACCAGGTGAGACGGGCAGTCGGCACTTCGGCCGAATCACCCCTTCGGGAGATTGCAGCTACGAACCGTAGACAGACAGCGTGTCCTCCAGTGGCAGAGCCGTCGCGTCGCTGACGCGGTGACCAGGGGGAGGGCATCGATGCAGAGGTTCCGGTGGCAGCAGGCCGAGGGACGCCGGCACGCCTACGACGCCGAGACGGTGGGCACCGCGCATCCCGGGATCGCGTTCACCACGCTCTGCGGCGTCGAGGTCACCCCGGCGCGGCGCGACTTCGTGGAGCTGGACGGCCGGTGGCACGACCCGACCTGCTGGCACTGCGACCACGAGTGGCGCGTGCGCGACGACTTCCCGCCCTGCGACATCCCACGCCTGCCGGAGAACACGTGAACCCACCCACACCAGAGGCACCTGCTGTGCCGCGCGCTCGACCTCGCCCGCGGCATCAGCACCGTGCTCGCCGAACTGCGCACCACCACCGACGACCGGCAGCACGACGAGCCGGTGCCGCGTTCCGGGTGTGATCCGCCCGTGTCCGGGGACGGGGGCGCTGCGCCCGCGTCCCCGTCCCCGGCCGGCGGGGACGGGCCGTGTGTGGCGCCGGTCGAGCACGACGTCGACCGGCTCGCCCGGGACATGGCCGTGTTCGGCGACGGCCGCGAGTGACGCGGCGCGAGACGACTTCGACGGGAGGAAGCCGATGAGCCGCAATGAGGCGGCCGTGCTGGAGCACGGCCCCGCACCGTCCGAACCGGACGTTTTCGTGGCGCCGACGAGTGCGCAGGTGGAGTGGGTCCGGCGGGTGCTTCTCCGGGACCGCGGCCCGGGGCGGGGTGCGCGGCTGCTGCACGCGGCCTGCTACCCCGGCGACGAGGGTTGCGGTGCGGACCGGGAGACGGCCGCCGTGCGGGCGTTGCGGC
>NZ_KI912247.1:290858-297877 GCF_000231035.2 Saccharomonospora iraqiensis subsp. paurometabolica YIM 90007 | reverse complement strand
GGCGCCGACGTTGACGGCTGGTACGCGGCGGGCGTGGCCGGTGCGGGCTCGGGCCGGCCGGCGCCGTAGACCTCGCGGCGCAGGCGGGTCTGCTGGACGCAGGCGGCGGCGATGACGGTCAGTGCCAGCAACCCGCCGATGACGCTGATCGGGTCACCCTCCGGCGCCTCGCCCGTCGCGGGGTCGGTGGGAGTCACAGCGACGAGGATCAACAGGACCAGCGTGGCGGCACCGTAGATCGCGGTGAGTCGCTTGTCCGAGGGACGGCGGAGCCGGACCGCGGCGTGCGCGAACGGCACCCAGGCGAGAATTCCCATCGACGCGACGGTGACCACGAAGTACCAGCGCCCCGCGAGGGTGCCCGGCGTGCCCGACGTCGGGTGCGACCGCGGCCCGGGCGGCTTGTCGTATGCGGTCATGGAGACCTCCGTTCGTCCGCGTCGGTGGTGTGTCGTGCGACGCCGACCGAACATTACTGCGCAACGCGGACGTCACCGCCGCCCCTCGGCGCGGATCACACCGAGGGAGTGTGCCGTGAAGGACTCCCTGCCTGCACCGAACGCAGCGAAGGACCCCTTCACTGCACGCAACGCAGGGAAGGGGTCCTTCACGGCACACCCCGGTCGCCGCTCGGAGCGGACGGGACGCGGAGGGGGTCAGCTCAGGTTCTTCTGCTGGACGTCCCACTCGGTTTGGCACAGGCCGCAGTTCGGGCCGGCGAACTGAACGCGCGCATCGGGGTCACCCTTGAGCTGCCAGTCCAGCCACTCCACGCCGACCCGGCCGAACTCGCCGCCGTTGGGCTCCTCGAACGTGCCGTAGTGGCCGACGTCGAGGTTGCCCATGAACGCGGGCAGGTCGGCGGGCAGGCGGCTCCAGTCGTCCATGGCGTTGTCGTAGGCGATGTCCTCGGGGCCGCCGATGAAGTAGGCGATCGGCGCGTGCAGGTCGTCCAGCAGGCGCTTGTCCCACGAGCTCATGAGGCCGCTGTTCCACATCACGGTGGTGGTGATGCGTGGGTCGTCGGCCACCTCCATGGTCTCCAGGCCGCCGCAGGACTGGCCCATCACCGCGATGTTGTCGGTGTCGAGCTTGCCGTAGTAGTCGCTCCACGGCCGCGAGTTGCGCTCGATCGCCCAGTCGACGGCGTCGATGAGCATGTCGGCGTCGGTGGAGCCGGACCCGCCGGGCTCGCCGTTCGCGATGACCAGGTAGCCGTGCGAGGCGAACTCGGTGAGGATGTTCTCGAACCACGTCCCGTCGGCGCGGCAGGCGCCGTTGCCCCAGGCCACGATCGGCATCTTCTCGTCGGTCGGGAGCGTGTCGGGGCGGTAGACGGTGTGGTCGGGCAGGGTGAGCGTGGTGTCGTAGCTCGCGGGGTAGGGCCCCGTGCCGCCGGTCTGCGCGGCGGCGGTGGTCGGTGCCACCAGGGCGGCGAGCGACAGCGCCGTCGCCGCGACGAGGACGCGGCTCATCAGCCGTTTCATTCCGGTGCCTCCTTGCGCCTGAGGAGTCAGGTTCGGCGTTCAAGGAAGCAGCCAGAGACGGTGCGCGTCACCGGGTTCGCGGGGGAACCGGCGAAAGTGCCGATGGGGCCACCGATCCCGCGCTGCGCGGGACGTCCGACACACGTCGCAGGTCAGCTCAGGCAGTAGATCACACGTCGTGGATCAGAACTGCGATTCCGGACGACATCGACGTCGATGGTGGCGGCGCACAAGGACGCGAGTAGGCACGATCATCCACACGCTCAGGTTCGTAGACCGCTCAGACCACCGAAACGCAGTGGAAGAGCACTCCTCAGCAGAAGCTTCTAGGCAAATTGATACAAGTCTCTACGCTCTCTGAGCAGGCTGTCGTAAGGTTCCCGACATGGACGACCGGAGGTGGGGCTTCGAGGAAGCCGAGGACTGGGAGTACGAAGAGACGGGAAGACGGTCCGACAACGCCACCGACCCAGGGGACACACTGGTCGGGCAGGATGCCGACCAAATAGTCCAGGTGGTCGTATCACCTGAGGCAGCTGTCGTCGCCGTGCGGCTGTCACCACGATGGCGTCAAACGGTCGACCCACGTGCCCTCCACACAAGCGTGCTTTCGGCCGCGAACACCGCAACGCTGAACGCACTCGCCCGCAACCTTGAAGAGGTAGACTCTTCAGCAGCAGCCGCCCCGTCGAACGACGCTGGCAGCGGCGAGTCAGCATTGAGCACTCAGGACGTGGAGCGTTTACTCAATGCTGTTGACGCCGAGCTTCACGAGTTCACCGCGAAATTGTCAGCCATTATCGACCATCCAGTGCGGATAGAAAGTGCCGGCGGACATGTCCGCGGCTCAGCTCAGCGCGGCCAGGTGCTCACACTGGACATCGACAGCGCGTGGGCAGGCCGAGCCCGGCATACGGAAATCGAAACAGAACTCATCGAAGTCCTACAAGGTCTACACAAAGCCAGCACCCCGGGTGATATCGCCGGAGGCCCGAGCGGTAGCGCGATTTCCGAACTAATGGGTTTGGCCGCAGACCCTGGTCGGCTCATGCGACGACTCGGCATGCCGACAAACCCCGACCCCACTGAGAGGAAGTAGCACATGGTTGACGTCAAGACGGCGGTAACCGCCCTACAGTCCGACGCGGATATCTGGGATGATGCGGCGGATGATTTAGACGCGCCCCTGAAGGCGATCAGTTCGCTCGGACTGACGGGCCGCGACGTGTCGATGTACGGTGTCGACAGGGGCATCGATACTGCCTACGCTAGCGCGCAAAGCGCCCTGGAAGATATGCTGACTCAAGCGATACAAAATTTTCGCAATCTCGCAGGCACGTTACGAAAAGCTGCCGAGTTGTACGGGTACACCGAGACCGACAATCAACAGCGGATCAAAGACGTTCTCGACAACTAATAGGCGATTGGACAATTTAACGTGACGAGCAGTGCAATCGGGCAGGCGAACGACAAGCTCGACGAGCTCCAGCGGAAAATCGATGAGTTCTTCGAAAAAGTCAACGATACTTTGAGCTGGGTGCCCGACTGGGCCTCGAACTTAATCGAGCCTATTCAGCACGGTATGAATGATCTGCGACAGAAGATAAACGAGTTCTGGGACCGAGTCAACCAGTTATTCGACCAGCCAGGGAGTCCGACCCGACTCCACCAGGTTGCCGAAGACTGGATCAACAAAGTCAGCAACGTCATCGGCGACGTCGCCGGCAATGTCAGCCTCGATAAGATGCAGACCAACTTGGACTGGGAGGGCCGGGGAGCGGAAGCATACAAAGCCACAGTACCAGAACAAGTCGACGGACTAGACTCGGTAAAGGACCTGGCTAGCCAATTGCGTAGTTCGCTGGACAACCTCGGCAACGGAATCGAGACGTTCTGGACAGCGATAACTATTGCGGCTGTAACTTTCTTGGTCGGCGTGGCCGGTGCAATTGTGGGCGCGGCCACTGTCGTGGGTATCCCCGCCGCTATCGCCGCTCTCGCTGGTGCAGCCGGCGTCGCAATTGGGCTTGTTAGTACTGCGATCACGTCGCTTCAGTCACTGACGAACACGATCTCGACCGAGCAGACCACCATATCGCAAAAGGTACATGACCTTGGCGAGAGTTGGGCAATGTCAAATACCGGCGCCATGCAGGAGAAGTCCGATTGGAACGTGATGCAGTGATAGCAATTCGTTCCACTGCGCGATTCTTTGCCAGCGTCACAATCAGTCTCACTATCGTCGTATTTGTGACACTGATCTGGCTAGGCGTTACCGCACCCATAGCAGCTAACCCACTGTTCTACATCGGCCTGATATTTCTTGGCGGCGGAGCGCTGAGTCTACTGTCCGTCGGGGTTGGCGTGGCGATCACTGGCACACGTGCTCGCACCACCCTGGAGCTCGATCTCCGATTCTACGGAAGCATTCGGCGGCTGGCGCTCGCCATGTGGATTTTCGCGATCGCCACCGATGCACTCGGTGTTCTGGTGGTGCTCGCGACTGCGGACGGCCGGGGTGGCACGGCCCTGAGCACGGGCACGGTGACCCTCGCTTTGGCCATGGCCGCGCTCACCGTGGTTTGGCTTGGCATCACCTCTGTCGTCATGCGACGCGTGCTGCCCTCTCGCTGACGCAAGCCCAGTGGCCGGGTTCGGCGGACGGACATCGACTCGTTGCGCCTGTCCAGCTATAGGTCGGCCGCACATCACATACCAGGAGAGTCGGCTTGGTAAGGCATAGCGCGGGCGGCCTGCTGGAGGCCGGGGAAGAAATCGTGGCCGCCACGTACCCAGTAGCGGGCGATCAGACCCGCATGGTGCAGGGACAACAACGTGCCCTCCGGCCGCCTGCGCGTGCAGGCACTCGCACAGCCGCGTCCAGGCGTCCGCAACGTAGGTGCGGGGGCCACGCTGGATCTCGCTTTCCTTCGGATCCCACCGTGCGAGCATGCCGGACCGGACCTGCCCGCCGCGGCGATCGTACGGCTGTCAGTGCCGCTGTCGGGCCAGTTCCAGCGCTGGGAGCAGCTGCTCCCGGGTGCGCTGGTACAGCCGCCCGATGCCGAACGCCTGCAACGCGGCGCGCAGCACCGTCTCGTCGTCGTCGCGGTCGACGTCGGCCGCGCGCCGCATGAGCGCGGCGAGCTCGCGCACCGGCACCTCCTCGACCGACCGGGGGCCGACCTCCCGCACCGGCTCCGGTGACTGCTCCGGGAGCCGGAAGGCGGCGGGCTTGACCCCGGCACGGCCGAACGGGTCGTCCCGCACCAGCTCGCCCTGCCGCACGGCGTAGCTGATCACTGAGTTCAGCTTGCTGACGATCTGCTTGCCGAGTCGTTGCCCGCCGGAGGCGCGGACGTAGACCTGGCGGAGCCGGTCGCCGGTGATCGGGCCCTCCACGGCGACGATCTCGCGCAGGCCCGCGAGGATCGTGCCGCGCACCGCCTGCACCGACGCCACCGTGCCCCGGAACTCGACGTACGGTTCGGGGGCTCGGGGGGCGTCCGCACGGTGGGGCTCCGTCCCGGTGCCGTGCGCCTGCGGTTCCTCACCGGTGTCGGCGTCGGTGGCCGCGTCCGTGTCCGCATCGGCTTCGGCCTCCGCTCCCGCCGCGGATCCGGTTTCCACCGCACCCTCTACTCCCGCCGCCGCGCGGCCCACCGGAGCCCTGGTACCCGTCTCGGTCTCCGTCTCGAGCTCGGTCTCCGTCGCGGGCTCGGGCTCGGGAACGGGCTCGGGAACGGGAACGGTGTCGACCTCCGGGGCAGCGTTCTCCAGGACGGTTCCCGGTGCGGAGGATGAAGCCGGTCCGGACACCGGATCCGTGTTGACGGCACCGTCCGAGATGTCCATCCCGGTACCGTCCACAACGGACGTTGGTGCCGCGGCCGGTCCACCGCCGGACGGGTATATTCCCAAGTCCCGCAACAGGTCCCACAGTCCGCTCAGCACCGCCGACGGGTCGGCGTAGAACAGGGACTCGGGGATGCGGAAGAACCGCCACCCGCACCGTTCCAGATCGCGCTGCCGGGCGAGGTCGTGTTCGAACTGATCGGGGCCGTGCCACTCGTCGCCGTCGCACTCGACGGCCAGGCGGGTCTGCCCGCCCAGCACCACCAGGTCGATGCGGTACCCGGCGGCCTCGTACTGCGGCAGCACGGTGTACCCGCGGTCGATGATCCGGTTGTACACGCGCTGCTCGAACAGCGAGTCGAACGGCGCCACCGGCGTGTCCTCCGGCACCGGACGCACCCCGCCGTCGGCGGCGCCCTCGGCACCGGACTCCTCCCGGTTGATCACCCCGTAGCAGTAGTCCAACAGCTGGAACCGCATGTCCTCGGGGTTGTGCAGCTCGTCCCGGCCGAGCGAGTGGAACACCCAGAGCTGGTCCTTGGCGCGGGAGACCGCGACGTTGTACCGCTGCACGTACATGTCGGCCGTCAACGCGGCCAGCCGCCTGCCCTCCTCGGCCACGGAGACCATCGACAGGAACATCACGTCCCGCTCGGAGCCCTGGAAGTCCGCCGCGTCGCCGCAGCGCAGATCCCGCGCGGACCACTCCGGACCCGGGATCCGCTCCATCAACAGGTTCTGGATGTACTTCGCCTGCTGCTGACCGAGCAGGGAGATGACGCCGAACGTCTTCCCGTCGTAGCGCGGGTCGTTCAGGCATTCCTCGACCTGCGCCACGAGGCGTTCGGCCTCGGCCGGGTTCGTCTTGTTGCCCGCCTGGTAGCCGTCCTCGACGTGGAGGGCTCGGATCGGGTCGAGCCGGTCGCTGCCGTACTGGCGCACCGGGACGAGGCGGATGTTGTCCGGCTCGTAGGCGATCCGGTTGGAGAAGCCGATGATCTCCGGCACGCAGCGGCGGTGCTCGGTCAGCGTGATCAGACCGCCGTAGCGCATCTTCGCCTCGTCGAACAGGCTGCGCTTCGGGTCCTCCCAGGACGCGCGGTAGCGGTCGTGGGTGAGGTACTGGCGGGCCAGGTCGCGCAGCTCCCGCTGATCGACGCCGACCGCCGTGGGTGAGACCTGCTTGTCGTCCCCGATGACGACGATCTTCGGCGCGAGGTACTGGAGGAAGGTCGCCTCCAGCCCCGCCTGGGACGCCTCGTCGACGATCACGACGTCGAACATGTCCGGCTGGACCCGGAACTGCTCGGCGATCCGGTACAGCGGCATGATCCACACCGGCACCGCGGGGCGGCAGCGTTCCATCGCCCTGCGGATGTCGGCCTTGCGCTCCGCGGCGTACTTGCCGCTCAGTTTGCCGCCGCGTTTGACCAGCTGCGCGTACTGCGTCAGGTCGGCCTTCGCGGTGCCGTCCAGCCGTTCCGGAGAGGCGGCGTAATCCCACGCGCGCCGGGCGGCGAGGGTGCCGACCTGCGCGTGGATCTCGTCCTCGATCGTGACGACGCGCTGCTGCAGGGCGTTGGTGTCGGTGGATTCCTGCGCCGCCAGCCACGTCGCCGTGGCGGCCCAGGCCCACGCCCGCTCGAACGCCCCGAGCCGCTCCCGCCACGTGTCGTC
>NZ_KI912247.1:289574-290758 GCF_000231035.2 Saccharomonospora iraqiensis subsp. paurometabolica YIM 90007 | reverse complement strand
CGAAGGGCTCTACCGGCGCAAGGACGCGGGGCTGGTCGACGCCGAGGCGGCGCTGCGGCGGATCGGGTTCCTGCTGCTGGAGTTCGGTTTCACCGTCGGCGAGGAAGGCGGCGTCGACTGCCGGGAGGTGGAGACCGCCGTCGCCCGCGCCTACGGCCTGCCCGGGTACTGAGCGCGCGGCGGCGGGGCGCCGTGGCTCACGGGGACGGCGGCCGGGTGGTGGCGAGGGTGACCGCGCCGAGGCCGGTCAGGGTCAGGCCGGTGACGCGCTCCAGCCACACGGCCACGCGCGGGCGGGCCAGCCAGCGCATCACCCGTGACGCGGCGACCGCGACGACGCCGAGCCACGCCATCGCGACCACGGCGTCGATCCCGCCGAGCAACAGCGTCATCGCCGCCACCGGGGCGTCCGGGGGCACGAACTGCGGGGCGACGGCGAGGAAGAACAGGGCGACCTTCGGGTTCAGCACGGCCGAGGTGAAGCCCGCGCGGCCCGCCTGCCACGGCGTGACGTGCCCGGCCGGGGCGTGGCCGGGGGTGTCCGACCTACGCCGCGACTGCCACAGCGCGGTGATGCCCAGGTAGAGGAGGTAGAGCGCGCCGAGGACGCGGAGGACCGTGTAGGCGGCGCCGAACCGGGTCAGCAGCGCGGCCAGGCCCACACCCGCGGCACCGGCCCACACCACCGAGCCGAGCGCCGCGCCCGCCCCGGCGGTGAGGCCGGGGCCCGTGCCGGAGCGGATCGCCGTGCGCAGGACGATGAACAGGTCCGGCCCCGGCGTCACCGCCAGCACCACGCACAGCCCGGCGAACGCGAGCAGGTGTTCGACCACGGCCGGCCTCAGCGGGGGATGACGACGGCGCGGTCGCGGATCATCTCCCACGCGCCCAGCGGCACGTCCACGGCGGTGAACACGTCGTCCACGGTGAGGAAGCCGCCGCGGGCCGAGCGGGCCTCGACGATGCGTTCGGCCGTGCCGGGGTCGAGTTCGCAGACCTCGGCGAGTGCGCTCGCCGGGGCGTTGTTCAGGTCGACCAGGCCGCCGTCGTCGTAGTCCGGGCGCAGGTCCGGGCGGCCGATGCGCAGTTCCCGGGCCATCAGCGGGTCCGAAGCCACCACCTCACGCGCCTTGTCCCGGCGCTGCCGGGCGGCCAGCACCGCGGCCACCGCCGGGTCGGTGCCG
>NZ_KI912247.1:262947-289474 GCF_000231035.2 Saccharomonospora iraqiensis subsp. paurometabolica YIM 90007 | reverse complement strand
GACCGCCTCGTGCAGCGCGTGCACGCACGGTGCGGCGTCGGACCACTGGGCCACCTCGTCGAGCGTGTGCTCCAGCCGCAGCAACGGCTGCCGGGCCGCGGTCCAGGCGTCCTGCGCGGCGGCGGCGTCCACCAGGTCGGCGTACTCCCGCACGCTGTGCAGGTCGGCCCAGTCCGGCGGCGGCAGCTCCAGCTCGTCCAGCCGGGCCGACTCCCGCTCCAGCTCGTCGGCCAGGCTCAGCACCCGCCGCAGCTGGTCCAGCTCCGTGCGGTGCCACTCCAGCCGTGCCGCCAGGGTGTCGTCGCCGGGCACGTCGACGCCCTCGGGCCACTGGCGGTCCAACGCGGTCAAGGTCTTGCGCGCCTCGGCGACGTGCAGCACGCTGTCCAACCGCTCGACCGTGGTGGGCGGCAGGCCGTCGACCCGCACGGTGTCGAACAGCGGCTCCGCGCTCTTGAGCACCTTGGCGGCGAACAGCCCGAGCTTCGGACTGCCGTCCGGGTCGGTCTTCAGTTTCCCGCCGTCGGCGAGGTGGCCGCGCACGCTCTCCGCCAGCGCCGCGAGGCGCGCGGTGTCGTCCTCCGGCAGCTCCACCTCGGTGAGCATGCCCAGGGCCTCGACGGGTGCGGCGGCGCGGTCGATCAGCTCGGCCACCGCGTCGCCCCGGGACTGCCACGGACCCGCGCGGCCGGCGAGCACGTCGGTGAGCGCGTCGCCGATCCAGGCCTCCCGGCGCGCGGCGAGCACGTCAGCCTCGTCGGCGAGCTCGCGCAGCCGCTGCTGGAGTGCGTCGCGCTCGTCGGTGTCCAGCCGGGACACCGCTTCGAACACCGGGTGCGAGGTCAGTTCCTCGTGCGGCCGGCGTTCGGCGGCGGCGCGGTCCTCGGTGGTGACCGCGTGCAGGAACGCGGTCGGCTCGGACAGGCGGTCGGTGGCGATCAGTCGCCGCGCCGACTCCGGCTCGTCGGCGGCCAGGGCGTCGTCGCGCAGATGTCCGTGCCACCGCCCGATCTCGTCGTCGGTCAGCGGCGGCGGGTCGTCGGCACCGACCGTCACGTGTTCCGCCAACCATCCGTACCGGTCGGCGTCGGCCCGGTGGTCGCGGGCGATCCGGGCGAGCGAGCCGGTGTAGCCGCCGTGTTCGTACTCGGTGACCTCCCGCTCGCGCCGGCTCACCAGCTTGCTGTGCAGCGACGATCGTTCGCGGCGCAGCCGGTCGATCTGGTCCAGACACTGCTGGATGGCGCTGGCGTTGTCCGCGTGGTCGTAGTCGGCCCTGGCCATGGCCAGCTGTTCGACGGCGACCTTGAGGTCGGACATGTCCTCCCGTGAACTGCCCACCACGCTCACGGCCAGCGGCTTGATGGTGTCCGGGAGCTTCTCGCGCACCTCCCGCAGCGCGCGGTCGGTGTGTGCGGTGACCAGAACCCGTTTGCCCTGGGCGAGCAGGTGCGCGAGCAACGCGGCGGCGGTGTAGGTCTTGCCGGTCCCGGGCGGCCCCTGCACCAGCACCTGCGCCGACCTGTCGACCCGCTGGATGATGTCGCGCTGCCGGTCGTTCACCGGCATCGGCAGGAACATCTCGTCGTCGACGGCCACCCGGGCGCCGTCGCCGGTGTAGGTGGCGCTGCGCGGCCGGTGATCCGGGTCGACCAGCGGCACCACGCCCTCCGGCACCGCGCCGGTGTCGGAGAGCTGCGAGACGATCGAGTCGAAGATCTCCACCATGCCGCGCTGGGAACGCCTGCGCAGGATGAGCGCGGGAGCGAACGCGGCGCTCGCGTGCCCGGTGACGGCGGGTTCGGTGTCCTGGTCGAGGTATTCGCCGTCGGAGTCGAGGATGTGCACCAGCCTGCGTGCGAGGGCGCCGGCCTCCTCCCGGTGCAGCGGGTGCGCCTCGAACTCGCGGGCCAGCTCGCGCGTCTCGTTCACCTTGTCCGGGGTGCGGATCACCCCGGGGTCGAGCATGTCCAGCTCCACCTTGAGCACTTCCGGACTGTCACTCCGGCGCACGGACAGCCGCGCGGTCTCCTCGTCGAAGTGGAGGGACACCGGGCAGGTCAGCATGTGCCGCCGGACGGGGTCGTGCCGGTCGGGGCGCCAGGCGAGCAGACCGGTGCCCAGCACCAGTTCCAGCTCCTCCGGGCTGTTGGTGGACCTGACGTAGAGGGAGAACAGTTCGTTGTACTGCTCGCGCACGACCCGGTCGTGGGACTCCTGTTCCGCCCAGGCGCGCCAATCGTCGAGCCAACTGTCGAAGGCGGCCTCGATCTCCGGGGAGTCGGCGAGGCGGATCGTGCGGTGACCGGCGGCTTGCGGGCCATAGGCGTCGGTTCCGCTGTCCTCGGTGTCGTCGTCCACGGTGTCGTCGGCCCTGGCGACGCCTTCAGCGGCGGGGACCCGGATCGCCTGGCGCAGCCTCGGCTCGGTGTCCGGCTGATCGAACGGTTCCTCGACCCAGCGCCGGAGCTCGCCCTCGGGTCCCGGCGGGTCGACACGGGGCACCCGGTCGATGACCAGGATCGGGTCGTCCGGGTCCGGGTGATCGTCATCGTGGTGCGTGCGTGTGACCGCGGGATGGTCGGCCGCACAGTCGTCCAACCACAGAACCGCGCCCTCACGCCGGTAGGCGTCGAGGGTGCGGGGTGCGGTTGTCTTCAGCGACTGTGCCCGCTGGAGGAACTCGAAGAGGTGGCGAGTCCGTTCGGTGATCTCGGTGGCGGTCCCGTCCGTGTCCGTCACCGGACATCACCCCGGGTCACGCCGTTCACTGCCACGTCGCCGCGGTGCACTCGCACTCCCGCGTCCCTCCAAAACCGCTCGGATCTCACCCTGACGGGGTCCATGCTGGCCCCGTCGGACTTCGTTCCGACCACCCGCGGTGTCACGGTCGGTTATCGATCCGCAATGCGATTCGGCCAACGCGGTTTCGGGGGACGTACTGCGTGACGACGCTGTGCGACTTGTCAGGGCGGGGTATGCCCCGTGGTGTGTTGCGGCGGATCCTCGAGCGGGAGGTTCTCGAATCCGGCCTGCGCCTCCTTGAGACGACGGTCCTCCTCGGCGACCTCCTTGGCCTCGTCGATCGTGCTCTGCGCACGATCCAACGGGCCCTCGTCCGCCTCCGAGGCTCCTTCGTCCCGGCGAGCCGGGTTGTCCTCCGTCATCTCCGATCACCTCCTCGCCCGGTGCTACCCCGAACGGGTGGTACGCAAACGGACACGCCTCGCCTCCTCCCCTCCGCAGCAGAAACGCCCCGCCCGGATCGGGCGGGGCGTCCGCTCACGCGCAAGCAGGCGTGCGCGCGATTGAGCAGGCACGGATGACGCCGGCTTCCTGTCCGCCGACGCCCGTAGTGTGTGAATCGATCGTCAGACGGCTGCGGGCTAGTCGGTGCCCATCCCCCTGGCGAAGTCACCGTTCAGCCCGGCACTCAACGTCTCACCGACGAAGTCGAGCGAGCCGTTCATCGCCGCGTCCACGTCCATCCACGCGGGCAGCTGACTCGTCTGAATGGTGACGTCCGCTTCGGGGTTGGCCTTCGGGTCCTCGGCCGGGGCGGCCTGGGCCATGCCCGCGCCCACCGACAACGTCGCGGCGGCGAGGAATCCGCTCGCCAGCACGCGCCGAGTACGAATCATGGGTCCTCCTTGTCGTTCGTAGGCGGCGCACCAGCGCCGCCGCTGGAGGACGTTATTGCGACCGCGGGACGCGCGCCCGTCGAAGTCGCCGCTTCAGGCGACACACGGGCAGGTGGTCTCGTCAGGCGTGGAGTTTGAAGCGCTCAGCGCGGGAACGCGAGGGACGAGCGGGGAGCTCCCCACATACGGAAAACCCCGCGGCGGACCTTTTCCACAGGTTTCTAGAATCCTTACAGTACCAACAGTTTGCTTCCGAGTCTCGGAATCTATTGCTGTCTCATGCTGCGAGCAGTCAACCCATCACCACCATGCCGTCGCAGACTTTCACTTTCCGCAATCCAGGACCGACTCTGCGGCCGTGACCCCTTCGGTGCCGTTTCTAGCGCCTGAATAGCGTACATCCCACCAACAGGGTCCGAGGTCGCGAGTTGCCGCTCCGTGACTAGAGTCAAGCGCCGCTCGATAGCCGAACCCCCATTGAGACAAAGCTATACAATCACCAGGGACCGAGGGAAGCAGCCGCGCGCTGGCACGTCTCATCAGACCAGGGGCGCCTCAGCAACTTATCCTTCTCACTCAAGCGAGTGCGAGGTGTCCACGGTCGCTTACCGCTGATCGCCACCCTTTGCGACTCCCATACGCAACGAGTGTCCAGCCACCCAGCGGCACGCCGACGAGGACGCGCCGCAACGTCCTCGCAAGCCACCCTCAATACCCGATCGGGTTGCTGCGCCTCATCAGCCCCTCACCCTATTATCGAACCTATGTTCGATCGTGCGTTGAACCCTGACGACAGCCTCGTGCAGCAGCTCGTGCTCCCAGATGCGCAGCACTTGCCAACCGGCCTCAGCCAAGGCTTCGTCCGCCAGGCGGTCCCGCTCGACGTTCCGCCGTAGCTTGGGGCTCCAGTACCGTTCGTTGCGCGTCGGCTGACGTCCATGCTCAGGACAGACATGCCAGAAGCAGCCGTCGACAAAGACGGCCAACTTGCGGCGTGTGAAGACGATGTCGGGCCGCACACGGACACCGCTAGGCAGGTCCATCCTGTGATCCTTGCGGTACCGATAACCCAGACGATGCAACTCACTGCGTAACGCAACCTCGGGCTTCGTGTCCGTCCGCCGGTTGGCGCGCATATTGCGCGAGCGGCCCTCGCTCATCGGGGCAGGGTATCGAGCCTGGTCACGATCGCTCTTCCTTGATCGTTCGGGCCCACCTTGCGACACAGCTCCCAATAACCAACACCATCCCAAGCTCTGCGGCCGACGTGAGGCAGGATACTGACATGCCCCCGCGCGGCGCAGGAAGGAGAGACCATGACCGAGCACGAAGTGGTTGAGATCTGCGCTGGCGCCGGAGGACAGGCCCTCGGTCTTGAGAGGGCCGGATTCGAGCACGCACTTGCGGTCGAACTCGACGAGAACGCATGCAACACACTCAGGGCTAACCGCTCAACATGGAAGGTCGCCGAAGGAGACGTCGCCGACCCGTCGGTCTGGAACCCAGCCGACTATCAGGACGTCGCGCTACTGGCTGGGGGCGTACCGTGCCCGCCGTTCTCCGTTGCGGGCAAGCAACTCGGCGCGGGTGACGAGCGCGACCTCTTCGCCTGGGCCATCGAACAAGCCGCTGTTGTACAGCCCAGAGCTTTGCTGCTCGAGAACGTACGCGGCCTGAGCATGCCACGCTTCGCCGGTTACCGGCAGCACGTCTTAGATCGTCTGGCTGAGCTTGGCTATGTCGCGGAGTGGCGACTCCTGCAGGCGTCCGACTTCGGCGTCCCGCAACTGAGGCCGCGCTTTATCCTCGTCGCCCTCACACCCGAGGATGCGCAGTACTTCTACTGGCCTGAGACGGAGCCATCACCGCTGACCGTGGGTGAAACACTCGCTGACTTAATGGCGTCGGACGGCTGGCGCGGAGCAAAGCAGTGGACTAAGAAGGCTGACCGAATCGCACCAACCATCGTGGGAGGCTCGAAGAAGCACGGCGGAGCCGACTTGGGCCCGACACGTGCAAAACGAGCGTGGGCGGAGATGGGAGTAGACGCCCTTGGCCTCGCTGACGCACCTCCGCCAGCAGACAGTCCTACCGACTTCGTACCTAAGCTCACATGCGAGATGGTCGCTCGCATTCAAGGCTGGTCAAATGCTTACCCGTGGGACTTCACAGGCCGTAAGACGTCCCGGTACCGGCAAATTGGCAACGCGTTCCCACCGCCCGTTGCGTACGCCGTCGGCGCAGCTATCAGGCGGGCGTTCCAGCGCACAGGCAACCCGCGCTCGCTGGATAACATCGATCATGATCCGATATACAAGGCACTCCGATCTTCGACAGACTTCGTCACCCCAGAACACTTGATGAAGTCGGCCGGGCTCGCTGACCCAGCTGAACTCGAGCGTCGTATCGGGCTCCTTAGCCGGGATTTCCACGTCCACATCAAGACAGTGGGAGCCAAGACGAGGTACAAGCTCGGTGACTTCAAGGCCTTCGTTGGTCAGGAAAGCCATGACCGCCACGATCTATTCCTCAAGCACAGGGCGCGTATCAGCTAGGGTGCCCCGCTTGGCCGGACGCCGCCGACGGCGGGGCACCCTAAACAGCCTCAGCGTATATTGTGCCTGTTCGATGGGTCGCGACGCGCTATCTCAGACCTGACAGAGCCGTCCGGCCATGGCTCCCAGTGTTCGGCCCGGTACCAGGTATTAGTTCGTCCCGTTTGGGGGTCCTTGACGCGCTTGTAGGAGATCTTCCACCCCAGTAAACGCAATTCTCGCATGCGCTTGTGCCAGTCCTCCTGGTACTGCTGAATCGACGCGACAACGCCTATAAGGCCCGATGGCACCCAGTCTCCACGAAAAGCTTTCAACAGTTCACCGATCCGACCGTGCGGCTCGGGGTGCATCGACGCTGCGGCGATCTCGTCAGCGTATTCGTCGTACGTTGCATAGAAGGATTTTTTCCCGGCATTGCATTCTTCGCAGAGCGGCTGGAGGTTATCGATGTCATCCGTTCCACCCCACTCTCGCGGAAGTTTATGGTCAACGACCAACACGACCTCATGCGTCAATGGCGTACGCCCACACTGCGCACAACGCTGCGGAGCGAGAACCTCGGCACGCAAACGCGTGCTTAACCCCTTCCGCTGACCGGACTTTTTACCCTTCGACCATCCAGTGAGCGGGTAAACGTGTTCCCTGCCAGAACGGACGGCTGGCACGTCGAAGTAGTCCCGCAAGTCGCGGACGCGCCGATCCGTCTGTGCATGCGCCTCCCCGAGCGTATCGGCTGCGTATGCTCGAATCTCCCGCATCGTTGGAGGGTTGTCGCGGCGCTCGTACAGGTAAGCGTACAGTAACCTGTGGACCTCGGTCGGCAACACGTCGAGGTCCGGCGACCCCGGCTGTGGTAACGGTTCATCGTTCATACCGCTATCGTCGCCGGCCATCTCCTGACGTGAGTCATCGGCTGCCGCCCTGAGTCCCTCGCACTTCTCCTCTGATTATCCCGACGAGGTAGCCGACGTCCCCGAGAAGCGGCGGGGTGACACACAGCTACGGAACGGCAGCCGACTTCCTTAGGCCTATGATCCCGATGTGCACTCCATGTGCAATGCACTGGGGATTGCACTGCGCAATAAGGAACCTCCGAGTCGCAGACTCGGAGGTTCCTTGCGCGCCCGTAGGGATTCGAACCCCAAACCTTCTGATCCGTAGTCAGATGCTCTATCCGTTGAGCTACGGGCGCATCGTCTTCAGTTTTACCCGACCGGGTCGGGCTGGCGCTCGGCTGGGCCGAACCCCGGCGGAGGCTCCGGGATTTGAACCCGGGAGGGGGAGACCCCCAACCGCATTAGCAGTGCGGCGCCATAGACCAGACTAGGCGAAGCCTCCCAGCTCTTGAGCACTGACCATAGCGTACACGTCGACGCCAGGGCTTTCCGACCCACCCCCTCCCCCGGGTGGGTCGGCGGCCCCGTCAACGGCGTGACCGGCTCATTCGCTGCTCGCGTAGGCCACGAACGGGCCCAGGGAGTCCGGGTTCGCCAGCGCGTCCCGGCTGACGGCGGTGTCCGGGTCGACGCCACGGAGGATCTTCTTCACCGGGACCTCGCACTTCTTGCCGTTCAGTGTGCGCGGCACGGCGTCGACCACGACGAAACGGTCGGGCACGTGCCGGGGGGAGAGTGCCTTGCGCAGCTCCCGGCGCAGTCCCGGCTCGAGATCCTCCAGCGACGCGCCCTCGGACAGCACGAGGAAGCACAGCAGCTCCCCCTCCTCGTTCGCCGAGGTGTCGATGACGAGCGAGTCGCGGACGTCGTCGAAGCCCTCCACGACCCGGTAGAATTCGGCGGTGCCCATGCGCACGCCGCCGCGGTTCAGGGTCGAATCGCTGCGGCCGTAGATGATCGCCGAGCCGCGGTCGGTGATCTTGATCCAGTCGCCGTGCCGCCACACGCCCGGGAAGTCCTCGAAGTACGACTCGCGCAGCCGGGTGCCGTCCGGGTCGTTCCAGAAGGACACCGGCATCGACGGCATCGGCGCGGTGATGACCAGCTCCCCGACCCGGTCGACGAGCTCGTTGCCCGCGTCGTCGTAGGCGGCCACCGCCGCGCCGAGGCAGCGGCAGGACAGCTCACCCAGCCACACCGGCACGTCCGGGGACGCGCCGACGAACGCCGTGCACAGGTCGGTGCCGCCGGACACGGACGCGATCTGCACGTGTTCGCCCACCTCGTCGGCGATCCAGCGGAAGCCGTCGGTCGTCAACGGGGCGCCGGTGGAACCGAGCGTGCGCAGCGCGGAGAGGTCGAACTCGGCCGCGGGACGCAGCCCCTCCTTCAGGCAGCTCTGCACGAACGGCGCGGACGTGCCGAAGTAGGTCACCTCGTGCCGCTCGGCCAGTCGCCACAGGGTCCGCAGGTCCGGGTAGCCGGGGCTGCCGTCGTAGAGGACCACGGTCGTGCCCACCAGCAGGCCGGAGATCAGGAAGTTCCACATCATCCAGCCGGTGGTGGTGAACCAGAGGAACCGGTCGCCCGGTCCGAGGTCGCTGTGCAGGGCCAGCATCTTCAGGTGTTCGAGGGTGATGCCCCCGTGCCCCTGCACGATGCCCTTCGGCAGGCCGGTGGTTCCGGACGAGTACAGCACCCACAGCGGGTGATCGAACTCGACCGGCTCGAACTCCAGGTCCGCGCCGGCGTGCTCGTCGAGCAGCGCGTCCCAGTCGAGCGCGCCCTGCATTTTCCCGTCGCCCTCGTAGTCCACCAGCACCGTGGCGGCCAGGCCGGGGAGGTCGGCGCGCAGCTGCTCGACCGTCGGCCGGACGTCGAACGAGCGGCCGTTGTAGACGTAGCCGTTCACGGCGACGAGGACCTTCGGCTCGATCTGGGTGAACCGGTCGGCGACGGCGCGCACACCGAAGTCGGGCGAACACGACGACCAGACCGCGCCGAGGCTGGCGGTGGCGAGGAAGGCCACCAGGGTCTGCGGGCAGTTCGGCGCGAGCGCGACCACCCGGTCGCCCTTCGTGACCCCCAGGTCGGACAGCGCCGAGCGCATCGCGGCGACCTGCGCCCGGAGCACACCGAAGGTGACCTGCTCCGAAACCCCGTCCTCGCGCTCGAAGAGAAGCGCGACGTCGTCGTCCGACTTGGCCGCGCCGGCGACGTCCCGGCCGAGCGCGTGCTCGGCGTAGTTCAGCGTGCCGCCGGAGAACCACCGCACGCCCGGCATCGTGCCCCCGGACAGCACCTCACCCGGCTCGTCGTGCCAGCGCACACCGAGGTACTCGGCCAGCGCGGACCAGAACTCGGGCACCGATCCGGTGGAAAACGACCACAGCTGGTCGTAGTCGTCCACCCGCACGCCACGCTGCCGGTGCAACCAGCGCCGGAAATCCGCGATCCGGGTGCGCTCCACCTGCTGCTCGCTCGGCCGCCACAGGACTTCGGGTTCGTCAGCGTCAGCACTCATGGCCGCAGCTTAGGCCACGCCGGGGGCCGCCCACCCCGTCCGGAAACCACACGATTCCCACGCCGCGGGTGTTGCCGTGAAGGGCACTTTCCCTGCGTCACACGCCGTGAGGGGCACATTCACTGCGTCACAGGCAGGGAAAGTGCCCCTCACGGCAAACAACGGGTGCGGGGTGGTCAGCGGAGGTGGGCGTCGAACCAGGCCAGGGTGCGTTCCCAGGCTTCGGCGGCGGCGTCCGGGGCGGTGTCGAAGCGGTGGCTGGCGCCCGCGTAGCGGACGACGTTCGTCGCGACCTTCGCCGCGGACGCGGCCTCGCGGAGACATTCAACCTCAGCCTCGCCGGTCTGGTCCCCGTCGTCGCCGTACAGCCCCAGCCAGGGGCTCCGTAGCCCACCGGCGATGTCGGTCAGTGCCGGGAGTTCAGGCGAGGCGGGGGTGGTCAGGCCCCGGCCGCCGACACTCACCGCCGCCCCGAGCTCACGGTTGGCCGCCACCACCAGTGACGCCGTTCCCCCCAGGTCGAAACCGACGACGCCGAGCAGGTCGCCCCGGATGCCCCGGTCGTCCACCAGCCACGCCAACGTCGTGTCGGTGGCCGACAGCAGGTCCTGTCCGCTGTGCCTGCCATCGAGGTCCTGCAGGTGCGGCGTGACCGCGAGCCATCCCTCACCGGCCAGGGACGCGACCAGGAACCGCGCCGCCTCGGTCACACCGCCCACCTCGTGCAGCACCACCAGCCCGCCGCGCACCGCGCCGTCGGGTTCGGCGTAGGTCATGGTGATACCCCGCCCGTCGGCGCGCTCGTAGTCGTGCGTGTGCGTCTGCGTCATGGGTCCACTCAACCACTGTTACTGCACCCGAGGTCAACGTCGACCGGAAGATATCGGACGGGATATAGGTTGGTCCCGGAATGTTTTCGCGACGCCGAGGAGCCGCCATGTCCCCCACCGTCCCGACCCGCGCCGACCTCGCGGCGCTGCCGCCCTACGTCCCCGGCCGCACCGTCCCGGGGGCGATCAAGCTGGCCAGCAACGAGGTCCCGGGCGGCCCGTTACCGAGCGTCTCGGACGCGATCGCGCGGGCGACGGCGGAGGTCAACCGCTATCCGGACATGGGCGCGTGGGCACTGGTGGACCGCCTCGCGCGGGAGCTCGACGTGCCCGGGGAACGGGTCGCCGTGGGCTGCGGCTCGGTGTCGTTGTGCCAGCAGTTCGTCCAGGCGCTGTGCGAACCGGGCGACGAGGTGCTGTTCGCCTGGCGCTCGTTCGAGGCGTATCCGATCGTGACGCAGGTGGGCAACGCCACACCCGTGCGCGTCCCGCTGACCGACTCGCACCACCATGACCTGACCGCGATGCTGGACGCGATCACCGACCGGACCCGCGTGGTCTTCGTGTGCAACCCGAACAACCCGACCGGTACCGCGGTGCGCCGCGCGGAACTGGTCCGGTTCCTCGACGCCGTACCCGGGAACGTCCTCGTGGTACTCGACGAGGCCTACCGCGAGTTCGTCACCGACCCGGACGTCCCCGACGGGCTGGAGTTCACCAACCGGCCGAACGTCGCGGTGCTGCGCACGTTCTCCAAGGCGTACGGGCTGGCGGGGCTGCGGGTCGGCTACGCCGTTGCCGCCGCCCCGGTGATCGAGGCGGTGCGCAAGGTGTACGTGGCGTTCAGCGTGAACGCGCTCGCGCAGACGGCGGCGCTGGCCTCCCTGGACGCCAGGGAGGAGCTGCTCGCCCGTTGCGCCGACATCGTGCGGGAGCGCACCCGGGTGTACGACGCGCTCACCGCCGCCGACTACGCCGTCCCGGAGACCCAGGCGAACTTCGTGTGGCTGCCGCTGGGCGAGCGCACGGACGCCTTCGCCGAGCACACGCTGGAGCACAAGGTGGTCGTGCGCCCGTTCACCGGGGAGGGTGTGCGGATCACCGTGGGCACCCCGGAGGAGAACGACGTGCTGCTGGAGGCGGCCCGCACGTTCCCGGGCTGACCGGCACGGCCGGGCCACCCGCGGCGGCGGTCACCCGGACCGTGCGACGCGGGGGCCCGGCCGACCCGGACGGCCGCACGACGGTGCACGTGTGAACTCGCGGGCACGGAGCGGCGACTCGCGGGCACGGAGCGGCGACTCGCAGGCATGGAGTGTCGACTCGCCGGCACGGGGTGGCGACTCGCGGGTTTGGGGTGGCGACTCGCGGGTGGGGGGTCAGCGGAGGAGGAGTTGGAGCATGGCGGCGACGCCGATGGTGACGATGACGGCGCGCAGGGCCTTCGGGGACAGCTTGCGGCCGATGCGGGCACCGAGCAGGCCGCCGACGACGGAGCCGACCGCGAGCAGGGCCACGGCGGCCCAGCTGATCGGGGCCACGAAGGCGTAGACGGCTCCGGCGACGACGTTGACCACGGCGGCGAGCACGTTCTTGATGCCGTTGAGCTGCTGCAGCGACTCGGTCATCAGCATCCCCATGACCGCCATGAGCATCACGCCCTGGGCGGCGGTGAAGTAGCCGCCGTAGACGCCGATGAGGAGGATCAGCGCGACCAGCAGGACGGTGCCACCCGCCCCACGTCCGTCCGGCTCCCCGCGGTCCGCGGCCCGCTTCTCCCGGCGGGCGAGCACCCACGTCGACACCCGCGGCTGGACGAGCACGAGCACGACGGCGAGACCGATGAGGAACGGCACCACCGTCTCGAAGGCGTCCGGCGGCAGCGACAGCAACAGGATCGTGCCGCCGATCGCACCGACGAGCGACGCGGGGGTGAACACCAGAAGGTTCCGCCACTGACCGCCGAGTTCGTGGCGGTAGCCGATCGCGCCGCTGATGCTGCCGGGGGCCAGCCCGATCGCGTTCGACGTCGTCGCGGTGACCGGCGGGTAGCCGAGCGCGACGAGCACGGGGAACGTCACGAGCGTGCCGGACCCCACGACCGTATTGATCATTCCCGCCCAGACGCCGGCGACGGCGATCAGGACCGCATGCCACCAGATCATCGCGCACTCACGTCGGCCGACCCTAGGACGCACGACGGGGAACACCCGCAGCAGCACCCGAAAGGGTGGCCGGTGTCACCGGCGGGGACCCCTTTCCCGATCTTCGTCCACGTTTCACCTCCCCCCTACCGGGTAGTCGTTCCGTGACGAGTCGTCGCACGAGGGAGGTACGAGTGGACACTGCGAGGTTGCGCGAGCTGGTCACGGCCGACGGCCCGTTCGCCTCGGTCTACTTCGAGGACACGCACGACACCGAGGACGCGTCCAAGCAGCTCGAACTGAAGTGGCGTGACCTGCGCGAACAGCTGTCCGGGCAGGGGGCGGACAGCTCGATGCTGGACGCGCTGGAGGCGTCGGTACTCGAAGGCGAGGCCCCCGTCGGGGTCAGCGGCCGCGCTCTCATCGCGGCCGGTGATGCGGTGCTGCTCGACCAGCACCTCAGCGAACCGCCCGCCGCCAGTGTCGCCCGCGTGTCCGAGCGGCCGTATCTCGTGCCGCTGGCCGAACACGGCGAACTGCCCCCGCCGCACGTGGTCGCCATCGTGGACAGCGTCGGCGCCGACATCACCGCCGTCGACGAGCGGGGGAACATCGTGGACGCGCGGACCGTTGAAGGTAATGAGCACCACATCCACAAGCCACGGGGTGGCGCGTGGGCGCACCGCAACATCCAGCAACACGCCGAGGAGCTGGTGAAGCAGAACATCGAGCTCGCCGCCGACCATGTCGGGTCCGTCGCCCGCCGGATCGGTGCGAGTCTCGTGGTCTCGGCGGGTGCCCCGGAACCACGCAAGGCGCTGATCGAGGCGCTGCCGGAGACCGTCCGGGAGCACGCCACCGAGGTCGGCGCAGGCGGCAGGCACCAGGGGTCGAGCGGGCAGGAGCTGGACCACCAGGTCAACGAGCTGCTCACGGAGGCTACCCGGCAGCGTCGGGAGAACGGTGTCGAACGGTTCACCGCCGCGCTGGCCAAGCCGACCGGGCTCGCGGTGCAGGGGCTCGAGGCGGTCACCACGGCGCTGCGTGAAGCCAACGTCGAGACGCTGCTCGTGGGTGACCCGGGAGACGCGGAGGTCTCCGTGGGGTCCGAGCCGTACCTGCTGGCCGCCCAGGAGGAGGCGTTGCGGGCCCTCGGCGACGAGAATGTCCGCCGCGCCCGCGCCGACGAGGCGCTGCCGGTCGCCGCGGCGATGACCGACGCCGATGTCATCCATGTGGGCGATCGAGTCGACCTCACCGAGGGATTCGGCGCGATTCTGCGGCACGACTGAGGGAGGGCAAGCGTGATGAGGACTACCGTAGGCGGACAACGTTGAACGGTCGGCAAGACACCGAGGTGACAGTGACCGAGACCAAGCCGCCGTCCAGTGACGTCGGGGCGCACAACGACGTCGGGGCACAGGACGACATCGAACTCCGGCTCGGGGCGAGCCTGGTGCACCTGCCCATCATCCGGTCGGTCGCGGCGAGTATCGCCATGCGCGCGGATTTCGACCTCGACGCGATCTCGGATCTGCGGCTCGCCGTCGACGAGGCCTGTTCGACGTTGATCACCCGTGCCGTCGAGGGCAGCACGATGGTGTGCCGGTTCACGATCAGCGACGACCAGTTGCGTTTCCGGGGTGCGGTCACCTCCGGCGAGTCCGACGCGCCGAGCACGGCGTCGTTCGGGTGGCGGGTGCTGACCACGCTCGCCGACTCGGCCGACGCCTGGGCGGAACCGGGGACGCAGAACGGACAACGGAACTGGATCCACATCGAGCTCGCGAAACGGAAGCCGACTCTTACGTGACCGAATCGACCACACAGGGACCGCGCACCCCGTCGGACGACTACGAACACCTCAACCCGCTGTTCGAGGAGTTCGTCGACCTCGACGAGGAGAATCCGCGGCGGGCCGAGCTCCGGCAGGAGCTGGTCACCGGGTTCCTGCCACTCGCCGAGCACATCGCCCAGCGGTTCTCGGGTCGTGGCGTGGCCAAGGAGGACCTGGTCCAGGTGGCCCGGGTCGGGTTGATCAACGCTGTCGACCGGTTCGATCCCCGGCGCGGTTCGGACTTCCTGTCCTTCGCCGTCCCCACCGTGATGGGCGAGGTCCGCAGGCACTTCCGGGACACCGGCTGGGTGATCCGCGTGCCGCGCAGGCTCAAGGAACTGCACCTGTCGATCAACAACGCGAGCACCCAGCTCTCGCAGCGTCTCGGCCGGGCACCGACACCGAGCGAGATCGCCCAACACCTCGGCCTGAGTGCCGAGGAGGTGTTCGAGGGCCTGGAGGCGGGCAACGCCTACCACTCGATGTCGCTGGACGAGGTGCTCTCCGCCGACACCGAGAACCTCGCGCTCGGTGACACCCTCGGCGAGGAGGACGCGGCGCTGGCGGGGGTGGAGAACCACGAGACGCTGCAGCCGCTGGTCAAGCAGTTGCCGGAGCGGGAACGCACGATCCTGGCCCTGCGGTTCGTGCACAACATGACGCAGACCCAGATCGCCGAACGCATCGGGATCTCGCAGATGCACGTCTCCCGGCTGCTCGCGCGGACCCTGAAGAAGTTGCGCAGCGGACTGGTCGACGAGGACCAGCTCTGACCACCCGGGTGGGTGGTCACACACTGTCACCCGGATCGGGCTCCCTGCACTGAAGGGCACGTTTCGCTCACGGGACGGTGTCCCTCGATGGACGGTCGGTGGGTCCCCCGTCGGGCCCAACGGGGACCCACCCACCGGCGACCACACCCCACCGTCGTGGCGTTTCCCCAGCTCACCTGCGGGTATACCGCTCGCATGGCGGATCAGGACGCGCTGGACGCAACGTCTGCGACACCGCGCCCTCGACACTCTGCGGATGATCGGGCGGGCGCGACGGCACAGCAAAGACAGTCACTCTACGTGATTGAACGTGACGATGCGTCGAGCCTGCACTACGAGTTCCGGCTCGAGATCGGTGGTGCGCTCGTGTCCTGGGCGATCCCCAGCGAACCGTCCCTGGATCCGGGCGACAAGCGGCTCGCCATCCGGACCGGCGACCTCCCGGCCGAGCGCGGGGCACCGACGACCGCGGCGTTGGTGTGGGACTCCGGCACGTTCGACAACGTCACCGACGAACCGGTGGAGCGCGGCCTCACGGCGGGCCGGCTGAACCTGTGGCTCGAGGGCCGCAGGCTGCGCGGCGCGTTCGACATGATCCGCACCAGGGAGAGCCCCGTCCAGGAGCAGTGGCTGCTGATCAAGCGGGACGACCGGGACGCCACCCCGGGCGACCGGGCCGCCGCCGGGCCGGTGGTCGGCGCCCGGGCACCCGACGACACGGAGTGAGCCGGAGGAGTCGTGGCACGAGCCATCTGGAGCGGGGCCCTCAACTTCGGTCTGGTGACCGTGCCGGTCGAGCTCTACAGCGCCACCCAGGACCACACGGTGCACTTCCGGCAGTTCCAGCGCGGCACCGCCGACCGGATCCGCTACAAGCGGGTGAACGAGCGCACCGGCGAGGAGGTGCCGTACGACGAGATCGTCAAGGGCTACGACCTCGGCGGGGACGAGTACGTGATCGTCGAACCGGAGGAGCTGGACGAGGTCGCCCCCGGACGCTCCCGCACGATCGACATCGACGCCTTCGTGGACCTCGACGAGATCGATCCGGTGTACTTCAGCAAGACCTACTGGCTCGCCCCGGCCCGGGAGGAGTTCGGCCGTGCCTACAGCCTGCTGATCGACGCGATGGGGCGGACCAACCGGGCAGGCCTGGCCCGGTTCGTGATGCGCGGCAAGGAACACATCGCCGCGGTCCGCTCCGGCGACGGTGTCCTGGTGCTGAACACCCTGCTGTTCCCGGAGGACATCCGGGACCCGGCGAAGGAGATCACCAAGCTGCCCCAGGCCGGTCAGGCCCGCGGCAAGGAGGTCGACATGGCGGTGAGCCTGATCGAGTCGATGGCCGACGAGTGGCGTCCGGAGGAGTACCACGACACCTACACCCAGCGGGTCATGCAGCTCATCGAGGACAAACGCGCGGGCCGCACCATCACCCCGGCCGAGTCGCCTCCCGAGGCGACCAAGGTCGTGGACCTGTTCGACGCCCTGTCCCGCAGCGTCGAGGGGCGCAGACATGGCGGGGAGCCCGCGGAGGAACCCGCGCGGGAGGCAGCCGACGGCGGGCGGAAACCGGCCCGCGGCGGGCGGCGTACCACCGGGAAACGGGACGAGGACACCGGTGCGGGCACGGACGGGGACGGTGAGCGGGCGGCCAAGGCCGGGCGGACGTCCGCACCCGACCTGTCGGAGTTGACCAAGGCCGAACTCGACCGCCGGGCCCGGGACCTCGGGATCCGGGGCCGCTCGAAGATGAACCGCGCGGAGCTGGAGCAGGCGGTCGGCGAGGCCGAACGGGGTCCGGAGCGCAGGCGCGCCTCCTGATCCCGACCATCCGCGGGCCGACCGCCGGACGACGACAGCGGTCGGGCATTACGTCGGGGTCGGTCGGGCACCTACGATCCCCGGGTGGTCCGAGGGTTGTCCGCACGTGTCCGTACCGTGCTCCGCACCAGCGTGGGTTTCGCCACGATCGGGATCGGCACCAGCTTCTGCGGTGCCGGCCTGGTGCTGCTGCTGTTGTTCCTGCTGGACATTCCCGCCGAGGTCGGCGACGACCGCTGGATCGTGCTGGTCTGCGCCGGTGGGTACGTGCTGCTGGCCTTCGTCATCGGCACGGCGTGGACGGTGTTCCTGCAGCGCCGCACCGTGGTGTGGTTCCTCGCCGGGCGCAGACCGAAGCAGGCGGAGGCGGCGCGGGCCCTGCGCATCCCCGTCGACCTCGCCACGGTCAGCGGCACACTCTGGGTGGGTGGCGCCGTGGCTTTGGGGGTGCTCACCGCCGTCTTCGGGTCGTGGCTGGACGCCATGGGCGTGGTGCTGGCGATCGTGCTCGGCGGCCTGGCCACGGTGGGGATGACCTACCTCGCCAGTGAACGGATCGCCCGGCCGCTGATGTCACTGGCGCTGGCCGTCGCGTCACCCGTGGGCGGACGGCTGCCCGCGACGGTGCTGCGCAGGCTCGTGGTCACGTGGAGCCTGTCCAGCGGGGTGCCGTTGTTCGGGGTGCTGCTGGTCGTGCTGCCACCGGACGTGGGCACCGGGGACCCGACGCTGACCCTGGTGTCCCTGGCGGTGATCGGCCTGGTGGTGGGGGCGCTGGGCACGGGACTGCTCGCCCGCGGGGTCGCCGCCCCGCTGCACCAGCTGCGGCTGGCGCTCGACGACATCGCCCGGGGCCGTCGCGACATCGCGATCGACCTGAACGACGCGAGCGAGATCGGCATGCTGCAGGCCTCGGTCAACGACCTGGCCTCCGGGCTGGCCGAGCAGGAACGGCTCCGCGACCTGTTCGGCAGGCACGTCGGCGACGACGTGGCGCGGCACACGCTGGAGCACGGCATCTCCCTGTCCGGGGATGTGCGCACGGTGACGGCACTGTTCGTGGACGTCGTCGACTCGACCGCGCTGGCCGCGAACACCCCACCCGAGCAGGTCGTCCGCCGGTTGAACGGACTGTTCACCGACGTCGTCCGGGCGGTGGACACCCACGGCGGGCTGGTCAACAAGTTCCAGGGGGACGCCGCGCTGTGCGTGTTCGGGGCGCCGACCACGCACGCCGACGCGGCGACGGCGGCGCTGCGGGCGGCACGGCTCATCCGGGACTCGACACGGGAACGCGGAGAGCTGGACCTGGGCATCGGGGTCGCCACCGGGCAGGTGTTCGCGGGGCAGCTGGGCACCCGCAGCCGACTGGAGTACACGGTGATCGGCGACGCCGTCAACGAGGCCGCGCGGCTGACCGAGCAGGCCAAGGAGCTACCCGGCCGCATCCTCGCGGGCCACGACACGATCGACGCGGCCGCCGGGGCCGAACGGGCCTACTGGCGCCACCACGCCGACCTCCACCTGCGCGGGCGCGACACCGACACGCGCGCGTTCACCGCCGTCGTCGCCTGAGGCGGCGCCGCGCCGACTCACTCCGCCAGGGTGAGCCAAGGCCACCGCAGCAGCGCCGAGCCCCAGGTGAGTCCGGCGCCGAACGCGGTCATCAGCACGCGGTCCCCGGCGCACAGGGTGCCGTCCGCCACGGCGTCGGCCATCGCCAACGGGATCGACGCCGCGCTGGTGTTCCCGGTGTGCTCGATGTTGGTCACCAGACAGTCGGCGGGCAGGCCGAGGCTCTTCGCGGTGGTCTGCAGGATCCGCAGGTTGGCCTGGTGCCCGACGAACCGGTCGACGTCACCCGGGGTCCACCCCGCCCGGTCCAGCACGGCACGCGACGACTCGGCCATCCGGGCCGTCGCGTGGCGGAACACGGCGGGCCCCTGCATCGAGAAGTAACGGTCGCGCGGATCCTCGGAGGTGGGGCACCGGGTGCCTCCCGCGGGCACGATCAGGAGGTCGGCCAGCTCGCCGTCGCTGTGCAGGTCGAACGGACCGACCGCACCCGGTTCGCCGGCGGTCCCGGCCCGCAGCACCATCGCACCCGCGCCGTCGCCGAAGATGGGCACAGTGCCGCGGTCCGCGGGGTCGAGCAGCGTGGTGAAGGCGTCGGCGCCCACGAGGAGCACCCGCCGCGCCGCCCCGGCGGCGATCAGTCCGGTGGCGGTGGCGAGCGCGTAGACGAAACCGCTGCACACCGCGTTCACGTCGAACGCCGCCGCCCCGCCCAGGCCGAGTCGGCTGGCGACCTGGGGAGCGCTGGCCGGACAGGGGTGATCCGGTGTCGCGGTCGCGAGCACCACGGCGTCGACCGCCTCCCCGTCCGCCCCGTCGGCCCCTTCTCCCGGGCCGCTTCCCCCGGTGGCCGCCGCGGAGCGCAACGCACGGGCGCCCGCCTCCACCGCCATGTCCACTGTGGAGAGATCGGGGTCGACGACGTGCCTGCTCGCGATGCCGGTCCGGGTGCGGATCCACTCGTCCGAGGTGTCCAGGCGCCGGGACAGTTCGTGGTTGTCCACCGTCCTCGGCGGCAACCATCCGCCGAGTCCGACCAACACCGCCGCGACACCGAGGTCCTGCGTGGACACCTGCACTCCTCCACGGGGCCGGCATCGGGAAACAGGGACTGGGAGACCGGCCTGCGCCCACTTCTATGGGATACTTCCCGGTAGAGGATTGCCCTGTGAGCGGCATCACAGCCGCGTGGCGGCGTCCGCCCCGGTCAGGGGAAATCGCGGCCCCGGTCGACCGTCCCGCGGCCGGGTGGTCAGTCCCGATCCCACCGGTTCCACCGGTCCCACCGCTCGGCCGCCTGCCGGTGACCGTGCCGGTCGGGGTCGTGCGGGTCCTCCCGGTCCCGGACCGCGGACGGATCACGGGAGTCGGGCCGCGCGGGGGCGCCGCGGGGGTCGCCGTCCCGGGAACCCCGGTGGTCGCGGGCGTGCCGGCTGTCGTGGTGGTCGGGGGCGTCGCAGAGCTCCCCCGGTCCGTGCGGATCCCGGGAGTCACGGAGATGTCCGGGGTCCGCCGGGCCCGGGTGGTCCGTGGATTCGCGGTACCGCCGGTATCGCTCGGCGACCTCCGCGAACCACTCGGTGACCGCGGCCTCCGGGTGGTCCCCCGCTACCGGGTCCGGGCGATCGAACCGTGCGGCACCGAGGTCCGTCCGCGCGCCGTCGGGAACGGACGTCGGCGCGGTCGACCGTTCCGGGATGCCGATCGGGTCGGTCGGTGTGGCCGCGACCGCCACCTCGTCCCGAACCGCCGGCGGGTCCGCTGTCTTCCCGAGCCCTGCGGGGCCGCTCTCCCCGGTGTCGGGCCCGGTCCGGGCCGGACCGACCGACTCCCCGGCGGGAGCCGGGGAGTCGGTCGGGGGAGCCGATCCGGGGAGAAGGGCGTCGTCGGGGCCGGGTCCGGTGCCCTCGGCCGCGACCGTCGGGGGTTCGGTGTCCCCGGTGTCCCGGGGGCGGCTCGACGGGCCCGCCGTGCCGGAGTCGCCGTCGGCCACCACCGGGGAAGGTCCGTGCGGCCGGAGGTCGCGGTCGGTGACGGCGCCGATCGCCACGATCAGCATCAGCACCGCCGCCGCCGCTCCGGCGAGGCTGGACCGGGGCACCCGCGGGACCGCGTCCGGCGGGTCGTCCTCCGGGTCGGTCGCCGTGTGCCGCCGGACGGGGGTGCTCGCGCAGAGGATGCCCGTCCGGTCGAGCAGCCCGTCGTCGTGCGGTGTCCTGCGCAGAACGTCGGGCGCCATCACGGTCGTCCCTCCATCGCCACGCACCCCCGAATTCGCCGCACTTCCCGTACGTCCCCCGACGCACGCGCCCACCGAAAAGATCCACTCGGTGTTTACCGCCCCGATCGGCCGCTGTCACGCGTGAACTCCGGTCACCTGACAAACACGACTCGATCGAGTGAATACCAGGGCACCGACCCGTCGGAGACGGGACGTTTCCCAGGTCGCGCGACACTCCCCGCTCGGGGCAGTAGACCCGACACCTGCTTCACTGTGCGTCTCCGACGGCAAGATTCGCCCGAATGGCGCATCACCTCAGCGCCGCTCGGACGTCTTTCTTAGTAGAGGACCGCGCGCGCCAGGCGGGCGGCACGGAGGAACAGGGAGCGTGCCGTGGACGACAACGCCAACAACGCCGTACAGCAGAGCCAGTTCGTGTATCTCAACGGCTGCGCGAGCCCGGTTCTGTCGAGACTCGCCTTCACGGTGGACGAACCCTTCACGGTGGCCCTCGCCTTCCGGGTGGAACCGGGCGAGTGGGTCGAGTGGGAGTTCGCCCGCGACCTGTTGCTCACCGGGCTGTCCGAGCCCGCGGGGATCGGCGACATCCGTATCCGCCCCGATCTCTCGACGCAGGACGACCTCCCGGCCGGGAACGGAGACGTGCTCGTCATCGAACTGGAGTCGCCCGACGGCTACGCGACCGTGGAGATCAGCAGGCAGGACGTGTGCCTGTTCCTCGACGAGACCCTCTCCCGGGTGCCGCCGGGCTCCGAGGGGCGGCACCTCGACCTGGACGCGGTGATCGCGAACCTCACCACCGCACGCCCCTGAGGCGCACCGGCGCACCCCCGACCGGGGTGCGCCTCCGGCGGCGCCGGGTCGGCCGGAGCGCGGTCAGCCGCAGACGCCCTTGTCCGATAACACCCGGTTCAGCGACTCGGTGACGGTTTCGGTGGACAGCTCGCCGTCGGCCACGGCCCGTTCCAGCCGGTCGAGCACCGGACCGACGTCGCCCCCGGACGACCACAGCGGCCGGTCCGCGCCGGCCTGCAGCGCCCGCAGCACCGCCTCCGGCAGCGGGTAGCGGTCGGAGATCGCCCGCATGGCGCCCAGGTCGTCGGTGAGGACGACCCCGTCGAAGGAGTAGTCCTGCCGGAGCAGCTCGTAGGCGGGCGCGGACACTGACGCCGGTTCGCCGTCGGTGAGCCCCGGCACGTTCAGGTGGCCGACCATGACGCCGGTGTCGGCGGGGAACTCCCCGAGACTCTCGTAGGGCACCAGGTCGCGCTCCCGGAGTTCGTCGAGTGGCGGCGTGGTCACCAGCTCCTGGTGCGAGTCACCGTCGGCGCGGCCGTGGCCGGGGAAGTGCTTGACCACCGGCCGGATGCCGGCCTCCGCGAGCCCCTCGGAGAAGGCGAGCGCGTACTCGGTGGCCGTCTGCGGATCGGCGCCGAACGAGCGGTCGCCGATCACCCCGCCCGCGGCGCCCTCGGTCAGGTCGAGCACCGGGGCGTAGTCGACGGTGACGCCGTACTCCCGCATCTGCTCACCGCGTTCACGGGCCAGCTCGCGCACCTCGTCCGGCGACATCGTGCGGGCCATCTCCCGGGCACTCGGGATGTCGCCGACGAGGTCGTCCAGGCGCTGCACCCGGCCGCCCTCGTCGTCCACGGCCACCGACACCGGCAGGTCCGTGGCCTCCTGCATCCGGGAGAGAGCGTCCCCGGTGAACAACGCGGTGGCGTTGCCCCCGATGAACACGCCGCCGAGCTGGTGCTCGCGGACCGTCGCGACCGCGGCCTCCGGGTCGCCGGGCGGCACCCCGACCACCAGCAGCTGCGCGAGCCGCTCCCGGGTGGAGAGCCCGGAGATGACGTCGGCGCACTCCCCGGTGGGTGTCCCGGCGGTGCCGGTGGTGGGTGGCGAGGTCGGCGAACCGGTGCCCGCCGGTCCGGTCGCCGTGCCCTCGGGCGCGGCGGGTTGGTCGTCGGGCCCGCCACAGGCGGCCCCCAGCAGAGCGGCGCACATCGCACCCACCAGTAAGCGCTTCATCGTGGCCTACGCTACTGCGCCCGCGTCCCGTCCGCGCGTCCGAGGTCGCGTCCGGACGGCCGGTCGTACCGGCGCAGGCGGTGGGCACCGGACCCGCCGGGATCGTCGCCGTCCATCCCGCCGATGGTGAGCGTGCTCGGTGCGTCCCCGCGGGCGAGCCGGGCGGCCTCGGCCACCGCGTCGCGTTTGCGGCACCACCGGGACAGCACCGCGCCCTCCCGGCGGACCAGCCAGGTCAGCGAGTCCGGGGAGAACCGGAACACCACCGAGTACCGCGTCGCCATCGCCCGCTCCTTCGTGTCGCAGTTTCGCAACACCGTATCGGGTGCGCAAGGCGCGTGGCAGCAACGACACACCCCTGTGATAGTGAAAGTGCAACGGACGGAAGGCGGGGAGATGGAAGGCCGGATGGACGCGCGTCGCCTCTACGACGCCCTGGACGCCCAGCGCAGGGCCCAGGGAATCTCGTGGCGGCAGCTCGCCGAGCGGGCGGGGGTGAGCCCGTCCCTGCTGAGCCGGATGGGCAACGGGCAGCGCCCCGACCTCGACGGGTTCATCGCGCTGGTGCAATGGCTCGGCACCCCCGCCGAGGAGTTCATGGTGGAGCCCGGCGGGCACCGGGACACGACCGTCAGCCTCGAGACGCAGCTCGCGCTGCTGCTGCGCGCCCGGGACGACCTCACCGAGGCGGACAAGGACTACCTGCTGGACATCCTCGGCGCCACCATGCGGCGGATCAAGGCGGACCGACGGGAGGGGTGAGGTGGCCCTGCGGCACGGTTTCAAGGCGACCGCGCGACGGCTCGCGCTCGACGTGCGGGCGGAGCTGGGTGTGGACACGTTCGCGCCGCTCGACCCGTACGCCCTCGCGGACCTCTACGGCATCCCGGTGTTCGACCTGAGCGCCCCGTGGCTACCCACCGAGGCGGTGCGGCACTTCACCGGGCCCGCCGCGTCCGCCTTCTCCGGTGCCCTGCTGGCCACCGGCACGGCCACCGTGATCGTGGAGAACCACGTCCACGACGACACCCGCCGTCGGTCGACGGTCGCCCACGAGATGGCGCACGTGCTGCTGGAACACGAGTTCGGTGTCCTGGTCACCGACGGCACGGGCTGCAGGCCCGGCCCGCGGCCGACGTCGTACTCGGCAGTCGAGCAGGAGGCCACGGAACTGTCCGGGGAACTGCTGGTGCCGTGCGACGCGGCACGCGCGGCGGCGTTCCGCGACTGGACGGACGCCTCGGTCGCCCGCCACTACCGGGTGAGCGAACGGCTCGCCCGGTGGCGGATGAACGTCACCGGCGCCCGGCGCATCGCCTGCCGCACCCGTGCCAAGCGCCCACACGGTCTCCGGTACCGCTCCCCGGCACCGGCCGGCGGCGAGTGAGCGTACACCGGCAGGGTCGCCGGAGCTCCCCGGCGACCCGTCCCGGTCAGCTCGTCTCGGACCTCCTGCCGTGGACGGCGATGGCGTAGATGGCCACCACGTCGACGGCGATGATCGTCAACGCCCACACGGGGAACGCGGGGATGAAGGCCATGCTCACGATCGCGCTGATCGACGCGATGGCGATACCCGTGACCCGTGCCCAGGTCTGTCCGGTGAACAGCGCGAGTGCGGTGGCCACGGCCAGCGCACCGATACCGAGGTGCACCCAGCCCCAGATCACGTAGTCCACGTTCAGCGCGAGGCTGCTCTCGCTGACCGCGTAGAACGCGCTGTTCAGGATCGTGGTCAGCCCCACGATCAGCTGGAAGGCCCCGATCAGCCCCAGCACCGACGAGGCGAACATGATGCCTGCGGGCCCGCCGAAGACCTGACCACCGGGCTGCGCCGCGGAAGGGCCCTCCGTCCGGGCGCGGACGGCCTCGGTGTCCGCACCGCGGGTCTGCGGCGGGACGCGCTGGGTGCCGACCCGCTCGGTCTGCTGTGCCTGGGGGTTCTGCGACGTCTCACTCATGACGGTCCCTTCGACGACATCACGGATGGCATCTCCACGATCGAACGTCGCCCCCACCCGCACATCATGCGTGGCGGATGAATCGGCCCCGTGCCGACGGGATCGGGACCACCGGCGGCACGCCCGGCCCCAACGGCCGTCCCGGCCGGGGTCTTTCGTCCGTGGTGGAACCTCTCCCGCACCGCCTACCGTCACGGTCGGGACAGGCGAGCAGAGGCCACCAGGGCGGTCGCGCGTCAGCACCGCGACGTGTCACACCGCGACGACGCGCACGGCGTCGGGAAGGTGGGTGCCGGTGGACATCGGGCCCGGGCGGGGCGACCTCATGCGGGAACCCGGCACGGACGGCCCCTCGGGGCATCGGGCCGGATGGACGGATCCGGCGGGCCGGTTCGCCGTGCCCGCGGCTCCGTCCTGCGCCGTGTCCCGCACCCGGACGGTGCGACGGCTGCACGACGCCGTGGCGCGCCCGTTGACCGTGGTCAGCGCCCCGGCGGGCACAGGCAAGACCTCGCTGCTCGCCGAATGGGCCCGCACGCGGGATGCGGCCGACACCGGGTGGATCTCGTTCGAGGACGCCGACGATCCGTTCTGGACACTGCTGCTCGACCGGCTGGCCGACCTCGGCGTGTCGCTACCGTCCGGCAACGGGCACCGCACGAACCCCGACGCGGTGGGGATGGACCGGGCGCGGCTGCGGGCGGTCGCCGGCGCGGTGGCCGGATGCGGCCGGGTGCTGACCCTGGTGCTCGATGACTACGACGTCCCCGCCTCCCGCACCGGGCGGATACCGGGGTCCCACGACGGCGGCCGGGGCGCCTCCGATGCCGCCGTCGGGGTCGACTTCCTGCTGCGCCACACGTCCGGACGGTTGCGCCTCGTGCTGTCCGGCCGCACCGACCCGCCGCTGCCGCTCTACCGGTACCGGCTCACCGACAGCCTCGCCGAACTGCGCACCGCCGACCTGGCGTTCGACGACGACGAGGCCGCCCGGCTGTTCACCGGTCTCGGTGCGGACGTCGACCCGGACACGGTGCACCGGCTCACCGAGCACTACGACGGCTGGGCGGCCGGGCTGCGGCTGGTCGGCCGCCACCTCGCCGAACACCCGGTGCCGGACGCCCGGGAAGGACCGGGCGAACCGCCCGGCGAGCTCCCCGACGTCGACGACTACCTCCGGGCCGAGGTGCTGGACCCGAAACCCGGGCCGGTGCGGGAGCTGTTGCTGCACACCTCGGTGCCCGAACCCGTGTCCACCGGGATCGCGGAGGCACTCGCGGGACCGGGCGCCGCGCGGACACTACGGAGGCTGCCGGGCGAGAACACCTTCGTCGCACCGCTTCCCCCGCCCGCCGACGGCTACCGGTACCCGCCGTTCTTCCGGCGGTTCCTGCGCGCCCGGCTGGCCGAGACACCCCGGGAGTGGGCCGGGGCGCACCGTCGGACGGCGGCGTGGCTGCGCTCCGCCGGACGGCCGGAGCAGGCGCTGGCGCACCTGTGCGAGCTCGGTGACTGGCACACGGCCGCGGAGCTGGCCGTGGCGGAACTCCTGGTGACCGACCTGCTCGTCCCCGGCGGTGCCGACGGACCGGCGGAGGGTCTGCACCGGCTTCCCGGGGACATCACGGGCACCCCCGCGCGTGTCGTGCGCGCCGCGGCGGCCCTCGCCACCGGGGATGCCGCGGCCTGCG
>NZ_KI912247.1:262600-262847 GCF_000231035.2 Saccharomonospora iraqiensis subsp. paurometabolica YIM 90007 | reverse complement strand
GCTGCCTGGTGCACGCCGTGTCGGCGGGCGTCGACCAGGCGGAGGGCCGCCTGCGCCCGGCGTTGGCCCGCCTGGAGTCGGCCGCCGCCGAGGCCGCCGACGACAACCCGTGGCTGGCCGACCACCTACGGGTGGAGGCCGCCCGGCTGAGCCTGGCCGACGGACGGGGCGAGCTCGCGATCCGCGAACTGGCCACCCTGCGCCGCCGGGACGAACCGGACGCGGTGCTCGCGTCGGCCGTCGCGTC
>NZ_KI912247.1:253740-262500 GCF_000231035.2 Saccharomonospora iraqiensis subsp. paurometabolica YIM 90007 | reverse complement strand
AACCGGGCGAACTGCGCCGGCCGTTCCGGGAGGCGGGGCCGGCGGCCCGCAGGCTGCTCGCCACGGACGCACACCTGCGCAGCGAACACGCCTGGCTGCACCACGGCGCGGACGCCGCGGCGGGTGCGGTCCACGACCCCCACCCGCCGGACTCCCCGGACGCACCGGGCACGGCGGACGCCCCCGCCGGACACACCGGACACGCCGGGCCTCCGGGGCAGCAGCCTCCCGAGCTTCTCCAGCCGCTCACCGCCCGGGAGCGCGACGTGCTGGGCCACCTGGAGGAGCTGCTCACCACCGCCGAGATCGCCGAGCGCATGTTCGTCTCGGTGAACACGGTGCGCACGCACATCCGGGGCATCCTGCGCAAACTCAACGTCAACCGGCGCAACGCCGCCGTGCGCAAGGCGCGCGAACTGGGCCTGCTGGACGACTGACCGGGCTCACCCGGCACCGGGCCCGTCGCCGCCGGGCGGGTCGCCGCGGAGCAGATCACTGTAGGAGCGGGATTCCAGATCGGTGTCGGCGACCCCGAGGAGGCGCAGGTACTCGGCGCACTGCGTGTGCAGATGTGCGACACCGAGGTCCCCGTCGTAGTCGACGGCCTCCACCTCCACGAAGGACCCGAGCTCCTCGACCTCGTCGACGTGGAACTTGACGTTGTCGATCCAGAGGATGTGTCTGCGCTTGCGCACCACCACGTCCCGGGTGAGTGCGGCATCGAGCAGCTCGTCGAGCCCGGGCTCGGCCGCCAGCGGGTGCATGCGCACCTCGGATTCGGTGGGGGCGTCGCCGTCCGGCCGCAGGTAGTGGATCAGGTTGTTCTCGATCGTCCCCCGTCGCCGTTTCAACCGGCCGTGCGGGACGCGGTAGTACACGTCCTCCTGTGTGTCGACGCCCTGCGACCGTGCCCCGAGCTCGGACAGGCGGTTCAGGACACGGTCGGCGTCCGGACAGCGGGCCTTGAACTCGACGTTGCGGTGTCGTGTCATCGCCCCATCATCGGACTTCCGCGTGAGCCGAGGGGCGGGTTCGGTGGGCCTCGGGTCCCGTTCCCCGGTCGTCCCGAAGGCGCCTACTGGAGTGGGGGCTGGCTGAGCCGGTGCTTGAGCGGGCGGACCTGGACGAGTCTCAGCCCGGTCACCATCCCGATCCCGCCGACCAGGTTCCCGAGCGCGGCCCACCCGAGCTGGATGGCCCAGTCGAGGTAATTGAACGTGGCCAGCGGCGTGTGCAGCGCGGCGAACATGAGCAACGAGTCGAGCACCGAGTGGAACAGCTGGGTCCCCGAGATCAGGAAGCCCACGGCGATGGCCGCGATGATCCGGCCGAACTCGGAATCGGCTCCCAGCTGCATCCAGGTCATCAACGTGATCGCGGATCCGGCCAGAACGGCGAGGCAGAACGACGACAGGGTCACCCCGAGCTCGGCGAAGTGGTTGCCGGACCGGGCGGCGGTCCGGTGCAGCTCGGGGAACGCTTGGATGATCAGCCAGGTGATCACCCATCCCCCGAGCAGGTTCATCACCAGGGTGATCCCCCAGAGGCGCAGCAGAGCACCCAGGGTCGCGAGCCGGGTGGCGACCGCGGTCACCGGGACGAGGAAGTTCTCGGTGAACAACTCGCTCTGCCCGAGGAGCAGGGCGAGAAAGCCGATGCTGAAGGCCAGGCCCGCCAGCAGGTGACTGCCGGTGACGTGCAGGGTGTACAGCAGCGCCAGCACCCCGGTGCCGACCTCGAGACCGCCCATCAGACCCGTGGCGAGCACGGTGTGCCAGGGACGGGCGAGCCGGTGATACCCGCTGGCGAGGGTCTGGCTGAAGGTCCGCTCCAGCGGGGTTCGCGGCGGGGGCTCGTCCGGCGGTTGTCCGTGTCGGCTCATTCGCCGTGCTATACCCACCGGAGCCCGGGTCCGGGGCGAAACCACACGTTGTGCTGACCACCGTGGGGCGTACCCGATCGTGTCGACGGTCAATGCCGGGCTGCCGTCACCGACCGGAAACCGAGGTGACCGGGGCGCCGGGATTCGGGGGTGAGCAATGACCGCCGCGGCTCGTCCGTCCCCGGTCACAGCGGCGGAAGCGGGGGGATTCGAACCCCCGGACCCTCTCGGGTCGCTCGCTTTCAAGGCGAGTGCAATCGGCCGCTCTGCCACGCTTCCCGTGCGGGTCAGGGTAGCGCCTCACTCGTCGGGCTCCGACAGGTGTGCCAGCACCCGGGAGAAGGCCCCGGCCAGCACCGTCTGCTCCTCGGGCGTGAGCAGGTCGACGAAGTGCTCCCGCACCCCCGACACGTGCGTGGCCGCGGAGCGGGCGAGCACCACGAACCCGGCGTCGGTCAACTCGGCGGTGACCCCCCTGCGGTCACCGGGCGACCGTCCGCGGCGGACGTAGCCGGCCTCCTCCAGGCGGGCGATCTGGTGGGAGAGTCTGCTCTTCGTGGACCCCAGCATCGTGGCGAGTTCGCTCATCCGCATCCGCCGGTCATCGGCGTCGGACAGGCAGGCCAGCACCTCGTAATCGATCAGGGACAGCTCGTGCCGGTCGGCGAGTTCCCGGTGCAGGCGCTGCCGCAGCATCAACGTGGAGACGATGTAGTTCCGCCAGGCCGACATCTCGCCGTCGGACAGCCAGCGCACCTCACGTGGATCCCGATCCATGGACACGCACGGTAGACGGTCCGCCACCATACCCGGCCGCCACGACGAAAATCCGTACCGACCCCGCCGGAGGGTGACAAAAATGGTTGCCGGACTACTCCGGAAGGAGCAACCTGGAGGTAGCGGACGGGTTCACCGGGAGACGACGAGTCGTCGAGGGGACCGTCGGTCCCGTGGCCCGCCGGGAAAGGTCAGGTGGTGCCGTGACGGATGACTGGTCGCGGTCGACCGCGCCACTGTGCGACACAGTGGGCTGTGTGGCCCACGGACACAGTGGGATGTGTGGTCCCACGGACACAGTGGGCCGTGTGGCCCTACGGACACAGTGGGCGCTGTGATCCCACGGCCGGGGTGGCCGGAACCGGTCCGGTCGTGATGCCAAGAGGGCAGCGCTTCCCGGGTATTGGCATGCATCCCGCACCCACGGCGCCGGTCGAGACCGATCTCGGTGCGGTTCTGTCGTGACGCACCACGGTGTCAGGCGCCGGCCCGGACACCGGTCGACCGCACCCCGACACGCGACACGGAAGTCGCGACGCAGAACGGAACAACCTCGGAAAGGTCCTGGGTGCGCCGGGCGCACCCAGGATCGTCATGTGCGGGCCGGACGTCACGTCGGTTCCCGCGGGGAGACGGTGCGGTACGGCCGGGCGGGCGAGTGCCGCGCCGCCCGGCCGTACCGGTCAGGGTGTGCGCCCCGGGGTCAGGACAGGTCGGCCCCGTCCGTGGCCTGGGTCGTCATGACCCGCTGGCTCGCGCGCTGCTGGGCCAGCTTCTTCCAGTCCTTCGGTGCCTGCGGTGCGACGCCGTTGACCTCTTCGGTGCTCAGTGCGTACTTCCCGGTCACGTACGCCATCGCGTCGCCGTTGCGGTCGAGCGCGGTGCGGTCGACGTTGCCCAGGTCGTCGCACTCGGTGTGGTAGCACGGGTCGTACGACTCACCGGCCGTGCCGCCCCACTTGGCGACCTGCTCCTCGGTCTTGACGACCTCGGCACCGGTGAACAGCCCGCCCGCGGGGATGCCGTGGGCGATGAACTCACCGTAGTCCGACCGGCCGGTGAAGTCGCTGCCCTCGGTCGGCACGCCGACCGTGTCCTCCAGGTAGTCCACGAAGGACGCCTCGATCTGCGCCGAGCCGTACGGGCCGGGGCCCGCACCCTCGCCGTCCGAGTCGTCGCCGTCGTAGACGAAGTACCCGGCGTTCGGCGAGCCGATCATGTCGAAGTTCAGGTACATCGCGATGTCGAGCTCCTGCTCGAAGCTCAGCGAGTTCACGTAGTGGGTGGAGCCGACGAGGCCGAACTCCTCGGCACCCCACCAGGCGAACCGCACCGCGTTGTTCACCCGGGCGTTGCCGCCGAGCGCGAGGGCGGTCTCCAGCAGTGCGGCCGAGCCGGTGCCGTTGTCGTTGATGCCCGCGCCCGCGGTGGCGCCGTCGAGGTGGGCGCCGGCCATCACGACGTTGTCCTTGCGGCCGGTCTGCGTCTCCGCGATGAGGTTGTAGGTGGTGCGCTCCTCCATGAGCGCACGCAGCTCCAGCGTCGCGTCGGTGCCGGAGAGCTCGGTCAGCGCCGCACCGTCGGCCTGCGTGAGGCCGCCGATCGGGATGACACCGGCGTCCGGATCACCGAGGGTGCCGTTGACCATGCCCGGCTCGTTGTTGTACACGAGCGCGCCCACGGCCCCGGCCTCGGCGGCCGACTGACCCTTCTGGGCGAACGTGCAGGCGCCGCGCTGGATCAGCGCGATCTTGCCGGTGACGTCGCCGAAGTCGGAGGTCTCGCAGCCGGGCGTGGCGTCCGGCTCGATCGCCGCCAGCGGCGCCGTGATCCCGCCCTCCGGCGTGGACGGGCTGTAGCTCATGATCGTGGTCTCGTAGTCGGTCCCGTCCACCGTGAATTTCTCGGCGAGCGTCTCGCTGTAGGTGAACGGGAACTCCTGCCGGGTCACGTCGAAGCCGGCCTGCTCCAGCTTGCCCGCCATGTACTCGGCGGACCGCTGGTAGCCCTCGGTGCCCGCGGCGCGGTTGCCCCCGCTGATCTCGGCGATGCGCTGCATCGCGATCAGGTGCCGGTTCGACTTGTCGCCGTCCACCTGCTTGGCCAGCCGCTTCGGCAGATTCGGGTTGGCCTGCGGCTCGGCGGTCGCCGTCGCAGTGCCGGTGAGCGCGAGACCCACACACGCGGCGAGCGCCACGGCCGGTCTCAACCTGCTCCGCATAGATGACATTCGCAATACCCCTTCGTGGTTACGATGCGCGGTCACTTTGTTGCCTGTTCGCCCGAAAATCAAGCTCCGTTCGTAGGAACGTGTCGGTCGATGTCCCGTCCGGTGGCCTAGAGTCGCGGTATGCGCGCGATCATGCTCAGGGAACCGGGTGAGCCCGGGAACCTCGAATGGACCGAAGCCGCCGACCCCACCGCGGGACCCGGCGAGGTCGTCGTCGACGTCGCCGCGAGTGCCGTGAACCGGGCCGACCTGCTGCAACGGCAAGGGCACTACCCCCCGCCCGAGGGGGCGAGCGAGATCCTCGGCCTGGAGTGCTCCGGCACGATCGCCGAACTCGGTCCCGATATCCCCGGGTGGCAGGTGGGCGACCAGGTGTGCGCGCTGCTGTCCGGGGGTGGATACGCGCAGAAGGTCGCGGTGCCCGCGGGGCAGCTGCTGCCGGTCCCGCCGGAGACCGACCTGGTCGCCGCGGCGGCGTTGCCCGAGGTCGCCTGCACTGTGTGGTCGAACGTCGTCTCGCACGCGGGGCTGGCCGAGGGCGAGGTGCTGCTCGTCCACGGCGGTGCGGGCGGTGTCGGCACACACGCCATCCAGGTCGGCAAGGCGCTCGGCGCCACCGTCGCGGTCACCGTCGGATCGGACCAGCGGGCCGACCGCTGCCGCCAGTTGGGCGCCGACCTCGCGATCAACTACCGCGAACGGGACTTCGTCGAGGTGCTGCGGGCCGAGACCGGCGGTGCGGACGTCGTTCTCGACAACATGGGCGCGAAGTACCTGGCGGCCAACGTCGACGCCCTCCGCACCGGCGGCAGGCTCGTGGTGATCGGGATGCAGGGCGGCACGAAGGCCGAGCTGAACCTCGGCAAGCTCCTGGTGAAGCGGGCGAGCATCGCCGGCACCACCCTGCGCGGGAGGCCGCCGGAGGAGAAGGCCCGCATCGTCGCCGACGTCCGCGAGCACCTGTGGCCGATGCTGGAGTTGGGCACCGTGCGCCCGGTGATCGATCAGGTCGTCCCGATGCCCGACGCCGCTGAGGCCCACCGCGCCCTCGAAGCGGGCGGAGTCTTCGGCAAGGTACTGCTCACCGTCCGCTGACCCGCACCGGGGGTCACGGGGCGTTGTGCCGTGAAGGACTCCTTCGCGGCATCGGGCGCAGGGAAGGAGTCCTTCACGGTATTGGACGCAGTGAAGGAGTCCTTCACGGCACCACCCGCAGGGAAGGGGGCTTCACGGCACACTCCGACGGCCCCGGTGGCTCAGGGGAGGGTTTCCAGGGCGTGGATCAGGGCGGTGATCTCGGTGGGGGTGGTGTAGTGCGCCAGGCCGACGCGGAGGGCGCCACCGACCTCGCCCACACCGAGCGAGGCGAACAGACCGTCGGCGCCCTGCTCGGCGAACACGCACACGTCGTGCTCGGCGAGGCGCCGGGCGACCTCGGTCGCCGTCCGGTCGGCCACGGTGAACGCCAGCGCCGGGATCCGCCGCGTCGCGTCACCGAGCACCATGATCCGCCGCATCGCCCGCAGCTCGGTGGACAGCTGCGCCAGCAGCCCCGCGTGGTACGACTTCGCCGAGCCCAGCGAGGTCAGCAGCCGTTCCCGGCGCGACCCGGCGGCGGCGTCGTCGAGCCGAGCCAGGTGCTCGACCGAGGTGACGAGCCCGGCCAGCTGCGGGATCGGGTGCGGCCCGAGCTCCAGTCGTCGTGGTCCGGACGCGGCGGGGTCGAGCGCCACCGAGGGCACCCGTTCGAGGGTCTCCGCGTCCCGGAACACCAGCGCGGACAGCTCGGGGCCGCCCCACGCACGCGCGGACACCGCGAGCACGTCCGCCCCGAGCCGGTCCAGGTCCAGCGGCACGAACGGCGCGGCGTGGGTGGCGTCGACGACGGACAGCACCCCCGCCCGCCGGGCGATCCCGACGACCGTGTCGACGTCGGGGCGGGTGCCGACCGCCCCGGAGGCCGCGGTGACCGCGACCGCTTTCGTCCGGGGCCCGATCAGCTCCTCGTACTGCCAGGCGGGCAGCTCGCACGTCTCGATGTCGATCTCGCCCCACCGCACGTCCGCGCCCGCACGTCGCGCGGCACGCAGCCAGGGGGCCTGGGTGCCCTGCTCGTCCAGCCGCGAGAGGACGACGTCGTCGCCGAGCGTCCAGGTTCCGGCCAGCGCGTCCGCGAGCCGCGTCAGCAGCACGGCCGTGTTCGGGCCGAGCACCACCGTCTCCGGGCGCGCACCGACCAGGTCGGCCACCGCGGCGCGGGCCTCGGCGAGGAACCCGTCGGCCCGCCGGGAAGCGGGGAACGCACCGCCGGGCGCGGAGACGGGGGTGCGCATCGCCGTGCACACCGCCGAGGCCACCTCCTCGGGGACCAGCATCCCGGCGGAGCCGTCGAGGCGGACCCCACCGGCGCCCAGACCGGGGTACAACCCTCGGATCCGGGCGACGTCGAACGCCATGCGCACACCGTACGGACGGGTAACATCGCCCGACGCGGGGGTCGCCCTGTCCGGTCCGGTGTCGGCCGGGCCCGACTACTCTGGGCGAGGGCACGAGAGGCGACCCACCGCCGGACGGACCGGCGGCGTGTACCGAGTCGAATCCAGGGATGGAGCGTATGACCGAGCCGACGAACCCCGAGGACGCAGCCGGCGGCCGGGACGACGGGTCACAGCACGTGGTCGTGGTGGGCCCGGACGGGCAGCCCATGGGTACGGCGCGGATCAATCCGGGCGAAGGGAACGAGCAGTCCGAGTCGGTCGGTGACATGGTCGAGGAACCGGCCAAGGTCATGCGGATCGGCACGATGATCAAGCAGCTCCTGGAGGAGGTGCGGGCCGCCCCGATGGACGAGGCCAGCCGCAACCGGCTGCGCGAGATCCACGCGACCTCCATCAAGGAGCTGGAACAGGCGCTCGCTCCCGAGCTGCAGCAGGAGCTGGAGCGTCTGGTGGCGCCGTTCACCGCGGACAGCACCCCCTCGGACGCCGAACTGCGGGTCGCGCAGGCACAGCTCGTCGGCTGGCTCGAAGGGCTCTTCCACGGCATCCAGACGGCCCTGTTCGCACAGCAGATGGCCGCACGCACACAGCTGGAGCAGATGCGACGGGGCCTTCCCCACGGGCAGGGCGGCCACGGCGGTGGCGGCGGTGACCAGCACGGTCCGGGAATGAGCACCGGCCAGTACCTCTGACGTACCGGCACCCCCGGCCGGACACCGTCACAGGCGGCCGAACACCCGGTCCAGCCAGCGGTCGAGGGAGGCCTCGTACCGCTCGGATGCCCGTCCGTCCCCGGTGTCCCGGACGCTGTCGGCCACGGCGGTGGTGACGGGGGCGGCCCACTCGGGGAGCGCGAACACGTGCTGCCAGTTCCCCTCCCGCATCCGCACCTGGGCGAGCAGCCGGTACCCGGCGACGGCCTCGGGCACCCGGAGCCCCTGCGCCGTCCGCGGCACGTACGGACCGGGGGACGGGACGACCACCACGGTGGGGTCGGCCCGGCGCACCACGGACGTCGGGTCCGCGTCGTCGTCGCGGGTGGTGCCGACGCGGCCGGTGTAGTCGAGTGCCTCCCAACCGCTGTGGTACGGGATCGCCCCCGGACTCGGGACGGCGACGGTGCGCTCGGGTGCGGGCACCTCCGCGCGCGCCAGCCCCGCACCGATGGCGACCTGGGCACGCTCCAGGTCGGGCCCGTAGTTCGCCATCAGCGGCAGGTCCCGCGGCGTCACGCCCGTCATGACCACCCACGCCACGGTGAACACGACCGCGGCCACCGGCACGGCACGGGCACCCCGGGCGGCGGCGTGGCCGGTACCCCGGGACGTCGCCTCCCACGCGGCCGCCGCCCCCAGTCCCGCGCCGAGGCACAG
>NZ_KI912247.1:248042-253640 GCF_000231035.2 Saccharomonospora iraqiensis subsp. paurometabolica YIM 90007 | reverse complement strand
GAGCACGTACCCGACCCACCCGGCGGCCACCACGGCCGCGAGGAGCGCCCCGGCGGCGCGCGTCGCGCGGCGTACCAGCAGGACGCCGGTGAGCACGACCAGCGGTGCGAACGCGAGCAGCGTGTCCTCGAACCACATCGCGTCGGCGCCGCCCGCCACGCCTCCGGCGGGGATCCGACCGCTACCGGGCAGGGGGCGGCCGTAGAAGAGCCAGTGCCACACCACGAACGCCACCCCGAGGGCGGCGACCGAGCCGGTCCAGAACCAGGCGCGGCGGTCCCGTCGCCGTCCCCACAGCCACACCACCAGCGGCGGCAGGGTCATCAGCACGCCTTCCGGCCGCAGTACCCCGGCCAGCAGGACCCAGGTCGGTGGCTCCCACGCCCGCACCGGGCGCCCGGCGACGACGCCGAGACCGACCACCGTCGCGCGGAACACGACGGCCGTCAGCGCCGCCGTCTCCAGCCCGGCCGTGAGGTGGAAGTAGGTCGGCAGGAACAGGGTGAACGCCGCCCCGGCCACCAGTGCGGCGGGCAGTCCGGCCGACCGGCCCGCACTGACCAGCAGACCGCCCAGTACCGCGGCCCCGAGCAGCACCGACAACACCGTCGCGACGAGCTGCGGGTCCGGCCCGAGCGCCGCGAACGGGGCGAGGAGGGCGGCCCAGCCGAGGCCGGGCGTGCCGTCCACGGCGGCACCGCCCGGGTTCCAGACGGGACCGTGCCCGTCGGCCAGGTGCTCGCTGTAGCGGAGGACGACGAAGACCTCGTCCACGGTGAAATCCCACGCCGCGAAGACCCCGGCGGCGAACACCGCGGCCAGCGCGACCACCAGGGCCGTCCAGGCCACCCGACCCGCACCACGCCGGGTCCCGGTCCGGGTCGCGGGGAAACGGGCCGGTCCGCCGGCGTCACCGGCCTCGGGGGTGGTGCTCACCCGCACCGCCTTCTCGTTCGTGGGAAGCAGGAGGGTCGGCGTCGGCGGAGTCGCGCCGCGGGACGCCCACCCGACGCTACCCCTCCGCGTCCGGGGCGGACGAACTCCCGTCCGGTGCCGGGTCGGCATCGCCGGGGTCACCGCCGAAGCCGTTCGTGGCGTCCCCCGTGTCCCCGTCGGCGTGTGCCGGAACCTCCGCGGACACCGCGCCGGGTGCCCCGGTCCCGTTCGCCGCGCCGCCCCGGCGGGAGCCGGTGCCCGACGGGCCCCGGTCCGGGGCCCCCGTTTTCCCGGACGCGGTGTGCGCGGCGGCGTCCCGGTCGTCCTCCAGCCTGCGCAGCCGCTCCTCGTACATCGCGATGCCGGACAGCCGCACGCGCACCTGCGCGTGTTGCCGCCGGATGGCCTCCACCAGCATGCGCGCCTCCGCGATCTCCGACTCGCCGGTGGGCGACCCGGCGTTCCAGGTGATCCGGTCGCGCAGGTCCTCCAGTCGCCCCTCCTGGGCCGCGACGTGCGGCAGGAGGCGCTGCACCTCGCCGGTGGTCCGGTCGAGCTCGTCCCGGGCCCGTCCCAGCGCCTCCTCCAGCACGGCGATCCGGCGCCGGTGGTCGGTCAGCCGGGTGTCATGCCCGTCCAACCGGTCCCGCGTGCGGTCCTCGACGCGCAGGTCGACGAACCGGGCGAGCCGATCGCCCACACCGTCGCGGAGCAGTCTCAACGGGTTGAGTGACGTCATGGTCGCTCCTTCGGATGGCGTCGCGTTGTCGGGAGAGCTCCCCCTCGCCCCCGCGGGGCCGACCGTGTTCCCTCCGCCGGACCCGTCATGGCAGCAACCGTGCGGTCCCGGTGCCGACCCAGGAGTCGAGCAGCGCGTCCTCCGCGGGCCGCGGGTCGTCCCCGGGACCGGAGCCCCCGGGACCGAGGCCCGCGAGCACCAGTTCGGCGTCGGGGAACGAGGTCCTGGCGATCCAGGCGGCCACCGTCCCGGTGGCGGGTGTCTCCGGACCCGGTGTGCCGCGGTCCGGCCCGTCCCGCTCCGCGACGGTGTCCGGGGCGTCCGCCGGGTGCGTCGGGGCGAGCGCACGGATCAGCGGCCGGATGAACTCCCGGGCGGGCACCGGAACGAAGCCGAGGTCGACCGGCCACCACCGCGGCAGGTCCCGTGGATCCGGGTACGCCGGACCGGATTCCACCAGGAGGTAGAGCTTCGACCGGTAGTCGGCGAAGACCCATTTCGTCGCCCGCAGCGCACGGTCGAAGACCACGGCGTGCGTCCGCACCCCCACCGCGGGCGGCCCGTCGGGTTCGTCGCACACGTACTCACCCACCCGGATGACGAGGTCACACGCGTCGATCGCGGTGGCGCGCCCGGGGTCCGCAGGCACCGGCCGCGGACCCACCACGGCCACCGAACGCGGCCGCGGGCGGTCGGCGTAGACCCGCAGCAGCTCCACCGTCAGGTTCGGTGTGACGACACCCGCGTCCATGCGGCGGAAGCTATCAGGAGTCTCGTTCGTGCGCGAACCGTAATCAAAGATCAACAATCCGTGTCGCGCCGGTACGCCGACCGGCCACCGCGACGACGGGGGGCCACACCGGGTTCACATCGTCTTCACGAGGTGAGAACGCGCAGGTCGCGACCACCCGGGTCGGTTGTACCGGACCGCCCGATCGCCGCCGACGGTCGCCAGTACCCTCATATCCCGTGCACGCCACAAGCACTGTCGATCCCACGGAAACGGCCACGATGACGTCGGCACCTCCCCGCCCGGACAGCAGGTCGTTCGGACGTGCCTTCACCGACATGACCAGCGGGGCGAGACAGACCGAACTCTGGGGTCATCTGGCCTGGCAGGACATCAAGCAGCGCTACCGCCGGTCAGTGCTCGGCCCGCTGTGGATCACCATCAGCATGGGGATCACCGCACTGGGCCTGGGCATCCTGTACGCGGAGCTGTTCGGCTCGCAGATCTCGACGTTCCTGCCCTACATCACGACGGGCTTCATCGTCTGGAACTTCCTGCTGGGCTGTCTCACCGAGGGCACCGACACGTTCATCTCGAACGACGGGCTGATCAAGCACCTGCCCGCACCGTTGTCGGTGTACGTGCTGCGCACGGTGTGGCGGCAGACGATCATGTTCGCGCACAACCTGGTCGTGTACTTCGTCGTGATCGGGATCTTCTGGGGAGCGGTCACCACACCCGGGTACACGCTGCTGGAGAACGGGATCCAGCACCCGGGCCTGGGCTGGAACGCCCTGCTGGCGGTCCCCGGGTTCGCGCTGCTGGCGATCAACGCCGGGTGGGTGGTGATGCTGTTCGGGATCGCCTCCACCCGGTTCCGGGACATCCCCCAGGTGGTGTCCAGCTTCATCAACCTGCTGTTCTTCATGACGCCGATCGTCTGGTCCACCGACATCCTCAAGGACCGCTTCGGGGACACGGCGCCGGACTGGCGGAACTACGTGGCCGAGCTGAACCCGCTCTACCACTTCATCCAGATCGTGCGGGCCCCGCTCATCGGTAACCAGCAGAGCTGGCACCACTGGGCGATCGTCGGCGGCATCACCGTCGTCGGGTGGCTCCTGGCCCTTCTGGTGCTGCGCAACTACCGTGCCCGTGTCGCGTATTGGGTGTGACGAACATGGTCAGCATTGACGTCTGGAACGCCGCGGTCGACTTCCCGATCTTCGACGCGAAGAGCCGGTCGCTGAAGAAGAAGGTTCTCGGCAAGGTCGGCGGCAAGATCGGCACCGAGAGCCGGGTCCCGATCATCGAGGCCCTGCACGACATCACCCTGTCGCTGTCCACCGGCGACCGGGTGGCCCTGGTCGGGCACAACGGCGCGGGCAAGTCCACGCTGCTGCGGCTGCTGTCCGGCATCTACGAACCCACCCGGGGCGCGGCCCGGATCAACGGCCGGGTGGCGCCGGTCTTCGACCTCGGTGTCGGCATGGATCAGGAGATCTCCGGCTACGAGAACATCCTGATCCGCGGGCTGTATCTGGGCATGTCGCGCAAGCAGATGGAGAAGCGCGTCGACGACATCGCCGAGTTCACCGAGCTGGGTGACTACCTGTCGATGCCGCTGCGCACCTACTCCACCGGAATGCGGGTGCGGCTGGCGCTCGGCGTGGTGACCTCCATCGACCCGGAGATCCTGCTGCTCGACGAGGGCATCGGCGCCGTGGACGCCGCGTTCCTGAACAAGGCACGCGACCGGCTCGTGGACCTGGTGCGCCGCTCGGGTCTGCTGGTCTTCGCGTCCCACCAGGACGACCTACTGCTGGAGATGTGCACCTCGGCGATCTGGATGGACGAGGGACAGTTGCGGATGCAGGGGTCACTGCGGGAGGTCATCACCGCGTACAAGGGCCGGGACCCGTTCGAGAACCTCGACCAGGCCGCGCTGGACCGCATCGGCCAAGCGGCGGCGAGCGATGCCTGACGGGGGCCCCGTGCCGGAGACGGACCCGGGCAACGAGGTTCCGGAGCCGCTGGGTGCCGACGCGGTCGTGGCGGTCGTGGTCACCCGGCACCGCCGTGACCTGCTCGCCGAGTCGCTGAAGGTGGTCACGTCCCAGACCAGGCCGGTCGACCACCTCGTCGTGGTGGACAACGGCCCGGACCGGCCCGCCCGGGACGTGGTCGCCGACTGCCCCGTCCCGTCGACCTACCTGCCCTCGCACCGCAACCTCGGCGGCGCGGGCGGCTTCGCGCTCGGCATGCTGCACGCACTCGCGCTCGGCGCGGAGTGGGTGTGGCTGGCCGACGACGACGGCAGGCCCGCCGACGAGGACGTGCTGCGCGTGCTGTTGGAGGAGGCGCGGCGCCGGGACCTGGCCGAGGTGTCCCCGGTGGTCGCCAACATCGACAGCCCGGACCGGTTGGCGTTTCCCCTGCGGCGCGGCCTGACCTGGAAGCGCTCGGCCGACGAACTGGGGGACGACTTCCTGCCGGGCATCGCCTCGCTGATGAACGGCGCGCTGTTCCGCGCCTCCGCGCTGGAGGTCACCGGGGTGCCGGACCTGCGGCTGTTCGTCCGCGGCGACGAGGTCGAGCTGCACCGGAGGCTGGTGCGCTCGGGCCTGCCGTTCGGGACGTCGCTGCGCACCGCGTACCTGCACCCGAACGGGTCGGACGAGTTCAAGCCGATGCTGGGCGGTCGGTTCCACGCGCAGGACCCGGAGAACGACGTCAAGCGCTACTACACCTACCGCAACCGGGGCTTCCTGCTCTCCCAGCCGGGCATGCGCAAACTCGGTGCACTGGAGTTGCTGCGCTTCGGCCTCTACTTCGTCGGGGTCAAACGCGACCCCAGGGCGTTCGCCCGATGGCTGCGGCTGGTGCGTCAGGGCCGCCGGGAACGCTTCCACCGGTACTGACCGGTACTGACCCCGGAGGGGTGCCCCGGGGAGGCAGCACGCCGCGGAACGGGGAGCCGCCGCGGAACAGGGGACGTCGCGTTCCCGGTGAAGCCGTCACTCGCCGATGACCGGCGGCGCCGTGCGTTCCTCGGTGCCGAAGACGCTGTCCGGGTCCGCCTCGACGAGGTAGCTCGGCCGCTGGTGCTCCTCGTCCTCACCGCCCTGACCGCCACGCCCGGCACCGGCACCCATTCCGCCGCCACCCGCGCCGCCCCGGCCGGCCGCCGACG
>NZ_KI912247.1:237602-247942 GCF_000231035.2 Saccharomonospora iraqiensis subsp. paurometabolica YIM 90007 | reverse complement strand
CCCGGACCCGTCTGCCAACCCGAGGGACTCGTGGCGCCCGGCGTCGGCGCGACACCGCTGCCCGCCCCGCCGGGCAACGACCCCGGCGACCCGGCCGGTCCGCTGCCGGCGACCCCTCCGGGTACCGACCCGGCGGCCCCACCGGCACTCCCGGCGGGACCCGCGAACCCCGACGCGCTCGTCGCGGTAGCCGGAATGTTCCGCACGCCCGATCCCGCGTCACCGGTCGAAGAGGAGCCATCGAACGAGGGAGGCTCGGTGAACACTGGCTGCTTGCTGCCTGCCTCGTTGAGATCGGTGTCGTACTGGCTCATCACCCGCGCGGCCTCTTCGTGCGCCTCCTGGCTGCGCCGGTGCTTCTCGATCGACTCGTTGATCCTGTCGTCGAACGACAACGGATCGCTCACCCACCCGGTGATCTCGGACTTCATGTCGAACCGAACCGGTTCGGGCATGCTGTTCCGGGCACTCTCCGCGGCCTCGGACTCCTTGACGATCATGTCGGAGGCCAGCATCGCGTTCTCGGAGTTCCCCTCGGCCCAGTCACCCAGCCCGAGGAAGTACCCGTGCGCACTGTCGGCCGCAGCACCCTCCCACTCCTGCTGCGACTTCCCGACCTTCTCCCGCATCAGGTCGGACACTTTGCGCAGGAACTGGCTAACGTTATAGTACGTATCAGAGTAAGCCTTGATTGCTTCGGGGCGCACCGCGTCGATGTCGGATCTGAGTTTTTCGTGTCGGTCGGCCAAATAGTTCCTGTCCGACCTCGGCGGCCCCTCCAGGTAGTCGATACCGGATGACTGCCGCTCTGCGATCCGCTCGGAAGTTACCTGGTCAGCCCTGAGGCCGGCCCTGAGCGAATGCATGGTCTGCTCGTACCAGCCACGATCGCCCGTCTGATTGAAACGAGCGACGATATATGGCTCCACCACGTCGCCTGGCAACTGTTTCAGTTGCTCTTCTGAAAGTTTCGGCAAGGAGTTTCCGTTGGTCACATGCCATCGTATCTTTTCGGAAGACATGTTCAACAACTCTTCGGAAGTAACTGTCGAACGGTCGCCAGAAGACATCTTTTACCTCATCGGAAGTTTGGGTTCGACCAGCTCAGCAATTTCGTTGGCCATAGCACACGACTGTTCTCGATCAGGATCGGCGACAATCACGTCAACACGCGAGCTATCTCCCACTGCGAGACCGACGACACAGCCGGTTTCGTTCCAAGTCTCTTTAACAGCCCGCCCCGAGTCCTCCATGACCCCAGAACGTGCGCCGTCGCCAACGTTACCCAACTCCTTAATACTCGAATCGTCCTCGATAACCACGTAGATACTGGGAACATCGGCCTCCTGCGCGGATTGGCGGACACCTTCCCAATGACATTGCCGACCACCATCGGATCGCACTCCTTCGCTACCCTTCTCGAACTCCCCGAAGGTCGCCGTTTCGCCCGGATCGAGCAGGGAACAGGGCTCGACCGCGCGTAATTTCGCACGTTGCTGGACGGAGGGCGTTCTCAACGGTTCTGATTCCTCAACATCGGGAGCCGCCGTACCAGATTGCTTTTGCGAACAAGCAGACAGCACGAGTGCGGCGACGGTCATCGCGATAACCTTTGTCTTCAACGTCCACCTCGGAGCGCATCCTTGGTCGACTCGTCGACCTCCCGGTAGTTATTGATCGCAATCTCCAGAGCCTTGTCCGCATCGCCGATGGCCTCGGACAGACGCTTCAACATGTTGAACGGCGATCCATCACTCGCAACAAGGGCTTGCTGTTGGAATCTCGCCATCGCCCGGCCGTAATCATGTTCCCCGAGTGAGGGCCCACGTCGACTGAGCAGATTGATATCGGCTACAAGCTTTTCCACATCGTTACGCAGTTCCAGCAGTGCGTCCCTGATGGGTTGGGCGGCGTTCTCGGTGACGCGGAAGCCGCCGGACTTGGCGGACTCGACCATCTTCTTGGCCTCCGAGGCCATCGAGTCCATCGCGTCGCTGTTCATACCCGCCGTGGCCGTCTCGAACGGGCTCACCTTCTCGAAGAAGGATGAATCCCTCGACGGCTCCGGCTGGTCGTAGATCGGCATTCGCGGGCCCCCTTCCGTACTGTCTCGCCGTACGGAGTGTAGCGGTCACGACACGCACGCACGTGCGTTTCGCACCGGACGCCCACGGCGGACTCAGCGTTGGAACGCGCCTCTCACCTGGGAATACAGGTGCTGGGAGATGCGGTTCGCGTCCGCGGGGGCGTAGGTGAGCCACTTCCGGCCGTCGTCGGCGGTGCGGCCGGTGCAGAAGACCCGGCCGTCCTCCGAGTCGAACCACGCCACCGGTTCGAGCGGGGTCGCCGCGCCGTTGCCGCCGCTGACGAAGGCCGTGAACTGGCCCATCCGCAACTGTGGTTTTTCGAACATCCGCTCGACGGCGCGCATCTGCGGGGCCGAGCGCGAGCGCGGTGCCGAGGCTCCGGCGAACGGGTCGTAGGAGTCTTCCTCGGTGCGGCGCTGCGGGCGCTGCTGCGGCTTGGCGACCGTGACCGACTGACCGGGGGCCGGAGGTGTCGGCGGCAGGAGATGCACGATCGCCGGCACCAGGGCCTCGGGGCGAATGAGCTCGACGATCAGCGCGTCGCCGTCCTGCCGGGCGAGCACCGCCGTCTGCCGGTGCGCGGCCGAGCGCGCGAACAGCAGCCCGTCGTCGCCCAGGTTCGCGGCCGCGGTGACCGCCGCCGAGCCCCGCACCAGGGTGAACAGCGCCGCCTCGACGTCCTGGGCGAGCCGGTTCTGCCGCATCAGGCCGCGTCCGTGCAGGTCACGAAACACCGCGTCGCGGATCTGTGCCCGTGCGTGGTGCGTCTCCCCCACGTGCGGCACCTCGAACGGGAAGGGCGCACGGCCCAGTCTCGTGTGCTCGAACAGGACGTCAACAGCGGCCGACGACAGCGAGAAGGACTGCACCATGCCCGAATTCCCCCCGGTTTCACTCCGTGTGTCCGGAAGGCACGTTAACAGTCATCGCGATCGGGAGCGGGCGTTAGCCCGAACGGGGCGGCTGCCGGGCCGGTCGCGGACGTCGCTCCGCTGTGGGTGAACCGTGTTGCAGCCGCCGCGTCCCGCTGCTGTGGTGGGACCATGGCCGAAGACAAGCCCGCGCTCGTGCTGCATCTCGTCAGCGGCGGCGACCCACTCCTGTTCCCCCTGCGTGCCGAGGACGTCGACGAACTCGGTGGGCAACTGCATCTGCACCTCGAACACGGTTCCATCGAGAAGGTGCGCACCACCGACGGGCTCACCGTGAACGTCAACTTCGCGCACGTGGCCGCCGCCTACATCGACAACCTGCAACGGCGGGGCAAGGTCTTCGGCATGCAGTGAGCCGCCGGGGCCCGGCCGGTCGCCGGTCCACGGCGCCGGTGGCCGGGGCCGGGCACCGCAGCACCCGGCCCCGGTCCCGGGCCCTGTCAGAGCCGGTAGAGCCGCTTCCAGTTCTCCCGGCTGGTCAGCTGCGGCATGGCGCGCTGGTACTGCGCCTGCACCGCACGCCCCTCCTTGCGCAGCCGGTTGACCACCCGCACGCCCTGCTTCGCCAGGTCGAACATGCGCTGCCGGTCGTAGCGGCGGATCCGGACCGCCTCCTGGGAGGCGTCGGTGACCACGGCGGTCTCGAACTGGGACACGTGCCACCAGTTCGCCTCGTCGGTGGGGATCGCGCCCATCGCGAACCGGTTGCGCCCCAGCAGCCGGTTCAGGACGCGCTTGAGCAGCACGACGCGTTGGAGGCTCGGCCGCGGCGGGGTGTTGATGATGCCGATGTCGTTCGACTCGATACCCGGCACCTCGGTCGGGTCGTACTTCTTGGTCTCCGGATACTGGTCGCGGATCTCGCGGATCCGCTTCATGGCCGCGACCCCGCCGTCGTCCAGAATCTCCGGCCCCTCGAGGAAGTCCTCCACGGCCTTGATCAGCGTCGCCGACAGCCCGTACTGCATGCTGAGCAGGTAGCGCACGAGCTGCGCCAGCAGCACGCGGGAGAGCACGTTCAGGTCGAACGGGCTGTGCAGGGCGGCGGTGATGATGGAGTTACGCAGGTTGAAGTAGCGGTGCCACTCGTCCCAGTCCTTCCAGTGGAAGTCCGCGTGCCACACGCCCGCACCCGGCAGGGTCACCGTGGGGAAGCCATGGGCCCGCGCACGGTAGCTGTACTCCGCGTCGTCCCACTGGAAGAAGAACGGCATCGGGTAGCCGACCCGCTTGACCACCTCGTACGGGATCAGGCACGACCACCAGCCGTTGTAGCCGGCGTCCAGCCTGCGCTCCTGCTTGTTCGGCTTGCCGGTCTCCTCATCCACGCCGAGCAGGTCGGCGGTGGTCAGGCTGTGCTCGACGGGCTGTCCCGGCTCCAGCGTGTTCAGGCTGGCGTACTCCGCCCCCACGTGCAGCTGGTTCGGATGCAGCAGGTTCAGCATCTGCCCGCCGACGATCATCGGGTTCGCCGCGCGGTTGGAGAACGCCGTCAACCGGATCACCAGATCCGGCTCCAGCAGCACGTCGTCGTCCATGAACAGCACGTTCGCGTGCTCGGTGTCGGTGTGCCCGGCGACCTCGTAGAGGCCGCGGGTGAACCCGCCCGCGCCGCCGAGGTTCGGCTGCTTGATGTAGTGCAGCTTGCCCTTCATCTCCTCGGCGATCTCGTCGAACCCGTCGCGCGAGTCCACCGTGTCGGTTCCCTGGTCGGCGACGTAGACGGCGTCCAGGGTTTCCAGCGCGTCGAGCGAGTCCGCGAGCGCGCGCAGGTTGGCCAGGCAGTCGTCCGCGCGGTTCATCGTGCAGATCGTGACCGCGGTCGGCCGGACGCGCTCCGGCGCCTCGACGGTCCAGCGCACGTCGGAGACGGTGACCCGCTCCCCCGCCTCGGTCTCCACATCCAGCCAGAGCGCCCCGCCGTCCAGGAACTTGTCCACCGGTGCCTCGAGCACGACCGCCTCGTCCTCGACGTCGGCGACGGAGCGCACCGCCACCGTGCGCGGTTCACCCTCCACGTCGGACGCCCGCACCGCGAGTCGGCCGGACCCGGCGACGGTGGCCTCCACGGTCACCGAGCGGGCCGTGGTCCACCGCTGCCAGTAGCTGGCCGGAAACCGTCCGAAGTAGGTGTTGCCGGACACCCGTGCCGACGGCTCCAGGGTGAGACTGTGCCTGCGCCGGGCCACGACGCCCTCGACCACCTCGGCGTAGAGATCCTTGCTCACCACATCGGACGGTCCCGCGTACAGCCCCCGCTGGGCGGTGAGTCTGCCCGCCGACGCACGCTCGGAGAACAGGGGCTCCTCCCCGCTCGCGGGCGCGGCGGTGGACGGGGAGCCACTCGGGGCCTGCTCGGGCGCGGTGGCCGATGCTGCTTTACCGGGCATGAGACCTCAGTCCTCCAAAGGAAAAACCGTCACGCGGGAGTCGCCCAGTAAGGTACAGCCCCCATCGGGTGACCCGACGGCTGCCCGTTCACGGGCGCGCTTCCCGGAACACGACCCACTTGAGCATGATGAAATTGATGGTGGTGGCGGTGCCCTGCGCCAGGACCCAGGCCAGCGCCACCCGCCAGCGCAGGTCCGGCAGCAGGTGCAGCGCCAGAGCGTTGGTACCCACATTGACGAAGAAGGTCACCGTGTAGAGCAGGACAAAACCGCCGAGCTGCCCGGCACCACCCTTTTGTGCCCCGGTGAATGTGAAACGCCTGTTAAGAAAGAACGCGGTCGTCGTGCCCGCGATGAAACTGAGCGCCTTGGCGAGGTGCACCCACAGGCCCGCCTGCAGCAGCAGCCAGTAGATCCCGGAGTCGACCAGCGCGCAGAACCCGCCGATGAGCACGAACCGCAGCACCTGGGTGAGCAGGCCGGGGGAGGAGGTCCCCACCGCCCCGGTCGTTCGCGATCCGGTCACCACCATGCCTACCCCGTCGGTGCGAGTGTCGCCGTCCCGTCCGAGTCTAGGCGGGTCGGCGCGGCTACTCTGGTCAGGGTGAACACCGAACGGCGGACACTGACCGGGTGGGGACGCACGGCACCGACGACGGCGGAGGTTCTGCGCACCGCCGACGTCGACGAACTCGCCGGCGCGGTGACCAGCGTGGGGTCCCGCGGTGTGGTGGCGCGGGGCCTGGGGCGCTCCTACGGTGACCCGGCGCAGAACGCCGGTGGTCTGGTGCTCGACATGACCGCGCTCGACCGCATCCACTCGATCGACCCGGACCGCGCCACGGTCGACGTCGACGCGGGGGTCAGCCTCGACGCGCTGATGCGCGCGGCCCTGCCGTACGGGTTGTGGGTGCCGGTGCTGCCGGGCACCCGCCAGGTCACCGTCGGCGGCGCGATCGCCAACGACATCCACGGCAAGAACCACCACAGCGCGGGCAGCTTCGGCAACCACGTCGTCTCGATGGACCTGCTCACCGCGGACGGGGCGGTGCGCACGCTGACCCCGGAGGGTCCGGAGAAGGACCTGTTCTGGGCCACCGTGGCGGGGATCGGGCTGACCGGCGTCCTCCTGCGGGCGACGATCCGGATGAAACGGACGGAGACCGCGTACTTCGTCGTCGACGCCGACCGCACCGCGAACCTCGACGAGACGTTGGCGCTGCTCACCGACGGGTCGGACGAAGACTACGACTACTCGATGGCCGTGCCGGACCTGATCACCACGGGCGATGGGCTCGGGCGGGCGACGTTCTCCCGGGGCGACCTCGCCACGCTCGACCAGCTCCCGGACGACCTGCGTGCCGACCCGCTCAAGTTCGACGCGCCGAAGCTGATGACGTTGCCGGACGTCTTCCCCAACGGGCTCGGCAACAAGGTCACCTTCGGCGCGATCAACGCGCTGTGGCAGCGCACGGTGCCCCGGGGCGGCGCCCGTGGGAAGGTCCAGAACCTGACGCAGTTCTACCACCCGCTGGACATGCTGGGTGAGTGGAACCGCGCCTACGGCCCGCGCGGGTTCCTGCAGTACCAGTTCTCGGTGCCGTTCGGCCGCGAGGACGACCTGAAGGGGTTGTGCCACCGGATCGCACACTCGGGGCACTACTCGTTCCTCAACGTCATCAAGCGCATGGGTGAGGCGAACCCCGCCCCGCTGTCGTGGCCGTCGCCGGGGTGGATGCTCAGCGTCGACTTCCCCGTCAAGGACGGGCTCGGTGCCTTCTGCGACGAGCTGGACGCGGAGGTGCTGGCCGCCGGTGGCAGGCTCTACACCGCCAAGGACTCGCGCACCGCGCCGGAGGCGTTCCACCGCATGTACCCGCGCCTGGACGAGTGGCGCAAGATCCGTGACTCCGTGGACCCCGAGCGGGTCTTCGGCTCCGACATGGCCAGGAGGCTGCACCTGTGATCGACGCCGTGGGCAACCCCCAGTCACTGCTGCTGCTCGGTGGCACCTCGGACATCGGGCTGGCGATCGCGGAACGCTACCTCGCCGCCCGCCCGATGCGGGTCGTGCTCGCCGCCCGCCCCTCCCCCCGGCTGGACGCGGCGGCCGAACGGCTGCGCACCGCGGGTGCCGAGGTGACCTGCGTGGACTTCGACGCGACCGACACCGGCTCGCACCCGGCCGTGCTGGACAAGGCGTTCTCCGGCGGCGACATCGACGTCACCGTGGTGGCGTTCGGACTGCTGGGCGACGCCGAGCAGGCGTGGCAGGACCACGCCACGGCGGTGAGCCTGGCGACGGTGAACTACACCGCCGCCGTCTCCGTCGGCGTGGCGCTCGCGGAGCGGATCCGGGCGCAGGGGCACGGCAGCATCGTCGCGTTGTCCTCCGTGGCCGGGGAGCGGGTGCGCCGGTCGAACTTCGTCTACGGCTCGACCAAGGCCGGGTTCGACGGCTTCTACCTGGGCCTCGGCGAGGCGCTGCGCCCGCACGGCGGCAGTGTCACCGTGGTGCGGCCGGGACAGGTACGCACGAAGATGACCGAGGGTATGGGCAAGGCCCCGCTGGAGCAGACCGCCGAGCAGGTGGCGGAGACCGCGGTGCGGGCCGTCCGGGATGGGAAGGACCTGGTGTGGGCGCCGGGCGCGTTCCGCTGGGTGATGTCGGCGCTGCGCCACGTGCCCCGGCCGCTGTTCCGCAAGCTCCCGATCTGACCCACGCGCGGGACCCGGCTAACGCGAGACTCCGCGCACGCGGCGACTCGCCGCCCCGGGGCGTCAACTCGCGGGGCTGGGGTGGCGACTCGCGGTTATTGGAGGAACCAGTAGCCGAAGGACGTGTATTCCGGGTAGGGGCTGAGCAGGGGGTCGGTCGGTTCCAGTTCGATGCGGGCCGTGGGCGAGGTGACCAGGTCGGGCGGGACCGTGAATTCGGCCGTCGACCAGCGGTCCTCGCCCGGGGGCAGGGTCCACGTTCCGGCGTCGCGGCCGTCGACGCGGACGCGCACCTCGTGGTTCGAGCCCGGGGCCAGGACCCGGGTGGCGATCCGGAGCGGCTGCCCGGGCGTGAGTCCCTCGGCGGTGAACGCCTCGCCGCCCACGACGATCCGGCCGCTGTCCAGCACGTTCCCGTGTCTGCGCAGGGTGGTGTGCGGCTGCAGGCCCGGCTGCTGCATGCGCACCCCGTAGTCGTGCGCCTCCTCCGAGCGCAGGCTGCCGGTGTTCAGGTGATCCACCACCTCGCCCTCCACCGGGGCACGGTCCCCGCTGCCGGCCACACGCCAGTCCGCCCGGTGGACGTTGACCTCGGAGAACGGCACGATCCGCCGCCCGTCCAGCGCCGCGGGGGCGCGCACCTCGAAGGTCTCCAGCGGTTCCCGGCCGAAGAGGCCCGCGTCGGCGAACGGCCGCATCGACGGTCCGGGCGGCGGCTCGTACACCGCGAAGTGGGTGGGGCGCTCGTCCTCCGGAAGCGCGCGCAGCGCCTCGTAGAGGCTGCCGGTGCCGTTGTTGGCCGGCTCGGCGAGGCCGTTCGTGGCCAGCCCGACGAGGTCGACCACGCGCCGGTGGCCGTAGTAGGCGATCGCGCCGACGTCCTTGACCCCCACGATCGCGTCCCGGGGCAGGTTGCGGTCGATCCAGGCGCCCACCGACACGTCGGTGTCCCGGATCGTGGCGGACTGCCTGCCGAGTCGCTCCGCCCACGTCGGCGTGGCGACCAGGGTGAACAGCAGCGCCACCACCAGCAGTGCGTGCGCGGCGAACCGGCGTTGCCGGGGGCGCGGGGCCAGCCGGGTGAGCCCGTAGCCGCCGCAGGCGGCGAGCAGCAGGAACACCGGGAGGAACGGTTGGAAGTAGCGCAGCTCGTGGATCAGCGCGGTGGACAGGGTCGACGCCGAGCCGACCACGAGAGCGAACCCCACGCCCAACGCGACGGCGAGCGGACGGTGGTCGCGCCGGGTCGCGAACAGGGAGGCCAGACCGGCCAGGAACAGCAGTAGCGCGCCGGGGAAGGCGAAGTCGGTCGCGTTGAGCCCGCCGAACGAGTCGACCACGCCCCGGATGTTGGCGACCGTGCGGTCGACGAACCGGCCGAGGTAGAACACCGGTTCGTCGTAGAGGTGCGACTTCGCCTGCACCCCGTTGGCCCGCACGGTTCCGGTGGCGAGGAGGTAGAAGACGTACTGCCCCACACCCGCGGCCAGGGGCAGCAAAGCAATCAGCCCCCGACCGACGGCCGGACCCGTGCCGACCGTGCCCGCGCGCCGCGCGGCGACAACCGTCCACACCATCGCGCCGCACAGGGCCAGCGCGAAGAACAACCCCTCCGGCCGGACCAGCGCCAACGCCACGCCCAGCAGGGGTGTACCGACGAACCGGCCGGACGGGCACTCCCGGACGAACGCGAGCACCATCCCCACCACCAGGACGGCGGTGAGCCCGACCTCCATCCCGCTCGCCGCGCCCCACAGCAGTGGTCCGCTCACCGCCGTGAGCACCCCGGCCCACGCCCCTACGGTGCGGCCGACCAGCCGGGTGCCGAGCCGCACGGTCAGCCCGGCGGCGAGCGCCACGCACACCACACCCAGCGCCACGGCGAACCACAGCAGCCAGTGCCCGCCGAAGCCGACGGCGTGCGCGGCGCCCAGCACGAAGGCGTAGAGCAGACTGCTCGCTCCCGTGGAGACCGGATCACCGGTGTTGTACTCGAACGGGTGGCCGGAGCCGAGTTGGCTGCCGTACTGCAGATGGATGTAGGCGTCGTCGATCGGGGCGACGAGATGGCCCTGATTGTGCGCGAGGTCCACCAGCACGAACACGACGCCGAGCACGAGGGCGAGCGAGCCCACCGCCCAGGCGACGGGGTCTTGGCGGGCGACGGCGGCGCGCAACCTTCCGCCGCGCGCGGCACGTGCCGCGGGGGCGGC
>NZ_KI912247.1:233331-237502 GCF_000231035.2 Saccharomonospora iraqiensis subsp. paurometabolica YIM 90007 | reverse complement strand
CCGCACCCACGGCGCCGAGCGCGACCCAGCCCGCACTGTGCTCGCCGAACAACGACAGTCCCCGCGCGGCCCGCACCAGGGCGGGCCGGGCCAGTCCGCGCTGGACGGTGACCAGGAGCGCGACCTCCCCGGACGGCCGGTCCTCGTCGCCCGCGGTGGGCAGTTCCACCTCGGGCGGGCGCACGTCCGGTGTCCGTGTCTCAGGCATCGATCGACCCGTCCAGCGGCGTGCCGTCGGTCAGGTGCGGGGCGATCTTGTTGTCGAACATCGACAGCGCCGACCCGATCGCCATGTGCATGTCGAGGTACTTGTAGGTACCGAGCCGCCCTCCGAACAGGACGTTGCGCTCGTGCGCCTCCTTCTTCGCCAGCTCGCGGTAGCGCTCCAGCTTCTCCCGGTCGTCGGCGGTATTGATCGGGTAGTACGGCTCGTCGTCGTCGGAGGCGAACCGGGAGTACTCCCGCACGATCACCGTCTTGTCGTCCGGGTAGTGGCTGCGCTCCGGGTGGAAGTGCCGGAACTCGTGGATCCGGGTGTAGGGGACGTCGATGTCGTTGTAGTTCATCACCGACGTGCCCTGGTAGTCGCCGGTGGGCACGACCTCCTGCTCGAAGTCCAGCGTGCGCCAGCCGAGCCGTCCCTCCGAGTAGCCGAAGTAGCGGTCCAGCGGCCCGGTGTAGACGACGGGCGTGCCCTCCGGGATCCGGTCGCGCACGGCGAAGTAGTCCACCCCGAGGCGCACCTCGATGTTCGGGTGGTCGGCCATGCGCTCCAGCCAGGCGGTGTAGCCGTCGACGGGCAGACCCTCGTAGGTGTCGTTGAAGTAGCGGTTGTTGAAGGTGTAGCGCACCGGCAGCCGGGTGATGATCGCCGGGGACAGCTCCTTCGGGTCGGTCTGCCACTGCTTGGCGGTGTAGCCCTTCACGAACGCCTCGTACAGCGGCCTGCCGATCAGCGAGACCGCCTTCTCCTCGAGGTTCCGGGCGTCCTTGGTGTCGATCTCGCTCGACTGCTCGGCGATCAGTTCCCGCGCCTCGTCCGGGGAGTGCGACTTCCCGAAGAACTGGTTGATCAGGTGCAGGTTCATCGGGAACGTGTAGACCTGCCCCTGGTACTTCGCGAACACCCGGTGCTGGTAGTCGGTGAATTCGGTGAACCGGGTGACGTAGTCCCACACCCGCTTGTTCGAGGTGTGGAACAGGTGCGCGCCGTAGCGGTGCACCTCGATCCCGGTCTCCGGTTCCGGTTCCGAGTACGCGTTGCCGCCGATGTGGTCCCGTCGCTCCAGCACCAGCACCCGCTTGCCGAGCTGCTCGGCGGCGCGTTCGGCCACCGTCAGGCCGAAGAAGCCGGAGCCGACGACCACCAGATCGAAACCGGAGTGTGCCTCGTTCGTGATGTCTGTGGAATTCGTGTCCGCGCTCACGCCCCGGAAGGCTACCGACGTGCCGCGACCCTCGTGCGGCGAGGCCACGGTTGCCCGCCCCCTGGACGGGCAACCGTGCCGCGCCGGGCCTTCCCCGCACGAGGGTCGAGCGGCCCCTGTTCCCCCGGTGCCTCGCGGCGCCTGTGCCCACTCCGACGTACGCGCTACCGGAACGGTTCCCGAACTCCCGAGACTCACCCGAACGAGTGAAACAGGAGGTGCGCGGGGTGGTGCCGGAACCACCCCGCGTCCGTGCTCACGCTCCGGGGCCGTCCGGGTCCTCCGGGGTGTCCCGCGACCCGGAAGCGGGGCCGTCCGGGTCCGGATCGTCCGGGTCCGGGCCGTCGAGGTCCTCCCGGTCGGCGGGCTTCTCCCGGCCCTGCACCTCCGGCAGGAGGTCCTCGGCGATGCCCTCCAGCACCGCCTCCCTGCCCTGGTAGGGCTCGCTGCTGCGCGGCCAGTGCACGACGACGTCGGTGAACCCGAGTTCGGCCGCCCGACCGACGGCCTCGGCGAAACTGTCCCGGCTGGTCAGGCTGTACACCGGGGCGGCGTCGAGGCTGAGGTAGCGGGGAACGCTGTCCGGGTCACGCCCGGCCTCGACCAGAGCGTCGGTGAACCGTCCGGCCTGCTCCGCCACCACCGACCACCAACGCTGCTGGCTCTCCCCGACACCCGGCCTGCCCGTGGTCACCCAGCCCTCGCCCGCCTCGGCGGCCCACCGCATCGTCCGCGGCCCCTCCGCCGCCAGGACGAACGGCATACGGGGCCGCTGCACGCATCCGGGGAGGTTCCGGGCGCCGCGGGCGGTGTACCAGGTGCCCGAGTAGTCGTAGCCGTCGATCCGCAGCAGCCCGTCCAGCGCGTCCACGAACTCGGTGAACCGGTCCGCCCGCTGCGCCGGGGAGAGCTCGGGCCCACCGAGGACCTCGGTGTCGTAACCGAGGCCACCCGCCCCGATCCCGAGGATCGTCCTGCCGTCCGAGACGTCCTCCAGGGTGATCAGCTCCCGGGCGAACGGGACGGGGTGGCGGAAGTTCGGGGAGGCCACGAACGTCCCGAGCGGGATCGTCGCGGTGACCATCGCGGCCGCGGTCAGGGTCGGCACCGCGTTGAACCACGGACCGTCGACCAGGTGCCGCCAGCCGAGGTGGTCGTAGGTCCAGGCATGGTCGAAGCCGTACTCCTCGGCGGCCCGCCACTTCGGTTCGGCGGCCCACCACCTGTCCTCGGGAAGGATCACGATGCCAACACGCACGGCGTCACACGCTATCGGTGAAACAGCACACCCCGCAGCACGGGCGTGATCTGGGAAACTGGAGGGGTGCGCAGACCCGACCTGATCGCCTCCGATGTCGACGGCACCCTGCTCGCCCCGATGGAGCGGGTGACCCCGCGCACCGTCGACACGGTCGCGAGGGCCGTGGACGACGGCGTCCCGGTGGTACTCGTGACCGGGCGCCCGCCCCGGTGGATCCCCCCGGTCGCCGACGCGACCGGCCTGACCGGGTACGCGGTGTGCTCGAACGGGTCGATCGTCTACGACATCGACGCCGACCGGGTCCGGCACGTGCACGGTCTGCTCGACCCGGTGCTGCTGAACGACGTGGCCGACGCGCTGGACACGGCGCTGCCCGGGAGCCGGCTCGCCGCCGAGCGCATCGGCGCCACGGCCGTGGACCCGGACCGGCACAACTTCGTCATCGAGTCGGAGTACTCCAACCCGTGGGGCGACGGGGAGGGGTTCGTCGTCCCCCGCGCCGAGGTGGTGGGCCATCCGGCGGTGAAACTGCTGGTCAGCCACACGAGGATGGACTCGGACGAGATGGCCCTCGCCGCGCGCAGCGTCCTCGACGGCGTGGTGGACATCACGTTCTCCTCCGGCAGCGGGCTCATCGAGCTCGCCGCGCACGGCGTCACGAAGGCGACCGGGCTGGAACACGTGGCCGGCGAACTGGGGGTGGACGCGGAGAACACCGTCTCCTTCGGGGACATGCCCAACGATCTGGACATGCTGCGCTGGTCCGGCCACGGCGTGGCGGTGGCCAACGCCCACCCGGTCGTGCTCGACGCCGCCGACGAGGTCACCGCGGCCAACCACGAGGACGGGGTGGCGCAGGTGCTGGAGCGCTGGTTCTGACCCCGCGCCCCGGACGGCGGCGTGCTACAGGCAGGAGACGTACTCGAAGTCGGGATGCTCGGCCAGGCGCCCGACCAGTTCCGAGGCCATCGCACGGCGCAGGTAGAGGGTGACCCAGTGGTCCGCTGGTGCGTGCCGGAAGCTGGCCACCTCGTACACACCGGCGTAGGCCGGGTGGATGCCGCACTGCTGTTCGTCGGTGTAGGCGTCCTCGTCCACGGCCACCATCGGGCGACGCACGTTCACCACGTAGTCGTAGTCGCGGGCGACGAACCGGCCGTCCACGAACCCGCGGTCCGTGGCGTCCCGGGCGATGTGCTCGTCCGTCCGGCCGAACACGTCGAGCACCACGACCGTCGGGCCCGCGTGATAGGCGAGCGCGGGTGTCTCGTGGGTACTGATCACCGTGCCGTCCCCCAGGGACCCGTCCAGCCACGCGCCGACCGCCGCCATCCCCGCGGTGGTGTGCCCGGTGGCGCGGACCGCGGGCAACGCCTGCGGGTGCATCGTGGTGACGACGAGGAACAGCCCACCCACGGCCAGCGCCGCCACCGGAGCCGTCCGGCGTCGCACCAGCGGCACACCGCCGTACGGCCGCCCCGCG
>NZ_KI912247.1:229730-233231 GCF_000231035.2 Saccharomonospora iraqiensis subsp. paurometabolica YIM 90007 | reverse complement strand
GGCGCGCCCCGCACCTCCGTCGTGAGCGTTGCTCGCTTCGTCGGTCCGAGTGGTCATCTCCGCCCGTCTCGTTCGGCTTCCCCGCGTAAGCTACCCGCCCGGGCGGGCCGTTCCGGCCGGACGGGGCGAGGGTCGGCCGTGTCGTCGCCGAACGGGATCGGGCCGACACCGTCCGCGGTCGCGCCCCGGCCCACGGTCCGGTTCACGACCGCACGGCGACGACGGTGAACGGGCCCACGTCCCGCCGCTCGAACCCGGGGGCGTCGAACACCTCCGGGTCGAACGACACCGGGTTGCCGGCCACGGGGTCGGAGCGGGGGAACACGCTGGAGGTCAGCGTGTACCGCAGCGTCCCGTCGTCGCGGCGGTCGAGCACGAACACCGTGGGCGGGGGGAACGGCCCGTCGGCCAGGCGTGCGCGCAGGGTGGCGGCGTCGTCCGCGTCCGCCCAGGAGCGGATCTCGGCGGCCCGCTCGTCGTAGCGCGCGAGCGGGTTCGCGTAGTGCGGGGTGAGCTGCTGGAAGTTCCAGTAGGGCGAGAACATCAGCAGGTGGTGCTGTTCGGTCAGCAGCACCTGCCCGGTCGGACCGCCCGCCGTCATCCGGTCGATCGCGTCGGTGAGCTGCGGGGTCCACGCGGCCGGATCGGACGGGTCACGTTGCCCGTCCGGTGTGCGCCCGGTCGGGTAGTAGTCCGACTCGGCGTCGTCGATCACCCCGGACAGGTCCGCCCGCACGGCGTCCTGGACCATCACCACCGACCCGGCCACGGCCAGGACGGTGACCAGCACCCGCACCCGGGGACCGGACCACCCCGTCCCGGGCCGGGTCGCGAGCCACCCCCGCAGCCACCGCGCTCCGGCCAGGACACCCAGCACCCCCGCCACGGCCAGGGTGAGCCCCACCGTGGGGACGAACCGGAAGGACAGCAGCGTGGTCTCGCCCAGCAGCGCGAGGGTCGACAGGCCGAACCAGGCGTAGACCGCGGCCGCGAGGACCGCCAGGACGAACGCGGTGGTGTCGGTGAACGCCGCCGCCACCGCCCACACCAGCCCCACCAGGCACAACAGCCCGAACACGCTGGGCACGGTGAACGGGGTCGGCAGGTAGGCACCGCTCTGCGGCAGGAAGTTCGGCGCGAGCGACGGCTCGGCCAGCCCGCCCGCGGCGACGAACGGTGCCCACACGAGCGCGGCGAGCACGGCGGAGACCACCGCGACGACGGCGGTCCGACCGACCGACCGGCGCAGCGCGGGGCCGAACCGCTCCCCCTCCCGCACGGCGGCCACGACGGCGAGCACGGCCAGCAGGACCACCAGCAGCGCCCCGAAACCGAGGTGCAGCGTGTAGGTCAGCCCGCAGACGCCGAGGTAGACGCCCACGACGCCGAGCACCCACCAGGGCGCCCGGTCGCGACGGCGCAGCGCCGCCCAGGCGAGCAGGGCGACCGGCGGCAACCACGCGGTCGTGGGCCAGGCGTACGGCTCCTCCACACCCACGGTGACGAACCCGGCGACGGTGGTCACCAGTGCGGCGAGAAACGCCGTCCGGCGCCGCAGCACCAGCGTGTACAGCACGTACGCCACCACCGCCGTCAGGGCGCACCAGGCGATCGCGTACGGCTTGTAGGCCTCCCAGCCGGACATGCCGGCCACCTCGGCGACCCGGCCGCCGAGCCAGAACCACCCGGCCGGGTAGTACGGCGGCAGGTCGACGTAGTTCATGTCCTGCAGCGCCGCCGACGACGACGCCCGTTCGAGGTACTGCAGTCGGAACGTGTTGTCGACCGAGGCTCCACCGAGGAAGAACCGGGTCGCGTGCAATGGCAGCGCGAGCACCAGCGTGGCCAGCGTGCTCAACGTCGTCCACACACCGAGGTGCTTCAGCCACGTCGGCCACCGCCGGACCCGCGCCGACCCCAGCGCCGGGTACACCACGGCGAACAGCACGGTCACCGCGGCCACCAGCAACGCCTCGGGCACATAGGTCTCCGTACCGGAGACCGGCAGGCGCGCCACGACCGCCTGCCAGGCCGCGCTGAGCAGCACCGCGTACCCCCCGCCGAGCAGGAGCGCGGCGACCGTGCCGCCCGGTGTCCCGAACGGCGGGCGGCCGGGGACCGTGCCCGGCCGCCCGGGGTCCTCGTCGTCGGGGTGCGCACCGGACGTGTCGGCCGCGTCGTGCGTGGTCACCATGCGGGCACCTCGCGCCTGGTCACAGGTAGTACGAGCACACGAGACTGACCACCCACGCCCCGCCCAGGACCTGCAGGACGCGGTCCCGCAACGCGATCTCCTCGGGCTCGCCCGCGTTCCCGCAGTCGACGTCCACCGCGTATCGCAGCACCGCGATCACGAACGGCACGATCGAGATCACGCTCCACACCGTGCCGGAGACGTTGTGCTGCTGCTCGAACGCCCACAGGCAGTACGACATGATCAGTATCGCGGCGGAGGTGGCCCAGACGAAGCGCAGGTAGCTCGCCGAGTACTTCTTCAGCGACGAGCGGATCTTCGCGCCCGTGCGTTCGTAGAGCATCACCTCGGCGTAGCGCTTGCCGGCCACCATGAACAGCGATCCGAACGCGGTGACCAGCAGGAACCACTGGGACAGGCTGATCCCGGTGGCCACACCACCGGCGATCAGCCGCATGAGGAAGCCGGACCCCACGATCGCCAGGTCGATCACGGGCTGGTGCTTGAGGCCGAAGCAGTAGCCGAGCTGGATCGCCTCGTAGACCGCGAGCACGATCAACAACCGCCAGTCGGCCAGGAAGCTGACCGCGGCACCCGCGGCGAAGAACACCCCCGCGGCCGCGTAGGCCACGGGGATCGGCACGACGCCCGCCGCGACCGGCCGGTGCCGCTTCGTCGGGTGCGCGCGGTCGGCCTCCACGTCGACCGCGTCGTTGATGAGATAGACCGAGCTCGCGACCAGCGAGAACGCGAGGAACGCCACCGCCGCGTCGGCCAGCACGTCCAGGTTCGCGATCTGCGCCGCGGTGAACGGAGCCGCGAAGACGAGGACGTTCTTCACCCACTGCCGGGGCCTGGCCGTCTTCGCCACCCCGGCCACGGTCGGGACGGGACCCCGCTTCCGGGTGGCCGCACCACCGGCGACGTCGGCACGCTCGGTCGTCTCACTCATGGTCGATTCCGCTTCCGTGAGGTCAGCCTGCGGCGCAGGATTCCGCCGACGGCGCCCCCGAGGGCGGCGCCGGCGAGTACGTCGGTCGGATAGTGCACGCCGAGCACGAGGCGGGAGACGAGCATCGGCGGCACGAGGGTGGGCACGAGATTACGCCCGACCAGCCCCGAGTACAGCACGGCGGCGGCCGTCGTCGACGTCGCATGTGACGAAGGGAAACTCAGCTTGCTGGGTGTGCCCACCCCCACCGCGACGTCCGGGTGCGTGGGCCGCGGCCTGCGCACGACCCGTTTGACGGCGATCGAGGCGGCGTGCGCACCGACGGCGCCCGCCGCCGCGGTGAGCCACCCGGCCC
>NZ_KI912247.1:220538-229630 GCF_000231035.2 Saccharomonospora iraqiensis subsp. paurometabolica YIM 90007 | reverse complement strand
CCGCCGTGGCGGCCACCGCGAGGAACGGCGGCACCGGCGCCAGCAGGCGCCAGGTGGGCAGCCACCCCCCGCCCGCGACGATCATCGCGGCGGACAGTGCCGCGGCGAGCGCGAACAACAGCCAGATCAGTGACCGCGCGCGGGCGACGTCGGGATCCACCCGGCGCCGGTTGAGCAGCAGCGCGACGGCGGCCACGAACAGCAGCACCAACGCCTGGTGGCCGAGCGCGAACCCGGCGAAGTAGTCCCACCCCTCGGCCAACCGCCGGACGAACGACCCGCCGGAGCGCGCGGCGACGGCGTTCGGGACGGCGTCCTCGTAGAGCGTGACGCGCCAGGCCGTCCACGGCAGGAGCAGCACCAGCGCCCCCAACGCGAACGCCACCGGGGACCAGCGGCGCCCGCGCCCGCGCAGGGCCTCGACCGTGAGCCACGCCAGCAGGACCGCGGCCGGGACCAGCCCCTCGATCCGGGTCATCACCACGGCCGCGATCAGCACGCCCGCGACGACCGGACGGTCGACCACGACGGCGAGACACGCCAGCAGCAGAAGCAGGACGAACAGCGGCGTCTCCAGCCCGGAGTACCCGTAGGCACCGAGCGAGCTCACTCCGGCGGTGAGCGCGGCGGCGGCGACCCCGACGGCCGGAACCCCCGGCCCGTGCGGGCGGGCGCGCCGCACGACGCGGCTCGCGAGCAGGTGCGCGGCGAGCACGCAGCCGAGGGTGGCCAGCACGCCGAGGACCTGCCCACCGCCGACGAGGCCGTCCGGACCGACGATCCGTGCGACGAGCGCGAGCAGCACCGTCCAGAGGAAGCTCGGGTAGCCCTCGACGTACTCGCCCGGGTTGTACACCGGGCCGTGGCCCGTGGCGAGGTTGTGGGCGTAGCGGAAGGTGACGAAGGCTTCCCGCAGCAGGGTGCCGTAGAGCGACTGGTGGGCCAGGGAGAACGCGAGCGCGAGTCCGAGCGCGACGGCCCGCCACCGGCGTCGGGTGTTCAGGCGGGGCCAGCACACGACCACGAACCCGGCGAGGACGAGCCACGCCCCGACCGTGACCGCGATCACCAGTACTCCACACCCCTCACCCGTGCCGCCGACCGTCGCCGCAGCAACCTACCCGCCCACCCCCGCGAGTCGACACCCCAGACCCGCGAGTCCACGCCCCAGACCCGCGAGTCGACACCCCAATCCCGCGAGTTGACGCCCCAAGCCCGCGAGTCGACACCCCGGGCCCGCGAGTCGCGTGCTCGCGGCGACGAGCGCACGTGTCGTACCGGTCCGACCCGTCCTCACCCGCGGAATGTCGCGCCCGGTGAAAGCCGACTCGCGGGTCTTGAAGTGGCAACTCGCGGACCTGAAGGGGCGACTCGCGGGGTGGGGAGGGGCGGGTCAGCGGGGGGTGAGGTACTCGCGGTTGCCCAGGAACGGGCGGAGAGCCTCGGGGACGCGGACCGAACCGTCGGGCTGCTGGTGGTTCTCCAGGATGGCCACGATCCAGCGGGTCGTCGCGAGCGTGCCGTTCAGGGTGGCCGCGGTCTGCGTCCGGCCGTCGGCGTCGCGGTGGCGCACCGCGAGCCTGCGCGCCTGGAACGTGGTGCAGTTCGAGGTGGAGGTCAGCTCGCGGTAGGCCCGCTGGGTGGGCACCCACGCCTCGCAGTCGTACTTGCGGGCGGCGCTGGTGCCGAGGTCACCGGCCGCGGTGTCGATCACCCGGTACGGCACCTCGATCTTCGCGAGCATCTCCTCCTCCCAGGACAGCAGATTCGCGTGCTCGGCCTCGGCGTCCTCGGGACGGCTGAAGACGAACATCTCGACCTTGTCGAACTGGTGCACGCGGATGATGCCGCGGGTGTCCTTGCCGTACGAGCCCGCCTCCCGGCGGAAGCAGGACGACCACCCCGCGTACCGGCGTGGGCCGCCGGACAGGTCCAGGATCTCGTCCGAGTGGTATCCCGCGAGTGGGACCTCCGAGGTGCCCACCAGGTACAGGTCGTCCTCGGCCAGGCGGTAGACCTCGGAGTCGTGCTCGCCGAGGAAACCGGTGCCGGACATGACCTCGGGCCGCACCAGCACCGGCGGGATCATCAAAGTGAACCCCTTCTCCGTGGCCTGGGCTGCGGCCAGGTTCAGCAGCGCGAGCTGCAGCTGCGCGCCGATCCCGGTGAGGAAGTAGAACCGCGCGCCGGAGACCTTGGCCCCGCGCTCCATGTCCAGGGCGCCGAGCCCCTCGGCCAGAGCGAGGTGGTCGGCGGGTTCGAAGTCGAACTCGGCCGGCGTGCCGACGTGCTTGAGCACGGTGTAGTCGTCCTCGCCCCCGGCGGGAACCTCGGGGTGGACGACGTTCGGCACCGACCGGTGCAGCTCGTCGAACTCCGCGCCCGCCCGGTTCTGCTCGGCCTCGGCGTCCTTGACCCGGGCGGCGAGCTCCTTGCCCCGTGCCAGCAGCTCCTCGCGCTCGTCCCCGGAGGCCTTGCCGATCTGTTTGCCGAGCTGCTTCTGCTCGGCGCGGAGGTTGTCGGCCGTGGCGATGGCGGACCTGCGCTCGGCGTCGAGGGCCAGCAGTCGGTCGACCACGCCGTCGTCCTCGCCCCGGGCCCGCTGCGAGGCGCGCACGACATCGGGTTCTTCACGCAGGATCCTGAGGTCAATCACGCCCTGGGAGGGTAGTCGGCCCACTCCTCACCCGGTCGAGCCGACCGGGTTTTCGCGTCCGGGGCGCGCTCCGGGGAGCCCGTCAGGAGAGGCCGCGCACGAACTCCGCGACCACGCGACCCAGCTGCTCGCCCGCGTCCTCCTGGAGGAAGTGGCCCGCATCGGGGATCGTCGGGTGCTCGCGCCCGGCGGCGCCGGGCATCTTGCGCTGCAGGATCGGCGCCATCGCCCCGGTGATCGGGTCGTTGTCCGAGAACGCGCAGAGGAACGGCAGGTCCCGCGTCGACAGCCGTTCCCAGGCGGCCCGGTTCGCCTCGGTGGCCGGGTCGTCGGTGCTGGTGGGTACGAGCGCGGGCATCGCCCTCGGGCCCGCCTTGTAGGTCTCGTTCGGGAACGGCGCGTCGTAGGCGGCCAGTTCGGCCTCGGTCAGCTCGTGGGTGCAGCCGGACTGCACGAACCGGGACACGTCGAGTACCTGGGCGTTCTCCACCGCGTCGCGGAAGGCCCACCAGATCTTCGGCATGTCGAAGTCACCGGTGGGCAGCCCGGTGTTGGCCGCGACCACACCGGCGAAGCGTTCGGGGTTCTCGGCGACCAGCCGGAGGCCGATCAGCCCGCCCCAGTCCTGCCCGACGAGGGTGACCCCGTGCAGGTCGAGGGCGTCGAACGCGAAGGCGCGCATCCACTCGACGTGCCGAGCGTAGGTGTGGTCGGCGACGTCGGCGGGCTTGTCCGACCGGCCGAACCCGACGAGGTCGGGCGCGATGGCCCGCAACCCCGCGTCGGCCAGCACGGGGAGCAGCTTGCGGTAGAGGAACGACCAGCTCGGTTCGCCGTGCAACAGCAGAACCGGCGGACCGTCGGGTGGCCCCGCCTCGACGTAGCCCACCCGGATGATGCCGTGCGTCGGATGGTCGACGTCCGCGTACGACGGCGGGTAGTCGAAATCGGGCAGGTCCGTGAACCGGTCCTCAGGCGTTCGCAGTAACCGCACGCGCCCCACGGTAATGCACCGCGTCCACCATCTGGGCGGCCGGACACCAACCCGATATGTGACCGGGACAACGCGCCCGCGGTGTGGTCGTGAAGGCCCCCTTCCCTGCGTCACACGCAGCGAAGGACCCCCTCACTGCGGCACAGGCAGTGAGGGGGTCCTTCACGGCAACCTCCGCCGGGGACCGGCGGGCGGGCGGCGGGGTTACGAGATGGCGACGGCGACGACGAGGCCGAGGGCGACGTGGGCGGCGGCCACGACCATGCTGGCCGGGGCGAACGTCTCGCTCTCGATGGTCGAGCGGACGTCGATGCGGGTGGCCCATTCGAGCAGGCGCACCGCGAGCACCTGGGCGATGATCCCGACCAGGCCGTACACCAGCGCGGTGATCAGCCCCTCGGTCAGGTCGCTGGCCGAGGCCCAGATCGCGACCACCACGATGAACGCCATGGACACCAGCCCGGACGCGGTGACCATGACCGCGTTCGGCAGGCCCCGCCGCACCAGCTCGGACAGCTTGCCGGGGGTGGTGAGGTCGATGGCGTAGAAGCCGAGCAGCATCAGCAGCAGACCCACGATCGCGTACAGCAGGATCGCGCCGATCCCCCGGGCCAGGTCGGTACCGAAGGTCTCGGACAGGGCTACGAGCACAGGAATCTCCCAGGTCGAATCAACAGTTCAGCATGATCACGCTCCGGCGCCGTGTCCTCTCACGACTCCGGGATGCGGTGCGGCACGAACGCCGCACCGTCGTCGGTCACCAGCCCGGCGGTCTCCCGGATACCGAGGCCCGCCGCGCTGTCGCCGACGATCCAGGCGCCGAGTGTCGGCCGGTAGCCGTCGAACTCCGGCAGCGGGTCGAAGGCCTGGTAGACGTACCCTTCGGCCCCGTAGACACCGCCGGTCGCGGTCTCGTACCCCGGCGCGACGATGTCCACGTTGGAGCCCTCGCGGCCGAGCTTCGGCTTGCGCACGTACTCGGTGAGCAGGCCGGGCTGGTCGTTGAACGCGGGCAGCAGGTTGGGGTGGCCGGGATAGTTCTCCCAGAGGATGCCGAGCAAGGCCTTGTTGGACAGCAGCATCTTCCACAGCGGTTCGACCCACAGCGTCTGCGGCAACGACTCGACGGCGTGCCGGCCGAACTCCTCGTCGATCACCCACTCCCAGGGGTAGAGCTTCACGACGGTGTTCATCGGCGCCTCGGCGAGGTCGACGAACCGCGTGAGCAGCGGATCCCAGCCGATCTCCTCGATGGCGAGCCCGACGGTGTCCAGACCGGCCTCGGCCGCGGTCTCCTGGAGGTACGAGGTGGTGAGGTGGTCCTCACCGGTGGGGTCCGCGCCGGACCAGGTGAAGTGCAGTTCCTTCGAGGGCAGCTGCTCCGCGACCGTGGACCACCGCTCGACGAGCTGTTCGTGCAGCGAGTTCCACTGGTCGTCGTCCGGGTGGACGGTGGTCTTCCAGTGCCACTGCACCACCGCCGCCTCCAGCAACGAGGTGGGGGTGTCGGCGTTGTACTCCAGCAGCTTGGCCGGGCCCCGGCCGTCGTAGCGCAGGTCGAACCGGCCGTAGACGTGCGGGTCACGCCGCCGCCACGACTCGGCGATGTGCGGACCCACCCACTCGGGCAGGCCGAACTCGGCATAACGCTCGGTGAGCACGACGTGGTCGACGGCCTCCAGGCACATCGAGTGCAGCAGCTCCACATCGGCCTCGATCGAGAGGACCTCGTCCATCGGCAGGACGTAGTGCACCGACTCGTCCCAGTACGGCCGCGCCTTCCCGGAGGCGTACCGGGCGGGGGTGCCGAACACCAGCCCCTGCTCGGCGACGGTCCGCTCCCAGTCCGGGCGGGGCGTGCCGGTCTCCCGCCGCATCAGGAGCCGCCGCCCTTGCCGAAGCTGCCGCTGCTGACACCGAAGCCGCCGCGCTGCACCGTCCGCCCGGAGTTCGTCCTGATCTCCGCGTTCGACGGTCGGGAGAAGCTGCCACCCCGCACCGTGTCGCCGATGCTCCCGCTGCCGCCGTAGTTGTACCGGTACTGCCGGTAGTCGTCGCCACCCCCGGGCGAGGGGAGGAACACGATGTTGCTGCTGCTGCTGTGGTAGCCACCGTGGTTGCTGGCGTAGTCGTCGTCGCAGTAGTCGTCGTCGACGATCGTCCCGTTCTCGTCGACGCAGTGCGCGGTGACCTGCTCGGGCATGGCCACGACGTAGAAGCCCGCGATGAAGCCGACGAGCCCGACCGCCACGCCGCTGCCGATCAGCAGTTTGCGCCGCGACTCCGTCTTCTGCGCCGCCTCGGCCTGCTCGATCTCGCGCTGCTGCCGTTCGGCCTCGGCCTGCTGGCGCGCGCGTTGCTCGGCCAGGGACGGTTGTCGCGGCGCGGTGTTCTCCGCGTCCTGGAACCGCATGGAGCCGCGCGGCTGTTCCCCACCTGGTGAATTTTCGTTCTGTTCTGTCACTGAGCACTCCCGGACCGCGAGTCTGCGGATGATCACCTTAATCACTCGACGGCGACCGTGGGGCGGAAAAGGCATGATGGAGTCGATGTCCACCGAGTCCGACCGCCCGTCGTCCACCACGGCGCCGCGGGCCCGCACCCGCGCGCTGATGGCGGGCGTGCTCGTCGGGGCCCTCGTCGCGATGTCGCTGACGTGGGCTTTCTCCTGGTTCCCGGAGAGTCCGGACGAGGAACGGGAACGGGAGGCCGAGCAGCTCGCCGAGCAGATCGTCGAGAAGCGGGAGAAGGCGTTCCGCTCCCCTCCGGGCAGCTGCCTGAACTGGTCGGAACCGGACGCGAGCGACGTCGCCGAGGTGTCGTGTGACGAAGAACACCTGTTCGAGGTCGTGGGGCTCGCCGACGTCAGCGACGAGTACGGGACCACCGCGGCGCTCCCGGACGCCGAGCAGTGGCGGACCCTCACCGACGAGCGTTGCGGGGAACTGACCGAGGAATACCTGGAACAACCACTGGACCCGGAGGGCAGGCTCAGCATCGGGATGCTCCGTCCGGACGACCAGCAGTGGGAGGACGGGGACCGCACCATGCACTGCGGCCTGCAGTGGGTCGGCCCGGGCGGTGGGCTCCAGACGTTGACCGAACCCGCCGCCGAGACGGACCAGTCCTACGTCTGGGACACCGGGACCTGTCTGGGCATCGTGGACAAGAGCGTCGGCGACCCGGTGTCCTGCTCGGAGGCACACTCCTACGAGATTGTGGGCGTGGTCGACCTGCGGGACGAGTTCGAGGAGTTCCCCACGGAGGAGGACCAGCACGACTGGCTGGACCCGACCTGCTCCGGGGTCCTCGAGGACTACACCGGCGGCCGGAACGCGGCCGAGCTGGCCGAGGACGGGCTCATCCTGACCTGGGACCTGCGGTCGGAGGCGAGCTGGGACGCGGGGTCGAGCCTGGTGAACTGCAAGGTCGGTGCGGTCCTGGAGGACGACAGCGGACTCGCCCAGGTCCAGGGGAGCGTGCGGGAGGGCGCGGACGACTCCGGAGACGGGGGCGACGGCTCCGGTGACGGCTCCGGTGACGACAGCGGGGACGGCTCCGGCGAGGACTCCGGCGGGGACTCCGGAGGTGATGCCGGGGACGGCAGTGGCGACGACGGCGGCGGCGACGGCAGCGGGGAGAGCGGGGACGGCGACACCGGCGGCACGGGACAGGAGGGTTCCGGGTCCGGGCAGGATGGCACCGGAACCAACGACCCCGAGACGGCGAACGGCGGGTGAGCGATGCCGGTGCGGATGTCCGACGAGCACTTCGACAACCTGGTCGGCGACGCGCTGGACCAGCTCCCGGAGCAGTTCGCGGCCGCGATGGACAACGTCGTTGTGCTGGTCGAGGACCACAACGAGGAAGAGCCCGACCTGCTCGGGCTGTACCACGGGATCGCGCTGACCGAGCGCGGTCCCGACTACGGCGGGGTACTTCCTGACCGAATTTCCCTCTACCGGGAACCGATCCTGGCATCGTGCGAGACAGAGGAGGAGGTCGTCGAGGAAGTGTTGATCACCGTGGTCCACGAGATCGCGCACCACTTCGGCATCGACGACGCACGTCTGCACGAACTCGGATGGGGGTAGCCACGGTGCGACCACAGTCGCGGACAACCGGACCGGTGAGGATCACGTCGCGGCGCGGCCGATGCCTGCCGCGCCGGTGACGGCGACGCGGGACCGGCGGCTGACCTGGCTGCTCGGGTCCAACGCGTTCGCCAATCTCGGCGACGGCATCGCCAAGACCGCCTTCCCGCTGCTCGCCGCACTCGTGACCCGGGACCCGCTGCTCATCGGCGGGCTGTCGGCGGCCCAGTTCCTGCCGTGGCTGCTGTTCGGCCTCGCCGCGGGCACGATGCTGGACCGCGTGGACCGCCGCAAGGCGGTCGTGCTGGCCAACGCCGCCCGCGCGGCCGCGGTCGGCCTCACCGCGGCACTGGTGTACTTCGACGCCGCCACGATCTGGCTGATCTACCTCACCGCGCTGCTGGTGGGTGCCGCCGAGGTCGTCGCGGACAGCGCGGCGAACGTGCTGATCCCCTCGGTGGTCGGCCGGGACGGCCTCTCCGGTGCCAACAGCAAGCTCCAGGCCACCGAGATCGTGGGCCAGACCTTTCTCGGCGGCCCGGTGGGCAGCCTGACCTTCGCGGTGTTCCATGCGTTCCCCTTCCTGCTGAACAGCATCGCGTTCGCGCTGGGGGCCGCGCTCCTGACCGGGATGGCGGGCAGCTACCGGCCACGCGCTCGTGCCGAGTCGGGCGGGGGCGACGGAACGGATCCCGGCACCGGCGCGGCGGAGGGGGCCGACACCGCCGGGGACACGGACGGCACGGTGACCGCCACCCGCACCCGGCTGCGTGCCGACCTGGTCGAGGGGATGCGCTGGCTGCGGGGCAACCCGCTGATGCTGCGGCTGGTGACCGTGGCGGGCCTGGTCAGCCTGGTCACCGAGCTCGCCCAGGCGCAGCTCGTGCTGTACGCACTCGACGATCTGGACCTCAGCGACGCCGCGTTCGGTGTGTTCGGTTTCGTCGGGGGGCTCGGTGGGCTCGCCGGCGCCGCCGTGACCACACGGCTGCTGGACCGGATCGGGGCGCGTCCGGTCCTGGTGGGCGGGATCCTCACCGCGGCGGCGGCGTTCGTCGCCATGGGGCTGGTGAACCACCCGGTGCTTTCGGCGTCACTGTTCGGCGTGTTCGCCGCGGCTCTGGTGGCGGTGAACGTCATGCTCGCCACCACCCGGCACACCCTCGTCCCGGGGGAGCTGCTGGGCCGGGTGCTGGGCGCGTGGCGCACGGTGGTGTGGGGCGCGATCCCGGTCGGCGCGCTGCTCGGCGGCGTGCTGACGCGGGTGCTCGGCACGCCGAGCGCGACGTTCCTGGTCTCCGGTCTGGCACTGGTGGGCGTGGCCGCGGTTGCCTGGCGCACCATCCGG
>NZ_KI912247.1:219909-220438 GCF_000231035.2 Saccharomonospora iraqiensis subsp. paurometabolica YIM 90007 | reverse complement strand
ACGTGCTGGCCGCGCTCACCGTGTTCGACGCCGGGACGGGACCCGACACCGGCACGGACGCGGGCCTGGACGGCGAGCTGTGCGCGGCGGTCGCCGAGGGCGACGACGACCCCGAGAGCACCCTGGCCGGGCTGGCGCGGGTGGGGCTGCTGACGCCCACCGGCGGCACGCGCGACGAACGCGCCGACCGGCCGGTGCGGTACCGGCTGCCCGACCTCGTCCACCGCGTGTCGGCGCGGCGGCTGGCCGGCGCGGACTCCGAGCGCAAGGTGCGCGAGCGGCACGCGCGGTGGTGTGTCGACCTTCTCGAGCGGGCCGCCGGGTCGCTGTCCGAGCACGGCGACCTCGGCGGGTACGAACGGCTGCGCCGCGCCGAGGGTGACCTGCGCACGGCGCTGCGGTGGACGATGGCCGAGGAGCCCACGCTGGCGGCGGAACTGAGCGGTGGGGTCGGGGTCCTGTGCGCGTTCCGGCCCCGGCCGCGCCTGCTGCCCTGGCAGCTGCGGGTGGCCCGGGCGACCGATCCGCG
>NZ_KI912247.1:215475-219809 GCF_000231035.2 Saccharomonospora iraqiensis subsp. paurometabolica YIM 90007 | reverse complement strand
CATCCGGCTCTGACCCCCGATCCCGGCCGTTCAGGCAGGCGGCCGGTCAGGCACGGTCGCCCCGGCGCACCGCGTCGACCCACTCCCCCGCGGCGACGAAGTCGGTGTCGGCCGCGCCCGGCTCGACCGTCGTCCGCACCCCGTCGGCGCGCGGATGCGAGCCGAGGAACCGCACGTCCCCGCACCGCCGCCGCAACGCGGCGAGCGCGTCACCGACGCGGGGCTCGGCGATGTGGCCCTCCAGGTCGAGGAAGAACCGGTAGAGGCCGAAGTTGCCCCGGATCGGCCGGGCGTCGATGCGGGTCAGGTTGATGCCCCGCAGCGCGAGCTCGGTGAGCAGTTCGGCCAGCGAACCGGTGCGGTTCGCCGCGGCCACGACGACGGAGGTGCGGTCGGCCCCGGTGGGCCCGGGCAGCCGCCCCGGCGGGCCGAGCAGCAGGAACCGGGTGCGCGCGTCCGGCACGTCGGCGACCCCCTCGGCCAGCACGTCGAGCGGGTAGTGCTCGACGGCGACCGGTGCGGCCACGGCCGCGTCGTACTCGCCCCGCTGGACGGCCACCGCGGCGGCCGCCGTGGACGGTGCGGCCACGGTGTGCGCCTCGGGGAGGTTGCGCTCCAGCCACTCGCGCACCTGGGCGAGTGCGTGCGGGTGGCTGGCGACCGTGCGCACGACCGCCACCCCCGGCGCGGCGAGCACCGCGAAGTGGATCGGCAACAGCGCCTCGGCGACGGCGACCAACGGTGCGTCCCCGGCCAGCCCGTCGAGCGTGGCGGTGACCGGCCCCTCGACCGAGTTCTCGACCGGCACGCACGCCCGCTCGGCGGTGCCCTCCCGCACGGCCGCGAGCGCCGCGGAGATCGTCTCGACCGGGACGAGCTCACCCTCCGGTGCGAGCGCGCGGGCGGCCTGCTCGGTGAACGTGCCCTGCGGGCCGAAGTAGGCGATCCGGGACATGGAACAACAGGCTACGCCGGTGCCGGGTGAGACGATCCTCACCCGTTCGGCCGGGAGGGGCGGCGGTTACCAGGCGTCCGATTCTTTGTCATGCTGGTGAGGTGACCGCCGAATCTGGCACGCACACACGCAACGGACCCGGGGCGGACGGCACGGGCGCCACCACCCCGTCGGCCACACCGGAACTGGTGTTGTGCGCCCTCGACGAGCCACTCGTGCAGGCCTGGAACACGGTCCGCGACTCGGTGACGGGCCCGGTCCGGGTGCATCGGGGCTCGGTACTGGAGGTCCGCGCACAGGCCGTGGTGAGCCCGGCGAACTCCCTCGGCTGGATGCGCGGCGGTATCGACGCCGTCTACGCGCGGACGTTCCCGGGCATCGAACAGCAGGTGCGCAGCACCGTCCTCGCCTACCACGGGGGTGAGCTGCCGATCGGGGAGGCGGTCGTCGTGCCCACCGGCGCCCCCGTCCCGGAGTGGCTGATCAGCGCCCCCACCATGCGGCAGCCGGGCGAGTCGCTGCCGGACGACACGGTGCACCCGTACCTGGCCGCCCGCGCGGTATTCCTGCTGTGGCGGGACGGCATGTTCGAGCAGGGCGCCCGGTTCCGGGACGTCGTGAGCACGATCGCGATGCCCGGTCTGGGCACCGGCGTCGGCGGTGTGTCCCCGGCCACCTGCGCCCGCCAGGTGTCGGCCGCGTGGGAAGAGGTCTTCCTGGGCCGCTGACCGGCGCTGACCGGCGCTGACCGGCCCGGTGACCGGTGTGCGACAGCGGTCTCCCCGTCCGCGCGACAGGTCACCCGGCCCGGCGGCGGCACCACGCCACGGGCCCGGCCCCCGCGGGTGCACAACGTCACAGCGCGTCGGCGCCGGTGACCGCTTACGGTTGAGTCCGCGTGAAGAACAGGTGTACAGCGCCGGCCCACCGACGGGCGAGGAGTGAGTGAATGGCGCGGGTCCGTGAGCGCAGCCCCTACGTCGAGTTCCAGCGGGACCAGTGGCGGGAACTGCGCAGGTCGACACCGCTGCCGCTGACCGCCGCGGAGCTGTCCCGGCTGCGGGGCCTCGGCGAGCAGATCGATCTCACCGAGGTCGCGGAGGTCTACCTCCCGCTGTCCCGGCTGATCAATCTCCAGGTGGCGGCCCGCCAACAGCTGTACGAGGCGACCACCACGTTCCTCGGCGAGGACACCCGGGGCACCAAGGTGCCGTTCGTCATCGGTGTCGCGGGCAGCGTGGCGGTGGGCAAGTCGACCACCGCCCGGATCCTGCGCACGCTGCTCGCCCGCTGGCCCGACCACCCCCGGGTCGACCTGGTGACCACGGACGGGTTCCTGCATCCCCGGGCGGAGCTCGTCCGCCGGGGGATCATGCACCGCAAGGGTTTCCCGGAGAGCTACGACCGCAGGGCACTGCTGCGGTTCGTCACCGAGGTGAAGTCGGGCGCCGAGGAGGTCCGGGCACCGGTCTACTCGCACACCGCCTACGACATCCTGCCCGACGAGGAGCAGGTCGTGCGCCAACCGGACATCCTGATCCTGGAGGGGCTCAACGTCCTGCAGCCGGGGCCACGGCTGACCGTGTCGGACCTGTTCGACTTCTCGCTCTACGTCGACGCGCACACCGCCGACATCGAGCGCTGGTACGTCGAACGCTTCCTCAAGCTGCGGCACACCGCCTTCGCCGACCCGACGTCGCACTTCCACCACTTCGCCGGCCTGGACGACGAGGAGGCCACCGCGGAGGCCCTGCACCTGTGGAAGACGATCAACGAGCCGAACCTGATGGAGAACATCCGGCCGACCCGCCCGCGCGCGACACTGGTGCTGCGCAAGGACGCGGACCACTCGATCAACCGGGTGCGGTTGCGCAAGCTCTGACGGTCCGGGAGCCGTGACCGTGGGGTCGCCGGGGTTCCCCCGACGGTGATTCACCCGGTCCGGCCGTTCTCCGAGTGGAGTACCACCCGGTAGGGGCCGACCATGGCGGTGTGAGCAAGGGCACGGACCACCTCCTCGTACGGGTTCTCGGTCCACTCGAGATCGACCGGCGCGCGGCGGACCAGCCGCTGACCGACCGGGCGCTGCGGGCGGTGCTGTCCACCCTGCTCGTCCACGCCAACCAGGGCGTCTCCGCGGACGCCCTGGTGGAGGCGGCCTGGCCGCCCGCGCAGCGGCCGGCGCGGGCCCTGGACTCGCTGGACGCCCGGGTCGGCAAACTCCGCACCCTGCTCGCCCCGGAGGCCGAGATCAGCTGGTCGGCGGCCGGGTGCGTGCTGCACCTGGCGCCCGACCGGATCGACGCCGTGCGGTTCGAGCACATGATCGAGGCCGCGCGCTGGTGCCCGGCACCGGAGGCGATCTCCACACTGGACCGCGCGCTGGCCTTGTGGCGGGGCGACCCGCTGCCCGATCTCCGGCGGGCCGGGGCCGACCACCCGGAGGCCGTCCGGTTGCGACAGTTGCGGGCCCGTGCGGTGGAGGACCTGGCCGCACGGGAGCTGGAGACCGGGAAGGTGGCCGACGCGGCCCAGCGGCTGCTCAATCTGCTCTCCGCCGAACCCCTCCGGGAGCGGGCCTGCGGCTACGCCATGTGGGCGCTGCACCACCTCGGCATGACCGCCGACGCCGTGGCCTGCTACGAACAGCTGCGCGAGCGGGTGTCCGACGACCTCGGTGAACCGACCAGTGTGGAGCTGGACGAGACGTTCGAGGCCGTGACCGGGCGGTACCCGGGGTCGGCCCACCCGGGCAGGCCGGTGCCGCCGGGGACGACGTTCGTCGGCCGGGGGCACGAACGCGCACGGCTCAACGGGCTGCTCGACCGGGAGCGGCTGGTCACGGTCGTCGGACCCGGCGGCGTCGGGAAGACCCGGCTGGTCACCGAGACCCTGTCCACGGCCACCGTCGGCGTCACCGTGGTGCCGCTGTCCACCCGGGACGCCGGGGAGCTGCCCGGAGCCGTGGCCGGGGCCCTGGGGATCCACACGCACGACCGGGATCCCGACCCGCTCGCGACGGTGGCCGAGTACCTCTCCGGCCGCCGCCGGGTGCTGGTGCTGGACTCGTGCGAACACCTGCTCACCGAGGTCCGCACGCTCGTGCGCACACTGCTCGGGCGCTGCCCCGCGGTCACCGTGCTCACGACCGGCCGGGTACGGCTCGGGCTCGCCGAGGAGTGTGTGCTGCCGCTCGGGCCGTTGGCCCGGGACGGCACCCGGGACCCGCTCGATTCCAAGGCCGGACGGTTGTTCCTCGACCGCGCCCGCACCGCCCGCCCCGACTTCCCCGCCGACGACCACGAGGCCGACGCCGGCCGCGCCGTGCTCCGGCGGATCGGGTGCCTGCCGCTGACCGTGGAACTGCTCGCCGCCCGCG
>NZ_KI912247.1:211730-215375 GCF_000231035.2 Saccharomonospora iraqiensis subsp. paurometabolica YIM 90007 | reverse complement strand
CGGGCGCGGAGGCCACCGTCGCCTCGCTGGCGCAGGTGCCGCCGGAGGAGATCCACCGCGTCCAGCGGCGCCCCCTGGAGCGCCCCGCCGAGGGACAGGCCCCGCGCGCGGACAGCATCACGCCGTACGCGTTCGTGCTCGACGACGATTCCCTGCCGCAGCGGCCGTGGCAGGCGCTAGCCGACGGCGTGGCGGCGGACGTCGACACGGTGTTCGGCTTCAACCGCGACGAGTACACCCTGTTCACCCTCGGCCGCGACCTCTCCCGCAAGGACCCCGCGCGCACCGCCGCCGCGGTGGGCCTGGACGCCTCCGCCGTGGACGACTACCGCGCGGCGCACCCCGGCATCGGCGATGCGGACCTGCACACGCTGCTGCTGACCGACTCGGTGTTCCGGATGCCGGCCCTGTGGTGCGCCGAGGCCCAGGCCGAGGCGGGCGGGCGCAGCCACCTGTACGAGTTGACGTGGGAGAGCCCGGCGATGGGCGGGGCTCTGGGGGCCTGCCACGCGCTGGACCTGCCGTTGACGTTCGGCAACCTGGACACCCCACTGACGACGATGGTGTTCGGCGAGTCGGTGCCGGACGGTGCGGAATACCTGTCCGAGCACATCCGCACCGCGTGGCTGTCCTTCGCCCGCACCGGTGACCCGGGCTGGCCGGCCTACGACCCGGCCGAGGCGCTTACCCGCATCTGGGACGTCCCGGTGTCCGTGGCCACCGACCCCGTCGCCACCTCCCGACGCATCTGGGCGGGGCGGGGGTGAAAAGCTTCCTCTCCACCAGTGGCATGTTTCGGATATTTCGATTAACCTGTTGTCAGACACAGTGGGACACAGCACGGGCGCCATCACCACGAGTCGTCCCTGTCAGCCGGGAGGCATCATGACGACCACGCTGGAGGAGCGGACCCTCCTTCCCCCGGAAGGACCCCATCGCGAAGAGCTCGGGCAGTTGGCCGACCTCTTACGCGGCTCCGTTCGTCCGGACCCACACTCGAGTCACTCCGCCTCCACTTCGGCACAAGATTCCGCGACATCGGCGAAGCTGGTCGGACCGGACGGACGAGAGGTGGCCTTACCCGAACAGCTCTACCAGCTACTCACCCAGGTGGTCGACAACCTGGGCAAGGGACTCGCCGTGGTGATCGAACCGTCGAACGCGGTGCTCACCACGCAGGAAGCCGCGGATCTACTGCACATCTCACGACCCACCTTCGTCAAACTACTCGAACGAGGCGCGATCCCGTACCACAAAACGGGACGCCATCGTCGCGTGTATCTGGCTGACGTGCTCGAATACGACGAACACACCCGCCGGGAGCGCGAGGGAAACCTCGACGAGATGGCTTACGAGTCAGCTCACGACGACACCATCGACGATTCGACGGGTTTCATTCCGACACGATGACGGCGCAGGTGGTGAACAGGTTTCGTGACCTGCTCACCACCCTCCGTGTTGACACCCGCCAGGCGACGTAGTGCACACTGTGTACCGTGGCTTTCCCGGCGCTGTTGGACGCATGCGTCCTGGTTCCATACAACCCGGCGAACGTACTTCTGTACCTCGCCAACGAGAAGATGTTTCGACCACTGTGGTCGGCAAGGATCCTCGACGAGGTCGAACACACCCTCGTCGCGAAACTCGGAGTACCCCCGGAGAAGGCGAGCAAGCGTATCAGTGGCATGCGGCGTGCTTTCCCTGATGCGGAGATCGAGGGTTACGACGCGCTCATCGACTCGATGCACTGCGACGCGAAAGACCGCCACGTCCTGGCCGCCGCCGTACGAGCCAACGCCGAGCTGCTGGTCACCAGCAACATCAAAGACTTTCCGCGCACCGCACTCGATCCGTACGACCTCGTCGCCATCGAACCGGACGAGTTCTTTCTGGATCAGCTCGATCTCGACCCCGGACGGACCATGAGCTCCTTACAGAAACTCGTCAGAGCTCGTAACAATCCTCCGGAAACACTGGCCGGATTCCTGAGCACGCTGAAATATCAGCTCCCACGATTCGTCGACGCCGTACAGGAACGCTTCCCGCACGTTTCATGATCACCAGTCCGGCCAACGTTCCGGCGCCTCACCACTCCGGCGGGGGTTCGGCGCCCAGCGGGGTCACCACGGTGCACGGCACCGGGCGTGGGTTGGCCGGGTCGAGGGCGTTGAGCACGTGGCCCGCGGCGACCGGGTCGGCCATCACGCCGCCGTGCTCGGCGAAATCGGTGGGGCAGGTCTCCTGCAGCACGTGGTTGGTGATGTTCGGCCCCTCGGCCATGCCGCTGGTGTAGGGCACGATGAGCTCGTCGTAGCGGGTGACGATGTTGGTGTACTCCACGTCCGGGGAGAACATCCCGGCCTCGTCGAGCTCGGCGAAGTAGTCCGAGCCCGTCAGGAACTGGGTGCACGATGCGCACGCCGTGCCCACCACCCCGTCCACGGCGGAGTCCAGGCCGAGCCGTTCCGTCGTCCGGTACAGCGTCGCGAGGCCGGCCGGGTTGGTCCCCTCCCACAGCGGCGTCAGGCTGACGTACTTGTCCACCACCGCCTCGCCACCGAGCTTGCTGACGTACCAGGCGGGCATGATGGTGCCTTCGGAATGCCCGAGCAGGTCCACCTCGTTCGCGCCGGTGGCGTCCAGCACCCGGTCGACGAACGCCTTCAACTCCTTGGCGGACTCCTGCATCGTCGTCATCCCGCCCGGCTGGTAGAGCGGGACCGCGCTGTTCAGGTCGGTGACGCCGTAGGTCAGGGCGAACACGCAGTAGCCCTCGTTCGCCAGCAGCGGGGAGAACGTCTGCCAGTTCACCGTCCGGTTGGCGATCAGCCCGTGCACCAGCACGACCGGGTTCGGGTGGTCCTCGCCCGGTTCGCACGACCAGTCGTTGGAGCCCGGGGGCGGGCTGTCCGGCCCCGCGGCCTGGGCGGCGACCCCGGCCCCGATCGTCCACGGCACGGGCAGTTCGTCGTCCTCCGCCGCCGCCACGCCGGGTGCGGCGACCGTCAGGGACACCGCGGCCACGGCGGACAGCGCCGCCGCGGCGATCGACCTCGTCGTCGTCATGCCTCTCCCCGCTTCGGTGATCACGGGAGTCAATCACGGTGCCCCCGCCGCACACACCCGAGATCATCCGAATGGCCCAGTCGGTACGGCCGCCTGCCGCGCGCCGCGGCACCACCGCGACCGACCGGACGTGACCCAGGTCTCATGATCACACCCTCGGGAATTGCCGAGGGACCCGGCACGTTAGTTGATAGTGAAAGACTCAAGTCTGCGGTGGCGGAGAGCGCTACCGCGTGGGAGGTTGAGAATGCCTGCGTATCACGGTTCGGGCGGGTTCGAGTCGTTCGACGACTTCCTGGCCCGCGTTTTCGGCGTCAACGGCCCCTCCCAGGGCAGCTTCGGCCGCCAGGTGCGGCGGATCGACATCACGCAGCTGCTGAGCAAGCGGGCGAACAAGCTGGTGTCCCAGGCCGCACGGCACGCGGGCGAACAGGGCCACGGGGAGCTCGACGCCCTGCACCTGCTGTGGGCGGCCACGCAGCACGATCCCGGCCGCGGCATGCTCAGCAACGCCGGTGCCGACCCCGACGCGGTCGCGCGTGCGGTGTCCGAACGGCTGCCGCAGGCGAGCGCCGAGGC
>NZ_KI912247.1:209341-211630 GCF_000231035.2 Saccharomonospora iraqiensis subsp. paurometabolica YIM 90007 | reverse complement strand
GCCCCCGACCGCGCGGCCACCGGCTTTCGTGGTCCCGGCGGGCCCGGCCGCGGGCTTCCCGTCACCGCGTCCCGGTCATGGAGGTTCCGGTCACCCGCTGCGCGGGCGTGCCGGGCGGGGCAGCGCGATCCGGGCCTTGCGGATCTCGTCGAGCAGCCGGGTCTTCCGGTGGTGCTCCCGCACCAGCCCGCGGAGGTACTCGGTGAACTCGGCGCGACTGTCGGCCCGGCCGTGCAACGTACGCAGGCGGCGCAGCTGTGCCGCGGCCCGCGCGTAGGAGGCCGCGGTGCGGCGCGCGATCAACCGCTCGACGTGGTCGCGGTAGAGCGGGACCACGTCCGTCGGGTCGGCGTCCGCGGCGGCCCGCCACGCCTGCTCGCAGCGGTCCTGCCCGAGCAACTCGGCCACGGCCCCGGCGGGGTCCACGGCGGCCTCGGCCCCCGTTTCGGCCGGTTCCGCAGCCCCGGCCGGTGACGCGGCAGGCTCCGCCGACTCGGCGAACCCGATGGGCACGGCTGATTCGGTGGGCACGGCTGATTCGGTGGGCACGGCGGCCTCCGCCGGCTCGGCCGACTGCATGGGCACGGCGGTCCTGGTGGGCACCACCGGATCGGTCGCAGCGTCGGTGGCCTGGTGCGCCCGCAGGCGCTCCAGTGCCTCGACCATCGACCCGCGCCGGTCACCGTCCTCGTGACCCGCGTTCCGCAGTGCCGCCGCGGCGTGCGCGATGGCCTCGGTGTGCCTGCCGGCGGCGCGCAACACCCGCACGATCTTCAGGCTGACGTCCACCCGAGGCAGCCGCTCGGAGAGCAGGCGCACCACGGTGTCGACGTCGCCGCACGCTTCGGCGATCTCCAGGCGCAGCCGCCGGGCGGTGTGCCGCCGGGGGTCGGTGGCGTCGACACCCCGCTCACACAGCACCCGATCCACAGTGGCCCGCACGTGCCGGATCCCTTCGTCCCCCAGCGGTTCGGCGAACTCGGCCAGGTCGATGTCCGGCCATCCCGGACGGTCGAACGCGACCGTGGTGAACCACCCGGCGAGTGTGGCGGCGGGTGGTGGGTGCGCCGTGCACGCCCGCGCGTACAGCCGCACGGCACGCGGCAGGAGGTCGTCCACGCCGGGGCCGTCCGCGTCCCGCGCGCCGAGGAGAGTGTCCACGACCCGGCGGGCGAGCGGGCCGACGTCGGCGGAGGTGCCCGCGTCCAGCAGCCGTTCCAGCGTGTCGAGCACCGAGGACACCCGGATCGAGTGCGCGGTGTCGGCCGCCTCGGCCGCGTCGTCGAGCAGGTCACTCACCTCGGCGAGGCCCGCCCCGACGCCGCCGCGGCCTGCGGGGTCACCGGGCCCGGGGACCTGCCGGGCTTCCAGTCGCCCGCGCAGTTCGGGGTCCCGCTCCGCCTGCGCGCACAGCAGGTCGACCAGCGTCTCGGTATCCAGCGTCCGGAGGTAGGCACGCAGATCCGATCGGGTGTTCACCCGGTCATCGTGCCATCCGAGGGTTGCCGGGGGTGCACGGTGACGTGCCACGCGGTCTCGGACTGTCGCCGCTGGCGGGGGATCACCTGGCCACCGAGCCTGCGCACGGACAAACCGCCCCGCATCCGCAGCGCCTCCACCGCGCCGAGCGGGGTGCCGAGCTCCGCCCCGCGCACGGCGTCGAGGTCGGCCAACAGGTAGAGCCGGTCCCGGGCACGGGCGATCCCGCTCAGGAAGGCACGCACCCGGTCCCGCCAGTCGTCGCCGGTCAGGTCGAGCACCACGGTGCCGAACTCGTGCCCCGCCACGGTGGACACGGTGCCCACGTCCACGGTGCGGGTCTCGCGGAGCACGTCCAGCCACGACCGGACCCCCTCGCGGTCGGGGGCGAGCACGGCGGCGTGCCCGGCCGCGATCAGCGGCACCAGCGCGGCACGTTCGACCGGCTCACCCGCGGTGTCGAGCAGCACGATCTCCGTCTCGCGCCCCTCGGCCGCCGACAGCGCCGGGTAGCCGATGGTGTCGGCGAGTGCCTGCACGCCCGGACCGAAGCGGTACTGGCGGTCGAGCACGGCGCACCCGGGGTGGGAGTGCGCGTCGGCGGGGGTGTGCACGCCGCAGTGCGCGAAGGGGGTGGTCAGCGTCCACCGCCGCACCTCGGGCACCTCGGCCAGTTCGCGGGGCCGCACCCGCGGCCACGGCTGGGCGAGGTCGCCGAACACCACGGCCGTCGTACGGGCCCGGGCGACGGCGAACAGCACGTCGACCAGGCGCGCGGCCCCGGCGTCGTCCACGAGCACCACGTCGAAC
>NZ_KI912247.1:208009-209241 GCF_000231035.2 Saccharomonospora iraqiensis subsp. paurometabolica YIM 90007 | reverse complement strand
AGCACGGGTGCGCCCGTGTTCTGCCGCGCCCAGGCCAGGTCGCACCCGCCGGGCAGCTCGCCGAGCCCACGCAGCCGCAGGATGCCGCCGGAGAGGTCACCGCCCGCGGGCACGGCGGCCCCGTCGCGGGGGCCGTCCCCGTCGGCGATGCGCAGGTCCTCGATCGGCCGGATCCGACGTCCGCGCAGGTCGACGACGTACTCGGCACCGTGGTCGCCGTCGTCCGCGCGCCGCAGCGCGCCCAACATGCTCCATTCGCCGGCCTGCCGCGCGTGTTCGAGCTCGGCCTCGACCGCGCAGGCGGCCTGTTGACGCCACTCGGCCATGCCACCCCTTTCGGTCCAGTCCGAGTAAACCAAGCGTGCGCGGTCCCGGCGCTCTCAGTAATCCATGCGGGTTACGGGTGCCCGCCATGCGCGTGACACGGCCGACCGGCGGCCGGGGGCGAACCGCGTCGCGGACTTCGACGAAGAGATTTCGCGTTCGGCCGGTCGTACGGTCCAATGGTCCGGTGGAGATGATCGCGAAGACCGAGTACGGAACCGTCCGCGGCCGGGACGCCGACGGCCTCGGGGTGTTCACCGGCATCCCGTTCGCCGCGCCGATCGAGGGGCCGCGCCGCTTCCTCCCGCCGGAACCACCCGCGCCCTGGGACGGTATCCGGGATGCGGTGCGGTTCTCGGCACCACCGCCGCAGGGTCCGATGGTGGACGGGATGCCGTCGCTGTGGAAGCCGAAACACGGCCTCGACTGCCTGAGCGTGAACGTGTGGACCCCGGACGTCGGTGGTTCGGGCCTGCCGGTGCTGGTGTGGATCTACGGCGGGGCGTTCCTCGTCGGGTCGTCGAACGAGCCCACCTACGACGGCTCCCGGCTGGCCCAGGACGGCGCCGTGGTGGTGAGCGTCAACTACCGGGTCGGCTTCGAGGGCTTCGGGTGGCTGGCCGACGCGCCCGCCAACCGGGCGCTGCTCGACCAGGTGGCGGCGCTGCGCTGGGTGCACGACAACATCGCGAACTTCGGCGGCGACCCGGACAACGTCACCGTGTTCGGCGAGTCGGCGGGCGGCACGGCCGTCGCGGCACTGTTGACCTCGCCGCTGTCGGCGGGGCTGTTCCGCCGGGCCATCGCGCAGAGCATGGCGGGCACGCTGACCACCCCCGACGAGGCCAGGGCGACGGGCGAGGCGATCGCCGCCGCGGCGGGCGCGGAGGCCACCGTCGCCTCGCTGG
>NZ_KI912247.1:206864-207909 GCF_000231035.2 Saccharomonospora iraqiensis subsp. paurometabolica YIM 90007 | reverse complement strand
CCAGGTTCGCCGACGCCCACCAGCCGGACCGGCGGCGTTCCCGCGTCTCGCGGGCCCGTTCGCCCCACCACCAGAGCCGCTCGTGGAACCGGCCACGCAGCGCGGCGCGGTGCCTGCCGTTACCGCGCAGCACCTCGCGCCGGTTGTGCAGCTCGGGCAGGCCGCGCCGCAGGCACTCGGCGTAGTAGCGGTGGTCGCGTTCGTCGGCCGTCCCGGCCGCGTGCAGGCGGAGGATCTCGTCGCGCAGCAGTTCGAGCTGGGCACGGGTGTCGGCCTCGGCGCGTTCGGCGGCCTCGGCCTTCTCCCGGGCCGCCGTGAGTTCGTCGTCCAGCTTGCGGACGTCCTCGGACACCGTGTGCACCCGGCGCCGGCAGTCCTCGATGCGGGAGACGAGCACCTGGCGTTCGTCCTCCGCCGAGCGCAGCTCCCGGCGGTCCTCCCGGCGCCCCCGGTACAGCAGCCCGCCGTCGCGCAACCGTTCCCGCAGGTCGGACAGCCGCTCCTCGACACGGGCGAGCCGGTGGGTGAGCACCTTGGCCTCGGCCCGGCGGGCGAGTTCGTCGGCCACCCGGTCGCGGGCCTTGCGCGCGGTCCGCACCGCGGCCTCGGCGTCGCCGTGTTCGCGCACCAGTTCCCAGTGCCGCTCGCGCAGCCGCGCGAACTCGGACTCCAGCGCGGTGATCCGCTGTCCGTTCTCGACGCGCCGCTGGGCGGTGGCGAAGGCGACGTCGTCGTAGCCGTCCAGGGCCTCGTCCAGCCGGGCGAGTTCGCGTTCCACGTCGGTGAGCGCGACGAGGTCGGTCTGCAGCCGCAGCCGCTCCGGGTCGTGTTCCACGGGGGCCGGGGCGACGCCCACGTCGTCCGCGGTGACGTGCAGGACCCGCAGCCCGCGGCGGGACAGGTCCTCGGCGGCCCGTTCGGCGACCGTGCTCTTGCCGCTGCCCGGTGGCCCCCAGACCAGGTGGACACCGGGGCGGAGACACGTGTCGTAGGCGTCGTCGCCCGCCGGGTCCAGCTCGCCCGCGGCGAGCCGGTCGGCCAGCGG
>NZ_KI912247.1:205962-206764 GCF_000231035.2 Saccharomonospora iraqiensis subsp. paurometabolica YIM 90007 | reverse complement strand
GCAGCGAGGCGCGCGCCTCGGACACGGTGTGGATCGCCGCGGCGGCGGGCACCGACCTCGCGGACGCGCTGCTGCGGTCCGGCCGGGTGCCGGAGGCGGGCAAACTGCTGCAGCAGGTGCTCGACGACTGGCAGCGGATGCGGACGCTGCCGCAGCTGCGGGACACCCTGCGGCTGGCGCTGGACTGCCTGACCGCGGCGGGGGACCGGTCCCGGGCCGGATCGCTCGGCCGGAGCTGGTCCGAGGGCGACCCCCGTGCGCTGGGCGACAGCGACGAGTTGCGCACCGCCCGCACCGCCCGTGCCACCGCGCGGGCGCTCGCGACGGTGTTCGGCACCGCCCGTCCCTGACGGGCCGCCCCCGGTGTGCGCCATCCGGACGGCAGAAGTCCACTGGATGGCGCACCGAACACTCTGGAAACACCCACTCGGGTGACCGTCGGCGGTGAGCGGGACCGCGGATCGAGCGATCCTTCCCCCGAAAGAACGACCCACGGTCGGACAGCAGTAACCACTTGGCCGATACCACCGGCCCCGGACAGCGGCCACCCTGGGGGCGCACGGTAACAACGGAGCGAAGAAAGGCACACGATGCTGTCGAACATCTTGACGTGGGTCGGCGCGGTGCTGGGCATCGTGGTCCTGCTCGCGATGGCCTCCGGCTCCGTCGCGCTGGACTTCGCCGACGCCCGCGGCCGTCGCCGCGGCAGGGACAAGCCCGGGACCTCCCCGCACGGGGACCCGCACCCGGCCACCGACGGTGTGTCCGCCTCGCCGCAGGGCGGGACCGCTCCCCCGCGCTG
>NZ_KI912247.1:188848-205862 GCF_000231035.2 Saccharomonospora iraqiensis subsp. paurometabolica YIM 90007 | reverse complement strand
CCGGCTGCTCGGCGCGGCCGGGGTGTCGCCGCAGGCGCTGCAGACCGGCGGGGGCGACGGCTCCCACGACCGGGACGGCTCCGGCAGGTCCGGCGGCTCGGGCGACAGCGACACCCCGACGTTGGACTCCTACGGGCACGACCTGACCGCACGCGCCCGTGCGGGTGAGCTGGACACGGTCATCGGCCGGGACACCGAGATCGAGCAGACGCTGGAGATCCTGGCCCGGCGCACCAAGAACAACCCGGTGCTGCTCGGCGAGGCCGGTGTCGGCAAGACCGCCATCGTCGAGGGCATCGCCCAGCGCATCGCCGCGGGCGAGGTGCCCGAGCTGCTCACCGGCAAGCGGCTGGTGCAGCTCGACCTGTCCGGCATGCTCGCCGGCACGCGCTACCGCGGTGACTTCGAGGAGCGCATGAACAAGGTGCTCGACGAGATCACCGAGCACTCCGACGAGCTGATCGTGTTCCTCGACGAGATCCACACCGTGGTCGGTGCGGGCGGTGCCGAGGGCGCGGTCGACGCGGGCAACATGCTCAAGCCGAAGCTGGCCCGCGGTGAGCTGCACGTGGTCGGTGCGACGACGCTGGACGAATACCGGAAGAACATCGAGAAGGACGCGGCCCTGGAGCGCCGTTTCCAGCCGGTGACGGTGGACGAGCCGAGCGTCGACGACGCCGTGGCGATCCTGTCCGGGCTGCGCGAGGCCTACCAGCACCACCACAAGGTGACCTACACCGACGACGCGATCACCGCGGCGGTGGAGCTGTCCGCCCGGTACCTGCCGGACCGGCAGCTGCCGGACAAGGCCATCGACCTGCTCGACCAGGCCGGTGCCCGGCTGCGGCTGAGCCGCACCACCGGTGAGGATCGCGAGCGGATCCGGCAGCGGCTGGACGATCTCGAACGGCAGAAGGACGGAGCCGTGTCCGAGGAGGACTACGAGCGGGCCTCGCAGCTGCGCGACGAGATCACCGGGCTGCAGCGCACCCTGGACGGTGCCGGGCAGGACGCCCCGGAAGCGGAGTCGACCGGTGACACGGTGACGGTCGAGGAGATCGCCGAAGTGGTCTCCCGGCTGACCGGCATCCCGGCAAGCACGCTCACCGAGCGGGAGAAGCAGCGGCTGCGGCGGCTGGAGTCCGAGCTGCACCAGCGGGTGATCGGCCAGGACGACGCGGTGACCGCGGTGTCCCGGGCGGTGCGGCGCAACCGCACCGGCATGAACGACCCGGACCGGCCGGTGGGCACGTTCCTGTTCCTCGGGCCGACCGGCGTCGGCAAGACGGAGCTGGCCAAGGCGCTGGCGGGCTCGCTGTTCGGCGACGAGGACAACATGATCCGGCTGGACATGAGCGAGTTCGGCGAGCGGCACACCGTCAGCAGGCTGGTCGGCTCCCCGCCCGGCTACGTCGGCTACGACGAGTCCGGCCAGCTGACCGAGAAGGTGCGCCGCCGCCCGTACAGCGTGATCCTGCTCGACGAGATCGAGAAGGCGCACCCGGACGTGTTCAACCTGCTGTTGCAGGTGTTCGACGACGGCAGGCTCACCGACGGGCAGGGTCGCACGGTGAACTTCACCAACACGGTGCTGATCATGACCAGCAACCTCGGCTCGGAGATCATCTCCAGCCGCTCGGGTGAGTTCGGGTTCAGCGGCCCCGCGCAGGAGAGCTCCGGCAAGGCGGTGCGCGACCGGCTGATGGGCAAGCTGCGGGAGTCGTTCCGGCCCGAGTTCCTGAACCGGGTGGACGAGATCGTGGTCTTCGACAAGCTCGGCCAAGAACAGCTGCGTGAGATCACCGACCTGCTGCTGAACGACAGCCGCGAACGGCTGCACGCGCAGGAGATCGGCGCGGAGTTCACGCCCGAGGCGATCGACTGGCTCGCCGAGCGCGGCCACCAGCCGGAGTTCGGTGCCCGGCCGCTGCGGCGGACGATCCAGCGGGAGGTCGACGACCGCATCGCCGACCTGCTGCTGGACGACGCGATCGGCCCCGGGGCGCGGCTGCGGATCACGCCCGACGCGGACGGTGAGCGGCTCGCCTTCGAGGTGACCGAGCCGGCCTCGACCGGCTGAGCCGCCCCGGCAACACCGCGGGAACGCCGCACGACACCACCGGCGGGGCCGGGTCCACGACGGACCCGGCCCCGCGGTTTCGTTGTCCGGGGGCAGCCTGTCCCGACCGGTGACGGCAGCACACACCGGCCGCGCCCGGCACACGGGAGTTCGTTCCCAGTACGTCATGTAACATGTTACTTTGTGTGCCACTGGAAGATCCGGCGTGGACGCACACCCGTGCAATACTCGTTCCACGGAGTGTGGGCGTCGAAGGAGGTGACATGTTCCCCACCAACCTCACGGCCGTGTTGACCGGAGCATCGCGCTCACAGCTACATCGCTGGAACTCGACCGGGCTGCTGGTCCCGGAACTGGCGACCAAGCCTCGACTGCTCTACTCGTTCCGCGACGTGGTGGCGCTGCGCACGGTGGTTCGCCTCCGCAGTGAGACGTCCCTGCAGAAAGTGCGGAAAGCTTTCGCGCGGATGCCGACCCTCGACTTGACCGAGCACCCGTCGAGGTACGGCTTCGGCACCGACGGCAACACGATCGTGGTCGCCGACAACGACGGCAACACCATCGACCTCGTCGCGAACCCGGGGCAGTATCACATCCTCAGCCTGGCGGACATCTTCGAGTCATTCCGAACCAATCGCGGCGACACCGTGGTGGACTTCCTCCACCCCCGCGAACACCTGGAGATACGGGCCGGCCGTCTGGGAGGTTGGCCGACCATCGCGGCCACCCGCATCCCTTACGACACCATCGCCGACCTCGTCTCCGACGGAGAGGTCCCCCTCGGAGACGTGAACTACTTTTATCCCGGAGTCGATGCCGACGCCGCTGCCGATGCGCTGGACTTCCACATGGCCGTCCGGAGTGTGGCGTGAGATTCTTCGTGGATCACAACCTCAGCCCGACCCTCACCGGGACGGTATCCCCCATGCATCCGGATCACGATTTCCGCTGCGCGAGGGATGAGCAACTCATGGCCGAACACGACATCCCGCTATTCACCAAGCTCACACAACGTGGGTTCGACGCGATCATCACTCGCGACGGCAATCAACTTGTCGACCCGGATGAGAAACAGGCCTTGGTCAACAGTGGTCTTCACTGGTTGGGAATCAGCCCTGCCAAGGGGAAGGGGCTGTTAGGCATCGCGCTCGACTCGGCCGCCATCACAGTGGGTTTGACGATGGTTCTCCCAGATCTCGAACGGCACCAGAGCGCGGTCCGGTTCCGTGCGATACCTCATCAACGGGACCAACGTGTCAAACACATCGACCTGCGAGCGAAGAACGGCTGAGGATCCCTGCCCCGGTCAGGACGGCAGGGTGAGGTAGTCGGTGAGCAGCAGGTAGGCCGGGAGCCAGCCGGTGCCGATGCCGACGAGGAGGGTGACGACGCCCGCGATCCGCATGATGGGGCGTTGCAGGCCCAGCAGGACCCAGTACAGGAACCACAGCACCGCCCACGCGGCCCAGTTCACCCCCAGCCAGGTCATCCAGGTCCCGCCGTCCGCGTCGGTGAGGGTGAAGCCGGCGGTCGGCGCCGCGGTGAGCGCGACGAACAGGCTGTACCAGCCGAGTCCGCGCCCGTCCACGTCCACGTACCGGTTGTAGGCGATCCACAGGTAGGTGAACGAGAACAGCAGGATCTGCGCCCCGAACACGATGGCGGTGAAGTCGTCCCGCATCGCGCCGAGGACCATCGAGATGATCGCCGCGATCAGGATGATCCCGCCGGAGAAGAGGTTGATGATGCCGATCTCACGGTCCTGGATGTGGCCGAGCAGCCAGAGGCCGTTCAGCGCCAGCACGGCCCCGACGTAGAGCAGCACAAGAGCGATCATGGGTGAACCGGTCCTTCCGCGGGCGGCGTCACGTGTGGTGCGGACCCGCTCAGCGCGCGAGCAGGTCCTTGAGTGCGGTGTCGATGAACTCGGTGTCGGTGGGGTTGGCCCCGCTGCCGGCGAAGTGGCCCCAGACGGACGGGATCGGGCGGAACTCGGCGTTCGGCAACAGCCCCGCCTCGTACTCGCTGTCCTCGGGGGTGAAGTAGAGGTCCGTCCGGCACGGCATGACGACCGCACGTGCGGTGATCGCGTTCAGCGCGGCGGTGAGATCGCCCTGGTAGCGGTCGTTGGCGCTGAGGTCGCCGTGTTGCCACGTCCAGGCCATCGCCAGCAGGTTGTTCGGGTCGCGCTGGAGGAAGAAGCCCTCCCAGAAGCCGACGAGGAAGTCCTCCAGGGAGGCGTGGCCCATCTCCCGCCAGAGTTCCTCGCGGTAGAAGGCCTGGGACATCCCCCACCCGGCGTAAACCCGCCCGACCGCGCGCAGCGCGCGGTGCGGCTTGTCGGTGTACCACCCGTCCTGCCACGCCGCGTCGGTGCGGATCGCGGCCTTGACGGCCTCCAGGAAGACGACGTTGTGCGGCCACACCCGGGCGGTGCCGCAGAACGGGCCGATCCGCTCGACCATGTCGGGGTGGGCCGCGCCCCACTCGAAGGACTGCATCGCCCCCATCGACCATCCGGTGACCAGGGCGATGCGGTCGAAGCCGAGCACCTCGGTCACGAGCCGGTGTTGCAGGCGCACGTTGTCGTGCACGGTCACCGGCGGGAAGGCCGCCTGGTTGAACGGCTCGGCGGTGTTGCTCGGGGAGCTGGACACGCCGTTGCCCAGCATGTTCGGCACCACGATGAACCAGCGGTCCGGGTCCAGCGCCATGCCGGGGCCGATGAGCCATTCGTTGTCCTGGTGCCGGCCCGAGTACCAGGTGGGGTAGACGATCAGGTTGTCCTTCGCCGCGTTCGGCTTTCCGTAGGTCTGGTAGACCAGCTCCACGCGGGGCAGGGTCCGCCCGCACTGCAGCGTGACGTTGTCGAAGACTGCCGTGTCCGGCTCGCGGGCCATGGGACCTCTCCCTTCCGTCCGGGTGACACGGGTCGGGCGCGTCAGGAGGTGACGCAGACCTGCCCGCGGTCCTGTTTGACCGGCCCCTGCCCGCCCGGCCGGATGTCGAAGTCGAAGATCTCGGTCGGCAGGTACAGCGAGCAGCACGCGTTGGGGATGTCCACCACGCCGCTGACCCGTCCCTCGATCGGGGACGTGCCGAGGATCAGATACGCCTGCTCCCCGGTGTAGCCCCACTGCTTGAGGTACTCGATGGCGTTGAGGCAGGCGTTGCGGTAGGCCTCGGTGGCGTCCATGTACAGGTTGGTGTTGTCCCGGTGGTCCACCGAGACACCGATGAAGGTGAGGAACTCCGAGTACCGCGGCTCGACCCGGCCCGGGATGAAGGCGGGGTTGGTGTGGATGCCGTAGGTGTCCATCCCGCCCTTGATGAGGTCGACGGCGAGGTCGATGTAGCCGCCCATCTCGATCGCGCCGCAGAAGTTGATCTCACCGTCGCCCTGGCTGAAGTGCAGGTCACCGCCGGAGAGTTTCGCGCCGGGCACGTGCACCGGGTAGAACACCCGGGAACCGCGGGTGAAGTTCTTGATGTCGTGGTTACCGCCGTTCTCCCGCGGCGGGACGGTGCGCGCGCCGTCGTCCGCGATGGCCCGGGCGGCGTCGCCGGTGGCGGTGCCCGCGAGGGTGCCGTGGGACAGCGGGGGCAGCGCCAGCGGCGGCACCCGGTCCGGGTCGGTGGCGATCAGCGCCCGTTCCCGTGAGTTCCACCGTTCGAGCAGGTCGGCCGAGGGGGCGACGCCGAACAGCCCGGGGTGGGTGATGCCGTGCATCCGCACGCCGGGGACGTGCCGGGAGTCGCACTGCTGGCCGTGAAAGTCCCAGATGGCCTTGTAGGCGTCCGGGTAGTAGTCGGTGAGGAAACCCCCGCCGTTCACCTTGGCGAAGATCCCGCTGTAGCCCCAGCCCTGCCCGCACACCGGCCCGGTCTGCTGCGGGATCGGGCCGAGGTCGAGGATGTCGACGACGAGCAGGTCACCCGGCTCGGCGCCCTCGACACCGATCGGCCCGCTGAGCACGTGACACCGGTCCAGGTCGACGTCGCGCACGTCGTTGGCCGAGTCGTTGTTGCCGATCTGGCCGTCCGTCCATTCCCGGCACTCGATGCGGAACTCCTGGCCGGGGCGCACCTGCGTGACCACCGGCACGTCGGGGTGCCACCGGTTGTGGCCCGGGACGTCCTGTTCGGCCATGGTGCGGGACGGGGCGTGGCGGAACACTACTTCTGGCATTCGGGCACCTCACAGCGGGCTCGGTCGGGACGTCACGGCGATCGTGGTGGGTTCAGTGGCGATGCGGGCGGCTCGCCGGGTGGGGCACGGTCCGCATGTGACGCGCCGACTCCCTGCCCACGAGCCGTTCCAGCCTCGGGTCGGCCCGCGACCGGCCGACGCGCTCCGTGCCGGGGTCGCGCCGCACCACCTCCGGCTCGTCCCGGCTCTTCTCCGCCGCATCACGGGCGCGGACGAGCTGCGGCGAAACCTGTTTCAGCCGCGGTGCGGAAATGACGCGCCGCGCCTCGTTCTCGCACCCCGGACAACACTCCGTCGTCGGAGCGCTGTTCATTCCGTGGGAACGTTCGATGATTCCGCATTCCGGGCATCGGTATTCGTACAACGGCATGTCGGAGCCGCCCTGATCATTCGTCGATGTGAACGATTCCGACGCTACCCACCCACCGGCCGTCGCGCTGGCCGCAGGCGGTGCAGCTGTCGCCCTTTCGTGAATCCTCACCCGTCCTGACGACGGGGGTTGCTTCCGTGCCTCGACACCGTCCCGCCGGTCGACCGGGCCGAGCACTAGGATCTCGACCGACCGACTACCGGAGAGCACCATGGGGGAGCACACCGGATGATGGAGATCATCTGCGGGGGGATCACAGTCCTCCTCGCGCTGTGGTATGTCGTGGAGAGCATCAGGGTTCGCAGACAGAGCTTCCGCCGGGCGATAAGGCGGGTCGAGCAGGAGGTGGCCGCCACACGGCCGCCCGGGGACCCGGCACTGGTCCGGATGTGGACGGTCCGTCCGCTGTCCGAGCACATGGTGAAACGGATGGCCGAACTGAGCGGCTTCCGTTTCATCGGGAAGCAGACCCACAACGGGATTCCCGCACTGGCATTCGCCCCTCCGAAGGACTCCCGAAAGTTATCGATACATGACTGAGGAAATGTCCGAAGCCATCGCTCTGTGGCTGTTTCTGCCCTCGATGGGCGTCATACTCGTCATCCTCTTCGCCAGAATGTTCGGCACACCGACCGAGGTGCGGCAACACCGCCGTACCGAACAGCTGAAGACCCTCCGCGAGCTCGCCCGTTCACCCGGCCCCACACTCGAACTCGACTGGTTGCGCTGCAAGGAACTCGCCTTCGCCGAGCTGCGCCGGGAGTTGGGTCGGAAGGGTTGGCGCTTCGTCGACGAGGAGATCACCTGCACCGGGTGGCTGCTGCACTTCTCCCGAGAGGAGGGAGAACCGGCGAAGCGGACCGATTCCGGGCAGCAGCTACGCCGCGAGCTGCGCGAGGCCACGCTGAATGCCGACGGCTTCTATCCGCTGGGCACCAGCCGGTACGCCGACCTGAGCACCGCCACAATCACCCAGATGGTCCGCGGCACCGGCTGGAAGGAAGCCGACCACTCGCAGATCCGGCGGGGCGAGGTGGTCCGGCTGACTCGCCCTGGCACCACGGTCGTCTCCCCCGCACAGGAGTCGTTCACCAACGCCTCGGACCCGGCCGAGCTCCGGGACCACCCCGCGGTCCGCGCCCGTGCCGCCGAGATCGAGCGACTCCAAGGATTCGACCCGCTGTCGCCACAGGTACTCGAGCGGGCACGGGAACAACACCGCGCCTGGGGCGCGAAGTTCAACCGGCAGGGAAGGTTGGCGATGCTGTTCGGTTTCGTCAGCCTGTTCATGGTCCTCGGCACGCTCGCCTCCACGGAGCACGAGTACTTCGTATTGCTGCTCGGCGTGTCGGCGGTGGTGTGGACCCTGTTCGGTGTCTTTCTGGTCAGAGTCGTGCTTGTCCGCGAACGACGAAACCGTGACGTCCGCCCGGTCCTCGACGCCTACGCGGAACTCGAAACGCCGGCACGGTCCCGGTGATCCACCGGACGCCCGGACTTTCACGGGTCGGGGTCTTCTCCCCCGGCCTCGCACCAGAGGCGCACCACGGCCTCCACCTCGGCGCGTCCCGCTCCGGTGATTTCGATCCGGTGGTCGCCGAGCTCCATGGAGACACTCCGCGCGGCACTACGCTGCACGAACGCCGACACCACATCGGCGATCGCCTTGACCGTCGTCGCGGACAAGACCCCCGTCGCGACCAGCACACCGACCACATCGGCGATTCCCGCCTTCGCCCCCGCCGGAGCTTCGGCACCGACACGGTCGATCGAGTGGATGTCGAGGGTGGCGAGGTCACCGTACAGCGCACCGGTCCACCGGTCGATCTCCTCGTCGTCCGAATCCTCCGCACCGTTCACCGCGATCCGAACGGCCGTCACGTCCCCCATCGTCGTTACCCTTCCTCACCATGACGAGCTCTGCTCGTCCTCGTGACCGAGGATCCACTCGGCCAGGCGCAGCCGGCTCTCGTCCGCATCCGCGAGCCCGGACCGCAGCATCACGTCCACCGCGCCGAACACCTCGCAGCGTTGCTCCTGCGGCAGCGCCGGCATCATGTTCTGCGCCGCACACAAGGCCCAGAACTGCTGAAAGGCCGAGGTCGAGTTGCCGACACCGTCCGCCACCGCCGAGACGGTCTCCGGTGTGGGGCCGGCGATTCTGGTGCACAGCGCCATGGTCACCACGCGCGCCGCATCGTCGTCCGTGGCGAACGACTCGATGCGGCGAGGCAACACACCGGACCGCTCGGCCCGTCCCGCGAGTGCCGCCGCCTCTGCGGGGATCTCGTCCAGGTACGCGGTGCGGCGTCCACCACTCGGCAGGACCTCTCGAATGGCGGAATAGCGGATCTCCAGCTCCCGGAGGTGCCGTTCCACCTCCGCCCTCACCGAATCGTGCCCTGTGGTCGCCCCCGTCCCGGGGCGCGCACGCGGCTGTGCCTTCGCGATCCAGACGGCTCCCTGGACACCACTGCTGAAGGATGTCGGGGTCTGTGGCTTACCGGCCGACCGGCACTCCTGTTCGAGATAGGCGTGCAGGTCCTCCGGGGAGACGAGACCGTCCCCGTCGGTGTCGGCCCGGCCCGTCCACAGGCCCTGCACCAAGAGGTCGGTGAAGGCGGACACGGTCGAGTCGGAGTCGGTGATCTCCGAATCCTCGTAGGCGTACTCCAGGGAGTTGGTCGCGGTGATGACGTAGCTTCCCTTGCCACAGATCTGGTTCGCCAGGTTCCCGGTCGACGCGGTCTTCGCGGCGAGTCCGTGGGCGAAGGCACCGCTGTAGCAGCAGTCCAACAGCGCCACCTTCGCCCCGGCACGACTGTGCTCCATCTGCTCGTTGACGAACTGCGCGGAGGTCGCCGTGGACGCGAGACGATCCGGCCTGCTGTTCGTCGCGGCGAAGTACAACCTGCCACGCAGATCCTTCACCCCGTGGCAGGTGAAGTAGGTGAGGACGATGTCGTCCGGCCGACACTCGGCGAATGTCTCCTCGATCGCTTCTTCGATCTCCTGTCGTGGACGATCGATGACCGTCCGCACCTCGGTGAAATCGCCGACGCCCGGTTTTTCCAGCGCCACACGCAGGGCGTCGACGTCCTGCGCCGGAGCACGCAGCCGACGCAGGAGCGGATCGCTGTACTCGCCCACCGCGACGAGCAGTGCCAGACGCCGGCCCACGAAAACACCCCCGGATACGTGAGGTGCACAGCCTACCGACCCGGGTGCTTCCCGCAACACCGATGCCGCACGACCCGCGCAGGACGAACCGGGTGTGCAGGGCGGCGATCATGTCGGACAATGCACCCGATGAGCCGAGCCCCGGGGCCACTGCGAACCACACCCTCCCGGGTGTGCCGCATTCATGGCGACGATCACCCCACCGTCGCCCGGATCGACCCGTTGCTGACAGGCTCACCTCCAGCGAGGTGGAGGGAAGTGAATCGTGCCGCGACTGGCCATCGCCAAGCAATTCCTGCGGGACTACGCCCGGCTGCAGAAGCCGGTGCAGGACCGGGTCACCGAGGTCTTCGCCAAATTCGAAAACGACCCACATTCCGGTCGGAATCTGGAGAAAATCACCAACGCCCGGGACGACCGGTTCCGTTCCATCCGGATCACGCTGGATGTGCGCGGGATCGTGCTCGCCCCGGACAGCGGGGACGTCTACACCCTGCTCAAGGTGCTGGCGCACGACGACGCCTACGACTGGGCGCAGCGGCGTACCGCCTCGGTCAACAGCGCCACCGGCGGGATCGAGATCCGGGACACCGCCGCCCTGGACGCCACCCTGCCGGAGCTGTCCCGGCTGGCCGACGCGACGCCGACCCGCCTGTTCGAGCACGTCGGTGACGCCGATCTGCGTCGCCTCGGCATCGACGACCAGACGCTGGACTTCGCCCGCGCCCTGACCGACCAGATGCAGCTCGACGCGGCGCACGCGTTCCTGCCCACGACCCAGTGGGACGTGCTGTCCGGGCTCGCCGCCGGGTTGTCGCCGGACGAGGTCTGGGCCGAACTCGGCGAGGCGATCACCTCCGGCCCGGTGGACACCGACGACCTCGACGCGGCGATCGAGCGCAGCGCCGACCGGGTCGTGCTGGTGGACGGGCCCGAGGAGCTGCTCGCCGTCTTCGCGCACCCGTTCGCCCTGTGGCGGGTGTACCTGCACCCGTTGCAGCGCACCGTGGTCGAGGCGGGCTACCGCGGCCCCGCGCGGGTCACCGGTGGGCCCGGCACCGGCAAGACCGTGGTCGTGCTGCACCGGGCCCACCACCTGGCCGCGCGGGGCGAAGGGCCGGTGCTGGTCACCACGTTCACCTCGACGCTGGCCGACTCGCTCGGCGCGGGGATCAAGCTGCTGACCGACTCCCCCGACTCCGCCGACCGCATCGAGGTCGCCCACGTCGACCAGCTCGCCCACCGCGTCTACCGCCGCGAGCACGGCCCGCCGCGGATGCTCGACGGCGACGACGAGAAGCGGCGGTGGAAGCGGATCGTCAAACAGCTCGAGCTGCCGTTCACCGAGACCTTCCTGGGCGAGGAGTGGCGGCAGGTGGTGCTCGCCCAACGGGTCGGCTCGGCCGAGGACTACCTCGGCGCGAAACGCACCGGGCGGGGCCGCAGGCTCGGCGCCCGGCAGAAGGCGCAGGTCTGGCAGGCGATCTGGGAGTTCCAGCGGCAGCTGCACGACGAGGGGCTCGTCACCCACGAGACCGTCCGCGCCGAGGCGACCCGCCTGTTGGAACAGCTGCCCGACGAGGACAAGCCCTACCGGCACATCGTGGTGGACGAGGCGCAGGACCTCAGCCCGGAGGGCTGGCGGTTCCTGCGCGCCGCCGCGCCCGCACGCCCGGACGACCTCTTCCTCGCCGGGGACACCCACCAGCGCATCTACGCCGGCCGGGTCAGTCTGCGCGAGGTCGGCGTGCACGTGACCGGGCGGTCGACGAAACTGCGGATCAACTACCGCACCACGGCCGAGATCCTGGCGTGGAGTCTGGAACTGCTGCACGGCGAACGCATCGACGACATGGACGGCGGCCTCGACTCGATCGCGGGCTGCCGCTCCGAGATGCACGGCCTGCCGCCGACCGAGCGGGGCTTCGCCACCCGCGAGGACGAGCTGCGCCACCTCACCGAGGTGGTGACCGGCTGGCTCGACGCGGGGGTGGAGACCGGGGAGATCGGCGTCGCCGCGCGGTCGAACTGGCTGGCGAACAAGGCGCAGTCCGCACTGGAGCGGGCCGGGGTGTCGGCCGCCGTGCTCTCCGGCGGTCGCGCGGCCGAGGACGTCGTCTCGGTCGGCACGATGCACCGGATGAAGGGGCTGGAGTTCCGGTGCCTGGCCGTGATCGGGGTGGGCGAGAAGCACATGCCGCCGCCGAACGCCGTCACCCCGGCCGAGGAGGACGCGCACACCCACGAGCAGGACCTGCAACGCGAACGTTGCCTGCTGTTCGTGGCCTGCACCCGCGCCCGCGAACAGCTCGCCGTGAGCTGGCACGGCGACCGCAGCGCGCTGCTGCCCGCACCATCCGAGAACTGACCCGCCACCCACCACACCACCAGGGAAGGTGACCTCGTGAAACTGTCGACGCTGCTGGACCAGATCGATGCCGGGACCGTGCTGCTCCCGGAGTTCCAGCGCGGCTACGTGTGGAACCGTGAACAGGTGCGCGGCCTGATGCGCTCGCTCTACCGCGGCCACCCGGTGGGCGGGCTGCTGCTGTGGGAGACCTCCACCGAGGGGGTGTCGGTCCGCGGCGGTATCACGGGCACCGGCACGCACCTGCTGCTGCTGGACGGGCAGCAGCGGGTCACCACGCTGTACAGCGTCATCCGGGGCAACCCGCCCGCGTTCTTCGAGGGTGACCCGACCGTGTTCCGCGGGCTGCACTTCAACGTCGACACCGAGGTGTTCGAGTTCTACATGCCCAGCAAAATGGCCGACGACGTGCACTGGGTGGACGTGACCGAGCTGTTCAAGACCGGGCCCGTGCCGTTCCTGTCGAAGTTCTCCGACCAGCCGGACAAGGCGAATCTCTACCTGTCCCGGCTGAACGAGCTGTGCCAGATCACCGACAAGGATTTCAACCAGGAGACGATCAGCGGCCCGAACCGGTCCGTCGACGATGTCGTCGAGATCTTCAACCGGGTGAACCACGGCGGAACCAAACTGTCCAATGGTGACCTCGCACTGGCCAAAGTTTGTGCACAGTGGCCGGACGCACGCAGTGCGATGCGTCAGCACCTGGCCCGGTGGAAAGAGGCCGGGTTCGACTTCACCCTGGACTGGTTGCTGCGCAACGTCAACGCGGTGGCCACCGGCCGTGCGCTGTTCACCGCGCTGGACAAGGTCCCGGCGGACCATTTCCAACAGGCCCTCGAACGCACCGTCGGCTACATCGGCACGATCCTGGACACCATCTCCGGCAGGCTCGGCCTCGATCACGACCGTGTGCTGATGGCCCGCTACGCGATCCCGGTGATCTCGCGGCTCCTGGAGCTCAACGGCGGCCGGTTCCCGGACAGCGCCTACCGGGACAAGGTGCTGTACTGGTACGTGCACGCCTCGCTGTGGGGGCGGTTCGCGGGTGCGACCGAGACCGCGCTGCAGCAGGACTACGACACCGCCGCACGCGACGGCATCGACGGCCTCATCCGGACGCTGGAGCGCACCCGTGGCGGGAACCTGGCGGTGCGCCCGCACGACTTCGAGGGCTCGACCAAGGGTTCCCGGTTCTACCCGCTGCTGTACATGCTCACCCGGGTGCGCGGCGCCCGCGACTTCGGCAGCGGCCTGGAGCTCAAGGCGGAGATGCTCGGCAAGCTCGGCTCGCTGCAGGTGCACCACGTCTTCCCGAAGTCGCTGCTGCGGCAGCGCTACGAGCGCGGCCACGTCAACGCCGTGGCGAACTTCTGCTTCCTGACCCAGCAGACGAATCTCGACGTCGGCAACCGGCCGCCGGAGGACTACTTCCGCGAGGTGGAACAGAAGCACCCGGGGGTGCTGGCCTCGCAGTGGATCCCGGCCGACGAGACCCTGTGGAAGCTGGAGAACTACCTCGACTTCCTCGCCGCGCGCCGCGAACTGCTGGCCGAGGCCGCGCAGTCGTTCCTGGAGGGCCTGCGCTCGGGTACGGAGTCGGCCGGGACGGCGGAACTGCGCCCGATGCAGGTGGTCTCCGAGGAGTCCGACGACGCACGCGCGGTGCAGGTGCGCGGGCTCGTGGACGAGATGTTGCGGCTGGGCTACGCCGAACCCCGCACCGACGCCGAGATCGCGGACCCGGACACCGGCCGCGCCCTCGCCGTGGCCGAGGCGTACTGGCCGGACGGCCTGCAGCCCGGCCAGGGTGCGGCGGTGATCCTGGAACTCGACCCGGACGCCGCCGACCTGCCGCGCCTGGAGGAACTGGGCTACGAGGTGTTCACCTCGGTGGACGCGCTGCTGGGCTACGCCAACCGCCGCAACCGCGACGCCTCGGGCGTCGGCCCGGAGGCCGACCGGCCGGAGCCCGAACCGGAACCGGCCGATTCCGCGCTCGGCGAGCGGTTCGACCGCGCGATGCGGGAACTCTACGACCGCGCCCGGTACGAGGCGGGCTACACGGCGGGCTACTTCCTCAGCATGCTCGCCGACCTCGGCGCACTGGCCACCGCGCGCAAGCTGCTGCGCGCCCCCGCCGTCTCGGACGGCTTCGCCGCGCTGTGGGAGCGGGGCCGCCTGGACCTCACCGTCGAGGCCCTGGTCACCGACGAGGCGTTCGCCCCGCTGTTCACCGACCGCGAGCTGGACACCGCCCGCAACCGCCTGGCGCAGTTCGGCCACGACACCATCCGCCGGGCGGGCTGACAGCCTGTGGAGGCGGTGGCAGCCGCCCCGGTCGGTGAGCGAGCGCCAGGTACTGCCCCACCGGGATGGGTGCACTCTGCACCCATCCCGTGGTACGGTTGTGCTATGTCCAAGGTCGTGCAGATCCGTGACGTTCCCGACGACGTTCACGACGCCCTGGTCGAAGCCGCCCACGCGCAGGGACTCTCCCTGACCCGATACCTGCAGCGAGAACTGGAACATCTGGCCACGCGCACGGAGCTGCTGCGGAACAACGAGGCGGTCATCCGTCGGACCCAGGCCGAGGTCCGTGGTGAGGCGGACCGGGACACGATCCTGTCTGTGTTGCACGAGGGCCGCGGCGAGTGAAGGTCGTCGATGCCGGTGTCATCGTGGAACTCCTCGCCGGGAAACTCGATCCCGACCGGCTCGGGGACGAGGAACTGGCGGCACCACACCTGATCGACAGCGAGGTCACCCAGGTTCTCCGCGGTCTCGTCCGCCGCGGTTCGCTCAGCGAGGGACAAGGTGATCTGGCACTGAACGCCTTCGGCCGTCTGGCGCTCGAACGATTCCCCGCCGACCCGCTCCGGCCCAGGATGTGGGCGTTGCGGCACAACCTCAGTGCCTACGACGCCACCTATGTCGCGCTGGCCGAGATGCTGCGGGCCACCGCACTGCTGACCACCGACGCCCGCCTGGCGAACGCGCCCGGCCCCCGTTGCCCGATCGAACTGGTGTGACTGCGCTCCCGGAGGGGACGAGCGCCGGTTGATCGAGCCCCATCCGCAGGAGGCCGGTCGAGCCGGCCGACCCCGGTTCACCCCCGACGGAACTACACCCGGACACCGTCCACATAGACCTCGGCGTGCTCCTGCGGCACGCACACGAGGCCGGCGATGCGCTCGCTCTCCGGCAGCGGCGTGGGATACGACCAGACCAGGTCGGGCACCGGGGTTTCGCCCACCCGCACCGACCAGTACTCGGCCTGCCCCTTGTACGGGCAGTGGGTGACCTTGTCGCTCGGTTCCAGCAGGTCCAGCCGGACGTCCGGCTTCGGCAGGTAGTACCGGGTGGGCAGGTTGGTCTCGAACAACAGGCGCGCGCCGCGCGTGTCGGCGACGGTGACGCCGTCGACGTCCACGCGCACGTGCCGGGTGCTGGGCAGGATGTCGATGCGCACGTACGGGTCGCGGGGGTGGGTGTGGATCTGCTCGTCCTCCTCGAACCAGGCGTCCATCGCGGCGAAGTCGAGGCGGACGTGTCCGCGCAGCAGCTCGATCGGTGACTCGGGGTACTCCGTCACCGCGTCGGTCACCGTGTGCCCGCCGAGCCGCAGGTGCCCGATCCGGCCGGTCCCCCTGGTCGGCGAGGTGCGGGTGCGGTCGGTGAACTCGATCAGCTCGGTGCGGACGTCGTCGCGGGGCAGGTAGTAGGTCGGGAAGTACGGCACCTCCCACACCAGCAGCGGCCGGGTCGTGTCCGCCACGACGTGCCCGGCGAACACGGCGCGCACCCGCTTGTCGTGCCGCTCCACCCGGGCCCGGTTCCGGGTCTGCACGTCGCCGGAGTGGTCGGCGGCGGACGTGGTGGGTGTGGTGTGCGTGCTCATCGCGACCTCCGTCGCTCGTCGTCGTCCGCCCCGGCGGTCGCACCGTACCGGCGGACTGTGCCTGCCGTCACACCATTGTCGTCACCTCCCGGAGCCGACGCACGTGGCCGGGACCACGCCCGGCACGGGACGGTGCGCGGGCCGTGGCGACGTAGGCTCGGCGCATGGCCATCGAGGTGCTGCTCGTCGACGACCACGAGGTCGTGCGCCGGGGGTTGCGGGACCTGCTGGAGGACGAGTCGGACATCACCGTGGTCGCCGAGGCGGGCGGTGCCGAGGAGGCGCGGGCCGTGGCACTGCACGTGGAGCCGGACGTGGCGGTGGTGGACGTGCGGCTCGGGGACGGACGCACCGACGGCGTGACCCTGTGCCGGGAACTGCGGGACTCGGCGAGCCCACCGGCGTGCCTGGTGCTCACCGCGTTCGACGACGAGGAGGCCATGGTCGGCGCGATCATGGCCGGGGCGGCGGGCTACCTGCTGAAGCAGGTGCGCAGCCAGGACGTCGTGCACGCGGTGCGCGAGGTCGCGGCCGGGCGGTCCCTGCTGGATCCGCTGACGACGACGCGGCTGCTGGAGAAGGTGCGCAGCCCCGCGCAGCCGGACGAGCTCGACGCGCTCAGTGACCGCGAGCGCAGCGTGCTCGAACTCATCGGCCAGGGGATGTCCAACCGGGAGATCGCCGAGCGGCTGTTCCTCGCCGAGAAGACGGTGAAGAACTACGTCACCTCGCTGCTGGCCAAGCTCGGCCTGCGCCGCCGGACGCAGGCCGCCGCCTGGGTCGCCCGGCACGGCGCCGGTACCGGAAGCCGGGACTGAGCGGGCCGGACACCACCCCCGCCGCTATCCGCCCGCCCCGGCACGCCCGTGCAGCGGCAGGTCGAAGGCGACCATCGTGCCCATGCT
>NZ_KI912247.1:188457-188748 GCF_000231035.2 Saccharomonospora iraqiensis subsp. paurometabolica YIM 90007 | reverse complement strand
GCTCGTCCAGCAGGACGACGTCGGCGTCCGGCACGGCGAGCAGGGCCCGCGCCACCGCCACCCGCTGCGCCTGGCCCCCGGACAGGCCCGTGCCCGCGTCGCCGAGCATCGTGTCCGGCTCCAGGTCGCTCAGGCGGGCCGTGCGCAACGCACGACGCAGGTCGGCGTCGGTGGCGTGCGGAGCGGCCAGCCGCAGGTTCTCCGCGACGGTCGTGGACACCAGTTGCGGGTCCTGCGGCGCCCAGGCCACCCGCGCGGGCAGCGTCGCGTGTCCGCGCTGTGCGGGCAGGA
>NZ_KI912247.1:187873-188357 GCF_000231035.2 Saccharomonospora iraqiensis subsp. paurometabolica YIM 90007 | reverse complement strand
GCGCCCGGCGCGCCGCCGCCGAGAGGGCGGGCAGCGCGCCGAGCGGGCCCCTGCCCGCCCGCGAGGTGTCCGGTTCGGACACGGCGGAAAGGGGATTCTCGCGGACGGGAGTACTCATCGCGGAACGCGCACCTCCGGGATGTGCCGGGTGCCGATGCGCTTCCGGAAGACCCAGTAGGTCCAGCCCTGATACACCAGCACGGCCGGGGCACCGAACAACGCCAGCCAGCTCATGACCTCCAGCGTGTAATCGCTCGACGAGGCCGTGTCCACGGTGAGGGAGTTCGCGACGTCCACAGTGGACGGGAGAACGTCCGGGTACAGCGCGCCGAACAGTGCCACCGTCGTCGCCGTGATGACGAGCCCCAGCGCGGCGAAGGCCTGCCCGGCACGCCCCGCCGCGAGCCGCCACACGGCCACCGCGCCCGCCACGGGCACCACGGCCACCGACAGCAGTGACCACCCCGTGCCGTGCGCCGCCTGC
>NZ_KI912247.1:182470-187773 GCF_000231035.2 Saccharomonospora iraqiensis subsp. paurometabolica YIM 90007 | reverse complement strand
CCGCCTGCACCGCGACCAGCAGGCCGAGGACGGGCGCGAGGGCGACCGGAGCCGCGCGCAGGGCGATCCGGCGCGCGCGGTCGGCCAGCTCGCCCTCCGTCTTCAGCGCCAGGAACACCGCCCCGTGGACCAGGGAGAACCCGACCACGGCCAGCCCACCGAGCACCGTCTCCCAGCGCACGCTTTCCAGCACCGAGCCGACCCGGTCGCCGTCGGCGTCCAGCGGCAGCCCGAACACGGTCGTCGCGAGGATCAACCCGACCCCGAACGGCGGCACCCAGGAGCCGAACACGATCACCCGGTCCCACACGGCCCGCCAGCGGGCCGAGTCGACCTTGCCCCGGTACTCGAAGGCGACCCCCCGCCCGATCAGCGCCAGCAGCACGAGCAGCAGCGGCAGGTAGGCCGCGGAGAACAGGCCCGCGTACCAGGCGGGGAACGCCGCGAACGTGGCGCCGGCCGCGACGATCAACCACACCTCGTTGCCGTCCCAGACCGGGCCGATCGTGTTGATCAGCACCCGGCGCTCGGTCTCGCGGCGTCCGAGTACCGGCAGGAGCATGCCCACCCCGAAGTCGAACCCCTCCAGGAACAGGTAGCCCAGCCAGAACAGGGCGATGACCCAGAACCAGAGTGTCGGCAGGTCCACTAGCGGTGCCCTCCTCCCTCGTGTGCGTGGCCGCGTTCCCGGGCACCAGGGTCACCCGGGACGGCGCTGCGGGGAACAGGTGTTCCCCAGGCTGTGGACAACCGCCATCGTTGTCCACAAACCCCAGGTGAGCGGCGGTGGAAAAATTGATCTTGAAGAGTCGCGGGAGCCCGGGGAGAGCTGTGGTGCATCGTGTCCTCCTCGCGGTCGGCGGCGTGGCGGTGGCGGGGTCGGTGGCGGGGTCGGTGGCGGGGTCGGTGGCGGGGTCGGTGGCGGGGTCGGTGGCGGGGTCGGTGGCGCAGGTGGCGCGGTCGGCACGGGTCAGTAGGCGAACGCCAGCGCCTCCCCCGACCCACCGGAACCGGGATCGTCCGGACCGGAGCCGTCGGATCCGTCCGGGTCGTCCGGGCCGTCCGGGCCGTCCGGGCCACCCGGGCCGCCCATGACCCCGGCGACACCGCCCCGGACGTAGCGCACGAGCAGGAACAGCTCGACCGCGCCGAGGACGGCGTACACGGTGGTCAGCGCGATCAGCGAGGTCCACACCTCGGCGGTGGTCACGTTCGAGACCGCCTGGGCGGTGTACATCCACACGCCGTCGACCCCGCTCGGGTTCGGCACCACCACGAACGGCTGCCTGCCCATCTCGGTGAAGATCCAGCCCGCGCTGTTGGCGACGAACGGCAACGCGATCCCGGCCAGGGTCATCCGGGGGAACCAGCGCGATTCCGGGATCCGTCCCCGGCGCGTCAACCACAACGCGACCACCCCGATCGCCGCCGAGAGCGCGCCGAACCCGATCATGATGCGGAAACCCCAGTAGGTCACCGGCAGGCTGGGCACGTAGTCGACCGGCTCGCCCGCCAGCTCCCCCAGCGCCGGGTCGTCCGGGTAGTGGCGGCCGTAGCGCTCCCGGTACTCACCGACCAGGTCGTCGATCCCCTTGACCTCGGTGTCGAGGTCGCCGTGGGCCAGGAATGACAGCAGGGCGGGCACGGTGAACGTCTGCACGCTGTCGCAGTCGGCGTCGGCCACGTCGCCGAGGGCCATGATCGAGAAGCCCGCCGGTTCCTCGGTGTGGCACAACGCCTCCGCGGCGGCCATCTTCATCGGCTGCTGCTCGAACATCAGCTTGGCCTGCGCGTCCCCGCTGATCACCAGCACCGCGAAGGACACCACGCCGACCCACGACCCCAGCCGAAGCGACGACCGCCACACGTCCCGGTCGCCGTCCTCCGCGCCCGCGCGAGGACGGCCGCGCCAGAGCCGCCATCCCGCGACGCCGACGAGGAACGCGGCGGCCACGGCGAACGCCCCCGCCACGGTGTGCGGGATCGCGGCCAGCGCGGTGTTGTTGGTCAGCACCGCACCGATGGAGGTCATCGTGGGCCTGCCGTCGACGAACTCGGCGCCCACCGGGTGCTGCATCCATGAGTTCGCGGCCAGGATGAAGTACGCCGAGGCGATCGTGGCCAGCGAGAACGCCCACGCGCACGCCAGGTGGACCCGCTTCGGCAGCCGGTCCCACCCGAAGATCCACAGACCGAGGAACGTCGACTCGACGAAGAAGGCGACCAGGCCCTCCATGGCCAGTGGCGCCCCGAACACGTCCCCGACGAAGCGGGAGTAGGCACTCCAGTTCATGCCGAACTGGAATTCCTGCACGATGCCGGTCACCACGCCCATCGCGAAGTTGACCAGCAACAGCTTTCCCCAGAACTTCGTCATGCGCAGGTAACGTTGCTCACCCGTGCGCAGCCACGCCGTCTGCATCCCGGCCACCAGCACCGACAGGCCGATGGTCAACGGAACCATGAGGAAGTGGTAGACGGTCGTGATACCGAACTGCCACCGCGCTAGCTCGAGGACGCTCACGAGATCGACTCTGCCTGCGACCTGCGGATCCGCGTCAGGTCCCAGGATCCCGGACCGCGCGGGACCAAGGTCCCGCGCCAGACGGACGTGCGTCCCGGACGATTGTTTTCGGCCTGCCTCAATCAATCTTCAGGCGCACCCGGAAAACGAGCTGGCCGAACCGTACGGGGCGATTCGCGATTCCGATTCACTACCCGGTACAGCGATTCGCCTTTATCGTGTCAGAGGAAAGGGAGGTGAGTGCCGCCGTGACCTCCGCGCTCGTGGCCCTGGTGTCGACGTTCGCCCTCGTGGCCGCCGTCGAACTGCCGGACAAGACGACGGTGGCGACGCTCGTGCTCACCACCCGGTTCCCCGTGCGTGCGGTCCTGCTCGGGATCGCGGTGGCGTTCGCCCTTCAGACGCTGGTCGCCGTGACCTTCGGTGGTGTGCTCACGGCTCTGCCGGATCCCGTGGTCTCGGTAGCCGTGGGCACGATGTTCGGCGTCGGCGCCGTGATGTTGCTCCGGGAAGGCTTTCAATCGGGCGACGACGACTCCGTCGACGCGGCGCGCAGCGGAGGCACATCGACCGGTTTCGTGCGGGCGAGTCTGACCTCGTTCGCGGTGCTGTTCACCGCGGAGTGGGGGGACGCCTCCCAACTGACGATGGCGGGGCTGGCGGCGAACTCCGCCCAGCCGCTCGCGGTGGCCGCGGGGTCGCTGCTCGCCGTGCTGAGCGTCTCCGGCCTGGCCGTGCTGGTCGGCCGCAAGCTGCGGGACCGCATCCGGCCGAGACCGCTGCAGCGTATGGCCGGGTTCGTGCTCGCCGGGCTGGCCGCTCTCGCGTTCGGCAGTCTCCTCGTGTGACGACGGGCGGTCGGCGTGCCTGGGCGGTGCGGCGGCGCGCGCCGCCGCACTCAGCCGCGTAGTTCGTCCGCCAGGGTGGTGGCGGCCTCGGCAAGGCGGGCACCGACCGCGGCGTCGTCCAGGTCGGTCAGGGACACCACCCCCAACGCCGCCCGCACCCCCGGCACACCGCGCACCGGGGCCGCGACGGCGAACGTGCCCTCCTGCGGATCCCCGGCGACGGCGGCCCAGGCGTCCCCGCGGTGCCGTTGGGCCAGCGCCTCCCCCACCGCTCCGCGTGCGACGGGATGCCTGCTGCCCACCCGGTAGGCGACGTGGAAGGTGGTCCACGACGGTTCGGCCACCGCCACGACGTGCACGTGCTCGCCCTCCACCACCGACAGGTGTGCCGTGGCGCCCACCGACTCCGCCAGCCCGCGCAGCACGGGCCGGGCGACGGCCCGCAGCTGCGGCAGCATCCGTTCGGCCAGCCGCAGCACCCCGGCCCCGAGCCGGACCCGGCTGCCGTCCCGCCACACCAGCCCGCGCTCCGCCAGCGGCACCAGTAGCCGGTAGACGGCGGCCCGGCTGGTACCGACGGCGACCGCCAGCTCCGAGACGGTGGCCGACCCCTCGGCGTCGGCCACCGCCCGCAGCAGCGCGAGCCCGCGGTCGAGCGTCAGCGAGCCCTCCCGCGTCACAACAGCCCCAGCCCCTTCAGATCCGCGATCGACTCGTCGAAGGTCGCCGAGGCGTAGGAGGTGAACATCGAGCGCACGGCGCGGGCGGCCTCGTCACCCAGCTTGCCCGCCTCCGCCGCGAGCGCGTCCCCGTCGGTGGAACCCAGCGCACCGCGGACGTCGCCGCCGGACAGGCACCGGGCCGCCGCGACGATCAGGTTGAGGAACCCGTGGTGCTCGAAGCCGCTGTCCGGGTCGGTGTGCCGGACGGCGCGGTGCAGGCTGTTGGTCGCCTTGAACGACGCGCCGGGCGCACCGCCGACCACCGAGAAGAAGTCGGCGACCTCGTCGACACCCGGGAAGTTCTCCTGCGACAGCCCGCCACAGCGGATCTTCGGCCAACTGCCGTGTTCGAGCACCTTGCGCACACCGTCGAGCCAGCCGACTCCCCGGCGCGGCTCGACGACGCGGGCGACGTCCTCGGGCACGAACTCGGACACCCGCTCCAGCCACACCTCGTCGACGTCGGAGGGTGCGGGCATCTCCACCATCCGCAGGGACAACAGTTCCTCGCGGGACTCGACGATGGAGATCGCCTTCGGAACCCCGCCGAGGCCGGTGTCGATGATCAGCGAGAGCGGTAACGGCTCCTTCGGCCTGATCTTGATCAGCTCGGTGATCATCTCCGGGAGTCGGGACGCCGGGCAGAGGAAGACCCCGAGCACGCCCGCGTGCTCACCGGCCCTGTTGTCGAGGTGGCTGACCAGGGCCTCCGACATCGACGGGTCTCCGGGAGGGAACAGCGCCGAGTCGTCGACGAGCCGCGCGAGCAGCGGTGGGGTTCCTCGGGGGCCTGGGGGCGGGAGTTCCACAGCGCTTGACACGTCCCACACGCTAATAGCGAACGGAATCAGGACGAAAGCGTTCGTTCAACGAACGCGTGCCGGGCCCTCCCCGACGCCGCCACCCGGGCGCGCGGGCGGAGACACGCCCGACCGGCAACGGACGTGCGCAACGACACCCTCGACATACGGATCCGCGAGGTTAGGCTTGCCTAATGAGTACGCCGATCGGGTGACACCGGAGCGGTACCGGACGGCGTGCGCGACATCGTCGTCCGATGCGAGGTCCCCGCCGTGAGCGAACCACTTCCCCAGCGCCCGCCTGTCCCGCGTCCCGCCGAACGGGCCAAGACGATCGCGGTCCGGGGCGGTCCCGCGGCCCTCATCCCGGCCCTCGGCCCGCGTGTCGGCCCCGGGACGGGCGCCGCCG
>NZ_KI912247.1:182283-182370 GCF_000231035.2 Saccharomonospora iraqiensis subsp. paurometabolica YIM 90007 | reverse complement strand
GGCCGTCCGGCATCCCGCCCCGCAACACCAGCACCGACCCCGCGGCCACCACCACCGCGAGCGTGGTCCCCGCACCCGCGAGCGCCG
>NZ_KI912247.1:179953-182183 GCF_000231035.2 Saccharomonospora iraqiensis subsp. paurometabolica YIM 90007 | reverse complement strand
CGACCGGCCGCGAGGGTGGCCGTGGCCCGGCGCTCGGTGACCAGGGCCAGGGCGGGAGCGGCCAGCCCGCCGAGGACGACGGCCACCAGCAGCACCGCCCCGGCCGAGGGGAGGAACATCGTCTGCACGACGACCGCACCGACCGCGACGAGGGCGGCCACCAGCGGGGGCGTCACGGTCCTGGGCAGCAGGTCGCGGATCGTGTCGACGTCGTCGACCAGCCTGCGCAGACCTTCCCCCCGGTGCAGTCCGGCCGTGCGGGCGGGGCCGAGGCGCACCAGTGCCCGCCACAGCCGTTCCCGCAGCCGGGTCGCCACGCGGAACGCGGCGTCGTGCGTGACGAGGCGTTCCAGGTACCGCAGGCCGGCGCGGGCCAGGCCGAACGTACGCACCCCGACCACCAGGGTGGTGAGGGTGAGGATCGGTGGCTGCTGCGCGGCGCGGGCGATCAGCCAGCCGGAGGTGGCCGTCAGCGCCACCCCGGACAGCAGGGCCAGCGCGCCCAACAGTACGCCGCGCACCAGCCCGCGCTCGGTCAGCCACCGCAGCGGCAACGGGCGCCGGGCGGGTTCCCCGGTGCGGCGCCGATCGGTGTCCCCGCTGTCCACAGTGTCCTCGGTGATCACGCCCGCCGTGACACGGCTGTCCACAGTGGTCGGAATGGTTGTGGAACCTCCGGGAACCGCGGATGTCTCCGAAACTGCGGTGTCGTCCCGGGGATGCGCGGCGGCCAGGACGGCCGCCCCGGACCGCTCCGCCGCCCGCACCGCCGTCCACACCCGCTCGGCGTTGGCCGGATCGAGATGCGCCGTGGGTTCGTCGAGCAGCAGCAGCCATGCGCCCCGCCGCACCCGCAGCAGGGCCCGCGCCACGGCGAGGCGCTGCCGCTGGCCCGCCGACAGCTCCCGCACCGGGCGGTCGGCGAACCCGTCGAGGCCCACCTCGGCCAGCACCGCCCCGATGTCCGCCCCGACATCCGGATCGACGTCCGGACCGGTCCCGGGATCGCCTTCCGGGTCGTCCGGATCGTCCCCGGTCGTCGCCCGGCCCGGCACCGCGAGCGCGAGTTCGGCGCGCACGCTCCCTCCGGCGAAGGCGGGCGACTGCGGGACCCAGGCAACGCTGTCCCGCCATGTCGACATGTCGATGTCTTCGATCGGCACGCCGTCGACGGTGACCGTGCCCGACGCGGGCGTGGCGAAACCCAGCAGGACCGCCAGCGTGGTCGTCTTCCCCGCACCGCTGGGCGCGTCCAGCCACGTGGTGTGCCCGGGCCGGACGGTGCGGGTCAACCCGTCGGGCGCATACCCGCCGCGCCGGGCCACCCGCAGGTCCCGGAGGTGGATCGCGCCCCGGCCGGGCACGCGCGCCCCGGGACGGGGTTCCGGCTCGTCGAGGACGGCGGCGACCCGGCGCACCGCCTCCACCCCGTCCTCGCTCGCGTGGAAGGCCGCCCCCACCGAGCGCAGCGGCTGGTAGCACTCGGGGGCGAGCAGGAGGACCCCGAGCCCCACGGCGAGCCCCAGGTCGCCGGACACCAGGCGCACACCGATCGCCACGGCGACCAGCGCCACCGACAGCGTCGCGGCCAGTTCCAACGCGAACGCCGAGGCGAACGCCAGCCGCAGGGTGGACACCGTCGTCCTGCGGTGCCGGTCGCTCACCCGGCGCACCACCGAGGCCTGCGCCTCGGCCCGGCGGAAGGCGGCCAGCACGGGCAGCGCACGGACGAGTTCCAGCAGGTTGCCGGACAACCGGTGGACCGCGTCGGTCGCCGCGCCCACCCGGTCGGCCGTGTACTTACCGATCAGGATCGCGAACAGCGGCAGCAGCGGCAGCGTGACGACGATGAGCAGCGCCGAGGGCCAGTCGGCGACCAGCACGGCCGCACCCACGGCGACCGGGACCACGGCGGCGGTGACCAGTGCGGGCAGGTACTCGGTGAAGTAGGCGTCCAGCGCGTCGAGGCCCCGGGTGGTCAGGGCCGTCAGCTTCCCCGCGCCCGTGCGGCCGATCCACTCGGGGCCGAGCCGCAGCGCCTTGTCCACCACCTTCGCGCGCAGCTCCTCCTTCGCGCCCGCCGCCGCCCGCGCGGCGACGACCCGCTTCGCCCACGCGGTACCCGCACGCCCGAGCACGGCACCGAGCAGCGCGATCAGCTCGGCACCGTGCCCGGTGCCGTCCTCCGCGACGACCGCGGCGAGCACGGAGGCGAGCAGGAACGCCTGCG
>NZ_KI912247.1:173819-179853 GCF_000231035.2 Saccharomonospora iraqiensis subsp. paurometabolica YIM 90007 | reverse complement strand
CGCGCCCGCCGCCACACGCCCCGAACGACGAACGGCGCCCCCGGTGGAGCACCGGGGGCGCCGTCGTGTCGTCGCGGGTGGCCCGTCAGGGCCGCCCGCCCGGACGCGTCAGGAGGTGGACGGTGCCTCGCCCGTCCGCCTCGCGGTCCCGCTCGTCGACGTGCCGGCTTCGCCGTTCGGCTCCACCAGCCCCTCGTCGATGAGGCTGTGCGTGACGTGCTCGGTGAGCTCCTCCCGCTGCATCCGCCGCTGGATCCGCAGCGCGGTCCGGCGTTCGTTGCGGAAGTCGCGGATGATCGACACGCACATCAACAGCATGACCACGCTGAACGGCAGTGCGATGAGGATCGACATCGTCTGCAACGCGCTCAGGCCGCCCGCCAGCAGCAGGGCGATGGCGACCAGACCCTCCAGCGTCGCCCAGAACACGCGGCTCCAGGTCGGCGGGTTGGGGTCACCACCGGAGGCGAGCATGTCCACCACCAGCGAACCGGAGTCCGACGAGGTGATGAAGAACGTCGCGATCAGGATGACGGCACCGATCGCCATCGCGGTCCCGCCGGGCAGCCCCTCGAGCATCCCGAACAGGGACCCTTCCTGACTGACCTCGCCGTCGACGATCAGCCCACCCTGGCCGAAGAGCTCGCGGTAGAGCGCGGTACCGCCGAAGACGCTGAACCAGAGCATCGTGACCGCGGTCGGCACCAGCAGCACACCGGCGACGAACTCACGCACCGTGCGCCCGCGCGAGATCCGCGCGATGAACACACCCACGAACGGGGCCCAGGCGATCCACCAGCCCCAGTAGTAGGTGGTCCAGTAGGCCTGCCAGTCGGTGCCGGTCTCCACCTCGAACGCGGTGGTGTTGAAGCTCATCTGCAGCAGGTTCTGGAAGTACGCACCGATCGACTGCACCAGATCCCGGAAGATGAACAGGGTCGGGCCGAGGATCAGCACCAGGAGCAGCAGTACGGCGGCCAGGCTGATGTTGAAGTTGGACAGGTAGCGGATGCCCTTCTTCAACCCGGTGACCACCGACACGATCGCCGCGAGGGTGATCGCACCGATCAGGACCACGTAGGTGAGGTTGCCGGGGTCGGACACGATGTCCAGGAAGTCCAGCCCGGCCGCGATCTGCATGACACCCAGGCCCAGCGACGTCGCGACACCGAACAGGGTGCCGACGACCGCCGCGATGTCGATGATGTCACCGATCCAGCCCTTCACGCGCCGGCCGATCAGCGACTCCACCGCGTAGCGGATGCTGACCGGGCGCTTCTTGCGGTGGATCGCGTAGGCGATGGCCAGGCCGACGACGACGTAGATGGCCCACGGGTGCAGGCCCCAGTGCAGGAACGTCTGCACGAGGGACTCCTGCGCCCCCGCCTCGTCCTGGGTGATGCCGGTCGCCCGGTTCGGGACGCCCGCGTAGTGGCTCAGCGGCTCGGCCACGCCCCAGAAGACCAGGCCGATCCCCATGCCCGCTGCGAACAGCATGGAGAACCACGACAGGAGTCCGAACTCGGCCTCCTCTTCGTCCGGTCCGAGCTTGATGTCGCCGTAGTGGCTCAGTCCCACCCAGATGGCGAACGCCACGAACAGCGACACGATCAGCATGTAGTACCAGCTGAACTTGCCCACGACCTCAGACTGGAGCGCGCTGATAGCCGACTCCATCGCGCCCGGCGCGATGACCGTCGCGACCACGAACACCAGGATGATGGCCGCGGCGGGCCAGAAGACCTTCGGCGCGACCGACGATGTTCGTCGCGGACCGGGTGGCGTCGCGGCCTCCGTTTCCGACGTCTCCGTCACGAGGCTTGCCTCCTTCATCGGATTTCGGGTCCGTAGAACCCTAGTACGTATCGGGATCGATCAGGACGAAACGTTATGAGACTGCCTCCTGAATCACGGCGACCGCGCCGTCGTCCCTCCTTCGGTACGGACGTGACCAGCGCTTTCGGCGTCCAATGTACCGTGCCACGGTGGCCCGATTCGTCAGTGACCGGCGGAACCCGACACCGCGCGCACAACCTGTCACGGTGCGCGATAATCTCGAGCGCACGGCGTTGGTCGCGGAACTGGTTCTGGTCTTTTCCATAACCCTCGGTTTATCCGCCGTACGCAGTGCGTTATCGCTTTTGGAAGCGTTGCTGCGCCCGGAACCGCTCACCGACCAGAGCACGGCCATCAACGTGCCCCAGGCCACGATCGGCGCGATCGACCTGCTGAAGCAGCTGCTCGGGGTGATCCAGCTCGTCGGGTGGGGTGCGCTCGGGCTGTATCTGCTCTGGCGGGGCGGGGTGCGGCCCGCGCTCGTCGGGCTGGACCGGCGCCGCCCCGGCCGGGACTGGTGGTGGGGCCTGGTGCTGACAGCATGCATCGGGATACCCGGATTGGCGTTCTATCTCGCCGCCTGGCAACTCGGGTTCAACCTCGCGGTGCAACCGTCCACCCTGACGGAGGCGTGGTGGCGGCCGATCGTGCTCACGCTCTCCGCGTTCGGCAACTCGTTCGCCGAGGAGGTCCTGGTCGTCGGGTACCTCCTCACGCGCCTGCGCCAGCTCGGGGTCGGGGAGAACACGTCCCTGCTCGTCTCCTCGGTGTTGCGCGGGGCCTACCACCTGTACCAGGGCCTCGGGGGCTTCGTGGGCAACCTGGTCATGGGACTGGTCTTCGGCCGGGTGTGGCAACGCACCAACCGGCTGTGGCCGCTCGTGATCGCGCACACCCTGCTCGACGTGGTGGCGTTCGTCGGATACGCGCTGCTGCGTGACCATCTGACGTGGCTGCCGTGACCGGCCGGCGCGCCGAGTTGCACCCGTATCGAACAGGTGTTCTAATCGGTGGCGTCGGGGCGGCGCGGACGCCACGAGCCGCGGGGAGCACGAGCGAGCACAGGAGGGGACGATGGCCTGCAAGATCACGCACCGGGTGAACGCCCAGGAGATCCGGTTCGCCAACCGGGACGCCGCCGAACGCTATGCCGAGATCATGGGGGGCGGCGTCCACAACTGGCTGTTCACGACCGTCACCACGACCGAAGCCCCGCCGGTGGTCACCACAACCCCGCCGGTGGTCACCACGGAACCGGCGCCCGCCCCTCGGACGCCGTCGCGGTGATCCCGCGCCCCGGGCGCGGACGCAACGATCCCCGTCCGGGAGGGCACCTTCGTTGTGCCCGGACACGGCGTGCCGGAGCAGGCGCGGCCCCGGCACGCCGTGTCGTTTCGTCGCCGCCGCCGCGGCGCCGGATTCACTAATCTCACCCGCGTGACTGGTACGACATCGCAGAACACGCTGGACGCCGCCACCGCCGACCCGTCCGAACTCCCGCCGCCCCGGGTGGAGAGCGAGGTCGGGCGACTGGACGCGGTGCTGCTGCACCGTCCGGGCGACGAACTCCGACGACTCACCCCGCGCAACAACGACCAGCTGCTGTTCGACTCGATCCCCTGGGTCGCCCGCGCCCAGCAGGAGCACGACGCCTTCGCCGAGGTGCTGCGCGGTCGCGGGGTCGACGTCCTGCTGCTGACCGACCTCCTGCGGCATGCACTGGCCGACTCCCGCGCCCGTGCGGCCGGGGTCCACGCGGCCGTGGACGACCGGCGGCTGGGCGGCGACCTCGCCGACGCGCTGCGGTCGTTCCTGTCCACCGCGGAACCGGACACCCTGGCCGAGGTGCTGACGTCCGGACTGACGTTCGAGGAACTGCCCGCCGCCGAGGGCGGTTCGCTCGTCCGGCGGATGCATCACCCGCACGACTTCGCCGTCGACCCGCTGCCGAACCTGTTGTTCACCCGCGACTCCTCGGTGTGGATCGCGGACCGGGTCGCCGTGTCGTCCCTGGCGATGCCCGCCAGGCGGCGCGAGACCGCCCTGCTCGACATCGTGTACGCCTACCACCCCCGGTTCCGGGGCGCGGTGCGCGCCTACGGTGCGCACTCCGCGCCCGTCGAGGGGGGTGACGTGCTGTCCCTGGCGCCCGGGGTACTCGCCGTCGGGGTCGGGGAACGCACCACCCCCGCGGGGGCGGAGTCGCTGGCCCGCTCGGTGTTCGCCGACGATCTCGTGCACACCGTGCTGGTGGTGCCCATCGCGCAGGACCGCGCCACGATGCACCTGGACACCGTGTGCACGATGGTCGGCCCGGACTCGGTGGTGATGTACCCACCGGCCGGGGAGTCGCTGGTCGCCTACACCGTGCGTCCCGACGACCGCGGCGGTCCCGGGGACGGCGGACTGCGGGTCGAGGGGCCCGCGCCGTTCCTCACCGCCGCCGCGGAGGCGATGGGTATCGACCGGCTCCACGTGATCGACACCGGACTGGACCCGGTGACCGCCGAACGCGAACAGTGGGACGACGGGAACAACACCCTCGCCCTGCGGCCGGGTGTCGTGATCGGCTACGAACGCAACGTGGAGACCAACGCCCGGTTGGAGGACGCGGGCATCGAGGTCGTGCGTATCGAGGGCTCGGAGCTCGGCTCCGGGCGGGGCGGTCCGCGCTGCATGTCCTGTCCGATCAGCCGCGCCCCGGTGCCGAATTGATCGGCGCATTCGCCCGTTGAGGTTTGCCTCACCGAAATGACACTTCTTAGGGTCACCTCGGTAAGGGTGGACTAAATTAGCCAAACCTTGGCTCGCAATTGTATCCGAATGCGATCGAGATCACCGTTCCCGATTGGATCATCGAGCTCACGGCGCGTACGATGAAGATATGAACACCACGAAGAAGCAACCGCGTTCCAAGTTCTACGAATTGCTCCAGGCGCAGATCCACAACGAGTTCCACGCCGCGCAGCAGTACCTCGCGCTCGCCGTGTGGTTCGACAACGAGGACCTGCCGCAGCTGGCGAAGCACTTCTACCGCCAGTCGCTGGAGGAGCGCAACCACGCGCTCGCGATGGTGCAGTACATGGGCGACACGGAACACCCCGTGGAGATCCCGGGCATTTCCGAGGTGCGTAACGACTTCTCCGAGGTACGCGAACTCGTGGCCCTCGCGCTGGAGCAGGAGAAGGAGGTCTCGGCGCAGATCACCGAACTCGCGCGGACCGCGCGGGACGAGGGTGATCTCATCGCCGAACAGTTCACGCAGTGGTTCCTCAAGGAGCAGGTCGAGGAGGTCTCCCAGATGTCGACGCTGCTCACCGTCGTGGACCGTGCGAACGGCGACCTGGCCCAGGTCGAGCAGTTCCTCTACCGCGAGGGCGTCGGCGAGGAGAACGACCCCACGATGCCCCCGGTCGCCGGCGGCGCGCTGTGAGCGGGCCCCGTCCGGCCCGTCCGTCCGCCGCACCGTGGTGGGCCCGGCGTCCCGCGTCCGGCGCGGGAGCGGGGCCCGCCACGGTGTCGCTCAGCAGTCCGACCGGTGCGCGGTGAGCCGCATCCCGATCACCGTCTCGTCCCGGACGGCGAAGTGGAACGCTCCCACCGACCGGTCGACGATGTACTCCTTCTCCGGGAGCGGTTCCTCGCTGCCCCATTCGTTCTCGTGCGGCGTACGCGTATAGCGTCCGTCCGGGAACGCTGTCCGCATCCGCTTCTCCCACGCACCGACGCCGACGTCGTTGTGGGTGTGCGCCCCGGTCACCTCGAAGCTCACCACGCCGTGTTCGGCGGAGATCGTCACCAGCCCGACCGCGTCGCGCCCCTCGGCGAGCGGGTAGGTGGCGCACCGCTCGGGCGGAGCCGTCCCGTCGGTGACCCGCAGCATGTCCGTCGCCACCGCCTGCCGGTAGGGCATCCCGAGTGCGAGGGCGCGGTAACCGTCGTCCCGGATGCGCGGGAGCGGCCCCCGGACCTGCCCGCCCTGTTCCGGCGGCAGGCCGGTCCCGGTGAATCCCCCGGAGGCCGCCGCACTCGGCGGAGCGGCGGACTCCCGGTGCTGCCGGGGCGTGGCCGGGGCCTGCTCGTCGGGCGGAGGTAGCGCCGTCGACCCGGCGGTCGAGGTCTCCTCGGACGGGACCGGGGGGTGCGGCGAACTGCGCCTCGGTCGGGCCGTCCGGCATCCCGCCCCGCAACACCAGCA
>NZ_KI912247.1:167356-173719 GCF_000231035.2 Saccharomonospora iraqiensis subsp. paurometabolica YIM 90007 | reverse complement strand
GGCCGCGGCCGCACGGCGAAACGCTCGTCGTCCCGAAACAACGCGCGCAGTTCGGCGTCGAGCTCGTCGGCGCCGTGGGTTCCGTCGGGTCCGTCGGCGCCGTCGGCCCGGCCGGCTCCGCCGAGTCCGCCGGTTCCGTCGTGTCCGTCGGGACGGTCGTTCCCGGCGGCGTCGGTTCCGTCGGCACTCACCGTGCCCACCTCCCCTCGCTCCCGGTGTCCCGGTGCAGTTTGCCCCGCAGGGAACCGAGTGCCTTGCTGGCCTGGCTCTTCACGGTGCCCGGGCTGATGCCGAGCGAGTCGGCGATCTCCGCCTCGCTCAGCCCCTCGTAGTACCGCAGCACGATCACCGCACGCTGCTTCGGCGGCAGCTCCCGCAACGCCGCCCACAGCGGTTCGTACTCGAACGGGTCGGCGGGGGACACGGTGCCGGATTCCGGGATCTCGGCGACCAGGTTCTCCCGGCGGTGCCTGCGCCACCGGGAGATGTGGGCGTTGGCCATCGAGCGGCGGATGTAGGCGAGCGGGTCCCCGGTCTTGCGCACCACGCTCGACCACCGTGCGCCGATCTTCTCCAGCACCGACTGCACGAGGTCGGCGGCGTCGTGCGGATTGCCGGTCAGGGCGTGCCCGTAGCGCAACAGCCCCGGCAGCGAGGCCTCCACGAACTCCTCGAAGTCCGTGAGGTCGCCAGACACGACCGCTTCCCTCCTGTGGACGACAGTCCGCGTCCCGAACCCGACGCCCGGGGCCGCGGACACGAGCGTAGTCACCGTAACGTCTCCCTCACGCGATCGCGTTGTCCGACTCGACTCCGTCCACGCACGCGGACCCCGTGAGGTTGCCCGAAGGTTACCGGTGTGTCCCCCAACCGGGGTCGGCCAGCTCCGGGGGGAGCCGGAAGGACCCGTCCGGGCCGGGCGGGAACGGGTGGACCGACACCACCGCCTCCGGCGCGATCGGACCGTAGACGTGGGGGAACCAGGGCGCACCCGGTTCCGGCGGCTCGGCGGGCTCCCACCGCACCGGGACGCCCAGCCGCGCCGGGTCGATCCGCAGCAGCACCAGGTCGGTGCGCCCGGCGTAGAGCCGGTCGGCCGGGAACTGCACCGTCCCCGGGTCGGAGCAGTGCACGAAGCCGACCTCGGCCAGCGACGCCGCCTCGTACGGCTCGCCCGGGGCGACGGCGTTCCAGACGTCGGCGGGGCAGATGTGCAGGATCAACGGAGCGTGAGCTGCCGACCGATCAGGCCGTCGCGCGCCCGGCGCTCGCTCGCGTCGAGTGGCCGCTCGTCCAGCGAGCCCAGCGCCTCCTCCAACCGGGCACCGAGGTGCTTGGCCGGTTCGTCCCACTCGCGGGAGTGCGCCTCCGGGTCGAGGTCCCACACCGGCACCAGGAGCCCGTGCGCCCGGAACGAGCCCGCGTACCGGGTGCCTTCGCCCAGCGTCAGCTCCCCCGCGGCGGACAGCCGGGCCAGCGCCTGCAGCAGCCGGTTCTCCTCGGCGGGCCACACCCAGCGCAGGTGCGCCTTCTCGCCCGCGAGGACCCAGTACGCCCCCGGGCCGAGCCGCTCGGTCGGCATGATCGCGGCGTTCGCCCGCTCCAGCGACATCGCGACCTCACCGGAGGGGGTGCTGCCCTCCGGCAGCCACCAGGAGAAGTCCTCGTGCAGCGTGACCTCGAGCTCCGCGTCCACGGCCAGCAGGTCCTGGAGCCGCTCGCCGGGCTGCGGCTCACCGACGGTGTCGGGCACCGAGAGCACCTCGCCCGGTTCGGCGTCCAGCGCCCAGCGCAGCGCCCGGCCGAGGTCCCGGCTGATGTCCGAGGAACGGGTCTGGACCTGCATCCCCAGGAAGATGTGCCCGTCGTCCGAGCGCACCATCGCGGCGGCGGCCAACGGCAGCACGGTGCCGAGGGTGACCTCGCGCCCGGCCGGGTCGACCCCGTCGGCCAGGGTCAGCGGCGCGGTGGCGGACGGCACGAACTCCCGCAGCGCGATCAGTTCCGGTTCCGCGGCCAGCCCCTCGAAGGGACGCGCCACGAAGACGTCACGGACCTTCTTCGGCTTCCCGCCCTTCGCGGGAGCGCCCTTCCTGCGTGCGGCCTTGCCCACGGTGTCGCCCTCCAGATGTCCGGTTGACCCGACGCTACTCGACCCGCACCGGTGCCGGAGCGTGCGGGTCGTACCCCTGCGGGTGAACCGCCGGGGCGGGCGGTCAGGACCGGGTCTCGTCCACGACCCAGGACAGGTACCCGGCGCTGCCCCCGGTCACCGGGGTCGCGATGACCTCCGGCTCGTCGTAGGAGTGGTGCGCCTTCAGGTGCTCGGTCAGCGCGTCGACCCGGTCGGCCGCGGTCTTGATCTCCACGCGCCACTCCGGGTCGGTGTGGGTCGTGCCCTCCCACCGGTACACGCTGGTGATCGGCCCGAGCACCTGGGCACACGCCGCGAGCCGGGCCTCGACCGCGCCCGCCGCCAGTTTCCGCGCGGCGGCCTCGCTGTCGGTGGTGGTAACGACGACGGCGGCCGTGTCCGGGTCCGCTGCGGCGCGTCCCGCGCCGGGGGCCGCGAGGTGTTCCGACGACATGCCGTCCAGGCTAACCTGGGAATGTGACCGGGCGTCACACGGAACGGACGGACTGGCCGATCGCGTTGCGCGGTCGGGCGGTGATGCTGCGCGATTTCCGCCCCGGTGACCTCGACGGGGTCCGCGGCATCGTCGGCGACGACCGGGTGACCTACCACCTGGCGTTCAACTCCCGCAGCACCGAACAGGCCCGGGTGATGCTGCACGAGATCATGGAGCGGGCCCGGCAGACGCCGCGGCCCGAGTACTACCTCGCGATCACCCCGCTCGACTCCACCGAACCCACCGGCCCCGCCGATCCCGCCCCGGCGGACCGGGTGCTGGGCTTCGCCCGGCTGGTCCTCGGCGCCGAGCGTGCCGGCCGGATCGGGTACGCGGTGGCCCACGAACACCAGGGCCGGGGCTACGCGGGCGACGCCGCGCGCACGCTGCTCGACTTCGCGTTCGGCAGGCTGCGCCTGCACCGCGTCACCGCCGTCGTCGCGCCGGACAACATGGCGGGACTGGCCTCGGTGGAGCGTCTCGGTTTCACCCGGGAGGGCGTGCTGCGCGACCACGTGCACACCAACGGTGCCTGGCGTGACTCCATCCTGTTCTCCCTGCTCGCCCCGGAGTGGAACCCGGACCCCGACGACTGAACACCGGTCGGGGAGGGACTCACCGTGGCGTGCCCCCGCCCACCACGGGAACGGGCCCGTCGGCCTCCAGCAGTGCCGCGACGCGGTGGGGATCGGATCCGGCACGCAGCAGCCGCGCGAGCGCGTCGAGCTGTTCGCGGCTGGGCGGGGTGTCGAGCCCCCCGGTCACGACCGGTGCGTGCCGGGTGGGGGAAACATCGGTGGTCATGCGGCTCCTCGTGTCGTCTCGCCGGGCGGTCACCGTGGTCCGGGACGTCGGGGTCCGGAACGTCGTGGGGCGGGGCAGGCGCGGGTCCGGGCACGGTCCGGGCCTTCCGGGGCGGACGGGTCCTCGCCGGGGAGCGGAGGGATCTGCTCCGGCCGGAAACCCTCCCGGACGCGGATCTCGCGGTCGCACGTCCAACAGGTGGGTCGCGGCCATCCGCCGAGGTGGAAATCGTCGTCGGCCGGGGTGACCTGGACACCGCACAGCGCGGGGAACGACCTGTCCGGGGCGGGGACGGTCACGGTGCGGTCGTAGGCGTGCAGCCGACCGTCGGCCTGCTGCCACCGCCACCACATCAGCGACACCCCGCATCCGAGGTGGCGACGACCCGGTGTCGGGGACCGTCGGCCGTCGCCCCTCCGTGGTCGGGCATCGCCCGGCGCTCCCGGATCGGGTAATGGAGTGTTCGGTCCGGCATCGTCGCCTCCCCGAGAGCGTGCGCATGAAGCGCTCGACTTGTTCCGGAATAAATCGTGCGATGTTCCGGAACAAACAGCAATGCCTCGTTCGGATGACGCAGGAGCGGTCCGGGGTTCGGCTATGGTCTGTTCCATGCCCGGAATATCGGACGAACTCGCCTACCTGTTCGGGAGCGAGCTACGGGGCCTCCGCGAGCGCGCGGGACTTTCTCAGAAGCGCATGGCCAACGGTGTCGGCATGACCACACATACCGTGGTCTGGCGGTGGGAGCGGGGCGAGCGCATACCGTCGGCCCAGATCGTCGACAAGATCGCCGACGTCCTGGACGTGACGGCCGTCGAGCGCGATCGCCTCACCAACCTCGCGCGAGAGGCCGCTGACCAATCCGTCAACGAGGTTTCGGCCGGGAGTACCGGGCAGGCTGACGCGCTCACCACGCTCATCCGGCTGGAGCGGGTAGCCACCGGCGTCACGGATGTGTCGATCGTGTTGGTGCCGGGCCTGCTGCAGACCCCCGAGTATGCCCGGATCGTTCTGGGGCACGCGCCGAACGTGGATACCAAGGTCGCGGCTCGGGTCGGACGCCGGGAGATTCTCACCCGCGACCGCTCGCCGGTGCAGTACACCGCGTACCTGCTGGAAGGGGTGCTGCACCAGCAGACCGGACAGGACGTGATGCGGGACCAGCTCCGACTCATCCGTGATCTGGCCGGTCGCTCCAACGTCACCATCCGTATCATCCCCGAGGCCCGCGGGATCACTCGCGCACACACGGGCTCGTTCGTGCTGATGGAGTTCGCCGCCGCGGAACCGATAGTCCACCTCGAGGACTTGAGTAGTGCGGCCTTCCTCCGGGATCAGGAGGATGTGAAGGCACATCAAGCGGCGGTCGCGAGTCTCAACCAGGTGGCGCTGAGCCCGGACGCTTCGGTCCGGCTCATCGCCGACGTGATCGAGAGTATGGAGTCACCATGACGGCACCGCATCAGACAACGGGCTGGCAGAAGTCCAGTTACTCCGGGGAACACACGAACTGCGTGGAGTTCCGTCGGGTCGACGGGGGCGTTCAGGTGCGCCACTCGAAGCGGCCCGACGAGGTCACCCTCCAGTACACCGACAGCGAGTGGACCGCGTTCCTCTCCGGGGTGAAGGACGGCGAGTTCGACCTCTGACGCGACAGCGGCACGGACGGCACGGACGGGCCCCGGCGCCGGAGGGCTGCCGGGGCTCCCGTGTGTCGGGGCGGCGTCCGGACGGTGACCGGGGCCCTCGCGTCGGGTTAGCCTCTGCGGATGTTCGATCCCGCCGATCCGGGCTTCCTCGCCGACCCGTATCCGGAGTTCGCCCGGCTGCGCGCCGAGGGCGACGTCCACCACCACGAGGGCCTGGGCCTGTCGATCGCGGTCTCCCACCCGGCCGCCTCCGCGGTGCTGCGCAACCGGCGCCTGGGCCGCCTCTGGCGCGACGCGACCCCGGTGGAGCGGTTCGCCTCGTTCAACATGCTGCACCGCAACTCCCTGTTGGAGAACGAGCCACCGGCACACACCAGGTTGCGGCGGCTGGTCTCGTCCGCCTTCGCCCGCGGGCACGTGGAACGGCTGCGGCCCACCGTCGAGGCGCTCGCGGAACGGATGGTGGACACCCTCGCCGACGGCATCGCCCGCGACGGCGAGGCCGACCTGCTCGAACACCTCGCCCAGCCGCTCCCGGTGGCGGTGATCGCCGAACTGCTGGGGGTACCCGCCGAGGACGGTCCCGCGATGGTGCGGTGGAGCAACGCCATCGTGAAGATGTACGAGTACGGCCTCACCGAGGACCGGCGGGTCGCCGCCGAGCGGGCGGCGACCGAGTTCGCCGACCACCTGCGCGCACTGGCACGGGACCGGGCCGCGCACCCCGGCGACGACCTGCTCAGCCACCTCATGGCCAGTGACCTCACCGGGGACGAGGTGGTGGCCACGGCGGTACTGCTGCTCATGGCCGGGCACGAGGCCACGGTCAACGTGCTCGGCAACGGTGTGCACGCCCTGCTGACCCACCGCGGGCAGTGGGACCGGCTGGTCGCCGGGGTCGGGGACCCCGCGCTCGTCACCTCGGCCGCCGAGGAGCTGATCCGGTACGACTCGCCGCTGCAGCTGTTCGAACGCACCGCCACCGCCGACGTCGAGATCGCCGGACACCGGATCGCCGAGGGCGGGAAGGTGGCCGCCCTGCTCGGGGCCGCGGCGCGCGACCCGGAGGTGTTCGCCGAGCCGGACACGCTCGACATCACCCGGGACCCGAACCCGCACCTGGGATTCGGCGGCGGCATCCACTACTGCCTCGGCGCCCCGCTCGCCCGCGTCGAGATCACCGCGGCGCTCGGTGCGCTGGCCCGCAGGCTGCCCGGCCTGCGGCACGCCCGCACGCCCGCCCGCAGGCCGGAGTTCGTCATCCGGGGACTGCGCGAACT
>NZ_KI912247.1:157870-167256 GCF_000231035.2 Saccharomonospora iraqiensis subsp. paurometabolica YIM 90007 | reverse complement strand
AGCGCAGCGCTCCCGGCCGGAGCGAGACCGGGCGGAGCGAGACCGGCCGCTGACCGGTCGGGAAGGTCGGCGGACCCGTCCGTGCCCGCGTGACCGTCGCGGTCACCGCACGGCTGTGGTGGGCCGCGCCCGGCGCGGGAGTTCCGGGGCACCGTGCACACCGACCACCCGCAACGGGCGCACGGTGCGCTCGTCCAGCGGCGCCAGCAGCAGAGTGAACCGCCGGACGATCCGTGCCGTCAGCACGGCCAGCAGCACCGCCGACACGTCGGTCAGCGCGGTGAACAGCACGGCGTCCGCCTGGGCCTGCACGCCGTCGCGTGCCCGCCAGGCCACGGTGAGCACCAGCAACGCCGCGTTCAGCACCCACGCCGCCCACCAGCCCAGCACCAGGCGGGACGGGCGGGGACGCCGGTGGGCGGGCTGTCGGGTGGCGGCGTGTTCGAGTTCGGCGAGGATCGACCCGGCCAGCACCAGGTTCACCCCCGGCACGAGGATCCCGACCGCCACCTGCCACGCGGGACGGGGCGGCTGCTGTCCCGCCTCCTCCGCGGCCGCGGTCCGGGCGACGAAGAGCCACCACAGTGTCACCGCGATCGCGAACACCGTCGCCACGAAGGTCAGCAGGGAGAAGGTCAGCACGAGCGCGTCGGACACGCCCACCGTCGCCGGGCTCAGCGCCGTGTTCCGGCTGAGCACGAGCAGCGCGTAGCGCCAGGCCTCCGCACCGCCCGCGACCGCGGCCAGTCCGGCCAGTGTCCACAGCACGGCGACCACGTTCCGCGCGATCAGCAGGAGTCGCTGCGCGGCCACCGGCGTCGCGGTCGGGGTGCCGGGGATCGCCGTCGGCCGTCGCCAGGCCAACGGTGGGAACCCCCAACGCGGCGGGGCGGGGTAGAACGGTGGGCCGGTGTAGCGGCGCCGCCCCGACGCGGCCCCGGGGGCGTGCCGGTGTTGTCCGGACGGCCGCGTGTGCCCGGTCGCATCCGGCGGTGGCGTGGCGATCCAGCGTGTCCGGTGTCCCGGACCGGACACGCCCGGCCCGCCCTCTGCTGCCTGCTGCATACCCGCTCCGACCGGCCTCAGATCACCTCGGGGGGCGCGTCCGCACGGTCGGTGACCATCGGGCGGCCGTGCCCCTGCCACGCCTTCATGCCGCCCTCGACGTTGACCGCGTCGACCACGCCCGCGGCGTTCAACCAGGCCGCGGCGCGGGCGGACCGGCCACCGCTGCGGCAGATGACGTGGACCGGCCGGTCGTCCGGCAGGTCGGCGAGTTCACCGGTGCGTGACGGAAGCTCCCCCAGCGGCACGTGCAGCGCCTCCGGGGCGTGTCCCGCGGCCCACTCGTCCGGCTCGCGCACGTCGAGCAGCACGAGCCCCTCGGACGGGAGCTCGGGGACCGAGGCCGAGGGTAGGTCATCGGAATCTGTCGTCACGGCTTCATTTTCGCACGCGTGCCCGTCCACCGCCGGTGCCGCCGTGTCCGGGGACACCTCGGCCTACCGACGGTGTTTGCCGCTGTAGAGCCGGGCGCGTTCGTCCTCACGGCCGGGGTGCAGCGCCTGCCGGTCACGGGTGAAGCCCAGCCGGTCCGGGGCGTGCATCCGCAGCATCACCGTGTCCACGTCCTCGGGAACGCGCTTCCCGGTCAGCAGGCTGATCACGATGGTGGTGGCGAAGGCCGCGGGCACCGTGAACAACGCGGGCTGGGTGACGAACCACGGTGCCCACCCGCCGTCGAACCGGCTGACGACGTTGAGCACGATCGCCAGCAGCACCAGCGAACCACCGACCACCATCCCCGCGGTCGCGCCGATCCAGGTGAGGCCGCGCCACCAGATCCCCAGCACGAGCAGCGGACAGAACGTGGACGCGGCGAGGGCGAAGGACAGCCCCACGCTGAGCGAAAGGTCCTCGATCGGCAGCAGGACCGCCCCCGTGGCGGCCGTTCCCGCCACGACGACCGCGGCGAACCGGAAGTCCCGCACCCGCGCCCAGAGCAGGTCCGTGGAGATCACCGAGGCCACGCTGACCAGCAACCCGGACGAGGTGGACAGGAAGGCGGCGAACGCCCCCGCGGCGAGCACCGCGACCGTGACCGCACCGGCCACGCCGGGCAGCATCGCCGTCGGCAGTTCCAGCACGGCCGCGTCGGTGTTCCCGGTCAACAGCAGCCGCGGCACGTACAGCCGGGACAACGCCCCCAGCAGCACGGGGAACAGGTAGAACAACCCGAGCAGCAGCAGCACCTGCAACGTCGTGCGGCGCGCGGATCGCCCGTCCGGGTTCGTGTAGAAGCGGGCGAGCACGTGCGGCAGCCCCATCGTGCCCGCGAACGTCGCCACCAGCAGCGAGTACGTCCACCACAGGCTGTCGGTGTCCCCGGTGGGGCGCAGCCAGGAGGCGTTCTCCAGCGCGGCGTCGCCGACCACCGGGACGGACGACCCGGCCGGGAACAGCAGCTCGCTGCCCGCCGCGACGGGATAGTCGGTGCCGGGCAGCCACAGCTCCGCACCCGAGGGCCGCTCGGACGGGATGTGCACCACCGTCGGCTCGCCGACCCGCAGCACGACGTCGGACTCCACCGACACCGTGGTCTCCTCGGTGAACTCCGGCGGTGCGGGCTCGCCGAGCGGGCCCGCCGTGTCGGCACCCCCGCCGGCGAGGAACACCGCGCACAGCACGAACGCGGGAACGGCGAGCGCGAACAGCTTCACCCAGTACTGGAACGCCTGCACCAGCGTGACCACGCGCATCCCACCGGCCACGATGTTCAGCGTCACGATCCCTACGACGACCAGCGAGCCCATCCACGGCTCGGCCTGCGGCACGACGGTGCGCACCGCGAACCCGGCCGCCTGCAGCTGCGGGAACAGGTAGACGAGCGCGATGACCGCGACCACGGTGGTGGAGACCCGGCGCAGGGCGGCCGAGCCGAGCCGGGCCTCCATGAAGTCCGGCAGGGTGTAGGCACCGGAGCGGCGCAGCGGGGCCGCGACGAAGATCATCACGGTGAGGAAGCCCGCGGTGAACCCGATCGGGTACCACAGCGCGTCGGCGCCGTCCTTCATCACCAGCCCCGCGACCCCCAGGAAGGAGGCCGCCGACAGGTACTCGCCGGAGACCGCGGCGGCATTGCGCCGCGAGCGCACGGTGCGGCGGGCGAGCAGGAAGTCGTCGGTGGTGCTCGCGTACCGGGACGTGCGGCTGCCGAGGTAGTAGGTCACCCCCAGAACCAGGCCCACGGCGCCGACCGCCCACGGGTTCAGCTCCACCACTGCCCCCCGCTACGCCTCGTCGCCCGCACGGGCACTCAGTTCTCGATCATGGCGACGAAGTCCCGCTCGTGCCGTTCCGCGAGGCGGTTGTACCACAACCCGACCGCGAACAGCAGTGGGAACGGCGCGACGGCGAGCAGCACCCAGGACACGGGCAGCCCGATCACCCGGACCGTGGCCAGGGTGGGCAGGAAGTGGAAGGCGGCCGGCAGCGCACCGAGCAGCACCACCACCAGGCCGAGCAACAGCGCCCCCGCCCGCAGCTGCACCTTCACCAGGTCCCGGACGAGCAGTCTGCCCCAACTGGTCTGTTCGGCGAGCTCCACCTTGGCCCGCATCGAGTAGCTCGACACCCGTTTCGGCTTGGCGAGCACGACCCGCTGCCTGCGGGGCCGGGCGGCCCCGTCCGACCCGGACGCCGGGTCCGGCGCCGGGGACAACGTGACCGCGGGACGCTCGGGCTCCGGTTGCGGCCTCCGGCCGAGCGTGGGGTCCGGCTCCCGGATGCCGCCGACCCTGCGGTAGATGTCCTCGTCGGTCATTCCCCGCTACCCCGCGCGCGAGGAACCGACCAGCCTGTCCTTCAGCTCCCGGGTGTGCCGCCTGCTGACCGGCAGGACCTTCTCCTCGTCGCCGAGCACGACCTGGTAGCCGCCCTGTCCCATCCGCAGTTCCGTGATCAGCGAGAGGGACACGAGGAACGAGCGGTGGATCCGCACGAACCCCGCGTTCTCCCAGTTCTTCTCCAGCTGGGAGAGCGGGATGCGCACCAGGTGGCTGCCCTCGGTCGTGTAGAGCCGGGCGTAGTCGCCCTGGGCCTCCACCCAGCGCACCGCCGACCGCGGGATCAGTTTGGTGGTCCCCGCCAGTTCGACCGGAATCACCTCGTCGTCCCCGCGGACCTGCGGTTCCGCGCCCGGGGCGGCCGCGGCGGCCGTGGCGGCCGCGGTGGGCGCGGCGTCGAGTTTCTCCACCACCCGCGCCACGGCCTTGTCGATGCGCTCCTGCCGCGCGGGCTTGAGGACGTAGTCCACCGCGCCCAGGTCGAACGCCTCGACGGCCTCGGTGGGGTGGCCGGTGACGAACACCAGCACCGGAGCGGGATTCAACGAGGCGAACACGCGCGACATCTCCATCCCGGACAGCCCGGGCATGTTGATGTCGGCGAACACCGCGTCGACCGGCGGCAACCCGCGCCGCTTGCGCATGTCGATCTCGTGGTCGGTGTTGCCGAGGTACCGCAGCGCCTCCGAGGCGTCCACGGCGGGGATCACCCTGCCGACGTGCGGGTTCGCGTCGAGACAGTGGCGCAGCTGGTCGAGCCCGGGCAGCTCGTCGTCGACAGCGAGGACGAGCAGTTCAGGGGTCTCTCGATGAGCACTCACAGTGACACGCATCCTGCCGTCTGCCGGGTCCGATGTCCACTACGCGCCCGGGCGAATCATCACGTGACGCCCGTTCGCCACAGAGTAACCACCCAAGCGTAACGAGTGCAGCGTGACCGCCGGAACCAGCCACCGTACCGGTGAACGCGAACACCCGGCGTGACCTCGATGACCACGGTCGGCGACGAGCACCGCCCGCGCGGTCAGAGCCCGAACCGCGACCACTGCGCCCGGTGCTGCACCGCGTCGAGCAGCGCCGAGGCCGGTGCGCCGACCCCCAGCCGCGCGAGCAGCGGCTTCCTCGGTTCCGCCACGGTGATCTCCGCGTCCGGGTAGCGCCGGGTGAGCACGTCCCGGTAGTTGCCGAGGCCGTCGACGAGGCCGAGCTCGGCGGCACGGGAGCCGAGCCAGACGTCCCCGGTGAACAGGTCGTCGGTCCCGGCGAGCCGGGCGCCGCGGCGCTGCTTCACCCAGTCGACGAACATGTCGTGCAGCTGGGTGTGCAGCGAGCGCAACCACTCCACGTCCTCCTCCTTCTCCGGGGAGAAGGGGTCGAGGCGGGACTTGTTCTCCCCCGCCGTGTAGAGCCTGCGTTCGATCCCGAAGCGGTCGAGCAGCCCGGTGAACCCGAACGATCCCGTGATCACCCCGATCGAGCCGACCATGGACGTGCGGTGCGCGTAGATCTCGTCGGCGGCGCAGGCGAGCCAGTAGCCGCCGGAGGCGGCGACGTCCTCGGCGAAGGCGAACACCGGCACGTTCTTCTCGTCGGCGAGCTGCCGGATACGTTCGGCGATCAGCCCCGACTGCGTCGGCGCACCACCGGGTGAGTTGATCCGGAGCGCGACCGCCTTGAGCCGGTCGTGGTCGAACGCCCTGGTCAGAGCCGATTCGACGGAGGAGAGGTTGAGGACCCCACGGGCCAAGGGGGACGCCTGCGGGTTGATGACCCCGTGCAGCTTGACGACGGCGACGACGTCCTTGCGCTCGACGCGCTCACCGAGCTTGGGAATGCGGCTGACCAACGTGTCCGTGCGGCTCATGCCGTCCACCCTACTGAGTGGTTCCGGCGTGCCCGCCCGTTCCCGGCGGGACCGGTCAGGAGCCGACGGGCGCGGAGGTGCGGGCCGGCGGCAGGTTGCGCCTGCTCCGGGTGGTGGAGGAGGTCGGGTCCGGGTACTTGGGCATGTCCGGGTGCACGTGCCGGACGAACTTCGGCACGCGCATGGTCACCTTCATCCCCGCGCCGACGGCCGTCTCCACCATCAGCGAGTAGCGCTGGTCGTAGACCTGGTGCATCCGCCGGTTGATGGCGCTCAGTCCGATGTGCGCACTGCCCGACGAGTCCCGCATGTTCTCCAGCAGGGCGGGGTCCATCCCGACCCCGTCGTCCTCCACGCTGATCTCCGCCTCGGGGCCGCGATCGTGCGCGGTCACCGTGACGGTCCCGCCCCCCGGCTTGCCCGAGATGCCGTGCTTGACCGCGTTCTCCACCAACGGCTGGATCAGCAGGAACGGCAGGACCACCGACTGCACCTCGGGCGCGATCTTGAGCCGCACGTTGAGCCGGGCGCCGTACCGGGCGCCCTCGATCGTGAGGTAGCGGTCGATGTTGCGCAGCTCCTCGGACAGGGTCGTGAACGTGCCCTCCGCCCGGAAGCAGTAGCGGGTGAAGTCGGCGAAGTCCTGCAGCAGTTCGCGGGCCTCCTCGGGGTCGGTCCGGATCAGCGACGAGATCGTGTTCAGCGCGTTGTAGACGAAGTGCGGCGAGATCTGCGCCCGCAGCGCCTTGATCTCCGCCTGCTGGAGCTGGTGCTTGGTCTCCTCCAGCTTGGCCGCGTGCAGCTGGGTGCTGATGAACCGGTTCACCGTGTCGGCCATCTGCACGATCCGCTTGCCCTTGGTCCGGCCGAGCACGAGCAGCACGGCCTCGACCTCGTCCTCGACGATGATCGGCATCAGCACGGCCGTGCGCATCCGGCAGTTCCCCCGGTGGTCGCAGGGCAATTTGTCGTGCGAGACGACCTCGCGGCTCTTCCGGCGGATCGCCGAGCCGACCGGCCCCACCAGGTCGACGTAGTGGTCGTTGGCCTCGCCGTCCCAGGACAGCAGCGTCCCCTCCCGGTCGGAGATCCCGACCGCGACGCACTTGAGCAACCGGAGCAGCCGGGTCACCAGCTTGTCCGTCGCCTCCTGCACGAGGCCGTCCCGCAGGTCGACCTGGGCCTTGGACATCACCCAGACCGCTTCGAGCACGGCCTCGTCGACGGCGTGGCTGGGCTTCCGCCGCCGGACGAGGACGACGAGGATGGTGACCAGCGCGACGAGGCAGGCCCCGGCGGAGAACGCCACGACGGACTGCGTGGTCAACAAACCTGACACAGCGTCCATGCTCTGCGCTCCCACAGTGACATGCAAGACGTGACCGGATCACCCCCGAACCCCACCCCACCACCCGCCGCCACCCTCAGCTACCCACCGTCACCACCAGCCCCCGTCCGAGGGATGAACCGTGAAGGGCACCTTCCCTGCCGCACGTGCAGCGAGGGGCACATTCACTGCGTGAGACGCAGGGAAAGTGCCCTTCGCGGCAACACCCCGGGTGACTACTTGACGAGGCGGGAGAGGCGGCGGTCGGCGAGGGGTTTGCCGCCGGTCTGGCAGGTGGGGCAGTACTGGAGGGCGCGTTCGGCGAAGGAGACCTCGCGGACGGTGTCCCCGCACACCGGGCAGGGCAGCCCGGTGCGGCCGTGAACCCGCAGGCCCGAGCGCTTCTCCCCCTTGAGCCGGGCGGCCTCCTGCCCGACGGACCGCTCGACCGCCGAGGTGAGCACCTCGCGCATCGCCTCGCTCAGCCGTTCGACGGACACCTCGTCGAGCCGACCCGCCGTCGCGTACGGCGACAACCGTGCGGTGTGCAGGATCTCGTCGGAGTAGGCATTGCCGACGCCCGCGAGCACGGACTGATCGGTCAGCACCGTCTTCAGCCGCGCCGTCCGCCCCTGCAGCAGCCGGGCGAGCCCGGCGGTGTCCAGGTCGAGCGCGTCCGGACCCAGGCGCGCGACCGAATCGATCTCGCCGGGGTCGTGCACGATCCACACGGCGAGGCCCTTCTTCGTCCCGGCCTCGGTGAGGTCGAAGCCGGGTGCCCGCTGCTGTCCGGGATCGGACAGCCGGACCCGCAGCGCCACGGGCCCCTTCCCCGGCCTCGGGGGCGCCGCGGACAGCGAATCCGACCAGCGCAGCCACCCCGCCCGCGCGAGATGGACGACCAGATGCAGGTCACCGAGTACGACGTCGAGGTGCTTGCCGTACCGGGCCGCCCCGGTGACCTCCCGGCCGTGCAGGTCGGCGGGCCCGGGGCGGACGGTCTTGAGCACCGTCAACGAGGCCACCTCCACCCGGGTCACCACACGGCCGACCGCGTGCGTACGCAGGTGGTACGCGAGCGCTTCGACCTCGGGCAACTCGGGCATGGCTCACTCGACAGGTTGTAAGGGTCCGTCGAAGTCCGGAAGATCGTGCTTCTGGATCGACTTGGCGATGCGGTGCACCTCGCCCCGCACCTTCAGTATGCCCACGACCGTGCCGACCCACCGCTCGGACGGACGCTCGCCGGTGACGTCGCCCTCCGTCTCGGCGACCACGGTCCACGGCCTGCGCAACGTCCACCGCAACGGGAAGAACAGCGCCACCAGCAGCAGCGCCAACGGCACCCAGGCCGGCACCACGACGTCCTCGGGCATCCACACGACCAGCACGAGCCCGAGCAGCACCGCGACGGCGCCCATCGCGATCCCCGGGGTGTAGTTGGCCGCCACATCGTGCTCGAAGTCCTCCGCGGTGGCGGGCCGTCGCCATTCCAGCTGGGCCCGGATCACCCAGTCCCGGCCGTCGGACCCTCGGACAAGCCGGTTCATGCACCATCCTCCGCTGCGCTGCTCCGCACTGGTTGTGCACGAAACGTTACCCCGAGCGTGAGCCGACCGTGAAGTCCACACCGCCGCTGATCGACTTCACGGCCTTCCCCGGTGATCTTCCACCCGTACGGGTGAAGATCAGCGCAGACCGCTCCCCGCGTCGGACCACGGCCCGCCACGCCCGGGACGGCCTCCGCGGTCGTGCGGGCGCTCCGGACCACGCTCGCCGGGAGCCGCACCGGAGGGCGGGCCCTCGCCACCACGACCCGGCTCACCACGACCCGGCTCACCACGACCGGGGCCGTCGTCCCCCAGGCCGGGGCCGACCCCGTCCGGAGGGTCACCCCGCCCGTCACCGGCGTCCCCGGTGGGGAGGTCATCCGGGGGTCCCGGAGCCTCGTCCCCGTCGGGTGAGCCGGGTGCCTCGCCCGGGAGGTCGCCGGCGGGCGCGTCCGCGTCCGGCGCGTCGACGGGTGGTCCGGGGGCGCCCCCCGGGGCGGTGGAGGTCGGCGGGGGAAGGGTGTAGTCGGTCGGTCCCCCTCCCACGGCCGGGGTGGACGGGGCCCCTGCGGCCGACGCCGTGTCGTGCCCGTCGCGTGTCCCGGAGCCGTCGCGCCCGTCGCGCGACGAGCGCGCGAGGACGGCTCCCGGCCAGGAGGAACCGGCGAAGTCGGCCTCGGCCCCGCCCGGCTCCTCGGTCGACCGGGTCAGGGCGTACTCGTGCGCGGGTGCCCCGTCGTCGGAGCCCCCGGAGCCGGCGATGCCGTCCAGCACCGGAGCGCTGACCACCGTCACGGCCG
>NZ_KI912247.1:154574-157770 GCF_000231035.2 Saccharomonospora iraqiensis subsp. paurometabolica YIM 90007 | reverse complement strand
CGCGCCACCGGCCGCGGCCGACGTCACCGACGTGGCCGCGGACATCCCGCCACCCGTACCGACCGACCCCGCGGCGCCGAGGACGGCGCCCGCCGGGAACGCGAAGAGCGGGACCAGCGGCACGAGGACGCCCGCGTGCGCGCGCAGCGCCGAGCACACCTGCCGCAGCTCGTCATGCGTCGTGCGGCAGGGGGCGCACCGGGCGAGATGCTGTTCGACCTTGCGGGACTCCGCGCCGGTGACGCTGCCCGCGGTGTAGCCACCGAGCTTCTCCCGGACCGAGCGACACCCGTGCGCCTCCCGGTCGGTGGTGAGATGCGCCTGGAGATACGCGGCCCGCAGGCCGATCCGGGCACGCCGGGCCAGCGCGGCCGTCGCGTTCGCGCTGAGCCCGAAGTGCCGGGCGAGCGTCGCGGGCGCGGCGCCCTCGACCTCGGTCTGCCACAGCACGGTCCGCCACCGTTCGGGGAGCGTGGCGAACGCCCTGGTGATCAGCGACGCCTCGGCCGTCCCGGCCTGGGGATCGGTGTGGCCCCCGGCCCGTGAGCTGAGTTCCTCGTCGGTCACCGGAACGTCCCGGCGGGAGCCCTGCCACTCCCAGGCCACCCGGCGCGCCACCGTCATCAGGTACGCACGCACGTTGTCCCGGGGACCGCTCCCCCTCCGGACCGCCTGCAACACCCGGAAGAAGGTCTCCGCGGTGATGTCGTCGGCCTCGGCCGGGTCCGTGACCAGGCCGCGCGCGAGCCTCCGGACCGCGGGCTCGTGCGCCTCGAACAACTCCCCGAGGGCGGTATCGTCACCGGCACGGAGGCGGTCGATCAGCCCCGCGCTCACGGAGTCGGCCGTCGCCCCGTCCGTCACGACAGGCACCCCCTCCCGGGCCGCACAGCATCTTCCGTCGGATGAGCCTTCCGTTGAACTTTGAACACCATACGGAGTGCACTTCGCAGTCGTCACCCCTCGTGTTCCGTCCGTAATCGAAGGGCCCCCGATCGAGTGGCGACGCACCGGGGTATACACTGGGACTCACACCGGACGGAGTTCCGGATGTGCGGACGTAGCGCAGCTGGTAGCGCATCACCTTGCCAAGGTGAGGGTCGCGGGTTCGAATCCCGTCGTCCGCTCTCGGTCCCACCCCTCCGCACGGCGGGTACGGACAGCCTCGAGGCCCCGGATCCGGGGCCTTTCTCTTTTGATCCCCACGGCACCGCGCTCACGCGGCACCGGCCACAGGGGCACCCCGTGGCCGGTGCGGTCGCGGCGTCGCCGCGCGGCGGGTGGTCAGTCCCCCGGGACGCCGACCCCCACCGGGCAGGACACGCCCGTGTCACCGAGGCCGCAGTAGCCGTTCGGCACCTTGTGCAGGTACTGCTGGTGGTAGTCCTCGGCGTAGTAGAACGGACCCGCGGACGCGATCTCGGTCGTGATCTCGCCGTGGCCCGCGCCGTGCAGCGCCTTCTGGAACGCCTCCCGGGACGCCCTAACGACGGCGTCCTGTTCCCCGTCGGCGGTGTAGACCGCCGACCGGTACTGGGACCCCACGTCGTTGCCCTGGCGCAGGCCCTGGGTCGGGTCGTGGTTCTCCCAGAACACCTTGAGCAGCGCCTCGTAGGACACCCGGTCCGGGTCGTACACGACGAGCACGGCCTCGGTGTGCCCGGTCAGGCCGGAGCACACCTCTTCGTACGTCGGGTTCGGGGTGTGCCCGCCCGCGTAACCGACCGCGGTGGAGTACACCCCCGGTGTGCGCCAGAACACCCGCTCAGCACCCCAGAAACAGCCGAGCCCGAACACGGCCGTGCGCATCCCCTCCGGGAACGGCGGCTTGATCCGCCGGTCCGGGTACACCGCGTGCGTCTCCGGCGTCGCGAGCGGTTCCGCGCGACCGGGCAGCGCCTCCTCGGCGGAGACGAGCCTCGTCCTGTCCCGTCCGAACATCCACATGGCGTCGAGTCTACCGGCACAATGACCCACGGAAGGGTGGCGCGACAGCCGGTGGCGCCGCACCGGGCCGGGGAGTGGCGCGATGACGTGGCAGGAGGAGCTGCGCGAGCTCGACCGCGAACTCGCGGCGGGCACGATCAGCCACGGTGAACACCGGCGGCGGAGCGAGGACATCCTCGCCGAGGCGTCGGGCGCACCGCTGTTGGCCGCGCCGGAACCGGCGCCCACGGGAAGACCGGATTCCAGGCCGACACCCGAACCCGAACCCGAACCGACACCGGGAACCGGGCCGACACCCGAACCCGTGCCGACGTCGGATCCCGGGCCAACGCCGAGTTCCGGGCCGACACCGCGTTCCGGGCCAACGCCGAGTTCCGGGCCGACACCGAGTTCCGGGCCGACACCGGGAGGCGACGCGGCGTCCCGGGCGAAGGCGCTGAGGAACACCGGTCGGCCGACCACGGCGCCGAGTCCGGCGGACGTGTCCGAGACGCGGGTGCTGCCGGTCGTGGACCCCGGTGCCGCCCCGTTCCCGTCCGCGCCCGTCGCGGCCCCGCCGCCCGGACCGTTCCCCTCCGAGGCCGGCGACCGCAGCGGGCCGACCTGGGTCGTTATCTCGCTCGCGGTGCTGCTCGCGCTCGGCGCGGTGATCGGTGGCGCCTGGTGGCTCGGACAGGAGCGCTCCACGGCGCCGACGATCGTGGCGGGCGAGACGGCGGGCGTGCCGACCACCCCCACGGAAGCGGACGACGGCGACGATGAACGCGACGGTGACGGCGGCGGGCGGAGCACCATCCCGGAACCCGCACTGGCGGACCGGCTGCCCCTGCTCCCGGGGGAACCGGGCCGGGACGACTCCACCCTGTCCGTGGACACCGGTGTCGAACTCGGCCTCTACCCGCCGCGGTCGGCGGACATCCTGCGCGGGCACGGGGTGCGCGAGGTCGTCCACCGGTCCTCGACCGACGGGGACCACGGCTACTTCCTGCTCGCGATCCCCACACCGGGACGGGACGAGGCCACCGCCGTCGTCGAACGCATGCGGGAGCTGACCCTCGGCGCGGGTTTCGCGCCCGCGTCCGGCACGCCCGGCACGCTGACCGGACCACTCGACGGTCGCCGTGTCCGGGGCACCTGGTACGCCTCCGGCGAGGTCGCGGTGAACCTGTGGGTCTCGGCGCCCGATCCCGCCGACCGCGCCGAACTCGGCCGGCGCACCCGCGACACCCTGGCGGCGCTGCAGGCGGTG
>NZ_KI912247.1:143780-154474 GCF_000231035.2 Saccharomonospora iraqiensis subsp. paurometabolica YIM 90007 | reverse complement strand
CGTGGGTCCCCGGCAGCCGCCGCTGTTGCCCGGCCCCGGGCAGTAACGCCGCCAGCGTCTTCCCGGCCACCTCCGGGCCGAACCGGGCGTCGACGGCCCGCTTGCCCGCCTCCGACAGCCGCCGCCACACCCCGTCGTCGTCGAGCAGGGTGGCGATGCGGTCGGCGAGGAGCCCGGCCGTGTCCCCGACCAGCACGTCCGCGCCGTCGACGAGACCCATCCCCTCCACCGCGACCGTCGTGGCCGCCACGGGGACGCCGTGCGCCATCGCCTCACCGACCTTGCCCTTGACGCCGGCACCGAATCGCAGCGGGGCGACCACCACCCGCGCCCCGTCGTACATCGTGGCGAGGTCGTCCACCCACCCGTGCACCACCACGGACCCGTCGTCGGCGTCCGTGCTCTCCAGGTCGAGCACCTCGCGGGGCGGGTTGCTGCCGACGATGTGCACGACGGCGTCCGGGTGCCGCTCACGCACCTCGGGCAGGACCTCCTCGACGAGCCAGCGCGCGGCGTCCCGGTTGGGCCGGTGGTCGAACCCGCCGACGAACAGCACCCCGGACCGTCCCCGCGGCGACGCCGGCGCCGGGTCGACGTCGTGCACATTGGACAGTACCTCGACCCGGGCCTCCGGTGTCTCCACGGCGAGCAGGTCGCGTTCGGTGTCTGACACGGTGAACGTGACGTCACAGGCCCGCGCCAACCCGAGTTCGAGCTGCCGCAGCGCCTCCGCGCGCCGTCGCAGCGACCCGGCCTCCACGGTGTCGCCGAGCGAGCGCGCCAGCTCCGCGTGCCGCCCCAGGCGTACATGGTGCAGGTCGACCGTGTCGTAGGCGATCGTGCAGTCGGGGGCGTGCTCGCGCAGCGGCTCCAGCCACTGCCACGCGACCTGTGGCCGGGACAGCACCGCGAGCCGGATCTCCGGACCGACGTCGCGCACGAATTCCTCCTGCTGCCGCCGGTCACCGACGATGGTCACCCCCGCCCGGTACAGCGGCCCGGCGTAGCGCAGGTCGGCGAGGTCGTCGTCGCCGGGGAAGAACACCACCCGCTGGTCGAGACCGACGAGCAGTTCGAGTATCCGCATCATCCGGACCGAGCCGGAGTCCTCGTCGGTGCGCGGCAACCGGTGGTCGGCCACGACGACGAATCCCCCGTCGTGCCCCTGCGCGGTCCGGCTGCGCGCGGCCCAGAGGTTGCGTCTGCTCGCCCTGGCGCGGTGGGTCACCAGGGCGTGCGCCCACTTCTCCGCGAAGACGGTGCGGTTGAGTCGCTGGTAGCGCTTCACCCCGCGCGCGGTGTCGGTCCCGTTCGACACACCCTCGTCGTGGGTGACCACCGACGCCGGTTGCACCACGGTGCGGTACCCGGCCGCGCGCACCGCGAAGGCCAGGTCGGTGTCCTCGTAGTAGGCGGGCGCGTAGCGCGGGTCGAAGCCACCGACCGCCCGGAACACGTCCCCGCGCACCAGCAGGGCCGCGCCGGAGCAGTAGTCGACGTCCCGCAGCGTCGCGAAGCGCGGTTCGTCCGCGGGGCTGCCCCGGCCGTAGTTCGACCCGGACCCGTCCGCCCAGACGATGCCCCCGCATTCCTGAAGTGTCCCGTTCGGATAGACGAGCTTGGACCCGACGAGGCCGATGCCGGGGTTGTCCCGCAGCACCGCGGCCGACTCGTCGAGCCACCCGTCGTGGACCTCGGTGTCGTTGTTCAGGAACATCAGCAGCTCGCCGCGTGCGTGCCCGGCGCCGAGGTTGCACGCACCGATGAACCCGCTGTTGCGCCCGGTGCGCACCAACCGCACGCCCTCGCAGGAGGCGATCCGTTCCGGTGTGTCGTCCGGGGAGGCGTCGTCCACCACGATCACCTCGAACGGCGTGACCGGGAGACGCCGCGCGATCGAGGCGAGGCAGCGCCGGGTCCAGGGCCATTTCCCGTACACCGGGATGATCACGCTGACCACCGGTTCGGCGCTGGTGGACACCGTCACCGGACCGGTCTCCAGCCGTGGGGCGGGCGCGACACCCTTCGGCCTGCCCAACGCGCTCTCGTAGAGGTCCCGGCGGATGGTGCCCCGGGGGGCCGCCCGCTCGATCATCCCGCGGTACCGGCCGATCAGCTTCTGCGCGAGGGCGGACTGGTGGGCCCGCAGCGTGGCGTTCTCCTCCTCCAGGGCGTCGACCCGGGAGCGCAGCGTCCCGTTGTTCTCCCGGAGCCAGTCCCGCTCCGTGGCGTAACGCTCGAGGCGCAGCCGCAGCGCGTCCCCGTCCGTGGACACCGGGTCGTTCACGGGCACCGGGTCGCGGAAGGGTGCGGCACCCGTGGCGTCCGTCCGCTCCCCGGTGGACCCGGTGCCCTCCGCCGACCCGGTGCCCTCCGCCGATTCGGTGCCCTCCGCCGATTCAACCGACCGTTCGCCCGTCCCGGAAGCCCCCGTAGTCATGCGGGCACAGTAGCGCCCACCGTCGGGGGCGCGGTGTCAGGTTCCCGCTTCGCGCAGGGCGAGTCCGGTCAACACGTACGACAGGCTCCGACGGTCGTCACCGGCCCCGATTTCCGCGGGAACGGCCCACCAGTCGGCGGAGAGGGTCAGCTCGACCGACCGGTGCGCGGGCAGGGTCACGGCCGTCCGGGCCCCGGTCCTCCCGTGCCCGACGGCGATCGTGCCCGCCGGGTCCCCGTCCACCGTCAGCGTCAGCGTGCCCGGCCCCGGCATCCACTCGGGCACGTAAACCTCGACGTCGACGCCTTCCACGGCCGCGGTGGTCCGGACCGGGAGGGTGGCCGCCCGGCCGACCCAGCGGTCGTGCTCCACGCCGTGCAGCCGCCCGACGGCGAGACCGGCCCCGCCGACGAGCCGCTGCGGGTCCGCCGCGTCGGGGTGGAAGGACACCCGCCCCCCGGTGTCCACGACCCCGGTGCGGCGCACCGACCGCTCCGGCGTCCGGCCGCGGTAGGCGCGGAGCTCGTGCGGCCGGGGGTGGAACAGCGCGGTCATCCGGGTCGGGGTGACGACGCCGAGATCGATCAGGGTGTCGTCGAGGGTGCCGAGGTCGTCGAGCAACGCCCGGTGCGCGGCCTCGGCCGGGTCGAAGTTGTGCCCATACACCCGGTCGATGAACGGGTCGATCACGTTGCCGAGCGTCAGGAACAGACCGGGGTGCAGAAACTCCCGCAGCACGGGCAGCACGTCCTGGGCGCGGATGCCCTCGAAGCCGTCGGCGGCGCAGTCGAGGTCGACGAAGTGCTCGTCCACCGCGCCGGTGACGGCGTTGCGCCGCAGCTCCGGCGGCAGGGTCGCCCACACCCGCTCGATCACCTCCAGCGCCTCCGGCCACCGGCGGTGCCCGTTGCGACCGATCATGTCGTGGACCACCAGGACCCCGTCGGCGCGCAGGCCGTTCCGCAGCTGCGCGCCGAGGTGTTCGAGATCGAGCACGTGGTGCAGCACCTGATAGGCCACGATCACGTCGTGGTCGGTCTCCGCCTCCCAGGTGTTCAGGTCGGCGTCGAGGTGTTCCACCCGCGCGTCCAGACCGCGCTCGTGCGCGGCCTCGGCGGCACGCTGCCGCATCTCCGGGTTGACCTCCAGCAGCCGCAGGCGCACGTTGTCGACCCCGGAGGCCACCAGCTCCCCGAGCCACCGCAGCTCCTGATCCCCGTTGCCGCTGCCGAGCGAGAGCACCACGGCGTCCCGGCCCGCGGCGCGGGCCTCGGCGGCGCGGGCGCGGAGGGTGTCGGTCACCAGGGAGTCGAGGTCGGCCACGCCCAGCTCGCGCAGTTTCGGCAGCAGATGGCGCCGCGACCAGTGGTGCGCCGAGTCCGGCAGTCCGCCGTGCACGTCGACCTGCCCGGCGAAGGTGTCCCGCTCGACGGCCAGCCGCCGTTCGTAGTCCGACCCGTGTGCCCGCACGCTGTCCCTTCGCCGCTTCTCCCGGCCGCCCGTCGCCGGTCCCCCGGTCCCCCGGGTCCGGTCGACGCGGACACCGCCGACTCCGGCGATCCGGCCTCTCCCCCCGGGTTCCGGCGCTACCATACTGGCCGTGCTCCCCGGTACCCCGGCGAACCCGGCCTCCCCGCCACCGGAGCGGCATGCGCCCCCGCCCGCGCGGCCGCGGTTGCCACCGACCCCCGAGTCGTGGCTGCCGCGGGAACACAGCCTCTACCGCCCCCGGCACAGCCGCGGCCAACGCGGGGCGCTCGTGTGTGCCGTCGTCTTCTTCCTCGCCCCGGCACTGGCGTTCGTGCTCGGGGTGCGTCCCGCGGAGTTCGAGAACCGGCAGCTCGCCGAGTTCCCCGGCCCGGGCGACGGGTGGGGGTTCTTCACCGGGTTGCCGGCCTGGGCGACCGATCACCTGCCGCTGCGCGAGGCCGGGGTGCGCGCCGCGGAGGCCGTGAGCACCGGGGTCTTCGGGGATCCGCCCGGTGCGGGGGCGGACACGGGCGGCCGGGAGGGGCCCGTGGGGGTGGAACCTCCGACCGGCCCACCGGACCACAAGTCCGATCGGACCCCCGAGGTGCCGAAGGAGCACTTCCCGCGCGCGGTCCTCGGCACGGACGGCTGGTACTACCTCGGCGACGACATGACACACAAGTGCTTCCCGGTGCATGATGTCGACGAGGTCATCCGGCGGCTGGACCGGCTGCGCCGGGCCGTCGAGTCCTCGGGCAGACAGTTCGAACTGGTCTTCGCGCCGGACAAGACCACCATGGCCCCGGAGCACCTGCCGGACGACTACCTCGGCAAGGAGTGCACCGAGGCCCGCACGCGGGAGTTCTGGGAGCGGGTGCCCGCGGCGACCGGGGCGATCGATCTCCGGCCCGCACTGCACCACGCGGACGAACGCCTCGGGGCGCCGGTGTACGGGCCGCTGGACAGCCACTGGACGTTCGCGGGCGGGCTCACCATGACCTACGCACTCGCCGAGCGCCTCGCGCCGGGCAGCACGGAGTCGTGGGAGGTCGAGCGGAACGGACGCAGGCCGTGGGTGGCCGATGTGCCCCGGTTGCACGGGAAACATCTGGACCGCGGGCTGGACGCGTTCTCCCTCGCGCCCGACGGCAACGGGGACCGCACCGACTACGTCGGCAGCAACTTCCGCAAGCCCCTGCACCTGGAACAGACCGGACCGGCGGCCGAGGGGACCGTGCGACGCCCCGTCGGGGTCCTCGCCGACTCGTTCACGCAGTTCGCCACGCCGTATCTGGCCGCGACCGTGGGCGACCTGCGGGTGGTGCACCACAACACGCTCGCCCTGTCCTCCGGACGGGAGATCGCGGAACTGTTGGCCGATCGTGACGTCGTCGTCGTGCAGTTCGTCGAACGCATCATCGCGGGCGGCGGAAGTGCGCTGCTCCGGGACTCCGCCCTGGACACCCTCGCCGCCACGCTGGCACGTCACCCGAGATAACGACCCGATGTCGACCTCGGGTGACATCCGATCTGACTACAGCGGGCCCGCGACCACGCAGTAAGTTACCTGGGCGTGGTCCCTGCCGGATGCGGTGGCGGGCCGCGACCAGGCGAGGACGTCCACCGACGTCGGTGACACGAGACTGCCCGAAGGGGGGCCGGGGGTGACCTGGCAGGAGGACCTACGCAAGCTGGACGAGAATCTGGCGTCCGGCAACCTTTCCGCGGACGAGTACCGCGCCCGCCGCGACCAGATCCTGTCCTCGGCGGTCAGCTCACCCCAGGACCCCCAACAAGCACCGGGCGAGGCGGACTCGACCCAGGTGGTCGCACCGGTCGCGGGCGGACAACCGAGCCAGCCCCAGCCCGGCCAACCGCAGCCCGGCCAACCCCCGGAGTCCGGCCAACCGCAGGCCGGTCAGTCCCCGTCGAGCCAACCGCAGCAGAATCCGCCCGCACAGCACCAACCGGCGCAACACCAACCGGCACAGCCGGCACAACAACCGGGTGCGCAGCACGGACCCCGGGAGGAGCAGGCACAGCCGGGCCGCCCGGAGGCGACCCAGGTCGTCTCGCCCGCCGACCCCACGGCCCACCCGCACCCGGCGGCAGCGCCGGGACAGCCCGGCTCCCCCGCGGGCGGATTTCCGCAGCAGTCCGCACCTCAGCCACCGGCGGGACAACCGGCCCAGCCGGGACAGCCGGTTCCCCCGGGGCAGCCCGCGCAGCACCCCGCCTCCCCACCCGCCGGGTTCGCCGGCCCGCAGCAGCGACCGTGGAACGCCGCCCCGGAGGATCCGGCCCCGCCGTGGGGCGGTGAGTCCTTCCCGCCGCTGACGCCACGGACACCCCAGCCAGGGTCCCGGGGGCGTTCGACGAGCCCGCCTCGCCGGGGGCGGGCAGGCGGATCGCGTTGGCCGTGCTCGCGGTGGTGCTGCTGGCCGGGGGCGGCCTCGTGGTGTGGCTGCTGAGCGGCTCCGGGGACGACCCGGACGAGGAAGGCGGCCTGGCCGGGGAGCCCGGACGGATGAGCCGGATCTCCAGCGCCCCGCCGCCCTCGCCGACGAGCTCGCCGCTGCCGAGCCCACCGCCCGCGAAGCAGACGCCGACCGACAACCCCTCGGCCCTCATCGACCTGCCCGGGGAGACCCGCGACGGCGGTGGCGAGTTCGACCGGGAGACGATGCTGGACCGCGAGGTCCTCCCGAGGTCGTTCGCCGAGGCACTGCTGGAGACCGATTTGGGCAAGGGCCTGCTCCGGACCACGATCGTGGACGAGGAGGTCACGATCGGCCTGTACGCCATCGAGGTGGGCGACCAGGCCGAAGCGGTGTCCATGGTCGAGGAATACGGGAAGACCCAGGTCAACGGCAGTATCCCGCACTCCCGGGAGTTGTCCCTGCAGGGCGTGCCGGCCTACGCCTCCCCCGACGACGGCAACAGTTTCTACCGCACCGCCTACGCGCTCTACGACCGCGTGATCGTGCTCGACGTGTTCGGGGACGACCCGGACCGGGTACGGGACATGTTCGTGGAGATCCGCGACGAGCAGATCGCCCACGCCCCGCCCTCGACGACCGACTTCTGAGGGCGGACGCCCGCCGGGCCCGGCCGCGGAATGCGGCGGGCGGGCGTCAGCGGCCGACCGCGTAGCCCTGCATCCCGCGCGGATTCGCCGCCGCGCGCAGCAGGCCGGTGGCGCGGTCCCGGGAGACCGCCGAGAGCCGGCCGAGCGACCACGGCCCGGCGTCGACGACCTCGTGCCCGCGTTCGGCCAGCTCGGCGAGCGTCTCCGCGCCCAGCCGGGACTCCACGACCAGTTCCCGGGGGTGCCACGCCCGCGGATGGAAGGAACTGGGGAACGCCGTGGTGTGCCAGGCGGGCGCGTCGATCGACTCCTGCAGGTTGTACCCGCCGACCACGTGGGCGAGCCAGAAGCACAGTTGCCACTGGTCCTGCTGGTCACCGCCGGGGGTGCCGAACGCGAGCGCCGGTCGGCCGTGATGCAGGGCCATCGACGGTGACAGGGTGATGCGGGGACGCTTGCGCGGGGCCAGCGAGTTCGGCAGCCCCTGCTCCAGCCAGAACATCTGCGCCCGCGAGTCGAGGCAGAACCCGAGCTCCGGGATGGTGGGCGAGGACTGCAACCAGCCGCCGGACGGGGTCGCGGAGATCATGTTGCCCGCGGCGTCCACGATGTCGAGATGCACCGTGTCGCCCCGGGTCCCCCCGGCCGGGTCCACGGTGGGCTCGCCGACCGCCCCGCCACCGGCGTCCTGTCCCCGGGTGCGGGACAGCACCTCCGGCAGCCGCGGGTCCGGACCACCCGGTCGCAGCCGGTCGTCGGCCTCCTGGCCGACCAGCGCACGGCGCCGCGCGGCGTACTCGGGGGACAACAGCCCGGCCAGGTCGAGCCCGGTGTCGCCGTAGTACGCCTCCCGGTCGGCGAAGGCGAGTTTCGCGCACTCGGTCGCCAGGTGGACCGTGGTCGCGTCCGGGACACCGTCGCGGAAGGTCAGTTCGTCGCGGAACCCTTCGAGCAGCCGGAGCTGCTGGGCCAACACCGGGCCCTGCGTCCACGCCCCGCACTTGACCAGGCTCCACTCCCCGAAGTCACTGATCACCGCGTCCTCGTAGGTGGCCTCCCAGCCTGCGAGGTCGTCGGCGGTGAGCAGGCCGGCGTGGTCGGCGCCGGAGTCGTCGCGGAACGCCCGGCGGGCGAAGGTGTCGATCGCCTCGGCGACGAAGCCGTGCGACCAGGCCCGGCGGGCGGCGTCGATCTGTTCCTCCCGCCCCCGACGGGTCTCGGCCTCGGCGAGCAGCCGCTGCCAGGTGCGGGCGAGCGCGCGGTTGCGGTGCAGCGACCCGGGGGTGGGCGCCTCACCGCCGGGCAGCCACAGTTCCGCGGACCCGGGCCAGTGGTGGGTGAACAACCCCGCCACCGCGTCGATCGTGTCGGTGATCCGGGAGACGACCGGAACGCCCTGCCACGCGTAGGAGATCGCGTACTTCAGCACCTCCCGCAGGTCCCTGGTGCCGTGGTCGCGCAGCAGCAACAGCCAGGCGTCCCACGCACCCGGCACGGTCGCGGCGAGCAGCCCGCTGCCGGGGATCAGATCGAGCCCGAGCCCGGCGAAGTGTTCCGGCGTCGCCGCCGCCGGGGCCACGCCCTGCCCGCACAGCACCCGGGGCGTCGCCTCCCCCGCCACGGAGAACAGCGCGGGCACCTGGCCCGCGGGCCCGTTCAGATGCGGCTCCGCCACCTGGAGGACGAACCCCGCGGCCACGGCGGCGTCGAAGGCGTTGCCGCCGTCCTCCAGCACGGCCATCCCGGTGCTGGAGGCGAGCCAGTGGGTCGAGGCGACCATGCCGTGGGTTCCGGCGAGTTCCGGTCGGGAGGTGAACACGATGTCGACCATACGGGTGACAAGTTCGTTCGCTCAACTAACTTCCGACCAATCTCTCCGTAAGGAGGAGCGAATGCCGGGGCGGGCGGTGGGTTCCCGCAAACCGGGGCCGCTACGGCTACGCCCCGGAGCGCCGGGTTGCGCATTCCGACCGGACCTGACCACCGTCGAACGGCGTCAGCCGAACCACTGCACCTCGAAGACCAGGACCTACAGTCCCGCCTTCGTGCGGGTGACCGACAACGGCTCGTCGGCGGGCACCGGATCGCCGGTGCGCAGCTCAGCGGCCCGGCGCGCAACGCGCGCGAAGTTCTCCCGATCGGCCTGAAGTGCGGCGAACCTACGCCAGGACTCCACCAGGTCCAGCAGTGCGGTCAACTCCAGGCTGGCGCGGGCCTCGTCCAGCGCCGCGGTGTAGGCCGCGTCGAACGCGCCGCGGTCCTCGGGCAGCAGCGCTGCCCGAATCGCCGCAGGCGACGCGCCCGGAGCCAGCCGATGCCGACGCGGAGACGGTTCCTCGGCGTGTGGTGCACTCATGCCCGCCACGATAGCCGCACCCACCGACAGCCGACAGCGCCGACGCACGACGCCACGCGACCGGGGCGCGGTGGGGACCGGGTGCACAGGCCCGGCGATGTCAGAGATCGCCGACGTACGGGACCGTCGCGGCCGGGCCGCTCATCCACTCCCGGAGGGCGTGCGTGGCCCGTACGTCGTCCTCGTTGTAGCGCAACAGGCGCTCCCGCTGCCCGGCGTCGGGCGTCCCACCGTCCATCCCGACGGCCTCCCGGTACCAGCGCATCGACGCCTCGCCCCCCGCCTCCGGGTCGCGCCAGGCGAACCCGGCCACCGGCGCCACGACCTTGAGCCCCTTGCCCCGGGCACACAGGAACTGTTCGGAGACACCGCGGAAAAGGTCGACCCACTCGTCCGACTCGACGAACGCGCGCACCTCCTCCCGGGAGGGCACGCCCCCGGTCCCGGCGAAGCGCTCCGCCGAGGAGTACAGCCAGCGGTTCTCCGCCATGGCGTTGTAACAGTAGGCCCGGAAGCCGAGCCCGGCCGCCGCCGCGGCGGCGCGCACGTGGGACAGCCAGGTCCAGAACCGCGCGAACGAGTTCCCCTCGTCCGGGGTCGGCAGTGGCTCCCAGGTGGCGAAGGCGTGGTATCCGGGTTCGATGCCGAGGTCCACCCCCGGCGCGGTGGTCAGCAGTGCGCCCCACAGGTACGCGCCGGAGTCGCCGAAGCTCTCCATGTCGATGTCCACCTCGACGTCCCCGCGGGGCACGTGCACCCGCTCGACCCTGCGGACCACCGTAAGGTCGGCCAACCACGCCCGGGCCAGCGCCACGGCGTCGGTGAACGTGGCCGCGGTCCACTGGATCGGCGACGCCCCCTGCGGGTCCAGCGCGGCGAGCTTGTCCACCGTGGTGATCCCGGCCCGCCGCAGCTGCACGGCGTCCTCACCCCGCACGACGAGGCTGACGTCCCGCGCGGCGGTCAACCGGCTCTCGCACACCGGCCACCACGGACAGCCCTTGCACTCCAGCACCCGGGACGGTTCGGCCAGCGCCTCCGACCGGCTCGCGGCCGCCCGTGCCACCGCCAGCCGGTCGGCGAACCGCTCGTCGTACTCGTCCAGCGCACTGCGCCCGCCCGGCCATGTGGGCGCGTTCAGGTCGTGCCACACGACGACGTCGGCGTCCAGGCCGATGACCCCGCCCAGCGCACGCCCCGGCTCGACGACGCCGGCGGCCTCCGCCAGCCGGTGCAGATGGGCGAGCCGGAGCTGGTCGCGCGGATGGGAACGGACCTTGCGGCCCTCGTCCGCCCCGGCGCGGTCCGGGTCGAGCTCCGGGAGCTCCGTGGTGTGCGCG
>NZ_KI912247.1:143552-143680 GCF_000231035.2 Saccharomonospora iraqiensis subsp. paurometabolica YIM 90007 | reverse complement strand
ATCGGTGACCCGGTGCCGCACGACGAGGACCGGGACGTACCCCGCCGCCGTCCGCACCAGCAGCTCGGGCCCACCCCGGCGCCCGCCGTCGGCGGGCAGCAGCGCACCCCACACGTACGCCACCCGCT
>NZ_KI912247.1:135959-143452 GCF_000231035.2 Saccharomonospora iraqiensis subsp. paurometabolica YIM 90007 | reverse complement strand
GCCACCCGCGCCCGGTGCTCGGCCGCGTCCGCCCTGCGCTGCTCGGCGGCCGGGTCCGGCGGCGCGACCGGTGCGTCACGCATGGTGGGATCGTGATCGAGGTGGACGCGGCGGCGGCAGCGGGTGACCACACCCGCGTCCAGCAGCACCGCGCGCTCCGCGACAACGTCCTCCACGACGACAACTGTATGGCAGTCCCCCGACACGGACGCCCGGTGCCTCGTCCGGTGCCCGGGAACCCGGGACCGACGTGCCCGGCCGGACGACGGCCAGTAGGTTGACGGCGACAGGCGATCAGGGAAGGAAACGGTGCCATGGGCCGCAGGGCGGACAGCACGCACGGCGGGACCGACGGCGGGGCCGAGCCCTCGTTCACGCCGAAGCGCGCGAAGAACGCGGTGAAGGTGGCGAAGGTGGTCCTCCCCGCGGCCGGGGCCACGCTGGCTCCGCTGGCGGTGCGGGCCGCGGGGGCGGTGCGGGAGGCGTACGACCGGTACCGGGCCCGTCAACTCGGCGTCGAGGTCACGGACCTGCCCGAGTTCACCGGCCGGGGCGGCGCGCTGCTCGCCCGGATCGCAGGGGCGGCCGACGGCCTCTCCGCGCTCGCCGCATTGCCCGCCCGGACCGGGGACGACACCGCGTCCTCCGCCCGGTCGGAGGACGACCCGGCGTTCGTCCGCCGGTCCCGCGCCACCCTGGATCAGCTCACCGCCTCGGTGCGCGCGGCGGAGCACATGCCCGCGCCCCGGCGCAGGGCCGCCCACCGCGCCGTCGCCGCCGAACTCGACGCGCTCGAGACCGAACTCCTGGACCGGCTGGGCGTGGCCGGGCGCTGACCGCACCTCCGCCCCGGGGCGTGGGCCCGCCGCCCGGGAACGGCTCCTACGCTGGGCACCGTGGGTGAACCGTCCGACCGCAGCGCCGTCCGGGGCGCGCGCGGGCCTCGCTCGCGGGCTGCGCCGCCACGCTGAGCGTCACCGCGCACACGACCGCGGGCGGACACCTGCCGGACCTGCCGACCACCGCCGTCCTCGTCCTGCTGGTCGGGTGGGTCTCCACGGCCATGGCCGACCGGGTGCACGGGACCGCGGGCACGGTCTCCGTCCTCGGCGGTGCGCAGATGGTCACCCACGTGGTGCTCAGCCAGTTCTCCGGGCACGCGACCGGGGGGCCGGCCATGACCGCCCTGCACGGGGCCGCCACCCTGGGCACCGCGTCCCTGCTCACCCGCGCCGAGACGGTGCTGGCGGTGGCCGTCCGGGTGCTCGGCACCGTGCAGGCGCTGCTGCGGGCCTCCGCGCGGTCGGATCCCCGCCCGCCCTGCCCGGTTTCGGGCGGGCCGACCGGCGTGCCGACCGGCCCGGACACGGGCTGCCGGGCCCTCGCGGTGCTACTGCAGCGCGCCCACCCCCTCCGGGGGCCGCCCGCGACCTCCTGACCGACGACGAATCCGATTCCCTATCCCGACGGTTCAGGAGCGACACAGCACATGTCGACACAACGATTCCCGACACGGCGATTCCCGACACGGCGATTCCCGACACGGCGATTCCCGACAGGGCGGGCCGCGCCGCCGCGCCACCGGACCGGTGTCCCGGCCGTGCTCGCCGTCGCCCTGATGGGAGCCCTGGCGACACTGACGGTGCTCGTCGGCGCCCCGCCCGCGGCCGCGCACAACGTGCTCATCTCGTCGGACCCCGCCGACGGCGACCGACTGGACACCGCACCCGGGGAGGTGACCCTCACCTTCGACCAGCCGATCCAGGACGCGGGCACGAACGAGGTGGCCGTCACCGGCCCCGACGGTGCGGCGTGGGCCGAGGGCACCGTCACGATCGACGGTGCCGAGGCCACCGCGCCCCTGCGCCCGCTGGGCCCCGCGGGCGAGTACGTCATCGGGTTCCGGGTGCTCTCGGCCGACGGCCACTCGGTCACCGACGAGATCCGGTTCACCCTCACCGAACCCGGACCGGCCGCCGGGGACACCGGCGGGCCCGGCGCCGACGGCACGGCGGAGGACGGTCCGCCGCCCTCCGTCCGGCAGGTGCCGGACAGCGTCGTGCCGGAGGACCCGGCCGCGGGCACCGACGACGGCACCACCGACGACGACCCCGCGGGCGTGCCCGTGTGGGTCTGGGTGATCGGTGCGGCAGCGCTGCTGGTGCTCGGGCTCGGCGTCGCGTTGCGGATGGGCCGTTCGCACGAGGACTGACACCGGCCACCCGTGTCCGACCCCGACCGGTGGAGTTCGGCGCGACCGAAGTCCACCGGTCGGGTGCCGCGTGGTGTCGTCCGGGGCCGCCGGCACCGAAGCGACGAGCGGCCGGAAACCGTCGCCGAATGTGTCAGGGTGCCCCGTTCAGCGGTACCGGACCCACCGCGTGTCGGTCCGCCCCTCCCGCAGATCATCCAGACGGCGGTACAACTCGTGCCGGACCGAGGGATGACTGCGCAGGATCGGGAGCACGCTCGTGGTGAGCTTCAGCTCCCTGGCCGCCCGCAGTGTGGCGAACCCGTCCCAGCCCGTGACGTCGAAGCCGTAGCCGGCCGCCAGCTCCCGGTACCAGGAGGACGGGTCCCCGAACCGCTGCCGTCCCACCGCGAGCGGGGTGAGGTCCCACTCCGGGGGGCCGTGGCTGCAGGAGTCGAAGTCGCACAGCACCGGACCGTCCTCGCCCACGATGACGTTGCCGGGGTGCGCGTCCCCGTGGATGAGCCCGGCGGGCAACGGGAACCGCAGCGTCGCCAGCTGCTGTTCCACCTCGTCGCACCGCCGCAGCAGGAAACGCCGGTCACCCGCGGCCAGCTCCTCGGCGTCGGCGATCCGCGCGCGGACGTCGTTCAACGGGGCCCACGGGCCCACCTCCTCCGGTGCGGGCAGCGCGTGCACCCGGCGCAGCAACCCCGCCAGCTCACCGGAGGTCGCCCTGCGGCCGGTCCCGGGCACCCGGTGCCACACGGTCAGCACGTGCTCGCCCACCACGAGGGGCTGGCGCACCCCGTCGAGCAGGCGGACGGCCGGGACGCCGTGCCGGGCGAAGTGCTCGGCCACCGCGACCACCTTGTACGCCCGGTGGCGCAGCGCCCGGGAGCCCACGATGCGCACCACGACGGGGTCGGCGGCGAGCGAGTACACCGCGTTGTTGGTGAACCGCAGCAGCGACGCGCCCCGGGGGTCGAGGTCGAGCCGGGCACACGCGGTGTCCAGGACGTCGTCCAGCTGCTCCCGGGTGAACCGGCCGTCCACCCGCGCGCCCTCGCCCGTACCGGCCCCGCCTTCTACGCGAAGAACTGATTCATCCGCTCGGCCAGGTCGCGCGCGTCGCTGTTGTTGCTGCGCCGCTGGGCCTCGTGCTTGAGCGGTTCCATGCGCTTCTCCACCCGCGCGGACTTGAGCCCCTCGGCACAGTCCAGCGCCTTTCCGCCCACCTTGGCGCCGTAATCGATATCGCCCTCCAGCAGGTGGTTGGTCGCCAGCATGCTGAGACTGAACGTCTTGCTGCGGGCCATGTCCTCGCCGTAGGAGTCGGTGGCCTTGCGCAGCGCCGGGATGGCGTAGCGGGAGTGGTTCGGGTCGACGTGCTGGGCCAGGGCCGTGTGCACCGTCCCGACCATGGCGTGCACGTCGGTCTCGTCGAAGAAGCGCACCCACGACTCCGCGTTGGCGAGATCGGCACGGGCGAACTCGTCCCGCGTCCTGCCCAGCAGTTTCACCGCCTGCTCCTCGTTGCCCATCATGGCGTAGGCCCACGCCTCGTTGGCGCAGAGCACGGCCACCGCCAGCTCCGACCCGGAGTCCTGGGCGGCGAGCTGGCCGAGCTGGAACAGCTTCAGCGCGTCGTCGGGTGCCTCCTGGTGCAGGTAGACCCGTCCCATCCGGTAGAGGATGTTCGCGACCAGCGGGTTGTTCTCGCCGTGTTTGGCCAGGTCCAGCGCCTGCGCGAAATGATTGCGCGCCGAGTCGACGAGGTCGATGTCGAACGACGTCCATCCGGCGAGGCTGTGCAGGTCGGCCAGCGCGACGAACAGCCGGGACTTCACCTGCTCGGTGCCGCCGGCCTGGAGCATCTGCTGGCCCCAGGACAACTGGGCCACCACCGCGTCCCGGCAGAACCCACCGCCGTACTGGTAGTCGAGCGCCCGCAGTGCCCTGGTGGCCGCCTCGACCTGCCGGACGTCGGTGACGCCGATCCGCCCCGGCGCGGGTGTCCTCGCGGGGTTCGTCGCCCAGGCGGACGAGGTGGGCCCGAAGACCGCGGCCCCCATGGTGACCTGGGCTGCGTGCGCGAGGAACTTCCGTCGCTTCACGGACTCGTCCTCCTCAGCTTGCTGCTCGCCGGTGGTCCCGACGACCTCGTTCCGCGTGGCCTCGTCGTAGGCGAGGCCCATGTACCCCGGCCGGATCCCCAGGCCATGGCAGATGCGCGAGAGCACGTCGTAGGCCATGACCTGCCGACCCTTGAGGATCTCCGACACCTCGGACTGGGACTGGCCGGTCATCGCGGCGATCTGCCGCTGCGAGATGCCGTGTCTGCGCAACTGCCGGTAGACCTCGCTGATGTCGCGAGCGGCGAGCGCGTCCCGCATCTCGCGGCCTTCCCAGACCTCGGGATCGATGCGACCGTGCGTGTCGTCCCTGTCGGTGCCGGTGTCCATTCCGCCCCTCCACAGTCGGCCTCGGGCGTCGGTGTGCAGCGTAAGCAACGTCCATTCAACCGCGCGAAAGCACGTTCGGGGAGTCTGATCGGCCGGACCGAACCTCCGGCGACCGCTCGGCGTGCCCGGCTTGCCGGTCAGCGCTACGGGATGCACTCGGGGTTCTCTCGGCGTTCGATTCGCCGCAATGTTGGGTAAGCGCAGGGTGCGTGGCCGGACGGACACCGTACGCAACCACACCCCGCCCCCGGCGATCCGGGGGACGACCGAGACGGAACCGAGAGGACGTGAGGGACGTGCACTCGATCACAGCCGACCGTGCCGCGGCCGGCGCGTCCCGCGTCGACCCGCCCGGTGCCGGGGACCCGTCCGCCGACGAGGCACACCCCGACGCGAGCGACAGACCGGTGTGGCGCGTGCGGTGCGGTGACCTGATCAGCAGGCACCGGTGCGTCACGGTGTTCGTCGACGCGGGTGAAGTCGTCCTCGTGGGCCCTCCCGGCGAGACGGCACGTCTGACGCACAGCCAGCTCGGCCGACTCCGGGCCGCGCTCGACGAAGCCGCCGACCTGGCGGAAAGGTGAGGGTGAGTTCCGGTGGACCAGATACTCGGACAGGTGCTCCGCGACGCGGTGTGGGAACGCCTCGACATGCTCGCCGACCTCGCCGACCGCGCCGACGCACCGTCGCTGGTGTCGGTGGCGCGCTCGGAGCTGCCCCGGCTGACCGAGGGGTGGCGCGCGATGCTGCGGGCCCACGAACCCGACGAGCGCGGCGACTGCCCCACCTGCTCGACCAGGTGGCACCGGTGCAAGGCGCCCTGCTCCGTCTGGCAGGTCGCCCACGACCACCTCGTGGCGGGCGGGCTGGCCCCGTCCCGGCACCCCACCCCGTCCCCCGGCACCCCGCTTCCGTCGGCTGCTCCCGCTTCCCCGGTCCCCCCGTCCCCTCCGGAGCAGCCGACGGGCAGGCACGCCCTGCTGTCGTCCACACCCCGGAACGAACCCCGACACGCCCTGGCCGGAGGGCGGCGCCGATGACCAGATCGACGGACCCGGTGATCCGGTCGGCGCATCCGGCACGCCCGTCCGACGGTGTTCTCCCGCCGGACGGCCCCCGATCGTCGGCGGCCGGCTCGTGCGTACCCCCGAGCGTGACGAGTCCGGCCGCCGGCTCCCTCGCGAAACCTTTCGCGATTAATCGCAAAAATCCCGCGGACCCACTGGCACCAGCCCTACCGGCCGGTTAGGTTGAGCGGGCAGCGGTCGATTCCGAGATCGTTCACACGACGGAACCACCGCCACACCGACACAACTACACACCGCGCACGGGTGGCCGGGCCACCCACCGGGTGATCCTCGCCCGGTGACGCCTGTGGCCGCCCGCGCACCCCGCCCCTGGTGGGCCCCGACTCCGCGGGCCGGTGCCGTTGCACTCCCCCTCCCCCCGACCGGCACCGGCCCGCGGTTCCATCTCCGCTCCCGAACCTCGCGGTTCCCGTACTCGCGTTCACTCGTCGGTGACGCGGAATCCGGACACGATAAGGTCGCTGACCTGCACAGCAAGGAGCACGACGTGTCCGAGAACCAGACGGTGAGCCCTGGCCCGACCCCGCCGGAACCGGACGGGGAGACCGGCGACGGGACGGCCCGCACCGGATCCACCCCGCTGCGGCGGCAACCGGTCCAGCAACGCAGCGCCCAGCGTGTGGAGCGCATGCTGAACGCCACCGCCGAACTGCTCGACGAGGTCGGGTACGAGGCGCTGACCACCACACTCATCGCCCGGCGTGCCGGTGTCGCCGTGGGATCGCTCTACCAGTTCTTCCCCGACAAGCGCGCCGTCGTCCAGGCGTTGACCCAGCGCAACCTCGAACGGTTCATCACGGCGGTCAACGACCGGCTCGACACGCTCGGCCCCGGCCACTGGTGGGACGTCGTGGACTCGCTGCTGGACATCTACCTGCGGATGCACCGCGAGGTGCCGGGCTTCTCCCAGGTGCACTTCGGCGACGTGGTCGACCTGCGCCTGCTCGACGACCGGCGCACGAACAACACGGTGGTGACCGACGCGCTCGCGGCCCTGGTCACCCGGCACGTGTCCCTGTCGGCCGAACAGGTGACGCTGCCGATCTCGGTCGCCGTCGAGGCGGCCGACGGGCTGTTGAACCTCGCCTTCCGCCGCGACCCGGTCGGCGATCCGGACGTGATCGCCGAGACCAAGGAGCTGATCCGGAGCTATCTGGCGGGCAAGTTCGGCGAGTGACGCCCTCACCCGAAGGCGCGGCCCTCACCCGAAGGCGCGGCCCTCGCCCCGGTAGGTGGGCACGGTGCGGACCAGCCGCCCGTGTTCGAGCAGGTGGTAGTCGTTGACGTGCTCGGCGAGCTCCCCCGCCTTCGCGTGCCGGAACCACACCCGGTCGCCCGGACGCAGCCACCGGGCGGCCTCCCCGGTGACCGGGGTCTGCACCTCCCCGGCGCCCTCCACCCCGAGCAACCGCAGCCCCGAGGGCAGGTACGGCGTCGGCAACCGGGACGGCCCCGCCTGCCCCGAGGCGATGTACCCGCCGCCGCCCAACGTCACCACGTCGGCGCGGGGCCTGCGCACCACGGGCAGCGCGAACAGCACGGCGGGGCGTGGGGCGAATCGCGTGTACCGGGAGAACAGCGCGGACCCGATCAGCCCGGAGCCCGCGGTGACCTCGGTGACCGCCTTCTCGGCGCGGGTGGACTCGACGCTGCCGGTGCCACCGCCGTTGACGAACTCGAGGTCGGCCACCCGCCGCACCGCGGCGACCACGGCGGCACGCCGCCGCGCCAGCTCGACGGCCGACCGGC
>NZ_KI912247.1:127422-135859 GCF_000231035.2 Saccharomonospora iraqiensis subsp. paurometabolica YIM 90007 | reverse complement strand
ACCGGCGCCGCATCCAGCGTACGGCCGCGCCGCGGAGCCCGGGGTCGGCGTCCGGCACGCCCGCGATCTGCCCCTCGTACCCCATGACCCCGACGAGCCGGAAACCGTCCCGGCCCACCACGGCGCGGGCCAGCTCCGCCGCCTGCGCCGGGGTGAACACCGGGGAACGCCGGGTGCCCACGTGCATCCCGGGGAGCGGACGCCAGGAGGCGTCGAACTCCAGGCACACCCGGATGTCCGGGTGGTGGGGACCGAGTGCGGCGTCGACCAGGTCGAGCTGGTCGGTCGAGTCGACCATGAGGGTCACGGCGGCGCGGGCACCCGCGTCGGCGGCGAGCCGGCGCAGCGACGCACGGTCGGCGGTCGGGTAGGCGACCACCAGGTCGTCGCTGGTGCCCCGCTCGTACAGCCACAGTGCCTCGGCCAGGGAGTAGCAGAGCAGCCCGGAGAAGCCGGGCCGGGCGAGCACCCGGTCGAGCAGGGCCCGGCAGCGGACGGACTTGCTGGCCACGCGCACCGGGACGCCGCCCGCGCGGCGCAGAAGGTCGTCGGCGTTGGCGTCGAAGGCGGGCAGGTCGACGGCGACCAGTGGCGGATCGAGCGGGGCGGTGGCCGTCTCGAACGCGGTGTGCAGCTCCGTGGGCGTGGGCGTCCGTCCGCCCGGATTCGTCGGGGTCACACCCGCACCGTACGACAGCCCGCATTGAAACGCGAATGCTATTCATTTATTCTGCGCGCAGAGCGAGGGAGGTCCGGGTGACGTCGTGGACGAACTGGGCGGGCACCGCACACGCGCGACCGGGTCGGACACACCGCCCCGGCACGGCCGCCGACATCGGCGCGGTCGTCGCCGACACCGCCGCGCGCGGCGGACGCATCCGGCCCCTCGGCAGCGGGCATTCGTTCAGCCCGGTCGCCGCGCCCGCCGACGGTGGTGCGGCACTCGACCTGCGGGACTGGACCGGCATCGAGTCGGTCGACCACGACGCCGGCCTGGTCACCGTCCGCGCGGGGACCACACTGCGGCGACTCAACGCCGAGCTGGACCGGCTGGGGCTGGCCCTGACCAATCTCGGCGACATCGACGCGCAGACGGTGGCGGGCGCGGTGTCCACGGGCACCCACGGCACCGGCGCCCGGTTCGGCGGACTGGCCACCCAGATCGCGGCACTGGAGCTGGTCACCGCGGACGGCACACCGGTGCGCTGCACCCCGGACGAGAATCCCGAGCTGTTCGCCGCCGCACGGGTCGGGCTCGGGGCACTCGGGGTGCTGACCACCGTGACACTGCGGTGCGAACCGGCGTTCGTGCTCGCGGCGCGGGAACGTCCGGAACCGCTCGACGACGTCCTGGCCGGGTTCCACGAACGCGCCGAGGCGACCGACCACTTCGAGTTCTACTGGTTCCCGTACGGCCGGAACGCACTGGTCAAGAGCAATACCCGACTGCCGGGCGACACGACGACGCGTCCGCTGTCGGCCGTGCGCCGGTTCGTGGACTACACGGTCATGGAGAACGCCGCCTTCGGCACGCTGTGCCGGCTGGGCCGCGCCGCGCCCCGGCTCGTCCCCGCACTCGGGTCGGTCGCCTCCGCCGCATTGTCCGCCCGCGAGTACAGCGACGTCTCCCACCGCGTGTTCGCCACCCACCGTGCCGTGCGGTTCGTCGAGAGCGAGTACGCGGTGCCGCGCGAGGCCGTGCTCGACGTGCTCGCCGAACTGCGCACGCTGGTGTCCCGGCTGCGGCACCCGGTGGCCTTCCCCGTCGAGGTGCGCGTCGCCGCCGCCGACGACGTGTGGCTGTCCACCGCCCACGGCCGCGACTCGGCCTACATCGCCGTGCACCAGTACGTCGGGATGCCCTACCGGGAGTACTTCACCGGGTTCGCCCGGATCGCGGCCTCCGTCGGGGGGCGACCGCACTGGGGCAAGATGCACGATCTGGACGCCGCCGCGCTGCGCGCGCTGTACCCGCGCTTCGACGACTTCCGCAGGCTCCGGGCCGAGGTCGACCCCGGCGGAGTGTTCGGCAACGCGTATCTCGACCGCGTGCTCGGCCCGGTCGACGGGTGATCCGGCCCCGGCCGGCTCACACCCGCGCGACGGCCTCGTCGACCGCGGTGTCACCCGAGATCAGTCCGAGGGTGGCGCCGATCGTGCCGGTGTCGGACAGCATCGCGCGCACCACCGCGGCCACGTCGTCCCGCGGCACGTCGGCGCGGGACACCACCTCGGCCAGCCGCACCCTGCCCGTGCCGGGCTCGTCGGTGAGCCTGCCCGGGCGCAGGATCGTCCAGTCCAGGTCACGGCCGCGCAGATCCTCCTCGGCCGCCGTCTTCGCCCGCAGGTAGGCGGCGAAGACCACGCCCACCTGCTCCTCGTCGACCGGCGCCCCGGCACCCATCGACGAGATCTGCACGAACCGGCGCACCCCCGCCTGTTCGGCCGCGTGGGCGAGGAGCACGGCGGCGGCGCGGTCGACGGTGTCCTTGCGCGCCGTCCCGCTCCCGGGGCCCGCTCCCGCCGCGAACACCGCGGCGTCGGCACCGGAGAGCACCTCGCGCACCGCGTCGACCCCGGCCTCCTCCAGGTCGAGCAGCACCGGCTCGGCCCCCGCCTCGCGCAGGTCGGCGGCGTGGTCGGGATTCCGGATCAGCCCCACGGGGGTGTGCCCGTCGGCGGCGAGCAGTGTCGCCAACCGTAGCGCGATCTTGCCGTGTCCCCCGCCGATGACGACTCGCATACGACGAGCCTATCCGGCGCGGACCGGACGGGCACGGGATCGGGACCGGTGTCGTGCCCGTCCGGTCACGGACGCACGTGCGGTCAGGCCTCCGGGCCCGGGGCCCGGTCCGCCGCGGCGTGGCCGTCCTCGGTGGAGCCGGACACCGCCGGGGCGTGGTCGGAACCCCCGTGCGGGTGGCCGTCCTGCTCGGTCGCGAGCAGCTGCTCGTAGACCCGCTCGTTGACCCACCGCCACACCTCGTCGTCGCCGAGGGTGATCCGGTCGTCGCCACACCCGAGATCGAGGTCGAGGTGGGCTGTGTCGTCGGCGCCGACCACACCGATCCCGTGCAGCCGCGCCCGGGTCAGGCAGTGGTCCACGTAGTCGTGGCTCATCGTCACCGACGACGGCAGCACCATGGCCGCCTCCCCGTAGCGGGCGAACGGCACCGTGGTGGCCATCCCGGTCCGCCAGTGCCGGGCCACCGCGAGGACGCCCGAGATCCGGACGGCGGGCTGCGGAGCGACGTCGGCGAGTTCCGGCCAGGTCCACGTCGCGACGGTCGCCCGGTCGGTGACCGGGCCGACGCCCGTCGCGATCCGCTCGGCGTGCGCGTCCGGGCGCAGCCGCGCCACCACGAACACGCGCCTGCCGAACAGGGTCATCTGCGGCAGGACACTGCCCTGCCACCCGAGCAGGGGCGCGGCCCTGCGTGCGAGTTCCTCGGCCTCCGACGGGAGTTCGACGGGGGGAACGACACGACTCGGAACCGACCGTGCTCCGTTCTCACCGCTCGTGGTCGCGGTGTGCCCTGGTGGTACCGCCACGAAGTCCGCCTCCCTGTGTGACTCGCCTGCAAACGCCCGTGCCGTGCCGCCGTGCAGGCGGCACCTGACTTGATTACCAGCGCAGCGACACGGAGTCTGCGACTTCGCCGCGCACCTGCGACCGGCGGCGTCGGACGGTCGGTGATCGGTCGGTGGGCGGTCGGACGACTTCGGCCCGGCCATGCGGCCGTACGGGTGACGGTCAGCCGAGCGGCATTGCCGTGTACACGCAGCGCACGCGGTCGACTCTGTTGTGCGACCGACTTTGCTCCGCGACCGACTCTGCTCCGCGACCGACCCGTCGCGCGACCGGGAACGACACCGCGGACACCACGGAGGCGGTGTGCGGCTGCCGCTACGGTGGCACCCGAGTCGTCGTCCGGGCAACGACCGGGCGGCCCGCCCCGTCGGGAGGATCACCCGTGAGACCGCGCCGTTCCGTCCTCTACCTGCCGGGTGCCAACGAACGCGCACTGGCCAAGGCCCGCACCCTGCCCGCGGACGCCCTCGTCCTCGACCTGGAGGACGCCGTCGCCCCGGAGGCCAAGCCGGCCGCGCGGGAGCGCGTGGCCGCCGCCGTGACGTCCGGCGACTACGGCACGCGCGAGGTGGGGATCCGGGTGAACGCGCCGGGCACCGAGTGGCACGACGAGGACCTGCGGGCCGCCGCCCGGGCGAATCCGGACGCGGTGGTGGTCCCCAAGGTGAACTCGGCGGACGACGTGCGGGCCGTGGATCGCGCCCTCGACCTCGCCGGGGCGGACGGCGGCACCGCGATCTGGGCGATGATCGAGACCCCGACGGGCGTGCTCCGGGCCGGGGAGATCGCCACGGCCTCGGAGCGGCTCACCGCACTGGTGCTGGGCACCAACGACCTCGCGAAGGAACTGGGCGCCGCGTCCGTGCCGGGCCGCGCACCCCTGCTCGGCGCCCTGTCCAGCTGCGTCCTCGCCGCCAGGGCGGCGGGCAGGACCGTGCTGGACGGCGTCTACAACGACGTGCGCGACGCCGAGGGCTTCGAGGCGGAGTGCGGGCAGGCGCGGCAGTTCGGTTTCGACGGCAAGACCCTCATCCACCCGGGGCAGATCGAGATCTGCAACCGCGTGTTCGCGCCGTCGGACGAGGAGATCGCCCACGCCCGCGCGGTGATCGAGGCGTTCGAGCACGCGGCCGCCGAGGGCCGCGGCGTGGTCACGGTGAACGGCAGCATGATCGAGAACCTGCACGTCGAACAGGCCCGCCGCACCCTCACCCTCGCCGACACCCCCACCCCCTGACCTCCCCACCCGGACGGGTGTTGCCGTGAAGGGCACTTTCCCTGCGTGAGAGACCGTGAGGGGCACTTTCGCTGCCTTGAGTGCAGGGAAAGTGCCCCTCACGGCACTACGGACGGTGACCGGGTCGGGTCAGGTGCTGCGCCTGCGGCGTTGGAGGACGACGAGGGTGGCGCCGCCGGTGAGGAGGGCGAGGCCGACGAGGATCGGCACGAGCACCGACACGCCGGTCTGGGCCAGATCTCCGGAGTTCGCCTGCGGGGTCACCGAGGTGGTCTCCGTGGTCTCCGGTGCGGACGGCTGCGTCGTCGGGGCCGGGGACGACGTGGGCGTGGTGCTCTCCTCGGGCGGGGTGGTCGGCGCCGCGGTCCAGTCCGCACCCGCCGAGGCGTCCAGGGTCGTCTCCTCCGAGGTCGCCACGATCAGCGACTGCGCCGGGTCCTTGGTGTAGTCCTCGCTGACGAACAGGCGACCGGTGTCCAGCTGCCCGGTGGCGGACAGGGCGAACTCGGCCTGCCCGGCCCCGGTCCCGGTGGGCACGTCGAGGTAGACCTCGCTGCCGTCGGCCAGATCCTCCGCGGCGAGTTCGGCACCGTCCGCGTCGGTCAGGGTCACGCCGTCCGGCAGCTCACCGGTGATCTCCGTGATCTCCCCGGTGGTCGCGACGGTGAACGGGCCGATCGGTTCCCCCGCGACGCCGGACGCGGTCTCCGGTGTGATCTCGAGAGCCGGTGTCGGCTGCTCCCCGGTCCCCACGTTGGCCTCGCCGGTGAGGTGGTCGTACAGGGCCAGCACGTCGGCGTCGGCCGCGTCGTCCCCGGTGCTCGGGTCGTCCCGGTCGAGGTCGAGCCCGTCACTGAAGTGCCACACCGCGGCTTGCGTGCCGGTGATGGCCTCCTTCTCGCTGAGGCCGTCGTGCAACTCGGCGCCCGCTCCGGTCAGTGTGTCCGCCAGCGCGTCCACCTCGACGGACGGGTAACCGTGGTGCAGCACCCAGCTGATCCGGTCACGATTCTCGTGGAACGGCGATTCCGCATCCGGGAACTCGTCCCACGGACTTTCGTGCAGCGACCGCTCGGGGTCGACGGCCACGCTGATCTCGACACAGTAGGCGCGGATCGAATTACCGCCCTCCAGGTCCAACGCGAACAGATTCGTCTCCGTGGACGTGCCCCCGAGGTGGGCGGTGTACCCGGATTTCCCGGCCGTCGTGTCGATCCGGCCCTCGGTCTGGGCCGACGCGGGCACGGAGCCGAGCACAGCGGCCACACCCACGGCCGCGAGCAGGGAAACCCCCCTGGCCGACGCTCTTCTACCGTTCATGTGTCTCCTCATTCCACAGCGGCGACAAACCTGCCGGGAGAACGCGTGATGTCACAGCGGGAGCGGAGCATACACGCGGCGTGGAATGCGCGAACGGGGGACAAGCACCCGACCCTCGGTTACTCCGGAAGGAGCAACGGTGCCGAATCCGTCTCGCGAAATGTCTATTGCACGGAATGCAAGGCGTGTTCGAGATCGCGCCACAGATCCTCGGGATCCTCCAGCCCCACACTGAGCCGCAGGAGGCCGGGTGCCACGTGGGCGTCGCCCGCGCGGGCGGCCCGGCGTTCCACCGTGCTCTCCACCCCGCCGAGGCTGGTCGCGTGCCGGATCAGTCGCAGCCGGGCACACACCCGGTCCGCGGTGTCGGCGTCCGGGAGGTCGAAGGCCAGCATCGCCCCGTTGCCCGGGTACCGCACGCGCCGCACGACGTCGTGTCCGGCGAGCCGGTCGGCGAGCAGCCCGGCGGTGGTCGAGGCCTCGGTGTAGCGCACCGGCAGCGTGCGCACCCCACGCAGCGCGAGGAACGCCTCCAACGCGCCGGGGGTGGCGCCGATCAGCGTGCGCGCCCGGCGCAGGCGCTCGGTGCGGTCCGCGTCGGCCGTGACCGCCACCCCCAGCAGCAGGTCGCTGTGCCCACCCAGGAACTTGGTGGCGCTGTGCACGACGACGTCCGCGCCGAGCGTCAGCGGCTGTTGCCCGAGCGGCGTCGCGAACGTGTTGTCCACCACGACGAGTGGCCGCTGCCCGCCGTCCTTCGCGGCCGCGGCGATCGCCGCGACGTCCATGACCTCCATGCTCGGATTCGTCGGTGATTCGAGCCACAGCAGCGCGCACCGCGCGGCCGCGGCGACCCACGCGTCGGTGTCGGTCGGCGGCAGGGTCTCCACCCGGATCCGGCCGCCGGTCTCGGCGTGCTCGAACAGGGCCCTGGTTCCCGCGTAGCTGTCCCCCGGCACCGCGACGCGGGCGCCCGTGGGCAGCGGGTCCAGCACGGCCGACGCGGTGGCGATTCCGGAAGCGAACGCCGTGGCGGTGCCGCCCTCCAGGTCACCGACCGCGTCCTCGAACGCGGCCCAGGTCGGCGTGCCGTCCTCGCGGGCGTAGCCGAGGCCGAGCGTGCTGACCGGGACGAGGGGGGTGTTCATCGGCCCGTCCGACTCGTGCGGGCGTCCCGCCACGATCGCACGGGTCCGTGCCGACCACTGTTCGCTCACGCCCGTCACGGTATCGGCGGCCGGATGCGGCCGGACGGGGACGCGGACGGCGGGTGACATTCGCGACAGGCCCCGCGCAGAGAAGTAGCCCCGCCCCGGCGGACCGGGACGGGGCTCGTGGTGGGCGAGGAGGGAGTTGAACCCTCACGTCCTTCCGGACACACGGACCTGAACCGTGCGCGTCTGCCATTCCGCCACTCGCCCGAGTGACTGACCGCGTCAGCAAGAAGAAGCCTACCAGGCCCCGTCGACGGGGTTTCACAGGGCCCGGTCTTTCCCGCCGAAAACCGGATACGATCGCGTCGGAAGGTACACGTGGAGGGAGGTGGCCCCGGTGGGACGCGTGCAGCGCTTCGATCGGCGCCTCGAGAACCTCGTGGGAGACGCCTTCGCGCGGATATTCGGCGGCAACGTCGTCACGCAGGAAGTGGCGCTGGAACTGGAGCGTGAGTGTGAGGACAACGTCCGGGACCTCGCGGGCGGGCGCAAACTCGCGCCCAACCACTACGTCGTGTCGTTGGGAGCCGCCGATCACGACCGGATGGCGGAAGACGAGCAACGGGTCACCCGGATGCTCGCCGAAGCAGTCTCACAGCACCTCGCTGAGCACGGCTGGGACACCTATGGTGACGTCGTAGTTTCGCTAGAGCGCAACGAGGCGCTGCATACTGGAAAGTTCAGAACCCGCTCGACCGTCGACCCCGACGTCACGGCACACGACGGAGGGACCTCCGCACGGTCGGCACGAATGAGCGACGCAGGAGACCGACCAATGAGCCAGCCCGGCGGCTACGGCCAATACGACCAGGGTGACCCGTACGGCCAGCAGGGCCAGTACGGCTACGGACAAGCAGGCCCCGGGTACGACCAGGGCTACGGTGCTCCCGGGTACGACCAGGGCTACGGCGCCCCTGGTTACGACCAGGGCTACGGCGCTCCCGGGTACGACCAGGGCTACGGCGCCCCTGGTTACGACCAGGGCTACGGCGCCCCCGGGTACGACCCCTACGGCCAGCCTCCTGCTCCCGGCTACGACCCCTACGGCCAGCCGCCCGCTCCCGGGGCTCCCGG
>NZ_KI912247.1:127133-127322 GCF_000231035.2 Saccharomonospora iraqiensis subsp. paurometabolica YIM 90007 | reverse complement strand
CTGGTTACGACCAGGGCTACGGCGCTCCCGGGTACGACCAGGGCTACGGCGCCCCTGGTTACGACCAGGGCTACGGCGCTCCCGGGTACGACCAGGGCTACGGCGCCCCTGGTTACGACCAGGGCTACGGCGCTCCCGGGTACGACCAGGGGCTACGGCGCCCCTGGTTACGACCAGGGCTACGGCGCT
>NZ_KI912247.1:120607-127033 GCF_000231035.2 Saccharomonospora iraqiensis subsp. paurometabolica YIM 90007 | reverse complement strand
GGGCGGGCGCCGGGCACCGGCGCCGGGCACGGGATGGCGGCACCGGCACGGAAGCGGCCGTCGGCGGCGACGTGGACCCTGCTCGCGCTGGCGCTCACGGTGCTGGTGGCGGTGGTCGTGGTGACCCTTGTTATCACGCTGGGTTCCGACGGGGACGACGGCGGCCCGGGCGACGACACCACCCCGCTCGGGGACAACTGGTCGGCCACCGATGGGCGTTGACCCGGCGGAGATGGGTGAGAAGGCATGATGGTCGCGGTACACACGCCTGCCCCCCGCGGGCGTGGGCGACACACGCACACGGTCGGCGCACCGGGCGTGGGAAGAACCGAGTGAAGGACGGCACCAGGCAATGAGCGCACCCCGACTGCTCTCAAACCGCTACGAACTGGGTGACACACTCGGCTACGGCGGAATGTCCGAGGTTCACAACGGACACGACATCCGGCTCGGCCGGGAAGTCGCCGTGAAGATCCTCCGTGCGGACCTCGCCCGCGACCCGCAGTTCCAGGAGCGCTTCCGACGGGAGGCGCAGAACGCGGCGGCGCTGAACCACCCCGCGATCGTCGCCGTCTACGACACCGGTGAGGCCGACACCGAGTACGGCCCGCTGCCCTACATCGTCATGGAGTACGTCGAGGGCAGGACGCTGCGCGACATCGTCAAGACCGAGGGGCCGCTCTCCGAGAAGCGGGCCATGGAGGTCATGGCCGACGTGTGCGCGGCGCTCGACTTCTCCCACCGGCACGGCATCGTCCACCGCGACGTCAAGCCCGCCAACGTGATGATCACGCGCAACGGCGCGGTCAAGGTCATGGACTTCGGCATCGCCCGCGCCGTGCACGACGGGCAGGCGGCGATGACCCAGACCGCGGCCGTGATCGGGACGGCCCAGTACCTCTCGCCCGAGCAGGCCCGCGGCGAGACGGTCGACGCCCGCAGCGACGTGTACTCGGCGGGCTGCGTGCTCTACGAACTGGTCACCGGCGACCCGCCGTTCACCGGCGACTCCCCCGTCGCCGTGGCCTACCAGCACGTGCGGGAACAGCCGGCACCGCCGTCGTCGGTGAACCCGGGGCTCTCGCCCGAACTGGACGCCGTCGTGCTCACCGCGCTGACCAAGGGCACGGACAACCGGTACCAGTCGGCCGCGGAGATGCGTTCCGACCTGGTGCGCACGCTGTCCGGACAGCGCCCCGCCGCGCCGATGGTGCTGTCCGAGGAGGAGGGCACGAACGTCCTCGGCGACTCGGAGCAGGACCGGTTCGACGCCTACGGTGCCCACGCCTTCCCCGACGAGGACCCGGACGAACTCGCCCGGAAACGCCGGAACAAGCGGATCGCCGGGATCGTGCTGACCGTGGCGGGCCTCGGCCTCATCGCGCTGCTGAGTTTCTTCCTCGTCGAGCAGAGCGAGGCGGACACCCGGGCCGTGCCGGACGTGGCGGGCAAGACCACGCAGGCGGCGCACAAGTTGCTGCGCGACGAGGGCTTCGAGGAGATCACCGAGTCGACACGGCCCTGCGTGGCGAACCCGTCGAGCGAGGCGGAGTGCGGCCCGGAGTCCTACAACAAGGTGATCGAGACCGACCCGCCCGCCCGTGAGCGGATCGCCCTCACCGAAACGATCACGCTCGTCGTCGGGAAGCCACCGCAGCAGGTGCAGGTGCCCAATCTCGTCGACCTCACCCGTTCCGACGCCGAGAAGCAGCTGAACGAGGCCGGACTGACGCTCGACCCGAACGTCGAGGAGACGGAGGTCGACGACCCGGAGAAGCAGGGCAAGGTGGTCGAACAGAGCCCCGCGGGGGGTGCGCAGCTGCGCCAGGGTGGCCAGGTGAGCATCGTCCTCGGCGTCGAGCCCGACGAAGTCGAGGTGCCCAACATGACGGGCAGCAGCTTCGAGGAGGCCAAGGCGCGACTGACCGAACTCGACCTCACGGTGAACCGCAGTGACGTCGACCACGAGGAGCCGGAGGGGACCGTGGTCGGGCAGGAGCCGAACGGCGGCCGGGTCACCAAGGGCAGCGAGGTCGAGCTGCGGGTGTCCAACGGCTCGCAGGCCCGGATCGAGATCCCGGACCTGCAGGGCATGACCGAGGAGGAGGCCGTGGCCGCGTTGCAGGAGGCCGGCTGGACCGGCTCCCACTCGGTACGGCGGGAGCGGGTGTCCGACTCCGATTACGTCGGGCTGGTGACCAACTCGAACCCGTCCCCGGGCAGCTCCGTGCCGAAGGACCAGTCGATCGTGTTGTTCATCGGGGCCGACGACGACGGGTCCACCGAGACGTCGGAGCCGGGGAACGGCTGGCTCCCGGGGCAGGGCGGCGACGACAACTGAGCCGGGGCCCGGACGGCGACACCCGAACCGGGCCCGGGTGACCGCCTGAGGGCGCACCCCGGCCCGCCCGGTGCGGGCTCAGGCGGTCGCGCCCGCGGCGCGCTGCAACTCCCGCGTCGCCTGCTCCAGATCGCCGACCAGGGTGTCGGGGACCGGGTGCCCCGCCGAGGACATCCAGTTGGCCAGCATCCGGTGGCCGCTCTCGGTCAGCACGGACTCGGGGTGGAACTGCACCCCCTCGACGGGCAGCTCGCGGTGCCGCATCGCCATGACGATCCCGGAGTCGGTGCGGCCGGTGACCTCGAACCCGGCGGGGACGGTGTCCGCCAGCACGGTGAGCGAGTGGTAGCGGGTGGCCGTGAACGGGTCGGGAAGCCCGGCCAGCACCCCGGCGCCGTCGTGGGTGACCCGGCTGGTCTTGCCGTGCAGCAGCTCGTGCGCCCGGTCGACGGTCGCCCCCCAGGCGACCCCGATCGCCTGGTGGCCGAGGCACACGCCCAGCACCGGCACCCCGTCGGCCGCGCACCGGCGGGCGGTGTCGATGCTGCGGCCCGCGCGCTCCGGGGTCGACGGGCCGGGTGAGATCAGCACCCCGTCGAACTCGGCGATCCGGTCGAGGTCGACGACGTCGTTGCGCCACACCGTGCACTCGGCGCCCAGCTGGGCGAGGTACTGCACCAGGTTGTAGACGAAGCTGTCGTAGTTGTCGACGACGAGAACGCGCATGTCGCACAGCCTACGGCAACGCCGCGGCGCACCCGCTCACTCGTCGACGGCGACCTCGTTGAACGGCAGCATCGGCTCCGCCCACGGGAACACCACGAACATCAGCAGGGCGACGACGCCGAGCGTCAACGCGGTCGCGAGCCCGATCCGCACCGGGAGCGGCCCCGGCAGGTGCCGCCAGATCCACGCGTACATCAGATCTCCCCGATCTCGGCCAGCAGTTCCTCGTAGCCCGCGCCCGGCCGCTTCTCGTACCGGTGGGTGAGCTCCGAGTGGATGATCATGCGTTCCCGGTCGGAGAACTGCGGGTGGCAGGTGGTGAGGGTCAACAGCGCCGCCCGCGCCTCCTCCGGCACCGCACCGGCGGGCCGGTAGGGCACCGGGGCGACGGCGTCCCCGCGGCTGGGTAGCACGATCCGGCGGCCGACCGTGTCGGCATACTCCTCGTGGTGGCGCTCCGGGGGCGCCACCTCCGCGCACCGCGGGTCGCTCCCCCGGCCGGAGGCCCAGCCGGCGACCTCGTCGCGCATCGGCAGCACACGGTAGACGAAGAAGTGCTCCGCCGTCTCGATCACCACCGGGTCGCAGGACTCCAGCTGGTCGAGGTCGTTGAACGGGGCGCCCTTGCCGACCCGGTGACCGGCGACGGCGAAGTTGCCGGGTTGTCCCGGCGACGCGGAGTCCCGGTAGTGGCCCGGGCCGATCTCCAGCGTCGCGTCGTCGACCCCCTCCTGCACGGTGAACGACCAGTCCGCGCCGAAGGACGGGATGTAGAGGCGCGCGAACGCCGCCCCTCCGTCCGCGCCGGCGTCGACCTCCCGCTCGGGGCCCTCGGACCAGCGCCGGTCGAGTTGGGCGTCGGCCTCCCGCTGGAGCTGTGCCGACATCAGGTTGGTCACGTACAGCTCGTAGACCACGAACAGCAGCACGACGAGCCCGAGCGTGATCAGCACTTCGCCGAACGTGCGCACCGCCACCCGGCCGGGGCCGTCGCCCGATCCCCCCGGCGACGTCCGGGGCGGGGACGTCCCCGGCGGCTCGTCCGGCGGATCATCAGCCGGCTCGTCCGGCGATTCGTCCGGGAACGCGTCCTCCCGGTCCGGCCACCGTGCGGCCGGGTGCCCGTACAGGACCTCGGTCGGCCGGTCGTCCACCCCGGCGGCGTCCCTCCCGGCGACGTCCGTCGCGCCGTTGCCCGGTCCGGCGCCGTTGCCCGGTCCGGGCGGCGTCACACCGGACAGCTCACCGTGCACCGGGAGAAGCACGTCCCGCGTGGTCGGCTCCTCGTACCGCGACACAACCGAGCTCCCTTCGGGCGCCTGTGACGTGCCCGTCGTCACAGAGGACTGGGGTGGCGCGCGCTCCCAGGTTCTGGCACCTGCCCGATTACGTTAACGTGTCGGGTGGGAGGTGGTTGCATCGGCAACCGCACCGCCTCCCGGACATGCCCGAGAAGCACGCGAGGACTCCGATGCCCAAGTCCAAGGTCCGCAAGAAGACGGCATACACCCCGCCGCCGAGCCGCACACCGGTCAAGGTGCGCGCGGCGGGGCCTTCGCACCCGCTCTACAAGGCCGTCATGTTCGGGCTGATGCTGCTCGGCCTCGTATGGCTGGTCGTCAACTATCTGGCCGGCGACAAGCTCGACTTCATGATGGAGCTCGGCAACTGGAACTTCGCCATCGGCTTCGCCCTGATGATCACGGGGCTGCTGATGACGATGCGATGGCGCTGACGGCCCGCCGCGGCGGGCGGACGCCGACCCCGGCCCGGCCGGGAACTACACCGGTGTGACTCATCCCCACTGTGGACAACCCTGTGGACAACTCGGTACACACCTGGGGGCCACGACCCGCCCTCGTGGCGGCGGGGTGGGTGCTCACCGGGGTCGCCGCGGCCACGCTGGCCGCCACCGCCCACGGCGGGGACCGGCCGGGCACGCTGCTCCTCGCGCTGGTCACGGCGGGGCTGCTGGCCTTCTCCGCCTACGGGACGGTGGTGCGCCCGCGCCTGTCCGCGGACGCGGACGGGATCCGGCTGCGGACTCTGCGCGGAACCCGCAGGCTGGACTGGTCGCAGGTCCGGGTGGACGTGCGCACCCTCCCCCGCCTCGGCAGACGGGTGCCGGTACTCGAACTAAACGTCCTCGCCGACCACGGAGACCCCGACGAGGACCGGCCGACCGCACTCGGCTGGATCGAGCTGGGCGAGGACCCGCGCGAGGTGTACGACGTCCTCGAACGGACGCGCCCTCGGCCGTCCGGGTGATGCCGGTCGCCCGGCACCCGGTCCGGCTCAGCACACCCCCGGCACGAGCGAGCACAGCTGGGCACTGCGGTAGAAGTACATGCCCAGCAGCCCCGCCACGAGCACCGCGACCGCACCCGCCTGGTACGCGGTGCGGTTGCGCTCGGGCGCGTAGACCATCGCCACCATCACCAGCGCCCCGGCGATCAGTCCCCCGAGGTGGCCGAGCAGGGAGATGCCCGGGATGGTCACACTCAGCACGAGGTTGAGCACGATGATGCCGATGGCCATCGTCGGATTCAGCTTCAACCGCAGCACGGCGACCAGGAGTGCCCCGAGCAGTCCGTAGATCGCGCCGGAGGCCCCCGCCGTCGCGGTGTTGAAGTCGCCGAACGCGTACACCGCGACCGAACCCGCGAGCATCGCGACGAAGTACAGCGTCAGGAAGCGGACCTTCCCGAGCAGCAGTTCGACGTCCCGGCCGAGGAACCACAGGACGAGCATGTTCATCCCGAGGTGCACGAGGCCGTAGTGCAGGAAGCCGCTGGTGAACAGCCGCCACCACTCGCCCTCGTACGCCACCGCGAGGGTCTGCATCGTCCCGTCGGCGAAGAACCGGGAGAGGTGGTTCTGCAGCGGGTCACTGGCGAGCAGCGCCGTGAGTACGAAGATCGCCGCGTTGAGCCCGATGAGGACCGGGGTCACCAGCGCGCGGTCGGCCACCCGTGCCCCGGCGACGGTGCGGGCGCCGTACCCGGCGCGGCGGTACGCCGCAGCCTGGGTGCGCTGCTGTTTCCGCGCCGCGTTCACACAGTCGACACACTGGTAGCCGACCGACGCCTCGCGGAGACACTCCGGGCACGCCGGCCGCTCGCACCGCACACACCGCAGGCCGGTCTGCCGATTCGGGTGCCACCAGCAACCGGGCAGCGCCTCCTGTCTCGGCGGCTGTCCGTGCGGCGGCGGGGAAGGGGGCTGGGTCACAGTGCTCTCGCCACGCTCTCGCCACTCCTGCGCTCACGGCCGCTGTCGTCCGCCGCCGGTTCGCCGGCGGCGGCGCGGGCCCGGGTCCAACCTACCCGGTGCGGTGGCGGGCGTGCCCCGACCTGCCG
>NZ_KI912247.1:113254-120507 GCF_000231035.2 Saccharomonospora iraqiensis subsp. paurometabolica YIM 90007 | reverse complement strand
GCCCCGGCCGACACGCCACCGTGGTCGTCCTCGCCGTGGCGCTCGGTCTGCAGAACGGCACGGTGCACCGCACGGCGATCGCCGACCTCCCGACGACGGTGGTGACCCTGTCGCTGGCCGGACTGGTGTCCGACTCCCGCTTCGTGGGCGGCCCCGGCGCGCGGGGACCACGCCGCGCGGGATCGCTCGGCGCGATGCTCGCCGGTGCCGCGGTCGGCGCACTCCTGCTCCGGATCTCGGCCACCGTCGCCCTCGCGGTCGCCGCCGCCCTGGTCGCCCTCGCCGTGACGGTCTTCGCCACGACGGTTTCCGCCACGACGGCTGGGAAGCGCCCCTGAGGACGGGGTGTCTGCCTACGCGACCGCGAGCACGATCGTCTGGGTGACGGAGCCTTCCTCGGTGTCGCGGTTCTGCAGGAAGGTGACCCCGGCCGCGAGTTCGAGGAACTTCGTGCGCAGCGTGTCCTCCCCGTGCATGCCGGCCTCGGCGGCGAGGAGGAACGCGCTCAGCCGCACCACGGTGGCGTCCTCCGCGGCGATCGGCCCCCGCCGGGGCCAGGCGAAGGTGGGCAGGGCCAGGTCGGCGAACGCCTTCGCGGCCCCGGCGGGCCAGGTACCCGGGAGGCGTTCGCAGGCGGTCGCGTAGGCGTTGCGGGCCCCGTTCTCCAGGGTGTCCGGGAAGACCCGGAACTCGTCGGCGTCGACGTCGATACCGGACGCCCGCGTCAGTTCCCGGTGCAGCCGGTCCGGCCAGTCCCGCGGGTCGCCGTCGGTGAGGGTGCGGGCCAGCACCCGCGCCGACGCGCGGCCCAGGACGTCCTCCACCGTCTCCGTGTACGCGCTGCCTTCCGGGATCGCGCGGGCACGGCGCATCCCGGCCGCGAGCACCCGGTCGATCGGGTCGGCACCCCGGTCGGCGGTCACGGTGCGCCAGATCGTGCGGGACAGCAGCTGCAGGTCCCGGCCGAGCTCGGTCTCGTACTCGGTGAGCAGGCGGGCGTCCCGGAGTTCGGCGATCCGGGACAGCGCCCACCGGTGGTCGAACCCGGGCACGGCTGCGAGGCTGCCGACCACCCGCACGGTGCGTTCGAGGTCCGCGCCGATCGCCCCCACGACGTCCTGCGCCCCGGTGAGCGCGTCCGCCACATTGGACACCCGCTCGTGGACCCGGTCGGAACCACGCTCGAACGCGCGGTCCAGCTGGTCGACGTAGTCGACGTAGAGGCGCTTGTTCGTGCTGCGGGCGTCACCCAGAAAGCGCAGCAACACCAACGAACGCAGCAGGAGCAACCGGCTCAACCCCGCCCTCGCCCGGGCGAGGTCGCCGGTGAGGTGCTCGGCGACGTTCCGGGCGTCGACGGCGTGCGGATGCCGCGTCTTCCCCGGTGTCCACAGCAACGACCGGTGCTGGCCCGGCTCGGGCGCGAGCCACGCACTGCACGTCGGCAACCGCTCCCGCACCGTCGGGTCGTTCAGTTCCGCCCGCGTCGGCAGGTGGTATCCCGGCTCGCCCTCGGTGACGTCGTTGATCCACCGGGTGAACCGCACCGCCTCGGTGAACGCCACATCGGTGACCGGGTCGTCGTCGTTGCCCACCGCGAAAACCGGTGCGCCGGTGTCCTGCTGGAAGAGCCGGTGGATCCGCACGGTGACGGGCAGCGCGCACACCCGGCGCCCGTCGGCGGTGCGGACCACCGTGCGCAGGTGCCGGGTGAGCAGGACGCGGTTCATCACCCGGCGCAATTCCGGGTCGGTGTCCGGCACGGCGGTGGAGGCCAGCAGCTCGTCCAGCGCCCGCCGGTACTCGGGCGCGAGCTCACGACCGCCCTCGGCGCAGTCGAAGGCCAGGGACAGCGCGGCGACGCTGCCCGAGGCGAGGCACGCCCGCACGATCGCGTCCGCGTCCGCCATCGCCGCGTAGAGGACGGTCGTCTCCCGCCACCACGGGTCGTCGACGGTCTCCTCCAGGATCCGGGACAGCTCCTTGTCCCGGATGTGGGCGGCGGCCAGATACTCCTGGAAGGTGTGGTGGGTGAACGAGTAGAGCCCGTTCTCCCGTTCGATCAGCAACCCGTGGTGCCGGGCGTCGCCGATCACCTCGACGGCGCCGACGTCCTCCGGCATCCGGGCGAGCATGGTCTCGAACTCGTCGTGCACCTCCTGACGCGGGAGGTCGCGGACCTGCCGCCGCATCATCGCGAACGCCAGCCCGCGCAGCAGGTACTGCTTGCGCGGGCCGGACAGCGCGACGTCGAGCCGCTTGGCCTCCTGCCGTTTCCAGAGCACAACCTGACAGATCTCGCCGTACAGACCGGACCGGCTGCCCGGCAGCGCGCCACGGTCCCGGTGCACGTTGGCGATCATGGTCAGCAGCAGCGGGTTGATCGTCAGGTCGTACAGCGACGGCAGCACGTTCAGCCGCTCCAGCAGGTCGTCCGCGCCCAGCCGCGCGCGCTCCCGGACACCGTCGTCCCCGGTGCCGGTATCGGTGGGGCCGCCCGTGCCGGTGCCCGTGTCGCCGGTGCGGGCCGCGGTGGCGACGGCACTGGCCTGCACCTCGGCGGCGAGGTACCAGGCGTGGACGAACTCGACCACCTGGGAATGCGTGAAGCTGCGCACCTGGAAGATCTCCGCGCCCGAGATCGGAGCCTTGCGGTAGCCGCGGGGTCGGGAGGTGACCACGAAGGCGTTGTCCCGGTACTGGACGATCTGCCGCTCGATCCAGTCGGCCACGGCCCGGCGGTCGTCCCGCCGGGCCACCTCGTCCAGCCCGTCGAGCAGGACCACGCATCGACCCTGTTCGAGTCGTTCCTCGAACCACCGGGTCGGTTCGTCCGTGGCGAACCGGCCGAGCTCGGTGCGGGTGCGGACCAGGTCGGCCAGGCTCACCTCCGGGTCGGCGACGACCGTGGCCGCGTGGTCCCGCAGGGCGAGCAGGATCGGCACGGGGCGCGGCCCCTCGCCGTCGGCGACCCGGCTCGCGGTGTGCCACAGCAGCGTCGTCTTCCCACACCCGGGCACCCCCACGACCCCGAGGATCCGCGGCCCCGACCGTCCGAGCAGCTCCGTCAGGGACACGCGGTCCTCGACATGGACCGGGAGCGGATCGACCACACCCTCCTCCACCTGACTGGCCGCCCGGCGTGCGAGGCCCGGGTCGACGAAGACCCGGCTCAGCTCCGGGGTGTGGAACCCGAGCGTCGACAGCCCTTTGAGGTCGACCGACCGGGTGCGGTTGCGGATGAAGGTGCGGTAGTCCTCCTCGAACTTCGCCGTCAGGCGCCTGTTCTCCCAGGTCGTGTCGAAGCGGTCCACCAGCCGGTCCCGCACCCGGGTCCAGAGCGGCTCGACGATCGACCGGGTGGCGGCGTAGCCCAGCGCCAGCAACGCCCCCGTGACCGTCGCGACCGACGGCAGGTCGACGGGCCACCACCCCGTCGCGGCCGCCACACCCACGGCGAGGACCAACACCGCCGCCGTGATCCAGAAAACCCTGCGCACCATCGCCGGGCACCTCCCACCGGGGCCGGACATCCGGTCACGTCCACGGTAGGTAACCCGACCGGCACCGTACGTCGGTTATGCGAACTTCGACGGACGAACCCGACGAACCGTTCCCCCCGGCGCGACACGGCCTGCCCCGGGCGGGTTTATCGCACGCCCGGACGTGGCAACCCCGCTGACCCTGGGGGACGAACGAGGACCACCGACGAAAGGCACGGAACGCCACATGCAGCCGGAACGCAGCCAGCAGATGACCGAGTTCGCGGAGAAGGTGCGCGAGCGGGCCGGAATCGACAACATCGAGGAGGCCGACCAGCTCAGTCGTGCGTGCGCACAGGTACTCGGCGAGACGATCTCCGGCGGACAGGCCGAGAACCTCGCCCTCCAGCTGCCCGACGAGCTCGGCGCCGAACTGGCCGCGCAGCGGGGGCAGGCCAGCTCGTACGACAAGGCCCAGTTCCTGGAGAAGGTCGGCGGCAAGATCTTCTCCGTGGACACCGACCGGGTCGAACGGCAGGTCGCGGCCGTGTTCGCCACGATCCGGGAGACCACGCGGAAGGGCGAGCTCGACGACACGCTCGCGCAGCTGCCGCCCGAGCTGACCGAGATGTTCGACCGCGAGAAGGCGTGAAGGAGGCGGCGGCGATGAGCACCGGTGAAGCCCTTCCCCTGCCGGACTACGACGAGCTGCCGATCGCGAAACTGCAGCACCAGATCCGCTCCCTGCCCGCCGGGGACATCGACCGGCTGATCGAGCACGAGCAGCGGCACGGCGACCGCACCCCGGTGTTGGAACTGCTGCGGACCCGCAGACAGCAACTCGACGAAGGCGCCGAACCCTCCGGCGGGGACCAGTGGGACGGCACCGGCAAACCCGCCGACACCCGGCACGGATCACCGGTGTCCCCGGACAGCACCGCCCCGCCCGGCGGCCCCCTGCGGCACGGTGTCGCCGGCAACACCCCGGAGCGGGACCGGCCCTGATCCGGCGCGTCGCGGCCGGCCGTCGAGTGGACAGGTGGAGCACTCCGGCCGACCGCGACGCGACTTCCGGTGCAGCGCCGACGGCGCGATGACGCCCACGGACACGCTCACCGGTGCTAGGGTGCGTTCCCTCCGCGACACACAGCCACCCGGCACGGGTGCCGGGGCGTTCCTGGGGGGATCGACGTGCCCACGGTGTGGACCAGACGCCTGCAGATTCTCGTGTTCACCTGTTCGCTGGTGTTCACCCTCGGCACCGCGCTGCAGAATTTCGTCGTCGTCGATGAGGAGATGCTCCGGCACACCATGCGTCTGGCCGGGCAGACCGCCGACGAGGCGGCGGCGAACGCACCGGGCTTCCTGACCGGCTTCCGCGTCGTCGGCTGCGTCTACCTCGTGGGCAACGCGCTCGGACTCCTCGCGCTGACCGGGCGGAACTGGGTGTTCTGGGTGGTGCTCGCCGTCAATGTCACGCAGGCGGCCGGGGTGGTCGTCATCCCCGCCGAGGTCTTCGCGGCCTCACTCGACCTGTACGGGACGGCGGGCGTGCTGCCGACCGCCGTCACCGACGGGGGTGCACTGCTGCTGTCCGCGGTCCTGGTGTTGTTCCTGGTGCGATTCCGCAGGCCGTGGGCCCGCCGCCGGGGGGACCCTCGGGACGGGCAGCGGGACGAACCCGCCCCACGGTGACGACAGGACACAGAGGCGATGACGGACACAGGGTCCACACCATCGTGTGGTCACACGCTGTGGAGCTGAGGGGAATCGAACCCCTGACCTCCGCCTTGCAAAAGCGGCGCTCTACCGATTGAGCTACAGCCCCGGACCGCGGGTGGTAACACCCGCGGGGTGGTCTCAGTTCGTGCTCGTCGCGTCCGAGCTCGCCTTGGTCGGGGCGCTGCCGTTCTGGGAGGCGCCGGCCGTGGGACGCTCGCTCGGTGCGGTGGCTTCGCGCCACAGATCGGCTTCGGCCTTGGCGTCCTTGTTCTTCTTGATCACGAAGAACACGCCGCCCGCGACGACCGCGAGTGCCAACAGCTTCTTCACGGTGAAGCCCTCCTCGACAACCTGCTGACCATGCGCCCCCGATGCTACTGCACGTCCCCGGCCGCGTGTTTATCCGGTACCGCACCCGGGTAGCTGCGGGGAGTCATCGTCGCCAGAAAGGGAGTCGCATGGCCGAACGAGACGAGAACCAGGAAGGGGTCAAGGGCGCGGTCGAGGACCTCAAGGGTCGCGCCAAGGAGACCTTGGGAACGGCGCTGGGCAACGACGAGATGGAACGCGAGGGCAGCGCCCAGCAGGAGAAGGGGCAGGCGCAACAGACGGCCGCCGAGAAGCAGGCCGAGGCCGAGCGCGCCGAGCAGGAGGCCGGCCGGGCGGAGTCCCGCGAACAGTCCCAGCAGTGATCGGACGCGGCACCGCCGCGTCCGAAATTCACTCGATATGACGTATCGCCGGGTGTGCGGTCCCTCCGCACCGGCGTTCCCCGGCGGGCACCGTCCCGACGTCGTTGTTTCACATGGAACAGCGGCGGTGTGCCCCGCCGGAGCCCCGGGCGGCAGAGCCGTCCCGGGTCAGTAATCCAGGGCGGACAGCGGTAGCCGCCCGAGCGACCATCCGGCCACCTCGGTCAACAGACCACGCCAGTGGACCCCGGGCTCGGGACCGAGGTGGCCGGACGGTTGCACCCACTGGCTGTCCCGCAGGTGTACGTAGGTGACCTCGCCGTGTACCTCGCCGCGGTTCTGCGAGGCGCGCTTCTTGTAGAGCACCGACTGCTCCCGGTACACGTTCGCCACGTGGTACGCCGCCTCCGACCCCTCCAGCTCGACGAGCGTGGCGACCTCGTCCATCCAGCGCGTCGCCGTCACCAGGTCACCGGTGATGAGGCCACCCGACACGCTCAGGGTGACGCCCATGGCGAAATCCTCCATCTGGTTCGCCGCGTCGACGAACGCCTGCAACAGGAAATCCGGGCGGGCAGCGCACATCACCGGCCCCCTTCGTCACCGACTGTCGTGTCGGAGACCTACCCCCACCGGGACCGGATGAACGCACCGGCGGGCGACGTCACGCCTGTGACTGACACCGGGACGACGGGACGGGTGGCCCGGCCGGAGACAGAAAAAGGGCCGGTACCCGAATCCGGATACCGGCCCCTTCCGGTGGGCCCAGGAGGACTTGAACCTCCGACCTCATCGTTATCAGCGATGCGCTCTAACCGCCTGAGCTATGGGCCCGTAACGCTGAACAGCTTACCTCAGGCGATCAGCGACCTCCCGACGGGGGTCGCTACTCCCGCTCGGACAGCGTCACCTCGAGGCCACCCGCCATGTCGGCACAGACGTTGTAGATGAACGCGCTCACCGTGGCCAGGGCCGACACCAGCACGATGTTGATCGCACCGACGACCGCGGCGGCGATGAATACCGTGCCCGCCGTGATCAGCGGACCCTCCGTCGCCGCGCCGTCGTTCTGCACCAGCGAGTCGTACGTGCCGTTGATGCTCTCCCAGACGCCCATCCCGCCGAGCACGGTGTAGAGCACGCCCACGGCGACGAGCCAGACGAAGAACAGGGCCACGCCGAGCACCAGGGACAGCTTCAGCACCGACCACGGATCGAACCGCTTGAGCTGCAGGTTCGCCCGCCTGGGCCCGCGCCCGGGCCTCCGCAGCGCACTGATCGGCCGCGAACCGCCACCGGCGGCACCGCCCTGCTCGGACGCCTGCGCGCCGAGCGGACCGTTCGGGCCCGCGGCGGC
>NZ_KI912247.1:107523-113154 GCF_000231035.2 Saccharomonospora iraqiensis subsp. paurometabolica YIM 90007 | reverse complement strand
GGGTCGCCGGGGCCGACGGACCCGTCGCCGGAACACCGTCACCGTCCGGGGCGACCACCCCGGTGGCGTCCCCGGAGCCGTCGCCCGGGGCGTCCCCGTGGGAGTCACCGGCGGATCCGGCGGTGGAATCGGCGGTCGTGGTGCCGGCCCCGGTGCCGGGGGTCGCCCCCCCATCGTCGCCCGCGACCCGCTGCCAGGGTGGCGGTTCCCCCGGGCTGGTGTCGGTGGTGCCGCCCGAGCCGCTCTGTTCGGTGTCGTCAGAAGATGTCACAAACCGTCATCCCTCGTCACTCGCGCGCCACTGGTGCCCGGGTCGTGCGACCCGCCTACTCCGCGTCCTGCGGCTCGCCTCCGGCGGCGGTGTCGTCCCCGGAACCCGCGTCGTCCCCGGACTCCGCCCCGGACACGGCCTCGGAGGCGATGCTCCCGTCCTCCTCCGGTGGAAGTTCACCGGTGGTGGTGCCCTCTCCGGGGACGTCCGAAGGCCGGTCGGCGTTGCGTGCCACGGCGAGCAGAGCGTTCCCCTCGCCGAGGTTCATCAATCGGACGCCCTTGGTCTGCCTACCCGCCTTGCGGACCTCACCCGCGGGGGTCCGGATAACTCCACCACTGGAGGTGATGGCGTACAACTCGTCCTCGATGTCGACGATCAGCGCGGCGACGAGCGCTCCGCGCCGTTCGTCGTGCTGGATCGTCAGCACACCCTTACCACCGCGGCCGCGCGGCGGGTATTCCTCGACCGGGGTGCGTTTGGCGTACCCACCGTCGGTGGCGACGAGCAGGTCGGTGTCCGGCCGCACGACGTTGACGCTGAGCAGCTCCGCGCCGTCGTTGAACCGCATGCCGAGCACCCCCGAGGTGGCCCGGCCCATCGGGCGCAGCACCTCGTCGGTGGCGTGGAAGCGGATGGACTGGCCGTCCGAGGACACCAGCAGCAGGTCGTCCTCGGCCGAGGCGAGCACCGCGCCGACGAGCTCGTCGCCCTCCCGCAGGTTGATCCCGATCAGACCACCGGAGCGCGGGGAGTCGAAATCGGACAGCCGGGACTTCTTCACCAGCCCCTTCCGCGTGGCCAGCACCAGATACGGAGCCACCTGGTAGTCCCGGATCTGGATGACCCCGGCGATGTGCTCCTCCGGCTGGAACGCCAGCAGGTTCGCCACGTGCTGCCCGCGCGCGCTGCGGTTGGCCTCCGGCAGGTCGTACGCCTTCGCCCGGTAGACCCGGCCCTTGTTGGTGAAGAACAGGATCCAGTCGTGCGTCGAGCACACGAAGAAGTGCTGCACGATGTCGTCCTGGCGCAGCGTGGTGCCCTGCACCCCCTTGCCGCCGCGCTTCTGCGACCGGTACAGATCGGTCTTCGTCCGCTTCGCGTAGCCCGTCCGGGTGATCGTCACGACGACGTCCTCCACCGGGATCAGGTCCTCGGCGGAGACGTCCCCGTCGTACGGGATGATCTGCGTGCGGCGCTCGTCGCCGTACTTCTCGACGATCTCGGCGAGTTCGGTCCGCACGATCGAGCGCTGCCGCTCGGGCTTGTCCAGAATGTCCTTCAGATCGGCGATCGTGGCCTCGCGCTCGGCCAGTTCGTCGGTGATCTTCTGCCGCTCGAGGGCGGCCAGCCTGCGCAGCTGCATGTCCAGGATCGCGGTCGCCTGCACCTCGTCGACCTCGAGCAGCTCCATCAGCCCGGTGCGCGCCTCGTCCGCGCTCGGCGACCGGCGGATCAGGTTGATCACCGCGTCCAGCTGGTCGAGTGCCTTGACCAGACCACGCAGGATGTGCGCGCGCTCCTCGGCCTTGCGCAGCCGGTACCGGGTCCGGCGGACGATGACGTCGATCTGGTGGGCCACGTAGTGCCGCACCATCTGGTCCAGCCGCAGGGTCCGCGGGACCCCGTCCACCAGCGCCAGCATGTTGACGCCGAAGTTGTACTGCAGCTGGGTGTGCTTGTAGAGGTTGTTCAGCACCACCTTCGCCACGGCGTCCCGCTTGAGCGTGATGACGATGCGCATCCCGCTGCGGCTGTTCGTCTCGTCGGCGATGTCGGCGATGCCGGTGAGCTTGCCGTCCCGGGCCAGCGTGGCGATGTTCTCCACCAGGTTGTCCGGGTTCACCTGGTACGGCAGCTCGGTGACCACCAGCGTGGCGCGGCCCTTGGTGTCCTCCTCGACCTCGACCACCGCGCGCATCCGGACCGACCCGCGGCCGGTGCGGTAGGCCTCGGAGATCCCCCTGGTGCCGAGGATCAGCCCGCGGGTCGGGAAGTCCGGCCCCTTGATGCGCTCCATCAGCGCCTCGAGCAGTTCCTCCTCGCCGGCCTCGGGGTGGTCCAGCGCCCAGATCACCCCGTCGGCGACCTCGCGGAGGTTGTGCGGCGGGATGTTGGTCGCCATCCCCACCGCGATGCCGGAACCGCCGTTGACCAGCAGGTTCGGGATACGACTCGGCAGAACGTCGGGCTCGCGCGTGCGCCCGTCGTAGTTGTCGGAGAAGTCGACCGTCTCCTCCTCGATGTCCCGCAGCATGTCCATCGCCAGCGGGTCGAGGCGGGATTCGGTATACCTCATCGCGGCGGCCGGATCGTTGCCCGGGGAGCCGAAGTTGCCCTGGCCGTCGATCAGCGGGTACCGCATCGACCACCCCTGCGCCAGGCGCACCAGGGCGTCGTAAATCGCCGAGTCGCCGTGCGGGTGGTAGTTACCCATCACGTCGCCGACCACGCGGGAGCACTTGTTGTACCCGCGGTCGGGGCGGAAACCGGAGTCGTACATCGAGTAGAGCACCCGGCGGTGCACGGGCTTGAGTCCGTCCCGCACGTCCGGCAGGGCCCGCGACACGATGACGCTCATCGCGTAGTCGATGTACGAGTTCTGCATCTCCTGTTGGATGTCAACAGGTTCGACACGGCCCCGGTGGTCCGGTTCCAGCGTTTCGGTCACGGAGAAGAAGTCCTTTCACACGAGCGACGTCGGCGGGCGGGCGCGCGGCCGGGGTGCGCCGGGCGCCGCGTCAGACGTCCAGGAAACGCACGCCCTTGGCGTTGCGGGTGATGAACGAACGGCGGGCCTCGACGTCCTCGCCCATCAGCACGGAGAAGAGCTCGTCGGCCGTGGCCGCGTCGTCCAGGCTGACCTGGAGCAGCACGCGGTTGGTGGGGTCCATGGTGGTCTCCCACAGCTCGTCGGCGTTCATCTCGCCGAGACCCTTGTACCGCTGGATGCCCTCGTCCTTCGGCAGCTTCCGGCCCGCCTCGGCGCCCGCGCGGAGCAGGCCCTCCTTCTCGCGCTCGGTGTAGGCGTACTCGGCGTCGTTCCGCGGCCACTTGATCTTGTAGAGCGGCGGCGAGGCCAGGTACACGTACCCCTGCTCGATCAGCGGGCGCATGAATCGGAACAGCAGCGTCAGCAGCAGTGTGCGGATGTGCTGGCCGTCGACGTCGGCGTCGGCCATCAGCACGATCTTGTGGTACCGCAGCTTCGAGATGTCGAACTCGTCGTGGATGCCGGTGCCCAGCGCGGTGATCAGCGACTGGACCTCCGCGTTCTTCAGGACCTTGTCGATCCGCGCCTTCTCCACGTTGATGATCTTCCCGCGGATGGGCAGGATCGCCTGGTAGTGCGAGTCGCGGCCCTCCTTGGCCGAGCCGCCCGCGGAGTCACCCTCGACGATGTAGAGCTCGCACTTCTCCGGGTCGGTGGAGCGGCAGTCCTTCAGCTTGCCCGGCAGGCCGCCGATGTCCATCGCACCCTTGCGCCGCACCAGGTCGCGGGCCTTGCGCGCGGCCAGCCGGGCCTGGGCGCTGGAGACCGCCTTGTTGATGATCACCTTGGCTTCGGCGGGATTGCGCTCGAACCAGTCGGCCAGCCACTCGTTGCAGGTCGTCTGCACGAACGAGCGAACCTCACTGTTGCCCAGCTTGGTCTTCGTCTGGCCCTCGAACTGCGGCTCGGCGACCTTGACGGAGATGATGGCCGCGAGGCCCTCCCGCACGTCGTCGCCGGTGAGGTTGGCGTCCTTCTCCTTGAGCAGCCTCTTGTCCCGCGCGTAGGCGTTGACGACGCGGGTGAGCGCGGCGCGGAAGCCCTCCTCGTGGGTGCCGCCCTCGTGGGTGTTGATGGTGTTGGCGAAGGTGTAGACCGACGGGGTGAAGCCGTTGTTCCACTGCATCGCGACCTCGACCTCGACGCCCTCGCCCTGCTCCTCGAAGGAGACCACGGTCGGGTGGATCGCGTCCCTGGAGGCGTTGATGTGCCGGACGAAGTCCTCCAGCCCACCCGGGTAGTGGTAGGTGCGCTCCTTGACCTCGGCCTGCTGGCCGGCGGCGTCCTCGTCCTCGTCCCCGGAGACCCGCTCGTCCCGCAGCACGATGGTGAGCCCCTTGTTCAGGAACGCCATCTCCTGCAGGCGGCGGGCGACCGTCTCGGCGCTGAAGTGCGTGGTCTCGAAGATCTCCGGGTCGGCGAAGAACGTCAGGCTCGTCCCGGTGCGCTCGGTGGGCCCCTTGTCCAGCAGTTCGCCGGGGACCGACTTCTCGTAGTGCTGCACCCACATCGTGCCGCCGCGGTGGACCTCCACGTCCAGCGTGCTGGACAGCGCGTTCACCACGGAGACGCCGACGCCGTGCAGCCCGCCGGAGACCGCGTAGGACTCGCTGTCGAACTTGCCGCCCGCGTGCAGCTGGGTCAGCACGATCTCCAGCGTCGGCTGACCGTGCACGGGGTGCTCCTCGACGGGGATGCCGCGACCGTCGTCCACCACCCGCACGCCACCGTCGGCGAGCAGGGTGACCTCCACCTGGCTGGCGTGGCCCGCCATCGCCTCGTCGACGGAGTTGTCCACAACCTCCCAGATCAGATGGTGCAGGCCACGCTCACCGGTCGAACCGATGTACATGCCGGGGCGCTTGCGGACCGCCTCCAGGCCCTCGAGCACCGTGATGGAGGACGCACTGTATTCGCTGTTACTCGCTGCCACCGGCCTGACTTCTCCTCGTCTCGCCCAACGGACACCGGGGACGTCCGGGTCACATCCGGCCCGCGTCGGGCCCGAAGCTGGTATTCGTTCCGGCACCGATCCGGCTTGCCTCACCCAAGTTTACTTGGCCGGTCGTACTCACAGGCACCAAGGACACCCCTGGCTGCGCCACAGAGCCACGAATTCGGACACGGACGAGTCCCGTCCCGATGACCTGCCCGACCGCGCCTCGACGCCGCGTCTGCGGCGCCCGTGGGAATGCCTCCCGTCGGGCGCGGTCGCGGCGCCGTGCGGGCGGTCAACCATAGGTGTCCCGCGGCCCCCGGCCGGAGATGTGCCGGGGCCCCTTGCGCCAGCTCGGCGCGGTCGGTCCCTGGATGCGCATCTTCGTGACCACCCCGTGTCCGACTCCGGCCGCGATTCTCGCGAGCAGCTGACGCTGGAGCAAACGCAACTGCGTGGCCCATGCGGTGGAACTGGCGCGCACGGTCAGCTCACCGTCGGTGAGGGAGACGGGCTGTGCGTGCTCGGCGACCTCCTCGCCGACCAGCCGCGACCACTGGCCGAACACCCGGCCGTCCGCCAGCCGCTGGTTCCAGCCGAGCTGGGACGCCATGCGGGAGACCAGCCTGCCCAGCGGCTGCGGATCCCGGT
>NZ_KI912247.1:107320-107423 GCF_000231035.2 Saccharomonospora iraqiensis subsp. paurometabolica YIM 90007 | reverse complement strand
ACGAGGGCGTCGTCATCCACTGTGTGGCGGCCTCGGACGAGCCGTCGTCGGGAACTCCGGCCCCGCCACCGTCCGCGTTCGCGGTGGCCGCGCCGTCCGGCGC
>NZ_KI912247.1:83366-107220 GCF_000231035.2 Saccharomonospora iraqiensis subsp. paurometabolica YIM 90007 | reverse complement strand
GCCGTCGCGCGTTGCCGCGCCGCCCGGAGTGCGGCGTGGGCGAGATCGCGCCCGGACTGCTCCTCCCCCGGCGCCGCGGCGTCGTCCCACCCCTGTGGACAACTCACGTCCGCGGCCCCGGCGGCGGCCGGTGCGGAACCGTGTACGGCCGTGTTGCCGGGATCACCCCCCGGCTCGTCCGGCCCAGCAACGCTGTTACGCTCAGTGCCGCGATCTGGGGATTCACTGCGTGCAACGCCCACGCGAGGGTTTTTGACTACCTCTTTCGGGTCTTTGGTCACCCGCGGCGATATCGCGCTACCCGAGTTATCCACATTATCCACAGACTTGTCCCCAGATCGGTGGGCAGGAGGCCGGTCGCCGGTCACCGCACGTCGCGGGTGGGCGTTCTCGGCGCTGTATTCAGGCACGTGTCACCCCTTCCCCGGAAACCGCAAATCGGGCGCCGGCCAGTTCGTCCGGGACGTCGGCGTCCACGGCGGCCGTCACCAGCACCTGTTCCGCCCCGGCCGCCACCTCGGCCAGCCGGGAACGGCGGCGGGTGTCGAGCTCGGCGAAGACGTCGTCGAGCAGCAGCACGGGTTCGCCCCCCGCCTCCGACCGCAGCAGTTCGTACGAACCCAGCCGCAGCGCCAGGGCGAACGACCACGACTCGCCGTGGCTGGCGTACCCCTTGGCCGGGGTGTCGCCGAGGGACAGTTCCAGGTCGTCGCGGTGCGGGCCGACCAGGCTGACGCCGCGCTCCAGTTCCGCCTCGCGGGACTCGGCGAGCGCCGTGAGCAGGACGTCGTGCAGCGTTCCCGCCTCGGCGCGCGGCCCGTCCGGCGTGCCGTACCCGTCGGGCAGTGCCTCCCCGAGGCTGGAACGGTAGTCGAGTCCCACCGGGTGCGAGTCGGGCGCCACCCCGGCGTACGCGCTGCGCACGTGCGGGGCGAGGTCGGCCACCAGGTTGAGCCTGCCCGCGAGCAGCTCGGCACCTGCCGTGGCCAGGTGGTTGTCCCAGACCTCCAACGTCGACGCCACGTACGGGTCGTCGGCGCCGGCCGGGTCCGCGGACCGGCGGCGTCCGTTGCCCTTCTTCCCGACACTCTTCAGCAGGGCGTTGCGCTGCCGCAGCACCCGGTCGTACTCCCCGCGCACCCCCGCGTACCGGGGCGCGCGCAGGACGAGCAGTTCGTCGAGGAACCGGCGCCGCTGGTCCGGGTCGCCCCGCACCAGCGCGAGGTCCTCGGGGGAGAACAACACGGTGCGCAGGATGCCGAGCACGTCCCGGGGCCTGCCGACCGAGCCGCGGTTGATCCGGGCACGGTTCGCCCGGCCCGGTGCGATCTCCAGCTCGACGGTCAGTTCGCGGTCGTCGTTGACCACCGCGGCCCGCACCAGCGCGCGCTCACACCCGTGCCGGACGAGCGGGGTGTCGCCGGAGACCCGATGGGAACCGAGGGTGGCGAGGTACCCGACGGCTTCGAGCAGGTTGGTCTTCCCCCGCCCGTTCGGGCCGACCAGCACGGTCGGTCCACGGTCGAGCGGCAGGTCCACGTGCTCCCAGGAGCGGAAGTCGGTGACCTGGAGGTGCCGCAGATACACCTAGTCGGCGACCTCCGTGTCGGTGCCCGCCCGGCGGACGGCGTGGCCGCCGAACTGTTCGCGCAGCGCGGCCACGGCCCGCATCGCGGCGGAGTCCTCCTGCCGGGAGGCGAACCGGGCGAACAGCGCGGCGGACAGCACCGGTGCGGGCACGGCGTTGTTCACCGCCTCCTCCAGGGTCCAGCGGCCCTCGCCGGAGTCCTGGACGTGCCCCTCCAGCTCGTCCAGCCCCGGATCCGCGTCCAGGGCGCGCACCAGCAGCTCCAGCAGCCAGGACCGCACCACGGTGCCGCGTTGCCAGGCCTTGACGACGGCGGGCACGTCCGTGACGACGCCGGAGGCGTCGAGCAGTTCGAACCCCTCGGCGTAGGCCTGCATCAGGCCGTACTCGATGCCGTTGTGCACCATCTTCGCGTAGTGCCCGGCGCCGATGTCACCCGCGTGGGCGAAGCCCTCCGCGCGGGGACCGTCCGGGCGGAGCGCGTCGAAGATCGGCATCGCCTTCGCGACGTCCTCGGCGGAACCGCCCACCATGAGCCCGTAGCCGTTCTCCCGGCCCCACACCCCGCCGGACACCCCGACGTCGAGGTAGCCGATGCCTTGCCGTGCGAGCAGGGCGGCGTGCCCGGTGTCCTCGGTGTAGCGCGAGTTCCCCCCGTCGATCAGCAGATCGCCGGCCTCCAACAGCCCGGCGAGTTCGGTGATCGTGTTCCGGGTGGGTTCCCCGGCGGGAACCATCACCCACACGATCCGCGGCGCGGGCAGGGCGGCCACCAGATCGGCCAGGGACGCGGCGTCGGCGAGGTCGGGGTCCCGGTCGTATCCCACGACCTCGTGCCCCGCCGCGCGCACGCGGTCGCGCATGTTGGCGCCCATCCTGCCCAGGCCCACGAGTCCGAGCTGTGCCATCGGCGTGCTCCTCCGTCGTCCGTTCGCCCGTGCCGGGTTCCGCTCCCGCCGTCGTCCGGGGAGCGGCTCAGCCGGGCAGGCGCACCGGCATGAGCATGTACAGGTAGCCGGGGATGACGTCGCCGTTGCCATCGGCGGGCTTGAGCAGCGCGGGCCGGCTCGGGGTGGTGAAGGTCAGCTCGGCGCGGTCGGCGTGCAGGGCGCCGAGGCCGTCGATGAGGTAGCCCGGGTTGAACGCGATGGTCACCGGCTCGCCCTCGTAGTCGACGGGCAGTTCCTCCTCGGCGCTGCCCTCGTCGTCGCCCCCCGCGGACAACCGCAGCAGGCCGTCGCCGAACTCCATGCGGATCTGGGTGCCGCGTTCGGCCACCAGCGACACGCGCTTGATCGCGTCGTTCAGTGCGGAGACCCCGAGCACGGCGCGGGCGCTGTACTGGTCCGGCAGCAGCTTGCGGTACGGCGGGAACTCGGCGTCCAGCAGGCGGGTGGTGGTGAACTTGCCCGCACCGGACAGGCCGAGCAGGCCGTCCCCGCTGGCCAAGCCGACCTGGACGTTGCCGCCGGAGGAGCCGAGGGACTTGGCCGCGTCGGCGAGGGTGCGGGCGGGCACCAGCACCGCGGCGTCGCTGAGGCCCTCGGTGGGTTGCCAGGTGAACTCGCGCATGGCCAGCCGGAAGCGGTCGGTGGCCACGAGGGTGAGCGTCTCGCCGGTGATCTCGACGCGCATGCCGGTCAGCATCGGCAGGGTGTCGTCCTTGCCCGCGGCGACGGCGACCTGCGCGACGGCCTGGGAGAAGGAGTCGCCGGAGACCTCACCCGCGAGGTCGGGCTGGGAGGGCAGCTGCGGGTAGTCCTCCACCGGCATGGTGGGCAGGCTGAACTTCGCGTTCCCGCAGGTGATGGTGGCGCGGGCCGCCTCGACGGCGATGTCCACCGGCTGCGCGGGCAGTGCCTTGGTGATGTCGGCGAGCAACCGGCCGGACACCAGCGTGCGGCCACCGTCGCCGATCGTCGCGTCGACGCCGACCGTGGCCGAGACCTCGTAGTCGAAGCCGGAGACGGTGAGCGTGTCGTCGTCGCCGGACGCGTCGAGCAGCACACCGCCGAGGACGGGAACGGGCGGCCGGGACGGCAGGCTCTTGGCCACCCAGGCGACGGCATCGGCGAGTCCGTCACGCTCGACGCGGATCTTCATGTGCCCATCCTTTCGACAGCGAGCCGGTTCGTGCTCGTGGGATCGACGCACCGCTCCGGTGATCGTGCTCGGTGCGGGCGAACACGCGAGCCGGGTGTGGCTTTGTGGGTCCGCCCGGTGGCCGGGTACCGGGCCCGCGGGCATCGGGCGGCGCCCGGGACCTGCCGACCGGACCGGCGTGTGGACTCCCACGGTAGAGCGTCCCGCTCGGCGGCGTCATGTCGGGCCGGGTCTTCGTGGAGCCGGTTGTCCCCAACTTCGCCCCGCCCCTGTTTTTCTCTCCTTCCCAAGAAGAGAAGAAGGACAGCCGTAACAGTAGGGGTTGTGGGTTGTGTGGACAGCGGCCTTCGTCGCAGGTCACACCGGGTGACCGGGTGTGGACGCACCCTGGGGAGGGGCGGTGGACAACTCGGCGGGTCGGTGGACCGTTCGGCGGCGTCCGTGATTCATCCACAGTTGCCCGAATTCATCCACAGTTCCGTCCCCAGACAGCGCCCGAGTTGTACCCAGGTTGCCCACCGGCCTGTCAACGGCCGACCCCCCGGAACGAGTGAAAAATCGTTGCTGTGGAAGGAAATGTGGGCAAACCCGGCCTCGGCTGTGGAGGGGGTGTGGACCGGGTGTGGGCGGGTTGTGGACCCCTGTGGATACCCGTCGGTACTCGCACGTGAGGGCGGGTGGGGACGGATCGGCGCGCACCCGCCCCAGCTGTGGACAACTTCCCCGGACTGGCCAAAGTGGATCATGGGCGGGGTGGGCCGACTCATCCTGAAAACGCGAGTTTTGCGGCGACGGACGGGCTTCCGGGAGCGACCGGAGTCGGCGGAGTCGCGGGAGCGGGTGGAGTCGGCGGAGCCGGAACGGCCGCCGGCACGGGCGCCGGCACGAGCGGAGAGCGACGCGCCGGGGTTCCGAGGCGTGCGGTGCGAGGTGGTGCGGGTTACTGCCGGGCGCGCTGCTTGATGCGGGAGGTCAGTTCCTGCACCTGGTCGTAGATCCGGCGCCGCTCGGCCATCTCCTTGCGGATCTTCTTGTCCGCGTGCATGACCGTCGTGTGGTCGCGTCCGCCGAAGTTCTGGCCGATCCGGGGCAGTGACATGTCGGTGAGTTCCCGGCACAGGTACATGGCGATCTGGCGGGCGGTGGCCAACGCCTTGGTCTTGCCGGAGCCGGTGAGGTCCTCGATCGTGACGTCGAAGAACTCGGCCGTCACACCCATGATCGTGGTGACGCTGATCTCCGGGGCCTGGGAGTCCGGGATCAGGTCGCGCAGAACGATCTCGGCGATCCCGACGTCGACGGGCTGCTGGTTCAGCGAGGCGAACGCGGTGACCCGGATCAGGGCCCCCTCCAGCTCGCGGATGTTGGCCTCGATCCGGGCCGCGATGAACTCCAGTACCTCGCCGGGCACGGCGAGGCGGTCCTGCGCCGCCTTCTTCCGCAGGATCGCGATGCGGGTCTCCAGTTCGGGGGGCTGGATGTCGGTGATCAGTCCCCACTCGAACCGGGTCCGCAGCCGGTCCTCCAGGGTCTCCAGCCGCTTCGGCGGCCGGTCGGACGACACCACGATCTGCTTGTTCGCGTTGTGCAGGGTGTTGAAGGTGTGGAAGAACTCCTCCTGGGTGCCTTCCTTGCCTTCGAGGAACTGGATGTCGTCGACGAGCAGGATGTCGATGTCGCGGTAGCGGCGCTGGAAGGCCACCTTGCGGTCGTCCCGAAGCGAGTTGATGAAGTCGTTCGTGAACTCCTCGGTCGAGACGTACCGCACGCGCATCCCGGGGAACAGCCGCTGGGCGTAGTGGCCGACCGCGTGCAGCAGGTGGGTCTTGCCGAGTCCGGACTCGCCCCAGACGAACAGCGGGTTGTAGGCGCGGGACGGGGCCTCGGCCACGGCGACGGCCGCGGCGTGGGCGAAGCGGTTCGACGCGCCGATGACGAACGTGTCGAAGGTGTACTTCTCGTTCAACCTGGTCTTCGAGGTCTGCGGCTGGGCCGGTGCCGTGTACGGCTGGCCGGCGATGGGTTGGCCCGAGAACGTCGGCCAGATCTCGGAGACGGCGGCGAGTGCCTCCCCCTCCTCGTCGACCTCCTCGTCGGAGTCCTCCCCGTCCTGCCGGGGCCGGTGGTACCCGGTCTGGGCATGGGACGGGCCGGCGTGCGGGCCCGCGGCGTGCCGACCGCCGTCGGCCGCGCCCGGCATCCCCGGCGGGGGTGCGGGCGACGGGGCGGACGGGGGCTGCACGGCCGGGATGATGATCGTATCGTCACTCGCGCCGTCGTACCGGCTGCCGTTCGTGTCCGGGCCGCCGTGTCCCCGGGGCCCGGACACGCCCGCGTCGTGGTGTCCCGGTTGCCCGGGCCGATCGGGGTGGGCCGGATAACCGGTCGGTGCGGGCCCGGTGGGGGGCGGGCTTGCGGTGGATGGCGTCCCCGCTGCCGGGTACGCGGCGTCCTCGCCGGTGCCCGGTGCGGAACGCCGCGGACCGGGGTGGGTGTCGTCGCGGTGGCGACCGGATCCGGTGGCCTCGGGACGTGGCCCGGAAGGCGGATCCCCGTGCGGTGCCGGGGAGCCGGGGGGCGACTCCGGCGGGGAGTGCGCGGGAGCGGATCGGGTGGGTTCCGCGGGTGCCGCGGGCGCGTTCTCGGCCGCGTCGACCTTGACCGCGAGGGACACCTCTCGCCCGAGATGCCGGGACAGGGCCGAGGTGATCGGTTCGCGCAACGCGCGTTCGATCGCCTCCTTGGCGAAGTCGCTGGGCGCGGCGAGCAGGGCGGTGCCGTCGAGCAGGCCGATCGGCCGGGTGACTCGCATCCATGCCCGCTGCTGCGGGGACAGGGTTCCGTCCGAGAGCTCGGCGACGACCTGTTCCCAGACGACGGCCAGGTTGAGTTGGTGCTCAGACACGCTGCTCTCGCTCCCCTCCCCTCGACGTCGTCGCCGGCACGGCCCCGGCACCTGCGACACCGTTGCCGACGGCCGCGGCCGACGGGACGGCGTCGCCCGGAAGGTCCGGGGACGGCGAGGGTCCCGGCGACGGCCCGGTGGAGCGTCCCGGCAGGTCGGCGTGATTACCTGCGCAGCAGGTATCCACATGGTTGTCCACAAGTGTGCATCAATGTACGCCCGCCCCGCGGGGCCCCCATCCCGTGGGATCACGGTTCGCCGGTCGCAGTCTCCCACCTGCGGGGAACGTCCCCGCCTCCCCGGCCGGTCACGCGAGAAGAGGCACGCTAGCAAGCCGCACGGGGCGCCACAAGGCGGCCTCGGCGGTCAGGGTGCCATCCCGGGACGGTCCTCGCCATCCGGTGGTCCCCGCCGGAGTGAAATCCCGCGCCCGGTGGGGTGACGCACCGTGATCCGGCCGGTCACGCCGGTGATCGGGTGGGTCCGGTGCCGGGGGTCGGTGTCGGTGCCGCCGGGGCCGATGCGTACCCTCGAAGGGTCTACCGCTGACAGCGGCGCCGTTCAGCCTGCCCGGCTTCCGCCGAGCACCTGAGCACACGAGACCGAAGACCGGACGCCCGAGACCAGGAGAGCGACAGCCGTGAGCAAGGGCAAGCGCACCTTCCAGCCGAACAACCGTCGACGCGCGCGGACCCACGGGTTCCGGCTGCGGATGCGTACGCGGGCGGGGCGGGCCGTTCTGGCCGCCCGTCGGCGTAAGGGCCGCAACCGGCTCGCCGCCTGACGCTCGCGTCCGGCTGCGACGACGACGAGTACGACGAGGCGCTGCGTGCTTCCCGCGGACGCTCGTCTCCGGCACGGTGACCAGTTCCGCGCCGTGATGCGGGGCGGCGTCCGCGCCGGACGCCGCCGTCTGGTCGTGCATCTGCTCCCCGGGTACGGCGAGCGCCCCCGCGCGGGATTCGTGGTGAGCAAGGCCGTGGGTAACTCGGTCGTGCGGCACCGGGTGATCCGGCGGCTGCGGCATCTGGTGGCGGCGCGGCTCGGAACCCTGCCCGAGGGCAGCGCGTTGGTCGTGCGGGCGCTCCCGCCTGCGTCGTCGGCGACCAGCGCCGAACTCGGCGCTGATCTCGATGCGGCGCTGCGACGGTTGGCTGGGCGCTCCTCCACCGGCCCGCCGGGCGGGCGTGGCCGGCCAGTCCGAACCAACGATGGATCATCGGCGTGAACGAACACGACGCGGCCGACGCCAATCCGGCCGGGAGCCACGACCCGACACCGTCCACCGGGGCCGGCGGACCGACGCGGGTCGCGTGGGTCGTGCTGCTGCCCATCCGGTTCTACCGGCGGTTCATCTCCCCCTATCTTCCCCCGATGTGTCGGTTCTATCCGAGCTGTAGCGCCTATGCGGCCGAGGCGTTGACGCGCCACGGCGCCGCCCGCGGCGGATACCTCGCGGTGCGCAGGCTGCTGCGCTGTGGGCCGTGGACACCTCCGGGACGAGACCCCGTGCCCGAGACGTTCAGTTTCCGGCACCAAGGCCCTGGTATGTCTACCGAGGAGTAGCTCAGTGCTCGACTTCATCTACTACCCGGTGTCGTTCATCCTCTGGATGTGGCACAAGGTCTTCGGTTTCGTCTTCGGTGACGACAATGCCATCGCCTGGGTCCTCGGCATCGTCTTCCTGACCTTCACCGTCCGCGGCATCCTGTTCAAGCCGTTCGTGAACCAGGTCCGGTCGATGAAGAAGATGCAGGACTTCGCGCCGGAGATCAAGAAGATCCAGAAGAAGTACGGCAACGACAAGCAGCGCCAGGCGCAGGAGATGCAGAAGCTCCAGCGCGAACACGGGGTCAACCCGTTGGGCAGCTGTCTGCCGATCCTGCTGCAGATCCCGGTGTTCATCGGACTGGTCAACGTCCTGCGGAACTTCGCGCCCGGGGCGGATTCGAACTACTTCTTCGACGCAGCGGGGGTCGCGTCCTACACCAACGCCGAGCTCTTCGGGGTCAACCTCGGCGAGGCCATCCGGCACGTCGCCATGATGGGCGGGCCCGACATCGGCCAGGAAGGCTGGAACTGGTCGGTGGCCCCGGTGGCCTTCCCGTTGCTGATCGTGGCGAGTATCGCGACGCACTTCACCGCCCGGCACTCGGTGGCGCGGCAGAACCCGTCCTCGGCCACCCAGCAGACCGCGGTGATGAACAAGCTGACGCTGTACATCTTCCCGGTGGGTCTGCTGGTCTTCGGTGCCTTCCTGCCGGTCGGTATGTTGATCTACTTCCTCGCCAACAACGTCTGGACCCTGGGCCAGCAGCGGTTCGTCTACGGCCGGATCGACAAGGAGGAAGAGGCGAAGAAGGCCGAGGAGAAGGAGAAGCGGGACACGCTCGCCCCCAAGCCCGGCCAGAAGCCCCAGCCCGGCCAGAAGCCCCAGCAGCAGAAGTCGCAGCAGAAGCCCCAGCCCGGTCAGAAGCCGGCACAGGGCTCCGGCAAGAAGCAGGGCAAGCAGGGCGAATCCTCCGGCGAGGGCACGCCGGGCGGTGGTGGCTCCAACGGCACCTCGCCGAAGGGTGACAGCAGTGCCCGTGGCGGCGCCTGGGCGAAGAACGGTGGGAACCAGCCACGCCAGTCCGGCCAGGGGAAGAAGACACAGGGACGGAAGCGGCGCTGACCCGACGGGCCGACACCGTGCGTGCCGGGTGGGTCCACGGACCACCGGTGGGACGGGAGTCGATCCCCGCGGAGTCGACCGGAGCGGCCCGACGCGGCCGGGTCGTCTCCCCCCGGTCCCGCACCGGACCGGCGGGGACGGCGTGGCGCGAGGGCCACGGCTGGTGCCGCAGCACAGCTGACGCGGGTTGAGAGGAGACGGACATGTCCGATACGGCCGGGGTGCTCGGCGCCGACCAGAACGACCCCACGCCGGGGCAGCCGGAGGAGACCTCCGGAACGGAGGCACAGGACGAGAACGCGGGAGACGTCGCCGGTGCCGCCGCGGAGACCTCCGCGGCGGAGGGTGCCGCGGACACCGGGGACGCCGACGCGGAGGACGGTGCGGCCGACGGTGCCGGGGAGCAGGGTGAGGATCTCCTCGTGCGCGAGGGGGACATCGCCGGGGACTACCTGGAGCGGCTGCTGGACATCCTCGACTACGACGGCGACATCGACCTGGACGTCGAAGCGGGCCGGGCGATCGTCAGCATCGACGGCGGGGACGATCTCGAACGGCTGGTCGGCCCCCGGGGAACGGCGCTGGAGGCGCTGCAGGAACTGACGCGGCTGGCGGTGCAGCAGGAGACCGGCACCCGGAGCAGGCTGATGCTCGACGTCGCGGGGTGGCGGGCCGACCGTCGGGAGGAGCTGCGGGACCTCGGCAGGAAGACCGCCGAGTCGGTCGCGGAGTCGGGCGAGCGGACCCGCCTGCAGCCCATGACGCCGTTCGAGCGCAAGATCGTGCACGATGCGGTCGCCGAGGTGGAGGGCGTCACGAGCGAGAGCGAAGGCGAGGAGCCGAAGCGGAGGGTCGTCGTCCTGCCCGAGTGAACGGCGATACGACACCCAGGAGAAGAACGCACGAGCGGCCCGCCGGGTACCCGGCGGGCCGCTCGTCGTCGTACGGCCGTTCCACGTGAAACGTCGTCGGGGGCGTTCCGCGTGTGCGGCAGCGGCCGTGTCGCGGCGGTGCGGCGGCCGTGCCGGCCCGCCGGAGGGAGTGCGGTCCCGGACGCGGACCGTGATCGGGGAGAATCGGCCGGGCCGGGTTTCACGTGAAACGGCGTGGGAGGAGTGGCAGTGAACTCGCAACCGCCCGAGGGCGAGATGACCCCGCGGGAGCCCGGTGACGGGACTCCCCCGCGACTCGAGACACCGGATTCGGCGCGGGCGGTCTTCGGTGACCGGCTCGGACTCGCTGAGCAATTCGTGGGACTGCTGAGCACCCACGGTGTGCAGCGGGGCCTGATCGGACCACGCGAGCTGGACCGTCTCTGGGAACGGCACGTCCTCAACTCCGCGGTGCTCGCCGAGGCGGTCCCCGAGTTGAGGGGCGCCTCCGGGGAGGGCGCCCGGCTCCGGGTGATCGACGTCGGGTCCGGGGCGGGACTGCCCGGTGTGCCGCTCGCCCTCGCACGGCCGGATCTCGATATCGTGCTTCTCGAACCGATGGCGCGGCGGGTGGACTGGCTGGAGGAGGTCGCGGACCGGCTCGGCCTGTCCGTCACGGTCGAACGGGGACGCGCCGAGGAGAAGGCGGTTCGGCAGCGGCTCGGCGTGGCGGAAGCCGTGACCGCGCGGGCGGTGGCGCCGTTGGGTCGACTGGCGGCGTGGTGTCTGCCGTTGGTGCGCGAGGGCGGCACGCTGCTGGCGCTGAAGGGGCGCAGTGCGGCCGACGAGATCGAGCGGGACCGGGACGCGGTGCGTCGGGCAGGTGGGGGTGAGCCACGGATCGTGGAGTGCGGTGCGGGCGTTCTGGACACACCGACGACCGTCGTCGCCATTGAGCGGGTCGCTCCGGCCCGGGCGACACGACGCGTGGCGAAGCGGGACCGGACGAAGCAGGGGGAGACCGAACGGGTGGAGTCGCGGAAATCGGGAGTTGCGCGGAGACGCAATTCGAGACGGCACTGAGAGGATTGGCCGAACGAATGAGCACGACCAGCACGACCGACGCGGCGGGCCCGGTGGGCTCGCCCGGAGTGCAGCGTTCCTTGTTCCACGTGAAACAGCGGGGGTCCGGGACGTGCTCCGGTGCGGTGCGGCAGCACGGTGAGTTCGTGACGACGAGGAAGGGTGGCCAGCGGTGAACACGACTCCCGAGACCGGTGTCGGCGGCACCCCGATCGCCGAAGAAGCACTCCGGGCCGCCCGCGTTCTGCATCCCGACGCGAACCTCATGCCGAGGCCGACCCGACGTCGTGTGCTCACCGTCGCGAACCAGAAGGGCGGGGTCGGCAAGACGACCAGCACGGTGAACCTCGCCGCCGGCCTCGCGCTCTACGGGGTACGGACGCTGGTGGTGGATCTCGACCCGCAGGGGAACGCGAGTACCGCGCTGGACGTCGACCACCGCTCCGGCACGCCCTCGGTGTACGAGATGCTCCTGGGTGAGGCGTCGGTCGTGGACGCGGCACAGACGAGCGGGCAGTCCGACCACCTGCTCTGTGTCCCGGCGACGATCGACCTGGCCGGTTCGGAGATCGAGCTGGTGTCGATGGCGTCGCGCGAGGCACGACTGAAGGAAGCCCTGACGAGCGAGGGGCTGGACCAGCTCGGCATCGATTACGTCTTCGTGGATTGCCCCCCGTCCCTCGGACTGCTCACGGTGAACGCCCTCGTGGCCGCGCACGAGGTGCTCATCCCGATCCAGTGCGAGTACTACGCCCTGGAGGGGCTGGGCCAGCTGCTGAACAACATCGAGCTGGTCCAGCGGCACCTGAACCAGGAGCTGACCGTGTCCACGATCCTGCTCACCATGTACGACGGTCGGACGAAGCTGGCCGATCAGGTGACCCAGGAGGTCCGCAGGCACTTCGGGGACGTCGTGCTCAACACGATCATCCCGCGCAGCGTGAAGGTCTCGGAGGCGCCGGGCTACGGCCAGACGGTGCTCGGCTACGACCCGGGGTCGCGCGGCGCGATGAGTTATGTGGACGCGGCTCGGGAGATCGCCGAGCGCGGAGCGAAGGAGCGACAATGAGCGAGCGGAGAGGTGGCCTCGGCCGGGGCCTGGCCGCGCTGATCCCGACCGGACCGGTCGAGCCCGCCGACGGTGCGGAGCCGGAGCAGGACCGCCCGGGCGGGGCGGATCGCGGAGACAGCGGCGGGGCGGGATCCGGGGGCGTCCGTACGAACGGGCGTGGCGGGACGGCCGCCTCGCGAGCCGGTTCCGACGGGGACACGGGATGGTTCGCGGCGAACGCCACCGTGACCCCGCACGGCGGCGAGGTCGCCGGTGCGGTCTACCGCGAGATCCCGGTCGAGGCGATCAAGTCCAACCCCAAGCAGCCGCGTCAGGTCTTCGACGAGGACGCGCTGGCGGAGTTGGAGCACTCGATCCGTGAGTTCGGGCTGATGCAACCCATCGTCGTGCGCGTGCTCGGGGACAACGAGTTCGAGCTCGTCATGGGTGAGCGCCGACTGCGGGCGGCCCAGCAGGCCGAGTTGGAACTCATCCCCGCCATCGTGCGCAACACCTCCGACGAGGCGATGCTCCGGGACGCCCTGCTGGAGAACATCCACCGGGTCCAGCTGAACCCGCTCGAGGAGGCGGCCGCGTACCAGCAGCTGCTCGACGAGTTCGGTGTCACCCACGACGAACTGGCCTCCCGCATCGGGCGGAGCCGCCCGGTGATCACCAATACGATCCGCCTGCTCCGTCTCCCCCTGCCGGTGCAGCGGCGGGTCGCGGCGAACGTGCTCTCCGCGGGGCACGCCCGCGCCCTCCTGTCGGTCGACGACCCGGACCGCCAGGAGGAGCTCGCCACTCGGATCGTCGCGGAGGGGCTGTCGGTCCGTGCGACCGAGGAGGCGGTGACCCTCTCGAAGAGTGAGTCGAAACCGAAGCCGAAGCAGACCGACCGCAAGCCGATGACGATGCCGGGAGTCGACGGATTGGCCGAGCGCCTGTCGGATGCGTTCGACACCCGGGTCAAGGTCGACGTCGGTAAGCGCAAGGGGCGCATCGTGGTCGAGTTCGGCTCTCCGGATGATCTGGAGCGGATCGTCACGATGATGGCCCCCGGTCACGCCCAGCAGATCCGGGCGGCCAAACAGGGCATTTCGGACACCGAGGACGACGACCGATGACACCGGCCTGATTCGTCACGGTGACGGTTCGCGGACCGGGGGTGCGCGACCGGCGACCGGGCCGACGGATCAGGCCGGTGGCCGCAAGTCAGCTCCCCCGCCGCACCGCGCGCTCGACGAGGTCGGTGAATACCACGCCCAGCGACGTTCCGGCGGCCTCCATCGCCATCGGCACGGTGGAAGTCTCGGTCAGCCCGGGCGAGGAGTTCACCTCGAGGAAGTGCACGCTGCCGTCGGCGGCCACGATCGCGTCGGTGCGCGAGATGTCGCGCAGCCCGAGCAACCGGTGCGCGCCGACGGCGAGGTCGCCGACGGCCTTCGCCGTCTCGTCGCTCAGTCGCGCCGGGGCGAAGAAGTCGGTGAGCCCGGCGGTGTAGCGGGCGGTGTAGTCGTAGACACCGCCCTCCGGCACGATCTCGACCGCGGGCAGCGCCTCCGGCCCGCCGTCGCGCTCGACGACGGTCACCGCGACCTCGACGCCGTCGACGAACCGCTCGGCGAGCACGGCGTCCCCGTACGCGAAGCTGCCGACCATCGCGGCGGGCAGCTCGCCGGCCTCGCGCACCACCTGGGCGCCGAGCGCCGATCCGCCCTGATCGGGCTTGAGGATGAGCGGCAGACCCAGCGTGTCCACCATCGCGTCCAGCACCGTCTGCGCACCGAGTTCGCGGAACGTGCTGTGCGGCAGTGCCACCCAGTCCGGGGTGGTGTGCTCGTGCCCGGCGACGAGCGCCTTGGCGATCGGCTTGTCCCACGCCCGCCGGCAGCCCTCGGAGCTGGTGCCGACGAACGGCACGCCCAGCATCTCCAGCACCGTCTGCACCGACCCGTTCTCCCCTTCACCGCCGTGCAGGGCGATGACCGCCGCGTCGGGGCGTTCGTCCCGGAGGCGGGACAGCAGGCTCGCGTCGGTGTCCCACTCCTGCACCGTCAGCCCCTGCTCGCGCAGCGCGACGGACAACCTGCGGCCCGACCGCAGCGAGATGTCGCGTTCGTGCGACAGGCCGCCGGCGAGCACGGCGACAGTACCTTCGGCCAACGCGGGTCTCCTCGAAGTCGTGATGCTGGTGTACCGCCCGGTCCGGTGGAGCCGGGCTCAGGCCGTGTTCGGCCCGGGCGACTGCGGCCCGGACAGCGTGCGGGTGGTGACGCTGCCGAAGGTGCGCTGCAACTCCCGTTCGGATTCCATCACCCCGGTGAGCCTGCGCACCCCCTCGTGGATGCGTTCCGGTGTCGGGTAGCAGAACGACAGCCGCATCTGGCGGCTGCCGAACCCGTCGGTGTAGAAGCCGGTGCCCGAGGCGTAGGCGACACGGGCGGCGACCGCTCTGGGGAGCATCGCCTTCGTGTCGATCCCGTCCGGCACCGTCACCCACACGAAGAAGCCGCCCTCCGGGTGCGTCCACGTGACACCGGGCGGCATGTGCTGTTCGAGGGCGGAGATCATCGCGTCCCGGCGTTCACGGTAGTTCTCCCGGAAGCTCTTGATCTGGCCCTTCCAGTCGTGGGTGGACAGGTACTTGGAGACGACGAGCTGGTTCAACGTAGGCGGGCACAGCGTGGCGGACTCGGCGGCGAGTACCAGCTTCTCGCGCACCGCGTGCGGCGCGAGCACCCAGCCGACGCGCAGCCCGGAGGCGAACGTCTTGGAGAACGAGCCCAGGTAGATGACGTTGTCCGGGTCCATCGACCGCAGCGGCGGATAGGTCTGGCCGTCGAATGCGAGCAGGCCGTAGGGGTTGTCCTCGACCACCATGACGTCGTGGGCGCGGCAGATCTCCAGGATCTCCGCGCGCCGCTCGGTGGCCAGGGTGACGCCCGCGGGATTGTGGAAGTTCGGGATCGTGTAGAGGAACTTCACCGTGCGGCCCTGCCGCGCGCACTCGGCGAGCGCCTCGCGAAGCGCGTCCGGGACGAGCCCGTCGTCGTCCATCGTCACGTGGACCACGTTCGCCTCGTAGGCGGAGAACGAGCCGAGCGCACCGACGTACGACGGCCCCTCGGCGAGGACGACGTCGCCGGGGTCGCAGAACAGCCGGGTCACCATGTCCAGCGCCATCTGGGAACCCACGGTGACGACGATGTCGTCGGGGTGCGCGGAGATCCCCTCCACCGCCATGACGTCACAGATCTGCTCACGCAGTGTGGGCACGCCCTGCGCGGAGCCGTACTGCAGAGCGACCATGCCCTCCTGCGAGATGACTTCGGCCATCTGCTCGGACAGCGACTCCAGCGGCAGCGCAGCCAGGTTCGGCATCCCACCCGCGAGCGAGACCACCTCGGGCCTGCTCGCGACCGCGAACAACGCCCGGATCTCCGAGGCCGTCATGCCCGCGGTGCGCGCGGCGTAACGGTCGAGGTGCGGATCGAGGTTCTGGCGGCCCGGCTCGGACCCTGGTCGATGCTCGGGAGGCTCGGATGCAGTCATCGCACACGCTCTCGTCTGCTTCGGCGCCCACTGGGCGGCGCTTGCTGTTGCCGGGTTCCTCGCGTGTCCTGGTCGATGGTGTCGTCAGACCGTGTCGAGGGAGCCCGTGGCCGGGTGTACCGGCAGTGGGACCCACCCGAGTGTAACGTCCGTCCCCGCGGGCATTCCCGCTCTTGGCGGGGCTTATCACACCGCCATATGATCGAAATGTGGCTTTCTGGCCGCCGCGCCCACGATGCGCGCCGGTTCCACCACAGGCGGGATGACGTGTGTCGGGAGGTTCGGTGTCGCGAAGCATCGAGGGCATCACCCTGGACAACCTGGAGCGGCTGCCGCTCGGTTGTCGTCGGTGTGTGTACTGGGAGGTGGCCCCCCACCTGCGGGAGGAGGCCGAGCAGTTCGGCGAGACCGAGGTCGAGAAGGAGGCCTGGATCTCGTCCGTGCTGCTGGAGTGGGGCTCGTGCGGACGGGTGGTGTTCCACGGGGACGACCCCGTCGGCTTCGTCCTCTACGCCCCGCCGAACGCGGTGCCCCGGGCCGGGGCGTTCCCCACCTCTCCCCCGGGCGCCGATGCGATCCTGCTCACGGCGTTTCACGTGCAACCGGAGTTCCGCGGCTCCGGGATCGGCCGTGCCCTGGTGCAGGCCACGGTGCAGGACCTCACGCGCCGTGGGGTGCGGGCCGTGGAGGCGTTCGGCGACGCGCAGCCGGACACCGACGACGAACAGCACGTCTGCGTGGTCCCCGCCGCGTTCCTGCGCGCGGTCGGGTTTAAGACCGTCGCCCCGCACACCCGGTGGCCGCGCCTGCGCATGGAGCTGCGCTCCGGCCTGTCCTGGAAGGCCGACGTCGAGGCCGCCCTGGAACGCCTCCTCGACGAGGTCGCCGTCACCGCCACCCCGAGCGTCACCCGCGCCTGAGGTGCGTGGCGGTGTTGCCGTGAAGGACCCCTTGCCTGCGTGTGACGCAGCGAGGGACTCCTTCCCTGCATTGCGCGCAGTGAAGGGGTCCTTCACGGCAACACCGGGAACGCCACGGGTGCCGCGACGTCCACAGGGTGCTGTGGACAACTTGGTCTGGTTGTCCACAGGCCTGTGCACAGGTGGGTGGGTTGTCCACAGCATGGCGCCGGTGGGGGACGGACCGCTGGTGGGGCGCTGATCCTCAGCGGAGGTACGTGCCTTTGCCGGGGAGGGTGCGGGTGGTGCCGCGCTCGGTCAGCAGGCGCACCGCACGGTCCACGGTGGCGACCGAGACGCCGTAGTCCCGCGCGAGGTGTCCCCGGTTGGGCAGCCGTGGGCCGAACTCGCCCCGGTCGATCCGTGCGGCGAGGTGGTCGGCGACCCGGCGCCAGAGGTACTCCGGCCGGTCGGTACGGAGCCGGAACCGGCCCCCGCAATCGGTTGCGCTCACGCTCCACCACCGTCCCCGGGATCCTCGGCCGTCATCCGCCGCCCCAGTTCGCACAGGTCCACCCCGACCCGGCGGATCGCACGCCGGTCGTCCGGCGCCGCCTCGTCGAGATGCACGAGCGCGCCGATCACCTCGTACCAGCGCCTCCGCAGGTCCGTCCCGGGGTCGTCCGGGCCTCCGGCGCCGTCCGCCCGGCAGCATTCCAGGACGCCCCGCCCGCGATCGTGGACGACCTCACCCGCCTCCCCACCGCACATCTCGGCGAGACATTCCTCCAGCACGGCCCAGTGACCGGGGGCGAGCCTGCCGGGCGGGACGGGGTCGCTACTCCCGCCCGGCAGCACCGGAGGTCCGTCCAGCTCCGCGGCCCGGTCCCGAACGCGTCGGCCAGCTCGGACAGCAGCGAGCCGATCTTGCCCAGCCTCGCCGACGGCAGTTGCCCGCCGTCCTGTTCCGCCATGAGCTCGCAGACCACCGCACCGAGCCCCCGGTTCACCCGCGCGGCACGGGCGAGCAGCTCGCGGTCACGTTCGATCATCGCGTCGCCTCCACGGAGACGCGGCCGTTCGCTCTGTTCGACATGGTGGAGACGCTAGAGTCGTCGAACCGACCTGCGAGGGACAGCACGTCCCCTCACCCGTTGGGGTAAACGGGTCGCTCAGTTAGCTCCTCCCGCAACGCCGACGCGGTGGGACAGGTCGCGTACGTCGTCGGCCAGACCGGTGGGCGGTCGCCGGTTGAGGTCCAGGAGCATGTCGCGGGCGAAGCCGTTGTACCGGATCGTCTCCGGTGCCGTGCGTTCGGATCGGTGCAGAAGCGCCCAGGCCGCGTGCCGTTCGTTCCGTTGTCGGTGTGCCCGTGCGACCTCAATGAGGTGTCGGCTCCTGCGGGGAAGCGACGGGATGTCCTGCGCGTTCACGCGGTCGGCCGCGCGGAGCGCTTCGCCGGGGCGACCGAGTTCGACGTGCAACGTCACCGCGTGGGCACCCAGGACGGCACGGGAGAAGCTCGACTGCCGATGCCGGTAGCCGGGTTCGAGCGTGTGGACGATGTGCTCCGCGCGCTCCCAGTGCGCCCATGCCTCGCCGTGCCGACCGCGGCGGGCGTGCAGGTATGCGCTCTCGGCCTCCAACGCTCCCGTGATTCCGTGCCAGTCCGGTGGGGCCGTGTCGAGGTGCGGTGCGAGCAGGGCGATCGCGCCGTGGGCGAGGTGCAGCGCCTCGTCCCAGCGTCCCGTCTCCCGGAGAACCTGGACCATCGTCCAGATCCCGCCCGCAGTCACGTACGGGTCGTCGGCCTCCTGGCCCTCAGTGACCGCCCGATCGGCGACGAGCCAGACAAGCTCCGGTGCCGGCAGATGGGCGACGTAGAAATCCGCGAGCTGGTAGACGCCGGACAGCAATCGGCGTGCGCGCCGTCGCCGGTCGTCCGAGGCCGCGCGTGCGGTGTTTCGCGCATCCCGGATCAGCGCGGGCAACAACTGCCCGAGCCGGGTGCGGTGGTCCGGGGAGGAGTGCCGCACCTGCCAGGCCTGCGCGAGCCGCACTTCGAGGTGGTCGAGACTCTGCGGTTGTTCCGTTGGTCCGAGCGGATACTCGGTCAACGCGGTCTGAACATCGGGGAGTGCGGGATGCGAGGCACCCGCGAACATGTCCACCGACACACCGTGCCCGTTCCCGGTGAGTTGGGAAAGATCGGAGATTCCCAGGGCCCAGGCGATCTTGAGCAGCATCGCCAGTTTCGGGGTTCGAAGCCGTCCGGTTTCGACTGCCTTGACCCAGTCGGCCGAGCGGCCGACAAGTCCCCCCAGAACAGGGCGCGACATTCCCGCACGCTCGCGGGCGTAGCGGACACGCTGACCGACAGCAAGATCGGGCTCGGATCGCGCGGTCATCGCAACCACTCCTCTGCTCGGACACGGAGCCAACTTCCGGCTTCGGCCCGCGAGATTACCGACAGAGAGTGATCGACTCCATGACGTCGAAGCGGTAGCCCGCGTACACCGGCAACCCGGAGCGGTAGGCCATGCCGTGGAGTTCACGGCGGGCGCTCTCGCTTCCGGTCTTCGTGAGCAGTTCGGTGAGGACCGTTCGCAGGGAGGGCTGCCGCTGGATGCGGGCGGGAGAAAGGCGCTCCGCTTCACGCAACATGTGCACCGCGGTGTCCCGGTGGTGCGGTGAGCGAGCCAGCGCCCGGCCGTAGTCCCGGTAGTAGGCGGCCCTACGGGTATTCGTGGGAAGTGCCAAAGGGTCGATTTGCTCGGCGATACGGACGGCCCGGGCGTGCTCACCGCATTCCAGCGCGACCGACAGTTGCCACACTCCCACATTGGCCGGACCGAAGCCGAACCAGAACGCATTGCCCTCACCGGTGAACGCGGCAAGGTCGGTGGCCCGGTCGAGGGCGGCCTGCTGTTGCGCGTCCCGGCCTTGGGTGGCCGCGAGCAACGACGAGGCGAGGGTGAGCATCCCGGACATCTGCCGGGCACCGGAGGTGGCCGTGCCCGGATCCGACGAGGTCAGGACCTGCTCATGAGGTCGAGACCACCCGCGCCGAGCAGTGCGAAGGCGTTGCCGAACGCGCTGATCGCCGTATAGGTCGGCTCGTCCAGACGCTCGGCGGCGACCCGGGCGAGCGTGGCGGCCTGCCAGGCGAGGTCCTGGTGTGCCCCCACATCACACAACCACGCCTGCGTTCCCTGCACGTGGGTCAGCACCGCGAGTCGCAGGAGCTCCCGCTCGTCCCGGCCGGCCCGGAGGGCGGTGTGCAGGTCGTGGATCAGCCCCGGGAGGTGGTCGCCGACGAGCGCGTGGTCGCAGTTCCGCTGTGCGGTGAGCACCTCGGCGACTCTCGTCCGGAGCGCTTCGACCGGTTGCCGGACTCCGTTCGGCGCCTGCATCCCGACCGACAGCAACGCGAGTCGCACCTCGATGAGTGCCCGTTCCTCCCCGGCCGGCCCGATCTCGGCGAGCGTGTTCTGGGCGAGCTCGCTGGGTGCGACGTCCAGCGCATCCGCGAGGGCCACGATGAGCGACCGCCGGTCGAGCGCACGATCCCCGGACTCCAGACGGGACAGGTACGACGGTGAAATGCCCGCGAGCCCGGCCACGACGGCGAGGGACTTGCCCCGCGCATGCCGTAGTCGACGCAACGTCTGCCCGAGAGTCGGGGTCATTTCCGCAGAGTACCGGGTTGGTCATTGGTCCGGCCCTACTCCGTTGGTGCCACGTCCGGACCAAACCGGTTCGCACGGCGCAGGCGTGCGGCGGGACCACCCGCCCGTGCTCAGTCGTGGCCCGCGGAGACCTCGGTGAGTTCGTGCGCCAGCACGTCGGCGAAGGTGAACGTGCCCGTGGGCTGGTCGTTCTCGCCGAGCAGGTACAGCCGCTTCACCGCCACGAGCAGGCCCTCCGCCACCACATCGCGGAATCCGGGGTCGGAGAGCCGGGCGCGGTCCCCGGCGTTGGTGAGGTAGCCGATCTCCACCCGGACCGCGGGGCAGCGGGTGCGGGTGAAGATGTCCCACGTCCTCGGGTGGGTGCGGCAGTCCTGCATCCCGGTGCGTACGGCCAGCTCGCGTTGGATGTAGCCGGCCAGCAGTTCGCCCACCGTCGAGGTCGTGCCGTTGCCGGTGCCGAAGTGGAAGCTCGCCACACCCTCCGCCTGGGCGGAGCGGTTGCCGTCCGAGTGCAGCGACAGGAACAGGTCCGCGCCCGCGTCGTTGGCGAACTGCGCCCGTTGACTCTCCGACGGACTGTGCGCGGGGCCCCGGGAGATGAGCGCCTCCATGCCGGTGGCCTTCATCCGGCCCTCCAGCCTGCGCGCCAGATCCCAGGCGACCTGGGCCTCGCTCACCCCGTGCACGGACACGCCCAGATCCGGGCCGCCATGACCGGGGTCGATGACGATGCGCTTGCCGCGCAGGCGGGGACCGGAACGCCGCACCTGCTCCCGCTCCCGCAGGAACACCGGCCGGCCACCACGCGCACGCGGCGACAGCTGCCGCAACGCCCGCACAGTCGCCGGACCGCAGATCCCGTCCACCACGAGTCCGTAGTCCCGTTGGAAGTTCTTCAGTGCCCGCTCGGTCTGCGGGCCGAAGCCGCCGTCCGGGCGGCCCGCGTCGAAGCCCAGCTCGGTGAGCCGCTCCTGGAGGGCGAAGACATCGTCCCCGTGGACCGGGGACGACACGAGATAGGCGAGCGGCCTGCTGCCGAGGTGGTAGGTCGAGCCCCGCAGCGCACGGTAGGTGGCCGGGCCGACGACACCGTCGGTGATCAGGCCGCGGCGCTGCTGGAAGGCCCGGACGGCGTGTTCGACGTCCAGGTCGAAGGAGGCTCCGTGTCCGTTGGTCTCGGCACCGGACGTGAGCAGGTCCAGTGCCGAGAGCATTGATTTGATCTCGGCGACCTCCGGTCCGGTGTCGCCGCGGCGGAGTACCCGCATGCACCCCTCGCTTTTCCTCGGGCACCAGGTGCGTTCGTCTGGGGACTGTGCGTGAGGGCCGGTGCGTAGGCCTGCGGTCCCTATTGTGCCCTGCCGGGTCCGTACCGATGCGGAGGGCTGCTCCCGTTTGTCACCCACACGGAGGTACCGCGACGAAAAAACCCGGAAGCGCGGGTGACCTGCGCTTCCGGGTTGTTCCGACCGGGTCCGAAGGCTCGGACGGGTTCAGACCACGGGGCTCAGAGGACGTCCGAGAGGTCCGAGAGCAGGGCCGCCTTCGGCTTGGCGCCCTGGATCTGCTTCACGGCCTTGCCGTCCCGGAACAGAATCAGCGTCGGGATGGACATGACCTGGTAGTCCCGGGCGGTGTTCGGGTTCTGGTCGACGTCGAGCTTGGCCACGCGCAGCTTGTCGCCGTACTCGGAGGCGATCTCCTCCAGCACGGGCGCGACCATCTTGCACGGTCCGCACCAGGTGGCCCAGAAGTCCACGAGCACGGGCTTGTCGGCCCCGAGGACCTCGTCGGAGAAGTTGTTGTCGGTCACCTGCACGGTGTCGGTCATTGTCACTCCTGTCGTCACTCGACACGGTCGCCGTCGGTCGGCACCGCGGACTGGGTGGGGTTTGTCCGGCCGCCGCGGCACGGCACGTCCGGCCGCGGCCGTGGCACGGAGACCGGTGGTACGGAGGTCAGTGGCTCGGGCCGTACCCGCCGCCGACCAGCGCCGGGTCCTCGCTGGCCTCGGCGACGTCCTCGTGTTCGGCCAGCCAGCGCTCGGCATCGATCGCCGCCGAGCAGCCCGTGCCCGCCGCGGTGACGGCCTGCCGGTAGGTGCGGTCCACGAGGTCGCCCGCGGCGAAGACCCCCTCGATGTTGGTGTGGGTGCCGCGCCCGGAGGTCAGCACGTAGCCCTCGTCGTCCAGATCCACCTGGCCGCGCACCAGTTCACTGCGGGGGTCGTGCCCGATCGCGAGGAAGAAGCCGGTGACGTCCATCGTCGACTCCCCGCCGGTCACGGTGTCGACCAGCTTGAGGCCGTTCACCTTGCCGTTGTCCCCGAGAACCTCGGTGACCTGGGAGTTCAGTTGCCACCGGATCTTCTCGTTCTGCTGCGCCCGGCGCAGCATGATCTTCGAGGCGCGGAACTCCTCGCGGCGGTGGACGATGGTGACGGTGCGCGCGAACTTCGTCAGGAAGGTCGCCTCCTCCATCGCGGAATCGCCCCCACCGACCACCGCGATGTCCTGGTCACGGAAGAAGAAGCCGTCGCAGGTGGCGCAGGACGACACACCGTGACCCAGCAGTTCCTGTTCGCCGGGAATGCCGAGGTAGCGGGGCGAGGCGCCCATCGCGAGCACGACCGCGTGCGCCGCGTAGCGCTGCCCGTGCGCGGTCACGTACTTCACCGGGCCGGTCAGGTCGAGCTCCTCGACATCGGCCTGCTGCAGGTCGGCGCCGAAGGCCTTGGCCTGTTCGCGCATCTCGTCCATCAGCTCGGGGCCCTGGATGCCCGACCGGAACCCCGGGTAGTTCTCCACCTCCGTGGTGGTCATCAGCGCACCGCCGAACTGGGTGCCCTCGAACACCACGGGGTCGAGCTGGGCCCGCGCGGCGTACACCGCGGCCGTGTACCCGGCTGGCCCCGACCCCACGATGATGAGGTTCCGAATGTCCTCTCCTGCCACCAGCGACCTCCGCTTCGACGAAAACCTGCGTCACCCCGTCCCAACACGATGGTAGGCGCGGGTGTTCCCGGCGGGCAGAAGTGCCGGTCAGCCGCCCGCGCCGCCGGTTCCGCCCACCGTGGTGTCCATGAGCAGGCCGGATTCGCCGGATCCGCAGTCGGCCGGGAGCGCGACCAGGCGGAACTGTGCGAGCTCGCCGGTGGTGTAGAGCACGAGGACGGACTCCCGGCCGTCGACGGTGGCGGGCCGGACGCCCGCCGCGTCCCGGTCCGGGTCGAGGCCGTTCGCCGCGAGGCAGGCGTCCAACCGCGCCTCGCTGCCGAGCGGGCCGAAGTCGCGGACGCCGTGTACCTCGCCGAGGGCCGCACCCGGCTCCTCCCGGGACAGGGCCAGCGCCGGGGTGCGGTCGGGTTCCGCGGTGCCCGGCGGATCCCCCGCGGACGGTGCACCGGGGTCGTCGGCCAGCCAGGCCGAGGAG
>NZ_KI912247.1:80855-83266 GCF_000231035.2 Saccharomonospora iraqiensis subsp. paurometabolica YIM 90007 | reverse complement strand
CGGCGGCTGCTGCCCCGGCGGGGCCTGTCCCTGCGGGGCCTGTCCCTGCGACGGCTGCCCTTGCGACGGCTGTCCCTGGGGGGCCTGTCCCTGCGGGGGCTTTCCCTGCGCGCCCTGCGGAGGCTTCCCCTGCGCGGGGTGTCCGGCGGGCGGACGGGGTCCGTCCTGCGGCGGGTGGTGGCCGTTCTCCGGAGGTGGTCCGGACGGCGGCTCCCACCGTTCGTGCGGCGGGCGCCTGCGCGCGTCCCGCTCCGGAGGTGGTGGCGCCTGCCCGGGACGACGGGGCGGCACGCGGTCGGAACGCGCGGAACCGCCCTCGTGTTCGGGTGTACCGCCCGACTGCTCGTCCAACACGTGCCCAATCCGTCGATGGTCGGCCTGACCGGCTTTCAGGGTAAACGGGCGCGGGCCCGGAACTCAGCCGCGCTTACCCGCCCCGGTGCGCACCCGACGGTATATCCGCAGTCCCGAGAGCAGGAGCAGAGCCGCACCGGCTGTTGCGGTCAACACGACCACGACCGTGCCGAGTTCGCTGGAGACCAACTCCATCCGGGCGGGACTCCCGAGGGTCGTGCCACCGGGAGTGGTCACCGCCACCCGCACGATGAACCGTCCCGAACGGAGCGTGTCGGCCGGGATCAACCTGCTGATGCTGCTGTCCGCCGCCAGCGGGGTGTTCCCGATCCGGGCGGGCCGCAGGCCCGGACTGTCGCCCAGGTCGACGCGCACGGTGACCGCCACCGGGAGGTCGTTGCGCACCGTCACCGGCAGCGGACTCGATTCCGAGGCCAGGGACACGGGTTGGGACGGTGTCTGCACCGTCACCCGGTCGCGCAGGGCACGCACCTGCGCCTCCGCGGCCGCGGCGGCCTCCATCCGCGCGTCCCGGGTGCGCCACCCTCCGGACAACGTGCGCAGCACCGCGTTGTGCAGCGGCCGGATGACGCTGACCGGTTCGACCTGTCTGGTCGGGTCCACCGACATGGCCCCGCGGAGGTCCGCCGCGGTCGTCTCGACCTCGTCCAGCGCCTCCAGGAGCGCGTCCGACACCGGTGCCGTCCCGGGTTCCCGCCGACCGTGCGGGGCCTGTGCCGGGGTGGTCGTGCCGACCGCCTCCGTGTCCGGTCCGGGCTCGGCCACCAGCTCACCCAGTGGTGTGGGGGCGAGCGCACCGGTGGTGCGCAGCCGCTCGACGGTGTCCAGCAGGGAGGTCAGGTCGTCGCGGGTGGCGTCCCAGCCGTGCGGCGGTGCCACCAGCAACGGGGACGTGCCGCTCTCCGCGCCGACACCGGCCCGGACGGCCAGTGCGCCCGCGGCGTTCTGGGTACCGACGTCGAGGCCCCGGTCGCCGGTGCCGGAGCCGGCCGGGCCCGACGTGGTGAACGCCGTCGTGACCAGCGGGTCCGTGGGCACCACCCGCACCTCGTGGGAGGAGGTGTCCGTCGCGGTCCGCGCCGGGTCGGCGAGCACGGTGTCGGTCCCCGCCGCGGCCAGCGCGTCCAACACGGACCCGTCCACCTCCGAGCGGGTCCACACCATGTTCCGTTTCGGTTCGAGGTTCAGCAGGTCCAGCACGGTGGCGCTGTTCCGGACGGCGTCCGCGGTCAGCTCGGTGCCGGACCCGACGCGGGGCAGCGCGGCCAGTTCCGCCGAGGCGTACGGGAGCTGGACCACACAGTGCCCGGCGACCAGTTCACGCAGGTCGGCCAGCCACCTCCGGGCGTGCTCCACCCCCTTCCCGGCGACGTCGCCCTCGGGGGTCCGCACGCGGTAGCCGCCGCTCATCGCGTGCACGGTCTCGAGCAGGTCGGGGTCCACGGCGAAGCACAGCGACCCGAAGACCTCCGGCGAGTCACGTCGGCTCCCGGCGGCGCGCACCAGCGTGTCGAGCCGCCCGCCCGGGGCCAGCGCGGCCGCGAGCGCGTCGTCGGAGAGCACCACCGGGCCGCCGTACGGGTCGGAGACCACCTTCGGCTCCCGCGCGGCGAACGGCCACAGCAACGACACGGGCCTGCCCGCCGCGCCGTCCGACGTGCCGGGCCCGCCCAGGACGGGCAGCAGGAGATCCGCCACCGCGAGCCGCGCGGGGCCGCCGTAGGCCGGGGTCCCGTTGACGTTGAGCAGCAACGGGTACACGCCCGGGTCGGTGATCCCGAGCGTGGCGAGGTCCGCGGTGATCGACAGCTCGGCGCTGTCCCCGATCTCCAGCCGGTCGGCGACACCGACCCAGTCGGACCACCCGGCGCCCGCGGGGGGCGGATCGGCCAGTGTCCTGCCGAGCGTCCCGGCGCCGGTCTGGCGCGGGCCCGCCTGGACCCGCGCGACGAGGTCGGAGATCGGCCGGTCCCCCGTGTTGGTGACGGTGGCGGCGAGGGTGACGGTCGCGTCGTCCGGTCCGGCCCGTCGCGGCG
>NZ_KI912247.1:76080-80755 GCF_000231035.2 Saccharomonospora iraqiensis subsp. paurometabolica YIM 90007 | reverse complement strand
AGCACGGCGGCCGCGGCCGTGAACAGGCCCGTCGTCCAGCCGAACCGGCGGCGGTTGCGGTGTCTGCGGGCCGCGTCGAGGCCCACGACGTTCGTGTCGTGCGCCGGAGCGCCGCCGTGCGCGGCGCGTTCCCGGTCGAGGGCGGCGCGTTCGCGTTCGAGGGCGGAGTCGATCCGTGCGGCCACGTCGGCCGGGACGGGGTCGGGATCCGCGGCGGCGAGCCCGGCGAGGTCGTCGGAGGTGTGGTCCAGGGCGTGGAGGATCGCGGTGGCCTCGGGGTCGGCATCCACGCGCGGCCGGAGCAGGGCCGCCTCCCGCTCGTCGAGGACCCCCGCATGCAGGTCGGCGAGCAGGTCGACGGACCACGGGGGGCCGACGAGGTCGCCCCGCCCGCTGCTCTCGTCGGTCATCGTCCCTCCCCGTATTTGCTTTCGTGAGTTGGGACGTCCCCCTCCCCCACGGGGTTCCGCAGATGCCCGAGAAGTTTCGCGAGCTTGGCGCGTCCCCGCGCGCACCGGCTCTTCACCGTTCCCTCCGCGATCTCCAGTAACCGTGCCGCCTCGGACACCGGGTACCCCTCCACGTCGACCAACACGATCGGGAGCCGCTGATCCTCGGGCAACTGATCGAGTGCCGCGGAGACCAGCATCCGGGTCTCCCGCTCGGCCATCGCGTCCCCCGGCACGGCCGGTTCGTCCCGGTCGGTCTCCGGCAACGGCACCGTGGGTCTGGCCTGGCGTCTGCGGATCCGGTCGAGGCAGGCGTTCACCACGATCCGGTGCAGCCAGGTGGACACCCGCGACTCGGCGCGGAAGGTCGCCGCGGCGCGGAAGGCGGAGACGAAGGCATCCTGCAGCGCGTCGGCGGCCTCCTCGGGATCGCGGACGGTGCGGAGGGCGACCGCCCACATGCGGTCCCGGTGCCGTCGGACCAGTTCGTCGAAGGCGTGCGGATCCCCGGCCGCGTGCGCGGCGACGAGATCGGCGTCCGTGGGCGCTGCTGCGGTCACCCGGCAGAGAGTACTAAGGCTGCCACCCGCAGTGGGGATCACCTCACAGTGTGACAGCCCTTCGTCTCGATGCCTCGATCAGGTCATTTCTGTGGGAGAAAGACCAGTTCCGACAGTTGCGACTGGTATTCCGGCGCCTCCCCCGAGAGGGCCGTGATCCACACGAGGACGTGCCGGGTGGAGGTCGGCTCGGACAGCCGGAACTCGGTGCGCTCACCGTCGAGCGTGCCGGAGGCCACCACCTCGGTGTCAGCCGGTTCGGGGTCGGCCGAGTCGGCGACCCGGATCTCCAGTTCGGTCCCGGGGCTGTCCGCGACGACCCGGACCGCGGCCAACTCGATCGGCTCGTCGAACTCGCTGATCAGGCCGACGCCGGACTTGAAGGCGGGGAACTGCTCGCGGTAGGCGTCGGTGTCCCACACCGTCGAGGGGTCGCCGTCGACGGCGTGGGGTGCCTCGTCCACCCCGTCACCCTCACCCTCGGGGTTGAAGACGTCGACGCCGGACGGTTCGACCGGGTCACCGAGCCCGGATCCCCCGTCGTCGCCGGCCCCGGCGCGGTCGTCCGTCGGTTCGGACTCCCGCTGCGCGGACGTCTCCTCGGCCAGGTTGACCGGCGGGCCGGACGGCGGATCGTCCCGGAAGAAGCTGATCGCCATCATCCCGAGCCACGCGAGCACCACGATCGCACCGATCACGACGACGCTCACCCCGAGCGCCAGCTTGCGCCGCCGGGTGGCGTCGCGCACCGGTTTCGACGTCGTCCACACGCCGCCGTCGGGATCGACGTTCTCCGGCGGGTGGTGGGCGTGTTCTTCGGCGCGGGCCGCCTGGTCGAGCATCCGCAGCACCGCGGAACTGGTGCGCACGCCGCCGTGCCCCTCGTCGGCGATGGTGCGTACGGCGACCGAGGACAACTCGGGCGGCACCCCGGACATCAGCGAGTGCGGCGGGATCAGCGCCCCGGCCTGGTTGCGGGGCGCCGAGGGGATGGCCGGTGGCCCACCCGGCAATGCCCACCGGCCGGTGAGCAGCAGATACAGCACCGCCCCGAGTGCCTTGACGTCGTCGCGCAGGGTGGTGTCCGGCAGGGCACCGGGGAACGCGAGGCGCAGGCGCCCGTCCTGGGCCAGCCGCAGCCGCTGCGGATGGTCGATGCCGAGCACCAGACCGGACTGGTGGGCGGCCTCGACCGGCTCGGCGAGGCCGCGGACCATCCGGACGGCGTCGCCGGGCTCGACCCGCTGCTGGGTGAGGACGTCGACGAGGTCGGTGCCCCGGGTCCACTCGGCGACCACGATCCCCAGGATGCCCTCGCTGGAGCTGATGCCGTTGCCGAGCGTGAGCACGTCCAGCACCCGCGCCACGTTCGGGTGCTCGAACTTGGCCACGTGCGCGGCCCGCTCCAGTGTCCGTCTGCCCTGCCGCGCCGCCTCGACGTCCGCGGGATCGCCCACCAGTACCGTCAACGCGACGTCGCGCTTGAGCTGCCCGTCCCGGGCACGCCACAGGTGGGCCCCGCCGCGTTCGTCGACGCCGAACTGGGCGAGCAACCGGTAGCGGCCGTCGCCGACGACCCCGCCGGGCGCCAGTGATCCACCGCGCGTACGGAAGCCCACTCGGGTCGCCTCCCCCTACCGAATCAGTGCCCGGACGCGAGCGGCCCGCGCCGGGTTCCGTGACCGGTTCGCCCCGCGAGCTGATTCGGTCACCGCCGACTCCCGTCGACCCCGACCGGCGCTGCCGCCCCTTACTCCTCGCACGAGGGTACGTGACCGCGCCGCGCCCCCGTGCGGTATCGGTGCCCGGCCGGGTTACCCGCGGCGGACCATGCCGACCACCCGCCGGGTGATCGGGGCGAGCTCGTCGATCCGCAGCGCCGCCAGCACCCCGAACGACACCGCCAGCCCCACGATGCCCTGGACGATGAGCTTCACCCAGGCGGTGCCGACCGTGCCGAGGTCGGGCACGAGCATCCCGGTCAGCACGGCGGCGAGTGCGCCGAGTCCGCTGGCGACGACGGTGAACAGGATGACCCCGAGCACCCGTTTGCTGCGCAGGTTGCCGAGCTTGACCCACAGCCACACCTGCCCCATGACCGCGCCCACGACGAACACCATCGAGTTCACCAGCATCACGCCGAGCACGACGTTGACCGGGCTGAGCACCGCGGAGGCCAGGTACAACAGCGGGATCTTCACCGCCGTCATCACGACCATGATCAACGTCGGGGTGCGCGAGTCCTTCATCGCGTAGAACACGCGCATCTGCAACATGACCAGCGCGTACGGCACCAGTCCGAACACCGAGACCGCCAGCGCCTGCCCCAGCCGCTCGGCGTCGGCCACCGAGCCACGGCCGAGGGCGAACAGCGCCACCCCGATCGACGGCCCCGCCACGGCCATGACCGCCGAGACCGGCATGAGCATCAGCGTCGTGAGCCGCGATCCGTAGGAGAGGTCCTCGACCAGCTTGTCCCGTTCGTCGTCCGCCGCGGCACGGCTCATCCTCGGCATCAGCGCGGTCAGCAGGGACACGCCGATCACGCCGTAGGGCAGCTGGAACAACAGCCACGCGTTCGAGTAGATGGACGGGCCGCCCTCGGCGCCACCGGTGAGCACGCGGGTGTTCACCACCATGCCGATCTGGCTGACGGCGACGTAGCCGAGGATCCAGGCGGCCAGTCCGCCGAACTCCTTCAGCCGCTCGTCGATCCCCCAGCGCCAGCGGAACCGGAAGCCGGACCGCAGCAGCGGCGGGATCAGGAAGGTGGCCTGGGCGACCATCGCGGTGAGCACGCCGATCCCGAGGACGAGCACCTGCGGATCGCTCATGTTCGTCGGCACGACCGTCGGGTCGCCGGGGACCAGCGCGAACGCGCCGATGGTCGCGAAGATGACCAGGTTGTTGATCACCGGCGCCCACTGGGCGGGGCCGAAGATCTGTTTGGCGTTCAGGATCGCCGACAGCACGGCGAACAGCCCGTAGAACAGCAGACCCGGGAGCAGCAGGTACGCGAACCAGGTCGCCAACTGCTGGTTGGCCGCGCCGTCGTCCTCCATCAGCAGCCCGGTCAGCCACGGCGCGAGCGCGGTGGAGAGCACCGCACCGGCGCCGAGCATGGTCACCGCCAACGTGATCAGACGTTGCGTGTAGGACTCGCCGCCGTCCTCGTCGTCCTGCGACCGGACGAGCAGCGGAACGACGACACTCGTCAGCACACCGCCGAGCAGCAGCTCGTTGATGATCAGCGGGAGGGTGTTGGCGACGGTGAACGAGTCGTAGAGCACGCCGAGCGTCGCCACCCAGGCCAGCATCACCTTCCAGGCGAAGCCGGTGATGCGGCTGGTCAGCGTGGCGATGGCCATCCGGCCGCCCGCCTTCGCCAGCGACGGGCCCTTCTTCTGTTCGTCCTCGCCCTCGGGCTCGTCGAGCTGGACCTCCGGCAGCCGCTCGCCGATCGGTTCCGAGGTGATCCTCGGCATCATCCGCGTGGCGAGCTCGTCGTACGGCCGCAGCACGTCCGGGTCGGCCGAGGGCCACCGCACGCCCGGATCCCGGGGGATGTAGACGGTGCGGTCGCCGTCGTGGGTCTCCTGCCGCCACGGCCGGACGGGGCGCCCGCGGTTCTGCGGCGGCCTCCCCCGGCGCGGGGGTTGCCCGGGC
>NZ_KI912247.1:66781-75980 GCF_000231035.2 Saccharomonospora iraqiensis subsp. paurometabolica YIM 90007 | reverse complement strand
CCGACCCGCCGGCCGCGGGTCCGCCGCACCGGACGCCGCGAACGGCGCGCCGAGCAGGGTCTGCCCGAGCACGAGCACGAGCGTCAGCGCGAAGCCGGCGAGCCTGCTCACGACTCCCCCGTCCGGTCCTGCCGGATCAGCGCCCCGGCCTTGCGCACGAGCTTCCGTTCGTCGGCGTAGGCCAGGGTCCGGTCGAGCTCGGCCAGCGGCACCCAGGCCACCTCGGTGACTTCGACGTCGGCGTCGGAGAGCTCGCCGCCGTCCGCCTCGAGCAGGAAATGGTGCACCGTCTTGTGCACCCGGCGCCGCTCGGCGACGAACCAGTAGTCGATCGTGCCGAGCTCTCGCAGCACGTGCGCGGAAATCCCGGTCTCCTCCTTCACCTCGCGCACCGCGGTCTGTTCGGTGGTCTCGTCGCCCTCGATGTGCCCCTTCGGCAGCGACCAGAGCAACCGCCCCCGCCGGTCGAGTCTGCCGATCAACACGGCGTGCCGTCGGCCGGGGTCCACCACGAGACCCCCGGCCGAGGTCTCGTGCACCGTGGTCAGCCGTCGGTTACGGCGGCGCCGGGACCGGCGTCCCGGTTTCGGGCCACCGGAGCGACCGGCCGATCCAGGCATGCTGCGATGCTAGAGCACCGAGCGCCGTCGGTACCCTGGCTCGGGCGTGTCCGTGTCGGTCCGGCCGTGTAGTAAGGGGAACTTTTGGGCAGTGGGAGCAGCGTGAACGAGCGCACGAGCGGGGCGGACGGTGCGGCGACCGCGAAGCGGCTGACCGAGGCCAAACGGAACGCGGTCGCCGAGCTGATGCGCGTCTCGCCGATCGCCGACGACCTCGCGGCCCGCTTCGGCGCGGCCGGGCACCGGCTCTACCTCGTCGGGGGCAGCGTGCGCGACGCACTGCTGGGCAGGTTGTCCACCGACCTCGACTTCACCACCGACGCGCGTCCCGAGCAGGTGCAGCGCCTGGTCGCGGGCTGGGCGGAGGCGGTGTGGGACACCGGCATCGACTTCGGCACGGTCGGTGCCGCGAAGAACGGCACGACCCTGGAGATCACCACCTTCCGGGCGGACAGCTACGACCGCGTCGGGCGCAACCCGGAGGTCGCCTTCGGCGACACCATCGAGGGCGACCTCGTGCGCCGGGACTTCACGGTGAACGCGATGGCGGTGGAGGTGTCGACGAAGACGTTCGTCGACCCGTACGGCGGTCTGGAGGCGCTGGCCCGCCGCACGCTGGACACCCCGGCAACCCCGGAGGAGTCGTTCGCCGACGACCCGTTGCGGATGCTGCGGGCGGCCCGGTTCGTCGCCCAGCTCGGCTTCACCCCCGCCGGGCGCGTGGTGACCGCCATGACGGACATGGCCGACGAGCTGAAGCGGATCACGGCGGAACGGGTGCAGGTCGAGCTCTCCAAGATGCTGACCGGCATCGCCCCACGGCGCGGCGTGGAACTCATGGTGGACACCGGGCTGGCCGAACACGTGCTGCCCGAGGTACCGGGGATGCGGCTGGCGATCGACGAACACCACCAGCACAAGGACGTCTACCAGCACTCGCTCACCGTGCTCGACCAGGCGATCGACCTGGAGACCTCGCACGAGCCGACCAGCGAACCCGACCTGGTGCTGCGGCTGGCCGCCCTGCTGCACGACATCGGCAAACCGGCCACCCGGCGGTTCGAGCCGGGGGGCGGGGTGAGCTTCCACCACCACGAGGTCGTGGGCGCGAAAATGGTGCGCAAGCGTTTGCGCGCCCTGCGCTACCCCAAGGACGTCATCAGCGACGTCTCCCAGCTCGTGTTCCTGCACCTGCGTTTCCACGGCTACGGCCGGGGCGAGTGGACCGACTCGGCGGTGCGCCGCTACGTCACCGATGCCGGTCACCTGCTGCCGCGGCTGCACAAGCTCGTCCGCGCCGACTGCACCACCCGCAACCGGCGCAAGGCCGCCGCCCTGCAGCGCTCCTACGACGACCTGGAGCAGCGCATCGCCCGGATCGCCGAGGAGGAGGACCTCGCCCGGGTCCGCCCCGACCTCGACGGCAACGAGATCATGCGGATCCTCGGCCTGAAGCCCGGGCCGCTCGTCGGCCAGGCGTGGAAGCATCTGAAGGAGGTCCGCCTCGATCGCGGCCCGCTCGACCGGGACGAGGCCGTGGCCGAACTCCACCACTGGGCGGCCGAGCAGGGCATCGAACTGCCGGAGTGAGCCGGCGCGTGGCACCTACCCGTGCCAGGAGGCTGCGATCTTCTCCACGTCGTCGACCAGCTGCTGCCAACTCGGCAGCCGGGTGACCGGACCGTGCCGATCGATCCGCTCGAGCAGTTGTCGTCGGTGATTGGCGAATCGGGTCGCGTTCTTCTCCCGACGCCGTCCCGTCGCCGCGGACGCGGCAAGGAGGCATTCGTGCAGCCGCTGTTTCGGATCGGTCACCCGCTCGACCTCCCGGACGGAGGGGAGGCGGAGGTCGTTCCGTCCCCGTGGATTGCCCGCTACCTGCCGGATCGTCGGTTCGTCCAGCAGTAGCCAGGCTTCGGTCATACGTACCGGAATGACCGGGCAGAACACGAGGTCGGGGTCGATCCGGCCGAGCGCTTCGGTGATCTCGCGCCTGCGCGTCTCCGCTCCGACGTTGTCGGCGTCCCGGTGCACGACCACGATCGGCGTCCCGGTGCACGACCACGACGTCCGGGGTGCGTCCCATCAGCGTGATGCCGGCCTCGACACGGGACCGGACGTCCCTGTTGACCTTGGTTCGGAGTTGGTTGAAGTCGGGCGAGGTGAGCCGCAGCCGCACCCCGCGTTCCCCGAACAGGGCCTCGACCAGTGCGGAGAGCGGCATGTCCGAGGTTCCCTCGGCGACGAACAAACCGTTGAAGACCATCTGATGATCAGCCCACCAGGTCGAAAGGTACGCGGAGTTGCGCACCCGCCGGTGCGGCCAGGTAGGCGAGGAGATCCGCCTCGGTCGCCGAGTCCACGCTGTGCTTCGCGCGCCAGGTGTCGGCCAGGGGCAGGAGGGACAGAGCGCGGGTGACGGACCCGTCGGGCGCCGTCTGGAGTTGGGTGTCGGCCACGAGGATGTCCCCGCGGTCACACAGTTGCACGACCCCTGGTGAGTGCGTGTTGACGATGACCTGCCGGAACGGATTCTCGGTGTCCGGAGCTTCGGCCGGGTTCACCGCGAGATCGCGGACGAGGTCGAGCATGGACTCCAGGTTGGCCGGGTGTATGCCGTTCTCCGGTTCCTCCATGCAGATGACGCCCTTGACGGTCGGATCCTCGAGCAGCACACAGAGCGCGAGGAAACAGAGTGTGCCTTCGGACAGAGCCCGTGCGGGGAGCCGCAGCCCGTTCTGTTCGTCGAGAAAGAGCGTGAGGACCTCGCGCTTCTCGTCCGGTTCGACTTCGAGTCCCCGGACACCGACGTCACCGAGGTCGGACAGCCGTCCCGCGACCTCGGCGTAAACGGCTTCCGGATCAGGTGCTCCGCTCGTACCACCTGTTCGGGCGATGCGGAAGAGCGTGGCCGCCAGGTGCCGTCCGTCCGACCCGAGTGAGCGCGGGTCCGCGAAGCTGTCCGGAGCCCGGAGTGCGGAGGGTTCGAGCGCGAGCCGACGCCAACTCTGCATCTCCCTCCGTGCGGCCAGGATGGTCGGATGATCATTCGTGGTGATCGTGCTCAGTACCGTGCGACCCGCACGGTCGGCCGCTCGCGGCTGGGGTCGACCGAAACTGCCGCCGTCGCCGTGCACGTTGACGACGAGTCCGCCCTCGCGCTGCCCGGTGGAGAGGAAGGGACCTCCCCGGCGTTGCCCGACCAGCACGGAACTGCGGAAGTGCTTGGCGGAGTGCGGAAACCGGATCCGCCGGGCGGCCTCCCGCCGGGTGATGTGATGCAGCTCCTCGTGGCGGAGGAGTAGGCGGCCGATGCTGCCGGCACCTTCGGCGTGTTCGTAACCCAACCCGATCTCGTAGCGGAGGAACGTCGTGGTCGCCTCGGCGGGAGACCCCAAATCGTCCTCGACCGTTCCGGGAACGATCATCTCGGCCGCGAGACGAATCTCCATGGGTTCCGCCCGCTCCCGGTGACCGTCCCAGAAGAGATCACGGGGATCGCCGCTGTGCCCCTGTGCCACACTGCGGACCTGTTGTGCCGCTTCCATCAGGGTTCCGGATGCCAGGTGTGACAGCAGTTCGATCACATCGAACACGTTGGACTTGCCGATGCCGTTCGCACCGGCGATGCACGTGAACGGGCCGAAGTCGACGTGTACGTCGAGGAGGTTCTTGAAACCGTGAACCTCCAGCCTGGTCAACATGGGAACAGGCTACAGGGCTCGGGTGACGGCGCCGGGTATCTCGGGCGGCCGGGATGTCGACCATCGGGGACGGTCAGACCACCCGTTCGAGTGCGCCCGTCTCCAAGTGGTGGGTCAGTGCCCGGGGCAGCAGGTACGCCACCGCGCCGCCCGGGGACGGCCCCCACGGCCGGGTCACTCCGCCGAGCACGCGCAGGGGGCGCAGCACCCGGTAGCGATGCCGTTCGTACTCGCGGTCGACCGTCAGGGACGTCTCGGGGAACGGTGTGTCGAGCGGGTGGGTCAGGTTGCCCTGCTCGTTGCCGTAACGGTCGAGCACCGTGCCGCCCGGAAGGGTGAGCAAACGTTTGCCCTCGTAGAAGCTCAGCGGTGGTTCGCCGGTCAGGGGCAGGATCGGCCAGTCCGTCGCCTGTTCGGGCGGTGCCGCCCCGGCCCCTGGTGACGTGTCGGTCCACGCCCGGCCGGGGAACAGCAGCAGGGCACCGAGCAGCGCTTCCGCCGCGGCGTGCACCCGGGGGAAGTAGCGGGGCTCGACCGGGTGTCCGTCGGCGTACCGGGCGACCTCCCAGCCGTCCGGGGTCCGGTGCAGGCACCACGCGCCGTCGGCGGTCCCGCCGATCCGGTAGGCCTGCTCGGCCACGCCGTGTTCGGCCAGCCGGGTGCGCAGCACTCGCAGTGTCTCGGAGGCCCGCAGCGGGCGGGCCGGTTCCTCGCCCCGGTGCACCCGGGTGACGGCGTCCGGATCGGTGAGGTCGTCCGTCGTCCGCGGGGGACGCGGGTTACCGAGTACGTCGGCCTCGACCGTGGCGCGGACCCGGGGCTCGACGTACGGCGGACGGTGGTTCTGCGCCCGGATGTGTTCCAGCAGGTCGTCCTCCGGCGGCACGCCGTACTTGCGCAGGTAGTGCGGTACGGCCGCGGGCCAGACCCACGTCCCGTCGGTGTGGAAGGCGTCGGGCACGTTCGGCGGGCCGGGGACGAACACGTCCGGCAGTGCGCCGGGGCGGGCCAGCGCGACCGGGGCACGGTAGAGGTAGCCGAGCACGGCCCGGACCTCCTCCTGCGGTACCGGCGGCCGGTTCACCACCGGCTTCTCCCCCGGCGCGTGGCTGTCCACCACGCGGGCCCACCGGAAGCGGGTGTCCAGGGGCACGCCCGCCTTCGCCGCGAGCCAGACGGGCACGTTCTCCCGGGGGAAGTAGCTCAGCTCGGCCTCGTAACTCGCCGTCGTCGTGCGGCCGTCCGGGCCGAGTCGCCAGTCGGGCTCGGTCTCGGTGTCGTAGTCGAAGTCGTAGTTCGCGTCCGCGTCCAGGGTGAAGGTGCCCTGGAACCAGGTCCCGGTGCCCACCTCGTACATCGCCGAGCGGAGTTGGCAGAACAGCTGGCCGAGCTGCGGTGGCGGGGACAGGAACACGACGACGTCGTCGGCGACCGCCCGCACCTCCAGCTCCGAGAAGTCCCCGACCTGCCGGAACCGGGCGGCCACCCGTTCCCCGCCCTCCGGCAGGTGGTCGCGGAGGGTGGCGCCGATCGCGCGCAACAGCGCCCCGGTGTCGCCGCTGCCGGGCTCGCTGCGGGTGGCGTCGTCGTCGGCGAAGTCGTGCCGCTCCTGCCACAGGGCGGTCAGGGCGTCCGGGTCGTCGACGGTGGTGGTCATCTCGGTCAGTCCGAGGTCGCGGGCGGTGTCGGGGTCGGTGCCCGCCCAGTGCAGGGCCAGCGCGCCACCGGTCGGGGACGGCTGGAGCCGGAAGGACTCGTCGTCGTGGTCGCAGTAGGTGTGTACGGCGAAGGTGTCCGGGACGTCCGCGGCGGGCACCACCTTGGCGGGCCCGTCCTCGGACTCGGCGTCGAATCCCTCCGGTGGTGGTTCGCCCTCCAGGGTCACCAGCGTCACCGTGCCGTCCGTCGTCGACTCCTCGGCACGGAAGATTCGGCCGTCCCACAGCGCGTACAGCGCGTCCGGGCGGTCGGGCACCTCCACTCGGTAGCGCACCGTGTGTCCCCCTCGTCAGTGTGTCCCCGGTTACTTCACCCGTGTTTTACCGTGCGGGGGCTCGCCGGCGCAGGCAGGGCGGGCAGGTGTGAGCAGCACGGCACCACGGCGGATCGGCGCGCCGGGTCGGCGGGGCGTCACTCACGGAGGTTCACCCTAACGGGCGGCGGCGGGAGTGCCGATCGCACCGACGGCCCGCCGGGTACCTCCCGGACGGGCACGCCGTGCCGCGCGGGAGAACCCCGTGATGGGATCATGGCGGGCGTGCGAGCGGACGCCGAGGTTGAGCCGGGAACACTCCTGGTCGCTGCCCCCACCATGGTCGACCCGAACTTCCGCCGGACCGTGGTCTTCGTGATCGACCACCGGGACGAGGGGACGCTCGGGGTCGTGTTGAACCGGCCCAGCGAGGTCGAGGTGGACGAGGTGCTGCCCAACTGGGGCGAGCACGTCGTTGCGCCCCGGTCGGTGTTCGTCGGCGGTCCGGTGGAGAAGAAGACCGCTCTGTGTTTGGCCGCCCTGCGGACCGGGGAGACGGCGGCGAGCGTGCCGGGGGTGATCGCGGTCCGTGGCCCGGTGGCGCTGGTGGATCTGGACGCCGAGCCGGACGCGCTGGTGCAACGGGTCCGCGGCATGCGGGTGTTCGCCGGATACGCGGGCTGGGACGCGGGCCAACTCAGCGAGGAGATCGACCGGGGTGACTGGCTGATCGTGCCCGCGTTGCCGGGTGACGTGCTGGCCACCCCGGACGGGGATCTGTGGAGTCAGGTGCTGCGCAGGCAGGGCCTGCCCACCGCGTTCCTGGCCACCCACCCGGGTGATCTGCAGCGTAACTGAGCCGCAGCGAATGTGACAGCACTTGTATGAGTGCTTGTACAAGTGCTGTCATATCGGGGTGACGTCGTCCCGACCTCCTGAACCGCCCCGGCCCGACGACCCGACGGAACTCGACTTCTGGCGCCCGCTGGCACGGCTGCGTCAGGCGATGGAGGCGGAGATCGCCCGCCTCTACACCGAACGCGGGGTGCGTGTGCAGCCCCGCTTCACGATGCCGCTGATCCGCCTCGCCCGCCGCGGCCCGATGACTATCCGGCAGCTGGCCGAGTCGCTGGAGGTGACCCACTCGGCGATGAGCCAGACCGTCGGCGCGCTGCGTACCGACGGGATGGTGACCACCCGCCGCGGCCGGGACGCCCGCACCCGCGAGGTCGTGCTCACCGACCGGGCGCGGGAGCTCGTGCCGTTCCTCGAAGCGGAGTGGCTGGCCACCGAACGCGCGGCGGAGGAGCTGGACGCCGAGCTCCCCTACCCGCTCCGGCAGGTGGTCCGCGACATGGAGGCCGCGTTGGCGCGGCGTTCCTTCCGCGACCGGATCGTCCGCCATCTCGACGAGCCCGGCCCCGACGACCCGGGCCCCGACGAGCCCGGCCCCGACGACCCGGGCCCTGACGACTCCGGCCCCGACGACTCCGGCCCTGGTGACTCCGGCCCCGGCGATCCTCCCGGGGCCTCGCGGCCCGGTTTCCCGTGAAACTCCTCGACGGGGTGACCGACGTCCGGCCGTTGCGCTCGTCGGCGGCGTTCCGGCGGCTGTGGGTGAGCAGCATCTGCGTGACACTGGGGCACCAGCTCGCCGTGGTGGCGGTGCTCGCGCAGGTATGGGAGCTGACCGGCAGTTCCGTCGCCGTGGGGGCCATCGGACTGGCGCAGGCGCTGCCGATGGTGGTGTTCGGCCTGTTCGGGGGCACGCTCGCGGACGCCGTCGACCGCAGGAAGCTGGTGGTGGCCACCACGTCCGGCCAGTTCGTGGCGGCCGTGCTGCTCGCCGCCCAGGCGTTCGCCGGGGTGGGATCGCTGTGGGTGGTGCTGGTGCTGGTCGGGGCGCAGGCCGGGTTCCAGGGGCTCGGGGCACCCGCGCGGAAGACATTCGTGGTGGGGCTGCTGCCCGCCGACGAGGTCGCGGCCGGACTCGCGCTGACGAACCTGAGCTTCCAGGCGGCCATGCTGGCCGGTCCGGCGCTGGGGGGTGTGCTCACCGCGCACGGCGGCGCGGGACTGGCCTACGCCGTCGACGCGCTGACCCTCCTGGTCGGCATCTACGGCATCGCCGGACTCCCGTCCCTGCGGCCCGACGGCGGAGGATCCCGGCCGGGCCTGCGGACGACCCGGGAGGGCCTGCGGTACGTGCTGCGCGGTCGCGTCGTGGGTGGCGCGGTGCTGACGGACCTGGTGTCCACGGTGCCCGCCATGCCGGTCGCCCTGTTCCCGGCCGTCAACGCGGAGCGGTTCGGCGGTGCGCCGGAGACGTTGGGGCTGTTCCTCTCGGCGATCGCCGTCGGTGGGGTCGCCGCCGGGTCGGTGTCCGGGCTGTTCAGCCGGGTGCGGCGGGTCGGGCGCGCGCAACTGCTGGCGGCGGGCGTCTGGGGGCTCGCGATCGCCGGATTCGGCCTGGTCGGCTCGTTATGGCTCACCCTGGGGTGTCTCGCGGTCGCCGGCGCGGCCGACACGGTCGCGGTCGTCACCCGCGGGGCGCTGGTGCAGCTGGCCGTCCCCGATTCACACCGCGGCCGGGTGAGTGCGGTCGAGCACGTCGTGGGCATCGCCGGGCCGGACCTGGGCAACTTCCGGGGCGGGCTCGTCGCGGGGGCCACCTCGGCCGCGTTCGCCGCCGTCTCCGGGGGTCTGCTCTGCGTGGCGGGGATCGCCGTGTTGGCGGCGACCAACCGCCCGCTGCGCCGGTTCACGATCCCCGGTCCGGGACCGCACACGGCGCCGGACGACACCACGCCGCCCGGCGACACGGATGCCGACGGCCGTCCGGCCCGGAGCGGCTGAAACCGTCAGCCGAGGGCGCCGCAGCCGCCCCCGCCGCACGCACAGCC
>NZ_KI912247.1:61112-66681 GCF_000231035.2 Saccharomonospora iraqiensis subsp. paurometabolica YIM 90007 | reverse complement strand
CACCCGACGGGTTCGGGCGGTGGGGGCACGGCGGCGGCCGCACGGTGGCCGAGCAGGCCACCCCCGGCGAGCAGGACGAACACACCCAGCACACCGACCACCGCCGCGATGACGGCACCCGGTGTGCCGGGCATCGCGAGTACGGCGGCACCCGCCAGCACCCCGACCGCGCCGCCGACCATCGTGGGCAACCCCGCGACCCGGTTGGCCACCCGGAACGCCTCGTCACTGCGCATGGTGGCGTCGGTGCGCACCCCCGCACGGCGGGAACGGGGCAACTTCTCCCGCCAGCCGAGGTAACCACCCCAGCCGACGAGGACACCGAGGAGCGCGGGGATCAGGGCGAGCGCGATCACGCGGTCAGGATACGTTCCGGCGCCGGGGCGACGGGGGCGCGCCTCGGGTGCCGTCGGCCACGTCCCGGACCCCGGACGACGAGGGCCTTCGGCGAACACCGTGGTCGGACGGGATACCATCGGTGTCAATGACGACGCTGACCAGAGCGACGACGGTCGACCCGCTCCTTGGTGGGCCGCGCTGAGACGGGACTCCCGGACAGCGCGGCGAGACCCCTCACGCCCACGGGCTGAGGGGTCGCGTTGTCTCTGCGGCAGGACACAGGAGGATCGGCGATGACGGACGGCACGGAGACGACTCCGGCGCACCGCTACACGGCGGAGCTGGCGGAGCGGATCGAGAAGCGCTGGCAGGAGCACTGGTCCGCCCACGGGACGTACCACGCGGCGAACCCGGCCGGCCCGCTCGCCGACGACAGCAGGCCGCTGCCCTCGGACAAGCTGTTCGTGCAGGACATGTTCCCGTACCCGTCGGGTGCGGGCCTGCACGTCGGCCACCCGCTCGGGTTCATCGGCACCGACGTGTTCGCCCGGTACAACCGGATGATCGGCCGCAACGTGCTGCACACGATGGGCTTCGACGCCTTCGGGCTGCCCGCCGAGCAGTACGCCGTGCAGACGGGCACGCACCCCCGCACCACCACCGAGGCGAACATCGAGCGGTACCTGAGCCAGATCCAGCGGCTCGGGTTCGGCCACGACGAGCGCAGGCGGATCGCCACCACCGACATCGAGTACTACCGGTGGACCCAGTGGATCTTCCTGCAGATCTTCAACTCCTGGTACGACACCGACCAGGACCGGGCCCGTCCGATCGCGGAGCTGGAGCGCGCCTTCGCCGCGGGCGAGCGCGCCACGCCGGACGGCCGTGCCTGGGGCGAACTCTCCCGCGCCGAGCAGCGGGAGATCATCGACGCGCACCGGTTGGTGTATCTCTCGGACGCGCCGGTCAACTGGGCTCCCGGCCTGGGCACGGTGGTGGCGAACGAGGAGGTCACCGCCGACGGGCGCAGCGAGCGCGGCAACTTCCCGGTGTTCCGCAAGAACCTGAGGCAGTGGATGATGCGGATCACCGCCTACGCGGACCGGCTCGTCGACGACCTGGACCGGCTGGACTGGCCGGACAAGATCAAGTCGATGCAGCGGAACTGGATCGGCCGGTCGCGGGGGGCGAACGTCCGGTTCCGGGCGGGCGCGCACTCCCTCGAGGTCTTCACCACCCGCCCGGACACCCTGTTCGGCGCCACCTACATGGTGCTGGCGCCGGAGCACCCGCTGGTGGACGAGCTGACGCCCGCCGAGTGGCCGGCGGACGTGGACGGGCGCTGGACCGGCGGGGCGGCGACCCCGCCGGAGGCGATCGCCGCCTACCGGGAGCAGGCCGCCCGCAAGTCGGAACTGGACCGGCAGGAGAGCAAAGACAAGACCGGGGTGTTCACCGGGTCGTACGCCGTCAACCCGGCCAACGACGCGCGCATCCCGGTGTTCGTGGCCGACTACGTGCTGATGGGCTACGGCACCGGGGCCATCATGGCGGTGCCCGGCCAGGACCAGCGCGACTGGGACTTCGCGACGGCCTTCGGGCTGGACATCGTGCGGACCGTGCAGCCGCCCGAGGACTTCGACGGGCAGGCCTACACCGGGGACGGGCCGGCGATCAACTCGTCGAACGCGGACCTCACGCTCAACGGGATGGGCGTCGAGGACGCCAAGAAGACGATGATCGAGTGGCTGGAGGGACACGGCCACGGCGAGGGCAGTGTGCAGTACAAGCTGCGCGACTGGCTGTTCGCCCGCCAGCGCTACTGGGGCGAGCCGTTCCCGATCGTCTACGACGAGGCCGGGACGCCGATCCCGCTGCCCGAGGACCAGCTGCCCGTCGAGCTGCCGGACGTGCCGGACTACTCGCCGACCACGTTCGATCCGGAGGATGCCGACAGCGAACCGGAGCCGCCGCTGTCCAAGGCGACCGACTGGGTGAACGTCACCCTCGACCTGGGCGACGGCCCGAAGAGCTACCGCCGGGACACCAACGTGATGCCGCAGTGGGCGGGCTCGTGCTGGTACCAGCTGCGCTACATCGACCCGACGAACACCGAGCGGTTCGTCGACGCGGAGAACGAGCGGTACTGGATGGGCCCACGGCCCGCCGAGCACGGCGTGGACGACCCGGGCGGGCTGGACCTGTACATGGGCGGTGTGGAGCACGCGGTGCTGCACCTGCTGTACGCGCGGTTCTGGCACAAGGTGCTCTACGACCTGGGCCACGTCTCCTCCGAGGAGCCGTACCGCAGGCTGGTCAACCAGGGCTACATCCAGGCCTACGCCTACACCGACTCCCGCGGGTTCTACGTGCCCGCGGACGAGGTGACCGAGGAGAACGGCCGGTTCTTCCACAACGGCGAGGAGGTCACCCAGGAGTACGGCAAGATGGGCAAGAGCCTCAAGAACGTCGTCACGCCGGACGACATGGCGCGGGACTACGGCGCCGACACGTTCCGGTTCTACGAGATGGCGATGGGGCCGCTGGAGGATTCCCGGCCGTGGGCGACCAAGGACGTCGTCGGGGCACAACGCTTCCTGCAGCGGCTGTGGCGGCTGGTCGTGGACGAGGCGAGCGGCGAGGTGCGGGTCGACGGGGCGGAGCCGACCGAGCAGGACCTGCGGCAGCTGCACCGCACGATCGCCGGGGTGCGGGAGGACTACGCCGAGCTGCGGTTCAACACCGCGGGCGCCAAGCTGATCGAGCTGAACAACTACGTCACCAAGACGTACGGCTCGGCGGCGGCGACGCCGCGGGCGCTGGCGGAGCCGCTGGTGCTGATGCTGGCGCCGATGTGCCCGCATCTGGCCGAGGAGCTGTGGCACCGGCTGGGTCACCCGGACTCGCTGGTGCACGGGCCGTTCCCGGTGCCGGACGAGCAGTACCTGGTCGACGAGACGGTGGAGTACCCGATCCAGGTCAACGGCAAGGTCCGGTCCCGGGTGGTGGTCGCCGCCGACGCCGACCAGGAGGCGATCCGCAAGGCCGCACTGGCCGAGGAGAAGATCGCCGCCCTCCTCGGCGACGCCGAACCCCGCAAGGTCATCGTCGTCCCCAACCGCCTGGTCAACATCGTCAAGTGACCCGTCTCCCGCCCCCGGGTGGTGCCGTGAAGGACCCCTTGCCTGCGTTGAGTGCCGTGAAGGACTCCTTCACTGCGTCACATGCAGCGAAGGAGTCCTTCACGGCACCACCCCGGTGACCACCCGGTCAGGGGAGGCCGACGTCGAGGCCGATCTCGCGGGCGAGGTCGGCGAGGACGGAGTCGAAGAGGGCGTCGGGTTTGGCGACGGGGATCGGGTAGTTGCCGAAGACCTCGAGGGTGACGTGGCCGTAGATGCGCGCCCAGAACTGCATCATCAGGTAGGTGGTGCCGAGGGTGAACCGGTCGGCGGTCACGGCCAGCCCCGAGTCGGACAGCACCGACAGCAGGGAGTCGCGGTAGGCGGCGAGGTCGTCGCGCAGCTCGGGCGGCACGACGTCGTCACCCGGGGCGGCGATCTGGTGCGCCGTGAGCACCCGGCCCGCGGCGACGAGGAAGGCGTGCCCGAGGGGTTCGCTGACGTGGTTCAGCGTGGCCACACTGCTCCGCCCGGTCCCGATCTCCCCGGTGGGTGAGGCGAAGACCAGGGTGAACTCGTTGGTGTGGGTCAGCGCCCACTGCCGGAACCCCCGGCAGATGGCGAACAACCGGCGTGGCCCGTCGCCGGGAAGCGACGCGGTCTCCGAGGCGAGCTCGGCGCCGAGGTCGGTGACGATGTCGCGCCGCAGGTATTCGACCAGATCGTCGCGGGAGCCGTAGTAGCGGTAGAGGGCCGGAGCCGTGATGCCCAGTTCGCGGGCGATGGCGCGGAGAGTGACGGCCTCCGGCCCGTGCTCGACGAGCAGGGTCCGCGCGGTCCGGCGGATCTCCCGGTCGGTGGCCGCGCGTTCCCGGTTCCGCCGTGCAGGCTTGCTCATCCCATCCCGCTCCGCCACAGACGTCGAAGACGTCCCGGACAACCGGACCTCGCCGACGTCGTCGTCTCCGCTTTCGTCGCCGTCGCACCCGTTCGGTCCCGAGGCGAACCCGGAGAGTGTACGCGAACGGCACAGCCCGCACTGTGAGCACGCCCACACGGGTGATGGTCGGCGCGTGCGGGACGGGCCGGGCGCCGCCGGCACCGATCACTCGGGGGGCTACGTGACCGATGCCGGCGACTCGATGCCCGACCGGTGCGGTGACCGGTGGACACAGGCCGCACACAGGCGGTGCTCCCAGTGAAGAGCTCTCCGTGTCACCACGGTGACGCCATCCACCAAATCTCACCCTAATGAGTGACATCCACGCGAGCATCATCGGGTGTTGTTCGCGTAGTGATGGAAGCTACAAAGGATTTCACGTCCGCACAACTCGAAACGCACACGGGTGCACACCGAGCGCACGGACCGCCGGTCCGGTCCGCCGCGGACCCCGGTGCTCCCACCCGGTCCGTGGCAGTCTGGCGGCGTGGAAGCGCGCGTGCTGGTCGTCGGTTCGGCCAACGTCGATCTCGTGGTCCCGGCCCGGCGCCGTCCCGGGGCCGGGGAGACCGTGCTCGGAGGCGACACGGTGATCCACCCCGGTGGAAAGGGCGCCAACGCGGCCGTCGCCGCCGCGCGTCTGGGGGCGGACGTCGCACTGCTCGGGGCGGTCGGCGCCGACGAGCACGGCCGGCAGCTGCGCACGTCCCTGGAGCGCTCGGGGGTGGACCTCTCGGCCGTCCGCCGCGTCCACGACCGCCCCACGGGAGTGGCGTATATCACAGTGACGCCGGACGGCGAGAACTCGATCCTGGTCTCCCCGGGAGCCAACGAGGCACTGCGTCCCGCCGACGTCGACGAGGCGCTCCCCGGCGCGCAGCTGATGGTGGTGTCGATGGAGATCCCCCTCGAGACCGTCGAGCACGCTCTCCGCGCGGCCGCGAGGGCGGGTGTCCCGACGGTCCTCAACCTCTCCTCGGTCGCGGAGTTGGGGGGTGCGGCACTGGGCGCGGTCGACGTCCTGCTGGTCAACGAGCACGAGGCCGCGTGGCTGCTCGGTTCCGCCCCGGGTGACCGGGCACCGGAGGCGCCGGAGGTGCGCGGCGCCGACCCCGGCGGACTCCTCGACCTCGGCCCACGGGCCGCGGTGGTGACCTCCGGTGCGGGC
>NZ_KI912247.1:53237-61012 GCF_000231035.2 Saccharomonospora iraqiensis subsp. paurometabolica YIM 90007 | reverse complement strand
CCTCGCGGCGGTCGCCGCCGGGTGAGCCGACGCCCCGACCCCGGTGCGGGCGTCAGCCCGCGAACCAGTTCCGGCGCGGGTGCCGCAGCGTCAGGGACCCGCCGTAGAGCCTGCCGGTGACCACGAACCGCGGCCCGTCGGTCGCGTGCGCGGTGTGGGTGCGGTCGTGGATCGTCGACCACTTCAGCTCGTCCAGACCGTTGAGATCCACGACCGAATTCTCGGGGACGAGGAACTTCACCGAGCACCACTTGGTGTCCAGCCGCACGTGGATCTCCGGGCCGGCGAACTCGGCCTCGCTGAAGTCGATCCGCGTGTCGGCGTAGCGGTTGCGCACGGACAGTTCGGTGGGCACGAACCACCGTCCCTTGCGCACCAGCTGCGAACCGTAGGCGCGCAGTTCCATCGGTGCGGAACCCGCACCGGCGGACGCCGGGGCGGTCGGCGTGGTCGGGGCGGGTCGCGGCACGTCCGGGTGGCCGAGCCCGGGCAGATCCACGAGCACGGTGTTGAGCTCACCCCGGGTGCGGGCGGCCAGGGCGGTGTCGGTCCGTTCGGTGAACTCGTCCAGCGTCAACATGCCCCGCCCGATGGCCTGTTGCAGCAGTCCGACGACGTGTTCGCGTTCGGCGTCGGACACGCGCAGGTCCCGCTCGGCTCCCATGTGCGTCGATGCTAGCCGGGCGCGCGTCCGGACGGATCCGGGAAGACCCTGAGAAGGCGCCCGGGCCCGTCGACACGCCGGCCGTGTCCCGGTCAGGACTCCCGGTCGAGTCCGTGCTCGATGGCATAGCGGGCGAGTTCCACGCGGTTGTGCAGTTGGAGTTTGCGCAGCGTCGACTGGACGTGGTTCTCCACGGTCCGGTGGGAGATCACCAACCGGTCGGCGATCTGGCGCGCGGTCAGCCCCTTGGCGACCAGCCGCAGCACATCGGTCTCCCGGTCAGTCAACTGCGGTGGCGGTTCGCCCGGCGCGGGCGCGTCGGCCATCCTCCGGTACTCGCCGAGCACCATGCCCGCGAGTCCGGCGGTGAACACCGGGTCGCCCTCGGCCGTGCGGCGGACCGCGTCCACGAGTTCGTCGACCGAGGCCGACTTGACCAGGTATCCCGAGGCGCCCGCCTTCACCGCCTGGAGCACGTCGTCGTGTTCCCCGCTGGCCGAGAGCACGAGCACCCGTGTGTCCGGGAGTTCCCCGGTGATCGTGCGGGTGGCCTCGACACCGGAGGAGCTGCCGAGGTTGAGGTCCATCAGCACGACGTCCGGTCGCACGGCACGGGCGATCCGGGTCGCCGCCGCACCGTCCGAGGCGGTCGCCCGCACCTCGAACCCGTGCTCGGTGAGGTCCCTGGCGACGCCGTCCCGCCAGATCGGGTGGTCGTCGACGATCATGACCGAGACCGTCATCTGCCTCTCCCTCCCGGAGCCGGGCGCGGGACGCGCATCTCCCATTCCGTCCCCTGGCCCGGTGCGGTCTGGAGGGCGCAGGTGCCACCGAGCGCGGCGACCCGTCCACGGATCGACTTGGCCACCCCCAGGTGTCCTTCGCCCGCCGCCTGCTCCAGCCGCCCCGGCGGGATGCCGGACCGTCGTCCCTCACCGTCAACACGACTTCCTCCCCGAGATCCTCGAGCAGGACCCAGGCCTTCGCCTCGGGTCCGACATGCTTGTCGACATTGGACAGTGCTTCCCGGACAGTGGCCACGAGTTCCTCCACCGCTGTGCCGGGCATCGGCACCTCCCCGGCGGGTGCCGAGACCTGCACCCGCGACGTGCTCAGGACCTGCAGCGCCGCGCGCAGGTCGGCCCGGTCGTCACCGCCGGACCCGCCCGGTTCGGTGCTGACCAGCGCGCGCAACGCGATCTCCTGTTCGCCCGCCAGCCGGGCGAGGTCCGCCGCCTCGCCACCGAGCTCGGATCCCCGGCGGCGCACCCGGGCCAGCACCTGCAGCACACTGTCGTGGATCGAGCGGGCCAACCGCTCCCGTTCGGCCGTCGCGGCCTCGGTGCGCAGGGCGCGGGCGAGCGCGTCCTGCGACCGGCGGGCCGTCGTCGCCGTGACGCCGACCAGCAGGCCGCTCGCGATCAACAGGACGCCGTCCCGGGCGACGTCGAGGTCGAAGCCCAGCTGCGCCACCGTGGTGGAGACGGTCAGGACGAGCCCGCCGAGCATCCCGCCCACGGGGCCGAACCGGGCCCCCGCCGCGACCGGCGGCGCCGCCGCCCAGACCGTGGTGACCAGCGGAGCCACGACGGCGTACTGCGCCTCGGAGAGCACGAACGGGGACGTCAGCATGATCGCGCAGGTGACGGCGACGTCGAGGACGACGAACCACGCCGTGCGTCCGGAGTGCCGGGCGTGGACGAGGGTGGTGACCACGGTCCACACCACCATCGCGGCGAACCCGGTCCACGCCAGCCATGCGCGGACGTAGCCGTCGTGGTGTACGACGATCGCTCCGAAGGCGAAGCCGAGCGTCACCCACCGCAGGACGATCGAGCCCCACCACAACGGGGCCGCGGGATCGCGCAGCGCCGGAGCCGTCGTCATGCCGGATCGTGTTCCCTCCGTTTCCCGTCGGGCGCGGACTCCGGACCGGCGGCGCGGGCGGGGCCGGACGCCGCCCCGTCGTCGGGTGCGGTCACCGACGCGGCGCCGGTGTCCCCGCTCGTTCCGGGCTCCCCGGTCGGGTGCGGCAGCGCCCCCTCGGTGGAGAGGACGTCGACGGCCCCCGGGTCCGGGAGCTCCTCGTTGACGAGGGACTTCACGGCCGCGTTGAGCACCGCGAGCAGGGGGACCGACAGCAGCGCCCCGGGGATGCCCGCCGCGACGAGGCCCGCGGTGATCGCCAGGACGACGGCGAGCGGGTGCAGCCGGACGGCGCGGCCCAGCAGCAGCGGCTGCAGCACGTTGCCCTCGAGCTGCATCACGCCGACCACGATGGCGAGCACGATCAGCGCCGTGACGAAGCCGTTCGTCACCAGCGCGACGAGTACCGCGACCGCGCCGGCGACCACGGCGCCGATGATCGGGACGAAGGCGCCGAGGAAGACCAGCGTCGCCAACGGGACCACCAGGGGGACGCTCATGATCCACAGCCCGATCCCGATCCCGACACCGTCCACGACCGCCACCGCCGCGGTGGCCCGGACGTAACTCACCAGCGAGGCGAAGCCACGGCGCCCCGCGGTGTCCGCGCGGTCGCGGATCTGCTGCGGGACGGCCCGCATGAGGAAGGTCCAGATCTGTTCCCCACCGACCAGGAAGAAGATCAGTACGAACAGGGTCAGCAGGAAGCCGGTGAGGATCTCCCCGACCGCCCCTGCCGTCGTGAGCGCCCCCGCGGTGATCGAGGCCTGGTTCTGCTGGATCAGCTGGACCGCGTTGTTGATGAAGTCCTCGATCTGCGTCTCACGCAGATGCAGGGGGCCGTTGATCAGCCAGTTCTCCACCTGTTCCAGGCTCAGATTCAACTGCTGCTGCAACGCCGGCAGTCCGGAGGTGAACTGGGTGATCACGAAGGTGAGCAGGCCCCCGACCACCCCCAGGCCGAGGATCAGCACGATGACCGCGGAGATCGGCCGCGGTACGCGCCAGAGGACCAGCCTGCGTACCGCGGGTGCCATGAGCGCGGCGAGCAGCAGCGCGATCGACATGGGGATGACGACGACCGAGAGGTACCCGATCAGCCACAACACCACGTACAACGCGGCCACGACCACGAGGAAGCGCCACGACAGGGCCGCGGCCACCCGCAGTCCCGTCGGCACCCAGCCCGTGACGTCCGGATCCTCGGACAGCATCGCGATCCGCCGGTTCCGCCGGCCACCGTCCGCACCCGCCTGCGCGGGCGGCCCCGCGCCTTCGCCGATCCCCTGCTCGCTCACCGGTTCACCGTATCGGGTCCGCGGGTTCCGCGTGGGCAACCCGAGTGTGACATCGGTACTACCGACCGTGCCGGAGGGGCCAGGCCGCGGTGTGCGCTCGCGCCGCCCGGGACATGTCGACCGTGCGTGACCTCGGCTTGCCCGGGTCGGCCGGGTACACCACGCTGAGTTCGGGCACGAGGAACGCCGGCACCGGGCACGAGGACCACCGGCGAGCCCGGATCGCGCACCGGTGAGCTTCCTGCGCCGCGCCGGTCCGTACGCCGGATATCCACGGACGGGAGGCTGCGCCATGCGGAGACTGACCTTCGACATGAACGTGACCCTGGACGGCTACATCGCCGCGGCCGGTGACGACATCGGCTGGGGTGGACGACCGAGCGGCGAGCTGTTCCAGTGGTGGCTCGACCGCGAACAGGCGAGTGGCCTCTCGCTGTACGGGCGCAAGCTGTGGGAGACGATGAGCTCCTACTGGCCGACCGGCGACCGGCAGCCCGACGCCACCCCGGCGGAGATCGAGTTCGCACGGAACTGGCGGAACACGCCGAAAGTGGTGTTCTCCTCGACGATCGACCGGGTCGACGGGAACACCCGCCTGGTCACCGGGGACGCGATCGCCGAGATCACCCGGCTCCGGGCCGGGAACGGCGGCCCGATGACCATCGGCGGCGCAACGCTGGCCGGGGCGGCCATGCGCGCCGGCCTGATCGACGAGTACGCGGTCGTCACCCATCCGGTCCTGGTGGGCGGTGGCACGCCGTTCTTCACCGCGCTGGACAGCCGGGTGAACCTGAACCTCACGCAGACGCGGACGTTTCCCGGCGGCGTGGTCCTGACCAGGTACGAGACGAGGCGCTAGCGGCTCCCCTCGGCCACCACAGCGCCGCGTTGCCGCCGTACGCGCACCGTCGCGGCGAAAGCCGAGGTGCTCCCTCCGCCGCGGTCAGTCCTGGGCGAGGTCGGCGAACCGGCTGTAGTGCAGCTGGTGGGCGACGCTGATCGTGCTCGTCGGCCCCGCACGGTGCTTGGCCAGGATCAGGTCCGCCTCCCCCGCCCTCGGGTCGTCGAGCTCGAAGGCGTCCGGCCGGTGGATCAGCATGACCATGTCGGCGTCCTGCTCCAGGGAGCCGGACTCCCGCAGGTCGGCCAGCATCGGGCGCTTGTCCGTGCGCTGCTCCGGACCACGGTTCAGCTGGCTGATCGCCACCACCGGGACCTCCAGCTCCTTGGCGAGCAGCTTGAGCTGCCGGGAGAACTCGGAGACCTCCTGCTGCCGGGACTCGACCCGTTTGCCCGACGTCATCAGCTGCATGTAGTCGACGACGATGAGCTGGAGGTCGTTGCGCTGTTTGAGGCGACGCGCCTTCGCCCGGATCTCCATCATCGTGAGGTTCGGCGAGTCGTCGATGAACAGCGGTGCCTCACTGATCTCGCTCATCCGCCGGGCGAGCCGGGTCCAGTCGTCGTCCGACATCCGGCCGCCGCGCATGTCCGCCAGGCGGATCCGTGCCTCGGCCGAGAGCATGCGCATCACGATCTCGACGCGGCTCATCTCCAGCGAGAAGATGACGCTGCTCAGCCCGTTCCGGATGGAGCACGCCCGGGCGAAGTCGAGCCCGAGTGTCGACTTGCCGACACCGGGCCGGGCCGCGACGATGATCATCTGTCCGGGGTGCAGGCCGTTGGTGACCTCGTCGAGATCGGCGAACCCGGTGGGCACACCCTGCGAGGTGCCGCCCCGGGAGGCGATCGCGTCGATCTCGTCCATCGTCGGCTGGAGGAGTTCCTCCAGCGCCACGTAGTCCTCGCTCGTGCGTCGCTCGGTGACGTCGTAGATCGCCGCCTGGGCACGGTCGACGACCTCGTTGATGTCCCCGCCGTCGTTGCTGTCCGCCCCGTAGCCGTACTGCACGATCCGGGTGCCCGCCTCGACCAGCCTGCGCAGGACGGCCTTCTCGGCCACGATCTGGGCGTAGTAGCCGGCGTTGGCGGCGGTGGGCACGGTGGCGATCAGTGTGTGCAGGTACGGGGCGCCACCGGCCCGGCCGAGTTCGCCGCGCCGCTCCAGTTCCGCGGACACCGTGATCGGGTCGGCGGGCTCGCCCCGGCCGTAGAGGTCGAGGACGCAGTCGTAGACGGCCTGGTGTGCGGGCCGGTAGAAGTCGCCGGGCCGCAGCACCTCGACCACGTCGGCGATGGCGTCCTTGGACAGCAACATCCCGCCGAGCACGGACTGCTCAGCCGTGTTGTCCTGCGGCGGCTGGCGCTCGAACCCGCCGTGCTCCCCCGCGGGCGCAGGGCTGCGGTCGTCGGTGATGGCCACCTGTACTGGCACCCCCTCGGTCGGCGGACGTGTGTCGGGCGGTGTGCGGGCGGCCCTCCCGCGAAACACCGTCGAAGGTCGAACACCCGTTCGACTAGTGTAGGCGATCGGACGGCGCTCGCCGGGCGTCCGTGCCCGGCGTTTCCGCCACCCGCCGCAGCGGCGGCGTTCGCACCACCGCGCGGCACGCTAGATCGCTCGGACGGAGCAGCGCAATTCCGCCTGTGGACAGAACTGTGGACAAGCTGTTGATGACCGGCCCCAACGAATCACAAGCTCGGCTCAGCCTGTGTACAACCTGGGGAAGACTCAGGTCGGCCTCACTGAAACTCCTGGTCACACCCTGTGGATAAACTGTGGAGAACTTTGTGGCGGAGATTTCGGCGTGTCGCGCCGAGAGGCTCCCCCGGCGTGTCGCGCACCACGCACCGCCCGCTCGACCCGGTCCGGCCTGTGGAAAACCGGCCGCCACCGGGTGCGGCCCCGCTGCGCCGAACGGGCGTGTGGACCGGGCGGTCGTCAGTGGATCGGGAGGGTGCTCATCGCGGTGCGTAACCGGTCGGCGAGCAACGCCGCGGTCGCCGGGTGCAGCGCGACCAGCGGCTCGCCGTGGCCGGGAACCTCTTCCGCCAGCCAGCGACCCTCGACGGTGTCGATGTAGTTGACGGGGCGTTCGACCCGCACCCGGCGGCCGGTGCGGTCCCGGGCCGCGGCGTAGAGGTTGCCGCCGCCGATCCGGGAGAGTTCGAGGACGCGACGCGCCTCGGCGGCCTGGGGATCGGCGGGACCGCTCCCGCCCCGGCGCATCACCGGCATCTCCCGCTCCTCGGGTTCGGGCTGTCGCGCACCGCCGAGCACCCGGCTCTTCGGCACCTGCAACACCCGGCCACGGCCCGGCGTGTACGGGGGTAGCTGGGCGATGACGTTGTCCAGCAGTTCGTTCGGCGGCACGGAGGCGAGCACGACGACCTCGTTGTCGGTGTTGCGGGCCAGGACGAAGCCCTCACCGTTCGCGGCCCCGACGAGCACGGTGTAGTTCAACGGCTGGTTCTCGTAGCCGCCGCTGACCCACCCGTAGTACTCCACGGCGGGCCGGGAGACCGCCGCCATCGTGGCGTCGAACTCCCGGTCCGGCCCCGACGGTCCGTGCAGCCCGAGGCGGGCCAACTCGCCGTCGGCCCGCTCCGCGGCCTGCCGCCGCGCGCGCTCGTCCTCCCAGACCGGGGTGGCCGCCAGCACCGTCGGAGGCTCGGCACCACGCCGCCGGATCAGGTTGAGCACGGTGGAGGTGGACAGGGTCACCTGCTGTCTCAGCACGGTCGTCGATCCTTCTTCGCTTGTCGCGGACGGGCGTCACTCACCGATCACGGGCGGTGCGGTCATCTCGTCGGTGCCGAAGAGCGAGTCACCGTCCTCCTTGAGGAGGTACTTCGTCTCGTGCTCCTCGTCCTCGGAGCCCTGGCCGCCACGACCGGCGCCGCCCATGGCCCCCATCGGCATGCCTCCCGTGCCGCGTGCACCACCCGCCGCGGCCGCACCACCCATGGCCGTGCGGCCCGCGGCG
>NZ_KI912247.1:46315-53137 GCF_000231035.2 Saccharomonospora iraqiensis subsp. paurometabolica YIM 90007 | reverse complement strand
GTCCGCGCCGAGGATGCCGAACTCGGGCGTGTCCGCCCCGCCCGGAACCCCGTCCGACGGGGCGTACTGCAGCTCCGGCGGTACCGAGATCCCGGCGCTCGGCGCCTCGGCCCGCGGGATGTCGCTGTAGTCCCGGCGTGCCGCCCGGGCGTCGCCGGTGCCCTGGTAGCCGCCGTCGGCACCGGGTTCGCCGGTCGTGCCGGGGGTCCCGGTGGGATCGGCGGACCCGCCGGACGGGCCGGAGCCGTCCGCGGACCCGCCGCTGCCGCTTCGCGGGCCGGCGGTTCCCCCGGTGTCCTGCCCGGAGGAGGTGGGGGCGGTGTAGTCGGTCGCCGTCAGGGTCAACCCGCAGTTGTCGGCGACCTCGGAGGCGATGGTGTCGAGCGTCTTCTCCTGGGTCGACGGCAGTGCGCCCAGTCCCGCCGAACCGTCGAGCGCCGCACGGACCGCGGTGCCGATGGCGTCGCCGCCGACCGCTCCCGATCGCGCCTGCGGCACCGTGCCGACGGACAGTCGCTCGTCGGCGATCTTGTTGGCGAGGTGGTTCGGCCAGATCGTGACGTCGTGGACGATGATGATCGTCTTGGCCTCCCGGGCCCCCTGTTCGACGAGGCTCGACACCGCGGCACCGTCGAGCGTCACCGTGTCACCGACCCCGCCGGAGACCGTGCCGGTACACGAGTCGGCGTTCGCGGTGGCGGCCGAGGCCGACCCCGCGACGAGAAGGCTCATGCCGCCCGCCACCACCGCGACCGTGGTCGCGGTGAATGCCTTGCGGGTCACCCTCGTCAGGGCGGTGGGGCTGAGTCGCACGGGCTGTCCCTCCCGAATTGGCGAGCTGTCGACACGGTAACGACGGTTCGGCGGCGTCGGTGACGCCCACGGTGGAAATCCGGGTCCCGCGCCGTCGTCGCGTGGGGTCCGGAACCGGCTTCGGGTGGGCGCGTCACATCTCCGACCGCCGCCGGCGGACCCAGGTCTGGACCAGGGTGGTGCCGACGAACGCGACCGCGGCCACGGCGACGAGCAGCGGGAGCCGGTCGAGTACGGCGGCCTCGTCCGCGGCGCTCGCCCGGTCGGTCACGTCGCCCTGACCGGCATCGTCCGGTGGTACGGCCGCGGGCGGCGGGACGGCGACGTCCCGGCCGGCCCCGGGCGCGTCCGGCGGATCCGGCATGTCCCACTCGGTCGCACCACCCCAGCCGTCCGCCAGGACGAGTGCGCCCGCGCCCTGGGGGGTTCCCGGGGCGGTCCCTCCGTCGTCCGCCCCGTCCCGGTCGCCGGCACCGTCGGCGGAATCCTCGTCGCCGGTCGGCGGATTAGTTCCCTCGGGTGAATTCGACTGATGGTCGTCAGATTCACTCGGAGGTGGGTCCTCCGTTTCGGGATTCTCCGGCTGGTGACCCGGGAGTGCTTCCTGGACCGGTTCGGTCACCGCGTTGACCGTGTCCTGTCCGGTCCCGCACAGATCCGCCACCGCGTCCGAGGCGACGCCGAGATCGTCGAGATCGAGTTCCGAGACGGCGTCCGCGACGGGGAGCGAGAGGGGCGCCTCCGAGCGTGTCCCCAGCCCCAGCGCGAGCGTCCCGTCCGCGTTGAGCAACGCCCCCACGTCGACCGTGAGCGGGGACCCGTCCTCGCCGGACACGGTGGCGGGGCAGTCGCCGGAGACCACGGGGCCGGAGACCACGGGGCCGGTGGCCGCGGCGGCGGTTCCGGGCCAGCCCAGCACCAGGACGGCCAGCGCCGCCCCCGTGGTGCCGAGGCGCCGGAAATCTCGTGTGAGCTCGTGTCGAGACCCGTTTTCCATCAGCTTCGCCTTCGCTTTCGCATGCGGTCCCCGTTCCGCATTTCGTCTGATGTTGGTGTCGCCGATCGTGTCGGATTCGCGGGACCTCGTCACCGTACTCGATCGGTCCCGCGACGCATCGTTACCCTCGTTCCATGCCTTGGTCTCAACCGGTCGGTGCGCACGTTCCCGACGAGGACCCGTTGTCCGCGGCCCGCGAGCGGGGCGCCGACGTCGTGCAGTTCTTCCTGGCCGACCCCCAGGGCTGGGCGGCGCCCCGGCCGCATCCGCAGGCGGACGCGCTCGCCGACGCGGGTGTCGCCGTGTACATCCACGCGCCGTACGTGCTCAACGTCGCGTCGCTGAACAACCGGATCCGCATTCCGTCCCGGAAGACGGTGACCGCGCACGCCGCCGCGGCGGCGGAGACCGGGGCGCGGGGACTGATCGTCCACGGCGGCCACGTCCGCAGCGGTGAGGACCCGGCCGAGGGGCTGACGAACTGGCGGAAACTGTTCGAACGACAGGCGGAGCACGGCGGTTTCGGTGTGCCGATCCTGATCGAGAACACCGCGGGCGGGGAGGGCGCGATGGCCCGCGACCTCGACGTGCTCGAGCGGCTGTGGGCGCAGGTCGGCGACTTCTCCCCCGGCTTCTGCCTGGACACCTGCCACGCCCACGCCGCGGGGTGGGACCTGGACGGTGTCGTCGACCGGGTCCGGGCGATCACCGGCCGGATCGACCTGGTGCACCTGAACAACTCCCGGGACGGAAAGGGATCCCAGCGCGACCGGCACGCCAATGTCATCGGCGGCGACGGGACGATCGAGCCGGACGTGCTCGTCGAGGTGGCGCGGGCCGCGGCGGCACCGGTTCTGGTGGAGACACCCGGGCCGGGTCAGGCCGACGACATCGCCTTCCTGCGCGAGCGGCTCTGACCACGCGGACGTGGGACACGCGGACGGGGCAGGACCACGACGTCGCGGCTGCCCTCCAGGACACCGCCCGCCGGGTCGTCCTCGCCGTCGGCGCGCACCGGGTCCCGGTCGGGCCTGCGGATGTCGCGCAGGATCACCACGCACAGCGCGACCACCACGAGGTCGCGGACGACCACGGTGCCCAGGAACCAGTCCGCGGGCAACCCCTTGTCGTCGACCCCGAGGTAGTAGTACATGCGGGGCACCCATACGAGGGCGTCCACGACCATCCAGCCGAGCAGCAGTCTCCAGCGCGGCAGGGCGAGCACCGCGAGCGGCACCAGCCACAGCGAGTACTGCGGGGACCAGACCTTGTTCGTCAGCAGGAACGCCGCGACGACGAGGAAGCACAGCTGGGCCAGGCGGGGTCTGCGGGAGGCCGTCAGGGCGACGAGGGCGATGCCCACGCACAGGGCGAGGAACAACGCGCCGCTGACCGCGTTCAGCCAGGCGGGTGTCTCCCCCGGCCCGACCGGCCCGTCGAAGCCCGCCCAACCGGTGAAGTGGGCGACGACGTTGTAGAGCGAGTCCGGGTCCATGTCGCGTTCGGTGTTCAGCCGGAAGAACTCGCCCCATCCCTCGCGCAGGAACAGCAGGAACGGCAGGTTCAGGGCGGTCCAGGCGCCCGCGGTGGTCGCGGCCGTGACCGTCCAGGCGCGCAGCCGGCCCGCACGCAGGCACAGCACGAGCAGGGGACCGAGCAACAGCAGCGGGTACATCTTCGCGGCCGCGCCGATGCCGAGCAGCACACCCGCCCACGCGGGTCTGCGGCGGGACCACGCGAGCAGGGCCGCCGCGGCCGCCGCCGTGGCGAGGGTGTCGAAGTTCGTGAAGGCGTGCACCACCACGAGCGGGGACACGGCGACCAGTGCGGCGTCCCAGATCCGCCTGCGGGCCGTCCTGGCCACCGCCCAGACGGTGACCAGCCACGCCACGGCGAGGAAGAAGGCGGTGATGTTGAAGTAGACGGCCACGGGCAGCGCCCCCGGTAGCCAGCCCGCGTCGGCCGCGTCCGTCCACTGGTGGGTGAGCGTGGCGTTCACCCACTGGAACAACCCGGTCAGCACCGGGTACTCCATGTAGCGCACCTGCTCCTGCGCCGTGCCCGCGTCCTCCACCCAGCTCGTGGCGTAGGGGAACGTGTCCGGCCGGTCCAGCCGTTCGGCCGTGTACAGCGGGACGACGTCCGAGTAGCACATCGCCACGTACTGCCGGTCGGATCGCCAGTCCAGGGCAGGGCCCCCGGCCGTGTCGTACTGCTGGATGCAGGCGGCCTTGCCGAACCACCCCGCGGTCAGGGCGAGCACGGCCAGCAGCAGGCAGACCCGCAACGGGGTCCAGAACCAGTGCCGTCCCGTCACCGCATGTGTGCCGAGGGGGCCACCGAGGGGGCGGCTGGCCGCCTCGGCGAGCGGTTCCGTCCATGTCGGGACCGCTCGCCGGGCGACGTCCAGCGACGCGGTGTCGGGCGTCGTCGCCGAACGCGGATCGTGTTTATCGCCGGACACGACGCGAATGTTACGGGTCGTTCAGTCCGGGACGGGTGGTGGTGAACCCGGGCGGGTCACCACCACGAGGTGTCCTCCGTCTCCTGCGCCTGGTTGCCGTCGTTGCCGTAGCCGTTGCCGCCCTGGGTCTCGTCGCCGTCCCCGTCACCGCCGCCGTTGTCCTCGTCGTCACCGTTGCCGGGCCACGGCCAGTTGTCGTTCGGGTTGGTCGTCTCGGTCTCCGTGGGGACGGTCGCGGTCGGCTCGGACGACTCGGTCTCCGACGTCTCCGAGCTCTCCTCGGTCTCCTCCGAGGGGGAGGCGTCGTCCGTCGCGGACGGCGGGGGCGCGGGCGGCTTGCCGATCAACTCCACCTCGTCGAAGGATGCCCTCGGCTTGCCCTCCAGATAGGAGTCCATGAAGGTCTTCCAGATCTCGCCCGGAAGGCCACTGCCGTAGATGGGCGCGCCGGCCGCCGTGCGGATGGGCTCGTGGCCCCCGGTGCCGACCCACGCCGCGGCGGAGATCTGCGGGTTGTAGCCCACCATCCAGGCCTCCGAGTTCTCCCCGGTCTGCTCCTCACTCTCGTACTGGTGCGTCCCGGTCTTGCCCGCGCAGTCCCGGTCGTCGGCGCACTCCAGGTCGGAGTAGGGCAGCACCGGTTCGAGCGACTCGGTCACGTTGCCCGCGATCTGCTTGCTCTTCTCCGGGTCGCCGGAGAAGGCCGGCTCGCCCTCGGTGGCCACGTCGGAGGTCTCGTCGAAGACGACCTCGCCGTCGGAGGTGGTCAGCTTGGCCACGAAATGGGTGTCGTGTCGCATGCCGCCCGAGGCGAACGTCGCGTACGCCGAGGCCATCTGGGTGGGCGAGACCACGTTGCTGCCGCCGCCGATGGAGATGTTGCCGTCCGGGGCGGGCATGGTTTCCCGTGCATCGGGCCCCGACCCCTTCTCCGGAATCCCGGCCGCCCGCGCGGCCTCGGCCACGGCCTGCGGTCCGAGCTCGTTGAGCACCATGTCGTAGAACACGGTGTTGATGGACATCTCCATCGCCTTGGCGACGGTGCAGCGTTCGCACTGCGTGTTGCCCGAGTTGCGCACCTCGACGTCCCCGAACGTCCGTGGCGAGCTCCCGTCGTAGATCGCGCCGAGGCCCTTGCCCTGCTGCAACAGGGCCACGAGGTCGAACGGCTTGAACGAGGACCCGGGGTTGCGCTGTGCGGAGCCCCAGTCGTACTCGTCGACACCGGGTTCGTTCGGACCGCCGTAGTAGGCGCGCACCGCGCCCGTGTCCGGGTCGACGGCCACGAGCGCCTCCCGGAGTTTCTCGGGCTGGCCTTCCATCACCTCGTTGACGGCCTTCGTGGCCTGCTTCTGCGCCTCCGGGTCGATGGTGAGATGCACCTGGTACCCACCCGACCGGAGCTTCTCCTCCGGGTAGCCCTTCTCGGCGAGCTCGGCCTGTGCCCGCCGTTGGATGTAACTCTCCGGCCCGTCGATGGTGTTCGGCCGGGACCTCTCCTCCGGCACGATGTCCGGGAACTCGGCGGAGCGGCGGTCGGCCTCGGACAGCCAGCCGTTGGAGACCATCTGGTTCATCACGAACGTCCAGCGCTCGCGGAGCACCTCGGTGTTGTCCGACCGGCCGGGCTGCTGGATCAGACCGGCCAGCACCGCCGACTCGGACGCGGTGAGGTCCTGGGCGTCCTTGTCGAAGTAGGCCTGGGCCGCCGTCTGGACGCCGTAGGCGCCCCTGCCGAGGTAGATGGTGTTCAGGTAGGCGGTGATGATCTCCTGCTTGGTCAGCTGGTTGTTCATCTTGAACGACTTGACGATCTCCGTCCACTTCCGTGTGTAGGAGTAGGCGTCGTCGCCGGTGGCCACCTTGACGTACTGCTGGCTGATCGTGGAACCACCACCGACGCCGCCGGTCAGCTGGTTGTACACGGCGCGCAGGATGCCGCTGACGTCGAAGCCGGGGTTGGTCTCGAAGGTGGCGTCCTCCGCCGAGTAGACCGCGTGCCGGGTGACCTCGGGAATCTGGTCGTAGTCCAGCAGGACACGGTTACCGCCGTCGGCGGGGATGTCCCGGCCCATCTCGGTCTGCCCGTCGGCGTAGAAGTAGGTCACCACCTTGGCCTGGTCCTGGGCCACGTCCTCCGGACTCGGGACCTCCACCAGGAAGTAGGTGATCGCGAACGCGGTGGCGGGCAGCACGAGGAAGAGCCCGACGAACGCGTAGAGGCTCCGCCGGATGATCTTCCACCGGCGCTTCTTCCGTTGGGCCGGGCTCAGGTTCGCCTTCGACGTCCGCCGACCCCACCGCGACGCCGGAGCACCGTCGCCGTCCGGCCCGGACTCGTGCAGCCGTTGTTCGTCGCCGGGGTCCTCGTCCGGACCCGCCCCGTACGGTGCATGCCCGTCGGGACCGGTGCCGTGGTCGTCCACCCCCGTGCCCGCGTAGGCACGGTGGGTGATCAGTTCGGGTTCCCGCCGTTCGAACTCACCCGGTGCGGCACCGCCCGCGGCCGCGCCCGCACCGGCGGCTCCCCCGGCGGCCGCCGCGCGTG
>NZ_KI912247.1:38120-46215 GCF_000231035.2 Saccharomonospora iraqiensis subsp. paurometabolica YIM 90007 | reverse complement strand
CCACGACCCCCCGCCGGGGGGCCCGGTCGGCCCCGGGGCGGCCCGTCCCCGGATTCGTCGCCCGTGGGCCACTGGGGGCCGCCCGATGCGGCGTCCTGCCCCGGCCATCGCGGTTCGTTGCCCGGCTCAGGGTCCGGCCGGTGGTTGTGTCCCCGGTCGCTCACTCATGACCTCCCAGATCGGCGCTCTGCCGGCACGCCGTTCCATGCGTCCGGCGAAAGTACGTGCGCCGCGACGCGCGGGTCCGGCCCGGTGCCGATACCCGCCGCCGCAAACGGCCCCCGTGCCCGTCGTGGGCGCGGAGGCCGCCGAGTTCGTCGGGGCCGTGGACCCTCGGGTCCATGCCGGCCGTGGACCCTCGGGTCCGTACCGGCGTGGCCGTCCCGTGTCGTGCTCACCGGCCTGCTGCCCTCCGGGAACGGGGTCGGGTTTCCCCGGTGCCGAGGACGTAGGAGAGCACCACGTGGTTCCACCCGCATCCGCGGCACACCTCGACCACGTACACGGTGAACTCGCCGAACAGTCCCGCCATCCGGTCCAGTTCCTCGGGCGAGCGTGCCGAGTTCGAGGCGTGCCGGAGCTCGTCGCCGAACACCCAGGACACCTCGTGCAGGCGGTCCCTGCGGCAGACCGGGCACGGGGAGGCGCTCGGCCTGCCGTGGAACTCGGCCGCCCGGAGCAGGTAGGGGTCGGCATCGCAGACGTCGAGCGTGCTGGCCCTGCCCGAGTGGTACTCGGCCAGGGCAGCACGACGCGCGAGCGCGTAATCGACGACCTGCCGCTGGTTCCGCACGCCAACAGAGTACGGGTAACCGCCTCCCCGATGCCCGCGTGTCGCGCAGGACGTGACGGGTCACCCATCCGACACGCCGAAATCCCGATAACTGTTCGGTGAAGTTCACACGTCCGAGCAATCACTCGGACGGTCTACCGCGTTACGTGTGCCACGTCGATGTATCGACGCGATATAATGACGCGGTATGTTGGAGTTCGGTTCGCGGACCGGGGCGGGGCGATGTCCGGAGTGGGCCGCCGCCCGGTCGGGCCCGAACCGACAACGCCGGTGGTGAGTCGTCGATTCCCGGAAGGGGGTGCACTGTGCTGGAGTTCGCGATCCTCGGGCTGCTGCACGAGGCCCCCATGCACGGGTACGTACTGCGCAAGCGTCTGCACGAGACGCTCGGTATGTTCCGCACCTTCTCGTACGGTTCCGTCTACCCGACCCTGCGCCGGATGCTGCGGGCCGGGCTGATCGCCGAGGAGGTGGCCGAACCCACCACCGGCTGGAACCGGCGGGCCAAGCGCGTCTACAAGCTCACGGCGGACGGCAAGGAGCGGTTCGCCGAGCTGGTCGCCGACGCGGGTCCGCAGACGTGGGACGACGAGGGTTTCGGCGTCCACCTCACCTTTTTCTCCAGGACACCGGCCGACGTCCGGATGCGCATCCTGGAGGGCAGGCGTCGCCGGGTCGAGGAACGCCGGGAAGGTCTCCGGGCAGCGTTGGCCAGGGCCGAGGAGAAGATCGACCGCTACACCCGCGAACTGCACCAGCTCGGGCTGGAGACCAGTGAGCGGGAGGTGCGCTGGCTCAACGAGCTGATCGCGCACGAACAGGCCGAGCAACGAGGGCAGCAGTCCTGACGGGGAGCGGTTCGCGCCCGGCTCGGCGGGAGCCGAAGACGAGAGAACACGAGTAAGGAGAGACCGGCATGGGCGACAATCGCCGCGTGAGAGTGGCCATCGCGGGCGTCGGCAACTGCGCGGCGTCGCTTGTCCAGGGGGTGCACTACTACCGCGACACCGACCCGGCCGCGCGTATCCCCGGACTGATGCACGCGCAGTTCGGCGGATACCACGTGGGTGATGTGGAGTTCGTCGCCGCGTTCGACGTGGATGCCAAGAAGGTCGGACACGACCTGGCCGAGGCCGTTCTGGCCAGCGAGAACAACACCATCAAGATCTGCGACGTCCCGCCGCTCGGGGTCACCGTGCAGCGCGGGCCCACCCTCGACGGGCTCGGCCGCTTCTACCAGGAGACCATCCAGGAGGCCGACGACGAGCCGGTCGACGTCGTGGCGGCGCTGCGGGCGGCGGAGGTCGACGTCCTGGTGTCCTACCTGCCGGTCGGTTCCACCGACGCCTCGGAGTTCTACGCGCGGGCCGCCCTGGAGGCCGGCGTCGCCTTCGTCAACGCGATCCCGGTGTTCATCGCCTCGGAGCCGGAGTGGGCCGCGAAGTTCGAGCAGGCGGGTGTGCCGATCGTCGGCGACGACATCAAGTCGCAGGTCGGGGCCACGATCACGCACCGGGTGCTCGCGAAGCTCTTCGAGGACCGCGGTGTCCAGCTCGACCGCACCATGCAGCTCAACGTGGGCGGCAACATGGACTTCAAGAACATGAAGGAGCTGGAGCGGCTGGAGTCGAAGAAGATCTCCAAGACCCAGTCGGTGACCTCGCAGATCGAGCGCGACCTCGGCAAGGGCAACGTCCACGTCGGCCCCTCCGACTACGTGCAGTGGCTGGACGACCGCAAGTGGGCGTACGTGCGCCTGGAGGGTCGCGCCTTCGGTGACGTGCCGCTCAACATGGAGTACAAGCTCGAGGTGTGGGACTCGCCGAACTCGGCGGGCATCATCATCGACGCGGTGCGCGCCGCGAAGATCGCCAAGGACCGGGGGATCGGCGGGCCGCTGTTGTCGGCGTCGTCGTACTTCATGAAGTCCCCGCCGGTGCAGTACGACGACTCCACCGCCCGCGACTCGGTGGAGCGTTTCATCGCGGGCGAGATCGAGCGCTGAGCCGGTTCCCCGCGCGCCCCGAAGGCCCCTTCGCCTCCCTTTCCCGTCCGGGTCGGGTGGTGCGGGGGCTTTTCGCGCGTCGGTCCGGGAGCCCGCGTTCGGCAGGTTGCCCGGGCGTGTTCCGCCCGTGTTCACCGTTCGTACGGGAATCACTCGATCCCTCGCCGTAGCGTCGCCGCGCTGCCATGCTCGAACAGCGATGCTGCCGGAGTGATCTGGAGGACGGGTGTCCACGGAACCGAGACGGCCGGAACGGCTGCTGCCCCTGACGACCTCGCGGCATTCCGCGCGGTCGGTGACCACGTGTCTGTACCGGTGTGGGAATGCGTGTGCGCATCCGGCCCCGAACCGGTCGGACAACCCCTACTTCGCCGACGTCGCCACCGAACTGTCCCGGCGTGGGGCGCTGCGTGCCGGCGCGGTACTGGGCGCGGCGGCCGCCGGGTTCGCCGCCCTGTCGGGCGCCGCGTCGGCCACGGACGGGTCGGCCACGGACGGGTCGGCACGGAACCCGGGGCGGGGCGAGGGCGGCAGGCCCGGTCCGGTACCCGGCACCGACTTCGATCCCGTCGCCCCGAACACCGCCGACGCCGTCGTGGTCCCGTCCGGGTATGACCAGCAGGTCGTCATCCGTTGGGGTGATCCGGTGCTGCCCGGTGCGCCCGCGTTCGACGCGGGGGCGCAGACGGCCGAGGCCCAGGCGCGCCAACTCGGCTACAACAACGACTTCGTCGGATTGATCCCGCGGGACGCCTCCGGTCGGCACAACCTGCTCGTGGTCAATCACGAGTACACCACCGAGACGGAGATGTTCCCCTCGGGGCAGTACGACCCGGACGCGCCGACGGAGGAGCAGGTGCGGATCGGCTGGGCCGCGCACGGCATGTCGGTGCTCACGGCCCGGCGGGACCCGGAGGGCGGCCTGCGGGTGGAGACCGGTCGGCACAACCGCCGCGTCACCGTCGAGACCGGGTTCGCGGTGCGCGGCCCCGCGGCGGGCTCGGAATACCTGCGCACCGCGGCCGATCCGGAGGGACGACTGGTCCGGGGCACGCTGAACAACTGCGCGGGCGGGGTCACCCCGTGGGGCACCGTGCTCTCCGGCGAGGAGAACTTCCACCAGTACTTCGCCCACGCCGACACGGTCACCGACCCGGTCGCCGCCGAGCGGCTGCGACGGTACGGCCTCACCGGTGGGGAGAGCACCCGCAAGTGGGAGCGGTTCGACCGCCGGTTCGACGTCTCCGCCGAGCCCAACGAGGTCCACCGGTTCGGCTGGGTCGTCGAGATCGACCCGCACGACCCGCACTCCACCCCGATCAAGCACACCGCGCTGGGACGGTTCAAGCACGAGGGCGCGACGATCTCGATCGCCCCCGACGGACGGGTGGTGGCCTACTCGGGGGATGACGAACGCTTCGAGTACGTCTACAAGTTCGTCTCGGACGGTCGGTACAAGCCCGGCCGCAGCGCCCACGCGCGCAGGCACAACTCGGCCCTGCTCGACGAGGGCACCCTCTACGTGGCCCGGTTCACCGGGGACAGCCCGGCACACGAGATCGACGGCAGCGGGGCCCTGCCCTCCGACGGCGAGTTCGACGGCCGGGGCGAGTGGATCCCGTTGGCCTCCGGTGCCGAGTCGTTCGTCCCCGGCTTCACCGCCGAGGAGGTCTACGTCTTCACCCGGCAGGTCGCCGACGCCGTGGGCGCCACCAAGATGGACCGTCCGGAGGACGTGGAGCCCGACCCGGTGACCGGCCGGGTGTACGCCGCGCTGACCAACAACAGCGACCGCGGGGCGTCCGGAAGCCCCGGGGTGGACGAGGCCAATCCGCGCACCGGAAACCGCAACGGGCACGTCCTGGAATGGGCCGAGGACGGCGACGATTCCACCGGCACGGCGTTCTCCTGGCGGTTGCTGCTGGTCTGCGGGGATCCGGAGGCGGCCGACACCTACTTCGGCGGGTTCGACAAGAGCCTGGTCAGCCCCGTCTCCTGTCCGGACAACCTGGCGTTCGATCCGTACGGGAACCTGTGGGTCTCCACCGACGGCAACGCGCTCGGGTCGAACGACGGCCTGTTCGCGGTGCCGGTCTCCGGCGCGGAACGGGGCCGGGTCCGGCAGTTCCTCACGGTGCCGGTCGGCGCCGAGACCTGTGGCCCGGTGATCACCGATGACCTCGTGCTGGTGGCCGTGCAGCACCCGGGTGAGGGCGGGGCGGACTCGCACTGGCCCGACGGCGGTGACGCGCTGCCGCGACCCGCGCTCGTCGCGGTGTGGAAGTCCGGGCGGGGCCGCGCGGGTCGGATCGGGATCCGCTGACCCGGCCTCCTCCACCCGCGTCCGGGGACGGCGGTGTGCGTGCCGTCCCCGGACGCGGTCTACGGTTGCGGTATGGCTGACGGCAGGACCGGACTCGCACTCGTGACCGGCGCGTCCCGGGGGATCGGCGCGGCGGTGGCCCGTGCACTGGCACCCACCCACCGGTTGTTGCTCGGGGGGCGGGATGCCGACGCTCTCGAACGGCTCGCCGCCGAGCTGCCGGACGCGCGGCCGTGGCCGGTGGATCTCACCGACGACGCCGCGCTGGCGGAGGCCACGTCGTCGCTGGATCAGCTGGACGTGCTGGTTCACTCGGCCGGGGTCGCCGGACTGGGCACCGTGGCGGAGTCGCCCGCCGCGGTGTGGCGGCACAACCTCGAGGTGAACACGGTCGCGGTGGTCGAGCTGACCCGGCTGTTGCTGCCCGCGCTGCGGTCCGCCCGCGGACACGTGGTGTTCCTCAACTCCGGCCAGGGGTTGTCCGCGCGGGCCGGCTGGGGGCCGTACGCGGCGAGCAAGTTCGCGCTGCGCGCCTATGCCGACGTGCTGCGGGCCGAGGAGGAGATCCGGGGCCTGCGCGTGACCACCGTCTACCCGGGGCGCACCGACACGGAGATGCAGGAGGCCGTGATCGCGCACGAGGGCGGCGAGTACACCCCGGAGAGCTATCTGCGCCCGGAGTCGGTCGCGGCGGCCGTGCACGCCGCCGTGACGGCGGGCCCGGACGCGCACCTGACCGAGCTGACCCTCCGCCCCCGTCCCCGCTGACCCCTCACCGGCTCCCCGGCAGCGCCGTCCCCGCACCTCGCGGGGGCGGCGCTTTTTCGTGTTCTCCGACTGCTGCGACTTGACCTCCTCACCCCTACGGTGACATGGTTACCCACATGACTAATGAACCAGCGAGGCACGAGGTGCTCGGACGGGGGCGGTGATGGACGACGGCAGGCCGCTGTTCCAGCAGATCGCCGAGCAGATCGAGGACTCGATCATCGACGGCTCGCTGGAGGAGGAGACCAGGGCTCCGTCGACGAACGAGCTCGCCGCCTTCCACCGGATCAACCCGGCCACGGCGGCGAACGGCATCAACAAGCTGGTGACCGAGGGGTCGCTCTACAAGAGAAGGGGGGTCGGCATGTTCGTCGCGACCGGGGCACGGGAGCGGTTGCTCGAACGCCGCCGTACCGCGTTCGGGGAGACGTTCATCGCTCCACTGCTGGCGGAGGCACACCGGCTCGGCATGGACGCCGACGACCTGAAGAAGATGATCGACGTCTGGAGGGACGACGCATGAGCGTGGCCACCATGCGGGGGGTGACCAGGCGCTACGGCGACACCACGGCCGTGGCCGACGTCTCCTTCGAACTGGCTGAGAACCGCATCCACGGCCTGCTCGGCCGCAACGGTGCGGGCAAGAGCACCGCCATGCGGCTGCTGACCGGGCAGGAACGGCAGACCGACGGGGCGATCGAGGTCTTCGGGGCGAACCCGTACGAGAACGCCGCCGTGCTCGACCGGGTCTGCTTCATCAGGGAGTCGTTGAAATACCCCGACTCGTTCAAGGTCCGGCACGCCTTCGCCGCGGCGGGACTGCGGTTCCCGCACTGGGACGCGGACTTCGCGGCCGAGCTGGCCGACGAGTTCGGTCTCCCGCTCCGCAAGCGGATCAAGAAGCTCTCCCGCGGTCAGACCTCGGCGGTGGGCATCATCATCGGGCTGGCGGCACGCGCGCCGTTGACCCTGTTCGACGAGCCCTACCTCGGCCTGGACGCGGTGGCGCGGCAGCGGTTCTACGACCGGCTGCTGGCCGACTACACCGAACACCCGCGCACGATCGTGCTGTCCACCCATCTGATCGACGAGGTCAGTGACCTGCTCGAACACGTCCTCGTGATCGACTCCGGGCGCATTCTCATGGACGAGGGCGCCGAGGACCTGCGGTCCCGGGCGGTCACGGTGAGCGGGCCGCGCGACGCGGTCGAACGGTTCGCGGCCGGGCACACCGAACTGCACCGGGAGGAGCTCGGCGGGTTCCTCCGCCTCACCCTCTCCGGCGCCGTGCCCCGGCAGGGCACCGACAGCGTGAGCGTGGAACCGGTATCCCTGCAGCAGCTGGTGGTGCGCACGACCCAGCTCACCGACGGGGACCCGGTTCCGGCCGGCGCCACCAACGGGCACGACAACGGCAGGGAGGCCGGACGATGAACCGCATCGCACGACTGGTCCGCATCCAACTGGTCAACGCACCCGCCGTACTCGGCCTGCCGGTACTCATCCTGGCACTGGTCATCGCGGCCAACGTGCTGATCTTCGCCACCGTGCAGGGGGCCCGCGGGGGCGACGCCGCCGCGAACTCCACCGGGGCCCTCACCGCGATCTACGCCGTGATGTTGGTCGGGCATCTGCAGACGATGACGCAGATGTTCCCGTTCGCGGTGAGCCTGTCGGCCACCCGCCGGGACTTCTTCGGCGCCACCGTGCTGGTCGTGGGTGGGCAGTCGGTGCTCTACGGTGTGCTGCTGGCGGTGTTGGCCGTCGTGGAACGGGCCACCGACGGGTGGGGCGTGAACATGACCCTGGTGACCCTGCCCCTCTTCGAGCAGGAGGGGCCCCTGCGACAGGTTCTGGCCTACGCCGCGCCCTTCCTGCTGGTGTCCTTCCTCGGCATCTGGTTCGGCATCGTGTTCCAGCGGTGGAAGCAATTGGGCGTCTGGACGCTGGGCATCTCGTTCGGCGTGGTGGCCGTCGGTTTCGCCGCGGTGGTGAACCGGCTCGACGCCTGGTCGGCCGTCGGGGAGTTCTTCACGAGCCAGCCCACTCTGATGTGGCAGGCCGGGTATCCGCTCCTGGCCTCGGTCGTGTTCGGCGCGGCCGCCTACCTCACGGCGCGACGCGCCGTGCCGTGAGGCGTGCGTGCGCCGGTCCCGGGGCGGGGGCGGGACCGGCGCACGCCGGACCTGAGACTCCAAGGCACACA
>NZ_KI912247.1:36473-38020 GCF_000231035.2 Saccharomonospora iraqiensis subsp. paurometabolica YIM 90007 | reverse complement strand
CGGGAGGCCCGGCTCGCCGCGCTGCGCCTGGCCGGGGCGAGCCCGGGGCAGGTGGTGGCGACCGTGGCCGGTGAGATGGCGATCGCGGCGGTGGGTGGTGCGCTGATCGGCCTGGCGCTGAGTCCGCCGCTGCACGCACTGGCCCGGTACGTCCCCTGGGACGGCGACACCTGGCAGGCGGGCGACTTCGCGTTGCCCGTGACGGTCTCGGTGCCGGTGGTGCTGACGATCCCGGTGCTCGTGCTGCTGTCGGCCGTGCTCGGGCTGCGTCGGGTGGTGCGGGCGCCGTTGGGCGCGGCGAACCGGCACGTGCGCGGGCGACCGCACTGGTGGCGCCTGCTGTCCGTGCCGGTGACGGTCGGGGGCTTCTTCCTCGTGGTGACCAACGCCGACGGCCCGGATTGGTTGCCGGTACTGTTCGCCTCGCTCGCCGCGGTCCTGGCCTCCGCGGCGTTGGTCGGTCCGTGGGTGACCGCGGCGGTGGGGTCGCTGTTCGTCCGGTTCTGGCGCGGCGCCCCGGCGTTGTTGGCCGGGCGGCGCCTGCGGGACGACCCGAAGGGTGCCTACCGCGCGTCCGCGGGCGTGGTGCTGGCGGTGTTCACCGGCTCGATGGCGCTGACCCTGCTCGCGTCGGCGGGCGCGCTGATGGGCTCGTCGTCGCCGTTCGCGGCCTCGGCGCTGTACACCTCCACCCGGTCGGTGGACGAGGCCGAGGAGATCGCCGCCGAGGCCGGGGAGACGTTGCGGCGCTCCGGCTCGGACGGCCGTGCGCTGACGGTGCCGGTCGTGCTGTTCGACGACGGTACCCGCAGGTGGGAGGCCTTCGTGCTGGACTGCGCCGGGGCCCGGCAGGTGTTGCGGGTGGACGTCGGCACGTGTGCCGGGCGCGCACCCGGGGTGAGCGCGCCCGGTGATCTCGACCCGGCCGCGGTGGGGATACGCGCCGAGCGACCCGCGGGCGGTAGCGGCCCCGGCGGCCCCGTCGAACAGGACGGACACGCGACCGTGCCGCTGGACCCGGACACGCCGGTGTACGACCTCCCGGACACCCGGGGGATTCGCGTGCCCGCCCTCGTGCATCCGGACGTGCTCCCCGAGACCGCCGCCGACCAGGCCGCCCACGTTGTGCTGAACCCCGGACCCGGTGACCGTGAGGTCGCGCGCACGGCGCTGACCGGCGCCGCGGGAGCGGCGGGGGTGGACAGCATCCGGGCGCGGGTCGCCGACCAACGGACGACGCTGGCGGACCTGCGTCGGGTCACGGTGCTCGGACTGGTGGCGGCGGCCGTGCTGAGCGGGTGCAGCGCGGCGATCGCGACGGCCGGGTCGGTGTTCGACCGCAGGCGCACCTTCGGCGCGCTGCTCGCGGCGGGCACACCGGTGCGGACGTTGGGCACGGCGTTGCGCACGGAGGCGGCGATGCCCGCGCTCGTGGCCACGACCGGGGCCGGAACCGTCAGGGTCGCGGTCGGGGTCGGGCTGTTCGACCTGGTGCGCCCGGCCGACGCCGCGGTGCTCACCCCGTGGGTGGCCGCGCCCGTGGTGCT
>NZ_KI912247.1:31098-36373 GCF_000231035.2 Saccharomonospora iraqiensis subsp. paurometabolica YIM 90007 | reverse complement strand
GACTCCCCTCCGGCGACGACGTGCTCCCCCGCGACCCACACGTCGGTGACCCGGCGGGAGCCCGCCGCCCAGACCAGATTCGCCAGCAACTGCTCATCCGCGACGTCGATCCCGGTGGCGAAAGCCGGGTCGTCGGTGTCGATGTGCACCACGTCGGCCCAGCGGCCCGGCTCCAGCGCGCCGAGGTCGTCGCGGCCGAGTGCCCGGGCCCCACCGCGGGTCGCCAGCAGCAGCGAGTCGGCGGCCGTCACCGCGGTGGCGTCCTGTGTGGACACCCGGGCGAGCATCGCGGCGAGCTGGACCTCCTCCCACAGGTCGAGGTCGTCGTTGCTGGCGGGACCGTCGGTGCCGAGCCCGACGGCCACCGACTCCGACCGCAGCCGCGGCAGGCGGGCGATGCCGGAGGCCAGTTTCGAGTTCGACCCGGGACAGTGCGCGACCCCCGCGCCCCGCGCGGCGAGCAGTGCGATGTCCGCATCGGACAGATGTACGCCGTGCGCGGCGACGACCCTGCCGTCGAGCATTCCCACCGTGTCCAGCAGCGCGGGCACCGACCCGTGTGCGGCGCGTTGGTCGGCGTCCTCGTCGGCGGCCTCGGCCACGTGGATCTGCACGAGGGCGCCCCGGTCCGACGCCGACTTCGCGATCTCGTGCAGGGCCTCGGCGGGCAGCATGTACGCCGAGTGCGGCGCATAGGACAGCTCGATCCGCTCACCGGGCCCGAAGCGCAGGCCGTCGGCGTCGATCCAGCGGTCCGTGTCGGCCAGCATCGCGCGCCAGTCGAGCCCGGGCAGGTCGATGATCGGCCCTCCGACGACCGTCCGTGCCCCCGTGGCGAGCACGGCGTCGGCCACCTGCCCGGCGTGGAAGTACATCTCCGCGCTGGTGGTCACCCCGCGGCGCAGCATCTCGACCGAGCCGAGCAGCATCCCGGCGCGCACGTCCGCACCGCGCAGCTTCGCCTCGGCGGGCCAGATCACCTCCCGCAACCAGCGCAGCAGCGGCAGGTCCCCGCCCATGCCGCGCATCAGCACCATGGGGCTGTGCGCGTGCGCGTTGACCAGGCCGGGCAGCAGGATGCCGGACAGCTGTCGCACCGTGCCCGGCGCGGCGGGGGCCGCCTCGGCCGGGCCGCAGTGGGTGATGCGACCGGTGTCGTCGATGTCGACGACACCGTCCCGCACGACGGAGCAGGCGGGATCGGCGGGGAACACGACGGGAGCCCGGAGCCGGTGGGTCATACGGGGAGATCCTAATGCTCTCCCGCGGCGTCCATGACGCCGTTGCGCCAGGCCCAGGCCGCGATCTCGACCCGGTTGCGCACCCCGAGCTTGTGCTGCACCGAAGCCAGGTGCGTCTTCACCGTGGACAGGGACATGTACAGCTCGCCGCCGATCTCGCCGTTGGTGAGGCCGCGCGCCGCGGCCCGCGTCACGTCGAGCTCCCGGTCGGTGAGCGGTTCCGGGGACGCGTCGGCTCCCCGTGCCGTGCCGCCCGGGCCACCGGCGCCGCCCGCGAAGTGCCGCAGCAGCCGGACGGTGACCTGCGGGGAGACGAGGGCGTCCCCGCGTGCCGCCGCGCGCACCGCCTCCACCAGCAGGGCCGGCCCCGCGTCCTTGAGCAGGAATCCCGAGGCACCGTTGTCCAGCGCGGAGTGGACGTACTCGTCGAGGTCGAACGTGGTGACCACGACGACCTTGAGCGGGTCCGCGACGTCCGGCCCGGCGAGCCGCCCGGTGGCCTCCAGCCCGTCGATGCCGGGCATCCGGATGTCCAGCAGGCACACGTCGGGCCGCAGTTCGCGGGCCCGGCGGACGGCCCCGACCCCGTCGGCGACGTCCGCGACCACCTCGATGTCGTCCTGGGCGTCCAGGATCATCCGGAAACCCGCGCGCACCATGTCCTGGTCGTCGGCGATCAGCACCCGGATCACTGCCCGTCCTCCCTCTCGGCCCCGGTGGGCCCCGCCGCGAGCGGGATCCACGCCCGCACCCGCCATCCGCCGTCGTCGGCGGGGCCCGCGGACAGGCTGCCGCGCAACAGCTCCACGCGTTCGCGCATCCCGACGAGACCGTATCCGGACTCGTCGGTGGGCCCGTCGACGCCTCCGGTGCCGTCGTCGGCGATCTCCACGGACAGGGTGTCGGCGGTCGTGCACGCCCGCACCGTCACCGCGGTGGCCCCGGTGGCGTGTTTGCCCACGTTCGTCAGGGACTCCTGCACCAGCCGCAGCGCCGACCGCGCCACCTCGCCGGGGAGGTCGGCCGGGAGGTCGAGTTCGGCGGTGGTGGGCACGCCGTGGTTCGCCGAGTCGATCAGTGTGCGCAGATCCGCCGCCGGATCCGTGGTGGCCCGCGCGCTGAACCCGCCCGCGCCCGCCTGCGCCTGTTCGCGCATGCTCCGCACCAGGCGGCGCATGGCGGTCATCGCGTCGGTGCCCGCCCGTTCGATCCCCTCCAGCGCGTCCACCGCCGCGTGCGGGTTGTGCTCGGCGACCACCCGGGCGGCCTGGGCCTGCACCACGATCCCGGTGACGTGGTGCGCGACGACGTCGTGCAGTTCCCGGGCCAGCGCCATCCGCTCTGCGGTCTGGGCGTCGTGGACCGCGGTGGCCAGGGTCCGGGCGCGGTCGGTGTCGCGGGCGCGCAGGAACAGGCCGAACGCCACGGCGAGGCCGAGCAGCAGCGACGCGCCGACGAACAACGTGCGCAACGGCGGGGCGTCGTCGAACATCGTGTGGAGCACGGCCACCGCGGCCACCACGGCGCTCATTCCGCCGATGAGCATCCCCGCCCGCCGGGGCGGAGTCAGGCGCACCAGCGCGACCACCACGACCACGCCCGCCGCGACCTGCCCGTACGGCACACCACCGGTAGCCGGGTAGACCGAGGGACCGAAGGTTCCCCGGCCGACGACGACCCCCGCGACGACGGTGGTGGCCGTCAGCACGGTGCCGAACAGCACCGCGGCCCGGACCGGACGCCGGACCGCGGTGACCGCGCCGGCCGCCCCCGCCAGCGAGAACGGGAACAGTACCGCGGTGGGCGGAGCCTGGACCGAGAAGGACATCAGTTCGAGGAACAACCCTCCGGCGAGCACGCCCACGGCGGGCCACTGTTCGCGCAGCAGGGTGCCGACCCGACCCGGTCGCTCCGTCGTGCGAGCGCGCCCCACCACACCGGCGGCCACGGTGATTACGAGCAGCACCGAACCCGCCAGCAGGGTCTCGTCGAGGGAGAAACCGGGCACCGACCGGTCGCGCAGTCCCACGCTGAACAGCGTGCTCAGCACCAGTGCCCCGCCCGCGAACACCGCGTCGAGCGTGGGGAGCGCGCGGACGCCGTGGTACAGCAGCACGAGCCCGGCCACGGTCTCGGTGACGGTGATCCCGTGGAGCAGGGCGGTGTAGGAGGCCGCCTCGACGCCGGAGATGAGCGCGCTGGAGGCCACCAGGACGGCCGATCCGGCCCACGCCGACCGTGCGGGCCGTGCCGGGGCGGCGAGTGCGCACGCGGTGAGACCGGCGATCCCGGGCAGCAGCCACAACTCGGAGCCGCGGAGTCCGCTCCCGTCGAACCCGGCGGTGCTGATGATCAGTACGTCGACGAGCAGGGCGGCCACCAGCACCGCCCCCGGCGGGCCGAGGCGGGACAGGGCGGTGGTGAGCCGCGTGCTCCGGGTCGTTACCACGTCGGACGACGGTAGAGCAGGCGGTGGTTCGGCCCAGCGGCCGTGGGGCCGAGGGCGGCTCGGCCGATCGGCCGATTTCCGGGCCCGGGTTCCGGGCCGTCCGTCCGACGCGGTCGGCCCCGAACCCGGGAGAGGGTTCCTGCCATGGTTTTCGGGAGGAACACGACGATCCCGGTGGGCGGAGCGGACACCGGTGCGAATCCGGGCCGACCACCGGTGCCGACCGGGGCGTCCGCACCGGCACTGGCCGGGCGGGGACTGGTCAAGACCTACGGCACCCAGCGGGCGCTCGACGGGGTCGACATCGAGATCGCCCCGGGCGAGGCGGTGGCCGTGGTCGGTCCGTCCGGGTCGGGGAAGTCGACGTTGCTGCACGTGCTCGCGGGCATCCTGCCCGCCGACGCGGGCGAGGTGTTCGCGGGCGGGACGAGGATCGACGACGCGTCCGAGACCGCGCGCAGCGAGCTGCGCCGCACCCGGTTCGGGTTCGTCTTCCAGTCCGGGATGCTCGTGGCCGAGCTGACCGCCGAGGAGAACGCCGCCCTGCCGCAGCTGCTGGGCGGTCTCGGGCGGGGCGCGGCGCTGGCCACCGCCCGCGACCGGCTGGGCCGGCTGGGACTCGCCGGCAAGGAGAGGCACCGGCCCGGCGAGCTCTCCGGTGGTGAGGCGCAGCGGGTCGCCATCGCCCGGGCCCTCGGGCACCGGCCGAACGTGATCTTCGCCGACGAGCCGACCGGTGCGCTGGACTCGCGTACCGGAGGGGAGACGATGCGCGCGCTGCTGGACTCCGCGGCCGGGACCGGGGCGGCCGTGGTGGTGGTGACCCACGACCGGGATCTGGCCGCCTCGCTGCCGCGGACGGTGACCATGCGCGATGGCCGGATCGACGGGGTGCGCGGCAGTGTGGCCGGGGTGGTGTCGTGAACGCGTTCCGCCTCGCCCTCCGGGTGTTGCGCGGGGACCGGCGCACGCGGATGTCGGCGATCCTCACCGCGGCCGGAGTCGCGGTGGCCACGGCACTGACGCTGCTGCTGGTGTCGTTGCCGGGTGCCACCGACGCGCGCGCCGACCGGATCGCGTGGCAACAGCCCGTGTACGGGACGGCGCAGGAGGACGCGACCCTGGCGCTGGCCGCGGGCAGGGACTACCACCAGGGGCGGCGCATCGTGCGCGTGGACGTCGCGGCCCTCGTCGATCCGGCCCGGATCACCCTGCCCGACGGAGTCGATCGGCTTCCCGGACCCGGAGAGGTGCTGTTCTCGCCCGAACTGGCCGAACTGGTGGCCGACACGCCCGGTCCGGAGCTCGGTGACCGGTACGGCCGCGAGGTCGTCGGCACGCTCGGCCCCGGGGCGCTGACCGATCCCGGGCAGCTCGTCGCGGTGGTGGGGCACGCCGGCACCGACCTGCCCCCGTCCCTGTCCATGGCCAGGCAGGACGGCTTCGCCACCTCGGCATGGGCGCGGGACGCGACGCTGGACGTCCTCGCGGTGGTCGGTGTGGTGGTGCTGGTGGTGCCCAGCCTCGTGCTGGTCGCCTCGGCCGCCCGGCTGACCGCGGCGCGCCGGGAGGCCCGGCTCGCCGC
>NZ_KI912247.1:23671-30998 GCF_000231035.2 Saccharomonospora iraqiensis subsp. paurometabolica YIM 90007 | reverse complement strand
TCGGTGTGCGGGCCCGCGCTGAAGCGGATCGGTGCCGAGCCGCTCAGCGACGAGTAGCGGCCCGCCGCCCCGCGGGGGAGCGCGGGGATCGGCGGGCCGGAACCGGTGCGCACGAACCGGGGGGAGATGAAGGCGGTGGGCGTGTTCGCTCGGGGGCGGGCACGCCCACCGCGCTCGTCGGTGTCCGCGACCGTGCTCGGGTGCGCGGCGCTCAGGTGCGGGGCGGTTTCGTCAGCCGCCGCGTACACACGCGCAGCGACCGGCGCAACTGTTCCACCTGCTCCGGGGCCAGCTCCGCGAGCATGTCCCGCTCGATGTCGTCCACCTCGACCTCGATCCGGTCGAGCAGGCGCGCCCCCTCGTCGGTGAGGTGGATGCGCAGCACCCGCTTGTTCGTGGGCGCCTGGGTGCGGGCGATGAGTCCGCGCCGCTCCAGGGCGGCGATGAGCTCCTGCATCGTCTGCGCGCTGACGAACGACCGGCGGGCGAGCTGGGCCGACGACTGGCCGGGGATCCGGCGCAGCGCGGCCAGCGCGGTGTACTGGGTGGTCGTGAGCCCGTGCGGGCGCGCGGCGGAGTCGATGTGGGCGCGCACGGCCAGTTCGAGTTGTTTGACGAGGTAGGCCGTCCGGGCCGGCGCCGACTCCTCGGTGCGGTGCTGGCCGTTCACCGTGAGCAGGCTATCACCAACGGTGACGTGCGCCACGCACGGTCGGTGGTATCGCCCGCTCGTGCGGCGGATTCACCACGCCGGGACCGCCGGTCACGGTGCCGTCCCGGTGCACAGCGTCGTCCCGGTGCACAGCGTCGTCCCGGTGAACAGCGGTCACGGTGTCGTCCGGGTGAACAGCAGGTCACGACTGGCCCGCCCCTCGGTCCGGGCGCGCTGCTCGAACTTGGTCACCGGACGCCAGGACGGGCGCGGTGCCCAGCCGTCGTAGGCGTTGCGCAGCCTCGGCTCGGCCTCGCACACCTCGAGCATCTGCTCGGCGTAGTCGGCCCAGTCGGTGGCCAGGTGCAGCGTCGCCCCCTCGGCCATCCGGGAGGCCAGCAGCGCGACGAAACCGGGCTGGATCAGCCTGCGCTTGTGGTGCCGCTTCTTCGGCCAGGGATCCGGATACAGGATCCGCACGGTGGACAGCGCCCCCTCGGCGACGTGGGAGGTCAGCAGCTCCACGGCGTCGCCCTTGACCAGCCGGAGGTTGTCCACCCCGAGCTGCTCGGCGCGCAGCAGCAGTTGCCCGAGCCCCGCCTCGTAGACCTCGACGGCGACGTAGTTGACCTCCGGTTCGGCCGCCGCGAGCCGGGCGGTGGTCTCCCCCATCCCGGAGCCGATCTCCAGCACCACGGGGGCCTCGCGCCCGAACCACCCGCCGAAGTCGATCGGCCCGGCCGGCAGGTCCGGCACCGTCGTCCCCCACGTCGGCCACAAACGGTCCCACGCGCGTTGCTGGCCGACCGTCATCCGCCCGCCGCGTTTGACGTAGCTGACCACGGTGCGCAGGTGCGGCTGCTGTTGTTCTCCCACGAACGGGCACGATAGCCGCACCGTGGTGGTCCCCGGCCCCGGAGGGCGACGGGGCCGGTCGAGCACGGTCGGCGGTGGCTCAGCGCACCGCTTCGAACTCACCCAGCCGTGCGCGCAGGCCGGCCAGGCCCGCCACCGGGATCGGCGCGGGGGTCGTGCCGCTGTGCGCGGGGAGCACGTCGATCCAGCCGGGGTGCCGGTCGGTGTTCAGGATCGTCGTGGGAATCCGGTGGCCCTGCCTGCCCCGCTCGGAGGGCATGAACTCCCAGTAGCCCGACTCGCCGTCGGCGGCCCACGGCACGTACTCCCACCCGGGCCGGGTCGCCAGCAGCCGGTCGATCCGGTCCTCCACGCGGAACCCGTCGGCGCGGGAGGCCAGCGTGCCCGCGGCCACCGCCCGCAGCCACCACGGCGACGGCACCGGCCCGCTCACCGCGCATGCCGCGCGGTACAGCGCCAGCACCTCGTCCTCGGGCGCACGGTGCAGCCAGGCCACCCGGAGGTCGGCGGGCCGGGAGGCGTCGGTGATCCCGAACGGTTGTTCGATCGCGCCGGCCCATTCCAGTTCCACCATCGGTTCCAGCCGCGGGGACGGCACCACCGGGTACGGGGCCGTCCCGCGGCCCGCGTCCACCGCCGCGGGCTCCGGTGCCGCGGATTCCGCCGCCACCGCTTCCGCTGCCGTCGGCGGGGCCTCCGCCGAGTTCGCTGCCACCGCCGGATTCGCTGCCGTCGGGTCCACCGCGGTCCGGGTCACCGCCGCCGGGTTCCGTGTCGCCGCCAAGGGGTCACCTCCGTGGAGCTTTCCTGACGCCGGAATACCCACCGTCGCGTCGGTGCACATCCGGAAACCTTTCCGGGTGAATCGGCCCACGGTGGGTTAACCGTCATTAAACCATTCCCGGCGCCCGCGGAGGTGAAAAGCGGGTCACGGAACCGTTTCCGGGACCCGCTTCCCGTTCCGTGGAACCGTGATCAGGCGTCCCTCCGATTGGCGACCACGAGCGACACGGCCAGCAGTGCGGCCGCGACCACGGCGAAGTAGAGCAGCGCCCCGCCCTGGCTCAGGGTCGAGGTGGACAGTGGCATTCCCGCCTCGACCACGCGGTCCCCGTTCGCCTCACCGCTCCCGGTGAGGAACTTGTGTGCCACGTTGAACGGCATCCACGCGTAGATGTCGTCCCCGATCGTCGGGATCAGTTGGACCAGCCCCTCCACGGCGAGGCTGTAGATCATCAACAACGAGATCGCCCCGGCGCTGTGCCGCACCAGAATCCCGACCGCCACCGCGATGACGGCGGAGATCGCGAAGATCACCCCGACCCCCGCGACGTTGATCCAGTCGGCGGTGCTGTCCAGTGCGAGGTCGTGGACGGGAGCCAGCAGCAGGGCCAGTCCCCAGCACGTGAAGGCAATGATCTCGCCGAGGATCAGCGAGATGATCGCGACGACCGTGGTCTTGGCCAGCAGTGCCTTCGTCCGGTTGGGCACGGCCTGGAACGTCGTGCGGATGGTGCTGAACCGGTACTCGGTCGTCACGGCGAGCGCGGCGAGCACCATGATCACGGCGAGGCCGAAGGTGTAGCCGAACTGGGTGGTCGCGACGGTGGCGGGAAAGCGCTCACTCGCGTTGCCGACCACGAGCGCGGTGAAGCCGGCGGTGAGTGCGATACCCGCGATCGCGCACCACCAGGGTGAGCGGGTGGTGAGGAGTTTGATGCGTTCGACGGCGAGCAGAGTCATGATTTCCTCGGTCGGTCTCGGTGGGCGGTGTGGTCGTCCGGGCGGGGTCAGGCCCCGGCGGGGGTGGGTGCCTCGGCGTCGTCGGCACCGAAGTCGGCGTGGTACTCCACCGAGTCCCCGGTGATCTGCATGAACGCCTGCTCCAGCGAGCCGCGCTGTGGGCTCAGCTCGTGCAGCACGACCTGCTCCCGTGCGGCGAGCTCGCCGATCTTCTCGCTGTCCATCCCGGTGACCAGGACGCCGTCGTCGACGTCGGTGCATTCGGCGCCCGCCTCGGCCAGCGTGCCCCGCAACCGGTCGATCTCCGGGCTGCGCACCTTGACGGTCAGGGCGGACGCACGGGCCACGAACTCGTCGGTGCCGCTCTGCGCGATCAGCTCGCCCTTGCCGATCACGACGAGCTCGCTCGCGGTCTGCGCCATCTCGGACAGCAGGTGGCTGGACACGAACACCGTGCGCCCCTCCTCGGCGAGGCGCTGCATGAACCGGCGGATCCAGAGGATGCCCTCCGGGTCGAGACCGTTGACCGGTTCGTCGAACAACAGCACCTCGGGATCACCCAGCAACGCCGCCGCGAGCCCGAGCCGTTGGGACATGCCGAGCGAGAAGCCCCCGGCCCGTTTGCCGGCGACGTCGGTGAGTCCCACCGCGTCGAGCACCTCGTCGACACGGCGCTCCGGGATGCGGTTCGACTTCGCCATCCAGCGCAGGTGCGCCCGCGCGGACCGGTTCGGGTGCACCCACCGTGCCTCCAGCAGTGCCCCCACGGTCCGCAGCGGGTGGCGCAGGTCGCGGTAGCGCTCGCCCGCGATGCGCACCTCCCCGGAGGTGGGGTTGTCCAGCCCGAGCATCATCCGCATCGTGGTGGACTTGCCCGCCCCGTTCGGCCCGAGGAACCCGGTGACCTTACCCGGTTGCACGTCGAACGAGAGGTCGTTCACCGCGAGGGTGTTGCCGTAGCGCTTGGTGAGGCCGCGTGCCTCGATCATCTGTGTCCTCCAGTGCGGCCCGTGCCGCAGAGATGCCTGTGTCACGAGGGTGGGTCACCACGGACGCCCGGCCTCGGGCGGGGCCGCGTCCGCGGCGGGCCGTGGTGAACCACCCCCGCCCCCGCTCGAACGAGGATGCCGCATCGGGCCGGCCGCGACGTCGGTGATCACCCTGATTTCGACCCTGATCCCGCCCGGAGCCCGGTCGCGCAGAGTTGATGAACGGCGGTTCAATAATTGGGTGGGGCGACCGCGGAGGATCAGTGCCGACCGGCTGCCGGAGGCGGCCGGTGCGGTCATCGGACCACGGCCACCGCCTCGCCCGGGGCGATCTCGATGTCGACCCCGTCGAGCGCCCGCTGGGTGCCGTAGGTCTTGACCAGTCCCCGCCCGGCCAGTGCCGGTGCGGACGCCCCGGTCGGCACCGGTGGTCGGCCCGGATTCGCACCGGTGTCCGCTCCGCCCACCGGGATCGTCGTGTTCCTCCCGAAAACCATGGCAGGAACCCTCTCCCGGGTTCGGGGCCGACCGCGTCGGACGGACGGCCCGGAACCCGGGCCGGGAAATCGGCCGATCGGCCGAGCCGCCCTCGGCCCCACGGCCGCTGGGCCGAACCACCGCCTACTCGACCGCCTTGACGGTCAGGGCGGACGCACGGGCCACGAACTCGTCGGTGCCGCTCTGCGCGATCAGCTCGCCCTTGCCGATCACGACGAGGTCGCTTGCCTGATTCCCGCCCGGAGTCCGGTTGCGCGGATTAATGAACAATGGTTCAATAACCGGGTGGGGCGACCGCGGAGGATCAGTGCCGACCGGCTGCTGGAGGCGGCCGGTGCGGTCATCGGCCGGGTCGGGCCGGGTTTCACGCTGGCCGCGGTGGCCGAGGAGGCCGGTGTGTCCGTGGGCAGCGTGGCGGGGCGGTTCGGCTCCCGGCACGGACTGCTGGTGGCGTTGACCGAGGCGGGCACGGCGGCGGTGGTGACGCGGATGCGTGAGACGGCCGCCGCTGCGCCCGACGCGCGCACCGGCGTGCGGGAGGCGCTGACCGCCGCCTTCGGCGGGCTGGACGACCCGGAGACGGCGGTCAACCACCTCGGCCAGCTCGGCGTCGACGTGGCCGATCCGGCGTTGCGGGAGCTACTGGGGGCCCACTACCGCGCTCTGGAGGCCGAGGTGGCCGCCGTGCTCGGCCGGGACCGGGCGCGGGAGTGGAGCGCCCCGGAGGCCGCCGTGGCCGCACGGGTGCTGGTGGCCACGGCGAACGGCACCGCCTTCGACTGGTCGGTGCGGCCGCGGGGCCGGCTGACCGATCGCCTCGCACACGACCTGGACCTGTGTCTGAGGAGCTGGTGGACATGACCACGACCGGCGGTGCCGGAACCGGACCGGGACAGCCACTGCGCGGCCGGACCGCGCTGGTCACCGGGGCGACCAGGGGATGCGGCCGGGCGATCGCGGTGGAGCTGGGACGTGCGGGCGCCACGGTGTTCGTCACCGGCCGCAGCACCCGCGCCGATGCCTCGGTGCTGGGTCGTCCCGAGACGATCGAGGGCACCGCCGAACTCGTGGACGCCGCCGGTGGCCGGGGTGTCCCGGTGCGCTGCGACTTCACGTCCGTGGCCGACGTCGACGCGCTGCGCGAGCGGGTCGAGGCGACCACCGACGGGCTGGACGTCCTCGTGGACGACGTGTGGGGCGGCGACCGCTACGTCGATTTCTCGTCCGCCTACTGGGACTCCGATCTGGACGACGCGTTGACCATGGTCCGCAACGGGATCGAGAGTCACCTGATCGCGTTGCACCGGTTACTGCCGTGTGTGGTGCGCCGCCCGGGTGGTCTGGTCGTCGAGGTGACCGACGGCGAGGACGACGACTACGTCGGGGCGGGCGTCCCGTACTACCTGGTGAAGTGCGGTATCCGGGCGATCGGCCGCGCACTCGGCGCCGAGCTGGCCTCGTCCGGGGTGACCGGGCTGAGCGTCACGCCCGGGTTCCTGCGTTCCGAGGCGATGCTGGAGCTGTTCGGCGTCACCGAGGACACCTGGCGGGACGCGGTCACCGACGAACGGCCCGAGTTCGCCGTGTCGGAGACCCCGTACTACCTGGCGCGGGGGGTCGCCGCGCTCGCGGCCGACCCGGAGCGCGACCGGTTCGCCGGCCGGACGCTCGCGTCGTGGACGCTGATGCACACCTACGGCGTGACCGACGTGGACGGCTCCCGCCCCGACTTCGGGCGCTACTTCCGGGAGGTGTTCCGGGCGGGACGCGACCCGCGCACGATCGACCCGGCCCCGTACCGCTGACCCGGGCGCGCGGCGGGGCGCGTGGGAGAATGCCCGCCGTGGCAGGCGAGGGGGCGCAGTGAGCGCGGCGCCGGACGGGACCGGGGCCGCGGGTCCGCTGTCGGCCGCGGTGGCGGAGATGTGCCTGCGTCTGCGGTCGCAGGTCTCCCCGCAGACCGCCGACGGCCTCACCCGCGTCGTGCGCCGACTGCACGCACCTTTGCAGGTCGCCGTGGCCGGTCGCCTCAAGTCGGGCAAGTCCACGCTGGTCAACGCGTTGATCGGGCGGCGGGTCGCGCCCACCGGGGTCGGGGAGTGCACCCGCCTGGTCACCCGCTTCCGGTACGGCACGGTCGACCGCATCGAGGTCGTGTTCCGGGACGGCACCACGACGGCGCTGCCGTTCGCCCCGGACGGCATGATCCCCGCCGACCTCGGGCGGGACCTCGACCGTGTCTCGCACCTGGAGGCGTACCTGACCAGTGCCGCGTTGCGGCACATGACCGTGGTCGACACCCCCGGGCTCGGCTCGCCGGACCCCGGCACGGCCTCCCGGGCCGAGGACCTGCTGCACCTCACCCGCCCGGCGGGGGTCACCCCGGAGTCCACCGGGGACGGCGGCGGCGACGGGGGCGAGGGCACCGGCCCGGACCGGTCCGCGGGCACCGACGGCCCCGGCGAGCTGGACGCGACCTCGCGCGCCGCGGTGACCGACGCCGAGGCCGTCCTGCACGTGGTGACCCAGACGGTCCGCGCCGACGACGAGCAGGCCCTGGCGGCGTTCA
>NZ_KI912247.1:16841-23571 GCF_000231035.2 Saccharomonospora iraqiensis subsp. paurometabolica YIM 90007 | reverse complement strand
GCGACCGCGGGCCGGGCCGCCGGGCCGGTCAACGCCCTCGCGGTGCTGAACAAGGCCGACACCGTGGCGCCCGAGTCCGTCGCGGGCGCCGACGGCGACGTCTGGACCGCGGCGACCACCCTCGCACGGCGCCAGGCCGAGACGTTGCGGCCGAGGGTGGCCGACGTGCTGCCGGTCGTCGGACTGATCGCCGAGACCACGAACACCGGCCGGTTCACCGCCGCCGACCTGGAGGCGCTGCGCGGCCTCGCCGCGCTGGACCGGGACACGCTGGAGCTCATGCTCGTCTCGGCGGACCTGTTCACCGGCTGGGAGTGCGCGGTGCCCGCCGGGGTGCGGGTGCGGTTGCTGGAGAAACTGGACCTCTACGGCATCCGGCGTGGGGTGGACCTCGTCCGCGCGGCCCCGGGGATCACGGCCGGTGCCGTGCGGCGGCGGCTGCAGGACTCGTCCGGGCTCGACCGGGTCCGCGAGCGACTGGAGAGCGTCTTCGCCGCCCGCGCGGACGGGATCAAGGCGGCCGTCGCCCTGGGCTCGGTGACCGCGCTGGCCCGGGCCGCGGAAGATCCCGGCCGTCGGCGGCTGCACGACGCGATCGAGGCGTTGCTGGCCGGCCCGGAGGCGCACCGGCTGCGGATGCTGGAGGCGCTGACCCTGTTGTCCTCCGGGGCGGTCGAGCTGCCCCGGGATCTCACCGAGGAGGTGTTGCGGGTGGGCAGTGGCACCGATGTGCCCACCCGGCTCGGCATGCCCGGCGCGTCCCGGGCGGAGCTGGCCGGATACGCGCTCCGACGGGCGCACTGGTGGCGCTCGTTCGCGTCCCTCGGGGCCACCCCGGCCCAGGGCCGGATCGCCCATGTCGTCCACCGTGCGTACTTCCTGCTCTGGCAGCGGCTCGGCGGTTCGGAGGACGGCCCCGGCGGAACGGAGGACGGACGATGAGCCCGTGGTTCGGCGCCCGGCGCCGCACCGGCGACAACACCCCCACCGGGAGGCTCCCGCGGACGACGACACCGTCCGGGCGGGACACCGCGGTCGATGCCGGGGCGTCCGGGGAGGGGACCGGCCCGGTTGCCGTACCGGCGGCGGGCGACGGGGGGTCCGTGGCTTCCGGGGCCGGGGTACCGGCCGCTCCCCCGGTGGATCACGAGCAGGCGCTGACCGACCGGCACACCCTGATCCAGCTGTGTCTGTACGCGCTGGACCGCGCCCGCAGTGCGGGCGTCGTCGAACGTCTGGAGCAGGGACTCGCCGGGATCGGCGTGCACGCCGTGCGGCCGGACGGGCAGCGGTTCGACCCCGCGGTCCACGAGGCGGGCGGTGCGGTGCCGACCGACGACACCGCCCTGGCGGGCACCGTCGCCGAGACGGAGGTCGTCGGGTTCGTCGACCAGGGCAGGCTGCTGCGGGCGCCGGTGGTGACGGTCTACACCCGCCGGTGAGGTGGTCCGGCCCGGTCGGATCTCCGGGTGCCACCGCCCGCCGGGCGATACGGTGACCGGCTGTGACCCCGGCACCGACGTCTCCCTCCGGCGGGCCGCCGTCCGGTAGGTCGACACCCGGCGGGCCGCCGTCCGGTAGGTCGACACTGCCCGCGCAGGTCGGCCGGACCCGCGAGGCGCTGCTGGCGTTGCTGCGGGAGCTGGACCCCGGGGCGGCGCGGTCGGTGGAACGGCAGCGCCGCGCACATTTGCCCACGCCGTCCGTGGTCGTGGTCGGCGAGACGAACCGCGGGAAGAGTTCCCTGGTCAACGCTCTGTTGGCCGAGCCGGGGCGGTCCCCGGTGGATGCCGACGCCGCGACGGCGACCTACCTCGTCCTCCGGCACGCACCGGAGTGGACGGCGCGGGCGTGCTACCCGGGTCGGCTCGCCCCGGTCGACTTCGAACCCGACGAACTGGCCCGCTGGGTGTCGACGGCCCACGAGCTGCCCGAGGGACAGCTGCCACCCCGGCACGTCGAGGTGTGCGGCCCGGTGCCGATCCTCGAACGGCTCACCCTGGTGGACACCCCCGGGGTCGGCGGCCTCGATTCCACCCACGGTGAGCTGGCGGCGGAGGCGGCCGCGGACGCCACCGTCCTGCTGTTCGTCGTCGACGCCTCGGCGCCGTTCTCCGCCGCGGAACTGCGTTTCCTCGCCACGGCGGCCGAGCGCGTCGAGACGGTGGTGTTCGCGCTCACCAAGACCGACCGGTTCCGGGGCTGGCGCGAGGTGCTCGAGGCCGACCGTGCGTTGCTCGCCGAGCACGCGCCGCGGTTCGCCGAAGCCGCGTTCCACCCCGTGTCGGCGCGGATGTTCGAGACCGCGGGCCGGGCGCCGGACGAGCGGACCGCCGCGACCCTGCGGGAACGGTCGGGCGTGGCCGAGCTGCAGACCGCGCTGCAGGAGCTGGTCGTGGGCCGGTCGGCGATGCTCGGTGAGGCCAACGCGTTGCGGGCGTTGGCCAGTGCCCTCGCCGAACAGCAGGCGGTACTGTCCGCGCGGCGACGGGCCCTGTCCTCCGGGGAGTCCGAGGCCGCCGACCTGCGCCGCCGCCGGGACGAGCTCACCGCCGAACGGCGCTCGTCGACGAAGGGTTGGCAGCTCACGTTGCGCGGGGAGATCCAGCGGGCGCGGGTCGAACTGGGGCACGGGACGGGCCGGTGGGTGCGGGACGCCCAAACCCGTCTCCGGCAGCGCATCGACGCCGCGGGCCGTGCCGGGCTCGCGGAGCTGCCGCGCGAGGTCGACTCCGCACTCCAGGTGATCTCGCGGTGGGTGTCGGCGACGCTGGCCGACCGGTTGCACCGGGTGACCGACACGGTGCTGGCCGAGCTGTTCACCGCCGAGGAACTCGACGTCCTCCGGGCACGGTTCGCCCGTGCGGACGGGCCACCGGTGGTGCTCCGGCCCCCGGACCGGCGCCCGCCGACCGCCGAGGACAGGCTGCTCGTGTTCATGGGGGTCTCCGGCGGGGCGGGCGCGGCCAAGCTGGCCGCCGCCCCCCTGGCCGGTGCGGCGGTGTTCGCGCCGGTCGTCGTGCCCGCCACCCTCGCGGTCGGGCTCGGCGCGGGCTGGTGGATGGCACGGACCCGCAGGCACGCGGCCGACCGGCAGCACCTCCGGCAGTGGCTGGTCGAGGCGATCGCCGACGCCCGCGCGACGCTCGACCGGCTCGTCGCCGAACAGCTCATCGAGGCCGAGCAACAGTTGTCCCTGGCGCTCGACGAGGCACTGAGCCGCCGCATCGAGGCGATCGACGCCGAGTTGAGAGCCGTCGACACGTCGATCAGGCTGGACGGGAAGGAACGGTCCCGGCAACTCTCGTCGGTCGCCGACCGGGAGCGGGAGGTGGCCGAGGGGCGGGAGCGCGCCGAGGCCCTGCTGGGCCGTATCCGGGAACTCCGGGACGGGCCGAGGCGGGCGTGACCCGCGGGGGTGGACCGGCCGTCCCGCGCCGGGGTCCGGGAAACACTTGGTCCGGGAACGAAACGGGCTTACCGTGAGTCCCAGTGAGCAGCGGTTCCGGGGTTCCGGGCCGGCTCGCGACCGTGAGGGGAGTGACCGTGTGGGCCGATGAGACGGGCGGCGGCACCGACACCGGCGCGACGGGCATGCCGGACGACATGCTCGTCACCGTCGAGGGCGAGCAGTACAGCGCCGAGACGAACCTGGACCTCGACGGGGACGGTGTGGCCGACACCGTGGTGGTCGACCGCGCCGACGGCAGCACCCAGGCGTTCGTCGACCACGACGGGGACGGCGCGGCGGACGAGTACGTCCGCTGGGACGCGCGGGACCGGGTGACCGCCCACGCGGACTTCGACGAGGCGACCGGGGAGTGGGTGGCCGTCCCGGACGGACAGCATCCCGACGGCGACCCGGATCCCGAAACCCGGACCAGCCACGGCGGCACGATCGTCGCCGACCTGCCCGGCGGCGACGTCGAGGTCGGCCCCGCGACGACGGACACCGACCACGACGGCGTGAACGACACCGCCGTCGTCACCGATGCCGAGGGCAACACCGTCACCTACACCGATGTGGACGGCGACGGGTCCGCCGACGTGGCGGTGGTGATCGACGACACCGGCAGCGCGAGAACCTACGAGCACACCGGGGACGGGGAGTGGACCGGGGTGGACCCCGGTGCCGAGCACGACGGCGTGCGCGCGGAGACGCCCGGGGAACACGCAGGCTGGGACGGCTCCGGGTGGGACACGCCGGGTACCCGGCGTGTCGAGGGCGTGGCGTGGATCGACGCGGCCACCGGCCAGTGGATCAGCCCGAACTGACACCGCGGCCCGGCCCGGCGTCGTCACACTGTGCACCCGGTCGGTCGACGTCGCGGTGAACACGGGCGAAACGGACGGAGACGACAGGGGTACCGGCGGGTTACGGCGGGCGGGCGCCACCGCCGGGGTCCCCCACGGGCGGGAACCCTTTCGCGCTGACCCGATTCAGCCGGGATCTGAATCGATTCCCTTATCGTTCTTGTGAGAGAACCGACAGGTCATGGGTCGGTTCATGCTGTGTCGGGCCGCTACTCTCAGGGCATCCAAGAACGTGAGCACACCGCTCGACGGTGCGCTTGTAGCCATTCGGTCGCCGGCAACGGAGCCCGCATCCGGACACTGGCGTCCGGTGTGGGCTCTTGTCGTCGAAGACAGGAGTTAGAGATGACTGCAGTGGCCATCCCCGGTCTCGACAAAGCGCCAACGACGCACAGCGGTGTGCTCTCGTGGGTGCGCGAAGTCGCCGAACTCACCACCCCGGACCGGGTCGTCTGGGTGGACGGCTCCGACGAAGAGGCCGAGCGCATGAACAACGAGCTGGTCAAGGCGGGCACCTTCGTCCCGCTGGAAGCCAGGCCGAACTCGTACTGGGCCGCCTCGGACCCCTCCGACGTGGCCCGTGTGGAGGAGCGGACCTTCATCTGCTCCGAGCGTGAGTCCGACGCCGGGCCGACCAACAACTGGAAGCACCCGGACGAGATGAAGGCCACCATGACCGAGCTCTACCGGGGCTGCATGCGTGGTCGGACGATGTACGTCATCCCGTTCTGCATGGGCCCGCTCGGCGACGAGAACCCCAAGCTCGGCATCGAGATCACCGACTTCGCCTACGTCGTGGCCTCCATGCGCGTGATGACCCGCATGGGGCAGGCCGCGCTGGACAAGTTCGTGACCGAGGACGGCACGGAGCGCGAGTTCGTCCCGGCGCTGCACTCCGTGGGTGCCCCGCTCGAGCCCGGCGAGGAGGACGTCCCCTGGCCGTGCAACGACACGAAGTACATCAGCCACTTCCCGGAGAGCCGCACCATCTGGAGCTACGGTTCCGGCTACGGCGGCAACTCGCTGCTCGGCAAGAAGTGCTACTCGCTGCGCATCGCCTCGGTGATGGCGCGGGACGAGGGCTGGCTCGCCGAGCACATGCTGATCCTCAAGCTCATCTCGCCCGAGAACAAGGTGTACTACGTCGCGGCGGCGTTCCCCAGCGCCTGCGGCAAGACCAACCTCGCGATGCTGCAGCCGACGCTGCCGGGTTGGCGTGCCGAGACGCTCGGTGACGACATCGCGTGGATGCGCTTCGGCTCCGACGGCAGGCTCTACGCCATCAACCCCGAGTTCGGCTTCTTCGGCGTCGCTCCGGGCACCGACGAGCACACCAACCCGAACGCCATGCGCACGATCGAGAAGGGCAACACGGTGTTCACCAACACCGCCCTCACCGACGACGGCGACGTGTGGTGGGAGGGCATGGCGGGCGAGAAGCCCGCGCACCTGACCTCCTGGAAGAAGCAGGACTGGACGCCCGCCGACGGCGAGGCCGGGGAGCCCGCCGCGCACCCGAACTCGCGCTACTGCACGCCGATGTCGCAGTGCCCGATCCTCGCGCCGGAGTGGGACGACCCGCAGGGCGTACCGATCTCGGCGATCCTGTTCGGCGGCCGCCGTGCGAGCACTGTCCCACTGGTCAACGAGGCGCGCGACTGGCAGCACGGTGTGTTCATGGGCGCCACGATGTCGTCGGAGAAGACGGCCGCCGCGGCCGGCAAGGTCGGCGAGGTGCGTCGCGACCCGATGGCGATGCTGCCGTTCCTCGGCTACCACGCGGGCGACTACTTCCAGCACTGGCTGGACATCGGTAAGAACTCGGACGAGCTGAAGCTGCCGAAGATCTTCTACGTCAACTGGTTCCGCCGGGGTGACGACCGCCGGATCCTGTGGCCGGGCTTCTCCGAGAACTCCCGCGTGCTCAAGTGGATCGTCGAGCGCATCGAGGGCACGGCGTCGGCCGCGGAGACGCCGGTGGGCAACGTGCCGACCGCGGACGACCTGGACATCGCGGGGCTGACCGAGCCGCTGGCCGACATCCAGGCCGCCCTGGACGTCGACCCGGACGAGTGGCGGCAGGAGATCCCGCTCATCGAGGAGTGGTTCGACAAGATCGGCCGGGACAAGATCCCGTCCGCCCTCCTCGACGAACTGGAGACCATGAAGCAGCGCCTGGCCTGAGTGCCGGGTTTGCCGTGAAGGAGTCCTGCACGGTTCACTCGAACAGGCCGACTATCTGGTCCACCGCCAGGTAGGCGAACAGGGCGAGGCAGACGACGAGCAGCGTGTTGGACACCGTCCGGGAGCGGAACTCGCGCGGCAGCCGTGCGGAGTTCAGCAGGACCAGCAGTGTGCCCGCGAGGAACGGCATGAACAGCGCCCCCAGCACGCCGTAGGCCACGGTGAGCTGGAA
>NZ_KI912247.1:7712-16741 GCF_000231035.2 Saccharomonospora iraqiensis subsp. paurometabolica YIM 90007 | reverse complement strand
GACGGCGGCCCCGCCCGGCCGCCGCCCGCGGACCCGGATCAGCGGGCGGCCACCCGGCGGTAGCGGGCGGTCGCCAGCGGCGCGAAGATGCCGATGATCACGATGCAGCTGAGGATCGCGTACAGGGCGGCGTTCTCGGCCGGCCATCCGGACGGCTCGGGCCAGCCCGCCGGGCTGGTGTTGCCGAACAGGTCGCGGGTGGCGTTGACCGCGGCGGTGAACGGGTTCCAGTCGGCGATCGTGCCCAGCACGCCCGGCAGGCTCTCCTGCGGGACGAACGCCGACGAGACGAACGTCAGCGGGAACATCCAGATCAGCCCCGCACTGTTGGCGACCTCGACACTGCGGGCGACGAGCCCGATGTAGGCGCCGACCCAGGACATCGCCAGGGCGAACAGCAGGATCATCAGGTAGCCCAGCGCCGCCTCGCCGACGCTGCTGTTGATCCGCCAGCCGATCAGCAGACCGCACACCGACATGACCACCAGTACCACGATGCTGAGCACCTGGTCGGCGGTGGTGCGGCCGACCAGCACGGCCAACCGGGACATCGGCAGCGAGCGGAACCGGTCGATGATGCCCTTCTGCAGGTCGTTGGCGAAGCCGATCACGGTGTAGGAGGAGTTGAACGCGACCGTCTGGGCGAAGATGCCCGCGATCAGGAACTCCCGGTACTGCGCGCCACCCCCACCGGGACCACCGATCGCGTCCCCGAAGACGTAGGCGAACAACAGCACGAACATGATCGGGAACGCGGTCGCCCCGAGCAGCCAGTCGGGGTTGCGCCGCACGTTCATCACGTTGCGCCAGGTGATGGTCCCGCTGTCGGACAGGACCTTGGCGAACCCGGTCACGGGGTCTCCTCCTCGGTGGCGTGGCCGGTCAGGGACAGGAAGACGTCGTCCAGGGTGGGGCGCTGCAGCGCGACGTCCTGCACGGGCACGTCCTCGGCGTCCAGCTTGCGCAGCGCCTCCATCAGCGCCGTCGCACCGGTGTCCACGTGGACGGTGACCGTGCGGGTGGCCTCGGTGACCACGGGCTCGTTCGTGCCGACCTCCTTGAGCACCCGCTCGGCGGTGTGCAGGCTCCCCGGGGCGGCCACCACGAGTTCGAGCCGTTCCCCGCCGATGCGGTCCTTGAGCTCGTCGGCGGTGCCGCGGGCGATGACCCGGCCCCGGTCGATGACGACGATCGTGTCCGCCAGGCGGTCGGCCTCCTCCAGGTACTGCGTCGTCAGCAGCACCGTGGCGCCGGTGGCGACGAGCTGCTCGATGACCTCCCACATGTCCAGGCGTCCGCGCGGGTCGAGCCCCGTGGTCGGTTCGTCGAGCACCACGACGTCGGGGTGGACGACCAGGGCGCCCGCGAGGTCCAGCCGCCTGCGCATCCCGCCGGAGTAGCCCTTGGCGGCGCGGTCGGCGGCCTCCTCCAGCTGGAAGCGGCCGAGCAGTTCCCGGGCGCGCCTCTTCGCGTCCCGTTTGCTCAGGCCGTAGAGCCTGCCGACCATGTAGAGGTTCTCGAAGCCGGTGAGATTCTCGTCGACGGCGGCGTACTGCCCGGACACCCCGATCGAGGCCCGCACGGCGTTCGGGTCCTCGAGTACGTCGTGCCCGGCCACCGTCGCCTCGCCGGAGTCGGGTTTGAGCAGGGTGGTCAGGATGCGTACGGTCGTGGTCTTCCCGGCGCCGTTCGGCCCGAGCAGGCCGAGCACCCGGCCGGTGGGCACGTCGAGATCGACGCCGTCCAGCGCGCGGGTCGCACCGTAGGTCTTGACGAGACCGCGGGCACGAACCGCGATCGGTCTCTCGGTCTGGGACATAGGGCCAGCGTAGAAGCGACCACCGACAGATGTCGGCCGAATTCCGCCGGGGCGGTGCCTGCGTCCGCCGGTCGTCAGTCGGCCGCCCACTCGTAGGAGAGCTGGTAGCGGTGCGCGGGCAGCACCATGTCGTTCATCTCCAGCGGTGTCCCGTCCCGGCCGTGGGCGATGCGGGTGACCGTGAGCACGGGGATGCCCTGGCCCAGCTGCAGCGTGGAGACCTCGTCGGGGGTGGGCATCCGGGAACCGACGTGTTCGGCGTAGTGGCCGAGCCGGTGTCCGGCCTCCTCCAGCCGCGCGTACGACCCGCCCGGCCCGGCGTCGTCCCGTTCGATCGCGGTGCCGCGGGTCAGCGCGCGGGACAGGCGGGAGACGGCGAGCTGCACCACCTCCCCGTCGGCGCACAGCACCCGTTCCCGCACGGTGACCTCGTCGCCGGGGGTGAGGTCGAGCTGCCGCGCGGTGCGCTCGTCGGCGGGCTCGAACCGCACCGTGACCGCCACCGCCGGGGTGAATCCCTCGGACGCCGCGTCGGCGCGGAACGCGCCCCGGTCACGTTCCCGGGCGGAGCGGGACAGGCGGGACCGGGCGAGTCGGTGGATGGTGGTCCAGTCGCGGACGAACACGCCGCGGCCCTGCTCGGTGACCACGACCCCCTCGGCCCGGAGCAGGTTCAGCGCCTCCCGGATGGTCAGCCGCGAGGCGCCGTACGACTCGACCATCTCCCGCTCGCTCGGCAGCCGGTCACCGGGGCCGTACTCACCGGCGGCGATGCGGTCGCGGACGTCCGCGGCGACCTGGCGGTGCACCGGCACGCCACTCGTTCTGTCCACCATCGGGTCGATTCTCCACACGCTCGCCGACGGGTCAGGGGAGCTTACATTCTGACCACGGGCCCGGTGCGAGCGAAAGTGACCACCGGTCCGGAGGTGTTGACCTGCCGGATCACCGGGCGTACGGGAGGTCGTAGGCCGCGGAGACGGCGTTCTCGACCTCGGTGCAGTCGATGCCGCCCTCCTCGGCGACGGTGAAGCCCAGTTCGAGCAGGAGGAAGGCCAGGCGGGACAACACCGGGAGCACGTCGGTGCGCCCGGTGTCCTTGAGTTCGTACAGCGGTCCCGTCTCGCGTTCCACGGCGCGTCGTAGCCGCATCAACGCGGCTTCCGGATCGTGGTGGGCCGGCCGCCGTCGGTCCGTCCGGATGGGTGTGGTGCCGGGCATGGGCGTCCTCGGGAGTTCGAATCGGTCAGCGGGGTGCAGGGGCCGGGTAGCGCCTCGGCGTGCGGGGGGAGTTTCGGGTGCGGGTTTCATCCGGGTGGTTCTGGCGGCCAGGCGCACATGCGTTCGGCCAGACCGAGGACCTCCCGGCCCGCGGTGCGGACGGCGTGGGCGTCGTCGGGTGCGGCGTCCTCCAGATGGGCGAGTGAGCCGACGACCTGTCGGATATGCCGCCACAGTCGCGCGGCCCGGGCCGAGCCGACGTCGGGACTGCCGCGCCACTCGGCCGGCCGGACGGCGGCGAGAATCCCGACGGCCCGGTCGTGCAGATCCTCCAGTTCACCGCCCGTGCGTTCGCACACCTCGGCGAGGGTGTCGTCCAGGGCGTGCCATTGTCTCCGGGTGATCCTCGCGTGCGTGGTCACTGTTCTCTCCGTTCGCGGACGATGTTTTCTCTCACGGAATCCCCAAGCGTTCCCGGATCTCCCGGTCGCACGTCGGGCAGGTCGGCCGGAGCCATTTCCCGATGTCTTCCGACCCGGTGCGGACCTCGGTTCCGCATAACGTCGTGAAGGTGAAACCGAGTCCGGGCGGGTGGGTGTGGGAGTCGTAGGCGTGTCGGCGCCCTTCGGCCTGTTGCCACAGGTATCGTCGCATGTCGGCACCTTCGGGGAGGGGGTCCGGGCAGGCCGGTGTGGCGACTGCCTTGCACGCACAGAGTCCACGCACGTGCACAACATCGGCAATTACCCGATCGGTTGATAATATCTTTTCCGCGCCGATACCGATCTTCCGGGAGTTAGTATTCTGTGCATGGCAAGCACAGCGAACACCCCCAGAGCGCGGGCGCTCGGAGTCGCCCTCCGCGACGCCCGGAAAGACGCGGGAATGACGACGACCGAACTCGGAACGCAGGTCGAACGCTCGCACACGCATATCTCACGCTGGGAGAACGGCAAACTCGTTCCCAGTGTGGCGGAAACGGCTCGCGTGCTCGCTGTGCTGGGCGTGAACGGAACCGAGTACGACAACCTCGTCCAACTCGCGCGGGAGGCGGCGGACCCGAACTGGGTCGCCCCGGGTGTCGTGCGGCATCTGGCGATGTTGACCGACTACGAACGTGAGGCCCTGCGCATCACCAACGTCGAGCCACTGCTGGTGCCCGGACTCCTGCAGACCGCGGACTACGCCCGCTCGATCATGCTGTCCGCCGGGGCCACGCTCGGCGAGGCGGAGCAACGCACGACCCACCGCATGGGGCGGCAGCACGTGCTCACCAGACCCCGGCCGGTCGTCTTCGACGTGATCGTCGGGGAGCAGGCTCTCCGATACCCGCCCTGCGACCGCGCGGTGATGCTCGATCAGCTCCGGACCCTGCTGCGGTGGCTGCGCCGGGAGAACGTGACGATCCAGGCGATGCCGTCCGACAGCGGCTACTCGCCGCTGCTGGAAGGGCCGTTCGTCCTGATCGAGTTCGAGCAGAGTTCGCCGGTGGTCCAACTGGAGCATTACCGGTCGGCGACCACGCTGACCGAGGGCAGAGACGTGCGGGACTATCGGGCCGCCGCGGATACGCTGCGGGAGCAGGCGATGAGCCCGGCGGCGACCGAGGTGCTCATCACGAAGTTGGCCGACGATCTGGAGGCAGCGGATGTGGACTGACGGCCGGTGGCGCGTGTCGAGCCACAGCGGGAATCAGGGGAACTGTGTCGAGGTTCGGCCCGCCGTCGGGGGCGGTGTCGAGGTGCGCCACTCGAAGCACCCGGACGCGGCCACGATCCACTACACCGACGCCGAATGGGCGGCCTTCCTCGCCGGAGTGAAGGACGGCGAGTTCGACCTCTGACGTGTGCCGGGCGTGGCTCCCGTGTGCATCACCGGTGGCCGTGAAGGGCACATTCCCTGCGCCAGGTGCCGTGAGGGGCACATTCGCTGCGCCAGACGCAGGGAAAGTGCCCCTCACGACAACACCCGGGGTGGCACCGTCCGGTCAGCGTTCCAGGATGGCGGTGATGCCCTGGCCGCCGGCGGCGCAGACGGAGATCAGGCCCTTGCCCGAGCCCTTCTCGGCGAGCTGCTTGGCGAGGGTGGCCACGATCCGGCCGCCGGTGGCGGCGAACGGGTGGCCCGCCGCCAGCGACGAGCCGTTGACGTTGAGCCGGTCCCGGTCGATCGCGCCGACGGGTTCGTCGCGGCCGAGGCGCTGCTTGGCGAACTCCGGGTCCTCCCAGGCCTTCAGCGTGGCCAGCACCTGCGAGGCGAACGCCTCGTGGATCTCGTAGTAGTCGAAGTCGCCCAGCGAGTGGCCCGCCTTGTCCAGCATCCGCGGCACGGCGTAGGCCGGGGCCATCAGCAGGCCCTCGTCGCCGTGCACGTAGTCCACGGCCGCCGTCTGCGCGATCGTCAAGTACGCCAGCACGGGCAGGTTGCGCTCCTTGGCCCACTCCTCGGTGGCCAGCAGCACCATGGACGCGCCGTCGGACAGCGGCGTCGAGTTGCCCGCCGTCATCGTGCCGTCCCGGCCGCCGAACACCGGCTTGAGCTTGCCCAGCTTCTCCGCCGACGAGTCCGGGCGCAGGTTCTGGTCCCGGGTCAGCCCCAGGTAGGGGGTCACCAGGTCGTCGAAGAAGCCCCGGTCGTAGGCGGCGGCCAGCCGCTGGTGGCTCGTGGCGGTGAGTTCGTCCTGCTCGGTGCGGCCGACCTCCCACGCCTTCGCCGTGCGCGCGGCGTGCTCGCCCATCGACAGGCCGGTGCGCGGCTCGGCGTTGCGTGGGATCTCCGGGACGAGGTGCCCCGGGCGGAGCTTGCCGAGCAGCTTGGCCCGCTCACCCGTGCTCTTCGCCGCGTTGAATCGCACCAGCAGCTTGCGCAGCGAATCGTTCACCGCCAGCGGCGCGTCCGAGGTGGTGTCCACACCGCCCGCGATCGCCGAGTCGAGCTGCCCGAGGGCGATCTTGTTCGCCACGTTGACGATCGACTGGAGGCCGGTGCCGCAGGCCATCTGCACGTCCGAGGCGGGCGTGGTGGGCGAGAGCGCGCTGCCCAGCACGGTCTCGCGGGCGAGATTGAAGTCGCGGGAATGCTTGAGCACCGCCCCGGCGGCGACCTCGCCGAGCTGTTCGCCCTGCAGGGAGAACCGGCTGACCAGGCCGTCGAGCGCGGCGGTGAGCATGTCCTGGTTCGAGGCGTCGGTGTAGGGGCCGTTCGAGCGGGCGAACGGAATGCGGTTGGCGCCGACGATCGCGACCTTCCGCACGCCGGTCTCCGCCGCCTTTCCGCGGCCGCTCCGCCCCCGGCCGCGGCCGGATTTCTGCGCTGAGGTCATGGCTCCTCCTGGTCAGCGTATTTTCGCACCCGTCTCAAGGGTAACCTACTCGCTAGTAGGTTAAGCTGTGGAGTGCATACTCGGCACGGGAGGCAGACCGATGGCTGACAAGTACCAGCAGTTCACCACGACACCCGTGGGCAAGTTCCTGACCTCGAAGCTCGGGCTCCCCGAGCCGCCGGTGCTGCGGCGCTACTCACCGGGCCAGCCCCCGCTCGAAGGGCCGGCACTGCTGGGGGCCGCCCCGAACGGGCGGTTGGAGAAGACCCTGGCGACCCAGCTCGGCAACGCCGGCATCCAGGTGTTGCGCTCGGCGTCCGAAGCCTCCCGCTACGGCGCGCTGGTGTTCGACGCCACGGGCATCACCGACCCGTCCGAACTGCGCGAGCTGCACGCCTTCTTCCACCCCGTGATCCGCAACATCGGGCACTCCGGCCGGGTGGTGGTCCTCGGCACGCCGCCCGAGCAGGTCTCCGGCCGGGAGCGCATCGCCCAACGCGCGCTCGAAGGCTTCACCCGCACGGTCGGCAAGGAGCTCAAGCGCGGCGCCACCTCGCAGCTCCTCTACGTCGCCGCCGGTGCCGAGGAGGTCGCCGAGTCGACCCTGCGGTTCCTGCTGTCGGCGAAGTCGGCGTTCGTCGACGGCCAGGTGATCCGGGTCGGCGCCACCGGCACCACGACGGTGTCCGCGCCGGAGAGCTGGGAGAAGCCCCTGGACGGGAAGACCGCCCTGGTCACCGGCGCCTCCCGGGGTATCGGCGCCTCCATCGCCGAGGTGCTCGCCCGCGACGGCGCGCACGTGGTGGCACTCGACATCCCGGCACAGGGCGCGGACCTCTCCGCTGTGGCCAACCGCACCGGCGGGTCGGCGTTGCAGCTGGACATCACCGCCGCCGACGCGCCCGACCGCCTCGCCGAGTACCTCACCGAGCGGCACGGCGGGGTCGACGTCGTCGTGCACAACGCGGGCATCACCCGGGACAAGACCCTGGCCAAGCTCAGCGAGGCCCAGTGGGACTCGGTGCTCACCGTCAACCTCGCCGCCCAGCTCGCCGTGAACGACAAGCTGCTCGCCGACGACGTCCTGCGGGACAACGGCCGGATCGTGGGCGTGTCCTCCATCGCGGGCATCTCCGGCAACGTCGGCCAGGCCAACTACGCCACCAGCAAGGCGGGCGTGATCGGCATGGTCGACGACTACGCCGCCCGGATGGCCGAGCGCGGCGCCACGATCAACGCCGTCGCGCCCGGATTCATCGAGACGCAGATGACCGCCGCCGTGCCGCTGATGATCCGGGAGTTCGGCCGCCGCCTGTCCAGCCTGTCGCAGGGCGGACTGCCGGTGGACGTCGCCGAGACCGTCGCCTGGTACGCCAACCCCGCCTCGACCGCCGTGAACGGCAACGTCGTCCGCGTGTGCGGTCAGGGCTTCCTGGGGGCCTGAGATGACCGTCAAGCAACTCGACACCGTTCCGAGCCTCGGCACCCTCTACCCGAAGGCCGTGCTCGGCGGACTGCGCAAGAACGGCGGCGACACGCTGCCGGACACCGAGTACGTGCGCGCGGGCGTCACGATCGACCCGGCGCACCTGGCCGCCTACGACCGGGTGTGCGGGTTCCGGCTCGACGACGAGGTGCCCGCGACCTACCCGCACGTGCTGGTGTTCGGGATGCAGGTCGCGCTGATGACCGAGCCGGACTTCCCGTTCCCGCTGCTCGGCATGGTGCACGTCGCCAACCGGATCACCCAGCGGCGGCCCGTGCGGGTCGGGGAGACCTTCACCCTCCGCGTGAAGGTCCGCGACCTGCGGCCGCACGAGAAGGGCAGGCAGTTCGACGTCGTCAGCGAGCTGGTCCCGGAGGACGGCTCGTCGGACGAGCCCGTGTGGACCGACGTGAGCACCTACCTGCGCCGGGGTCCGGGCGGCTCCGGTGCGTCCGGGGAGGCAGGCGGGTCCGGGCAGGAACCGGTGAAGAAGACCGAGCTGGCCGCGCCCACGCCGGACGCGGTGTGGACGGTGCCCGGCGACATCGGCCGCCGCTACGCTGAGGTCTCCGGCGACCGCAACCCGATCCACCTGCACAAGCTGACGGCGAAGGCGTTCGGGTTCCCGTCCGCGATCGCGCACGGCATGTGGAGCAAGGCCCGCGCGCTGGCCGCGTTCGAGGGCCGGCTTCCCGGGGCGTACACGGTGGACGTGCGGTTCAAGCTGCCGGTGCTGCTGCCCGCGAAGGTCGCCTTCACATCGTGGCGCACCGACGCCACCGACGCCACCGACGGCACCGACCGCGATGACGGGTGGGCGTTCGAACTCTGGCACGCCCGCAAGCCCAAGCCGCACCTGTCCGGCACGATCACGCCGGAGTAGCACCGACGCCGGGTCCCCGGGGCGGCCGCTGTCGTGCCGTGAAGGACTCCTTCCCTGCCTCCGACGCAGCGAAGGAGTCCTTCACGGCACACGCTCCCGGTGGGGTGGAGCGGGTGTCACTCGCCGATGACGGGGGGTGCCGTGCGTTCCTCCGTGCCGAAGAGGTCGTCCGGATCGGCCTCGACCAGGTAGCTCGGCCGCTGGTGTTCCTCGTCCTCGCCGCCCTGGCCGCCGCGGTTGGCTCCGGCGCCCATCGGAGCGCCCCCCATGGCCCCGCCGCGACCGGCCGCCGCGGCCG
>NZ_KI912247.1:7351-7612 GCF_000231035.2 Saccharomonospora iraqiensis subsp. paurometabolica YIM 90007 | reverse complement strand
CCGCGGGCGCTGCGGGTGCCCCGGCCCCGGCCGGACCACCCGGTGTCCCCTCGGCCGCGCGCCGCACGTCCTCGCGGGTGATCACACCGCCGTCCGCGGACCCGCTGACCGTGCGCAGGTCGATGCCGAGGTCCTTCGCCAGTTTGCGCACCGGCGGTTTGGCCTGCGGGACGTACCCGCCCGGGGCCTGCGGAGCCTGCGGCGTGGTGTCCTCGGGCGCCTGGCGGGGCGGCACGACCTCCACCGAACCGGCCCCGTCCG
>NZ_KI912247.1:0-7251 GCF_000231035.2 Saccharomonospora iraqiensis subsp. paurometabolica YIM 90007 | reverse complement strand
CGGCGCGGCCGGCGCTTCGCGGCGGCCGCCTTGGACCCGTACCCGACCAGCGGTTTCATCTCGTCCTCGGCCGCCTCGGCCTCCGGTGCGGCCGACTCCTCCGCCGACGGCGCGGCACCGTTGTTCGCGGCCTGGGGTGTGTCCGCGGCCTGCGGCGCGGAGGTGCCCTGCGGGTCGACGTCGACGGTGAGGATCGACGTGCCGACCTCCACCGTCTGCCCCGGCTCCACCAGCAGCTCGGTGACCACCCCGGCCCACGGGATGGGCAGCTCGACGGCCGCCTTCGCGGTCTCGACCTCCACGACGATCTGGTTCACCGCGACCTCGTCACCCGGCTGGACGCGCCAGCCGATGATCTCGGCCTCGGTCAGTCCCTCGGCGGTGTCGGCGAGGGGGAACTGCCTGTACTCCGGCATCGTGTCCTACCCCCTCACCAGGCCAGCGCGTTGTCGACGGCGTGCAGCACGCGGTCGAGGTCGGGCAGGAAGTGCTCCTCCAGCTTCGCCGGGGGATACGGGGTGTCGAACCCGGTCACCCGTTGTACCGGGGCCTCCAGCGAGTAGAAGCACTCCTGCTGGACCCGGGCCGCGATCTCCGCGGTGACCGAGGACTCCGACTGGGCCTCGCTCACCGCGACCAGCCTGCCGGTGCGGCGCACCGACTCGAACACGGGCCCCAGATCCAGCGGGGACAGGCTGCGCAGGTCGATGACCTCCAGCTCGGTGCCCTCCTCGGCCGCGGCCGTCGCCGCGTCCAGGCACACCTTCACCGACGGTCCGTAGGTGACCAGGGTGGCCGCCGTGCCGCTGCGCAGGGTGCGCGAGGCGAACAGCGGGTCCGGCGTCGCGGTGGTGTCCACCGGCTGTTTCAGCGCACCGGAGTGGTACAGCTTCTTCGGCTCGAAGAACAGCACCGGGTCGTCGCATTGGATCGCCTGCTGGATCATCCAGTACGCGTCCACCGGGTTCGAGCAGGACACCACCTTCAGGCCCGGCACGTGCGCGAACAGCGACTCCGGCGACTCCGAGTGGTGCTCGACCGCGCCGATCCCGCCGCCGAACGGCACGCGGATCACCACGGGGACCGTGAGCCGGCCCTGGGTGCGGTAGTGCAGCTTGGCGAGCTGGCTGACGATCTGGTCGAAGCCGGGGAAGATGAACCCCTCGAACTGGATCTCGCACACCGGCCGGAAGCCGCGCACGGCGAGGCCGACGGCGGTGCCGATGATGCCGGACTCGGCCAGTGGCGTGTCCAGCACACGGTGCTCACCGAAGTCCTTCTGCAGGCCGTCGGTGATGCGGAAGACGCCGCCGAGCCTGCCGACGTCCTCGCCCATCATCAGGACCTTGTCGTCGGCCTCCATGGCCGCGCGCAGGCCGAGGTTGAGTGCCTTGCCGATGGTGAGCTTCTGGATCTCGGTCTCGGTCCGGACCGGGGACTGCACCGGGGCCGCCATCAACGCTCACCCCCGTCCGCGAACCCGCCGAGATAGGCGAGGTACTCCTCGCGCTGCGCGTCGAGCGCCGGGGACGGCTCGGCGTAGACCTCCGAGAAGATCCGTTCGGGTGGTGGGTCGGGCATGGCGAAGCAGTACTCGCGCAGCTCGGCGGCGAACCGGTCGGCCTCGGCCTCGACCTCGTCGAAGAACTCCTGCTCGGCCGCGCCCGTGCGGGCGAGGTGCACCCGCACCCGCTCGATCGGGTCCTTGTGCTTCCACACCTCCAGCTCGTCGGAGAGCCGGTAGCGGGTGGGGTCGTCGGTGGTGGTGTGCGCATCCATGCGGTAGGTGAACGCCTCGATGAGCACCGGGCCGTTGCCGCGCCGGCACTCGTCCAGCGCCCAACGGGTCACCGCCAGGCAGCCGAGGACGTCGTTGCCGTCCACGCGGATGCCGGGGAAGCCGTAGCCGCGGGCGCGCTGGTACAGCGGCAGTCGCGACTGCCGCTCGGTGGGCTCGGAGATGGCCCACTGGTTGTTCTGGCAGAAGAACACCAGCGGCGCGTCGTAGACCGAGGCCCAGACGAACCCTTCGTGGACGTCGCCCTGGCTGGTGGCGCCGTCGCCGAAGTAGCAGATCGTGGCCTCGGCGGTGTCGTCGTCGCCGACCTTGCCCTCGAACCGTTGCCCCATCGCGTAGCCCGCGGCGTTGAGCACCTGGTTGCCGATCACGATGGTGTACGGGTGCAGCCCGCGGTCCGCGAAGTCCCAGGCGCTCTGGTCGGTGCACCGGAAGATGCCGAGTAGTTCCTTGAAGTCGACGCCGCGGGTGTAGGCCACGCCGTGCTCGCGGTAGCTGGGGAACGCCATGTCCTGCGGCTTCAGCGCCCGCCCCGAGCCGATCTGGGCGGCCTCCTGGCCGAGCAGGGGCACCCAGATGCCGAGCTGGCCCTGGCGCTGCATGGCGTTGGACTCCCGGTCGGCCCGCCGCACGAGGACCATGTCGCGGTAGAGGTTCCGCAGCGCCTCGTCGTCGACGTCGTCGAGGTACGGATCGAACCGGGACGAGGGCAAGCGTTCACCCTCGGGAGTGAGTAGCTGGGTGAGCTCGGTTCCGCCTTCGGCTGTGGCCCGCAATCCCGCGATCACCTGCTCCGGGGACGGTTGCGCCGCGGTCGCGGCCGGCCCGGCGCCGGGTTCGGGGCGCGTCCACTGTTCTGGGGACGACATGCGCATCTCCTTGGTGTCGTGCCGCGTGGCCGCTTGTGGCGACCCCCGCGACGCGCCGCCGGTCACCGTGGCGCATCCGGATCTCCAGCGCTCGGTGCCGTCGGCGGTGACGGTTCACGCCGTCATCCTGGCACGAACCCCGGCCCCGTGGAGAGGTCCCGATGTCGATTCGTTTCCTCCGGCGGGGTTGTGAGCTGCGGAAACGCTTGGACTGCCGACGATGCAACCGCCGAAAGTCGGTCCGGCGAGCACCGGCTGACCAGCTCGCGCGCCGCGCTGTCGCCGGACGGACACCGGGCGTGCGCGGCCCCCGCCCGCGAGAACGCCTGAGGTGTGACGCCGGACACACCTCCCCCCGGGTGGCACGATGGTCCGCGTGGAAACCGCAACCGTGACCGACACCGTCCGGGCCAGGTGGGCCGCCGACGTGCTGCCCAGCCTGTCCGAGCTCGTGGCGATCCCCGCGCTCTCCCCCGGCTTCGACCCGGAGTGGGCCGCGTCCGGCCACCTGGACGCCGCCGTGGAGCACGTCCGCGCCTGGCTGGCGAGCCGGGAGATCCCCGGCGCCGCCGTCGAGATCGTCCGCCTGCCCGGCCGCAGTCCCGTCCTGCTGCTCGACGTCCCCGCCACCCCGGGAGGCGAGGACGCCGGCACCGTGCTCATGTACGGGCACCTGGACAAACAACCCCCCGTCGGCGGCTGGTCCGACGGACTCGGCCCGTGGACACCGGTGGTGCGCGACGGCCGGCTGTACGGCCGCGGCTCGGCCGACGACGGCTACGCCGGATACGCCGCGACCACCGCGATCGAGGCCGTGCGTGCGGCGGGCGGCGCGCACGCCCGGACCGTGGTGCTGCTGGAGACCGGGGAGGAGTCCGGCAGCCCTGACCTGCCCGCCTACCTGGAACACCTGACCGGGCGGCTGGGGCGCGTGTCCCTGGTGATCTGTCTGGACTCCGGCGGCAACGACTACGACCGGCTGTGGCTCACCACGAGCCTGCGTGGGATGGCCCAGGTGCACGTCACCGCGCGGGTGCTCGACTCGGCCCAGCACTCCGGACTCGCCAGCGGCGTCGTGCCGGGTTCCTTCCGCGTTCTGCGCTCGCTGCTCGACCGCATCGAGGACAGCGCCACCGGCGCGATCCTGCTGCCCGAGTGCAATGTCGAGATCCCCGCCGACCGGCTGGCCGAGACCCGGGCGACCGCCGAGGCCGCCCCGGGGTCGGTGGCGGGCGCGTTCCCGCGGCACGGCTCCACCCGCACCGTCGTCGACGACGAGGTGGAGCTGCTGCTGAACAACAGCTGGCGGCCGACCCTGTCGGTGATCGGCGCGTCCGGGATGCCGGAACCGGCCGAGGCGGGCAACGTGCTGCGCGCCGCCACGACGCTGGCGTTGAGCTTCCGGCTCCCGCCGACCGCGGACTCCGCCGCCGCGCTCGCCGCGATCGAGAAGACGCTGACCACCGACGTCCCGTACGGCGCCACGGTGCAGGTCACCGGGACCGAGGCGGCGGACGGCTGGAACGCCCCGGAACTCGCCCCGTGGCTGGCCTCCGCACTGGAGCGGGTCAGTGACGAGGTGTTCGGCAACCCGTGGCGCAGCACCGGGCTCGGCGGGTCGATCCCGTTCATGGGCCTGCTCGGCCGGACGTATCCGGAGGCGCAGTTCCTGGTCACCGGTGCGCTCGGGCCGGATTCGAACGCGCACGTGCCGGACGAGTGGCTGCACCTCGACCAGGCGCAGCGGGTGACCGAGGCGATCGCGCGCGTGTTGCACGCCCACGCGGAGCAGTGACGTGCCCGTCGAAACGGGTCCGTAACGTCGCCGGGTGGTGCGTTCGGGCGTACCGGGGTGGCAGGATACGCGCGTTAGCCGCTATTAACCACGAGGAGTGACACCGTGGCGCGTCGACTCACCAGAGTGCTGACCCTGCTTCCCGCGGCCGCGCTCGCCGTCACCGCGGCGAGTTGTGCGGAGGAGGTGAACTCCGGCGGCGACACCGAAGCCGGCGGGGAGATCTCGCTGATCAACGAAGGCAAGCTGACCACCTGCACCCACCTGCCCTACGAACCGTTCCAGTTCACCCAGGACGGCGAGACGGTCGGCTTCGACGTCGACCTCGTCGATCTCGTCGCCGAGGACCTGGGCGTCGAGCAGGAGATCTTCGATACCTCGTTCGAGGGCATCGAGTCGGGCGCGTCGTTCGACACCGGCCAGTGCGACGTGGCCGCGGCCGCCATGACCATCACCGAGGAACGCGAACAGGTCATGGACTTCTCGGACGGCTACTTCGACGCCAACCAGGCACTGCTGGTCGGCACCGACTCCGACGTGGCGGAGCTGTCCGACCTCGACGGCAAGGTCCTTGGGATGCAGCTCGGCACCACCGGGGAGAAGTACGCCCGGGAGCACCAGGACGAACACGGCTACGAACTGCGCCAGTTCGAGGACCTCGCCCTGCTGCAGACCGCGGTGCAGACCGGCCAGGTCGCCGCGGCGATCAACGACAACTCCGTGCTGCTGGACTTCGCGAACAAGAACGACGACGTCGAGGTCACCACGGAGTTCGAGACCGGCGAGCAGTACGGCATCGCCGTGCGCGAGGGCGACGCCGCCATGTTGTCGAAGGTCAACGAGGTGCTGCAGGCCGCGAAGGACGACGGCCGCTACGACGCGATCTACGAGAAGTGGTTCGGCCAGGCACCGGAGAGCAACTAGTCGGGTGAGCGACGGGTCCCGGCGGGGCGATCCTCCGCCGGGACCCGCGTCTCCCGTGTCGAGGAGTCCGTATGGCGATGTCGCCGCGCAAACGCGCGCAGGTATTCCGCGGTGTCCAGTACCTCGTGCTGGTCGTCGCCCTCGTGGTGCTGGGCCTTCTGGCCGACTGGGGAACGATCCGGGAGTCCTTCTTCAATCCGGATGCGGCGGCGACCCAGCTGCCCGAGGTGGTCACGCTCGCTCTGGTCAACACCATCGTCTATACCGGGCTCGGGTTCGGGTTGGGGCTCGGTATCGGGCTCGTGCTCGCGCTGATGAAGTTGTCGTCGGTCGGTCCGTATCGGTGGCTGGCCACGGTGTACATCGAGTTCTTCCGCGGTGTTCCGGCGCTGTTGGTGTTCATCGCGCTGGGCTTCGGGGTGCCGATGGCCTTCGATCTCCGGTTCGACGTGTATTCCACGGCCGCGCTCGCGCTGGGACTGGTCGGCTCGGCCTACATCGCGGAGACCTTGCGCGCGGGGATCCAGGCGGTACCGAACGGGCAGATCGAGGCGTCCCGGTCACTCGGTATGTCGCAGGGGCGCACCACGATGACCGTGGTCATTCCCCAGGCATTCCGGATCATCCTGCCCCCGCTGACCAATGAGCTCATTCTGCTCACCAAGGACTCGTCGCTGATCTACCTCCTGGGTCTGATGCGTGACGAGTACGAGTTGGCGAAGTTCGGCCGGGAAGGGCTGAACGCCACCAAGTCGTTCACCCCGATCCTGCTGGCGGGGCTCTGCTATCTGATCATCACGGTGCCGCTCGGGTACCTGTCGCGGCGTCTCGAACGCCGGCGCGGGAAGAAGGCGGACGAGGGGCTGGAGGTGACGGCCTGATGGGTTCGCCGTCCACGGCCGGTGCGGGCACCGGCGACGCGATCGTGGAGATCTCCGGGCTGCACAAGTCGTTCGGCCGGGTCGAGGTGCTCAAGGGCATCGACATGCGCGTGCGGCGCGGCGAGGTGGTGTGCATCGTCGGGCCGTCCGGTTCCGGCAAGTCCACGCTGCTGCGCTGCGTCAACCTGCTGGAGCAGCCGACCTCCGGCACCGTCGTGGTGAACGGGTTCGACATGACCGACCCGGACGTCTACATCGACGACGCGCGCCGCTCGATCGGCATGGTGTTCCAGGGATTCAACCTGTTCACCCACATGTCCGTGCTGGAGAACCTGACCATCGCCCAGCGCAAGGTACTCAAACGGGACAAGACCGAGGCCGAGCGCGTCGCCCGGGACAACCTCGCCCGGGTGGGCCTGTCGGAGAAGGTGGGCGCCATGCCCGACCAGCTCTCCGGCGGTCAGCAGCAGCGGGTGGCGATCGCCCGGGCGCTGTCGATGGACCCGGCCGTCATGCTGTTCGACGAACCGACGTCGGCGCTGGACCCGGAACTCGTCGGGGACGTGCTTTCGGTGATGCGCAGGCTCGCCGAGGAGGGCATGACGATGCTCGTGGTCACCCACGAGATGCAGTTCGCCCGCGAGGTCGCCGACACGGTGCTGTTCATGGACGACGGCATGGTGGTCGAGCAGGGCCCGCCCGCCCGCGTCATCGCCGACCCGCACCACGAACGCACGCGGAGCTTCCTCTCCCGCGTGCTGAACCCGGTGCACGCCCGCGAGTAACCACAACGGGGTGGCCGGAACCGCCTACCTCGTGTCACCGTCCGACCCTGTGGTGTGAGCGCGACGCGCCTCCCGCCGCGGCCGGGCTCGCCCGCGCGGGCGGGGCGTGCCCGCACCACCGGGTTCGACGGTGAACTGGGGAGGGCAGGTCATGCCGGGGATACGACGGGGGCCGCAGCGGGAGTCCGGGCGGCTCGAC
>NZ_KI912246.1:2118-4276 GCF_000231035.2 Saccharomonospora iraqiensis subsp. paurometabolica YIM 90007 | reverse complement strand
GATCGCGGCGACCGCCGCGCGGTGGGTGCGTCCCGGGTCGGCCGTGGGGATCTCCGCGGGACCCGCGTCGCGGGCGCTCGCGCGGGCACTGACCCACGTCGCCGACCTCACGGTGGTCACCAACTCCGTGCGGGTGGCCGACATTCTCGGCTCGGCGGGGCGGCGGGACCGGCACGTGGTGCTCACCGGCGGGGCACGGGTCGACGCCGACGTGCTGGTCGGGCCGGTCGCCGTGCAGAGCCTGCGGGGCCTGCACCTGGACCGGGTCTTCCTCGGCGTGCACGGCATGGCCGAGGGCCCGGGATTCACCATCGGCGACCTGAGCGAGAGCGAGACCGACCGGGCGCTGATCGACGCGGGCCGGGAGCTGCTGATCCTCGCCGAACACACCCGGTTCGACACCGTGGGCCTGTCCACCGTCGCCGCGCTGGCCGAGGCGCACGTCCTGGTCACCGACGACGGCCTGGGCGAGCGCGCCCGCCGGGTGCTGTCGGCCCACGTCGGCGAGCTGGTGCTCGCGCCCGGGCCGATCGGGGCGGACGGGTGAACCGGACCGACCGCACGCTCGCGGACGGGCGCCGCATCCGGTACTACGACGACGGCCCGGATCCGCGGCCCCGGAACCGCGAGGACCCGCGGGATCTGACCCCCACCGCCGCGGTGACCGACATCCGGCACGACCCGTTGACCGGGGAACCCGTGGTGATCGCCGCGCACCGCCAGGACCGCACGCACAAACCCGCCGCCGACCACTGCCCGCTGTGCCCGGGGCGGCCGGATGCACCCGGCGAGATCCCCGAGCCGCACTACGACGTCGTCGTGTTCGAGAACCGGTTCCCGGCCTTCGCCGGGGGGCAGGGCCGCGCCGAGGTGGTGTGCTTCACCGACGAACACGACACCTCGTTCGCCGAGCTGTCGCCCACCCGGGTGCGGACGGTGCTGGACGCGCTGGCCGACCGCACCGCCGAACTCTCGGGCACCGACGGGGTGCGGCAGGTCTTCCCGTTCGAGAACCGCGGCGAGGAGATCGGGGTGACCCTGCACCACCCGCACGGCCAGATCTACGGCTACCCGTTCGTGCCGCCGCGCACCGCCCGCATGCTGGAGCACGCCCGCGCCCGTCTCACCTCGCACGGCACCCACCCGCTCGGCGACCTGCTGGCGGCCGAACGGGCCGACGGCACCCGGGTGGTCACCCGCGGACGACACTGGACGGCGTTCGTGCCGCCCGCCGCCCGGTGGCCGGTGCAGGTGCTGATCGTGCCGCACCGCCGGGTGGCCGACCTGTCCGAACTGACCGCCGACGAGCGCGACGACGTCGCCGGGGTGTCCCTCGACGTGCTCCGCCGGTGCGACGCGCTGTACGACCGGCCGTTGCCGTACGTGGCGGGTTGGCACCAGGCACCGACCGTCGGCGACCGGGAGGCGGCGTGGCTGCACCTGGAGGTGTTCTCGGTGCGGCGCGCGGCGGACAAGCTCAAATACCTCGCCGGGTCCGAGTCCGGGATGGCTGTGTGGGTGAACGACGTCACACCGGAGCGGATCGCGGAGAACCTCCGGGACACGCGTCCGGGTCGGTAGCGATTCTCGCCGCGGTCACAGCACGGGTTCAGCGAGTTCTCAGGACTCCGGCGCATCATGGACGCATGACCGACAACGATCCCTTCGCTCGACAGAACCCGGACCCGTCCGCGTCGGGGACGCCGGAGTCCGGTGCCGGGCCGGGGCACGAACAGCCGAGCCCCTGGGCTCCGCCGGGCCGGACGGAGCAGCCCGGGGAGTCGGAGGCATCGCCGGAGCAGGCAGCTCCACGGCAGGCGCCGCCGGAGACGACGCCGCCGGGGCCCGCGACCGGGGACGCCGGACCGGGGGAGTCGGCGGCGCACACCGGGGGCTCCGATCCGTTCCGGGCGCCGGGGCAGTACCCCGGGCAGGGCAACCCCGGGTATCCGCAGCAGCCCGGCGGCGCGTTCGCCCACGGCAACCCCTACGTCCCCGGCTACGGTACGCGGCAGGACCAGCAGGGATTCGCGTACGGTCCGGGAGCCCACGCCGCGCCCGGGCAGGGGGCGCCTCCGACGACGGCGTACCCGTCGTACCCGGGTGGCGCGGACACCGGCCCGGCGACCGGGACCGGGCGGGGTCTCCCGCGCAGGCT
>NZ_KI912246.1:0-2018 GCF_000231035.2 Saccharomonospora iraqiensis subsp. paurometabolica YIM 90007 | reverse complement strand
GCGGGGCCGCCGCAGGCCCCGGCCAGTTCGGTGGCCAGCTCGCCGACGGTGTGCGGTTCGCCGGAGCAGATGTTGACCGGGGTCAGCGTGCCCGGGTCGGGCGCGGTGCGCAGGGCGAGCAGGTTCGCCCGGGCGACGTCGGAGACGTGCACGAAGTCCCGGCGCTGGCGCCCGTCCTCCAGCACCGTGGGCGCCTCGCCCCGGCGCAGCGCCGACCGGAACAGCGACGCGACCCCGGCGTACGGGGTGTCCGACGGCATCCGGGGCCCGTAGACGTTGTGGTACCGCAGTGCCCACACGGTGCCGCCGGTCTGCCGCGCCCACGCCGCCGCCAGGTGTTCCTGCGCGAGCTTGGTGGCCGCGTAGACGCTGCGCGGGCGGAGCGGGGCGTCCTCGGTGACCGGCCGGGACTCCGGGATTCCCCCGCACCCGGGGCACCGCGGGTCGTAGATGCCCGCGTCCACGTCGGCGCGGGACCGGGGCGCGGGTTCGACGTGGCCGTGTTCCGGGCACGCGTACCGGCCTTCGCCGTAGACGACCATCGACGAGGCCAGCACCAGCCGCGACACGCCCGTCTCGTGCATGGCGGCCAGCAGCACGGCGGTGCCGTGGTCGTTGTTGAAGGTGTAGGTCGGCAGGTCGGAGGGGTCGAGCCCGTGCCCCACGACCGCCGCCTGGTGGCAGACGGCGTCCACCCCGGACAGCAGGTCCCGGACCAGCGCGTCGTCGGTGACGTCACCGCGGACCAACCGGTGCGGACCGGTGTGGTCCGGACCGTGGTCGTCCGGGCCGTGGGCGGTGGGCACGAACCCGTCGAGGGGGACCGGCTCGTGGCCGGACTCGGCGAGCAGATCCGCGATGTGGGAGCCGATGAATCCGGCTCCGCCGGTGACGAGAACACGCACCCGCCTCACGCTAGGGCGCCCCCGGACGCACCGCAGGGCGGACACGGGCGGGTGGCTTCCGTCCGGGTCGTTCCGCCGGTGACGCGGTGGTCGGCTCGCTGCCTGTCGCCCGCGGTGCCGCGGGTACTACGGTGGCCGCATGGAGCGGGATTCGCAGCGGCTCGGCCGCGCGCTGGTGGTGATCGTGGACGACCGGACGGCCTCGGGTGAGGTCGAGAACAGCATGGGCCCCCTGGTCACCGAACTGTTGGAGGAGGCCGGTTTCATCGTCGACGGCACCGTGGTGGTGCGGGCCGACACCGTCGAGATCCGCAACGCGCTGAACACGGCCGTGATCGGCGGTGTCGACGTGGTGATCACGGTGGGCGCGACCGGGGTCTCCCCGCGCGACGTCACCCCGGACGCCACCTCCGGGGTGCTCGACCGGCCGGTGCCCGGCATCGCGGAGGCGCTGCGGGCCTCCGGTCTGAGTGCGGGTGCCGTCGACGCCGGGATCTCCCGGGGACTGGTCGGTGTCTCCGGCAGTACCCTCGTGGTCAACCTCGCGGGGTCGCGGGCCGCCGTGCGGGACAGCATGGCCACACTGTCCTCGCTGGTCCCGCACGTCATCGACGAACTCTCCGGCCTCGACGCGAACTGAGCCGCGGCACGGGCGGGGAAACCACGAACCCACGGGAGACGGGGACGGACGACAGTGGTGGCACGGGACGAGGCGGACCACGCCCGGCGGCGTGGACGGATCGACGACGTGTTCGGTGAGGTGCTCCCCCGCACCTCGGCCGACGAACGCGACCCCGGGTCGGACCGGGCACGGGAGAGCCCGGACGACTGGTACCGGGACAACCGGCCCCCGCACCACGACCGCTGAGCCGGCCCCGTCCGGTCGGTCCCGTCCGCATCGCGTCGGTTCCGGCGCCTCCCGTCGGCGTCGGTCCGGGTGGTGCCGTCAGTCCCACAGGACCGTGACTGGGCGGTCCAGCGAGGCGGCGGCCACCTGCGGTGCCTCGTCCTCGGCGACGGCCACCAGGGCCAGCGGGTCGGTGCGTGTCGGGCCGGTCCCGTCCGGAACGGCACCGGCCGCCCCGGCGGCGGTGTCCGTGCCGAACACCGTGA
>NZ_KI912245.1:46953-50094 GCF_000231035.2 Saccharomonospora iraqiensis subsp. paurometabolica YIM 90007 | reverse complement strand
AGTTCGACCAGCGCGGGTTCGACCCGGTTGTCCAGCGGCCCCTCCGGGGAGCCGCCGACGGTGTCCCCGTCGCGCACGGCGCGGGGGACCAGCGCCCGCACGGTCGACGTCTGGCTCAGCGGCATCCCGCGGCGCGCCAGCCACTCCCGCAACGCCCCCGTGACGACGGCGAGGACCACGTCGTTCACGGTGCCCCCGTGCCGCCGCCGGACCCGGCGGAGGTCCTCGAGGTCCGTGCGTACCCCGGCGAACACCCTGCCGCGGCTCACCTGCGCGTTGAGCGGGCTCGGGGCCGCGGGGCGGAGCACCGAGTGCACCGCCGAGGCCACCTCCTCCACCGCACCGAGCATCCGGTCGGCGGTACTGGCGACGTCCCGTACGGCCGTCCGGACGTTCTCCACCATCTCCGCGGGGCGGCGCACCGTGTCGGCGACGGCGTCGGTCACCAGACGCACCCGCCCCGGGCGGGGCCGCGCGGTCCAGAACTCCTCGGCGGGTCCGGGTTCGGTGGGCTCGTCGTCGAGCAGCAACTGTCCCAGATCGAGCGATCCGATGCCGTCCACCATCGACTGGTGCGTCTTGGTCACCAGCGCCACCCGGTTCCCGGCCAGCCCCTCGACCATGTACAGCTCCCACAGCGGCCGCTCGACGTCGAGCGGCCGCGCCAACAGCCGGGCCACCAGCTCGAACAGCTGCCGGTGGGTCCCCGGCTCGGGCAGCGCCGAGCGGCGCACGTGATAGTTCAGGTCGAAGTCGACGTCGTCCACCCACACCGGCCGGGACAGATGCCCCGGGACCGGCCGCACCCGCCTGCGGTAGCGCGGCAGGTACGCCAGCCTGCGGCCGACCAGGGACAGCAGCTGGCCGTAGTCGAACCCCGTCTCCGGCCGCTCGACGATCGCGATGCCGCCCACGTGCAGCGGGGTGGCGGGCCGCTCCGCGTACAGGAACGAGGCGTCCAGCGCGGAGAGACGGTCGGTCATGATCCGATCCTGACAGATCCGGGCGGCCGCCGCCGCGACGAGCCGGGCGGGTGGGAAACTGACGGTGTGGCAGGTACACGCGCCCGGGGCGGCAGCGCAGCACAGGGTGGGGACGCCACGCACGGAACGGGCGCCGGATCGCCCAAGGACCGGTTCCTGACCGTCTACGGGCGCAAGCCCGTGCTGGAGGTCCTGGGCGACCGCACCCTCGATGTCGACAAAGTGATCTTGGCGGACACCGCGCGTGGGCCGGCGGTGGCCGAGATCGAACGCGCGGCCGGTGCGCGCGGTGTCCCGGTCCGACGCGCCGACGCCCACCGGGTGAAGGTGCTCGCGGGCAACGGGAAACAGGACCAGGGTGTGCTGGCCGACGTCGTGGCGCCCCGGATGCGGCCGCTGGCGGCGGCGCTGGACTCGCCCACTCCCCCGGCCCCGGTGCTCGTGCTCGACGGCGTCACCACGTCCGCGAACGTGGGGATGATCCTCCGGACGGCGACCGCCGCGGGCCTCGGTGGCGTCGTGGTGCCGCACCGGGGTGTGGCCGCGCTGGACCCGCTGGTGGTGAAGGCCTCGGCCGGGGTGGCCTTCCGGGCGCCCGTGCTGCGCTGCGCGACCGCGGCGGAGGCCGTCGAACAGCTCACCGAGTCGGGCTACGCCGTGTACGCCCTCGGTGCCCGGCCGGACACCGACCCGGGGGTGGGGGTGGAGTCGCTGTTCACCTGCGAACTGCCCGCCCGGACGGCGTTCGTGCTCGGCGGCGAGACGCAGGGGGTCGGCGCCGACGTGGCCGATCTCGTCGCGGGCTGGGTGTCGATCCCCATGCCGGGTGACGTCGAATCGCTCAACGTCTCCTCGGCCGCGGCGGTCGTCTGCTTCGACCTGGTCCGCCGCGCTCGGACCCGCTGAACCGGCGTCAGTCCGCACCGCAGCGAGTCCCTGCCTCAGCAGAAGGCGGGTTCCTCCGGGAACAGGGCGGCGAGTTCCGTCAGGGTCTGCGCCACCGACACGTGCCGGACACCGACCATCCCGGCCGCCACGGCACCCGCGACATACCGGGGCGAGTCGTCCACCAGCACGCACTCGGCCGCGGTGAGGCCGAGACGGCGGGCCGTCAGGTGGTAGATCTCCGGGTCCGGTTTCGCGGCGCCGACCTCCCCCGAGAACACCAGGGTGTCGAATCGGCCGGACAGGCGCGCGCGGACGTCACCCCCGCCCGCCGCGTTGGACAGCACCGCCGCACGCACGCCGCCCGCACGGGCACGGTCGACCGCACGCAACAGCGGTCCGGCTTCCGGATCGGTCAGCACGCCCGCGTGATCCAGCACGAGTCCGCGCAGCATCCGGTCACCGTAGCCGAGGACCCACGCGAATAGCACCGCAGCCCGGTGTGCGCCGCCCGGGAGCGGAGTATTTCACCTCTTCAGGCGGCCTGCGGATCCGAAAACCGGTCGGTAACCCTCTCTACCGGTGGAGGCGGTCGAGGGGGCCGCCGCCACCGAGCAGAGGCGACGAGGGAGGGGACCGCTCATGCACCCGTTCTCACCGGACAGCGGGGTCGTTCCGCTGAAGCCGTACGAACCCGGGCACATCGACGACCCGCCGGACCCACCTTCGGTCGCGGACGGTCAGCTCACCCTCGACGAACTCCTCGTCGAACGGTACGAGGAGGAGCGACGTCGCAGCTCGGTCACTCCCCCGGGACGTCGGCTCCTGCACCGGGTGCTGACCGGGCTGCTCGAGGCCTACACCGGACGGCGTCCGCTCGCCCAACTGACGGACTGGCTGGACCCGCCGCTGTACCGACGTCTGCGGGCCACCGTGCCGGGCAACGACCGGCCGCGCTACGTCCTGCGGAACATCCACGTCTGCCGCCCGGCCGAAGAGGCGCTGGAGCTGTGCGGCACCGCCACCGCCCCGACCCGGGCCTGCGCGGTGACGGCCCGGTTCGAGCACGGGGTGCACGGCTGGCTGTGCGTGTCGTTCAGCGTGCTCGAACCGGGCTGACGGCGCATGCCGGGATCAGCGACGCGCGCCCTTCTTGTTCTTCTTCGCCTGTTCGCGGGCGGCGGCGCGGCGCTCCCGTCGCGAGCCGCCACCCCCGGAGCCGCCGGCCTGCCCGCCGTTGCCCGCGCTCTCCTCGGCCCCGGCCGTGCCGTCA
>NZ_KI912245.1:43078-46853 GCF_000231035.2 Saccharomonospora iraqiensis subsp. paurometabolica YIM 90007 | reverse complement strand
CGGGTCGGCACCGCCCGGGTCGGCACGGTCCGGGGCGACATCCCCGGTGAGCGCGGCGTCGGTGTCCCCGGCGTCCCCGGGTTCGACCCGGTCGTCGGGATCGTCGCCCCGGTCGTCGGTGTCCCCGGGGTCGTCGCCGGAGCGCTCGGGTGGGTCCGGCGGCAGGCCCAGCGGGCTGTGCTCGACCGGTTCGTCCCGGGTGAGCGGCAGGGTGAGCCGGAAACACGAGCCGTGTCCCGGCTCGCCCCACGCCTCCAGCTGCCCGCCGTGCAGGCGCGCGTCCTCCAGACTGATCGCCAGGCCGAGACCCGTGCCGCCGGTTCGCCGGTTGCGGGACGGGTCGGCGCGCCAGAAGCGGTTGAAGACCAGTTCCGCCTCCCCGGGGCGCAGCCCCACACCGTAGTCCCGCACGGTGAACGCGAGCGCGTGGTCGTCGGCGGCCAGCCGCAGGCGTACGGGGAGACCCTCACCGTGGTCGACGGCGTTGCCGAGGAGGTTGCGGAGGATCCGTTCGACCCGCCGGGCGTCGATCTCGGCGGGCACCTCCTCGTCGGGCAGCTCCAGCTCGATGGGACTGCCCGCACTGCCCGCGATGGCACCGACCTGCTCGGCGGCCCGCTCCGCGACGGGCCGGACGTCGCCGCGCTCGGCGGAGAGGTCCTCGACACCGGCGTCGAGCCGGCTGATCTCCAGCAGGTCGTGCAGCAGCGCCTCGAACCGGTCCAGCTCGTCGACGAGCAGTTCCGCCGAGCGGGCGAGCCCGGCCGGGAACTCCTCGCGGGAGGCGTGCAGCACGTCCGCGGCCATGCGCACCGTCGTCAGCGGCGTGCGCAGCTCGTGCGAGACATCCGAGGTGAACCGGCGTTGCAGCTGTCCGAACTCCTCCAGCTGCCGGATCTGCTCCTGGATGCTCGTCGCCATCTCGTTGTACGAGTCGGCGAGTTTCGCGAGGTCGTCCTCCCCGCGCACGTCGAGTCTGCGGTCCAGGTCCCCGTTCGCGAAGTCCTCGGCCGCCGAGGCGGCCCTGCGCACCGGGGTGACCACCTGGTGTGTGACGAGGTTCGTGATCGCCGCGAGCAGTACCAGCAGCGCCAGCCCCCCGACGAGCATGGTGCTCTGCACCGTGGTGACCGTCTTCTGGTCGGTGCTCAGCGGGAACAGCAGGTACAGCTGCATCGGCTGGGTGGCCGAGGTGACCGGGGCGCCAACGGCGAGATAGGTCGAGTCGCCCGGCGGGGTGTGGAACTGGGTGGCCTTCTGGTTGCCCTCGACGTAGTTGCGCAACCCGGTCGGCACCTTGTCGAACGGACCCGCGTGGACGGGCTGTTCCCCCGCGCGGTCACCGTCGCCCGCGGCCAGCACCGGTTCGAACGCGCCCGCGGACGAGTTCTCCGTGTCCTGGGTGGCCAGCGAGTTGTTCGTGATGCTCTTCAGCGCGTTGTTGAGCCGGTTGCGCAGGGCGTCGTCCCGCCCCGCCTCGCCGACGAGTTCGCTCTCGGCGGTGCGTACCGCGACCCGCAGCTGGTTGAGTGCCGCGCTCTCCTTGGTGTCGACGAGCCGGTCGACGATCTGGTTCTGCAGGACCATCCCGAGCACGAACACCACCGCCGAGGACAGTGCCAGGGTGGACACGGTGACCCGGAACCGCAGCGACCGCTGCCACACGTCACCGAACGCGGCCGAGACGCGGCGGCCGTACGAGGCGGCACGACTGCTGAACGTGAGGACCGACCGCACGGGCGACACCGGGTCACGACTCATGCCCGGACCGCCATCCCTCGGCGGACCCGCGTCGGGATGGGCGCCCGACACCTCCCGCGGTTCCCGCACGCGGCACCGTCACCTCCATCCGGCGGTCGCGTTCACCGCCCGGCCCGCCGCTTCCCGGCACGCGGACCCTGTCCCGGTCGAGTGTGCCGTGTCCTCACGGGGGGCCGGCCTTGTAGCCGACGCCGCGGACGGTGAGAACCACCTCCGGGTGCTCCGGATCCTTCTCGACCTTCGAGCGCAGGCGCTGGACGTGCACGTTCACCAGGCGGGTGTCCGCGGCGTGCCGGTAGCCCCACACCTGCTCCAGCAGGACCTCGCGGGTGAAGACCTGGCGGGGTTTGCGGGCGAGTGCGACGAGCAGGTCGAACTCCAACGGGGTCAACGCGACGGGCTCCCCGTCCCGGGTGACCTCGTGCCCCGGCACGTCGATCGACAGGTCACCGATGGTCAGCTGCTCGGCGGGCTCGGCCTCGGTCCGGCGCATCCGCGCGCGCACCCGGGCCACCAGTTCCTTCGGCTTGAAGGGTTTGACGACGTAGTCGTCGGCGCCCGACTCCAGCCCGAGCACGATGTCGACCGTGTCGCTCTTGGCCGTCAGCATCACCACCGGCACCCCGGACTCCGCACGGATGGCCTTGCACACGTCGATCCCGTTCATGCCCGGTAGCATCAGGTCCAGCAGAACGAGGTCGGGCTTCAGTTCACGCATGGCGGGAAGCGCCCGCGAACCGTCGGAGACCACGGTGGTGTCGAATCCCTCACCGCGGAGCACGATGGTCAACATTTCAGCCAGAGCGGGGTCGTCGTCGACGACCAGCACACGCGCCTTCATGCCGACATATTCGCACTACCGCGCCGCCCCGCGTGCACGGCCCGCCGGTCGTGGCGCTCCCCGGGTCCGTTTCGGCGCCCCGGCCGTAGGTGCTTCGACCTCTCGCCGACGAGGTGTTTTACGGTGGCGTGACCCGTGCCCTTGCGTCGACCGGTTACTGTTGCGTCATGCGGAACTCTGATGAGGCCAAAGCCGCCACCAGCCCCGTCCAGTCCGTCGACCGGGCGATCACCGTGCTCGAACTGCTCGCCAGGGAGGGCGAGGCCGGGATCACCGACATCGCCGCCGAACTCGGGGTGCACAAGTCAACGGCGTCGAGACTGGTCACCGCCCTGGAGATGCGCAACATGGTGGAGCAGCTCGGCGAACGCGGCAAGTACGCGATCGGGTTCGGCATCGTGCGGCTCGCCGGCGCCGCGACCGGGCGCATGGACCTCGCCAAACTGGGCAACCAGACCTGCCAGACGCTGGCGGACGCGCTCGGCGAGACGGTGAACATCGCGGTCGCCGACGGCGACGTCGCCATCAACATCAGCCAGGCCTTCGGTTCGGCCGCGGTCACCGCCCAGAACTGGACCGGCAGGCGCACCCCGCTGCACGCGACCTCCAGCGGCAAGGTGCTGCTCGCCCACATGGACGACGAGACCCGCGACCCGCTGCTGAGCCGGGAACTGGAGGCGTGCACACCGGCCACGACCGTGGTGCCGCGCGAACTGCGCGGCGAGCTCGCGCGGATCGTGGAGGACGGGTACGCGGCCAGCTTCGAGGAGTACGAGGTGGGCATGCACGCCGTCGCGGTACCGGTCTACGGGGCCGAGGGCGACGTCATCGCGGCGTTGAGCGCCTCCGGACCCGCCTACCGGCTGTCCCGGGAGCGCATCGACCAGCTGATCCGGCCGATGGCCGACGCGGCCGAGGAGCTGTCCGGACAGCTCGGCCACTTTCCGACGTAACGCCGACAGCGGGACCGGGCGCACCGGGACACGTGGTCACCGCACGACACGGACCGCCCGCCGGTCATCCCGGTGTCGGCGGGGTCGGCGGAGTGAGCACGTCGCGGGCGAGCTCCGCGGGGTCCACGGAGCCCGCGCCGTCCACCACGTGCCAGGGGGCGAGCCAGCCCGCCGCGGCGAGCTCCTCGTAGACCCGGCCACAGCGTGCCTGGAGTGCGTC
>NZ_KI912245.1:40774-42978 GCF_000231035.2 Saccharomonospora iraqiensis subsp. paurometabolica YIM 90007 | reverse complement strand
GCGCGTGCAGCCCCCGGGCCAGACTCCGGCCCAGCGGTCGCACCAGGTCCCGTCTGCCGCGCTCCTTGTAGGCGAGCACGAGCTCACGGGCCACCCCGGCGTACGGGGCGAGCACGTGCGCACCGGGCGCGTGGCGGGCGGGCCCCTCCGGCCGGTCCAGTACCGCCGCGCAGTCCGCACAGCACGCGGACCCGGGCGCGCCACAGCCCGCACACGACGTGGACACCAGCAGGTCGAGGCCCGCCCTTCCGAGGGCGCGGGCCGTCCGAAACACACGGGTCGTCACCGCTCCAGACTGCCGCCGACCACCGACAGTCCCCGCGGATCCGACACCTCAGCCCGGGTAGAACGGCTCGGCACCCGGCCTGCTGTGCGGGTGCGGCACCCACACCGCGCCGACCTCCCCGGCCGTCCACAACCCGTGCGTGTCGGCCACCACGATCTGTCGGCCCGGCGCGGCGGTGACGGCCTCGGTCGGTGGCCCGAGGTTCGAGCTGTTGAACGTGTCGTGCTCGAAGCCGTCGACCGAGACCCGCACGACCGGCCGCCACTCGGACGAGGTCGCCACGACCAGGGTGTCCTGCGAGCTCCAGTCGACGTCGACCGCCGAGGTGAGGATGTCGCTCTTCAGCGCGCGCGGCGACCGGAGCGAGACCTCCGAGCTCGTGCGCACCACAGAGGCGACCCAGAGGGTGCCGTTCACCACGAGCGCGGCCCGTGTTCCGTCCCGGGACAACCGCAGCGCGGTGATGGCTCCCTCGTCCGGGAGTTCGCTGACGGTGACCGGTTGCGGCGCCCACGCGCCGTCCGGGTCCCGCTGGACACGCACGATCGACTTCCCGTCCCGGACGGTCCACAGCTCGCTCGACTTGGACTCGTTCGACGACGGCGGTCGCCAGGTCGGTCGGGTCAACCGCTCGGCGGACAGGTCCACGACCTGCCCCGCCGAACCGTAGTCGCCCACCCGCAGACGGCGGCCACCGTCGCCGAGGTCCTCCACCACGGCGAGCTGCTGGCCGTTGATCGACTGCGCGGCGCTCTCGACGTCGTAGGCACCACGGCCGAGCGGCCCCTGGACGGGCGCACCCGTGTCCAGGGAGCGGATCCGGCCTGACTCCGTCGTCATGAGGCCGGGAAGCTCCGAACTCGGCGAGGTGATCGACTCGTACGCGGGCAGGTCCCCCGGCCGCCAGTCGAGTGTGCCCGGAACCAGCGCCACCCCGTCCGAGAGCAACCGGATCCGGCTCGTGGTCACGTGCTGCAACGACCGCACCACCTGGACGGCCATCCGTTCCCGGACCTTCTCGCTCTCCTCGGTGATCCCCGTCAGCGGGACCACCAGCGCCCCGTCGGGTGCCGTGTCCACGTTGCTGTCGAGTTCCGCCGATTCCCCGAGCGGGTTCACGACCGCACCGGCGAGCCCGTTCGAGGGGCCGCCGAGCACCAGGTCGACGACCCGCGCGGACAACCCCGAACGGGGCCGCGCGACCACGTAGCGGGGGTCCGGCACCGGCACCGACGAGTCCGGCGAGAAGAAGTAGACCGGCACCTCGAAGTACGACTCGGAGAAGTCGCTCTCCGTGATCAGCACGGTTCCGGGCGCATCGATGATGCGCCACTCCCCGTTCGGCTGCCTGCCGACCCGCACCGGTTCCTCGAAGTCGCCGCTGACGGAGACGAACGCGTTGTCCGAGGTCAGTCGCCCGAGTTCGGAGGCGCGGAGGGACACGACCCGACGGTTCTCCGGGTCCGGCGCCTCCTCCTCACCCAGATACACGGTGCCGAACTCGTTGCGGATCACGGTCAGGCTGTCGTCCGGCTGCCACCGCTCGCGCGCGGCCTCGCTGAGGTAGGCCCGTGCGGCCGCGTGGTCGTTGGCGGGCCGTGCGCTCGCCCGGACGAACTGCCGGACCACCGACAACGGATCCAGTCCCTGTTCCGGTTCCGGGACCTCCTGGGTGGCCTGTCCCCCGCCCTCCTGCGGAACGGGATTCGGCTGCGACGTGGTGGGGATGGCCGCGCAGCCGCTCACGACCAGCACGAGGGCCAGTACCGCACCCGCGATGCGGGCGTGCCACCCGGACGACCTCGGCCTCACGCCGCTCACCGCACCTCCTCGTGCCCGTCCTCGTACCCCGCCGCGCGGCCCACCGGTGTGGGCCCCGGCCGCTCGTCCGCACCACCGGCCGCACCCTCACGGCCCG
>NZ_KI912245.1:31317-40674 GCF_000231035.2 Saccharomonospora iraqiensis subsp. paurometabolica YIM 90007 | reverse complement strand
CGGTCTGGGCGCTCGCCCTGTCCCTGACGGGCTTCGCCGTGGGAGCGGCCGTCACCCACGCCAGACGGCTCTTCGGCCCCGCGACGCGGACGCTGTTGATCATCCTGGGGTGCGCCGCGGTGGTCGCCGCGGTCGTGCTGCGCTCCCCACGGTCGGCCGCCGCGGGCACCCGGGCCACCGACGACACCGTCGCACTGCTCGGCACGGCCCTGTTCGCGGTGTCCTGGCTGTTCGCCCTCCTGCTGGTTCCGACGACGCTGCTCGCCCGGCGGAGATGGGCCGACCTGCCGACACGGCTCCGGCCGTGGGCGGGCGGCTGGTTGGCCGCCCCCACGGTGGCCCTGGCGACCCTGCTCGGTGGCGGCTTCGGCGCGGGGCTCGCCGTCACCGCCCGTCACCTGCTCGACGCGGAACTGCACCTGCCCGACGGCTACGACCTGCTGACCCTGCTGTGGGGCGGCGGACTCGCACTGAGCACCGTGGTCGCCCTGTTCGGGGTGGCCGTGGCGGTGCCGTTCCGACGGGCGCGGCGCGGGGTGCCCGAGGTGCTCCGGCTGATGGGTATCCGGGCGCGGGACCGGCGGGAGGCCGCCGACGCCTGGGCCCGGGCCGGGTGGGAGCGCAAGTACCTGCACCGGGTGGTGCTCGGGATCGCGCTCGCCCTCAGCGCGGGTGCCACGGTGCTCGTCGTCCTGCGGGTCGCCGAGGTCGACGTCCCCCCGGCGCTCGACCCGTTGTCCGGCGCCGGGGTGGTCGCCCTCGGGCTGCTCGCCGGTGGCCTGCTCCGCGCCGTGTACACCGCCGCGACGGCACCCCGGCACGGGCGGCATCTCGCGGCCTTCGCCGACCTGGTGTGCTTCTGGCCGCGGGCGGCACACCCGGGGGTGCCGCCGTCCTACGCCGTCAAGGCCGTTCCCGAACTCGCCGAACGGGCGCGTGGGCAGCTACGGGACCCGGAACGCCGTGTCGTCCTCGCCGGCTATCACGTGGGCGGCCTGCTCGCCGTGCTGGCCGCGGGCCGGCTCGCCGCGGAGCTCTCCCCCGCCGAACGGGAACGCCTGGGGCTGGTCACCGCCGGGGCACCGTTGCAGTGGGGGTACCAGCGGGCGTTCCCGGCCGTGTTCGCCCATCCGGGCCTCGCCCGCCTGTACGGCATGCTCGGTCAGCGCTGGCGCGGGCTGTGCCGCGGTACGGACACCTTCGGCGGGGGCGCGACCACCTGGCGCCATCAGGTGACCGACGGCGTCCTGCTCGGTGTCGGATACCTCCCGGACGGGAGCGTGGGTCCGCTTCCGGCCGCCTCCCGGAACGACCCGGGGGTGCTGGTCCTCGGGGGCGACCACTGGTTGCCCGACCCGATGCCGGAGCCCACGGAGGCCCGACGCTGGGTGGCCGGGCTCCGCAGGCACGCCGACTACGTCGTGGACCCGGAGTGGGACCGGGCGGTCACCCTCGCGGCGGGCCTGGAACCCCCACCCCACCCACCACCCCCCGAGACCACGGGCGGCGCGCCGGGCGTCCCGACCGCTCCCCCGTCCGGGAGACCGTGAAGGGCACTTTCCCTGCGTAGGACGAAGTGAGGGGCACATTCCCTGCGTCGGGTGCAGGGAATGTGCCCCTCACGGGAAAACCCGGGTCGGGTCGCTCAGCCCCTGGAGCGGCGGATGCGGGTGAGGGCCAGCAGGGCGCCGCCGCCGAGCAGGAGCGCCGCTCCCAGGGCGATCAGCCAGCCGCTGCCGAAGCCGGTGGTGGCCAGGTCGTCGTTCTCGTTCACCGGGGACACCGTGGTCTCCGCCGTCTGCGGCGTGGTGCCGGAACCGCCGGTCGCGATCGTGGTCGCCTCGGTCCCGGTCGTGGTCTCCTCGCTCGGCTCCGTCCGGGTGGTGGGCTGTTCGGACGAGGTACCCGGCTCGTCCGGCCCGTCGTCCTGCGTCGGCTCGTCCTCCGGTTCCGACGTGGGTTCCCCCGGGGTCGTCGTGGTCGGCTGGTAGCCGCAGGCGAACCAGTGGCTGATCGCCGGGATGTTGTCGCCGTTGTTCAGCGGGGCCCGCAGATCCGTCCACGCCGGCTCGCCCGACAACCCGTTCTCACCGGGTGTGTAGACGTTGTACCCGGGACCGCCCTTCACCACGATCGCGGTGACCTCGGTGCGCTCGGGAATCGCGGTGATGTCGACGAAACGGTTCTGTTCCGGGACGCCCCCCTCGTAGACGAGTTCCGGAACGTTCTCGACATCTCCGTCGTCGCCGTAGCTGACGAGAATGCCATCCTTAGCGCCGTCGCACGTCACCGTGTTGCCGCCGTGCGCGACCGCGCGCGGGTCCTCGCCGGGGTCCTCCTCCGCGGCGACGGCTCCCGCGGTGGCGGTGGCCGTGCCGACGAGCAGGCCGCACGCCAGACCGGCGGCGACGGTGCGGGGACGGAACCTCGACATCAGGGACATACGGCACTCCGGGTACGGGAAGGAGGAAGCGGAACAGGGGGCCATGATCTTGGCATGGTCCGGACGGACCCTAATACGTGGGTGGCCCGGGCGGGGTGCCCTGCGTTCCCGGTGACCGGATCGAATCCGATCCTTTACCGTGGCCGGTGCGAATCGCGTCCGATTCGCAACCTCGGACGCGATACCCCGCCTTTCACACCGGCACGCAGTACAGATCCGGCTCCAGATAGATCAACCGCGCGGCCGGCACCTCCGCACGCACGCGCTGTTCCGCCCCGTCGATGGCGGCCGCCACCGCGGCCAGTTCGAGCCCCGGCCGCAGGGCCAGCTTGGCGGCCACCAGCAGTTCGTCCGGGCCCAGGTACTGGGTCCGGATGTGGATCACCCGTTCGACCTCGTCCCCGTCGGCGAGCCGCTCGACGATCGTCTCGAGTTCGCCGTCCGCGGCACCCTCGCCGACCAGCAGGCTCTTCATCTCCACGATCAGGATGAGGGCGATGATCCCCAGCAGGATCCCGATCATGATCGTGCCCACGCCGTCCCACACGGGGTTGCCGGTCACCACGGCCAGCCCGACCCCGAACAACGCGAACACCAGCCCGAACAGCGCCCCCGCGTCCTCCAACAGCACGACGGGCAACTCCGGGGTCCTGGACTGCCGGATGAACGCCCACCAGGACCTGTCCCCCTTGATCGCACGGGACTCGACGATCGCCGTGCGGAAGCTGTAGGTCTCCAGCGCGATCGCCACCAGCAGGATCACCACGGCGACCAGCGGCGAGTCGAGGTCCTCGGCGTGGCTCACCTTGTGCACGCCCTCGTACAGCGCGAACGCCGACCCCAGGGTGAACAGGACCAGCGCCACCACGAAGGAGTAGAAGTAACGCTCCCGCCCGTACCCGAACGGGTGCAGCCTGGTCGCTCTCCGCTTGGCCGTCCGCTGCCCGAGCAGGAGGAGTCCCTGGTTCGAGGTGTCGGCCACCGAGTGCACCGACTCGGCGATCATCGACGACGAGCCGGTGATCAGGAACCCGACGAACTTGGCCAGAGCGATCCCCGCGTTCGCGAACAGGGCCGCCAGGATCGCCCTCGTTCCCCCGTCGGCCGCCATGCGTGTCCCCCTCCGTGTCTCGCCTCACCACCGGACGCGGGAAGTCTAGAGCCGATCACGGTGCGACACCGCGACGCCGGGAGAACGGAGGGCACGATGTGTCCGGACCCACACCGGCGGTGACGGCGGGTCCGGACGGTGCGGGACGACGCGGGACGATCCGGACACGCCGGAGGTCGGTCAGGCGCAGGTACCCGCGGTGGCGCGGAAGACCCGTGCGGGTGCCGCACCGACCGGGTGCAGCTCCACGGCCGGGTCGGCGGCGGGCAGCCACACCGACTGCCCCCGTCGCAACTCGACCTTGCTGCCGTCCTCGGAGCACAACAGCAACTCACCCGCCGTACACAGCAGGATCTCCGGACCGGTGCCGTCCAGGCGGACCCCGGCGCGCTCGTGGGCGGCCCATTCGACCCGGGACAGCTCGAACTCGGTGGCGTCGGTGTGGTACACGGCGACCCGTCCGGCACCGTCCGGGCTCCCGCCGGTCAGCACCGGCATGTCACCGCAGGCGAAGTCGACCACCCGCAGCAGTTCCGGGACGTCCACGTGCTTCATCGTCAACCCGCACCGCAGGATGTTGTCCGAGTTGGCGAGGATCTCCACGGCGGTCCCGTGCAGGTACAGGTGGAGATTGCCCGCGGGCAGGTACAGCGCCTCCCCCTCCCGCAGGGTCAGCCGGTTCAGCAGCAGCGCGGCGAGCACGCCCGCGTCGTGGGGATGTGTCTCCCCGAGTTCCAGCACGGTGCGGCACTCGGTGTCGAACTCCCCGTGATCCTTGATGTGCCGGACGCACGCGTCGAGCACCTCCGGCAGCAGCCGGTCCAGCGTGGGCTGCGGCAGCGTGATCCACGTCGTGAACAGGGTGCGCAACCCGTCCGGATCGGGCTGGGCGGCGAGCAGGTCGGTGTACTTCGTCAGGCCGGGCGTGTCGATCGCCCGCAGCAGCCGCACCGTCCGGTGCGGGTCGCGGAACCCGGCGAGGGCGTGGAACTCGGTCAGGGCGCAGACCAGCTCCGGCTTCGCGGTCGGGTCGGGGTAGTTGCGGTGGGCCGCGTCGCGCGGGATACCCGCCGCCTCCTCGCGCGCCCACCCCTCGGCGGCCTGCTCGGCGGACGGGTGCGCCTGCAGCGACAGGGGTTCCTCGACGGCGAGGATCTTGAGCAGGAACGGCAGCCTGCCACCCCAGCGCGCCGCACAGCGGCGGCCGAGCTGCCCCTCCGGGTCGCCGTCGACGAGGTCGAGCAGGTTGCGTTCGGTCCCGTCGGCGTCGACGACGTGCGAGGGGTCGCCGGGATGGGCGCCCATCCACAGCTCCGCCTCCGGATGGGGGGCCGGTGCCGGCCGACCCAGCAACTCCGGGATCGTGGTCCGGGAACCCCACGCATAGGGCCGGACTGCGTTCCGCAGCAGTTCCACGGTCAACTCAACTCCTCGCCGGCCGTCGTCACCGGCCTGGTCACTCGGGCCTGGTCGCTCGGTTGCGCTGGCTGCTAGACGGTCACCGGTGCGGCGTGGCCGGTGCCTCCGATCGTTCCCGCCGCGAGGCCGAGATACAGCGCCGCGATCTCCAGTCGCAACGCCGACACGGCCGCGCGGCCCGCCTCGTCGGCCGAGATCTCCTCGGCGGGGGCCAGCAGATCGGCCGAGGTCAGGATCTCCCCGGCCTGGTGGCGGGCGGTGTCCGCGACCGGTCCGGTCCGCACGGACACCAACAGCACCCGGAGTGCCGGACCCTGAGTGGAGGGATCGTCCGGGTCGGCGAAGATGTCCCGCTCCCCGGAGCCCGCGACGGCGGCGCGGCGCAGTGCGGGACGCGCCATCGCCCGGCGGTACCCGGACACGTCCGCGACGACCGCCGCGTACGCGGCCAGCGCGTGCGCAGCGTGCCGGGCGACCGCCACCGCGGTCTCGTCGAGCCCCCACAGCAGCGGGACGCGGTCGGCCATCCGCAGTGCGAGCGACTTGGCCGGGTTGGCGAACGATTCCTGGCCCGGGTGGCACCGTCCGGCCTCGGCGTCCAGCAGATCGGCGAGCGCGTCCACGTCGCCCACCGGGGTCCCGAGGGCGTCGGCGGTGAGCAACCCGGCCGTCAACGCCGTCGCCCACGTCAGGCCGGGTGGGACGGTGACCCGGGGCGGCAGCAGCACCGCCCGGCCCGCGACGGCCGAGGCGACCGGACCGTCCGGGGGAGCCGAGAGCACCACCGTGGCGCCGAACCGCGCCGCCCGTTCCAACGAGGACGCGAGGTCCGCGTCCTGGGGGTCGTCGGTGTGGGCGACGACCACGTCGAGCGCGCCGACCCAGCCCGGCACCAGGTCCGCGAGCACGACCGGCACCGGGCTCTCCGGTGCGATCAGGGCGTGCAGCAGCGACGCCGCGGAGTCCCCGGCGCCGGGGCGGCGCAGCAACACCAGACTGCGGGGTCTGCCACCCTCGAGCCGCCCGGCCAGGTCGACCTCCGCCGCGGTCTCGGCGGTGGCACGCACCTGTGCGCCCGCCGTGGCGACCGCGCGCAACAGGCCCTCGACGTCGGCGTCGGACAACCGCTCCGGGTCGTCGAGCAGGGTGTCGTCAAGCACCGTCGGGCTCGTCCTTCGCGCGCTGGTCCCCACCACCGGCGTCGGTGTCCGGGAGGTCCGCCTCATCGAGCAGCAACACCGGGATCCCGTCGCGCACCTCGTACACGCGGCCACAGGACGTACAGGTCAGCGCGTCGGCGTCCGGGTCGTCCGGTGTTCCCGGCCGCAACGGCGCGTGGTCGGCGGCGGGACAGGCGAGAACCTCGAGGAGCTGCGCATCAAGCGTGACGGCCATGATTCCTCTCTACCACTCTCGGCGGAACAGGCGGGAGGCGAAGGTCAGTCGCGGAGGAGGGCGAGCACCTCGTCGGTCAACGCGCGCATCGCCGCCTCGTCGGGTGCCTCCACGTTCAACCGCAGCAGCGGCTCCGTGTTGGACGCCCGGAGATTGAACCAGCCCGATTCGCCGAGGTCGACCGTCAGGCCGTCCAACTCGTCGATCGTGCCGCCGCGCCGGGCGAACGCCTCGCGCACCGCGGCCTGCCGGGCGGCCTGGTCGTCGACCGTCGAGTTGATCTCACCGGAGGCGACGTAGCGGGTGTAGTCCGCCGTCAGCGCGGACAGGGTGCCCTCCTGCTCGCCGAGCGCGGCGAGCACGTGCAGGGCCGCCAGCATGCCGGTGTCGGCCCGCCAGAAGTCCCGGAAGTAGTAGTGCGCCGAGTGCTCACCGCCGAAGATCGCGTTGGTGCGGGCCATCGTCTCCTTGATGAACGAGTGCCCGACCCGGGTGCGCACGGGCTTGCCCCCGTGCTCGGTGACGATCTCCGGAACCGCCTTGGACGTGATCAGGTTGTGGATGATCGTCCCGCCGGGTTCCTTCGCGAGTTCGCGCGTGGCCACCAGCGCGGTGATCGCGCTCGGCGGGACGGGATCACCGTTCTCGTCCACCACGAAGCAACGGTCGGCGTCGCCGTCGAAGGCCAGGCCGAGGTCCGCACCGACCTCGCGCACCCTGGCCTGCAGGTCGACGAGGTTGGCCGGGTCGAGCGGGTTGGCCTCGTGGTTCGGGAACGTACCGTCGAGTTCGAAGTACAGGGGATCGACGGTGACCGGCAGCCCGTCGAGTACCCGGGGCACGGTCAGCCCACCCATGCCGTTGCCCGCGTCGACCACGACGGTCAGCGGGCGGATCGCGGTGAGGTCCACCAGCGTGCGCAGGTGGTCGGCATAGTCGGGGAGGACGTCGCGTTCGGTGACGCCGCCCGTCTGCCCCCCGAACTCGGGCACCCCGTGCTCCACGGTGTCGCGGATCTCCGCCAGGCCCGAGTCCTGCCCCACCGGGGCCGCGCCCGCACGGCAGAGCTTGATCCCGTTGTACCGGGCCGGGTTGTGGCTCGCGGTGAACATCGCCCCGGGCATGTTGAGCGACCCCGAGGCGAAGTAGAGCTCGTCCGTGCTCGCCAGACCGATCGAGACGACGTCGAGGCCCTGTGCGGTGACCCCCTCGGCGAAGGCGGCGGCCAGGCCCGGCGAGGAGTCGCGCATGTCGTGGCCGACGACGACCGAGGGCGAGTCCGGCTTGATCAGCAGGGCGAAGGCGGCCCCGAAGTCGGTGACCAGTTCCTCGGTGAGGTCCTCACCGACGACCCCACGGATGTCGTAGGCCTTCACGATGGCCGACAGGTCTGTCACGCCTCTCCCCGATCGTCGTCGACGTTGGCTTCCGGCTCACGGCCGCGTTCGACTCTCCGCAAGCCTCGATACCCGCAGGGGAGCCTACCGACACGTCACGGACGGTCAGGCGCGGCCGGGCAGAACCCGGAGGTGCCCCCGGCGGACGCCTTCCCCGGGCTGCGGTTCCTCCGGCTGCGGATCCGAGGCGGGGGCCCGGCGATCGGAGCGGCCCGCCTCCCGGACGGCCTCGGCCAGCGCCGTGAGCTCGTCGCTGGACGGTTCGGGTGCGGAGAACTCACCCTCGTGGCGGACGACCTCCCACCCCTTCGGCGCGGTGAGACTGAGCGCGTGGGCCTCGCAGAGGTCGTACGAGTGGGGTTCCGAGGCCGTGGCCAGTGGCCCCACCACCGCGGTCGAGTCGCTGTAGGCGTAGGTCAGCGTGGCAACCGCGGGTTCGAGGCAACCCGTCCGCGAACACTTCCGCACGCTCCGCACGGTGTCCCACTGTAGCTGCCACGGCGGCTCCCGTACCGCCGACACACCGGAAACGCCCCGACCGTGGCGCGTACCCTTCCCGGCTATGGCTCGTAGTTCGCGACAGCGGCGGCGCCGGGACCGGCACGGACGCGGGCTGCGCGGACCGCTGTACCCGTCCACGCTCCCCGCGGCGTCGAGCCGTGCCGAGAAGTTCGACGCGCTGGTGCTCGACGCGCTCGAACCGATCGAGGCCCGCTGGCGGCACGATCTGACGGAGCTGGACGTCGCCGTCGACGACGTCCCCGAGGTGGACACCGAGATCCCGTCCCCGGAGGCCGAGGGGGTGCTGCTGGACGGTGCGGTGCCGCTGTCCCGCCTGGTCCCGGCCGGGGTCGACCGGACGGGCCTGCCCACCCGCGCCCGCATCGTGCTCTACCGCCGCCCGCTGGAGGCGCGGGCGAAGGACCCGGTCGAGCTCTCGGAACTCGTCCACGACGTGCTCGTCGAGCAGGTCGCCAACTACCTCGGCGTCGAACCCGACATCATCGACGGCGGCTGACCACACTCCCGGCGTGTGCCGTGAAGGACCCCTTCCCCGCGTGTGACGCCGTGAAGGCCTCCTTCCCTGCATCGAGTGCAGCGAAGGGGTCCTTCACGGCACCCTGCGCGACGGGACCGCGGTGAACACGGTGAACAGCAGGGCCGTCACCTGTCCGAGGAGGAGCAGGTCGTGCCGGGTCGCGTCGTAGGAGACGGTGACCTCGGACTCCCGCGCCGGCACCGGGACCCCCACCTGACCCGACCACACGGACCGGATCGGGACCTCGGCGCCGTCGACCGTGGCCGACCACCCCGCCTGATACCGGGACGCCAGCACGAGCAGCCGGCCCGGTGGGCCGTCCGAGACCCGCACCGCGACCTCCGGCGGCTCGGCGTCGACGGGGGCCGACGCGGGGCGGCGCATGAGCCCGGCGTCCGGGGCCTGACCGCTCAACGCCCGCCCGGCCTGTTCCGGCGAGATCAGGGTGACCGGCGCCGAGACCGGCGTCAGCCGCACCGTCGCACGACCGTCCGTGGTCGGCGGGGCGGGAGCGACCAGGTCGGGCCCGGCGGACCGCAGCGCCGCACCGTCC
>NZ_KI912245.1:30972-31217 GCF_000231035.2 Saccharomonospora iraqiensis subsp. paurometabolica YIM 90007 | reverse complement strand
CACCGTCGCCGCCGTCGCCGCCACGCCGACGCGGCGGAACCATCCCTTCCCGCTCCCGTCCGCGACCGGGGAGGTCGTCGGTGCGGTGCGGGGGCGGAACGCGGCCAGCACGACGGCCAGTGCCCCGGCACCGACGAACAGCAGGGGCACGCCCGGGAAACGGGGCGGAGGCCCACGGACAACGGCTCGGCCGAAACGACCGAGACCGCCACCACACCCCCCGCACCGAGCGCCGTCAGCGCGAG
>NZ_KI912245.1:30454-30872 GCF_000231035.2 Saccharomonospora iraqiensis subsp. paurometabolica YIM 90007 | reverse complement strand
GGACCGCCCGGATCGAGCCCCGCCAACCCGGCCGGGGAGGCCTCCCCCGCGGGCCCGCCGAGCCCGTGCAGCACGGCCTCCGGTCGGGACACCAGGGTCGGCAACCAGGGCAGCAACAGCGCCATCGGCAACAGTGTCGGGACCGCCACGGCGAGGGCTCGGCGCGCCACCCGCCCGTCCGGTGGGGGCAGCGCGACGAAACCGAGGAGCGTCCCGGCTGCGATCAGCAGGTACGCGGGTGGGGAGAAGGCGGCCATCACCGCGAGTCCGAGCCCGCACAGCACACTCCGGTGCAGCCACCGCCTGCCGCGCCGCCGGAGCACGGCGACGACACCGGCCAGCACGGCGGGCAGCAGCACGTGCACCACGACGACGTCCAACCGCCCCTGGGCGGCCCCGGCGGCGGCCGGGGGCAGCA
>NZ_KI912245.1:30089-30354 GCF_000231035.2 Saccharomonospora iraqiensis subsp. paurometabolica YIM 90007 | reverse complement strand
GTGCCAGGCGTCGAGGTAGACCGACCAGACCCGGCCGAGGTCGGCGACCGGGAGCAGCGCACCGCCCGCCGGGTCGAGCCCGAGCCTGCCCCAGTGGGTCACCAGGGACACGGCCGTGAGCACGACCGCCAGCACCACCGGGGGCGCGAACACCGTCGCGGCGAGCACCCGCCGTCGGTCCAGCTCCACCGCGGGCGGAGGGGTCGTTCCCGCCCGCGGCCCCGGTGAGGGCCGCGCGGCGGCACCGGCCGCCTCCGCACCGGCG
>NZ_KI912245.1:13372-29989 GCF_000231035.2 Saccharomonospora iraqiensis subsp. paurometabolica YIM 90007 | reverse complement strand
CCCGGGGCCCGCGGCATCCGTGGGGTCCGTGAGGTCCGCGGGGTCCCCGCGGGCAGGGGTGTCCGTCCCGTCGTCGGTGTTGCCCCGCACGAGGCGGACGACCAGCCGCCGGAGACCGGCACGGCACCGGCCCACCGTTCCGGTGTAGAGCCCCGGCAGCGAACCGCGGTGCGGGCGACGTGCCCGCGCCCGACGCAGGTCCCGCACCCCACCCGCGATCGCCCGTACGGCCGCCCACTCGGCCCGGGCGCGTTCGCCGTCCCGCAGGAGGGCGAACACCAGCATCCGCACCAGGCACAGCGCGGGAAGCGCGACCAGCCCGAGAAGGAAACCGGATCCGGCCCGGTTCACCAGGACGGTGCGGGTGCCGTGGACACGTTCGAGTCCGGCGGCGGGGCCGCCGCCGGCGTGTGCCGAGCGCTGCCGTGTGGTGACGGCGCGGGCGTGCCGCACGCGGGCACGCGGCACACACAGCACCACGCGACCCGAGGCGTTCGCGCGCCACCCGAAGTCCAGATCCTCCCGCAGCAGCGGGATGCCGGTGTCGAACCCTCCGAGGTCGTCCCACGCCGCCCGCGAGACGAGCGCGCCCGCGCTCGGTACGGCCAGGACCTCGGTGGTCTGTTCCGGGGTGCCGTCACCGAGCGCGCGCGTGTCCACCTGTCTGCGGTGGCCGGAGGCGTCGGTGGACAGACCGGACTCGACCACGAGCCGTGGATCGGACCAGTCCACTGCGAGCGGCCCCAGCATCGCCGCCGACGAGGCGGTGTCGGCCGCCCGCAGCAGCAGATCGAGACAGTCCGGGTCGGGTGCGCTGTCGTCGTGCAGCAGCCACAGCCACGACCCCGGATCACCCCATCGGTCCAGACCGGCCTCGACGGCGGCCGTGACCGCGGCCGCGTAACCGGTGTCGATCGGCAGGGTCAGGACCCCGTCGACGACCCCGTCCTCGGCGGCCCGGGCGAGCAACTCCGGTGTGTCATCGGTGGAACCGGTGTCCACGGCGAGCACGTGCCGGGGGCGGACGGTGCCCTCCGGGAGGGCGGCCAGGACGTCGGGCAGCCAGGGCTGTCCGTTGTGACAGACCAGAACGGCCAGGACCGGGGCGGTGCGCACGGGAGACGACACCGACGCGGAAGTCCGGGGCACGTACCTCTCCCGGGATCGAGGGGGCCAGAGTGACTCTTCACCCTATCGAGTCACCTGGCGCCCTCGTCACACGGTATGTCGATCACACGGCGCGCTTCTTCAGCTTCCGGCGTTCCCGCTCGGAGAGTCCACCCCAGATGCCGAACCGCTCGTCGTGCGCCAGGGCGTACTCGAGACAGTCGTCCTTGACCTCGCAAACCTGGCAGATCCGTTTGGCCTCCCGCGTCGACCCCCCTTTCTCCGGGAAGAAGGCCTCGGGATCGGTCTGCGCGCACAACGCACGCTCCTGCCAATCCTGCTCGCCCGTCATGTCGAGGAGCTCGGCGAGGACACCCAGATCGGGGTCCGGGCCTCCGCCCCACTCCATGACGTGCTCCCCTTCCTTTGCAGTAGTGTCCAACCGCACGTCCGCCTCCTCGCTCTCACGCACTCCCGGGACCGGCGGTACTGGATGCCACCACTGCCCCCCTTTTCAGACAGCGAATGACATCAATGTGATTACACCTGTGGTATGCGGTTGGGTCAAGCGGAGTAGCGAGGATGGGGGACGCTCGCGAGCGGCACATGCAAGCGGACACGCCGACCGAACACACCCGGATTTCACGGCATCCTGGAAGCTCGACACCCCCGGGGAGTTGACACCGCTCCCGGACCGGACCGGGACCCACCCACGGTGACCCTCGCGGTGACCGGACCGACGAACGGAGGGGACACTGACCACCGTGCCACGCTCACTCGTCCGCCCCAGCCTGCTGTTCTACGCCATCCTCGCCGTCACCGTCCTGGGCGGCGTCCTCGCGGCCACCGTCGGGTTGCGGGAGGTGCTGGACCGCACCGTCCTCGGTTCGGCCGGCGTCTTCCTGCTGGTGATCGGCGGCTGGGCGCTGTCGTTGACCCTGCACGAGTTCGGTCACGCGATCGTGGCGTACCGGGGCGGTGACCACGAGGTGGCGGCGAAGGGCTACCTCGCCCTGGACATCCGCCGCTACACCGACCCGGTGTTGTCCCTGGTACTCCCACTGATCATTCTCGCCATCGGCGGGATCCCCCTGCCCGGCGGTGCGGTCTGGATCAACCAGTGGGCGCTGCGGTCCCGGGCGGTCTCGTCCCGGGTCTCCCTGGCCGGGCCGTTGACGAACCTCGCCCTCGGCATCGTGCTCACGCTCACGGTCATCAGCGTCGAGATGCCGGTCGGATTGCTCGCGGGCCTGTCCTACCTCGCGTCGTTGCAGATCCTCGCCTTCGTGATCAACATCCTGCCGGTGCCCGGCCTGGACGGCTACGGCGCCCTCGAGCCCTACCTGCCCCCGCGGGCCCGGGAGTTCGGCCACCAGGCCAGGCCGTGGGCACCGTTGGTGCTGTTGGCGCTGATCCTCGCGGTTCCCACCGCGGGACAGGCGTTGTGGGGCCTGTCCGATCTCGTGTTCGGCGCGGTGGGCGGTGACCCGAACGCCGCGGGCATCGGCCAGTACCTGTTCATGTTCTGGCGGTGACGACCGGGGCACGTCGACACACGGGTGTGGGATGGCGACTCGCGGCCACCGGGCGTCGACTCGCGGGCCTCGGGTGGCGACTCGCGGGCACGGGGTGGCGACTCGCGGGCAGGGGGGTCAACTCGCTGGGGGGCGGGTGGGTTTTCTGGCGAGGGAGTTGCCGAGGGCGACGGCGGCGGGGAGGGCACCCGCGCCCAGCAGGGCCAGCGTGCGCCAGTCGACCAGCAGGACGACGTCCCCGCCCGGGCCGCCCGCCCCGAGCACCAGCAGGGTGAGCAGCCACGCGGCGAGCGGGACGCCGGCCAGTCGCCGGGAGACCAGGGCCGCGGCCCGGGTCACCAGCCACGGCGTGGTCACCACCGCGAGCAGCACGCTGACCAGGAACGGCAGGTCGCCCAGCCGGGGAAGGACGTACCCGTCGAGACGCAGGGGCAGGAAGAACAGCTCCAGCACGGCGAGCAGCACGGCGTCGCCGGCCAGCACCGCCAGGAGGGTCCAGTCCGGGCGGTCACGTGCGCCGGCGCCGCCGGACGCCGGGGTCGACGTCGGCGCCGTCACGGGGTGAGCCCCGCGAACAGGTCGGTACCGACCCCCTCCTCCGGTCCCCGGACGAGGACGAGGAACTCCGTGTCCGGCACGGGTTGGGCCACCCCGTTGGACAGGGCGAAGCAGTCCGGACCGACCGCGATCTGGGTGGCGTGTGCGCGCAACGCGGCGAACTTGGCGGCACGGTGCGGACCGAGGTGGATCCGGGTGGTGATCGCGGCGTCCGGGTACGTGGGGAGTTCGTCCTCGGCGGGCACCCGGAAGTCCAGGCCGTCGCGGCCGTGCGGCAGATCGCTGCGGCCGCGCAGCGCGGCCAGCCCCCGGGCCGTCGCCTCCCGGGACGCGACGGTGTGGAACAGCCGGCGTACCCACGGCGACCGCGCGACCGCCGCCGTGGTGATCTCGTGGGCGCGGATGTGGTCCGGGTGACCGTAGCCGCCCCGGTCGTCGTAGGTGACCACGACCTCGGGGCGGAGCTCGTCGAACACCGCCAGCAGCTGGTCCACCTGCTCGGCCACGCGCCCCTGGACGAACGCCCGGGGGTGTTCGGCCGACGACGTCCCCGCCATGCCGGAGTCCCGCCACCTGCCGATCCCGCCGAGGAACCGGTGTTCGGTCCACCCGAGCGCGGCCCCGGCCGCGGCGAGTTCCCCCGCGCGGTAACCGCCGAGCTGGTCACCCGCCCAGGCCCCGAGCTGGTCCAGCCCGGCGGGGATGATCTCGCCCTCCTCGCCCAGCGTGCAGGTCACCACCGACACGTGGGCGCCCTCGGCGGCGTACCGGGCGATCGTCCCGCCCGTCGTGATGCTCTCGTCGTCGGGGTGCGCGTGGACGAACAGCACCCGGTGTGCAGCGGCAGCGGTCACGCCTTCAGCGTAACGACGCACGCGGAGCGCGACCGACCCGCGACCCGGAGGTCACCGATTGGATTCAGTTCTTTCGTGGTGTCCACATATCGGGACGGCTCCGTTATCCTCCCTTGAAGTTATGGCAAAGGACACGTCAGGGTGAGAGGCACTCGTGCGGGACCGTCTGATGATCGCGCTCAGTCGCGGGCTATGCTCCCGTATCACTCGTACGGAGGACATCGCGAGGTATCACCGTTGCATCACGATTGCTCTCCGGAGCGACTAACGCGGCGTAACAGTGCCTAGCGTGCGGCCCCACGGCGAGCGTCCGGTCACATCGACGGCTCACCGCGAAGGAAGAGATCGCCTCTGACCCCCTGATGGCGTCCAGCAAGGAGATTCAATGTTGAGAAGCAAGTCACGCGTGGCGCGCTACGCCGCGCTCGTCGCCGGGGCCTCCCTGGTGCTGGCCTCGTGCGGTGGTGGCGGCAACGGCGACGGCGGAGAGGGCACGACCGGCCAGGCCTTCGCCGACTGCGACGCCAACCCGAACACCTGCAACGAGGTCTCGCGGGACCAGATGCAGGACGGTGGCGAAGTCACGTTCGCCATGGAGAAGAACATCGAGAACTGGAACGTCACCTCCGCCGAGGGCAACGTTCTCGACTCCGCGATGGCGATCAAGGAGACCCTGCCCTACACCTTCTACACCGAGCCCGACCTCTCCGTGGCGCTCAACGAGGACCTGCTGGAGAGCGCCGAGATGACCAGCGAGGACCCGCAGGTCATCGAGTACAAGATCCAGCAGGACGCCCAGTGGAGCGACGGCACGCCGATCACCGCCGAGGACTTCATCTACAACTGGAAGGTCCAGAACGGCGAGGACTGCACCGAGTGCTCCCCCGCGGGGACCATGGGCTACGACCGCGTCGAGTCGATCGAGGGCTCGGACAACGGCAAGACCGTGACGGTCACCTTCGCGGAGAAGTTCACCGACTGGAAGCAGATGTGGGCCGCGGGTGCTCCGATGTACCCCGCGCACATCGCCGCCGAGCAGGGTGACCTGGAGACCCCCGAGGGGCTGGCCAAGGCCTTCGAATGGTTCGGCAAGAACGTGCCGAACTACTCCGGTGCGGCCTACAAGATCGGCGATTGGCAGAACAACCAGGCGCTCACCCTCGTACCCAACGAGAAGTACTGGGGTGACAAGCCCAAGCTCGACCGCGTGGTGTTCCGCGTCATCACCGATGCCGCGCAGGAGCCGACGGCCCTGCAGAACGGCGAGGTGGACGTCATCTACCCGCAGCCGCAGGTGGACCTGGTCAACCAGGTTCGCAACATCCCGAACGTGTCCTCCCACATCGGCAGTGGTCTGACCTGGGAGCACTTCGACTTCAACCTGGACAACGAGTTCCTCTCGGACAAGCCGCTGCGGCAGGCGCTGTTCACCGCCGTGGACCGGCAGGCTCTGATCGACAAGACGGTCGGCCAGTTCACCGACAGCGTCGAGCCGCTCAACAGCCACAACTTCGTGCCGGACCAGGACGGCTACCAGGACGTGGTCTCCGAGACCGGCCAGGGCTCGGGCGACATCGAAGCGGCAAAGAAGATCCTCACCGACGCCGGCTACACCCTGGAGGGTGACCAGCTCAAGACGCCGGAGGGGGAGACCGTCGCGCCGATGCGGATCGGCTACACGGCGGGCAACCAGATCCGCAAGGACCAGTCCGAACTGTTCGCCAACGCCGCGAAGCAGCTCGGGGTCACGGTCAACGTCAATCCGACCGACGACCTCGGTGGCACCCTGGTCGAGGGTGACTACGACATCATGGTCTTCGCCTGGGTCAGCTCGCCGTTCCCGTACGGCGGTGGGCTGCAGCTGTGGCACTCGGAGTCGGACAGCAACTACGGCGGCTACAAGAACGAGAAGGTCGACCAGCTGCTCACCGAAGCCGCTGCGGAGACCGACGTGCAGGCCGCGAACGAGAAGCTGAACGAGGCGAACGCGCTCATGGCCGAGGACGCCTACGTGCTGCCGCTGTACCAGAAGCCGACCTTCCTGGCGGCCTACGACAACATCGGCAACATCCGCGGCAACTCGACCCTGGACAGCCCCACCTACAACCTCGAGGACTGGGGCCTGCGGGCCGAATGACGCACGGACGCCGCACCGTGTGAACACCCAGGGGCTACCGCCGGACACGCTCCGGCGGTAGCCCCGCCCGATTGATCACCTTTCACGGACGTACGCTGCACCAACGGCGATTCCGCCACAAGCGGCGACGCCGCACGACGACCCGGACACAGCAGGGAAAACCTCCATGCTCGCCTACGCACTGCGCCGGTTACTGATATCGGTGCCGATCCTTCTCGCCTCGACGTTCGTCGTCTTCGTGATGTCGGCGCTGTCGGCCAACCCGCTCTCGGACCTCCAGGCCCGGAACCCCCCTCCCCCGCCCCACGTCATCGAACTCGAACGCCAGCGGCTGAACCTGGACGTACCGCTGCTGGAGCGCTACTGGAACTGGCTCGTCGGGCTCTTCCAGGGTGACTTCGGACCTTCCGTCCACTCGACGATGGACATCGGCAGCGAGGTGATCGACCGGTTCGGGGTCACCTTCCGCCTCATCTTCCTCGCGATGTTCGTCGCCCTGATCCTCGCGATCCTCGTCGGTGTCGTCAGCGCGGTGAAGCAGTACAGCAAGCTCGACTACTCCGCCACGTTCTTCGGCTTCCTCTTCCTGGCGATGCCCTCCTTCTGGTTCGCCATCCTGCTCAAGGAAGCGGGCATCAGCCTCAACAGGTCGGTCGGCGACCAGGTGCTCTACACCATCGGCGACTCCTCGGTGCACGTCGCGGGCGGACAGTGGGACCAGTTCCTGGACGTCCTCGGCCACATGGTCCTGCCGACGATCTCGCTCGCGCTGTTGTCCTTCGCCGCGTGGAGCCGCTTCCAGCGCGCGTCCATGCTGGAGGTCCTCAACAGCGACTACGTCCGCCTGGCACGCGCCAAGGGGCTGCGCCGCGGCACCGTGATGCGCAAGCACGCCCTGCGGACCGCGCTGATCCCGCTGACCACGGTGACCGCGCTCGACCTCGGCACGATCCTGTCCGGAGCCGTGGTCACCGAGAACGTCTACCAGTGGCGGGGCGCGGGCAGCTTCCTGCTGGACTCCATCAAGGTCGGCGACGTCTACGCCATCCAGGCGTGGCTGCTGATCTCGGCGGCCTTCATCATCCTGTTCAACCTCATCGCCGACCTGCTCTACGGCGTACTCGACCCGAGGATCCGTTATGCCTGACACGACCGGGAGCGGCGCCGAGACCACCGTGTCGGCGTCCGACGACACCCGCACCGCGTCGACGGGAACGAAGACCTCGTCCCCGACCGAACGCGAGTTCACCGTCGCGCAGCGCAGCCAGGCACAGATGGTGCTCAAGCGGTTCTTCCAGCACCGGCTCGCGGTGGTGAGCCTGATCGTGCTGGTGGCCGTGCTGCTGCTCGCCTTCGTCGGCGGCTGGCTGTGGACCTACGACGTCGGCGACATCACCGGGGACGAGTCGCAGCCGCCGTCCTGGGAGCACCCGTTCGGTACGGACGCGGTGGGCCACGACAGTTTCGCCCAGGTGCTGCGCGGCACGCAGGTCTCCGTCGGGGTGGCCGTACTGGTGGCGGTGTTCTCCACCATCATCGGCACCATCTGGGGCGCCGTCGCGGGCTATTACCGCGGCTGGTTGGACACGGTGCTGATGCGCATCGCCGATCTGGTGCTCACCCTGCCGCTGCTGGCGGTGGCCGCGGTGCTCGGTGAGGTCGCCGGCGGCAGTTGGTGGCTGATCGCCGTGGTCATCGCCGGCCTCTACTGGGCCTACGTCTCCCGGGTCGCCCGCGGGGTTGTGCTGTCGCTGCGGGAGAAGGAGTTCATCGAGGCGTCCAAGGCGCTCGGGGCCGGGGACCTGCGGATCATCTTCAAGCACCTGGTGCCCAACGCACTCGGTTCGGTGATCGTGAACGCGACGATCCTGGTGGCGATCGCGATCCTGATCGAGACGTCGCTGTCCTACCTCGGCTTCGGCGTCCGTGCCCCGGACACCTCGCTCGGCCTGCTCGTCAGCGACAACCAGACGGCCGTGTCCACCCGACCCTGGCTGTTCTACTTCCCGGGCCTGTTCATCATCGTCATCGCCCTGACGATCAACTTCATCGGGGACGGACTCCGCGACGCGTTCGACCCCCAGCAGACCAAGGTGCGCGCATGACAACTACCGACACCACTGCGACGACGGCCGATCCCGTCCTCGAGGTGGCGGACCTGACCGTCCAGTTCCCCTCCGAGGAGGGGCTGGTCCAGGCCGTCCGCGGTGTGAACTACGAGCTCCGCCGCGGCGAGGTCCTCGGCATCGTCGGCGAGTCCGGCTCCGGCAAGTCGGTGACCTCGCTCGCCGTGATGGGCCTGCTCGCCGCCAACGCCCGCGTCTCCGGCTCGGTCCGCTTCGGCGACACCGAGCTGCTGGGCGCCGACGACAAGAAGCTGTCCAAGGTCCGCGGCAAGAACATCGCCATGGTGTTCCAGGACCCGATGACCTCGCTCAATCCCGTCTACACCATCGGTGACCAGATCGCGGAGACGATCCTGGCGCACAACGACATCAGCAAGGACGCGGCCCGTGAGCGCGCTGTCGAACTGCTGGAGCTGGTGCGCATCCCGAACCCGCGGCAGCGGGTCAAGGCCTACCCGCACGAACTCTCCGGCGGGATGCGGCAGCGGGTGGTGATCGCGATCGCGATGGCCAACGAGCCGGACGTGATCATCGCCGACGAACCCACCACGGCCCTGGACGTCACCGTGCAGGCGCAGATCCTGGAGGCGCTCCGGACAGCGCAGCAGGAGACGGGCGCGGCGATGGTGCTGATCACCCACGACCTGGGCGTGATCGCCGGCCAGGCCGACCGGGTGCTGGTGATGTACGCGGGGAAGGTCGTCGAGTCGGGCACCGCCGACCAGGTCTTCTACACCCCGCGCATGCCCTACACGCTCGGCCTGCTGGGTAGCCTGCCGCGGCTGGACGTCAAGGCGGACCGGCTCAACCCGATCTCCGGGTCGCCCCCGTCGGTGGTCAACATGCCGCCCGGGTGCCCGTTCAGCCCCCGGTGCCCGCTGGCCGAGGACGTCTGCGAGGCCGAGGAGCCGGCACTCGAGCCGGGGTCCGACCCCGCGCACGAGGCCGCGTGCCACTTCGCCCACCGGGTCGAGGGCCACGAGCCCGCCGACTTCTTCCGCCCGAGAACCGAGGACCCCCTGCCTGCCGGCACGAACGAAGGCGAGGCAACGACATGACCGAGGCATCGACCGCCCCGACACCCACGGAGTCCGACGGGCAGCCGGTGCTGTCCGCGCGCAACGTCGTCAAACACTTCCCCGTGCACAGCGGGGGCATCCTGCGGCGCAAGGTCGGCGACGTGCACGCGGTCTGCGACGTCTCGTTCGACATCTATCCGAACGAGACGCTCGGACTCGTCGGCGAGTCCGGCTGCGGCAAGTCCACCACCGCGCGGGTGGTGCTGAACCTGCAACCCGCCACCGGGGGCGAGGTGCTGTTCCAGGGTGCGGACCTGAACAGCCTCTCCGCCAAGGAGATGCGCACCCTGCGGCGCAGTCTGCAGATCGTGTTCCAGGACCCGTACGCCTCGCTGGACCCGCGGCTGCCGGTCAACGAGATCATCGCCGAGCCGCTGCGCATCCACGGCCTCTACGGGTCCGACGGACCCGAGCGGGTGCGGGAGCTGTTGAACACGGTGGGGCTGCGGCCGGAACACGGGAACCGGTTCCCGCACGAGTTCTCCGGCGGGCAGCGGCAGCGCATCGGCATCGCCCGCGCGCTGGCCCTGGAGCCGAAGGTGCTCGTGCTCGACGAGCCGGTGTCGGCGCTGGACGTGTCCATCCAGGCCGGGGTGCTGAACCTGCTGCAGGATCTGCAGTCCCGGTTGGACCTGTCGTACCTGTTCGTCTCGCACGACCTGTCGGTGGTGCGGCACATCGCCGACCGGATCGCGGTGATGTACCTCGGCAAGATCGTCGAGACGGCGCCCGCCGAGGAGCTGTTCCAGCGGCCGACGCACCCGTACACCCAGGCGCTGATCTCGGCGATCCCGGTGCCGGACCCGCGCAAGGAGCGCACGCGCGAGCGCATCGTCATCACCGGTGACGTGCCCAACCCGTCGGACCCGCCGAGCGGGTGCCGGTTCCGCACGCGCTGCCCGAAGTTCGCGAACCAGCTCACCGAGGGCCAGCGCACCCTGTGCGTCGAGCAGGAGCCGGAACTCGTCGACCGCGGCCACGGCCACCCCTCGGCCTGCCACTACGCCGAGGAGGCCCAGCTCCTCTGACCCCGCGCTCCGGCGTGTGCCGTGAAGGCCCCCTTCCCTGCATGGAACGCAGGGAAGGGGGCCTTCACGGCGTCTGACGCAGGGAAGGGGTCCTTCACGGCAACACCCGGGGAAGCCCGGTGGTCAGCGGGGGGCGCGGGTCCAGTTGACGGCGGAGGGGAAGGGGCCCTTGAGGGGTGGGCCCGGGGTGACGCCGGAGACGCCCGAGCCGAGGGCCAGGGTGTCGGCGAGCTGGAACAGCGGGATCGAGACCGTGCTCTCCCAGAGTTCCGGTTCCACCGACGACAGGGTCTCCGCGATCGGGGTCTCGCCGGACAGGGCCGCCTCGATCTCCGGCTGGAGGTCCGGGTCGCAGAAGCCGGCCGGGTTGGCGGGGGTGGTCGTGGCGGGTTCGCCGTCCCGGCGCCCCTCCTCGCCCGTGCCGTCACCGTCGGCTTCACCCCCGTCGGGGGTGTCACCGGAGTTCGTGTCCTTGCCGTCGGTGTTTCCGTCGCGGTCGGCACCGGTGGAGGTCTCCGGGGTGGTCGTGGCGGACCCGTCCGTGCTCTCCCCTGTGCCGTCCCCGCTGCCGTCGCTGCTGCCGCTGTCGTCCGTGGCGTCCGCGTCCGCAGTGGACGCCGAGGGGCAGCCGAACGTGGAGGCCAGGGTGGAGGCGGGGTCCGTGCCGACCGCGCGCGGCACCACGGCGATGTCGATGCCGACCTGGCCACCCGTGGGGGTGGGCCTGCCGTCCGCGCCGGTACGCACGGGGGCGGCCAGGTCCTGCGTGAACAGCTCCCGCGGGGGCGGGTTCACCGTGGTGACCTCGATCCCCTGGGCGACCAGCTGCCTACTCAGCTCCTCCGCGATGCCCGCGTACGGTTCCTTCCGGCCCGGTGCGGCCAGCACCAGCGACAACGCCCGGCCGTCGCGCACCCAGCTGCCCGCCTCGCGCTCGTAGCCCGCCTCGGCCAGCAGCTCCCGTGCGCGCTCGGGATCCGCGGCGCCCACCGCACCCGACCCGGGCAGGGTCTTCGCGTAGTCCTCGTCCGAGGGCGGGAGCACCTGCGCCCCCGCCCGGAGCTCCGCCGACGCACCGCCGTCGGTCCCGGCCTCGATCAGGGCGTCCCGGTCGAGCAGCGCCGCGACGGCCTTGCGTACGTCGTCGTCGGCCAGCTCCGGCCCGAGCGGACGGAGCAACACCTCGGCCAGTCGCGGCCGGGCGACGGTGTCCAGCGTGACGTCCTCGCCGAGATCGGCCAACAGCCCGCGGGTGTCGGCGCCCGCGTCGGTGAGCACGAACTGGTCGTGTCCCGTGCGCAGCGCACCGATCATGTCCTGGGCCTCGGAACGGTGCAGGACGAGGCGGTCGACCGCGGCCGGTTTCTCCCAGTACCGCTCGTTGCGCTCCAGCACGATCTCCCCGCGGGCCGCGTCGATCGTCTTGATCGCGAACGGCCCGCCGGAGGCGGGGAAGCTGTCCGCGAGCGCGCCGCGCCAACCGCCGGGCGCGTCCTTGAGCAGGTGGGCGGGCAGCAGGTCGTCGAACAGGGTCTTCCACCCGGGGTAGGGCTCGTCGAAGACGACCTCGACCCGTTTGCCGCCGTCGCCGGGGCGGATGTCCGAGATCAACCGGTACCCGGCGGGGTCGACCACACCCGGCTGGTTCTTCATCGCCTCGGTGAGGTAGACGAAGTCCTCCACCGCGATCGGGGCGCCGTCGGACCACGACGCCTCCGGCCGGATCCGGTAGGTGACCGTGAACGGGTCCTCCGCCGTGACCTTCGCGGAGGTCATCAGGTCCGTGTCGAGTTGCCGGTCACCGTCCTCGTCCGTGCGGAACACCGACGGCAACAGCAGTTCGGACAACGCCGAGGTCACGGTGGACACGTCGGCCAGCTGGTGCGGGTTGTACCCGCCGACCACCCGGTCGAGCCCCACCACGATCCGCGAGTCGGCGCCGGGTTCCGGAGCGGAGGTCTGCGCCACCGGGCTGCTCACCACCGGCGGTGGCGGGGTGTTCGAGCACGCGGTGAGCACGACGGCCAGCCCGGCCGCGAGCGCGGCCCACCGACCTCCGGCCCGCACACCCTTCGCTCGCACGTCGTCGCCCCTCCCTGTTCGTCGACATCTGTCACGGCCCACCGTGCAGTCCCGTGCGGTCCGTGTCCCTCCGGGCACTCCGCGCCGCGGCGTTCCGGCGACCCGGCGCACGGCACCGTCGAGCCCGGCCCCCAGCCGGGCTCGACGCACGGACCGTCCGGCGGTGGTCCCAGTGTCTCAGGAGCGGGTGAGCCGCCTGTCAGGCGTTCCGGTCGCGGCTCTTCGCGCGGGAGCGTTCCTTGGCCCGCTGGCTGACGTCGAGCACGTTCTTGCGCACCCGGACGACCTTCGGCGCCACCTCGACGCACTCGTCGGTGGAGCAGAACTCCAGCGCCTCCTCCAGGTTCAGCACCTTCGGCCGGGCCAGCCGCTCCAGCTCGTCGGCGGTGGAGGAGCGCATGTTGGTCAGCTTCTTCTCCTTGGTGATGTTGACGTCGAGGTCCTCGGCGCGCGGGCTCTCCCCCACGACCATGCCCTCGTACACCTCGGAGCCCGGTTCGACGAAGAAGGTGCCCCGGTCGGCAAGCTGGAGCAGCGCGTAGGTGGTGACCGCGCCGGAGCGGTCGGCGACCAGCGACCCGCTGTTGCGCATCCGGATCTCGCCCGCCCACGGGAAATAGCCCTCGAAGATGTGGTTCGCGATGCCCGCACCCCGGGTCTCGGTGAGGAAGTCGGTGCGGAAGCCGATCAGGCCACGGGCGGGCAGCACGTACTCCAGCTTGATCCGCCCGGTCCCGTGCCCGTCCATCTGCTCCATCCGGCCCTTCCGGGCGGCCAGCAGCTGGGTGACGGCACCGAGGTTCTCCTCCGGCACGTCGAGGTAGAGCCGTTCGAACGGCTCGTGCAGCGTCCCGTCGATGGTGCGGGTGACCACCTGCGGCTTGCCGACGGTCAGTTCGAAGCCCTCCCGGCGCATGGTCTCCACCAGCACCGCCAGCGCGAGCTCGCCGCGGCCCTGCACCTCCCAGACGTCCGGCCGTTCGGTGGGCACGACGCGGACGCTGACGTTGCCGATCAGCTCGGCGTCCAGCCTGCCCTTGAGCAGGCGCGCGGTGATCTTGTCCCCGCCGCCGCGGCCCGCCAGCGGCGACGTGTTCACGCCGAAGGTCATGGAGATGGCCGGCTCGTCCACGGTGATCCGCGGCAGCGCCTCGGGGTCCTCCGGGTCGGCGAGGGTGTCCCCGATGGTGATGTCCGGGATACCCGCGATGGCCACCAGGTCCCCCGCGGCGGCCTCCTGCGCGGGAACGCGCGTGAGTGCCTCGGTGACCAGCAGTTCGGAGACCCGCACGGACTCCACCGAGCCGTCCTCCCGCAGCCACGCCACCGTCTGCCCCTTGCGCAGCCGCCCGGAGTGGATGCGCAACAGCGCGATCCGGCCGAGGTAGCTGGAAGCGTCCAGGTTGGTGACCAGTGCGCGCAACGGCCCGTCCGGGTCGGCGGTGGGGCCGGGGACGGTCTCGAACAGGGTGTCGAACAGCGGGTCGAGGTTGGGCGAGTCGGGCACGGCGCCGTCCTCCGGCTGCTGCAGGCTCGCCTTCCCGTCGCGCGCGGCGGCGTAGACGACCGGCATGGACAGCACGGCCTCCATGGCCTCGTCGTCCATGCCCTCGATCTCCCCGGCCAGTTCCAGCAGCAGGTCGTGGGTGTGCTCGACGACCTCGGCGATCCGGGCGTCCGGACGGTCGACCTTGTTGACCACGAGGACCACCGGCAGTTTCGCCTCCAGCGCCTTGCGCAGGACGAACCGGGTCTGCGGCAGCGGCCCCTCGCTGGAGTCGACGAGCAGCACGACGCCGTCGACCATCGCCAGGCCGCGCTCGACCTCCCCGCCGAAGTCGGCGTGCCCGGGGGTGTCGATGACGTTGATCGTCACCGGGCCGTCGGAGGTCATGCGGCGGATCGCGGTGTTCTTCGCGAGGATCGTGATGCCCTTCTCGCGCTCCAGGTCACCGGAGTCCATGACCCGGTCCACCGGGTCACCGTGCTCGGTGAAGGCGCCGGACTGCTGCAGCATCGCGTCCACCAGGGTCGTCTTGCCGTGGTCGACGTGGGCGACGATCGCGAGGTTGCGCAGGTCGGTGCGGACTTTTCGGGCAGCGGCTGTGGGCACGCGAAGGCTCCCTGGGTGGGTGCAGAAAGAATCGGGCGGCCGACGGACCGGACGACGTCCCGGCGCGGCCACCCTCCAGCATAACCGCGGCGCGACCGTGAGCCGGGGCACCCTCGCGCCGGCGGCTCGGGACGCCCCGCCGCCGGCGCGCCGCTCAGTGCGACACGGCCTCGTTGACCTCGCGCAGTTCCGGGCCGGTGCGGGTGGCCGAGAACTCGATGATCTCGTGGTGGACGAGGTCGTTCAGCACGAGGGGATCGGTCGCCACCGTCGCCTCCAGTTTGCCCAACGACACCGGCCGGGCGATCAGCACCTCCCCCTCGTGCCCCGGTCGCCGTCCCGACGCCAGCAGCAGCCCGTGCTCGTACTGCCGGGAAAGCCAGTCCGTGTGCTCGGGCAACCGATAGTCGATCTCGGTCTGGGGCGCCGTGTAGCTCAACAGAACGACGTACATGCCTCCACGGTAGGGCGCTTCCGCCCGTCGCACAGTGCGTGCGCCGCGGCGCGGGGCCGCCCGGCGGCGGGTGCGGTCACGCGGCCGCCAGCAGTGCCGACAGGGCCGGCACCAGCACCCGGTCGGCATCCAGCCAGTCGACGTCGGCCAGCTCGCCCGCGGTCAGCCACCGCAGCGCACGGTGTTCCCGCGGCCGGGGCCGCGGGTGGCCCGCGCGCGGCACCGCGGCGAAGATCCGCAGCACCGCACCGCCGGGCAGGGGCACGTCCTCGCCCACCCGGTCACCGACGACGACGTCCAGGTCCAGCTCCTCGACGCACTCCCGGCGCACCGCGTCCGGCTCCGACTCCCCGTGCTCGACCCGGCCGCCGGGCAGCTCCCACCGGCCGGCCACCTCGGCGGGATAGGACCGCTGCTGGGCGAGCAGCCGTCCGCCGACCACCACGGCGGCCCCGACGACCACCCGCCGGGACCCGGGTCGGGGTGCCGGGTCCGGCGTGGGGGTCGCACCGTCGAACGGGTGTACAGGGCCGGACGGATGGGCAGCACCGGCCGGGTGGGCACCGTCGGCCGGGTGGGCACCGTCGGACGGGTGGGCGGGGTCGGTACGGGAGGACGTCACGGTCCGGCAATCTACCCGTGCCGTCGCCAGGACACCTGGAACCGGGCGCCGCCGTCCGGCGAGTCACCCACCGAGACCCGGCCGCCGCGTCGGTGGACCACCTCGGCGACCATCGCCAGTCCGAGTCCGGTCCCGCCGGAGGCACGGGACCGGTCGCCGGAGACGCGGTAGAACCGGTCGAACACCCGCGCCCGGTGCTCCGGCGGGACTCCGGGACCGTCGTCGTCGACCACCACCCGCACGTACGCCCGCGAGGTCAGCACCGAGACCACCACCTGCGACGCGGCGTGCGCGCGGGCGTTGCGGAGCAGGTTGTCGAGCACCAGGTCCGTCTCGGCGGGGTGCCCGGAGGCCCACGCCGACGGCACCGCCGGGGCCGCCCGGACCGACGGGCCGTCGGCGGGCACCCTGGCGACGGCCTCGCGGACCTGCGTCACCAGGTCGACGGGCTCGGCGGGCGGGAGTTCCCCCGCGTCGGACCGGGCGAGCGCGAGCAGGCTGTCCAGCAGTGTCGTCAGCCGTTCCGCCTCGGCGAGCACATCCTCCAGCGTCTCCCGCGCCACCTCCGCGTCCGTCCCGGCCTGCGCCCCCGCCTCCTCGCCGGTGTCCGGCCCGGGGTGCGACGCGGCCAGGGCCACTTCCGCCTCCATCCGGATCGCGGCGACCGGGGACCGCAGTTCGTGGGCCGCGTCCCCGGTGAACCGGCGCAGCCGCTCGGCCGCGGCCTCCCGGTCGGCGAGCAGGACGTTCACCTCGGCGGCCAGGGCCCGGAGCTCGTCGTCCGCGCGTGGGAGGGCCAGTCGACGCCCCGGGGGGAGCCTGCTCAGTTCGCCCCGCATCCGGTCCACCGGGGCCAGTGCCGCGCGCACGGCCAGCCAGGTCGCCCCCGTCGCCACGAGCGCGCCCGGCACGGCGAGCAGCA
>NZ_KI912245.1:8836-13272 GCF_000231035.2 Saccharomonospora iraqiensis subsp. paurometabolica YIM 90007 | reverse complement strand
CGCCCGCCCGCGCGCGGGTGCGCTCCAACTCGGCGTCCACCGACTCCACGAGCAGCGGGCCGAGCACGTGGCCCGCGGCCACGGCCAGTCCGAACAGCGGGACGAGCGCGATCGTGGTGGCCGCCAGGGTGATCCGGAACCGCAGGCCGCGTCCGCGCCACCAACGCACCGGCCCGCGGATCACGTCGGTCGCACCGCGTCGGCCGAGGGGCCGGCACCGGCCTCCCCTCCGGGGACGGTGTCCGGGTCGGAGGCGACGTAGCCGTGGCCGCGGACGGTGCGGACCACCCCGTGCGCCCCGGCGGCCTCCAGCCTGCGCCGCACGTAGCCGACGTAGACCTCGACGACGTTGCGGGTGGCGGCCTGTTCGTCCCCCCAGACCGCACGCAGCAGCTCGTCCTTGGTGACCACGGTGCCGGGCCGCCCGGCGAGCACCTCCAGCAGCGCGAACTCGCGCGGCGAGAACGGGACGGGCTCGTCGTGCCAGCGCACCGTGCGGGTGTCCCGGTCCACCACGAGGGGACCGAGCCGCAGCGGACCCGCACCCCGCCGCTCGCCGGACCGGCGCAGCACCGCCCGGACCTGGGCCACGAGCACCACGAACGAGAAGGGCTTGACGAGATAGCCGTCGGCGCCGAGGTCGAGCCCGTCGGCCTGGTCGACCTCACCGTCCTTCGCCGAAATCAGCAGCACCGGGGTGGGCACACCCTCGTCCCGGAGCCGCTCCAGCACGCGGTAGCCGGACAGGCCGGGCACCATGATGTCCAGCAGCAGCACGTCGAAGGTCCCCGTGCGGGCCAGGCGCAGCGCGTCGTGCCCGTCCGCGGTGACCACGACCTCCATACCCTCCGCGGTGAGCCCGCGGCGCAGCGCCTTGCGCACGCCGGGTTCGTCGTCGACCACCAGCACTCGCGGTTTCACACCCACAGGATGCCCGCCCGCGCCGCCGGGCGCGGGAACTCTCAGCGCGATCTCAGCTCCCGGTGCGGTCTCAGGGACGTCTCAGCTCCGCCGCCGCACCCTGGAGGACGTCGGGGCACCCCGCCCACCGACCACCGGACGGGGGCGCGGTGTCGGGGTCCCGGGCACACTGGAGACACCGGACGAGGAGGAACCGTGAACCCGAGAAGACGAGCAACGGCCATCGCCGTGGTGGGCACCGCGGTGGGGGCGACCGGGCTGGGGGTGCTCGCGGCGCCCGCGGGCGCGGGGACGGAGCCCGACCTGCCCCCGGTGGAGGCGCAGGCGCTGGTGGAGTCGGTGCTGCGCGCCGACGTGCCCGCGTTGTCCGGCACCGTCGGGCTGGACAACGGGCTCGACCTGGCGGCCTTGCCGGGGCTGTCCGCGCTGAACTCCGAGTCCGCGCGGGTGTTCCACGACGGGGAGGGGCACAGCCGTGTCGCGCTGGAACGGGAGCGCGGTGAGCTCACCGCCGTGCTGGGCGAGGACGCGCTGTGGACGTACGACTCCGGCGCGGAATCGGCGACCCGCGTCGACGTCCCCCGGGGTGAACACCACCGCTCGCCGGGCGCGGGCCGGGAGGCGGCCGACCCCACCGCACTGGCCCGGCAGTTCGTGGCCGGGGCGCGGGAGAACAGCACCGTCTCGGTGGACGGCACCGCCACGGTCGCCGACCGCCCCGCCTACGAGCTCGTGCTGACCCCGCGGCCGGACGAGCGCACGCTGCTGCGTGAGGTCCGGGTCGCGGTGGACGAGCAGACCCGGATGCCGCTGCGGCTGTCCGTGTTCACCCACGGCACCACCGAACCCGCCCTGGAAGTCGGATTCGACGAGCTCGACCTCGGTGCGCAGCCCGCGCACCTGTTCGAGTTCGAGCCGCCCGAGGGCGTCGACGTCGAATCCGTGGACCCCGGGGAGAAGGGTGCGCGGCCGGACACCGAAGGCCACGGCTCCGGGAACCGGCCCGTGGAGACCGTCGGGGACGGCTGGGACACCGTCCTGCTCACCCGGATTCCCGAAGACGCCCTCCGGCAGGGCTCCGACGCGGGCGGCCCCACCGGCATGGGCAGCCCCCGCGACCTGCTGCGCCAGGTCGGCGAGCGGGTCACCGGCCCGTACGGCTCCGGCCATCTGATCACCACCGGGGCGGTGACGGCGCTGGTGACCGACGACGGCCGGGTGGCCGTGGGCGCCGTACCGGAGCCGGTTCTGACCGAGGCCCTGGGCACCCGGTGAGCACGACGGGAACCACCGTGGCGGGCCGGGCCCCGGGCCCACCCGCCACGGGCTCCGCCGCACGGACCCGGGGACTGCGCAAGACCTACGGGGCCACCGTGGCCGTGGAGCACGTCGACCTGGACGTCCCCCGGGGCGCGGTGCTCGGGATGCTCGGGCCGAACGGGTCGGGCAAGACCACCACGATCCGGATGCTGCTCGGGTTGGTGCGCCCGACGGCGGGCGAGGTGCACCTGCTGGGTGAGCCGATGCCGGACCGGGCGGCGCGCGCGCTCCCGGATGTGGGTGCGCTGGTCGAGTCACCGGGGTTCCACCCGTTCCTGTCCGGCAGGCAGAATCTGCTGCGCCTGGCCGCCGCCGAACCGCACCTGGCGGGTGGTGACCTCGCAGGGGCGGTGTCGGCCGCACTGGAGCGGGTGGGCCTGGCCGGGGCCGCCGACCGGCGATACCGGGGCTACTCGCTCGGCATGAAGCAACGACTCGGCCTCGCGGGGGCGCTGCTGGTACCCCGGCAGATGGTGGTGCTCGACGAGCCCACCAACGGGCTCGACCCCGCGGGCACCCGCGAGATCCGCACGATCATCGGAGAGCTGCACGCCGCGGGGGTGACCGTGCTGGTGTCGTCGCACCTGCTGGCCGAGGTGGAGGCGACCTGCACGCACGTGGCGGTGCTGCACGAGGGCACCGTGGTGGCCCAGGGCGAGCTGGCCGACCTGCTGGAGTCGAACTCGCCCGCGCTGATCGTGTCCACACCGGACACGGAGACGGCGGTGGAGGCGCTGCGCGGGAACCGCGTCCCGGCCCGCCCCGCACCGGAGGGCGTGCGTGCCGACCTGACGGCGGCCACGGCGCCGGAGGTGGTGGCGACACTGGTCCGCGCCGGGGTGGACGTGCACGAGGTGCGCCGGGCCCGCACCGGGCTGGAGGATCTCTTCGCCCGGTTGACACAGGGTGACGACGACGAGCCGGACGCCGGGGAGGCGGCCGTGTCGGCGACACCGGACGAGGAGGGCCCCCGATGAGGTCGACGGAATCCACCGCCTCCGCCGCCGTCGACCCGTCCGGAACGGGCGCGACCGCGGGAGGAGACGGCGGCTCCACGCCCCGTTCCCGTGCCCCGCTCGGCCGGCTGCTCGCCTCGGAACTGCGGCTGGTCTTCCTCCGGCCCCGCACGCTGGTGGTGCTCGGACTGCTCGCCGTCATCCCGGTGATCATGGGTGTGGCGCTGCGGTTCACCGACGGCCCCGGCCCTCCCGGCGGGCCGGGCGGACCGGGGGGCCCGGGCGGCGGCAGCGGCCTGCTGGACATGGCGGCGGGCAACGCGCTGGTGCTGCCCGTCGCGGCGCTGATGATGACGTTGAACCTGTTGTTGCCGCTGGTCGCCGCGATGGCGGGGGCCGACGCGCTGGCCGGGGAACACGCGAACGGGACCCTGCGCGGCTGGCTGCTGGCCCCGGTGAGCCGGGGCAGGCTGCTGGCCGTCAAGGCGTTCGGCATCGCCGTCCTCACGGTCACCGCCGCGTCGGTCGTCGCGCTCAGCGGTGTGCTCACCGCGCTCGCGATCGGCGGCACGGACTCGCTGCTCACGTTCTCCGGCACGACGCCGTCGCTGGTCGAGGTGCTCGGCCGGGTACTGCTCGCCACCGCCTGGGTCGCGGTGCAGTTGTGGGCGGTCGGCGCGGTGGCGCTGGCCGTGTCGTCGGCGACCGAGCACCCGTTGCTGGTGGTGGCGACGGTTCTCGGCGGGGTCGTCGTGTTCAACGTGCTGGCGGTGCTGGACGCGCTCGACTGGCTGCACCCGCTGCTGCTGAACGTCTCCTGGCCGTCGGTCGTGGACGTGCTGCGCGATCCGATGCCGCTGGACGCGCTGGGCGAGGGCGTGGTGCGCGCCGCGTGCTACCTCGTGATCGGGTTGTCGCTCGCCACCGCCCGGCTGATCACCAGGGACGGCTGAACCACCGGTCCGGCCGGGTCACCCGCCGTCGCCGGCGCCGGGGACGACGGCGATCCCGTCCGGATCGAGCCGCAGGCGTGCCCGGTCGCCCGGCACGAGCCGTTCCGACATCGTGGTGACGGCGTCCACCCGTTCCGGGCCGGAATCGGGGCGCACGGACAGTCGCACGTGGTCGGCCCGGTGCAGCCGGGTCACCACCGTCGCCCCGACGTCCCCGCCGGTGCCGACGGCCCCGCGGACCTCGGCACCGGCGGGGACGTCGGGGGTGCTGCGGCGGTCCGCGCCT
>NZ_KI912245.1:4692-8736 GCF_000231035.2 Saccharomonospora iraqiensis subsp. paurometabolica YIM 90007 | reverse complement strand
CCGCCGCTGCGGGGTCGCCGTTCGCGACCGGCGACCCCGCGGCGGCGTGTCCCTCCGGAGCGTCACCGGGTGTGCCTGCGCCAGTGACGTGGTCGGCGCCGTAGGCCGCCAGCACCCGGCGCCGCTTGCGCGGGTGGATGTTGGCGCGGGTGATGTCGCCGTCGTAGTGCGCCAGCACCCGCGGGTCCATCACCCGGCGCCAGAGCGCGGGCACGATCGCCAGCACGATCATCCCGGCGTAGCCGGTGGGCAGGTTCGGCGACTCCTCGAAGTCGCGCAGCGTCTGGTAGCGCCGGGTGGGGTTGGCGTGGTGGTCGCTGTGCCGCTGCAGGTGGTACAGCAGCACGTTGGTGGCGATGTTGTTCGAGTTCCAGCTGTGGCTCGGGTTGACCCGCTCGTAGCGCCGCCGCCCCTCCTTGCCGACGCGCTGCCGGAGCATCCCGTAGTGCTCCATGTAGTTGACGACCTCCAGCAGCGAGAACCCGACCACGGCCTGCAACAGCAGGTACGGCACGATGCCGAGGCCCAGCCAGGCGATCATCGCGCCCCACAGCACGGCCGACATCAGCCAGGCGTTGAGCACGTCGTTGCTCAGCCGCCACGGGTGGCGATCGCGCCGGCCGAAGCGGCGCTTCTCCAGCCGCCAGGCGTTGCGCAGCGACCCGAACACCGTGCGCGGCCAGAACGCGTAGAAGCTCTCCCCCACCCGGGAGCTGGCCGGGTCCTCGGGGGTGGCCACCCGCACGTGGTGGCCCCGGTTGTGCTCGATGTAGAAGTGGCCGTAGAAACTCTGTGCCAGCGCGATCTTGGACAGCCACCGCTCGTGGCTCTCCTTCTTGTGACCGAGCTCGTGCGCGGTGTTGATCCCGATGCCGCCGACCGAGCCGATGGTCGCCGCCAGCCCGATCTTCTCGACGACGCCGAGGTCACCGGTGCCGATCAGCCAGAACGCCACGACGAACCCGGCGTACTGGATCGGCAGGTACAGGTAGGTGATCCAGCGGTAGTACCGGTCGTTCTCGAGCCGTTCGAGCACCTCGTCCGGCGGGTTGGTCCGGTCCAGTCCGGCCACCAGGTCGAGGACGGGCACGACAACGAGGATCACGATCGGTCCGATCCAGAGCCAGACACCCCACCCGGTGGCCTCGCGCAGCCCGATCGCGAGGAACACCAGGGACGGCACGACCAGCCCGAGCAACCACAGGTAGCGCTTGCCGTCCTTCCACTGCTCGGTCGATCCCCGCGGGACCGTCCCGGTGTCGTCACTGACACGCATATGGTCTCGACCTCCTCCGTCAGGTTTACAGAACCGTAGAGGTTGTCGAGACCCTTTGACAATACCCGGAGTTTTGTAAACCCGGATCGTGGCCGCTCCGGTCCCGTACCGGGGGCACCGGCAGAATGACGCGGACACCGGAGGGGAGGGATGGCTCCACTCACGGGTCACGGCGGAGCACCTCCGGCAGAGCCCCCGGTCCACGCTGCAGCGCATCCTCGCCGCATTGCTGATGGCCGACCAGGGCTAGCGGATCCGCCGGCGCGGACACGTGGTGCTCACCGGGACGACGAGGACCGGCTCACCGTCGCCCGGGCGGCCTACCATGCGAGCGCCGACGGGACCGGCCACGGACCCGGTCCCGCCTAGCGAGCCCGCGCGCACACCCGACGACTACGAAACGGGTGGCAACACGCAGAACTCGTTCCCGGACGGATCCGCGAAAACCGTCCACGGGAGACCGTCCGATGGGCTGCTCACCGGCCTCGCCCCGAGACGCTCCAGCCGGTCGACCACCGTGTCGTCGTCGCCGTCGGACCGGACGTCGAGATGCAGCCGGTTCTTGCCCCGCTTCGGCTCGGGCTCGGGGCAGAACTCCAGCAGCGGCCCCCTGCCGGACGGGTGCCGGAGAGCGGCCGGTTCGGCCCGCTCCACCGGGAGCCACCCGGTGATCTCGGACCAGAACGCCGCGTCCCGCTCCGGCGCGGCGCTGTCCAACGGCAACGCCGCGATCGGCTCCGCGCCGACGTAGGAATCCCGATGCTCCATCACGCAGAAGGCGTTGCCCTCCGGGTCGGCGAGCACGACCCACGGGACCTCACCCTGCCCGATGTCGGCGTGGACGGCGCCGAGCGCGAGCAGACGCTCCACCACGGCACCCTGGCGAGCGCCGCCCGCCAGGTCGAGGTGCAGCCGTGCGGGAGACGTCGACGGGGTCGCGACCGGTTGGAAGCACAGATCGAGGAAGAAGTCGTCGGCGAAGGACAGTCGGGCTTCGTAGTGATCAGGCAGGTCGACCTGCGGCTCGGCACCCAGGGCGGCGGCCCAGAACGCGCCCAGCCGTCGTGGTTCCCGCGCGTCCCAGACGATGTTCTCCAGCTGCACGAAGCGCATTCCCTTCCCGACTTACGCTCGCCGCAACGGTATTACCGGACGGGCCCGGTTCGCGGCTACGGACTCTCGCCGCTTTCTCCCGCTTCAGGAAGACGCCGCAAGTTACCCGGCGCTCTTCCGCCGCCATTGAACCAGTGCCATGTCGGCGTCCTCGGCCACGAGACCGATGTCCTCGCGATCCGCTAACGCTTCGAGGACCGGCGCGGCCTCTGCCGCGTGCTCGCGGTCGATCAGGTAGGTCGCTGCCGCGCACCGCACCGCCGCAGGTTGGTCGTCGGCGAGCAACGGAAGCAGGACGGCACCCGTGGTCCCCTGAGCGTCCCACTCGGCGACCTGCGCATCGGTGGCATCGGTATGCCCGTTCGCCTCGTTCACGTCCGGATTCTCACCACGCAGAGCCGCCTCACCAGCGCGGACGTGTCCGACAAAGTCCTCCCGTGCCCGTGTCACCGTCTCGTCACTCGTCATCCTCGTACGCCTCCCGGAGTGCATGCCGGATCGCCCGCAATCCCCTGCTGTACTGTTCGTCCCAGCTCATGTCGTTCATGACATCCCTGAGCGTCTGACCACTGCCGCGCAGCTTGCGGGCGTACCGTGCGGTGATCCTACGGTGCACCCCCACTGGCAGCCAGATCATGTTGTCGGTCGTGTTGACTCTCTCGGGCGAAAAGCCACTGCGATGGTCGTTGGTTTGCGCCTGCTCCACGATGTGATGCAGTTCGTGCCCCGGTCGCCGTCCAAGCGCACGCTTTGCTGCCGAGAATGACGGGAACGTACGCGGTCCGCCCTCCTCGTCAGCGACGGTTCTCGGCAACGTCTGTTCCGGCTTCACCGACGTCGGTGCTGTCGGTGCCGTTGGGGGGTGTACCGGGGCACCGCCGGTCGTGGGGCCGTCGGCTCGGCCTCCCTGGTGGTGTTCTGATATCCCGGCGACTCTTGTACGGAGTGCGGTGAGTGCCCTGATCACCTCGGCCGTCGCGGCAACCAGATGTTGAGCTTGCCCGATCATCTGTGCATCGAACCCGGCGATCTCCGCGAGCTGATCCCGTACTGAACGTTTTCCACTTGGCGTGGTAGAGCCTCAGCGCTGGTGGGGCTGGGTGTGGACAGAGGAGAAGCTCCTGGTAGACGAGTGATTGTCTAGATCAACTCTGTGGCTACCAGGAGCTTCGAGGTGCTTTCTTACCCGTCGGGGATGTCGGTGTCCAGTCGTGCGTTGAACATGCTGGTCGAGGCGTTGCGGCACGAACGGCGGGTACGCGGGACTCGGTGGCGGCGCCTGGAGGCGGGTCGGCAGGCCTTGTTGGTGCTGGCTTACCTGCGCAAAGGCGAGACCTATGCAGACCTGGCGGCCGGGTTCGCGATCGGTGTCACCACGGTGTTCCGCTATATCCGCGAAGCCCTGGGCGTCTTGGCCGCCCGCGCGATCGGGATCACCGAGGCGATCGCAGTCGCCGCGCGCAAGGCCTTCGTCATCCTCGACGGCACCCTGCTGCGCATCGACCGGGTCGGAATGGCCACGGGCCGGGACCGCCCGTACTACTCCGGAAAACACAAAAGACACGGCGTGAACGTGCAGGTCCTCGCCGACCCGGCCGGGCGGTTGATCTGGGCCTCGCCCGCCCTGCCCGGCGCCCGGCACGACATGGGCGCGG
>NZ_KI912245.1:2476-4592 GCF_000231035.2 Saccharomonospora iraqiensis subsp. paurometabolica YIM 90007 | reverse complement strand
ACCCCGCCCGGGCCCGACCCCGCCCTGCTCGACACCTACGCACCCACCGACCCCGGCCGGGCTGCCTGGTGGCGCGACCGCCTCACCCGCGCCCGCGCGACCCTCGACGCCACGACCGCGTCGGGCTGACCGAACCAGGCACGCCACTCATCGTTGCGGAGACAAGCGGACCAGCCCCAGGAAAGGTAACGTCTTGCGTTATTAGCGCTAGTCGTTATGCTCGGTGATGTGATCCGCTCCTTCCGGGACAGCACCACTCAAGCGATATGGGAGCGGCAACATGTTCGCAAGATGGACCCACAGGTCCAGCGAGCCGCGCTACGCAAGCTGGTGATGCTGCACAGCGCCGAATCCTTGGAGGATGCCCGCATGCCCCCCGGCAACCGGTTGAAGAAGTTGTCCGGGAACAGAGCGGGCCAACACAGCATCCGCATCAACGACCAGTGGCGCATCTGCTTCCGATGGACCGACGCCGGTCCTGAGGACGTCGAGATCGTTGACTATCACTAAAGGAGAGGATGCGCGATGACCGCACCAGCCCCACCCCCGGTGTCTCCCGGCGAGATCCTCACCGAGGAGTTTCTGAAGCCCTTGGGCATCAGCGAGTACCGGCTCGCCAAGCAGATCAAGGTGTCCCCGCGCCGTATCAACGAGATCACCCACGGGACCCGCCGGATCAGCGCGGACACAGCGCTGCGGCTGGCACGCGCGTTCGGCACCTCGGCCGGGTTCTGGATCAACCTCCAGACCCACCACGACCTCCTGATCGAGCAGGATCGACTCGGCGACACCCTGGACGACATCCACCCGCTGGCGAGCTGAACCACCGGGCTCCGAGCTCCCAGAAGGGGAGCGACACCGCCATCGGGTGTCACCCGATGCGCCGGTCCGCCCGTGGCGTCCTGTCCCGGTGGCCGCGACGGAGCGTGTAATACCCGACAGACCCGGCAATCCAGGGCACAGCACTCGCCCGATGGAAGGGGATGTCGATGCGGATCCTCCTCGCGGACAGCTTCCCGGACGCCTCCCGCTCGGCACTGGCCGACCACGGGCACGACTGCGACTACGAACCGGACACCACCGCGGGTGACCTGCCGGAACGGGTGCCCGGCCACGAGGTGCTCGTGGTGCGCAGCACCAAGGTCACCGCCGAGACGATCGAGGCCGCCGCCGACACACTGCGGCTGGTGATCCGCGCGGGCTCGGGCACCGACACCATCGACCGCGACGCCGCCGCCGCACGCGGGATCTGCGTGTGCAATGTGCCGGGGCGCAACGCGGTGGCCGTGGCCGAGCTGGCGTGTGCGCTGCTGCTGGCGCTGGACCGCGACATCGCCGACGCCGTCGCCGACCTGCGCGCCGGGCGCTGGGCCAAGAAGCGCTACGCGCGGGCGCGCGGGATCACCGGCCGCAGCGTCGGTGTCGTCGGGCTGGGCCGGATCGGGCTGGCTTTCGCCGAGCGGATCGCGGCGTTCGGCGCCGACATCGCCACCGTCGCCCGGCCGGAGCGCGACGAGGAGACGCTGGCCCGGGCCCGGGCGATCGGGGTGCGGTTCGTCGACAACCTGGACACCCTCGCCGCCACCTGCGACGTGCTCTCGCTCCACCTGCCCGCCACCGAGACCACCCGCGGGCTGGTGAATCGGAACCTGCTGGCACGGATGCCCCAGGGCGCGATCCTGCTCAACACCGCCCGCGCCGAACTGGTCGACGAGGACGCGCTGATCGAGGCGATGGAGACCAGGGGCCTGCGCGCGGGGATCGACGTGTTCGCCGACGAACCGGGCTCGGGCACCGGCACGATCGACTCCCGGCTCGCCGCCCACCCGAACGTGTACGGCACGCACCACATCGGCGCCTCCACCGAGCAGGCGCAGCACGCGGTGGCCGCCGAGGTGGTGCGCATCGTCGACGACTTCGCCGAGGGCACGGTGGACCACTGCGTCAACCTGGACGCCGTGCTGCGCTCCGGCAGCCTGGCGACCCCGCTGCGGGTGGGCGACACGACGTGAGCACCGCACGCGAACGGGAAGCCACGGCCACGCCCCCGCCACCACACGGGGCGGGGGCCGTCGTGCGCCCGGGCAGACCGCTGGTGGTCACCGGCGGCGCGCCG
>NZ_KI912245.1:2006-2376 GCF_000231035.2 Saccharomonospora iraqiensis subsp. paurometabolica YIM 90007 | reverse complement strand
ACCCGGCGACCACGACCACGCCGCCGCACACGGAACCGGGCACCCACCTGCGGCTACGGCTGCCGCTGCGCCCACCGTTCGACGGTGCCGGGCTGCTGGACTTCCTCGCCGCCCGCGCGGTCACCGGGGTGGAGGCGGTCGACGACGGGAGCTACCGGCGGACGCTGCGGTTGCCGCACGGCGCCGGGTCCGTCCGGCTCCGGCCACCCGTGCAACACGGCGGAGGGTCCTCGGCGACGTCCGGCGTGCCGCACGTCGACTGTGCGCTGTGGCTGTCCGACGTGCGCGACCTCTCCGGCGCCGTGGCGCGCGTGCGCAGGCTGTTCGACCTGGACGCCGACCCGGGGGCGGTGCTCGACTGCCTGGGCGC
>NZ_KI912245.1:0-1906 GCF_000231035.2 Saccharomonospora iraqiensis subsp. paurometabolica YIM 90007 | reverse complement strand
CCGCCGGAGGGCCGCCGCTGAGCCGGCCCGGCGGACGTCGCCGGTCCCGCGGACGTCGCCGGGTCAGCGGACGTCGCTGGCGGCGGTGTCGGTGTTGCGGAGTTCCCTCGGCAGCGCGAACGAGATCTTTTCGTTCGCGGTGGTGACCTCCTCGACCCCGGTCCAGCCGCGCTCGGCCAACCAGTCGAGCAGCTCCATCACCAGCACGTCCGGCACGGAGGCACCGCTGGTGACCCCCACGGTTCCCACACCGTCGAGCCAGCGCTCGTCCACCTGGGCGGCGTAGTCCACCAGGTGCGCGTCGGTCGCCCCCGCCTGCAGCGCCACCTCGACCAGCCGCTTGGAGTTCGACGAGTTCTCCGAACCGACCACGAGCACGAGGTCGCACTCGGCCGCCATGGCCTTCACCGCGACCTGGCGGTTGGACGTGGCGTAGCAGATGTCGTCACTCGGCGGGTCCGCCAGGTCGGGGAACTTCCCCTTGAGCTGGTTCACCCGCTCCATGGTCTCGTCGACGCTGAGCGTGGTCTGGGACAGCCAGACGACCTTCGACGGGTCCCGCACGGTGACCTTGTCCACGTCCTCGGCGGTGTCCACGAGTTGCACGTGCTCGGGTGCCTCGCCCGAGGTGCCCTCGACCTCCTCGTGGCCCTCGTGGCCGATGAGCATGATGTCGTAGTCGTCCCGGGCGAACCGGTTGACCTCCTTGTGCACCTTCGTCACCAGCGGGCAGGTGGCGTCGATCGTGTGGAGGTTGCGCTGTTCGGCCTCGGCGTGCACGGCGGGGGACACCCCGTGTGCGGAGAAGACCACCAGTGCCCCCTCGGGCACCTCCGAGGTGTCGTCCACGAAGATCACACCCCGTTCCCGGAGCGTGTCCACCACGTGCCGGTTGTGCACGATCTCCTTGCGCACATACACGGGCGGGCCGTACTTCTCGAGTGCCTTCTCCACCGTGACGACGGCACGGTCGACGCCGGCGCAGTAGCCACGGGGCTTGGCCAGCAGGACCCGCTTGCCGCCGTCACCGGACACGGTCTCGGCGTACCCCTCGGGGACGCCACCCTCGGGCGCACTGCCCTCGGGGACATGGTCCGGGGTCGGGTCTTCCGGGGTGGTCTCGGTGCCGGGACTGGCTGCGCTCATACCTCCAACCCTACGGGTCACCCCGCGAAGGCGACGAGCGCGAGCCCCGGACACGACGCGGCACCCGGATCGGAGTTTCCGCACGGGCGCGGGTGCGGCACGCTGGGACCATGAGACACCTCCCGTTCCCGCTCCGGGTAGCCGCCGGCCTGGCCGTGACGACGGTCGAACGGGCGCGAGAACTGCCCAGACAGCTCACCGAACTCCCGGTGACCGTGGTCAGCCAGACCCTGCACGCGTCGATGCGCGTCCAGCAGCACGTCACCGAGCTGGCGATCAAGGGGGACACCGCGCTCTCGGCACTGCACCGCCCCGACGACGAGCCCGAATGGGCGACTTTCGACGAGGACCTGGACACGCCGGAGGGGCCCGGCACGACCGTCCCGGGCGGCCCCCCGCGGGAGAACGGGACGGCGGACGACGACCCCTGGTCGTTGGAAGAGCGGGCACTCGCCGAGGATCATTCCGAGGGCGAGTTCGACAGTCCGGCCACGGACGGGGACGCCGCCACCGGGGAGGCGTTCGCGGCACCGCGTGCCGGCGGCGGTCCCGCGGGCATGGCGGACTACGACGAGCTCACCCTGCCCCAGGTGCGCGCCCGGCTCCGCACGCTGACCCTGGCGCAGTTGGAGGAACTGCTGGCCTACGAACGCGCGCACGCCGACCGGCCGTCGTTCACCGGCATGCTCGCCCGGCGGGCGGCCAACGTCCGGCAGGCCTCCGGCACCGCGACCGACGACCCGGCGGCGCCGTGAGCACC
>NZ_KI912244.1:89060-90765 GCF_000231035.2 Saccharomonospora iraqiensis subsp. paurometabolica YIM 90007 | reverse complement strand
GGTTGGCCGGGTGCAGCCGCGCCCATTCGACGGCCACGCTGCCCGACCCGGCGCCCACGTCCCACAGCAGCTCGCCCGGCCGGGGTGCGAGCGCGGCGAGCACGGTGGCCCGCACGGTGGACTTGGTGAGCTGCCCGTCGTGGTCGAACACGTCGTCCGGCAGTCCCGGCGTCAGCGGCAGCGGTTGCGGCCCCCGGCACGCCACGGCGAGGACGTTCAGCGCCGCCCCCGGCGGGTGCGGCCAGTCGTGCGCGGTGCCGTCGAGGCGGCGCTCGTCGGCGGTGCCCAGGTTCTCCCACACGGTGAGTTCGCTCTCCCCGAATCCGTGCCGGGTCAGCAGCTGGGCCACCGCGGGTGGGGTGTCCGCGTCCGCGCTGAGCACGAGCAGCCTGCGGCCCTCGCCCGCGGTGCGCAGCACCGGGTGCGTGTCGGCACCGGTGGTGCGCACCACGTCGGTGTCCTCGGCCGACCAGCCCATCCGGGCGCGTGCCAGCGCCACCGACGACACCGACGGCAGGATGCGCACCCGTTCGGCACCGAACCGGCGTACCAGGGTGCTGCCGATCCCGGCCAGCAGCGGGTCACCGCTGGCGAGCACGCCGATCCGGCCGCCCTTGTGCGCCGTGATCAGCTCGTCCAGCGCGGGCAGTAGTGGGCTGGGCCAGGCCACCTTGCGGTAGCCGCCGTCGGGCACCAGATCGAGCTGGCGGCGCCCGCCCAGCAGCACGTCGCAGGCCGTGATCTCGGCCCGCGCCTGCTCGGGAAGTCCGGACCAGCCGTCCGCTGCGATCCCCACCACGACAATCGTCACGGTCGGCCACCCTAGAGCAGATGTGTGCGAGGATCGGGACGCGGTCGTCGTGGAACCCGGCGCGAATCCGGGACGGTCCCGCCACTGTGACCAGCCGAAACGGCTGGGAGTCAGAGCTTCGACGGCCGCCTGAGGACCTGCTGGAACGTGGGCGAGGACACCCACGCGGGCGTTGGGAGATGTGTGCGGCCCTATCCGTTCACCGCCGTGGTCGGTATGCCCGACCTGCGGCTGGCGCTGATTCTTTCCTCCGTGTCCCCCGCCGTCGGCGGAGTGCTGGTGCGCGGCGAGAAGGGCACCGCGAAGTCGACGATGGTGCGGGCCCTGGCCGGGCTACTGCCGGACGTCGACGTCGTGCGCGGCTGCCGGTTCTCGTGTGATCCGCACGACCCCGACCCGGCGTGCCCGGACGGCCCGCACCCGGCGGGCGCGGACGCGGACACCCGGCCCGCGCGGCTGGTGGAGATGCCGGTCGGCGCGGCCGAGGATCGCGTGGTCGGTTCCCTGGATTTGGAACGCGCGCTGCGCGACGGCAGCACCGATTTCCAGCCGGGGCTGCTCGCCGCCGCGCACCGCGGACTGCTCTATGTGGACGAAGTGAACCTGCTGGCCGACCACCTGGTGGACACCCTGCTGGACGCCGCCGCGATGGGCCGGGTCACGGTGGAACGGGAGGGCGTGTCGGTCACCCACGCGGCGCGGTTCGTGCTGATCGGCACGATGAACCCCGAGGAGGGCGAGCTCCGCCCGCAGCTGCTCGACCGGTTCGGCCTCACCGTGGACGTCGCGGCCAGCCGCGAGCCGGGCGAGCGCGCCGAGGTGGTGCGCCGACGCCTGGTCCACGAGGCCGACCCGGACGGCTTCGCCGACCGGTTCGCCGACAGCGAGGCCGCG
>NZ_KI912244.1:85153-88960 GCF_000231035.2 Saccharomonospora iraqiensis subsp. paurometabolica YIM 90007 | reverse complement strand
CCGGCGTCCGCGACCGGGACGCCGGGCCGCCCGCCGGAGCGCGCCAGCGGGGACACCGCGGGGCCGTGCGACGACGGGGTCACCGTGCGCGGTGGAAGAGCCTCCGCGACCAGAGGTAGCCGCCGAGGGTGATCAGGGCGCACCAGGCGAGCGCGATCCAGGCGTCGTGTCCGAGGGGAATGTCCAGCAGCAAGCCGCGCAGCGTCTCGATGACGGGGGTGAACGGCTGGTACTCGGCGAACCAGCGCAACCCGGCCGGCATCGAGTCGGTGGGGACGAACCCGCTTCCGAGAAAGGGCAGCAGGATCAACGGCATGGGCAGGTTGCTCGCGGTCTCGACGCTGGAACTCACCTGCCCGAGCGCCACGCACAACCAGACGAGCGCGAAGGTGACTGCCAAAAGCAGGCCCACCACGGCCAGCCACGCGCCCGGGCCGGCAACGGGCCGGAAGCCGACGAGCAGCGCCACACCCGTCACGATCACCAGGCTGAGCACCGTCTGGAACACACTGCCGAGAACGTGCCCGGTCAGCACCGAGCTGCGGGCGATGTTCATGGTGCGGAACCGGGCGATGAGGCCCGTGGTCATATCCATGGCGACCGAGATCGCGGTGCCCTGCACGGTGGCCGCCACGGTCATCAGCAGGATCGCGGGCGCCACGTAGTTCACGTATCCGGCGTGCCCGCCGACCATCCCGTCGAGCCCGGCGCCCAGCGTGCCGCCGAAGACGTACACGAACAGCAGCAGGAACACGACCGGCATCCCGACGAGTGTCAGCGTCATCGACGGGTACCGCAGCATGTGCCTGAGGTTGCGGCGCAGCATCGTCATCGAGTCGCGCACCGGGTGCGACCGGAAACCGGAGGTGCTCATCGCGTGGTCACCTTTCTGTTGCCACCCTCACCGGTGAGGGCGAGGAAGACGTCGTCGAGGTCGGGGGTGTGTACGGACACCTCGTCGACCTCGACGGCCTGCTCGTCGAGCCGGTCCAGCAGGGACCGCAGCGACCGGAGGCTGCCGTCGGCCGGCACCCGCAGCGTGAGCGCGTCGTCGTCCCGTGCGGCCCGGTCGAGCACCCGCTCGGCCGCGTCGAGTTCACCGAGGTCGGCGAACCGCAGGCGGACGTGTCCGCCGGGGATGCGACGCTTCAGCTCGTCCGGGATCCCCTCGGCGATCAGCCTGCCGTGCTCGAGCACCGCGATCCGGTCCGCCAACTGGTCGGCTTCCTCCAGGTACTGCGTGGTCAGCAGGAGAGTCACCCCGTCGGTCACCAACTCCCGGATGATCCGCCACATGCCCCTGCGGCCGCGCGGGTCGAGTCCGGTGGTCGGTTCGTCGAGAAAGATCACCCGCGGGTCACCGACGAGGGTCATCGCGAGGTCGAGGCGCCGCAGCATGCCTCCGGAGTACGTCGAGGCCGGTCTCCGGGCCGCTTCGACCAGGTCGAACCGGTCGAGGAGTCGGGCGGCGCGCTCTCGGCCGGCGCGCCGGGGCAGGTGGTGCAGATCCGCCATCAGCAGCAGGTTCTCCTCGCCGGTGAGCAGACTGTCCACCGCCGAGAACTGGCCGGTGACACCGATCGCCGCGCGCACCCCGTCGGGCTCGGTGGCGAGGTCGTGGCCGCCGACCCGGGCACTGCCGCCGTCCGGGTCGAGCAGGGTGGACAGGATCTTCACCGTGGTGGTCTTGCCCGCGCCGTTCGCGCCGAGCAGTGCGAGAACCGTCCCCGCCGGGATCGTCAGGTCGAGGCCGTCGAGTACGACGTGGTCGCCGAAGGATTTGCGCAACCCGGTCGTCGCGACGGCCGGTCGGATGGTGGCCATGCTTTCCCCCTTGGAGTGGATTCGTCAGCGGCGGCGGATCGTGATGTCGCCGTACGAAGTGCGGGCCCGCACGTCGACGACCTCGGTGGACTCCTCCGGGCGCGGGGCACTGTCGAGCAGGTTGTGCACCTGACCGAAGCTGGTGCCTGCGTCGACCCAGGCGGTCGTGCCTTCGGCGACGCCGAGCTCCAGTGCGCCCATGGCGGTGGAGAGGGCGACCGAACCCCGGGCCACCTCGCCCAGCCGGATGGTGCCGCTGGCGGTCTTCGCGTCGATGCCCGCACCCACCCGATCGACGGAGATGTCGCCGCCGGCCGAGCGGATCCGCGCGTCGCCGGTGACCGAATCGATCTCGACGTCGCCGCTGGAGTCCTTGACGACCGCGGTCCCCTCGATGCGGCCGAGGCTCACCTTGCCGGACGCCGTGTGGATCTCCGTGTCACCGGTGGCGTGGTCCACGGTCACGTGCCCGGTCGCCGTGTTGAGCCGGAGCGGACCGGTGTGTTCGACGTGGATGTCCCCGGTGCCGGTCTTGAACCGGACCTGCCCGAGCCGGCCGGAACCGTGGAGGTTGCCCAGCTGCACCGTGCCGGAGATCCGTGAATCAACGGGCAGCCCGACGGTGACGTCGACCGACCTGGTCTTGCGGGAGAAGTCGAAGGGACGCGCCTTCGGCCCCCTGATCCGCAGGGTCCCGGTCGTGTACTCGACGCGGACCTGCTCGGCCGCCTGCACATCGGAGGTGTCGGACGCGTCGCTCGGGCGCACGTCGACCTCGGTGTCGGTCCGGTCGGTGGCGAGGAACCGCACGCGCCCGGTCGCGCCCAACTCCAGCTCGACCGAGATCGGTTCGGGTGTGTCGAAAGTGGGCATAGTCGACCCCTCAGTACTGGTGGGTTGCGCATCCCCGCTGGTCAGGGATGTGTGTGAGGCTGCGGTGTGGTCAGCGCAGCCAGCCGGTGAAGCGTTGCGAGGACCGTTTCCCGGAGCTGCTCGGCTCGGTGCGTCCGCCCTGTCCGGGGCCCTGCAGGGCGGCGGCCGCCGCGCGCACCAGCCAGGCGTTGACCGAGCGTCCCTCCTGTGCGGCGGCCTCCTCGATCGCCGCCTTGAGTTGTTCCGGAAGTCGCACGTTGATCCGCGTCGCGGGGCCGTCCTCCGTGATCGGGGGAACGGTGCCGGAGGTCGCCTCCGTGCCGCCTTCCGCCACCTCGTCCTCCGGTTCGGCGGGCGGTGTGGTGACGACGAACTCCGGATCGCGCCCGCGCAGGCGCAGTTCCACCGACCCCGGGGCCAGCTCCCGGGTGATCTCGTCGGCGGCGGACGAGAGCACGTCCAGCAGCGTCATCCGGATCGCCGATTCGAGCGGCCCGGCCAGGCGCTCCGCCAGTTCCCGCGCGTCGTCCCCGCCGGCTTCGGCGAGCGCGGCGAACTCCCGGCCCAGGCCGCTCACGTGCACGTTCAGATCCATGGCACCACGTTGGCACATATGTGGCACCTTGTGCAAGCCGCTATGTCTCAAAGTGATGCCATGTCGTGCCAGCTAGGCAGTTCGGCGCTACGGCGGCGTCGGCAGGCCGTAGGCGTGGGCGACGGCGCGTTCGACGTCGGTGCCGTCGATACCGCCTTCCTCGGCCACGGTGAAGCCGAGTTCGAGCACGAGCAGGCCGATGCGGCGCAGCAGCGGCAGCACCTCGGCGTTGCCCGCGTCCTTGTGCCGGTAGAGCGGTTCGGTCTCCCCGTCGACGGCGCGGCGCAGCCGCATCAGCACGGCGTCGAGGTCGTCGAGCGCGGGCAGCGCAGGCGCGGTCGCGGTCGCGGTGTCGGTCATGGTGGTACCTCGTCGGTCGGAACGGTGGTCGGGTGGTTCGGGACCGGGTGTCACAACGCGCGGAGCCCGCGCAGCACGCGGCGCAACAGGCCCAGCCACGGATCGCCCCCGGCGTCGGCGATGTGGGCGGCCTCGGCGCGGGCGAGGTCGCGCGC
>NZ_KI912244.1:84968-85053 GCF_000231035.2 Saccharomonospora iraqiensis subsp. paurometabolica YIM 90007 | reverse complement strand
GAGCCGCGGCGGATCTTGTGCGCACCCACCTCGGCGGTCACGTCGGCCAGGTCGCCGTCCACGGCGATGTCCAGCGCCCGCACCC
>NZ_KI912244.1:84628-84868 GCF_000231035.2 Saccharomonospora iraqiensis subsp. paurometabolica YIM 90007 | reverse complement strand
AGAAGAGCCGCTGCACCGGCTCTACCGTGGGTACGATGTTGAGAATGACATAAAGGCGTCTCGACGTAGGATAAAAAGACCTGTCGCTCCTACTACGGACCAAGGTACACGCAGGGGCCGGATGGTGTGGCTCGGCAGTGCGACGAATACCCATTCGCCACCACCTATGAGAACGCAGCTAGAATCGACGGTGACTCGGTGTTCGACTATGCTGTTCGTGCAATCAGCGGAGATCATAAC
>NZ_KI912244.1:81626-84528 GCF_000231035.2 Saccharomonospora iraqiensis subsp. paurometabolica YIM 90007 | reverse complement strand
AAGCACCTCGAAGCTCCTGGTAGCCACAGAGTTGATCTAGACAATCACTCGTCTACCAGGAGCTTCTCCTCTGTCCACACCCAGCCCCACCAGCGCTGAGGCTCTACCACGCCAAGTGGAAAACGTTCAGTGTGTAGGTGATGTGGGCCTGTCTCATCGTCGTGGTGGAGGCCAGTAGCCGCGGCCGATTGACGTCGGTGTACTCGGTGACCATCTCCGCGGTGTGTCCCGCCGAGCGCGCCACCGACCGGAACCGGGTCCCCGGGCCGATGTCCCCGGCGGTGAGCTTCTCGACGCGCACCATGATCGGGTTGTAGCGCGGTTCGTGTGTCTGGTCGGCGACGTAGTCGAACACGGTCTCCACGGGGCACGCGATGGTGATCGCTCCCTCGATGCGGGCCATGCTGTCCCTCCCGTGCGCGGCTGCGGTTGCCGATCTCAGCGGACCACGCGCCGCCACGCCCGGCCAGGGCGCTCCGGCCCCGGTTCAGAGGGCCGAGGTCCCCTCGGTCCCGGGTGGCCCGGGTGTCCGGCCGGGCAGGGCGACGTGCACGTGGTGCCACATGTCGCCGTAGTGCACGCCGCTGCCGACGCGCAGGAAACCCAGCCGTTGTGCCAGCCGCAGGCTCGGTGTGTTGTCGGTGTGCACCAGTGCCCACACCGAGTCCAGCGCCAGCTCGCCCAGGCCGTACCGGAGCAGGGCGCGGGCGGCCTCGGTGGCCAGCCCCCGGCCGCCGTGCGCGCGGGCGAGGTACCAGCCGATCTCGGGCAGTTCGCCCGGCAGCTCCCACGACGGCCGCAGGTGCCCGAGCCCGATCACCGCGCCGTCCCGCACGAACGCCCAGTGGCCCAGCTCCGGCGGGCCGGAGTAGGCCAGCCGCTGCCGCACCATCGCCTCGGCGTTCTCACGCCGGGTGAGGTCGCCCGGGTAGTAGCGGCTCAGCTCCGGTTCGGCGAAGAGGTCCACGAGGGGTTCGGCGTGCTCCGCCCGCAACGGTTCCAGCGTCAGGCGGTCGGTCGGTAGGACGCGCTGTTCGGTCTCCACGAGGCAGGCATTCTCTCATCGGGGGACGTACGGCCGTGGCCACCCTCGACGCCGTTCCGGTGCATGAGCACTGCAAACCAGTGTTGGAGTTTAGCGCTTCGGATCCGAACTTGTCGGAGTCTGCTCTTTTCATCCGAGACGCTCAAAAAGATATCAGGCGAACGAATCCGGGGATTGCGGGGAAAGTAGTTCCAGGAGCACCCGGAGAAGAGCCGCTGCACCGGCTCTACCGTGGGTACGATGTTGAGAATGACATAAAGGCGTCTCGACGTAGGATAAAAAAAGACCTGTCGCTCCTACTACGGACCAAGGTACACGCAGGGGCCGGATGGTGTGGCTCGGCAGTGCGACGAATACCCATTCGCCACCACCTATGAGAACGCAGCTAGAATCGACGGTGACTCGGTGTTCGACTATGCTGTTCGTGCAATCAGCGGAGATCATAACGAAACAGCCGGGCGGGTGTACGGTTCATGGCTCACGGCGTCGCGAATTCTTGATAATGATCCGTTCTGGGTGCGAATCGTGCCGTGACAAGGCACGGTTCGCCTGAAAGAAGGTGAATGGTATGATTCTGCTTCGTGGAAGCAGGTGATGTCATGTCGCGTATGATATCCTCGTTCGAGGACGCGGTAGTCGTGGAGTACGGACAGTTCACTCTCCAGGAAACAAGTATGGAGAGGCTTGCTACACGGATAGCGGTTCCGTCGGGGCACCCGTGGGTTGCGGCGGGTGGGCCGGGCGGGATCCTTCTGCACAGTGTTGGAACGGATCATTATCCGTGGGTCCGTGTCGAAGTTTGGGATGGCCACGTAGGGGCCGACGACGGGCCGTGGGACGTCGTCGGCGAGGTCGCGTGTGATGTCCGCAGTGAAGTTCGGTTGCAATCATTGACGGCTTCACACTCGGAGGGGCGAGCGTTGGTCCGCTGTCCATCTCGATTGCTCGCGCGGGTGCACCGGGTGACTCGTAACCGTCCCGAGGAGTACGATCATGACTTCGAATCAGATTTCGAAGGGTGGCTCATCCAGTTGTGGCCGGTGGTCGAGTGCAGTTGATGTGGGCGGTTTGCGGATCGGGACGAGGAAGGCTGTGCGTTGGGGAAATCGTGTCGCACGGACGATGTAATGAGCGATCTCGGACAGTCCGAGCGTGTCGCTCAGTTCTCCGGCGGGTGCGCCAGGTCCCACCTGTATTTCGAGACCAGGGCGGCCACGAGCAGTGCACAGCCGATGAAGGCGGTGAGCGCGATGACCATCAGCGTTTCCGGGGCGAGAGCGGGTGTCTCGCACCCGTTTATGCCCTCCCGGCAACCCCGGCGGGAAATCATGCCGCGAGGTGAGGTCTCCTCGTCCGGAGGTGGTTCCACACTCGCCTCGGCGACCCACCAGGTCACCAGAGCCGCGGTGACCAGAACGCTCCCTGTGTAACCGGAGAGTAGTCGCCGAGACGGTCGTTGCATGGGGACCCTTCGATCGCTGCGCGGCGGCAAGTCCTGGTGCGGTGTTGGCGCAGGGATGAGACACCCCGTGTGGGCCATCCGGGCCCGGATGAGCCCAACACGCCCGAGCGGAGCCTACCGGTCCAGATCCGCCAGTAGGCCCATCTCGCCGATGACGGCCTGCGCGGCGCGCAAGGTCGGTACGGCCTGCACGGCCCCGCTGCCTTCGCCGAGGCGCAGGCCGAGGTCCAGGATCGGCTCCAGGCCCAGCGCCTTGAGCGCGAAGGCCTGGGACGGTTCGGTGGAGCGGTGCCCGGCCAGCCACCAGCGGGGCGCGTCCGGGGCGAGTTCGGCGCCGACGAGGGCGGCGGCGCAGGAGAACACGCCGTCCAGCAGCACCGGGGTGCGGCGTTCGG
>NZ_KI912244.1:81209-81526 GCF_000231035.2 Saccharomonospora iraqiensis subsp. paurometabolica YIM 90007 | reverse complement strand
TTTTCCGGAGTAGTACGGGCGGTCCCGGCCCGTGGCCATTCCGACCCGGTCGATGCGCAGCAGGGTGCCGTCGAGGATGACGAAGGCCTTGCGCGCGGCGACTGCGATCGCCTCGGTGAGTCCGAGCGCGCGGGCGGCCAAGACGCCCAGGGCTTCGCGGATATAGCGGAACACCGTGGTGACACCGATCGCGAACCCGGCCGCCAGGTCTGCATAGGTCTCGCCTTTGCGCAGGTAGGCCAGCACCAACAAGGCCTGCCGACCCGCCTCCAGGCGCCGCCACCGAGTCCCGCGTACCCGCCGTTCGTGCCGCAACG
>NZ_KI912244.1:63321-81109 GCF_000231035.2 Saccharomonospora iraqiensis subsp. paurometabolica YIM 90007 | reverse complement strand
GCTGACCCACGGCCACCGGCGTGTCGGCCGGACCGGCCGGGTCACCGGCGCCGCCGGGTGTGGCCGGACGCAGGGCCCGCTCGGCGAGTGTGCCGAAGGCCAGGCCCAGCGCCGTCCACAGCACCAGCTGGACCCCCAGTGACCCCAGCCGGAACTCCCACAGCAGCGACGCCGGGAACCTCGCCGGGACCTCGTCCGGCGCGGGGAACAGCGCCGCGATGGCTGTCACCGCCGCCAGGTATCCGGCCGCGGCCAGCATCCCGCCGTACCAGGCGCCGACCCGGTCGGCCAGCACCCAGCCGGCCACCACGGCGATGACGGCGAACGCCAGCGACAGCGCGGCGAGTCCGAAGTAGAGGGACGTGCGGTCGCCGATCGTGCCCGGCTGCCCGACGGCGGGCGGGTTCGCCGGGTACTTGACGAACGGCACGGCCACCACCACGACGAACGCGCCCGCCGCGAGCAGCGCCGCCGAGACCCGGGGTCGCAGCGTGCTGATCCGGCCCTGCACCAGGGCGAACACGATCGCGAACAGGCCACCGACCGCGACGCCGTAGGCGCCGGTGCCGGTGACCAGACCGATCGTGCTCTGCACGCCCCGGCTGACCGGGGCGGCCTCGCCGTGGGCGTGGCCGGAGTCCCCGGCGGCGTCGGCGTGTCCGGTGCCGTGGTCACCGCTGTGGGTGTGTCCGGCCGGGCCGCCGCTCTCCTCCAGTGCGATCGCGGCGTCGACGTGCGGCTCGCCCACGGTATAGGCGAACACCGCCGCGAGCACACCGGCGATCAGGCCCGCGAGCATGCCGCGGACCAGCAGGGTCCTCATCATGGGCCGCCCCGCTCAGTGGCAGGGGAAGGCCAGCAGGTGCCGACCATCGTGCAGGAACTCGTGGACCAGACCGTCGGTGGCCAACAGTTCCACCGCACCGGCCTCGGTGCTCACGAAGTACAGCACCGCCAGCGCCAGCAGACCGACGAACACCGCCCACGGCACGATCTCCCGCACCGGAACGCGGATCGGGGTGGGGGTGGTGGCGACATGCGCCTGTGACATCGAAACCTCCTCCGGGCTTGCGCGGCCCCTCTCGGAACGATCTCGACGACGGGTGGGTCTGACTCCCGGGGCTGACACACCCCGGACACAGTGGCGCGACCGCGCCGGACTCCCACCGGCTTCCACACCGCCGTCGAACAGCCCGCTGACCGTATGGCCCCAGCGCGCGCCCTGTCAACGCCGCGGGTCGTTCCGCGTGGCACGGCGGGAGGTGTGTCGTTCCGCGGATCGAGGTCAGCGGGAGGCGACGATGTCCAGGTCGAGGTGCAGCGTGCGCCCCGTCATCCCCGGGGCCGTCCGGATGCCGAACGCGAAGCGGTCGATCGTCGTGGTGGCCCTGGCGGTGAGGTTGCGCTCATCACCGGAGATCGTGGAGACGTCCAGCGAGATCTGCTGGGTGGTCTCCTTGACGGTCAGCCGGCCATGGAGCGTCCTGCGGTCGCCGGAGAATTCGACGCTCTCGCCGACGAACATGATGCGCGGATACCGTTCGGCATCGAGATAATCCTTCGAGCGAACGTGCTCATCGCGCTTGGCGATGCCGCTCGCGAAGGACGCGGCCGACACCGTGGCCTCCGCAGTGGACTGCTCCACCGGATCCGCCACCGTGATCGTGCCGCTGTCGACGTCGAAGGTGCCGCGTACGCCGAAGAGTCCGAGGATCGCCCTGGTTCGGAACGAGATCGCCGACCGGTCGGGATCGATGGTGTACACACCGCGGCCGAGATGCTTCCCGTCGACTTCTCCGCTGCCCACAGCACTCATCGGTGACCCCCTTCGCTGGATAGGGCACGGAGCCTAGCACCGCGGCACCCTCGCCCGGGGCATTTCGGGGCGATTGGGTTCGGGGCTCCTCAATTCTCTCAACCGTGTCGGGACCAATGACGAGGTGCCAGGAGATCGGTCGCTTCAAGTGGTGGCAAACCGTCATCGAGGTCGCGCAGTCGCTTGTAGATGTCCCGCATAACGGCTTTGTCCGGAACATGCTCGCCACCTGCGGCCCGCTTCAGCACCGTGAGTGTGTCGACCAGTTTGATTGAGCCCACCGTGTGGCCATCGACTCGGAGCCGATCCAGCCGGTTGATCTCCGCGGCCGCTGCCCGTGCTCCCGCCCCGTCATCGATGAGAACATGCACCGACTCTCCTGCCTCCGCGGTGACGACGGCGTGTGCGAGGACCATGATTTCGCCCAGGTCCTCCGGGTGAGCCATTCGTTGTGCCATCGGCTGTCGGGTGATCCGGTGGACGACCGTTGCCAGCTCCGGTGTCTGGTCGTCGGAGAGGATGTGAATCCAGCGCGGCGTGAGCTTGTGCCAGACGGTGGCGGCAGCGCGGAAGCGCACGTCCTGCCGTGCTTTGCGGAGTACCTCCTCCTGCACCGTCTCCGGTGTACTGAGCGGTCCCAGGACGCTGATCAGCAGTCGTTCTCTGTTGATGGAGAGGAAGTTGAGGCCGGGTCCGGCGTCGATGATCGGCCGGTGGTTCACGGCTCTCTCTCCGCGGTGGGGAAGTCGCCGTCAGTCGGTGCGTCCAAGTCTTCATCCAAGGCCGCCAGATCCACATGAATGTCAGGGAGGTCGGCGGGTTCCGCCCAATCCACGCGATGTTCGGCGGGTGAGACGCCCGCTTCGCGCAGGTCTCGCTGTGCGTCTTCCAGAGGAACACCCCGGAGATTGGCGACGGCCTGCGCAGGCAGCACCCCCTCCGCGTAGCCCCTGATCGCGCGGGCGAGCAACTGCTGTGGTGCTCTGCGCTGGTCGGAGTCGGCCTGTAGGGCGCGGTACTGGTCACTCCAGCCGAACCGGGCGGCCAACCCTCGAGCCGTCAGTCCCCTCGACTCCTGCTTCGCAGCGTCGTCGAGGTAACCCGTCTGGTGCAGCGCGATCCCGGCGATCTGCGGGGAGACGAGGAAGTGCTGCACGACATTGGACAGCGTTGATTGGGTTCCGAGCTTCCGGTCGCCGAGAAAGGCCCGCAAGCCTTCGGTCGGTACCAGCAGGTGGCGGGCGAAGGCGTCGGCCCGGATCTCCGCGGGACTTCTGTGGCTCCAGTTTCCGGTCTCATGGTCTGCCCAGTCCTCGAAGAGCACGTGGCCAAGTTCGTGGGCGAGTGTGCTGCGTTGCCGCATCGGTTTCCGGGTGCGCGCGACGCCGATGAACACGGTTCCGTGCTTCCGGTCGCGCATCGTCAGGCCATGTTCGTCCGGGCCCGCGTCGAGTACGGCCACGTCGATCCCCGTGGTCTGCTCGATGAGGGCCACGAGGTCGCCCAACGGCTGCACACCGAGCGTGTGTTCCGCACGGAACCGCTCGGCCGCCCTACGTCCGTCGCTTTCCGCTTTCACGACTGGTCTGCCCTCGCGTCAGATCGTGGCCGGGATGGCGTGGTCATCCAGGTAGTCGTTCAGCTCTAGAAAGTGCAGCAGGGCCTGACGCATGTCCTCCATTCCGGAGTCGTTGGTGGCCCGGGCGGCGCATTGTGCCCGGTCCGCCACCGTGCCGGTGCCGGTGAGTTGGGCGACCGTATGGCCTGTCGCCCACGCGATCGCCACCAGTTCCGGCATCTTCGCGGGCCGGCTCCCGGAAACGATCCGCGACAGCGTGGACTGCGACATGCCGGTCGCCTCCGCGAGCGCTCGCTGACTGAGGCCCGCGGCGACACGGGCATGCTCGATCAACGCGGCGGTATCCCTCGTCACCGCAGTCACCTCCAGACACCTGAATCAACAACGACCTTCTTGATTCAGGCTACCTCGGCGCTGCCCGGTCGGCCAGCCCTCACCCCGGGTGAGGTGTTCGTGAGGGGCACTTTCGCTGCGTCAGGCGCCGTGAAGGAGGCCTTCACGGCGCCTGACGCAGGGAAGGAGTCCTTCACGGCACACCCGGCACACCTGGGCGCAGGCCGGCGCGGGCGGCGATCCAGGCGGTGAGGTGGGTGGCGAGGGCGCGGTGGCCGCGGGCGTTCGGGTGCAGGCCTTCGGTGAAGTCGTCCGGGGTCGTCCAGTCGGTGGTGGGGACGTAGGCCACGCGGGCATCGCCGTAGGCCGCGACGGCGCGGCGGATGGCTGCGCTCGCCCGGGTGCCCGCGCCGTCGACGCCGACGGGGTCCATCGCGAGGATCAGAGCAGCCGGATAGCGGTGGCGCACCCGGTGCAGGTACTCGCGGTACGCGGACTCGACGGCGTATTCGTCGGCACCGTCGAGGTCGTCGTTGGTGCCCTGGTTGAGCACCACGACCTGCGGCGTCCACGGCGCGGCGGGCACGCCCGCGTAGGTGTGGGCAACCGTCGTCGCCGCCGGGGGGACACCGCCGCTGCCGCCGGTGGTCAGCCCCTGGCCGCCGAAGCCCACCTGTTCCAGACCGGCGTCGAACGCCGCCGCCACCAGCCACGGGTAGGCGCGCGTGGCGTCGGCGCCGTCCGGGCCCGACTCGGTGCCGAGGATGTTCACGCCCTGTGTGATCGAGTCACCGAGGAACGTCAACCGCGTCCCGGGCACCGGGGCGGCGTCGTGCACCTCGGACCCGGTGGGCAGGTCGAGACCGGTGAGGCGCAGGGCCGAGGTCAATGGCGGCGTCCAGCGTTCGCCGCGTTCGTCGACGTCCTTCACCGCGAGCATCAGCTCGTGCGCACCGGGGCGCAGCCCGTCCGGAGTCAGCCGGATCCGGTCCCGGTCCACGATGATGGGCGGGCCCCACACGCCGTCGACCACGGCGTAGACCTGCGGCGGGTACGCGACGCCCGCGGTGTCGAACCGGGCGGTGACCTCGCTGCCGGAGAACCGCAGGAACGCGCGCGCCCCGCTGGTGACCGTGGTGGCCGCGTGCGTGCGGACGTCCCACCGGCCCTCGTAGCGCAGCGCCGGACTGTCCGGGGGCACAACAGGGGCCTCCCGGTCGACGGGTGGGGGAGCGGGCCCCTCGTCGTGCCCGGTCACCGTGGCGGCCTGCCCACCGGTGCGGTCGCCGGACCCCCGCACCGCACGTGGCCGTCGTCGCGGACGCACGTGCCGTCCGCCGAACCGGTTGCCATGGGTAACCAGTACACCGGGGCGCCACTGCGCGGCAGTCCCGTGTCCCTCGTCCGGTGCACGGTGAAGTGGGTGCGGTAGGAGGTCCCATCCCTGTACGTCCCGCGCAGGTGCAGCCGGACCGTCCCTTCCGCCGGATGCGTCACCGAGACGATCTCGGGCATCGAGTCGTCGGGTAACAGGTTCTTTCGCCACGCATCCCGGAGCAGCACGCCGCAGATGCCTGCGCCGTCGGCGATGCTGCGGCACAGCCCGTCGTAGTCGTCGGCGCGCGCCAGCCGCACCGCCTCCGTCAGCAGGGCCTCCGCGTCCGCTACGGAGGCCGGGCGGGGCGCCGGTTCGGGTTCCCGCTCCTCCAGGGAGACCAGCGCGGCCACGAAAGCGAACCCCGCCACGAGCGACCACGCCACGCGGGGCCGGGCACCGGGGCGCTCGCTCGTGCGGACGCCCGATCGCTCATCGCCACGCATCCGACAGCGTCTCCGGGCACAGATCGAAGTCCAGGGCCCGGAAGCTGTCGACAGCTTGGCTGCGGCGCCATTCGTCCACGACTTGCCACAGTGCCTGGTGAACCGTCCGGCCGGGTTCTCCACCGGTGCCCAGGATGTCCGCGGCCTGCCGGACAAGGCCATCGTCCAGGTCGATCGCGGTCCACGTCACGGTCGTCCACCGCCGTTCGGGGTCAACGGATATCGAGCACCCCGGAAACGAGGAACAGACCGTGGAACTCAAGGTGCGTCAAGGGCACTTTACCTGCGCCCGACCCCGTGAGGGGCACTTTCACTGCACCAGACGCCGTGAAGGCCCCCTTCACTGCACTCAGCGCAGCGAAGGGGGCCTTCACGGCACAACCCGGGTGAGGACCGCCGTCAGGAGATGGGGCGGTCGGTGGGGTTGATGGGGCGGGGGAGGACGTCGCGGTCGGTGAGGTAGGCGTCGACGCCCGCGGCGGCCGAGCGGCCCTCGGCGATGGCCCACACGATCAGCGACTGGCCGCGGCCCATGTCCCCGGCGACGAAGACGTTGTCCTCGCTGGTGCGGTAGGCGGAGTCGCGGGCGACGTTGCCGCGCTGGTCCAGCTCCACGCCCAGCTCGTCCAGCAGGCCCTCCTGCTGCGGGCCGACGAAGCCCATCGCCAGCAGGGTGAGCTGCGCCGGGATCTCCCGCTCGGTGCCCTCCACGGGGACGAACTTCCCGCCCTCGTTGCGCACCTCCACCAGCTTCAGCGCCCGCAGGTGGCCCTCGTCGTCGGCGAGGAACTCCTGGGTGTTCACCGAGTACAGCCGCTCGCCGCCCTCCTCGTGCGCCGAGGACACCCGGTAGATCATCGGGTACATCGGCCACGGGTGCGCCTCGGAGCGGGACTCCGGCGGCTTCGGCATGATCTCCAGCTGGGTCACCGAGCGGGCGCCCTGCCGGTGCGCGGTGCCGACACAGTCGGCGCCGGTGTCGCCGCCGCCGATGACAACGACGTCCTTGCCCGCCGCGCTGATCGGCGCCTCGGCCAGCTCACCGGAGGCCACCCGGTTCGCCCAGGGCAGGTACTCCATCGCCTGGTACACGCCCGGGGTGTCGCGGCCGGTGGTGGGCAGGTCCCGCCACGCCGTCGCCCCGCCCGCGAGCACCACGGCGTCGTACCCGTCGCGCAGCTGATCGACGGTGACGTCCACACCCACGTTCACGTTGGTGCGGAACTCGGTGCCCTCGGCCCGCATCTGGTCGAGCCTGCGGTCCAGCCGGAACTTCTCCATCTTGAACTCGGGGATGCCGTAGCGCAGCAGCCCGCCGATCGCGTCGGCCCGCTCCAGCACGACGACGTCGTGCCCGGCGCGGGTGAGCTGCTGGGCCGCGGCCAGCCCGGCCGGGCCGGAGCCGACCACGGCGACCTTCTTCCCGGTGCGCGTGGCGGGCGGCTGCGGCGTGACCCAGCCTTCCTCCCACGCACGGTCGATGATCGAGATCTCGACCCGCTTGATGGTCACCGGGTCGTCGTTGATGCCCAGCACGCACGCCGTCTCGCACGGCGCGGGGCACAGGGTGCCGGTGAACTCGGGGAAGTTGTTCGTGGCGTGCAGACGCTCGATCGCCGCGCGCCAGTCGTCGCGCCAGGTGAGCGTGTTCCACTCGGGAATGAGGTTACCGAGCGGGCAGCCCTCGTGGCAGAACGGGATGCCGCAGTCCATGCAGCGGCCCGCCTGCTTGGTCAGCTTCGAGTTCTCGAACTCCTCGTAGACCTCACGCCAGTCCTTGATGCGCACGTCGACCGGGCGCGACTTCGGCGTCTGCCGCGGTGTGGTGAGAAAACCCTTGGGGTCAGCCATCAGCCGTCTCCTTGTTCGCGCGGGCCGGGACCCGCTCGGCCGTCACGGGGCCACGCCGACCTCACCCGTGCGCCGCCACGGCCGTCCGCGGGGTGTCCGCGGCCGACCGGCGCGCACGGGTGAGCGGTCGGCGTCATCCGTGCGCCGCCTCCATGATCGCTTCGTTGACGTCCCTGCCGTCGCGCTCGGCCGCCGCCTGCGCCGTGAGTACCCGCTTGAAGTCCTTCGGCATGACCTTGCCGAACCGCGGCAGCGCGGCGTCCCAGTCGGTGAGCAGCGTGTGCGCCACGGCCGAGCCGGTCTCGGCGTGGTGGCGCTCCACGGCGTCCCGCAGCACCGCCGAGTCCTCGTCGTCGAGCGGGTCGAGGTCGACCATCTCGCCGTTGACCCGGTTCGGGTCGAGGTCGAGCACGTAGGCCACCCCGCCGGACATGCCTGCCGCGAAGTTGCGGCCGGTGGGGCCGAGCACCACCACGCGCCCGCCGGTCATGTACTCGCAGCCGTGGTCGCCCACGCCCTCGACGACGGCCAGTGCGCCCGAGTTGCGCACGCAGAACCGCTCACCGACCTGCCCGCGCAGGAAGATCTGCCCGCCCGTGGCGCCGTAGCCGATGACGTTGCCCGCGATGATGTGCTTCTCGGCCGCGAAGTGCGCGTCCTTCGGCGGATGCACCACGATCCGGCCGCCGGACAGTCCCTTGCCGACGTAGTCGTTGGCGTCGCCGGACAGCCGCAGGGTGATGCCCCGCGGGACGAAGGCACCGAACGACTGCCCCGCCGTGCCGGTGAAGGTCACGTCGATCGTGTCGTCGGGCAGGCCCTCGCCGCCCCACTTCGTCGTCAGCTCCGCGCCGAGCATCGTGCCGACGGTGCGGTTGACGTTGCGCACCGGCAGTTCCAGCGTCACCCGGTCGCCCGAGGCCAGCGCGCCCTCGGCGAGCTGGATGAGCGTGTTGTCCAGCGCCTTGTCCAGGCTGTGGTCCTGCTCGACCACCCGGTGCCGCGGGGTGCCCGGCTCCAGCTCGGGGACGTGGAAGATCGGCGCGAGGTCCAGCCCGGACGCCTTCCAGTGGTCCACGGCCTTGCGGGTGTCCAGCAGCTCGGCGTGCCCGACGGCCTCCTCGATCGAGCGGAAGCCCAGCGCGGCCAGGTACTCGCGCACCTCCTGGGCGATGAACTCGAAGAAGTTCACCACGTAGTCGGCCTTGCCGCTGAACTTCTCGCGCAGCGCCGGGTTCTGCGTGGCCACACCGACCGGGCAGGTGTCCAGGTGGCACACCCGCATCATGATGCAGCCGGACACCACCAGCGGTGCGGTGGCGAAGCCGAACTCCTCGGCGCCCAGCAGCGCCGCCACGATCACGTCCCGGCCGGTCTTGAGCTGGCCGTCGGTCTGCACGGTGATCCGGTCGCGCAGCCGGTTGGCCAGCAGCGTCTGCTGCGTCTCGGCCAGGCCCAACTCCCACGGGCCGCCCGCGTGCTTGATCGACGACAGCGGGGAGGCGCCGGTGCCGCCGTCGTGCCCGGAGATGAGCACCACGTCGGCGTGCGCCTTGGACACGCCCGCCGCGACCGTGCCGACCCCGACCTCGGACACCAGCTTCACGTGGATGCGGGCGGCCGGGTTGGCGTTCTTCAGGTCGTGGATCAGCTGCGCCAGGTCCTCGATCGAGTAGATGTCGTGGTGCGGCGGCGGCGAGATCAGCCCCACACCCGCGGTGGAGTGCCGGGTCTTGGCGATCCACGGGTACACCTTGCCGCCGGGCAGCTGCCCGCCCTCACCGGGCTTGGCGCCCTGCGCCATCTTGATCTGGATGTCGTCCGAGTTCACCAGGTACTCGCTGGTGACGCCGAACCGTCCACTGGCGACCTGCTTGACCGCACTGCGGCGCTCCGGGTCGTAGAGTCGCTCGGGGTCCTCGCCGCCCTCACCGGTGTTGGACTTGCCGCCCAGCCGGTTCATCGCGACGGCCAGCGTCTCGTGCATCTCCTGCGAGATGGAACCGTAGGAGATGGCGCCGGTGGCGAACCGCTTGACGATCTCGGAGACCGGCTCGACCTCCTCGATCGGCACCGGCTCCCGCACGCCCTCCTTGAGGTCGAACAGCCCGCGCAGCGTCATCAGCCGCTCGGACTGGTCGTCGACCGACCGCGTGTACTCCTTGAAGATGTCGTACTGGCCGCTGCGGGTGGAGTGCTGCAGCTTGAACACCGTCTGCGGGTTGAACAGGTGCGGCTCGCCCTCGCGCCGCCACTGGTAGTCGCCGCCGATGGCCAGCTCCCGGTGGTGGGCCTGCACCCCGTCGGCCGGGAACGCCGTGCGGTGCCGCTCGGCGACCTCGTGCGCCAGCAGGTCGAAGCCCACCCCGCCGAGGCGGGAGGTGGTCCCGGCGAAGCAGGCGTCGATGACCTCGGAGCCCAGCCCGATCGCCTCGAAGATCTGGGCGCCGGTGTAGGAGGCCACGGTGGACACGCCCATCTTGGACATCGTCTTCCGCACGCCCTTGCCCAGCGCCTTGATCAGATTTTGGGTGGCCTGACCCGGGGTGACGTCGCCGAGCTTGCCCTGACCGGCCATCTCCTCGACGGTGGCCATCGCCATGTACGGGTTCACCGCCGCCGCGCCGTAGCCGATCAGCAGCGCGATGTGGTGCACCTCGCGGGCGTCGCCCGACTCGACCACCAGACCGACCTGGGTGCGGCTCTTCTCCCGCACCAGGTGGTGGTGCACCGCGCCGGTCAGCAGCAACGACGGGATCGCGGCGTGGTCGGCGTCCACCCCGCGGTCGGACAGCACGATCAGCCGCGCGCCGCCCGCGATGGCCTCGCTGACCTCGGCGCGGATCTCGTCCAGGCGGGCCCGCAGCGCCTCGCCGCCCCCGGCGACGTGGTAGGTGCCGTGCACGGTGTGCGCCTGGAACTCCGGCAGGTCGCCGTCGTCGTTGACGTGCACGAGCTTGGCCAGCTCGTCGTTGTCCAGCACCGGGAACGGCAGCACGATCTTGCGGCAGTGCCCGGGTCCGGCGTCGAGCAGGTTCGGCTCCGAGCCGACCTGGGTGCCCAGCGCGGTCACCATCTCCTCGCGGATGGCGTCCAACGGCGGGTTGGTGACCTGGGCGAACAGTTGGGTGAAGTAGTCGAAGATCGAGCGGGACCGGCTGGTCAGCGGCGCCAGCGGGGAGTCGTTGCCCATCGAACCGATCGGCTCCGCACCGGAGCGGGCCATGGGTTCGAGCAGCACACCGAGTTCCTCCTCGGTGTAGCCGAACGCCTGCTGCCTGCGAACCAGCGAGGAGTGCGACGGCGTCTCGCGCTCACGGCGGGGCAGCTCGCCCAGCCGGAGCATGCCCTCGTCGAGCCAGTCGCCGTACGGGTGCTCCGCGGCGAGCCCGCCCTTGATCTCCTCGTCGTCGACGATGCGGCCCTCGGCGGTGTCCACGAGGAACATCCGGCCCGGCTCCAAGCGACCCTTGCGCACCACCGACGACTGGTCGAGCTCCAGCACGCCGACCTCGCTGGCCAGCACCACCAGCCCGTCCTCGGTCACCCAGTACCGGGCGGGCCGCAGGCCGTTGCGGTCGAGCACGGCGCCGATCTGCGTGCCGTCGGTGAACGACACCAGCGCGGGGCCGTCCCACGGCTCCATCAGCGTGGAGTGGAACTCGTAGAACGCCCGGCGCGCGGGGTCCATCTCCGAGTGGTTCTCCCACGCCTCCGGGATCATCATCAGCACCGCGTGCGGCAGCGACCGCCCGCCCAGGTGCAGCAGCTCCAGCACCTCGTCGAACGACGCCGAGTCGCTGGCGTCCGGGCTGACGATCGGGTAGAGGCGGCGCAGTTCGCCCGGGATGAGGTCGGTGGACATCTGCGACTCGCGGGCGTTCATCCAGTTGCGGTTGCCCTTGAGCGTGTTGATCTCACCGTTGTGCGCGACGAAGCGGTAGGGGTGCGCCAGCGGCCACGACGGGAACGTGTTCGTGGAGAACCGGGAGTGCACCAGGCCGATCGCACTGACCACACGCTCGTCGGTGAGGTCCGGGAAGAAGCGCTCCACCTGCGGTTCGGTGAGCATCCCCTTGTAGACGATCGTGCGCGCGGACAGGCTCGGGAAGTACACCTGCTGCTCGGCGAGCGCGTGCTCGGTGCGCTTGCGCACGCAGAACGCGGCCCGTTCCAGCGCCAGCCCGGTGACGTCGTCCCGGTGCGGGGTGAGGAAGACCTGCGTGAAGTGCGGCATCGTGCTCGCCGCGGTGGGGCCGACGTGGTCGCCGTCCACGGGGAGGTCGCGCCAGCCGAGGACACGCATGTCCTCCTCGGCCGCGATCCGCTCGATCGTGGACATTGCCTTGCCGCGTGCCTGCTCGTCGGTGGGCAGGAAGGCGGTGCCGACGGCGTAGGCGCCGGGCTCGGGCAGGTCGAAGTCCACGACCTCGCGGTAGAATGCGTCCGGGACCTGGATCAGGATGCCTGCGCCGTCCCCGGTCTCGGGTTCGGAGCCACGGGCACCGCGGTGTTCCAGGTTGCGCAGGGCGACGAGGGCCTTCGCGACGATACTGTGGTCCTTGCGGCCCGCGAGGTCGGCGACGAAGGCGACGCCACAGGCGTCGTGCTCGTACTCGCTGTCGTACAAGCCGCCGACGGGCTCGTGCGGTGCGTGGCGGGTCACGGCTGGCCGCCTCCTATGGCTCGGCACAACCGGGCCGGCGCCGGACCGACGCCTTCGTGCGGTCGACTAACGCTGTGGCCCGTTGGTGCGATGGTCAGTACGGGAAAGGTCGATGCCGTTGCGACGGTGCGACGGATCTCGCATCGGAGTGACCACACTGCGTTGTGCGGCGCTGAGCACTGCGCTGCCACGGACGGCCGACAGGTGGGCCGACCGTTCCGGCGCGCGAATGACTCCCGGGTTCGCCGGTCTTATGACGATAGTGTGAAATCGCGCTTCTCGGGATAGGTGCGATGTTGCAAGTGGGAAACACCACGCCGGGATTGACGGGTGCCCCGCGAACCTGCTTGCCCACCAGCATACCGGCATGACCTCGGATGACACACTTCCGGGGTAGGGTCTGCGCATGGCTGACACCCGGTTGGATCCAAAAGACTTTCTCGGCGTCGACGACGGCCTCTCGGCCGAGGAACGCGACATCCGCGACGCGGTACGGGAATTCGCGCGGGCGGAGCTGGAACCGAGGATCGCGGACTGGTACGAGACGGGGAACCTGCCCGCCCGCGACCTGGCGAAGGACTTCGGCCGGTTGGGGGTGCTGGGGATGCACCTGACCGGATACGGCTGTGCGGGTACCTCCGCCGTCGCCTACGGCGTCGCCTGCCGCGAACTGGAGGCCGTGGACTCGGGACTGCGCAGCTTCGTCTCCGTGCAGGGCTCGCTGGCGATGTTCGCGATCCACCGGTGGGGCAGCGAGGAGCAGAAGCAGCGCTGGCTGCCCGCGATGGCCACCGGGGAGGCGCTGGGCTGCTTCGGGCTCACCGAACCGGACGCGGGCAGTGACCCGGCGTCCATGCGTACCCGTGCCCGTCGGGACGGCTCCGACTGGATCCTCGACGGCACCAAGATGTGGATCACCAACGGCACGGTGGCCGACGTGGCCGTGGTGTGGGCGCGGACCGACGAGGGCGTACGCGGGTTCGTCGTCCCCACCGACACCCCGGGCTTCACCGCCACCGAGGTCACCCGCAAGCTGTCCCTGCGGGCGTCGCTGACGGCGGAGCTGGTACTCGACGGCGTCCGGCTGCCCGCCGACGCGGTGCTGCCCGAGGTCACCGGCCTGCGGGGGCCGCTGTCCTGCCTGAACGAGGCCCGCTACGGCATCCTGTTCGGCGCGGTGGGCGCGGCGCGCACCTGCTACGAGGCCGCGCTGGAGTACACGACCACGCGTGAGCAGTTCGGCGAACCACTGGCGGCCTATCAGCTCACCCAACGCAAACTCGCCGATCTGGTGGTGGAGGTCAACCGCGCCGGGCTGACGGCGCTGCACCTGGGGCGGCTCAAGGACGCGGGCACCCTGCACCACAACCAGGTCAGTTTCGGCAAGCTGGCCAACGTCCGCTCCGCGCTGGACGTGGCCCGCACCGCGCGTTCGATGCTGGGAGCCAACGGCATCTCCCTGGAGTACCCGGTGATGCGGCACATGACCAACCTGGAGACGGTGCTGACCTACGAGGGCACCGAGGAGATGCACGCCCTGTCGATCGGCAACGCGGTCACCGGCATCCCGGCGTTCCGGGTGTCCTGAGGCCGCCGGTCGCCGACCGCTGCGGTCCGGGGCCGGGCGGGTGTCTCAGCCGGACAGCGCCGTCAGCAGCGCCCCGGCGGCCAGCCCGGCCCCGGTGACGCAGGCGGCGACGATTCCGGTGACCCGCCACGTCAGGGCTCTGCCGACCATCAGCATCGACGGCAGACTCACGGCGGGCAGCGTGATCAGCAGGACTCCGGAGACGGCGGGCGGCAGTCCCGCGGCCGTCGCCGCCAGCAGCACCGGGATCTCCCCGCCGGTGGGGATCACCACGAGCAGCCCCAGTACGGCGGCGACCAGCAGAGCGGGCACGAGGTGACCCTCGGTGCCCGCCGCCAACGGGTGCAGCCGTGCACCCAGCGAGCCCACGGCGAACACCAGCACCGCGTACTCGGGGACGAGCAGCACCGTGAACCGGGCGAGGGCCGTGGCGAGCCGGCGTGGCGCCGGACGCGGGTCGGCGGCCACCGCGGGTGGTGCCGTGCCGCCCGGGGCCTCCCCCGGGAGCATCCGCGCGACGAGCAGGCCCACGCCGAACACGAGCGCGACTCCGACCAGCAACCGGGTCAGCGGCCACTGCCACGGACCCACCAGCGCCAGGAACACCAGCACGGCCGGGTTCAGCACCGGGTTTCCCAGCCAGAACGACACCGCCGAGCCGGGGGCGAGGCCGCTGCGGCGAGCGTCACCGTCTTCGCGCTGTACGGCAGCCATTTCGCGAACACCAGTGCGCCGACCGCCATCACCGCGAACAGGGCGAGACCGAGCGGAACCGCCCTTGGCCGCGCGAGCTGTCGGATACCCAGCATGCACGGCCGGATACCCCGGGTGTTCACCCGTCAAGCGTGTGGGCGCCGATGCCGAACCCCGGTCCCGGTCGCTCCGGGGCGGTGCCTGCCGGGGCCGGTGTTCGCCGGGTGGTGTGGTCGACGGAGGGGTGACCGTGGTGCCGGGGCGCGGGCGGCCGTCGGGTCGCCGCGCCCCGGCACCACGGTCAGTGGCTCACCAGCGAGGGGGTGAGTGCGCGTTCTCCCGCGTCGGTGAGGACGGCGGGGACGCGCTGGCCCGGCCTTCCGGTGTGCGCGGGTGCGATCAGACCGGCTCGCGCGAGGCGGGCCGCGGTGGCCTGGTCGCAGCAGGCCAGTCCGTCGACGAAGAGGTCGGGCTCGCGACTACAGGTGATCTCGGCTTCCCCCCGGGACACGGCGCGCAGCGTCGCACGTTCCCGGTGGTTCAGATCATGGTCGGTACTGTCGCCGTGCTCCGTGTCGTTGTTCTCCTGAGGCACGGGGCGCCTCCTTGCTCCTGCGGCGACCGGCGTCTTTACCGGTCGTTTGCCAATAATTCAACCCCGTGCCGCAGCATATCTCAGCGCTGTGTGCCGAATCTCATCCGTCCGGGGCACGACAGGAGTCGGTTCTCCGGGAGCCGCCCCACTCAGCGTGCGTCGTCGAACAGGGCGGTCACACTACCGAGTTCGGAGAGGGTCGCGACCACCGCGTCGCCGGGTGTCACCGGGAACGCCCGGGTCATCGACCCGGGCAGCACCACGTGCCCGGGTTCCAGCCCGATCCCCAGCGGACCCAGGGTGTTGGCCAGCCACACCAGGGCGTTGACCGGGGAGCCGAGCACCGCCGCCCCCGCCCCGGTGGCGACGAGCTCGCCGCCCAGATGCAGGGTGCAGCCCACCGTCCGCAGGTCCACCGCGGACAACGGGGTCGGCCTGCTGCCCAGGACCACGCCGCCGGAGGAGGCGTTGTCCGCGATGGTGTCGACGATCGAGATCTTCCAGTCGCGGACGCGGGAGTCGACGATCTCCAGCGCGGGCAGCACGAACTCGACGGCCCGCACGGCGTCGGCCGTGGTCACGCCCGGTCCGGACAACGGCCTGCCGAGCACGAACGCCACCTCCGGCTCGATGCGCGGCTGGAGGTAGGTCGTCGCCGGGATCGGCTGCTGCTCCGGGTGGAACATGTCGCTGAGCAGGTGACCGTAGTCCGGCTGGTCCACGCCCATCTGCTCCTGCATGGCGGGCGAGGACAGCCCCACCTTGTGCCCCTTGACGAGCTGGCCCGCGCCGGTCCAGTGCCGCACCTGTTCCTGCTGGATGCGGTAGGCGTCGAGCACCGTCGCCCCGGGATACTCGTCGATCACCGGGGCCGTCGGCTCCCCGGTCTCGTAGGCCTGCAGGAACCGGGCCGCCACGTCCTGGGTGTTCATGGCCGCACACCGTGGTCGTCGGCGCCCGCGCGCGCAAGAACCGTGTTCCGGTCAGCGGGATCGCCTGCGCCGGGTGCTCAGCCGGACGTGCCCGCGGTGATCGCCCGGTCGAGGACCTGGGCCAGGTGCAGCGACTCCCGGCCGGTGAGGTCGGCGATCTGGGTGCGGCAGCTGAACCCGTCGGCCAGCACCAGCGTGTCCTCGTCCGCGGCGGTCACCTCGGGGACCAGCACGCGCTCGGCCGCACCGACCGACACCTCGTGGTGCCCGCGTTCGACACCGAAGTTGCCCGCCAGCCCGCAGCAGCCCGAGTCGAGGGTGCGGTTGTCCACGCCGACCCGGCGCAGCAGACGCTCCTCGGCGGCGTTGCCCATGACGGCGTGCTGGTGGCAGTGCTGCTGGGTCAGCGCCTCCGCCCCGAGCGTGCCGAAGTCGGCCTCCGGCGCCTCGCGCTGGAGGAACTCGCCGAGCGTGCGCGCGTCGATCTCCGGCACGTCCAGCAGGTCGTGGATGTCGTGCCGGAACACGGCCAGGCAGCTCGGTTCGAGACCGACCACCGGGGTGCCCGCGGCGAGTTCGGGGGCGAGCACGTCCAGGCTGTGCCGCAGCACCCGGCGCGCGATGTCCAGCTGGCCCGTGGAGATCCAGGTCAGCCCGCAGCACACCGACCCGCGCGGCAGCACCACGTCGAACCCGGCGTGCTCCAGCACCCGGGTGGCCGCCGCGCCGATCTCCGGGGAGAAGTGGTTCGTGAACGTGTCCGGCCACAGCACCACACGCGGACGGTCGCCGTCTCCCGACGGGGGAGCGGGCCGCCGGCGCCACGCGCGCCGGAACGTGGTGCGGGCGAACGCGGGCAGGTCCCGCTCGGCGGCGATACCCCCGAGCTGTTTGACCACCCCGGACACGCCGGGCGTGCGCAGCACGCGGTTCACGACCCCGGGCGCGGCCGAGGCGAGCCGCGCCCACAGCGGCAGGAAGCCGAGCGAGTAGTGACTGGCGGGCCGCAGCGTGCCCGCGTAGTGCTGGTGCAGGAATTCGGCCTTGTACGAGGCCATGTCGACGTTGACCGGACAGTCGGACAGGCACCCCTTGCACGCCAGGCACAGGTCCAGCGCGTCGCGGACCTCGGCCGAGTCCCAGCCGTCGGTCACGGTCTCGCCGCGCATCATCTCGTGCAGCAGCCGCGCCCGCCCGCGCGTGGAATGTTCCTCCCGGCCGGTGACCATGTAGCTCGGGCACATCACCCCGCTCGTGGTGTCCACGCACTTGCCCACCCCGACGCAGCGCCGGGCGGCGGTGGCGAGGCTGCCGCCGTCGTGCGGGTACCGCAGCGTGATCGGGAGTTCCCGGGTGGGCCCGGAGAACCGCAGGTCGGCGTCCAGTGGACGCGGGCGGACGAGGTTGCCCGGGTTGAGCAGGTCGTCGGGGTCCCAGGCCGCCTTGAACGCCTCGAACAGCCGCAGCAGCGACGCCGGGTACATCCGCTCCAGCAGCTCCGCGCGGGCCTGCCCGTCGCCGTGCTCGCCGGAGAGCGACCCGCCGTGGGACACGACGAGATCGGCCGCCTCGGTCAGGAACTCCCGGAACACCCGCACCCCGTCCTCGTGCACGAGGTCGAAGTCGATGCGCACGTGCACACAGCCCTCGCCGAAGTGCCCGTACGGGATGCCGCGCAGCCCGTGCCGGGCCAGCAGCGCGCGGAAGTCGCGCAGGTAGGCGCCGAGCCGCGCGGGCGGGACCGCGGCGTCCTCCCACCCGGGCCAGGCCTCCGACCCGTCGGCCATGCGGGTGGCGATCCCGGCCGCGGACTCCCGGATCGACCACAGTTGGCGGGCCTGCGCCGGGTCGGTGGCCACGGCCGTGCTCGCGCCGGTCTCCCGGGTGAGCGTGGCGGCCAGCTCCTCCGCGCGG
>NZ_KI912244.1:62447-63221 GCF_000231035.2 Saccharomonospora iraqiensis subsp. paurometabolica YIM 90007 | reverse complement strand
GGGCCACCGCCTCGGCCCGGTCGTGGCCGCCGACCTCGATGAACAACCAGCCGCGGCCGTCCGGCAGGGCGTCCAGCGCGGCCGGACGGCGGCTGCGCCGCAGCAGCGTGTCGATCAGGTCGGCGCCCATGCCCTCGGCGGTGAGCGGCTTGTGCGGCAGCACGTGCGGAACGGCGTCGGCGGCGGCGATGTCGTCCGGATACCCGGCCACGACCAGGGAGCGGGCCGCCGGGGCGGGCACCAGGCGGACGGTGGCCTCGGTGAGCAGGACACACGTGCCCTCGGTGCCCACCAGGGCGCGGGGGAGGTCGAAGCCGTTCTCCGGCAGCAGCGCGTCCAGTGCGTAGCCGGAGACCCGCCGGGGTAGCTCGGGGAAGGCGGTGCGCAGGGTGGCGAGATGGTCCCGCGCGAGCGTGGACAGCGTCCGCCGCAGGTCGGCGACCCGGTCGGGGTCGTCGCCGGTGAGGGCGTCGCCCGGGCCGACGGTCATCCGGGTGCCGTCGCCGGTGACCACGTCGAGGGAGACGACGGTGTCGGCGGTGCGGCCCCAGGCCACCGAGTGTGAGCCGCAGGCGTCGTTGCCGATCATGCCGCCGAGCGTGCAGCGGCTGTGCGTGGAGGGGTCCGGGCCGACGGTGAGCCCGTGTTCGGCGGCGGCGGCGCGCAGCGTGTCCAGCACGACGCCGGGCTGCACCCGCGCGGTCCGCCGTTCCGGGTCGATCTCCAGCACCCGGTTCAGGTGGCGGCTGTGGTCGAGCACGACGCCGTCGCCGA
>NZ_KI912244.1:60613-62347 GCF_000231035.2 Saccharomonospora iraqiensis subsp. paurometabolica YIM 90007 | reverse complement strand
GCACGGCGGCACGGCGCCGGCGGTGGCCGAGTGCGTCGACGGTGGCGTCGCGATCCACCTGCGGGAGCCGCTCACGGGCGTGGCCCCGGGCCAGGTCGTCGTGCTGTACCGGCCGGACACCGAGGGCGGGGACGTGGTGCTCGGCAGCGCGAAGATCGCCGCCACGGCCTGAGCCGGGCCCGTCCCGTCGACTCGCGGGTCCGGAGCGCCGACCCGTGTGCCTGGACTGGCGACTCGCGTGCCTGGACTGGCGACTCGCGGGTCCGGAGCGTCGACTCGCGGGGCTGGGGTGGGGACTCGCGGGTCAGGGGACGGTGTAGTGGCGGAGGTCGTCCTCGTCCTTGGTGGTGAGGCGGTTCTGCAGGGTCAGCAGGTCCAGGTGGGACTGGGTCTCCAGGACGGCGAGCATCTGGTTGAACGGGTCCAGCTCGTCCAGCGTGCGTTCCCGGCGGGTCCAGGTCAGGCGCAGGGCCACCTCGTACGCGGTGGTGTTGCCCTGCGCCACCGTCCCGCCGATCTCGTCGAGCCGGTGGTCGTGGTGGGTGAGCAGCTCGTCCACCCGCGCGTGCACGCTCGGCGTGACCGGGCCGTGCGCGGGCAGCATCCGCATGTCCGGCAGGGAGCGGAGCAGCCGCAGCGAGTCCAGGAAGTCCCGCAGCGGCTGCTCCGCCGGGGCGGGGTGGAAGCCGATCGACGGGGTGATGTGCGGCAGCACGTGGTCGCCGGAGAACAGCAGGTTCGCCGCGTGGTCGGCGAACACGACGTGGCCCGCGGTGTGGCCGGGGGTGTGCACGACGTCAAGCGTGCGGCCGGGCAGGACCGTCCGGCCGCCCGGGTCCAGCCACTCGTCCGGCTGCTCCCACAGGTCCCGGTCGGTCGGTGGCCGCCGCCCGTCGAACAGCGCGACGAGTGCGTCGATCACCGGGGTTCCGCCCGCGCGCCGCAGCAATCCGATCTGGTCCTCCATCGGGTGCTCGTCCGGGGCGGCGGTGGCCCGCAGGGCCGCCCGCTCCCCGCGGCCGAGCGCGATCGACGCGCCGGACTCGCGGCGCAGCGCCACCGCCAGCGTGTAGTGATCGCGGTGGACGTGGGTGATCAGGAACTGTCCGATGTCGCCCAGCCCGGCACCGAGGCCCGCCAGCGCCGCCGCGAGCCGGTCGCGCGCCTCGTCCAGCGCCCACCCGGAATCCACCAGGGTGAGGCTGTCGCCGTCGGTGACCGCGTAGACGTTCACGGCCCGCAGCGCGTCGTTCGGCAGGGGGAGCGGGATGCGGTACACCCCGGGTGCCACGGTGTAGAGACCGGGCTCGGCCCAGTGCCGGCTGCCGTCGTCGTCGCACGGTTCCATGCCCTGATCAGACCAGGTTCCCGGAACCCGGGGGACGCGGGTGAGACCGACATCACTGAGCGTTCGCTTAGGTCGGGTGGTACGGACCGGTGCCCCGGCGGGACGGCGGGCGGCTCCGGCGGGGACAATCGACGCCGTGAGTGAGCGAGTCTGGCCAACCGGTGCGGCCACCGGGATCGGCTCCATGCCGGGCACCGACGCGCGGGAGGCCGCCGCGATCGTGTTCGGTGAGCTGCCCGGGTTCGCACACCTGCCCGAACTGCCCGACCGCGGTGCCGGCGCCGACCCGATCGGCCGGACGGCGGCGATGCTGGTGGACCTCGCCGTCGACCTCGTGCCCTCCGGGTACCGGATCGCGGCCCGGCCGGGCCGCACCCACCGGCACG
>NZ_KI912244.1:56389-60513 GCF_000231035.2 Saccharomonospora iraqiensis subsp. paurometabolica YIM 90007 | reverse complement strand
GTGACCGGCACGCCGTGCGCCCGGCACGTGCGCAGCGCGGCGGCCACGTCGTCGGCGGTGCGGGGAAAGACGACCGCGCGCGGCACGTGCCGGTAGTTCGAGGCGTCCATGCTGAACATGGCCCGCGCCGCGACACCGGCCTCCACCTCGCCGGTCACCGCGGCGCGCAGATCCCGCAGCAGTGCTCCGGTGGCCGCCTCGTCGGCGGTGTCGGTGGCGGCGGTGTCGGTGGCGGGCCCGCCGGCCGGCCGGGTGGTCGGCGCGGTGGGCGGCTCGGGTGGCATGGTCACCAGTTCTCGCCTCACCAGTTCCGCATCGAGTCGGTCAGGATGGCCGCGACCCGGTCGTCCGGGACGTCGCGCGGCGCCACCGACAGTAGCCGCTGCTGCCGCATCGTGCCGTCCACGAGGGAGTCGACGTCGGCCTCGCCGAACCCGACGGCGGCCAGACCGTTCGGGATGCCGATGTCGCGCATCAGCGCGGTGAGTGCGGCGGGGAGGCATTCGGCCGGGTCGGTGCCCGCCAGCCGTTCCGTCGTGGCCGGGTCCAGGATCCGGGCGGCGTGCACGTGCTTGTCCGGGTCGGTGGGAAAGGTGAACCGGAACGCCGCGGGCGCGGTCAGCGACACCGACTCGCCGTGCGGCACCAGCGCCGCCGCACCGGGGTAGTTGCGCGGGCGGTACTCCCGCACCCGGCCCGCGATCGGGTAGGCGCAGGCGTGCGGGATGTGCACCCCCGCGTTGCCGAAGCCCATTCCCGCGAACGTGGCGGCCAGCATCATGTCGGTGCGCGCGTCGAGGTCACCGCCGCTGAGCACCGCCCGGCGGAACGAGCGGGCGAGCAGGTGCAGTGCCTTCTCGGTCCAGGTGTCCGAGATCGGGTTCGCACCGTTGTAGGCGACCCGGGTCTCCGGGGTGTGCCGGGGGAACGAGTGGAACGGCCGGGCGGTGTAGGACTCGAGTGCGTGGCAGAGCACGTCCATGCCGCTGGCCGCGGTCACCTCCGGCGGCACGGACAGCGTGACCAGCGGGTCGATCACCGCGGTCGTCGGGCGCAGGGCCGGATGGCTGATGCCGGACTTGACCTCGAGGTCGAGCAGGTCGAGCACGCACACCGGGGTGGTCTCCGAGCCGGTGCCCGCCGTGGTGGGCACCGCCACCAGCGGCTTGAGCGGACCGTCCGGGGCCTTCCCGTGCCCGATCGGCGGGTTCACGTAGTCGAACAGGTCGGCCGGGTGGGTGGTCAGCAGGTTCACGGCCTTGGCCGTGTCCAGCGCCGACCCGCCGCCCACGCCGACGAAGCCGTCCCAGGTCGACTCCGCCGCGAACTCCACCGCCGCCCGGATGCTGACGTCGGTCGGCTCGACGTGCACGCCGTCGTAGATCTCCACGGTGAGCCCCGCGGCCTCGGCCGCGTCGGCCACCCGGCGTGGGACGCCGGTCGCGGCCACCCCGGGATCGGTGATCACCAGGACCCGGCGCAGGCCCTGCCGGGCCAGGTCGGCCCCGATCTCGTCCACCGCCCCCGCGCCGAACTTCAGCGGCGTGGCGCCCCAGGTGAACACCGTCTCGTGCAGATACTCGGTCATGCCCTCTCCCCGGTCCAGGCTCGCGCGACGGCGGTGCGGCGAGAGTGGCATGTGGCATACCACCCGTCAACCACACCGACCCCCCCGCGAGTCGCCGTCTCACCCCCGCGAGTTGCCGCCCCGTGCCCGCGAGTCGCCACCTCATGCCCGCGAGTCGCCACCTCATGCCCGCGAGTCGCCGGTCCACACCGGCGAGTCGACGCGGATCAGCCCGGGAACGCGGTCCAGTCGAGCGAGAACGGGGGCTCGGCGTCGCCGGTCTCGGACGACTCCTGCCCGAGCAGCAGCCGCGCGGTGTGCCGCAGGTGCTCCCGCATCGCCTCGGCCGCGGCGTGGGCCTGCCCCTCCTCGACCAGTTCGTGGATCCGCGCGTGCTCGGCGAGGATGTCGTGCATTCCCCGGGACCGGTTCACCGTGGACGTATTCCGGAGCAGGATCGTGTCGCGCAGCGAGTCGACGTGGTCGGCCAGGCGGAGGTTGCCGGATGCCGCGTTGATGGTGTGGTGGAAGCGGCGGTCGGCGGCCATGAACGCGGCCTCGTCGTGTTCGTCCGCGGCCGCGCGCATCGCGGCCAGGTGTGCGGACAAATCGGCCACCCAGCCGGACTCCCGCCTGCCGGTGGCGCGGAAGGTGGCCGGCACCTCCAGCAGCAGCCGCAGGGCGAAGACCTCCTCCAGATCGTGCAGCGAGGTCTGCAGCACCCGGGCCCCCCGGTTGCGCTCGAAACGGACCATCCCGCGTTCGGAGAGCTGGATCAGGGCTTCGCGCACCGGGGTCCGGGACACTCCGAGCCGTGCGGCGAGATCGTGCACCGAGTACAGGGTTCCCGGCACCAGTTCGCCGCTGACGATGCCGCTGCGCAGCTCCTCGAAGATCGTCTTCGCCAGATTCCGCTCGGTGTCGATCTGCCGCATCGGCTCATCCTCGCACGGTGCGCACACCGCCCGGGTGCGGTCGGAAACGATCGTCGGCTCAGCCGAACCAGGCGTCCGCGAGCGCCGTCAGTTCCGGGCGGGCGGGCGCGGGCAGCGCGGCGAGGTACCCGGGGAGGTTGGCGTAGCGGTGCAGGAGTGTGTACGCCAGGCACCGGCGCGCGAACCCGGTGCCGGGGTGGTCCCCGATGCCGTAACCGCGCAGGAACCGTCGCAACAGGACCGGGTCACCGCGGGTGAGGAACGTCCCCACGGCGACGAAGTCGTACTCGGCGGCGCCCGTTCTCGCCGGCTCGAAGTCCAGTAAGCCGGACGGCAGCCACCGCCTACCGTCGTGCCGGACGAGGACGTGCGCGGGCAGGAACTCGGTGTGCAACAGCACCGGCGCGGGAGTGCCGAGACCCACCCGGTCGAGGTAGTCCGGGATCTGATCCAGCCAGTGCCGCGCGAGCCCGAGCCCGCCTTGGGCGGCGACGACGGCCGCACGGCGCCGCCGGAGGAAGGTGGCCCAGTCGTCCGGGCCGAGTTCCGCCACGGCCGGGTCGTCGACCGCGTGCAGCTCGGCCAGCACCGCGCCGAGACATTCGGTCAGCCGTTCCCGCTCCGGCCGGGACAGCGTCGGCCACACCCCGTCGAGGCTCCGCCCGCGCAGTCGGCGCATGAGGACGTAGTGCCATCCGTCGGCCGTGCCGGTCTCCTCCATTTCCGGCGTGGGAACCGACAGCGCGCCGGTCAGCGACCGCAGCACCGCCGCCTCCGTACGGGCCTCGTCCCGGTCGTCGTCCGGGTAGAACTTCAGGACGAGGTGGTCGCCGACCGAGTACACCGGCAGGGAGCCGTCCGGGAAACGGTGCACCGCGGCCCCGGTGAGACGGAGTCGGGCGAGTGTCGTGCGCAGCGGCGGATCGTCCACGCCGGTCACGCTACGGTGCCTCGGGCCGCTCCACGAGCGAATTACCGACCCGGGGCCACGACGCCGTTCTCGGTCACCACGGCGGTGATCAACCCGGCCGGGGTCACGTCGAACGCCGGGTTGAACACCTCGGCGCCCTCCGGGGCCACCTGCACCCCGGAGACGGTGGTGACCTCGGCGGCCGGGCGTTGTTCGACGACGATGCCGTCCCCGTCCGGCAGGCCACGGTCCAGTGTGGACTCCGTGGCGACGACGACGAACGGGATGTCGTGACGCGCGGCGGCCAGTGCCAGGCCGTAGGTGCCGATCTTGTTGGCGACGTCGCCGTTGCGGGCGACGCGGTCGGCGCCGACGAGCACGCAGTCGACCAGTCCGCCGGCCATCGCCGCGGCCGCCGCCGCGTCCGGCAGTACCCGGTACGGGATGCCCTCCTCGGCCAGCTCCCACGCGGTCAGTCGGGAGCCCTGCAGCAGCGGCCGGGTCTCGTCGGCCAGGACGTGCTCGACGTACCCGTCCGCGTGCAGGTCACGGATCGCGCCGAGGGCGGTGCCCCAGGCCACCGTGGCCAGCCTGCCGGTGTTGCAGTGCGTGAGCGGGCGCAGCGGGCGCCGTGCACAGCGGGTGAGCACGAGGTCCGCGGCGTTCCGGGCGGCCGCGCGGTTGACCCGCTCGTCCTCGTCGAGCACGGCCA
>NZ_KI912244.1:47252-56289 GCF_000231035.2 Saccharomonospora iraqiensis subsp. paurometabolica YIM 90007 | reverse complement strand
CGGGGGCGCGGGAGCTGGCCAGGCCCGCGTTCGACCTCGCCGACCGGCTCGGATTCCGTCGCTCGATCCTGGCCGAGCGGGCGGTGCCGACCCCGACCTGCGGTCTGGCCGGGACCACCGCCGGGTGGGCGCGCCGGGCCCTGACCCTGGCCACGGATCTGGGGAAAGTGTTCTCCGACCCGTCCGAGAGCTGACAGGATCACCGGATGGGGTTGTTCCGACGTGGGGGCGCGCTGCGGGCGCGGCACGGTGGTCGGCGTGGTTCCGCCGACCGGCACGGCACCGGCACCGGGGCGACGACGGGGGCGGACGACCTGCCGGATCCGCGCACGGCGTTCCCCCGGCAGCCGGTGCCGGACGATCCGGCGGCGGCCGCCGCGGAGTTCTGGCGGTACTGGCACGACGTCCTGCCCGACGTGAGCGCCGCCCTCGGCAACGGCTGTCCGTCGCAGGCGGAGACCCTGCTGGCCTCCGCGGTCGCCCGGCTGCATCCGGACCTGCACTTCTCCGTCGACCGGGGTGGACGCGCGATCTACGCGCTGGTGCTCAGCGGACAGGAGGACCCGGCGCTGCGGCCCTACACCGACGCCTGGATCGCGGGCGCACCCCCGGACGACGCGATGTGGGAGTACCATGATTCGGTGCCCCCGGTCCCGGACCCGGCGGAGGTGACCGTGAACGTGGGCGGCCGGCGGGTCGGGCTGGCCGACGTGCGGGTCGTGGCCCGGGTGGACGACGCGGAGGGGGTGGTCGACGTCGCCGTGTACCACCCGGCGCTGGCCGAGCTCGACGAGGCGTCCCGCAGGGCGATGACGTTCCTGCCGCTGGACGCCGCGCTGGGGGAGCGCCTCGCCGCGGAGCGCCTCCGCCGGGTCGAGACGGCACTCGGCGAACCCGACGGCACCGTCGACCTCACCCGCCTCCGCGCGCTCGTCGAGGAGCTCGCCGACACCGTCGGTGGTGCGCACTAGGCTGTGCGGATGTGAGCAGCCACGACCACACCGACACCACCGGCACCGACATCGGCACCGACACCGACATCGGCACCGACACCGCCGCGATCGAGCGCGCCGGGACGGAGCATGCCGAAACGACGACGGTGACCGGCGACGGCCTCGCCGGGTCCCCGGCCGCCGAGGCCGAGGACATCGCCGACGTCCCCGCCGAGATCCGGCAACGGCACCGGGAGCTGGCCGACGAGGTCCGTGGCCACCAGTTCCGCTACTACGTGCTCGACCGGCCCACGATCTCCGACGCGGAGTTCGACCGGATGATGCGCGAGCTGGAGCGGATCGAGGCCGAACACCCCGGCCTGGTCTCGCCCGACTCGCCGACCCGGCAGGTCGGCGGCGGCATGTTCTCCACCGAGTTCCTCGCGGGCGACCATCTGGAGCGGATGCTCAGCCTGGACAACGCCTTCGACCCGGAGGAGTTGCGGGCCTGGGTCGACCGGGTCGAGAAGGAGGTCGGCGGCGGTACCCGCTACCTGTGCGAACTGAAGATCGACGGGCTCGCGGTGAACCTGCTCTACGAGAACGGTGTCCTCACCCGGGCGCTCACCCGCGGCGACGGTCGCACCGGCGAGGACGTGACGCTGAACGTGCGCACCCTGCGCGACGTCCCCGAGCGGCTGGCCGCGAACGACCGGTTCCCGGTCCCGGAGCTCGTGGAGATCCGGGGCGAGGTGTACTTCCGGGTGGCCGAGTTCGCCGAACTGAACTCCGGGCTGGTCGAAGCCGGCAAGTCGCCGTTCGCGAACCCGCGGAACGCGGCGGCCGGGTCGCTGCGGCAGAAGGACCCCAAGATCACGCGCGACCGGCCGCTGCGGTTGATCTGCCACGGGCTCGGCAAACGCTCCGGGTTCGACCCGCAGCGGCAGTCGGAGGCCTACGACGCGCTCGCCGCGTGGGGTCTGCCGGTCTCCGCGCACAGCACGGTGATCGACTCCGCGGACGGGCTGGTCGACCACATCCGTTACTGGAACGAGCACCGGCAGGAGGCCGAGTTCGAGCTCGACGGTGTGGTCATCAAGGTCGACGAGGTCGCACAGCAGCGCAGGCTGGGTACGACCGCGCGGGCACCGCGGTGGGCGATCGCCTACAAGTACCCCCCGGAGGAGGCCAACACCACCCTGCTGGACATCGGGGTCAACGTCGGCCGCACCGGCCGGGTCACGCCGTACGCGGTGATGGAGCCGGTCAAGGTCGCCGGCTCCACCGTGGAGCTGGCGACCCTGCACAACGCCGAGGAGGTCCGGCGCAAGGGCGTGCTCATCGGCGACCGGGTGGTCATCCGTAAGGCGGGGGACGTGATCCCGGAGGTGCTCGGCCCGGTCGTGGACGTGCGCACCGGCGACGAGCGCGAGTTCGTCATGCCCACGCACTGTCCGGAGTGCGGCACCCGGCTGGCCCACGAGAAGGAGGCCGACGTCGACATCCGCTGCCCGAACGCCCGGTCGTGCCCCGCGCAGCTGCGGGAGCGGCTGTTCCACCTGGCCGGGCGCGGGGCGTTCGACATCGAGATGCTGGGCTGGGAAGCGGCGGGTGCGTTGCTGTCCTCCGGGGTGATCGTCGACGAGGGGGACGTGTTCGACCTGGACGCCGCGAAGTTGAAGTGGACCGAGTTGTTCGTCACCAAGGCGGGGGACCTCTCGGCCAACGGGCAGCGGTTGCTGGACAACCTGGAGGCGGCCAAGCACCGTCCGCTGTGGAAGGTCCTGGTCGGGCTGTCCATCCGGCACGTCGGCCCCACGGCGGCGCAGGCACTGGCGCGCGAGTTCGGCACGGTGGAGGCCATCGACGACGCGGACGAGGCCACGCTCGCCGAGGTCGACGGGGTCGGCCCCACGATCGCCCGGTCGGTGCGGGAGTGGTTCGCCGTGGACTGGCATCGCGAGATCGTGGAGAAGTGGCGTCGCGCCGGGGTACGGATGGAGGCCGAACGGGACGCCTCGATCCCGCGCAACCTGGAGGGGCTCTCGATCGTGGTCACCGGCTCCCTGGAGACCTTCTCCCGGGACGAGGCCAAGGAAGCGATCATGGCGCGGGGCGGGAAGGCCGCCGGGTCGGTGTCGAAGAAGACCGCCTTCGTCGTCGTGGGCGAGACACCGGGGTCCAAGCACGACAAGGCCGTGCAGCTCGGGGTGCCCGTGCTCGACGAGGACGGCTTCCGCGTGTTGCTCGACCGCGGACCCGACGCGGCCGTGCAGGTCGCCGAGCAGCAGGAGGCGTGAGGCGGGATGAGTGACCTCGTGGTGCGGCGGGCCCGGCCCGCGGAGTTCGGCGCCGTGGGGGAGCTGACGGTCGCGGCCTACGCGGCCGACGGCTTCCTCGACCACGCCTCGGGCCCCTCGTACGCCGGGCAGCTGCGCGACGCGGCGCGGCGGGCCGGACACGCCGACCTGTTCGTGGCCGTCGACGAGGCGGACGTTCCGGTGGGCACGGTGACGTTGGTGGGGCCCGGCTCGGTGATGGCCGAGCTGTGCGGCCCGGGTGAGGTCGAGATCCGCATGCTCGCCGTGGCCCCCGGAGGGCGCGGGCGCGGTGTCGGCGAGATGCTCACCCGGGCCGCGCTCGACCGGGGCCGTGAGCTGGGCGCGGGCCGGGTGGTGCTGACGAGCATGACCTCCATGACGACCGCACACCGGCTCTACGGACGGCTCGGGTTCCGTCGCGTGCCCGAGCTCGACCGTACGGTGGCCGAGGAGGTCCTGCTGCTCGCGTTCACGCTCGACCTGTGAGCCGGTGCGCGCGGGTCACCGGCGTTCGGTGGTGTCCCGGCGGAGCAGCACGGTGACGGCCAGCCCGACGGCGGCCAGCCCGACGGCGGCCACGGCCGTGCCGCCCGCGCCGAGGTGGTCGACGATCCACGTCAGCACCCGCCGGGTGCCGGAGTCGGGGTCGGACAGCACCATCGCGACGAACGCCCCGGCGAGCAGGACGACCCCGGCGAACACCCACCGGCCCCGGTGGGCGGACAGCTCCGCCTTCTCGATGATCACCTGGCCGGCGGCCAGGATGCGCCGCACCCGGAGGATGCGGAACGCGCCGAGGGTGAGCAGCAGCCGCAGGATCTGCACCGGCCCCACCACGAAGATCACCGCGGGGATCGTCAGGCCGACCACGAGCAGTTGCAGCCGGTACCGCCGGACCCACGTGCGCACGCTGCCGCTGGCCCACAGCAGCACGAACGACTCACCGAGCAGCACCGACAGCGACATCCAGTTCAGCACGGCCCCGATCACCCCGGTGATCCCGGGCGCCGTGGTCAGGAACACCGCCGGGACCGACACGAGCGCGGCGGAGAGCACCGGCACGGCCAGCTTCTCCTGCACTCGCTCGATCCGGGGATCGTCGGGGTCCGTCAGGGGCATCGGAGGCGAGATTACGCGGTCTTCACCCGCACCGGCCCCGACGGCCACGCCCCCGAAGGGCACCACGACGCTCGCGGCGTGCGCTGGGACCGGGATGCATGCAGGTATCGTGTGGGTGCATACTCCGCGTGCATGGGCCGCACCAGGGTCACGGTCGATGACGAGCTCGTCCACGCGGTGATGCGACGCTACGACCTCCGGTCGAGACGGGAAGCCGTAGACCTCGCACTGCGGCGAGCCGCGCGCACGGCCACGCCGGAAGAGATCGAGGCCGTACGTGGCGTCGGGTGGGAGGGCAATTCGGACGAGCCGGGCTGACGCCGCGTCGCCGGCGCCCGGGGGCCGCCCGTAGCCTGCGGCGGGACGGTCTCCGGGGGGTCAGCCGTTCAGCACGACCGCGACGATGCCGGCGAGGTGGGCCAACCGGGCGACCTCGGCGGTGCGGAACATCGGGCCGCCCGGCCTGCCGACGAGCAGGGCGCGGCCGGGTTTGCCGATCGGGGTGGCCGCCAGTTCGGTGCCCAGCTCCCGCCACATCGGCGGCACCCAGTCCGCGTCCGCGTCCAGCACCGTGGCCCGCTCCAGGGGCAGCCACGGCAGCTCCTCGGGGGGTGCCTGGGGCGCGGCCGTGGACGCGCACAGCTGGCTGGTGCCGTCGCCGGTGTGCTGGACGATCAACGACCACCCGGCCCGCACGATCCGGGGCACCCCCTCGGCGAGCAGTTCCAGTCCCGAACCGGGGCTGGCCGCGATCTCCTCGACCAGCTCCAGCTCCCGGTGCGTGTCGAGCACCCCCGCGTACGGGCGCACGGCGTCGACCTCGACCCCGTCGACGCTCTCCGCGGCCGTGATGAGCGTGTCCGGGAGCCTGCCGTTGGGCAGCTCCACCACGAGGTCGTCGACGGCGAGTCCGTTACCCCGCTCGACGATGTCGACGCTGAGGATGTCGGCGCCGGCCGTGCCCAGCGCACTCGCCACGGCGCCGAGGCTGCCGGGGCTGTCCGGGACCTGGACCCGGATCAGGAAAGACAACGTGGACCCCTTCCCTCGGCCGGCGTCCTCACCTCATTCAAGCACCCACGCCGGTCACCGACCGACGATTGTGACAGCTCCGGCCGTGCCGGGGACAGGCGCGGTCGGGTGTGGTGACCCGGCCCCACCCGGCCGGGCCGAGGCCCATAGACTGCCCTGGGTAAGACCGGATCGCCCAGAATCCCGCGGCGAGTGTCCGCGCCCACGAAATCGAGAACACCCGGAGTCGCCCGCGTGTCGAACATTTCCCGCGACGAGGTCGCGCACCTGGCCAGACTGGCGAGGCTGGCCGTCACCGACGAGGAACTGGACGTGTTCGCAGGCCAGCTCGACCAGATCCTCGACTCGGTCGCGAAGGTCGGCGAGGTCGCGACCGACGACATCCCGCCGACCTCGCACGCCGTCGGACTGACCAACACGTTCCGTCCGGACGTGGTGCGGCCCGGGCTGAGCCAGGAGGAGGCCCTGGCCGGGGCCCCCGCCGCGGAGGAGGGCCGGTTCCGGGTCCCGCGCATCCTGGGGGAGGAACAGTGACCGACCTGACCAGGCTCACGGCCGCCGAACTGGCCGAGAAGATCCACTCCCGCGAGGTGTCGTCCGAGGAGGTCACCCGCGCGCACCTGGACCGGGTCGCCGCGGTGGACGGCGACGTCCACGCCTTCCTGCACGTCGACTCCGACGGTGCGCTCGCCGCCGCCCGCGCCGTGGACACCACGCTCGACGGCGGGAGCGCCCCGGTCTCCCCGCTGGCCGGGGTGCCGCTGGCGCTCAAGGACGTGCTCACCACGCGCGGCCTGCCCACCACCTGCGGCTCGCGGACGCTGGAGAACTGGCTGCCGCCCTACGACGCGACGGTGACCCGCAGGCTGCGCGAGGCCGGGGTGCCGGTGCTGGGCAAGACGAACATGGACGAGTTCGCGATGGGCTCGTCCACGGAGAACTCCGCGTTCGGGCCCACCCGCAACCCGTGGGACCGCGACCGCGTCCCCGGCGGCTCCGGTGGCGGTTCGTCGGCCTCGCTGGCGGCGTTCGAGGCGCCGCTGGCCATCGGCACCGACACCGGCGGGTCGATCCGCCAGCCCGCCGCCGTGACCGGCACGGTGGGGGTCAAGCCCACCTACGGCGGCGTGTCCCGGTACGGGCTGGTGGCGTTCTCCTCGTCGCTGGACCAGGCCGGACCGTGTGCGCGTACCGTGCTCGACGCCGCGCTGCTGCACGAGGTCGTCGGCGGACACGACCCGCTCGACTCGACCTCGGTGGACACGCCGGTGCCGCCGGTGGTGCGCGCCGCGCGGGAGGGCGCCGAGGGTGACCTGTCCGGCCTGACCGTCGGCGTGGTGCGGGAACTGTCCGGCGAGGGCTATCAGCCGGGTGTGCTGTCCTCCTTCGAGGCGGCCGTGGACCGGTTGCGCTCCCTCGGGGCCGAGGTGGTCGAGGTCTCCTGCCCGCACTTCACCTACGGCCTGTCCGCGTACTACCTGATCGCCCCCAGCGAGTGCTCCTCCAACCTGGCCCGCTTCGACGCCATGCGGTACGGCCTGCGGGTGGCCGACGACGGCGGGCACGGCGCCGAGGAGGTCATGTCCCTGTCCCGGGAGGCCGGGTTCGGCGCCGAGGTCAAGCGCCGCATCATGCTCGGTACCTACGCGCTGTCCTCGGGCTACTACGACGCCTACTACGGCTCGGCGCAGAAGGTGCGCACGCTGATCGCCCGCGACTTCGCCGCGGCGTACGAGCAGGTGGACGTGCTGGTGTCGCCGACGACCCCGACCACCGCCTTCCGGATCGGCGAGCGGGTGGACGACCCGATGGCGATGTACCTGGCGGACCTGTGCACCATCCCGGCGAACCTGGCGGGCAACGCCGCGATGAGCGTGCCCAGCGGGCTCTCGGACGACGACGGTCTGCCGGTGGGGCTGCAGATCATGGCGCCCGCGCTGGCCGACGACCGCCTCTACCGGGTGGGTGCGGCCTACGAGACGGCGCGCGGGCCGGTGCTGGACCGCATCCCGGAGCTTGAAGGAGTGGCCTCACGATGACAGCGGTCGCGGAGATCATGGACTACGCCGAGGTCGTCGAGCGGTACGACCCGGTGCTCGGGCTCGAGGTGCACGTCGAGCTGAACACGAACACCAAGATGTTCTGCGGGTGCCCGAACGAGTTCGGCGGCGAGCCGAACACCCACGTGTGCCCGACCTGCCTGGGCCTGCCCGGTGCGCTGCCGGTGGTCAACGGTACCGCCGTGGAGTCGGCCGTGCGGATCGGGCTCGCGCTGAACTGCGAGATCGCCGAGTGGTGCCGGTTCGCCCGGAAGAACTACTTCTACCCGGACATGCCGAAGAACTTCCAGACCTCGCAGTACGACGAGCCGATCGCGTTCGACGGCCACCTCGACGTGGTGCTGGACGACGGCGAGGTGGTGCGGGTCGGCATCGAGCGCGCGCACATGGAGGAGGACACCGGCAAGTCGCTGCACGTCGGCGGCGCGACCGGCCGCATCCACGGCGCGGAGCACTCGCTGCTGGACTACAACCGCGCCGGGGTGCCGCTCATCGAGATCGTCACCAAGCCGGTCACCGGGATGGGCGAACGCGCGCCCGAGGTGGCCCGCGCCTACGTCACGGCGCTGCGCGACCTGCTGCGCGCGATGGACGTCTCCGACGTGCGGATGGACCAGGGCTCGCTGCGCTGCGACGCGAACGTCTCGCTGACGCCGAAGGGGTCGGCGGAGTTCGGCACCCGCACCGAGACGAAGAACGTCAACTCGCTGCGCAGCGTCGAGCGCGCCGTCCGCCACGAGATGGGCAGGCAGGCCGCCGTGCTCGCCGCGGGCGGCACCATCACCCAGGAGACGCGGCACTTCCAGGAGGCCGACGGCACCACCGCCGCGGGCCGTACCAAGGAGACCGCCGAGGACTACCGCTACTTCCCCGAGCCGGACCTCGTGCCGATCGCGCCTTCGCGGGAATGGGTGGAGCAGCTGCGGACCACGCTGCCCGAACTGCCGTGGGAGCGGCGCAGGCGGATCCAGCAGGAGTGGCAGCTCACCGACGAGGAACTGCGCGACCTCGTCAACACCGGGGCGATCGAGCTCGTCGCCGCCACGGTGGAGGCGGGCGCCGACCCCGGTGAGGCCCGCATCTGGTGGGTGCAGAACCTCACGCAGCAGGCCAACAGCAGGCAGGTGGAGCTGGCCGACCTGCCGATCACCCCGGTCCAGGTGGCCCGGGTGATCGAGCTGGTCTCCGCCGGGGAGCTCACCAACAAGCTCGCCCGCCAGGTCGTGCAGGGGGTGCTCGACGGTGAGGGCGACCCGGACGAGGTGGTCGACAAACACGGCCTGAAGGTCGTCTCGGACGACTCCGCGCTGCTGGCCGCCGTGGACGAGGCGCTCGCCGCGCAGCCGGACGTCGCCGAGAAGATCCGTGGCGGCAAGGTGCAGGCCGCCGGGGCGGTCGTCGGCGCGGTGATGAAGGCGACCCAGGGTCAGGCCGACGCGAAGCGCGTCCGGGAGCTGATCCTGGAACGGGTGGGCGCCTGACGGTGGCGGGGGGCCGTACCGCCGACCGACGCCGTTCCCCGGCCGGGTGGTCGCCCGGCCGGGTGTCCCGGCGCGAGTGGCTCGGCCTCGCG
>NZ_KI912244.1:46549-47152 GCF_000231035.2 Saccharomonospora iraqiensis subsp. paurometabolica YIM 90007 | reverse complement strand
GCCCGGCCGGGCCGCACCCACCGGCACGCCGTCGACCTGCTGCGCTGGGACCTGGACGCGGTGACCGAGGCGGCGGGCGGTACCGCACCCACGTTGGTGAAGACCCAGGTCGCCGGGCCGTGGACGCTCGCCGCCGCGATCGAGCTCGCCCGCGGGCACCGGGTGCTGACCGACCACGGTGCCCTGCGCGACCTCACCGAGTCACTGACCGAGGGGCTGGCCGCGCACGTGGCGGACGTGGCCGAGCGCACCGGTGCGCGGGTGCTGGTGCAGTTCGACGAGCCCGCGCTGCCCGACGTGCTCGCCGGGTCGCTGTCCACCCCCTCCGGCTACGGGACCGTGGACTCCGTGCCCGAGCCCCGCGCCCGGGAACTGCTGTCCGCGGTGTTCACCTCCGCGCGGGAGCGCACCGGCACCCCGGTGGTCGTGCATTCGTGCGCACGGCGTCCCCCGATCGGGCTGTTGCACCGGGCGGGGGCGGACGCGGTGTCGCTGGACGCGACCCTGCTCGACGGGGCGCCCGCCGTGCTGCTCGACGAGATCGGGCAGGCGTGGGACGAGGGCGTGACCCTGCTGCTCGGCCTGGTGCCCACGCAGCCGCCG
>NZ_KI912244.1:35388-46449 GCF_000231035.2 Saccharomonospora iraqiensis subsp. paurometabolica YIM 90007 | reverse complement strand
GGTCGGTGAGTCCGCGGACCGTTGCGAGGAGCCGGCGACCCGGTCGGGCGTGTCCCGCACGGGCTCACAGCCAGCCGCGGTCGCCGGCGATCCGCGCCGCCTCGGTCCGGTTGCGGGCGTGCAGTTTCGCCATCGCCGCCGAGAGGTAGTTGCGCACGGTCCCCTCCGCGAGGTGCAGCCGCGCCGCGATCTCCGCGTTGCCCGCGCCCCGTGCGACCTCGCGGAGCAGTTCCCGCTCCCGGTCGGTCAGCGGATCCGGTGCGTCCCAGGCCGCGACCGCCAGTTCGGGGGCCACGACCCGTTCGCCCGCGTGCACCCGCCGCAGTGCGGTGACGAGGTCCTCGACCGGCGCGTCCTTGAGCAGATACCCGGCGACCCCCGCCTCCATCGCCCGGCGCAGGTAACCGCTGCGCGCGAACGTCGTCACGATCAGCACCCGGGTGGGCAACCCACGTTCCCGCACGTCCGCGGCGAGGTCCAGTCCACTACGGCCGGGCATCTCGATGTCCGCCAGCAGCGCGTCCGGCCGGTGCCGGGCGACGGCCGCCAGCGCGGATTCCCCGTCCTCGGCGGTGGCGACCACCTCCACGTCCGGTTGCAGGTCGAGCAGCGAGGCGAACGCCCCGAGCACCATCGCCTGATCCTCGGCCAGCACCACCCGGATCACGTCGCCACCTCCAGCGGTACCGAGATCGTCACCGTCGTCCCCGCTCCGCCGTCCCGGTGCACGGTTCCGCCGAGCGCGCCGATCCGTTCCCGGATCCCGCTGAGCCCGTGCCCGTCCGGGCTCCGGCCGCCGACCCCGTCGTCGGCGATGACCAGCCGCAGTTCGCCGTCCACCGTGTCCACCACAACCTGGCAGGTACGGGCACCGGCGTGCCGGGCGACGTTGGTCAGCGCCTCGCGCAGCGCCAGGGCGAGCGCGTGTTCGGTGGAGCCCACCAGAACCAGTCCGGGACATCTGCGCTCCACCAGCTCCACACCCAGACTCGTCAGGGTGGCCCGGCCCGCCTCCAGTTCGTCGTCGAGGGTGGCCCGCCGCCATCCGCCGAGCGTGCCGCGGATCTCGGCGAGCGCCTCGCGGGCGGTGTTCTCGATCTCCGCCGCCTCGGTGCGGGCCCGGTCCGGGTCGGTCGCGGTGAGGTGTCGCACGAGCTGTGCCCGCATCACCACCGCGGTCAGTGAGTGGCCCAGCAGGTCGTGCAGGTCGCGGGCGAGCCGTTCCCGTTCCGACACGGTGGCGAGGTGCTCGATGCGGGCGTTGCGCAGCCGCAGCTCGTCGGCGTCCCGGCGGCGTCGCGCGTCGTCCAACTGGACCAGGCCGATGATCCAGATGAAGACGACCGACGGTCCGATGCCCAGCAGCCGCCACGGCAGCGGAACCATCGAGACCACTCCGGACAGTCCGGTCAACGCGGTGAGCCCGGCCAGCACGCGCAGCGTGGTGCGCCGCGACTCGACCAGGGCCGTGAACGCCGCGGCGTAGACGAACAGCACCGAGGCGCCGGTGTTGAACGGCGTCGTGGCGATCCCCAGCACGGTGGTCGCCACGACGCACACCCGCAACCGGTCGGGACGCAACTCCGCCGCGACGTAGAGCGGGAGGAAGGCCGTGACCACCCCCGCCGCCAGCAGCCAGTCGGCCGCGCCCGCGGTCGGGTCGAACAACGGCTGGAGGAACGGGACGACCAGGTACACCAGGTACAGCCAGGACGAGAGCCGCCACCGGCGGCCCCCGGTGGCGGTTCCGTCCGTGCCCCCGGTGGGCCCGTCGTCGGGCTCGTCGTCGCTCATGTCCGGGCACGACGATAGGACACCGCGGCCAGGACGGCCGCCACGGCGGTCGTGCCGAACAGCGCGACGAGATGCGTGGCGGTGGCGACCCCGCCGAGTTGGGCCAGCGCGAGCCGGGCCAGGTGGTAGGTCGGCAGGAACACGGCGATGTCCGCCATGAAGTCGGGCAGGATCTCCAACGGCATCCAGAGCCCGGACAGCACCGCGGACGGCAGCAGCACCGCGTTCAGGATCGCCGCGGTGGTGTTGCCACGCGCCCGGAAGCCCACGGCCATGCCCAGCAGCGCGAACGGCAACGAACCGAGCAGCAGGACCGCCCCGATCCGCAGCAGCTCGGCGGGCGAGGCGTCCAGCGTCCCGGTGAGTCCGGCGGTGACCACCATCGCGGCGAACACTCCGAAGGCGCAGGGGACGGCGGCGGCGACCTTGGCCGTCAAGGTGAGCGGGACCGGCACCGCCGACACCCGCTTCGCGCGCAGCCAGCCGCGTTCACGGTCCTCGGCCACGCCGATGCCGGGGTTGAGCAGCGTCACGGCGAGCACGCCGAAGGTGCCGAACGTGGCGAGCATCCGGGTCCCGGTCGGGCCGTTCCCGGACGGCAGGTCACCCCACACGGCCACGAACAACACGAAGAAGCCGACCGGCATCAGGATCGAGAAGAACAGGGCGGTCGGTTCGCGGACGATGCCGCGCACCTCGTCGGCGACCTCCACACCGAACACCCGGGCGTGCCGGATCCACCCGTCGCCGCGGGACGGGCGGCGTTCCTCGGGGACGGTCATGACACGGGCTCCCCTCCGGTCAGGCCGACGACGGCCTCCTCCAGCCCTGTGCCCTCGACACGGAGGTCGGACAGTTCGTCGTCGGCGGCGAGCAGCCTCCGCAGCAGGTCCTCGGGCGTCCGGGTGCCGATCCGCACGTGCGCACCGTCGCGGGTGGCGGTCACGACCCCGGGCAGTGTCGCCACCCAGGCCGTGTCCAGTGCGGTCCGGACGCGCACCGTCCGGTCGGGCAGCCGGGACACCAGAGCCTCCGGCGCCTCGTCGGTCAGCACCCGGCCGTGGTCGAGTACGACGACGCGGTCGGCGAACTCGGCGGTCTCCTCGATCAGATGCGTGGTCATCAGCACGCCGGTGCCGCGTTCCCGGCGCCGCACCAGCGACCGCCGGAACGCGCGACGGGCACCGACGTCCAGCCCGGCTGTCGGCTCGTCCAGCACGAGCAGGGCGGGATCGGTCACCAACGCCATCGCCAGTTGCAGCCGTTGCCGTTGCCCGCCGGAGAGCCGCACGGCCCTGCGCCCGACGAGCGCACCCAGGTCCAGCTCGTCCAGCACCGGACCGGCGGCGGAGCGCCCGGCACCGCCGCGTACCGCCGCGCCGATGACCAGCTCGCGGACCGTCAGCGTCGGCGGGAATCCGAGCTCCTGGTGCACCACGCCGAGGTTCCTGCGGGTGCGGGCGTCGCGGGGATCCGCACCGGCGACGAGCACCCGGCCCCGCTGCGGCGCGAGCAACCCGACCGTCAGGGCGACCAGAGTGGTCTTGCCCGCCCCGTTCGGGCCGAGCAGTGCGACGCACTCGCCCGGCCCGACCCGGAGATCGACCCCGTCCAGAGCGGTGGTGCCGCCGTAGGCGTGCCGCAATCCGTCGATCGCGAGCACCGGCTCGGCCACGGCGGCGTTCGGTGGTTCGGTCACGATCGTGTTCTGAGCTGCCATGGCACGAGCCTGTCCCAGGCGGGCGCGTGGGCGGTAGTTGCGAGCCTCACCGGTCGGGGATGACGAATGTCAACGTCGTGCGCCGTCGACCCGCGTCACCCGCCCGGGGTCGGCGCGGCGGTCGTGTACCGCGGGCGGCCGGTGGGCCGGTGGATCTGGATCGTCACCCCTGCCGGGGTGGTCCGCGTCTGCACCGGGTCGAGTGCCGTGTCCGGGCCGGTGTCCGGGAACAGCCGCGTGCCCTGTCCGAGGACGACGGGGCAGACGAGCAGGGTCATCTCGGTGCGCGCGGGCGGGGACAGCGCCGGATGGCAGCAGGTGAACAGCAGGCGGAGCCCGGCGAACGGGCCGTCGGTCATCGTGGTGGTGCCGTCGCCGGGGTGGACGACCGTGGTGGCGTGTGAGCCGCGCAGGCCGCCGACGAACACCCACGAACCGGCGGACCGCATCTCGGCGGTGACCGCGTCCGTCCGGGCGTACGGCTGCCGCAGTTCCTCCCCGGACAGCGGCGGCGCGCTCTCGTCGAACCGGACGGCGAGCAGGTAGTGCTGCATGGTGGCCTCCTGGGAATGCGCGGGGGCACCGGTGGTGCCGGACATTCGTGATCTCCCGGTGGGGGACCGGCCCGGTGCCGGTCTCCCACAGGCACCACGAACGGGCCCGACGCGATTCGACACCGTCGCACGGAAAAGGTGGGACCGGTTCCGGACCTCGGCGAGGTGCGGGTCGGCGCGGCCTCAGTCCGGTCCGGAGCCGGAGGCGGGCTGGCGCACGATGAGCACGACGCGGTCGTCGCTGGAGACCGGCTGCCCGCCGTCCTTGTTCGCGGTCCCCGCGACGGCGACGTCACTGGTGACGGTGTCCAGACTGCCGTACCGGCCGTAGTCCGGACCCTGCTCGCCGTCCATGGTCACCTGGGGCTCGCCACCGACCGAGCCGTCCCGGTTCAGCGGCAGGTTCTGCACGTTCGCGGCGTCGGCCATCGCCACGACGAGGACGTCGCCCCAGTCCGCGCAGCCGGTGACCCCGGGCCGGTCCGGCCAGGTCCACGCCGGGGTGGACAGGGTGCCGCTCTCGTCGACCCGGTACACGGCGTCCCGTCCCGGCCCTCGGTCGGTCACCCACGTCCGGGAGCCCTCCTCGTCGGCACACAGGCCGCCGGGGGAGTGGACCCCGCTCGCGTACACGGGGGAGTCCGGGGTCGGATTGCCCTCCGCGGGAGCTCCCGAGGTGTCGATCCGGAGCACCTTGCCCGCCAGCGAGCCCGCGTCGCGTGCCGCCGCCGGGTCGCCCGCGTCACCGGTGGCGACGAGCAGGGTGTCCCCGTCGGTGGCGAGCAGCGCGCCACCGTTGCCGGATTCCCCCTTCGGGATCCCCGTGAGCACCGGCTTGGCGGGCCTGCCCTCGGCGAAGCGCACGACGCGGTTGTCGGTCTCGGTGGTCACGTAGGCGTAGACCAGCCGGTCCTCGGCGTATGAGGGGGACAGCGTCAGGGCGGTGAGCCCGCCGTCCCCGCCGGCCGTGACGTCCAGCGTGGCGATCTCCTCCTGATCGCCGTCGGTGCCCACCCGCAGGACCCGGCCGCTGCGCCGCTCACCGGCCAGCGCCGTGATCGTCGACCCGTCGGTGGGCAGGGCCGTCACGGCGGAGACCGTGTCCAGGCAGGTGGCGAGGACGGCCTTGTCGTAGTCGGTGCACCCGTCGGGGGGAGGGACGGGCTCGCGGGAGGTGTCCGGACCCTGCGGGATCTCGCGCCGGTCGACCTCGGGCAGGTCGGGCTGCGGACCCGCCTCGGGGGTCAGTTGCGGGGCGGGCCGCCAGCTCTGCTCCCCGGCGGAGTCGTCGAACTCCGCGCACCCGGCCAGCAGCAGGACACCGCACGCCACGGCCGCGACCGGCCCCGGCCTCCCGCGAACTCGCGTGCGCACGCCGTCCAGCGTAGGCGCACGCAGGTGAACCTCCGGTAAGCGGGGCGGTGCGGGCGGTGCGAGCCGTGCGCGTCCGGCACGATGGAGGGGTGACGATCACGGTGTTGGTACCGGACGACGACGGGATCCGGGCCCTGTCCGAGGTCGACGGCGTGTGCCCGGTGCGCTACGCGCACGACGGGCCGTTGCCGGACGCGGCGGCCGAGGCGGAGGTGCTGATCCCGGGCGCGCGGGCCGCCCAGTTGGCTCCCGCTCTGCGGTGGATGCCCCGGTTGCGGCTGATCCAGCTGCTCTCGGCGGGCGCCGAGGACTGGGCGGACGTGCTGCCGTCCGGGGTGCTGCTGTCCACCTGTCGGGGGGCACACGGCGCCAGCACGGCCGAGTGGGTGATGGCGGCCGTCCTGTCCCTGTGCCGGGACCTGGGTCGGTTCGACGCCGCCCGGCGCCGGGGCGAGTGGTCCCCCGGGACCACGGACACGCTGCAGGGCAAACGGGTGCTCGTGGTCGGCGCGGGCGATGTGGGCCGGCAGCTCGCGCGCCGGCTCGACCCGTTCGACACCCGCGTGCGCATGGTCGGCCTCACCGCCCGTGGGGACGTCCACGGGGTGGACGAGCTGCCCGCGCTGCTGCCGGACAGCGACGTGGTCGTACTGCTGGTGCCGCTGACCTCCCGCACACGCGGAATGGTCGACGAGACCTTCCTCGCCGCGATCCCGGACGGCGGGATGCTGGTCAACGCCTCGCGGGGAGCGGTGGTGGACACCGCGGCCCTGCTGCGGCACGTGACGCCCGGCAGGCTGCGTGCCGCGCTCGACGTCACCGACCCGGAGCCGCTGCCGCCGGAGCATCCGTTGTGGACACTGCCGAACGTGCTCGTCACCCCGCACGTGGCGGGCGCGGTGCACGGTGCGCGCCGCCGGTCGTACGCGGTGGCGGCGACCGAGATCGCCCGGTACGTCCAGGGGGAACTCCCGGAGAACCTCGTCCACGGGGAGTACTGAGCACACCCGGAAGCCCCGCCCGGCCGCGGATTCCGGCCGGGCGGGGCTTCCGGGAGACGGGATCAGCGCAGGATCGACCCGCCGCCGAAGTCGTCGTCCGGGTCGTGGCCCTCCGCGGCGTCGTCGCGCTCGTTCCCCCGTTCCGGCTGCGGCCGGTCGATCGCGACCGGCGGGGCGCCCGGCTCGATGATCTCGTCGAGGTCGTGCCCCTCCTGGAGCATCGTGTGCGCCTGGCGCATGCCCTCGACGCCGCCCTCCAGCGCCGCGCGCACCCCCGGGTCGTCCAGGAACCGGCCCGCGGCGAGGTCGCTCCAGGACAGCTCGCCGTCGTCGATGCGCTGCTGGAGCTCGCGCAGCTCCGCGGGCGCGTTCCGGCCGCGGGCGTGCTCCTCGATCTGCTCGATGTCCTCCTGGGACAGCCCGCCCGGCGGCATCGTCTGCTGCAGTTGCTCGGCCTCGGAGATGGCACGGTCGAGGGAGAGTTCGGCCCGTTCCAGGTCGGCCATCGCCTCCTGGATCCGCGGGTCCGTCGAGGGATCGGGCACGGTCATCGAAGACCTCCGGTGTCGGTGTTCTCGGTCGTGGTCAGGTGTCCTCCCCGGTGCGGAGAACCTCGGTGATGACGGCTTCCGCGACCGGTTTCGGGCCTTCGAGGACGACCAGTTCGGCCCCCTCCCGCAGGTACGGCCGTGCCTGCTCCGGGGCGAGGAACCCGACCTTCGACCGCTCCACCTCGTGCGGCTCGGGCTCGACCCGCTGCAGCAGCACACTCGTCGTCCGGGGGTCGGTGGCGGGCCACCCGGCGTCCTGTTCGACCGGATCGCCCGTCCGGAATGTGGTGGTGGAGGCGTAGACCGCGGCGGTCGGTGGACCTGAGGCACGTCCTCCTTCCTCCGCCGGGATCCACCGCATGCGGGCCGTGGCCACCGGGTTCCCGATCTCGGAGAGCACGTCACCGTCCGCCTCCGCGGATCCCGATGCCCGCGTCGCGTCCGCCCGCCTGTCCGGCCGCACCCGGGTCGGAGTGCCCGGCCGGGCCGGTGCCGTCCAGACTCCCACCGGGGTGGGCATGGAGGTCTCCACCGGAGGGTTGCGGGACGGTGCCCCCGGTGGGGGTTCCGTCGCCCTGGTTGAGCACCGCACCCCAGCCGTCGGCGTGTCCCCCGTTCGCCGCGAGCATCCCCTCCTGTCCGCCGCCACCGCCGGCGGGGCCCTGGCCGGCCACCGCGCGCGGGTCGGACTCCCGGCCGTCCACGGCCGGTGTGGCGTCGGCTTGGCAGCCCATCAGGCCGAGCGGGTCCAGCCAGCGCAGCGGGTTGGGTACGAACGAGTAGTGATTCGGGGAGGGGGCCAGGCCGAGCGGGTCCGGGGAGACGTAGCGTCCGGCGTCCGGGTCGTAGAACCGGAAGTAGTTGTAGTGCAGCCCGGTCTCGGCGTCGTGGTACTGGCCGGGGAAGCGCCACGGTGTGGACACGGTGTCCGCGCGCCGGATGATGCTGCGCCCCCACAGCGTCGTGCGCCCCCGCCAGGCGACCGCCCCCGAACCGTCCACCAGCTCGGTCGGTGTCCCGACGAGGTCGGTGACCACGGCGTAGAGGGCGTGGTCGAACCACTGCGGCACGTGCGCGGACCGGCGGCGGTGGCACTGGATCAGCGGGCGGAACCGTCGGGCCTGCCACTCCCACGTGGTCGCGTCCGTGCCGTTGTGGACCTGCTCGGTGAGCCACAGCCCGTCCCAGGTGAAGTCCGTGCGCTCGGTGACGGCCGCCCCGTCCGGGGAGAGGCGGTGCTTGCCGATCCGCCGTCCGAGCGCGTCGTAGCGGTACCGCCAGCGGGTGCCGTCCGGCGTCGTGACCTCGGTGAGCTGGTCCTCGGCGTTCCACAGATAGCGCCACCGCCGCGGTGCGCTCCCGGCCCCGCGGTGCCACCGGGACACCACGCGCCCCTGCCCGTCGTACTCGTAACCCAGGCCTGCGGTCCGGGTGAGGCGGCTGCCGTCGTAGCCGTGCTCGTCCTCGAACTCGCTGCCCTGGCTGCGCCAGCCGGCGGTGCGGATGTTGCCCGCGGGGTCGTACGTGTAGCTCTCGCGCCGCCCGTAGCCGTCGAGGGTGGTGACCCGTCCCACCGGGTCCAGTTCCAGTCGGGTGGTGCCCTCGGTGCTGTCCACGACGACCCCGGGGTTCCCGTCCGGGGTGTAGCGGTAGGAACGCCGGTGCGCGCTGTCCGGGTGCGCCGGGGCGCCGGCTTCCCGCCCGGGGGCCGAGACCTCCTGCTCGACGAGTCGTCCGGTGCTGTCCCACTGCTGGGCGATCCTCGCCCCGTCGGCGAACCGGCGTTCGGTCTCGTGTCCGCGGGGGTCGTGGTCGAACGTGACGGTGTGCCCGGACATCCGCAGCGTGCGCGGGAGATCCCGGGCGTCGTAGGTCCAGGTGCTCTCCGCACCGGTGGGTGTCACCCGGGACACCCGCCTGCCCAGCGCGTCGAACCGGGAGCGGACCGTGCGCCCGTCCACGGTCTCCGCGGTTACCCGGCCCCGGGCGTCGCGTTCGTACTCGACGGTGGTGTCCGGGTTCGTCGCGGACAGGATCCGGCCCACCGGGTCGTACCGGAAGGTGGTGACGCGGTCCCCGGCGCGTCGTTCGACGACGCGGCCGAGCGCGTCGTACCGGAACTCGGTCGTCTCACCCGCACCGTTGGTCCGCGCCGTGAGTTGTCCGGCCGGGTCGTAGGTGTAGCGCAGTTCGCGGCCGTCGAAGTCGACCTCGCGCACGACCCGGCCCGCCGCGTCCCGCTCGTAGCGCCACGTGCGGCCCAGCGCGTCCGTCACGCCGGTCAGGCGCAGCCCGGGGTCGTAGGCGTAGGTCGTCCGGCTGCCGTCCGGGTTCACGCGCACCGCGGGGAGGTCGAAGGCCGTGTACCCGGTCCGGGTGGTCGCCCCGGTCGGGCCCACGTGTGCGGTGCGGTTGCCCTCCGCGTCGTAGGTCCACCGTTCGCTGTTGCCGTCCGGGCCGGTGCGCCACGCGCAGCGCCCTTCCGTGGTCCAGCCGAACCGGGTCACCGCCCCCGTCCCGTCGACGATCCGCAGGACGCGGCCGAAGTCGTCGCGGTCGTACCGCACCACCGTCCCCGCCGGGTCGGTGTCGGCGACCGGGAGCCCGGTGGGGGCGCACTCGACGTGCCGGGTCTGTCCGAGCGCGTCCGTGACGGACGTCAGGGCGCCCCGCTCGTCGTAGGCGTACCGGGTCACCGCCCCGGTGGGGTCGGTCACCGAGATCCGGTTCCCGCGGTCGTCGTAGTCCTGCCGCCAGCACGCGCCGTCCGGATCGACCACCGTGGTGGGCAGGCCCTGCGCGTTGTACTCCGCCCGTGCCTCGCCGCCGTCCGGGCGGGTGGTGCGGACCCGGTTGCCGTCCCCGTCGTACTCGTGGGTGACGGTGCGGCCCAGCGGATCGGTGCGCCGCACGAGCCGGTCGGCGTCGTCCCATTCGGACGTCGTGGTGTGCCCGAGCGGGTCGGTCTCGGCGACCACATTGCCCCGCTCGTCGAACCGGTACACCGTGGTGTTGCCGAGCGCGTCGGTGAACCGGGTGATCCGTTCGGTGTCGTCGTAGGCGAAGGTCCCGTTGAGGTAACCACCGGCCCCGTGGTTGGCCACGCACCGGCCCTCGTCGTCGTACAGGTAGCGGTACCAGTGGCCGTTGCGGTCGGCCCAGCCGACCATCCGCTCGGCGTCGTCGTAGGCGAAGGTGAGTTCGCGCCCGGACGAGTTGCCCACCCCGACCAGGCGGCCCGCGTCGTCGTAGCGGTAACGGACGAGGGTGACCGAGCCGGGACCGTCGGTGTCGGTGTCGGCGTCGGCGTCGGAGTCGACGTAGCCGTCGGTGTCCGGGGCCGGGTCGGTGTCGGGGTCGCCCGTCCCGGTGCGCAGCCGCAGCGCGGTGACCCGTCCCCCGTCGGTGTCCACCTCGACGTGGTGACCGCCGGAGTGCCGCACGGCGGTCACCGTGCCGGTGGGGTCCCGGTCGATCTCGATCCGGTTGTCGTTGCGGTCGCTGATCGCGCTCAACCGGCGGACGTCCCGCCCGTCCGCGAAGTGCAGTGTGCGCCCCGTCTCCGGTCGGGTGACGGCCCAGCCGGTCGACGTGGCGTGCAGCGGCCACCGCGGTCCGGTCGCGGGCCACACCGTCTCCCCGTCCTCCGGCTGCGGGTAGACCAGCAGCATCCCGTCCTCGGTGACGAGCACCACGCCGTCGGGGTCGGACTCCAGCCGTTGGTCCAGGGTGGACGCCCAGCTGCGGCCGTGGAAGCGGCCCGCGCGGTAGGACGACACGTGTGTCCGGCGGAGCACGAGGGGCAGCACCCCGGGAAGGTCGACGTCGGTCTGGGTGAGCACGACCTCACCGCTGGCGACGTCGACCGGGTCGCTCTCGCACACCCGGTTGTCCACCGGCGTCCGGGTGGCGGCGGGATTGTCCGGTCTGGCGGACCCCTCCCCGCCGTGGTCGTCCAGGAGACGGTTCCCGCGGCCCCGGCCGCTCCGGCCGCTCCGGTCGGAGGTGCCGTCCGTCGCGCCGTCCGAGCTCCCCTGCGTGCTCGTGTCGCGGCCCGCGCCGCGGTC
>NZ_KI912244.1:33261-35288 GCF_000231035.2 Saccharomonospora iraqiensis subsp. paurometabolica YIM 90007 | reverse complement strand
GGTGGCCGCGCTCGAGGCCTGCGTGGCGCCGTCGCGCACGGACGTGGCGCCGTCCCGGATGTCGGAGACCGCGCCGGCCGCCGTGCCGCCCGCGTCCAGCACGTCGTTCAGGCTGCCCGCCTCACCCAGCTGCGACAGCGCCGTCCCCACGGAGGAGACCCCGTCGAGGACCTGCTGCGCGCCCTCGATCATCGCCTGGATGCCCTCGATCAGCTCCATGATGGCCGTGTAGATCTGGTAGGCGTCCCAGACCACCTTGACCGCACGGCCCCAGCCGACCACGGGGATCGGCAACATCGCCGCGGCCTCGATCAGCTTGTTGACCAGCCGCTCGATCAGCTCCAGCGCCTTGTCGCAGGCCCGCTTCGAGCCCTCGGCCACCTTCATCAGCGCCTTGCCGAGGACCGAGGCCACCTGGGCGTCCGCCTCGATCGCGAGCACCCACCGCGTGCCGACGAGATCGGCGAACTGGTCGGCGGCGGCGCCGGACCACGACGGGCGCAGTTCCTCCAGCCCGCCCGCGAGGTTCCCGCGCACCGCCTGCAGGGCGTCCTTGACGTTGCTCCACTCGGCCGCGGCCTTGCCGATCGCCTCGAAATCGCCCGTGATCGGGGTGATGATGGACGAGACGAGGTCCTCGCCGACGACCTTCTCCCAGACCCAGTTCACCGCCTGGACCTGGAAACCCGCTCCCTGGATGGCCTCCTCGACCGAGGGGCCGGACGACGAGGGTTCCTTCGTCAGCTCCGCCGTCGGGTCCACCAGCTCCGCGTAGCCGGGCATCAGACCGCGCCACCGATGCGGAAGTCGCCGGAGGAGTCGACGGCGCTGTCGAGCTTGTCCATCTGGGCGCGGGACTCCTCGTCGCGGGCGTCGTAGGTGTCGGCCGCGGTCGTCAGGTTCTGCCCCACCTCGGTCAGCTTCTCGTTCGCGAACCGCAGCGTGTCGGCGTAGAGCCCCACCACCCCGGTCACCGCCGGCGCGAGCAGCGCCAACAGTCCGGTGTAGCCGCTCGTGTCCCCGCCCTTGTCGGTGGCGTGCCGCTCGATCTCGCTGAACCGCCGCGCCTGCTGCGCCACCAGCCCGGAACACCCGCGCAGTTCGGCGGTCTCCACCCGGTGTCCGCCCGCACCTGTCGACATGATCGTCGTCACCCCCGTCGGAAAAGGAATCTTCCCCAGAAGGCACCGGGTCGCGGACCCGGGATGCCTGTCGCCGGGGACATTCTGTCCGAACGCGCCGTGCTGTGTCCCCGGAACGGTCGAAAATGTCCTACGCTGCGCGCCCATGAGTGCTCACGACGACCGCACCGAACAGCCGCAGACGTTGTCGGGTTCCGCGCTGTTCGAACCCGGCGGTTCCCCGGCACGCGAACCGGCCACCGGTGGGGACACGAACGCAGGCCGGGCGGAGCCGGGGACCGGAACCGCGACGGAGCCGGGGACGGAGCCGGGGACGACGACACGGTCCAGATCGGGGCCCGGGTACTGGCACGGCGGTCTCGATCTCGCCCTGTTCGTGCTCCGTCTCGTGCTCGGCGGGACGCTCGTCGCGCACGGGTTGCAGAAGTTCGGCCTGTTCGACGGCCCCGGACTGGACGGGTTCGCCCGCGGACTCGAATCGTTCGGCTACACCGGACAGACCACCCTGCTCGCGTGGGTGACGGCGCTGGCCGAGGTCGGCGGGGGAGTGCTGCTGGTGCTCGGCCTGTTCACCCCGCTCGGCGCGGCCGCGGCCCTCGGTGTGCTGGTGAACGCGATCGCGGTGAAGGTGGGTGCCGGATTCTTCGCGGGACAGGGCGGGTTCGAGTACGAACTCGTGCTCGCCGCGACGGCGTTCGCCCTGCTGTTCACCGGATCGGGGCGGCTCGCCCTGGACAGGAACACCCCGTGGCGGCACCGACCGCTCGTGTTCGGGCTCGTCGCGCTGACCCTCGCGGCGGGCTCCTCCGCGGCGGTGCTGGTGTTGCTGCGCTGAGTGCGCCCGGAACGGGTGCGCCGGGCGTCGCCCGTGCCCGGGCGCCCGGC
>NZ_KI912244.1:19837-33161 GCF_000231035.2 Saccharomonospora iraqiensis subsp. paurometabolica YIM 90007 | reverse complement strand
TCCGGGCGTAGGCGCGCAGCGCGCCGGTGAGCGGCCGCTCCCGCCGGGCGGGCTGCCACGGCCGTTCCGCGGCCTCCATCTTCGCCCGCCGCTCGGCGAGCAGCTCGTCGTCCACGAGCACCGAGAGCCTGCCCTCGTGCACGTCGATGAGGATCTCGTCGCCGTCCTCCACGAGCGCGATCGCCCCGCCCGCGGCGGCCTCGGGGGAGATGTGGCCGACCGACAGGCCGGACGTCCCGCCGGAGAACCGCCCGTCGGTGATCAGCGCGCATTCCCGGCCCAGGCCCGCGCCCTTGAGGAAGGCGGTCGGGTGCAGCATCTCCTGCATCCCCGGCCCGCCGGACGGGCCCTCGTAGCGCACCACCACGACGTCGCCCGGCCGGATCTGCCGGTCCAGGATCGCCGAGACCGCCTCCTCCTGGCTCTCCACGACGCGGGCGGGCCCCCGGAACCGGAACAGCTCCTCGTCGATCCCCGCCGACTTGATGATCGCGCCGTTCTCGGCCAGATTGCCGCGCAGCACGGTGAGCCCGCCGCTGGCGGTGTAGGCGTGCGCGGCGTCCCGGATGCAGCCGTCCGCGGCGTCGGTGTCCAGCGACGACCACCGGTTCGTGGTGGAGAACGCCTCGGTCGTGCGCACCCCGCCGGGGGCGGCGTGGAACAGTTCCCGGGCACGCTCCGACGCGGCGCCGCTACGGACGTCCCACCCGGACAGCCACGCGGTCAGCGACGGCGCGTGGATCGCGTGCACGTCGGTGTGCAGGAAGCCGCCCCGGTGCAGCTCCCCGAGGATCGCCGGGATGCCGCCGGCCCGGTGGACGTCCTCCATGTGGTAGTTCGAGTTCGGGGCCACCTTGGACAGACACGGCACCCGGCGGCCGATGTCCTCGATATCGTCCAGGGTGAACGCGATCTCACCCTCCCGTGCGGCCGCGAGGATGTGCAGCACGGTGTTCGTGGAGCCGCCCATCGCCATGTCCAGCGCCATCGCGTTGGCGAACGCGCGCTCGTTCGCGATCGAACGCGGGAGCGCCGTCTCGTCGTCGTCGCGGTACCAGCGCCGGGCCAGGTCCACCACGGTCGTGCCCGCGTCGGTGAACAGCTGCCTGCGCGCCGCGTGCGTCGCCAGCGTCGAGCCGTTGCCGGGCAGCGACAGCCCCAGCGCCTCGGTGAGGCAGTTCATCGAATTCGCGGTGAACATGCCCGAGCAGGACCCGCACGTCGGGCACGCCGAGCGCTCGACCTCGGACAGTCCCTCGTCGTCGACCTCGGAACTGGCCGACGCCGCGATCGTGGTGATCAGGTCCGTCGGCGCGTGGGCGACCCCGTCGACGACGACGGCCTTGCCCGCCTCCATCGGCCCGCCCGACACGAACACGGTGGGGATGTTCAGCCGCATCGCGGCGTTGAGCATGCCCGGCGTGATCTTGTCGCAGTTCGAGATGCACACCAGCGCGTCCGCCTGGTGGGCGTTGGTCATGTACTCCACCGAGTCGGCGATGATCTCCCGCGACGGCAGCGAGTACAGCATCCCGCTGTGCCCCATGGCGATGCCGTCGTCCACCGCGATGGTGTGGAACTCGCGGGGTACGCCGCCCGCCTCCCGCACGCCGTCGGCGACGACCTCCCCGAGGTCCTTGAGATGGACGTGCCCCGGGACGAACTGCGTGTACGAGTTGGCGATCGCGACGATGGGCTTGCCGAAGTCGCTGTCGGTCATGCCGGTCGCGCGCCACAGGGAGCGTGCTCCCGCGGCATTGCGGCCGTGGGTCGTGGTACGGGAACGCAGTGCAGGCATGGGGCAGAGACTACGCCCGCCCCCGACCGGGTGACCGGATGGCTACCCGGCCGTGCGACGCCCGTTCCTCCCGTCGTCCCCGGTGGGGGTGTCGTCGTTCTCCGCGGCGGTGGTGTCGACGTCCTGATCGGTGCCGGTGCCGGTGCCGGTGCCGGTGTCGGCGTCGGTGTCGGTGTCGGTGGCGGTCCCCGGACCGGTGTGGTCGTCCGGTGTCCCGGAGGGTCCGGTGTCGTCGGTGTCGTCCGCATCGTGGGAGCCGGTCCCGTCCGTGCGGTCGAGCACACCGGAGGGATCCGGCAGCCGCCCCTCGCTCACCAGTGCCAACACCGGCAGGTGGCGGGTGCGCACACCCGGCAGGGGGACGGTGGTGCCGTCGACCAGCACCGCACCGACCGAGGACTTCGGGGTGAGGGACAGGCCCCGGATCCCGTCCCACGGCAGCTCGCGGGTGCCCGACACGGTGCGGACGGACAGCCCCTCGCGGGTGGCGGTGGTGCGGTTGCGCACGACCCAGACCCCCAGGCCGAGCGGGATCAGCAGCAACAGCTGGAGCCCCGGCAGGGCGAACGCGACCGGCAGCATGCCCACCAGCAGCAGGAACACCACCAGCAGCGCGGGCGCGGGCGTGCGGAAGACGGCGCGCCTGCCGGAGGCGCCTCCCGTGTCGGCGTCGGTGCCCCGGTCGCGGTCGGTGGCCCCGTCCCCGCCCGGGGTCCGTGCCCCGTCCGTGGGTGGGAGGTCGTCCCGCCCGGCGACCGGTGTCTCGTCCTGGCCGTTGCTCACCCGTTTCACCACCACACCCCGATGATGCCCCGCACAGCGGGCGACGGGGGAACCGGGGCGCCGGCGAAACCCGGTCGGTCCAGTATCCGGGATCACCGTCCCGCTCAGTTGACACTGATCTCCGGGGGCGATTAACGTCGACGCCGTGACACCGCAGCTCATTCTCGTACTTCCTTCGCGCGTCGCGTAGGGAGTCAGCTCTGCGTCGACGCGCGACCCTCGTGCGACCATCCGTGGTCGGCGGGGGTTTTTTCATGCGCGGCGGCGCCGGGACGCGGGAACGATCTCGGCACAGCCCGGAAAGCAGCACCGACAACACCCATCCACGACCCATGAGGCGAGAACCGATGACCAGCGCCACCTCGCGATCGGAACCGAACGCCGGGTCGACACCCTCCGCGGCGTCGCCCGGCCCGTCACCAGCACGACCGAAGCCCGGACCGCCCGCAGGCACGCCCGTGCGGCTGACCGGCGCGCAGTCGCTCGTGCGCTCGCTCGAATCGGTCGGTGTCGACGTGGTGTTCGGCATTCCGGGCGGCACCATCCTCCCCGCCTACGACCCGCTGCTGGACTCGACGAAGGTGCGCCACGTGCTGGTGCGGCACGAACAGGGCGCGGGCCACGCCGCGACCGGGTACGCCCAGGCCACCGGGGAGACCGGCGTGTGCATGGCCACGTCCGGCCCCGGGGCGACCAATCTGGTGACGCCGCTGGCCGACGCCAACATGGACTCCGTGCCGGTGGTGGCCATCACGGGGCAGCAGACGCGCGCGCTGATCGGCACGGACGCCTTCCAGGAAGCCGACATCTGCGGCATCACGATGCCGATCACCAAGCACAACTTCCTGGTCACCGACCCGGCCGACATCCCGAAGGTGATCGCCGAGGCGTTCCACCTGGCCAACTCGGGCCGCCCCGGGCCGGTGCTGGTCGACATCCCGAAGGACGTGCTCCAGGAGACGACGTCGTTCGCGTGGCCGCCGGAGACCGGTCTGCCCGGCTACCGGCCGACCCTGCGCCCGCACGGCAAGCAGGTGCGTGAGGCCGCGCGGCTGATGGCGCGGTCCCAGCGGCCGGTGTTCTACGTCGGTGGCGGGGTGCTCAAGGCGCGGGCCACCGGGAAGCTGCGCGAACTCGCGGAACTGACCGGCATCCCCGTGGTGACCACCCTCATGGCACGGGGTGCGTTCCCCGACTCGCACCCCCAGCACCTCGGCATGCCGGGGATGCACGGCTCGGTGGCCGCCGTGGCGTCGATGCAGCGGGCGGATCTGATCGTCGCGCTCGGCGCGCGGTTCGACGACCGGGTGACCGGCAGGCTCGACTCGTTCGCGCCCGAGGCGACCGTGGTGCACGCGGACATCGACCCGGCGGAGATCTCGAAGAACCGCAAGGCCGACGTGCCGATCGTCGGCGACTGTGCGGAGATCATCGGCGACCTGGTGGAGGCGGTGCGGTCGGAGACCGGGGAGAACGGCTCCGAGGACCTCGGCCCGTGGTGGACCCAGCTCGACTCGTGGCGGAACACCTTCCCCGCCGGGTACGACTGGCCGGAGGACGGCACCCTGGCGCCGCAGTACGTCATCGAGCGGATCGGGGAGTTGGCCGGTCCGGACGCGATCTACGCGGCGGGGGTGGGCCAGCACCAGATGTGGGCGGCCCAGTTCATCGGCTACGAGCGGCCCGGCACCTGGGTCAACTCCGGCGGGCTCGGCACGATGGGCTTCGCGGTGCCCGCCGCGATGGGCGCCCAGCTCGCGTACCCGGACCGGCAGGTCTGGGCCATCGACGGGGACGGCTGCTTCCAGATGACCAACCAGGAGCTGGCCACCTGCGCGATCGAGGGAATCCCGATCAAGGTCGCCGTCATCAACAACGGCAACCTCGGCATGGTGCGCCAGTGGCAGAATCTCTTCTACGCCGAGCGTTACTCGAACACCGACCTCGGCAGCCACCGGCACCGCATCCCCGACTTCGCCCTCATGGCGGAGGCCATGGGCTGTGCGGGACTCCGGTGCGAGACGAAGGACGGCGTGGACGAGGTGCTCGGCCGCGCGATGGAGATCAACGACCGCCCCGTCGTGATCGACTTCGTCGTCGGCAAGGACGCCCAGGTGTGGCCGATGGTGGCCGCGGGCACCGGCAACGACGAGATCATGGCCGCACGCGGCATCCGCCCGCTGTTCGACGACGACGAGGTTTCGCAATAATGACCAACCATACTCTGAGTGTCCTGGTGGAGAATGTTCCCGGCGTGCTCGCGCGGGTGTCGGGGCTGTTCTCCCGCCGGGGCTTCAACATCGAGTCGCTGGCCGTGGGGCCCACGGAGAACCCCGAGGTGTCCCGCATGACGATCGTGGTCGCCGTCGAGGAACTCCCGCTCGAACAGGTGACCAAGCAGCTCAACAAGCTCGTCAACGTCATCAAGATCGTCGAACTGGACCCGGACAGCTCCGTGCAGCGGGAACTGCTGCTGGTGAAGGTCCGGGCCGACGCCACCGTGCGCAGCCAGGTGCTGGAGACCGTGCAGCTGTTCCGCGCCAAGGTCGTCGACGTCTCCCCGGAGGCCGTCACGATCGAGGCCACCGGCACCAGCGACAAGATCAATGCGCTGCTGCGGATGCTCGAACCCTACGGGGTGCGCGAGCTGGTGCAGTCGGGCATGGTCGCCGTCGGGCGCGGTGCACGCTCCATCACGGCGGGCGCGACGCGCTGACCTCCGCGCGGGTACTCCGCCTCCGCCGCTTTTCCCGTCAACACCGAAAGGAAGTACCACCCCTCATGTCAGTCGAGATCTTCTACGAGGCCGACGCGGACCTCGGCATCATCCAGGGCCGCACCGTGGCCGTGATCGGCTACGGAAGCCAGGGCCACGCCCATGCCCTGAGCCTGCGGGACTCCGGTGTGGACGTCCGCATCGGCCTGCCCGAGGGGTCGAAGTCGCGCGCCAAGGCCGAGGAGGAGGGCCTGCGGGTGACCACGCCCGCCGAGGCGGCCCGCGAGGCCGACCTCATCATGATCCTCACTCCGGACACCAAGCAGCGCGCGATCTACACCGAGGACATCGAGCCGAACCTGTCCGCGGGTGACGCGTTGTTCTTCGGGCACGGCTTCAACATCCGCTACGAGCTGATCAAGCCGCCCGCCGACGTGGACGTCGCGATGGTGGCGCCCAAGGGGCCGGGCCACCTGGTGCGCAGGCAGTTCCTCGACGGCAAGGGTGTGCCGTGCCTGATCGCCGTCGAGCAGGACCCGAGCGGCAACGGTCAGGCGCTCGCGCTGTCCTACGCCGCCGCGATCGGCGGCGCCCGTGCCGGCGTGATCAAGACGACGTTCACCGAGGAGACCGAGACGGACCTGTTCGGGGAGCAGTCCGTGCTGTGCGGCGGGACCTCCGCGCTCGTGCAGACCGGGTTCGAGGTGCTCACCGAGGCCGGGTACGCGCCGGAGATCGCCTACTTCGAGGTTCTGCACGAGCTGAAGCTCATCGTGGACCTGATGTACGAGGGCGGGATCGCGCGGATGCGGTACTCCATCTCCGACACCGCCGAGTACGGCGACCTCACCCGCGGTCCCCGCGTGATCGGGCCGGAGGTGAAGGAGAACATGAAGGCCGTGCTGGCCGAGATCCAGGACGGCACGTTCGCCCGCGAGTGGGTCGCCGAGGACGAGGCCGACCGGCCCAACTTCCGCAGGCTGCAGCAGCAGGGCGAGCAGCACCCGATCGAGGAGACCGGGACCAAGCTGCGCGGTCTCATGTCCTGGGTGGACCGGCCGATCACCGAGACGGCCTGACCCCCGCCCCGACCGGCCCCGGCCCCGGTCCCACCGCGTCCGCCGCGCGTGGGGCCGGGGCCGTCGTCGTCCGGCGCCCCGGATTCCGGACCGCGGGAGGACCCCCGCCGGGTCCGGGGTGGCGCAGCGTGGTCGGGAGCGGTGTGCCCGCCGTCACGGTGTGCTCTACCGTGGCCCCCCATGAGCGAGCGGATCCCGGCCGGGGACGAGAAGGCGGACGTCCGTGACCGGCTCGACCTGCGGTCGGCGCGGTGGCGGCCACTGCACACCCGTGCGGGCTCCGCGGGCCCCGTGGGACCCGCCGGGGCCGACCCCGGGCCCGGGGTCGGAAACCACGGCGCGGCCACGGTGGAGTTCGCCTTCCTCACCCAGGGCGACGGGGCCACCTACGTGGCTCTGCGCCGCGCGGGGGATCCGGACGGCACTGTGCTCGTCTTCACACCGTCCGAGTGGGACGCCTTCCTCGCCGGTGTGCGGGACGGGGAATTCGACCGTCCGGAGGCGCTCTGACGCGGGGCGAGAGCCGGACGCGGAGGGTTCCGTGCGCCTCCGGCCGGGCGGGTGGTGCACCGGCCCGGCGCGGCCGATCCGGGTGCTCCGGCTCGCGTGACCATTGGACCCGCAGGTCCCCGGGGCTAGACTGCGGCGCATCGCGGGCACAGCGTCGTGGCCCGATTCAGCGCGTGGTGCGAATGAACCCGATCTGACGAAAGGCGCATCGTGAGCAATTCCAGCCAGCCCGTCGTTCTCCTCGCCGAGAAGCTCGCCGAGTCCGCGGTCAGCGTGTTCGGCGACGAGGTCGAGGTCCGGCACGTGGACGGAACCGACCGCGCCGCCCTGCTCGAGGCGGTGAAGGAGGCGGATGCGCTGCTCGTGAGGTCCGCGACCAAGGTCGACGCCGAGGTGCTGGCCGCGAGCGACCGGCTGAAGGTCGTCGCGCGGGCGGGTGTGGGGCTCGACAATGTCGAGGTCCCGGCCGCGACCGAACGCGGTGTGCTGGTGGTCAACGCCCCGACGTCGAACATCGTCTCGGCCGCCGAGCACGCCGTGGCGCTGCTGCTGTCCGTTCTGCGCCGGGTGCCCGCGGCCGACCAGACCCTGCGCGGCGGCGAGTGGAAGCGCTCCTCCTACACCGGTGTCGAGCTCAACGGCAAGACCGTCGGTGTCGTCGGGTTCGGCAAGATCGGCCAGCTCGTGGCCACCCGGCTCGGCGCGTTCGACACCGAACTGCTCTCCTACGACCCCTACGCCTCGGCCTCGCGTGCCGGGCAGCTCGGCGTCGAGCTGGTGGAGCTGGACGAGCTGCTGCGCCGCGCCGACATCATCACGATCCACCTGCCCAAGACCCCCGAGACCAAGGGCCTGATCGACGCCACGGCGCTGTCCAAGATCAAGAAGGGCGCCATCGTCGTCAACGCGGCCCGCGGCGGTCTGGTGGACGAGGACGCGCTGGCCGAGGCCGTGCGCGACGGCCGGGTCGGCGGCGCGGGCGTGGACGTGTTCGCCGAGGAGCCGACCACCTCCAGCCCGCTGTTCGACCTGCCCAACGTCGTGGTCACCCCGCACCTGGGCGCCTCCACCCACGAGGCGCAGGACCGGGCGGGCACCGACGTGGCCCACTCGACGCTGGCGGCCCTGCGCGGGGACTTCGTGCCGGACGCGGTCAACGTCGCGGGCGGCGCCGTCGGCGAGGAGGTGCGGCCGTACGTGCCGCTGGCCCAGAAGCTGGGCACCGTGCTGTCGGCGTTCAGCGCGAAGGCGCCGGCGTCGGTCTCCGTCGTGGCCGGTGGCGAGCTCTCCGGCGAGGACGTCAGCGTGCTGCAGCTGGCGGCGCTGCGCGGCGTGTTCTCCGGTGTCGTCGAGGACCAGGTGACCTTCGTCAACGCGCCCCGGCTGGCCGAGGACCTGGGCGTCGAGGCGAGCGTGACCACCCGGCCGGAGAGCGACAACTACCGCAGCCAGCTCACCGTGACCGTCGTGCACGCCGACGGCACGAAGCACTCGGTCTCCGGCACGGTCTCCGGCAAGGACGAGGTGCCGAAGCTGATCGAGGTCAACGGCAGGCACTTCGACATCCGCGCCGAGGGTCACATGCTGCTCATGGAGTACCCGGACCGGCCCGGGATCATGGGCCGGGTCGGCACCCTGCTCGGCGAGGCGGGCATCAACATCGAGGCGGCCCAGATCAGCCAGACCACGGACCGTTCGGACGCCGTGATGCTGCTGCGCGTGGACCGTGCCGTGGACAACCACCTGCTGGAGCCGATCGGCGCCACGGTCGACGCCCAGCGCATCCGCACGGTCGACTTCGACTGACCGGCACCGACCGCCCGGTCCCCGACGAGGCCGCCCGGTTCCGCCGTGCCGCGGGGCCGGGCGGCCTCGCCGTGTGTCGCACACCGCCAGGCCGCACACCGCTCACCCCGCAGCGGGTGGTGCGCCGTCGGGGGTCATCCGGCCGGGCGACCCGCTGTGGGGGGGGTGTGCGATGGGTCCCGTCGAGTCGCGGGAATGCCGCGTGTCCCTGCGTCCCTGCGGCGGGTGATACCGCGTCCGTGTGCCACGATTGTGTGACTGCGCAGCAGGCTCGTTGCGGCGGACGGGTGGTCGTTCTTCGATGCCGTGTCGACAGCCGGTAGCCTGCCGTCGCTGGAGTTCGATCGCGGATGGGTGTCCGGAGCGGCCGGGTGCCTGATGTCACGGAGGTGTGTGGATGCGGCTCGCTGTGATCCCCGGCGACGGGATCGGGCCCGAGGTGGTGACCGAGGCACTCAAGGTGCTCGCCGAGGTCGTGCCGAACGCCGAGATCAGCAGGTACGACCTCGGCGCCTCCCGCTGGCACGCCACGGGGGAACTGCTCCCCGAGTCGGTGCTGGGCGAGCTGCGCGAGCACGACGCGATCCTCCTCGGCGCCGTGGGTGACCCGAGCGTGCCCAGCGGCATCCTGGAGCGCGGCCTGCTGCTGCGCCTGCGGTTCGAACTCGACCACCACGTGAACCTCCGGCCGGGGCGCCTCTACCCGGGTGTGCGCGGGCCGCTCGCCGACCCCGGTGAGATCGACCTCGTCGTCGTGCGCGAGGGCACCGAGGGCCCGTACGCGGGCAACGGCGGACTCCTGCGCAAGGACACCGAGCAGGAGATCGCCACCGAGATCAGCCTGAACACCGCCTTCGGCGTGCGGCGCGTCGTCGCCGACGCCTTCGACCGGGCCGAGCAGCGGGAGCGCAAGCACCTGACGCTGGTGCACAAGACGAACGTCCTCGAACACGCCGGGTCGCTGTGGTCCCGCATCGTCGAGGAGGAGTCGCTGCGTCACCCGGACGTGACGGTCGCCTACTCCCATGTGGACGCCGCCACCATCCACCTGGTGACCGACCCGGGCCGGTTCGACGTCATCGTCACCGACAACCTTTTCGGCGACATCGTCACCGACCTGGTCGGCGCGGTCACCGGCGGCATCGGTCTCGCCGCGAGCGGGAACCTCGACATTTCCAGGCGGAACCCGAGCATGTTCGAGCCGGTGCACGGCAGCGCCCCGGACATCGCGGGCCAGAACCTCGCGGACCCCACCGCGGCCGTGTTGTCGGTCTCGTTGTTGCTCGACCACCTCGGGGAGAAGGAGGCGGCCCGCCGCATCGAGGCGTCGGTCGCCTTCGACCTCGCCACGCGGGACCAGAGCTCGCCCGGCACCACGCAGGCCATCGGCGATCGGCTCGCCGCGCTGGTCTCGTCGAACGCGCGCCAGGCGAGCTGACCGAACTCCGGTCTTGGCGCGTCGCGGAGGAGGGCGGGCGGCGCGGCGCGGGTCGTTTCCCCCGGACGGGCGTGGGTAGTCCGGCCGTATGTGGAAATGGCTCCGTGTCCTGCGTGGGCGCATCGAACCGGCCTCCTCCAGCGCGCCGGAGGCCGACGCCGCCGACGACCCGGCCGTCTCCCGCGCCCGGCCGACCGGCGGCAGGCCGGACGAGCGCGGGGACAACCAGTCCTCGACCGGTCCCGGGCACAACGACACCTTCGTCGGCCGGGCCGCGGGGGACGACCTCGGCTACGCCGGGGAGACGGGGGCCGAACGCCGCCGGAAGCGGTGACTGTGCCACCATGACGTCCATGACCACCGCAGGTGTGCTCATTATTCGCCGGCGCGCCGGATGAGTGCCTGATCCGGGCACCCGGCGCGCAGACCTCTCGCGATCCCGCGAGGGGTCTTTTTTGTTGGTCGGACACCGTCCGGTCGGACACCGCTTTGTTGATCGGACACCGCAGTGTTGATCGGACACCGCATTGTTGATCGGACACCGCATTGTTGATCGGAAACCGTGGCGAGGAGACCCCGTGAACCGCACGGAACCCGCGGGCACCCCGATGGGGGACCGCTTCCACCTCTACGACACCACCCTCCGCGACGGCGCGCAGCGGGAGGGCATCGCGTACTCCGTGGCCGACAAGCTCGCCGTGGCGCGGTTGCTGGACGGGCTGGGGGTCGGGTTCATCGAGGGCGGATGGCCGGGCGCGCTGCCCAAGGACACCGAGTTCTTCGCGCGCGCCGCCGCGGGGGAACTGTCCCTGCGGCACGCGGCGCTGGTGGCGTTCGGCTCCACCCGGCGCGCGGGGGTCCGTGCCGCCGACGACCCGCAGGTGCGGGCGTTGGTGGACTCGGGGGCGCCCGTGGTGACCCTGGTGGCGAAGGCGGACTCCCGGCACATCGAACGGGCGCTGCGGGTGGACACCGACGAGGCGTGCGCGATGGTGCGGGACACGGTCGCCCACCTGGTCGGGCTCGGTCGCCGGGTGTTCGTCGACGCGGAGCACTTCTTCGACGGCTACGCGCACGACCCGGAAACCGCGCTGCGGGTGCTGGAGGCCGCGGGCGAGGCGGGCGCGGACGTCGTCGTGCTGTGCGACACCAACGGCGGGCAACTGCCGCTGGGTATCGCGGAGACCGTCGCCGAGGTCGGCAGGCGCACCGGACTCCGGTTGGGGATCCACTGTCAGGACGACACGGCCTGCGCGGTGGCGAACAGCGTGGCCGCCGTGCAGGCCGGTGCCACGCACGTCCAGTGCACCGCCAACGGGTACGGCGAACGGGCCGGCAACGCCGATCTGTTCGCCGTCACCGGCAACCTGGTCGCCAAGCTCGGCATGGACGTGCTCCCGGAGGGCGGTGCGGCGGAGCTGACCCGCGTCTCGCACGCACTGGCCGAACTCGCCAACATCGCCCCGGACACCCATCAGGCCTACGTGGGGTCCTCCGCCTTCGCGCACAAGGCGGGTCTACACGCCAGCGCCATCAAGGTGGATCCGCTGCTGTACAACCACATCGACCCGGCGGTCGTGGGCAACGACATGCGGGTGCTGGTGACCGAGATGGCGGGCCGCGCGAGCCTGGAACTGAAGGGCGCCGAGATCGGCCTCGACCTCACGGACCGGCCCGAGGCACTGAGCAGTGCCCTGAAGAAGGTGAAGGCGCTGGAGTCGGAAGGATGGTCGTTCGAGGCCGCCGACGCCTCGCTGGAACTGTTGCTGCGCGCCGAGGCGGATGACGCGCCCCCCGAGCCGCCGTTCGCGCTCGAGTCGTACCGCGTGGTGCTCGACCACCGGCGGGACGGGGAGGTGGTGTCCGAGGCCACGGTGAAGGTGCACGTCGGTGGCGACCGGGTGATCGCCACCGCCGAGGGCAACGGGCCGGTGAACGCGCTCGACGCCGCGTTGCGCCAGGCACTGCGCCGGCACCTGTCCTGGTTGGACGATGTGGAACTGGCCGACTACAAGGTGCGCATCCTCGCGGGCAACCCGGGCACCGACGCCGTCACCCGGGTGCTCGTCGGGTCGTCCGACGGGCAGCGGGAGTGGACGACCGTGGGGGTGCACGCGAACATCGTCGAGGCGAGCTGGCTCGCCCTGTGCGACGCGCTGGTCTACAAGGCGGGCGTCGCGACGGCGGACGACGGGCGTTAGGATCGCGGCGTGCGTCTGGCTCGAATCGCTCATCCCGACGGTGTGGCCTTCGCCTCGATCGAGGCCGAGGGTGACGCCGACGAGGCGGCCCAGGTACTGGAAATCGCGGAACATCCGTTCGGGAAACCGAACTACACCGGCAGGCGGTGGCCGTTGGCCGACGTCCGGCTGATCGCCCCGATCCTGCCGACCAAGGTGATCGCCGTCGGGCGGAACTACCCCAAGCACGCGGCGGAGTCCGGCAACGAGGTCCCGGCCGAGCCGATGATCTTCATGAAGCCGTCGACCACGGTGACCGGGCCGAACACGGCGATCAAGTTGCCGCGCGCGTCGTCCCGGGTCGACTTCGAGGGTGAACTGGCCGTGGTCATCGGCCAGCCGGTGAAGAACGTCCCCGCGGAGAAGGCCTCCGCCGCGGTCCTCGGCTATACGGTCGCCAACGACGTCAGTGCCCGCGACCTGCAGGCCTCGGACGGGCAGTGGGGCCGGGCCAAGGGCTTCGACACCTTCTGCCCCGTGGGGCCGTGGATCGAGACCGCGGTGGACCCGGCCGACCTCCGGCTGACGAGCGAGGTGGACGGGGTGCTCAAACAGGACGCCCGCACCTCCGCGATGGTCCACAAGGTCGGCGACCTGGTCGCGTTCGTCTCGTCGGTGATGACGCTGCTGCCCGGGGACATGATCCTCACCGGCACGCCGGAGGGTGTGGGGCCGATCGAGGAGGGGCAGCAGGTCTCGATCACGATCGAGGGCATCGGCACGCTGACCAACTCCGTGCAGGCGACCTGACCGGCGGGACCGCCCCGCGCGGCGGTCAGGACGGCGGGCGCCGGGCGAATCCCGGCGCGTGTTCGGGTCGGGGGCCGATCCCGATCAGACGGGCCGGGACCACCGTCAGCCACGGCGCGCGGCGCAGCAGGGCGAGCACCGGCCTCGGCGGGCCCGCCCGGCGGCCTTTGGACGACGGGTGCGACCACGACGCGGTGCAGCAGG
>NZ_KI912244.1:7930-19737 GCF_000231035.2 Saccharomonospora iraqiensis subsp. paurometabolica YIM 90007 | reverse complement strand
GGTCGGCTCCGGTGACCGGCCCGCGCCGCAGCGGGTGGGCGAGCAGGCGCGCCGCCGCGACCGCGTCCTGCACGGCCAGATTGATGCCGACTCCCCCGATCGGGGACATCGCGTGCGCGGCGTCCCCGAGACACAGCAGGCCCGGCGCGTGCCAGCGGGTGAGCCGGTCGAGGCGGACGTCGAGATGTTTCACCTGGTCCATCGTGGTCAGTTCGTCGACGCGGTCGGCGAGCCCGGGCACGACCGCGGCCACCTCCCGGCGGAACGCCGCGACACCGCGGGCACGCAGCGCGGGGTCGGCCCCTTTCCGGTCGATCCAGGCGATCTGGTGGTAGCCCTCCCGCGGGATCACGATCGCGAACCGGCCGTCGCCCGCCCGCGGTGTCAGCGACGTCTCGTCCCCGGGACGTCGGCTCAGCCGGAACCACCACGCGTCGATCGGCACCGGTGCGGCGACCGGGTGCAGCCCCGCCTGCGCGCGGGTGGGTGAGCCCCGACCGTCGCAGGCCACGGTGAGGTCGGCCCGCACGGTCCCGGTGGCGCCGTCCGCGGCGCGGTAGTGCACCCCGGCGACCCTGCCGTTCTCCCGCAGCAGTCCGGTGACCTCGGTGGACATCCGCAGGGTGAACGTCGGTTCGTCCGCGCCCGCGTCCGCGAGCAGGTCGAGGAAGTCCCACTGCGGAGTGATGGCGACGTACGGGTGGCGGGTGCGCAGCCGGGTCAGGTCGCCGACCACCACGCGGCCGCCGTCCGGGAACGGGAAGGCGATCTCGGTGAGCCTGGTCTGTGGCAGCCGGGCGAAGCGTGCACCGAGGCCGAGCTCGTCGAGCAGGGTCAGCGTCGAGGGATGCACGGTGTCGCCGCGGAAGTCGCGCAGGAAGTCCCCGTGTTTCTCCAGCACCGTCACGGCGATGCCGGCACGGGCGAGCAGCAGGGCGAACACCATCCCGGCGGGGCCGCCGCCGACGACGACGCAGGTGGTCCGTCCGTCTTCGGTCACCGCCGGCCTCCCGGGTTCCTCGGTCGCTAATTCATCAGTTGTTGAATAACTTCACGATGCACGGATTCGCCGCCGCCGTCAAGGGCGATAGGCTGAGCACGCTATGAGTGAGACGAAGCCTGTACGCGCCCGCTTCTGCCCCTCGCCGACCGGGGTCCCGCACGTGGGACTCGTCCGGACGGCCCTGTTCAACTGGGCGTTCGCCCGGCACCACGGCGGCTCGCTGGTGTTCCGCATCGAGGACACGGACGCGGCCCGGGACAGCGAGGAGTCCTACGAGGCCCTGCTGGACGCCCTGCGCTGGCTCGGTCTCGACTGGGACGAGGGGCCCGAGGTGGGGGGCGAGTACGGGCCGTACCGGCAGAGCGAGCGGGGCGAGCTCTACACCGACGTCGCGCGCCGTCTGCTTCAGGCGGGCGAGTTGTACGAGGCCTTCTCCACCAACGAGGAGGTCGAGCGGCGTCGGCGCGAGGCGGGCGAGGACCCGCAGCTCGGCTACGACAACGTCGACCGCGATCTCACCGAGGAGCAGAAGGAGGCCTTCCGGGCCGAGGGGCGCAGCCCGGTACTGCGGCTGCGGATGCCGGACACCGATCTCACCTGGACCGACCTGGTGCGGGGCGAGATCAGCTTCAAGGCGGGCACGATCCCCGACCCGGTGTTGGTGCGGGGCAACGGAACCCCGCTCTACACCCTCACCAACCCGGTGGACGACGCGCTGATGCGGATCACCCACGTGTTGCGCGGTGAGGACCTGCTCCCGTCCACCCCGCGGCAGATCGCGCTGTACCGGGCGCTGATCCGGATCGGGGTCACCGACTTCGTCCCCGAGTTCGGTCATCTCCCGTCCGTGCTGGGGGACGGCAGCAAGAAACTGTCCAAACGCGATCCCAAGTCGAACCTGTTCCACTACCGGGAGCGCGGTTTCGTCCCCGAGGGGCTGTTGAACTACCTCGCGCTGCTCGGCTGGTCGATCGCCGACGACCGGGACGTGTTCACCGTGGACGAGCTCGTCGACGCGTTCGAGATCACGAAGGTCAGCGCCAACCCGGCGCGGTTCGACGAGAAGAAGGCCGAGGCGATCAACGGCACCCACATCCGCGCGCTGGAGCAAGACGACTTCGTGCGGCGGAGTCTGCCCTACCTGCACGCCGCCGGGGTGCTGCCGCAGGACCCGGACGAGACGCGACTCGCGACGCTGCGGGGCATCGCCCCGCTGGTGCGGGAGCGGGTCGCCGTGCTGTCCGAGGTCCCGGATCTCGTGTCGTTCCTGTTCGTCGACGAGGACGCGTTCGCCCCCGAGGAGGCCGCGGCGACCAAGCACCTCGGGCCGGACGCCGAGCCGGTGCTGCGTGCCGCGCTCGGGGCACTGGAGGCGGTGACCGACTGGCGCAGCGACGACATCGAGGCGGCGCTGAAGCAGGCACTGGTCGACGGGCTCGAACTGAAGCCGCGTAAGGCGTTCACGCCCGTCCGGGTCGCCGTGACCGGACGCACGGTCTCGCCGCCGTTGTTCGAGTCGATGGAACTGCTCGGCCGACAGGTCTCGCTCGGGCGGCTGCGGCGCGCGCTCCCGGGTCACGCAGCGTAGAAACCTGGACCGAAACAGAGGCGGTCTTATCACCTCATAAGGCGAATCGAGGGCGCCGAAAGTCCCCTAGCCTCGCGTGGTGGCTTTCCCGCTTGGCTCCCCGACGGCATCGCACGCCTCCGAACTCGACGGTTCCGGCCCCTGGGCGCCGCCCGAGTTGCGCGTGGTGTGTCTGGACATCGACGACACCCTGATCGACTTCTCCGCGGCGGGACGACGGTCACTGGAGTCCTTGCTCGGCCGGACGGATCTGTGGCCGCTGTGGGAGCGGATCACCGACGAGCACGTCGCGCGGGTGGTCGCGGGTGAGCTGGATTACGCCCGGATGCACCGCACCCGGACCCGGGCGTTCCTCGCCGAGCTCGGCGTCGCGGTGGCGGCCGACGAGGCCGCGCGGTTCGAGACCCGCCGTCAGGAGTTGCTCCGCCGCTGCTGGCGGTTGTTCGACGATGTCGCCCCCTGCCTGGAGTGGCTCACCGCCGCCGGGGTGCGACTCGCCGCCGTGACGAACGCCTCAGGTGCGCACCAGCGCGACAAACTCGACGATCTGGGGTTGGCCGGATTCTTCGACCACGTGGCCATCGCGGGCGAGCTCGGGGTGGCCAAGCCCGACGCGGCGATGTTCCACCAGGTCTGTCACACCCTGGCCTGCGCGCCCGCGCAGGCGGTGCATGTGGGAGACAAGCTCCGCACCGACGCGCTGGGCGCCCGGGACGCGGGTCTCGGGGCCGTGTGGCTGCACCGCGCGGGTGCGCCCCGCCGGGACGGTACGGAGAGCGTGGACGGCACGGCCGGCTTCCACGACGACGTTCCGGCGGGCGTCCACGTCCTGACGACCCTGGCGGAGCTCCCTGAGCTGCTGGTCTCCGAGTTCGCCCGGGTGGGTGTCCCCTCGGGGGTGCCGGCTCCGCGGTGAAAGACGAACCCCCGTGTTCGGCCCCGTCCGGGCATGGTCTAGTATTCTTCTCAACAGCAGGCACCGAGCCGAAGCGCTTCGGGGAGGTGCCCGTTGGGGTATGGTGTAATCGGCAGCACGACTGATTCTGGTTCAGTTAGTCTAGGTTCGAGTCCTGGTACCCCAGCTGCGGAGCGGGAAAACCGGTCTGGTAAGATCGCTTCCGCAACACAGGCAAGCCCCCGTCGTCTAGCGGCCTAGGACGCCGGCCTCTCACGCCGGTAGCGTGGGTTCGAATCCCATCGGGGGTACCGAAGAGAAGGGCCCTTCTGCACCACGCAGAGGGGCCCTTTCTCGTGTGTCCGTCCCCCGGCGAGTCGCCACTTCAGGCCCGCGAGTCGCCGTCCCATGTCCGCGAGTCGCCGCTCCAGCGGTGCGGGTCGGCGCCTCCCGGGAGCCCGCACCGCGGTCAGAGGTGGTCCTGCAGCGAGCTCGCGGCGTCCAGCAGGTCCGTGGCCCAGCGGGAACCCGGACGGCGGCCGATGCGGTCCACCGGGCCCGAGACCGACACGGCGGCGACGACGTTGCCCGCGGCGTCGCGTACCGGTGCGGACACACTGGACACCCCGGGCTCGCGCTCGGCCACGCTCTGCGCCCACCCCCGGCGCCGTACCTCGAGCAGGGTGCGTTCGCCGAACACGGCGTCCGCCAGGACGGCCTGCTGGGTGTGTGCGTCCGCCCATGCCGCCAGCACCTTCGCCCCCGAGCCCGCCGTCATCGGCAGCCGCGCACCTACCGGCACCGTGTCGCGGAGTCCGCTCGGCGGTTCCGCCACCGACACGCACACGCGGATGACGCCCTCCCGCCGGTACAACTGCACGCTCTCGCCGGTGATGTCGCGCAGTTCCGGCAGGATGACACTCGCGGCGTCCAGCAGCGGGTCGACGCTGCCGCCCGCCAGTTCGGCCAGCGCGGACCCCGGGTGCCACCGCCCCTCGGCGTCGCGCCGCACCATCCGGTGCACCTCGAGACCGACCGCGAGCCGGTGTGCCGTCGCCCGCGGCAGGCCGGTCCGCGCGCACAGATCCCCCAGCGCGCACGGACTGTCCGCCACGGCGTGCAGGACCGCCACGGTCTTGTCGAGCACACCGATCCCGCTCTGCTGCTGTTCCGCGCCGTCCTGCTTGCTAACATCGGGTTGTCCCACAAGGCGATACTACAATCTCGTCATCTGGGATGTCCACATTCTGAGAAGTGAGTCCGCTCGCTACCGACACGTACACGGAGGAGCCCTGATGGCCGAGACGCGGGGCCGCACACTGGCGGAGAAGGTGTGGGACGCGCACACGGTGCGCCGCGGCGAAGGTGCCGAACCCGACCTGCTCTACATCGACCTGCACCTGGTGCACGAGGTCACCAGCCCGCAGGCGTTCGACGGGCTCCGGTTGGCGGACAGGTCGGTCCGGCGGCCGGACCTGACGATCGCGACGGAGGACCACAACGTCCCCACGGCCGGCACCGAGCTGCCCATCGCCGATCCGGTGTCGCGCACCCAGGTGGACACCCTCCGCCGCAACTGCGCGGAGTTCGGTGTCCGCCTGCACCCCATGGGGGACACCGAACAGGGCATCGTGCACGTCATCGGCCCGCAGCTCGGCCTGACCCAGCCCGGGACGACCGTGGTCTGCGGGGACAGTCACACCTCCACGCACGGGGCGTTCGGGGCGATGGCGTTCGGGATCGGCACCTCGGAGGTCGAGCACGTGCTCGCCACGCAGACGTTGCCGTTGCGCCCGTTCAAGACCATGGCGGTCACCGTGGACGGGCACCTGCGTCCCGGCGTCACGGCCAAGGACATCATTCTCGCCGTCATCGCGCGGATCGGGACCGGCGGTGGCCAGGGATACGTGCTGGAGTACCGGGGCAGCGCGATCGAGTCGCTGTCCATGGAAGCGCGCATGACGATCTGCAACATGTCCATCGAGGCGGGGGCCCGCGCCGGGATGATCGCCCCGGACGAGACCACGTTCGCCTACCTGAAGGACCGTCCGCACGCCCCGCAGGGCGCCGACTGGGACGCCGCCGTGGCCGAGTGGCGGGAGCTGCGCACCGACGACGACGCCGGGTTCGACGCCGAGGTGCGGATCGACGCGAGCACGCTGACCCCGTTCGTGACCTGGGGCACGAACCCGGGCCAGGGGCTGCCGCTCGGCGAGTCGGTGCCCGACCCCGCCTCGATGACCGACGAGACCGCGCGGGCCGCCGCCGAGAAGGCCCTGTCCTATATGGATCTCGAACCGGGCACCCCGCTGCGCGACATCGCGGTGGACACGGTCTTCCTCGGCTCGTGCACGAACGGTCGTATCGAGGACCTGCGTGCCGCCGCGGAGATCCTGCACGGGCGCCGGGTGGCGGACGGGGTGCGGATGCTCGTCGTGCCCGGCTCGATGCGGGTCCGGCAGGTGGCCGAGGCCGAGGGCCTGGACACGATCTTCACCGGGGCGGGTGCCGAATGGCGGCAGGCGGGGTGCTCGATGTGCCTCGGCATGAACCCGGACCAGCTGGCGCCCGGGGAGCGCAGCGCGTCGACGTCGAACCGCAACTTCGAGGGCAGGCAAGGCAAGGGCGGCCGGACCCACCTGGTGTCCCCGCTCGTGGCCGCCGCCACCGCCGTACGGGGCACCCTGTCCTCGCCCGAGGACCTGAACTGACCGCCCGCCACACCCGGACGACATCCGAGCGCGGCCCGTGGTGGACGGGCCGTCGAGGGAAGGAAGCAGCATGGAACCCTTCACCAGCCACACCGGCGTCGGAGTCCCGCTCCGCGCGTCCAACGTGGACACCGACCAGATCATTCCGGCCGTCTACCTCAAGCGGGTCTCACGCACCGGCTTCGAGGACGGTCTGTTCGCCGCCTGGCGCGGCGACGACGACTTCGTCCTCAACCGCGAGCCCTACCGGCAGGGCAGCGTGCTCGTGGCGGGACCGGACTTCGGCACCGGTTCCTCCCGCGAACACGCCGTGTGGGCGCTGACGAACTACGGCTTCCGGGTGGTCATCTCCCCGCGGTTCGCCGACATCTTCCGGGGGAACGCCGGCAAACAGGGCCTGGTGACCGCGCAGTGCGAGCAGGACGACGTCGAGCGGCTGTGGGAGCTGCTCGAGGCCGAACCCGGCACCGAGGTGCAGGTCGACCTGCGGGACCGGACCGTGCGGGCGGGCGGGTTCGTCACCGGTTTCACCATCGACGACTACACGCGTTGGCGCCTCATGGAGGGCCTCGACGACATCGCGTTGACCCTGCGGCACTCCGACGAGATCGACGCCTTCGAACGGCGGCGCCCGGCACACAAGCCGGTCACCACCGCGGGGTAGTCCGGCGCACTCCGGGGCGGATTCCCGCGTGTGTACGGGGAATCCGCCCCGCCCCGGCCGCCTCCACCGGGGAAAGCACACCGCCCGGCGGCCACGTGGGACGCCGGAGGCGAAGACACCTGGGACTCCCGCGAAACACCGCGGGGAAGGTGTAACAGCGCACTCGGGAAGCGGAAATTCCGCGTGCCGTTTGGAATTCATGCTGCGTTGGTAATACCGTGTGCGCATGTCGGCCGGTGTGGCCGGGTAACACGAAGTTCTTCTTGGAGGACTGGAATGGCCAACAAGGCCCAACTCATCGAAGCGCTCTCCGAGCGCTTGGGCGACAAGAAGGTCGCGTCGGAAGCCGTCGACAACCTCGTCGACATCATCATTCGTACGGTGAACAAGGGCGAGAAGGTGAACATCACCGGCTTCGGTGTGTTCGAGAAGCGCGCCCGTGCCGCCCGGACGGCGCGGAACCCGCGCACCGGCGAGACAGTGCGGGTGAAGAAGACCAACGTCCCCGCCTTCCGTGCGGGCACGACGTTCAAGGACGTGGTCAGCGGCGCCAGGAAGCTGCCGAAGGCCACCCCCGCGAAGCGCACGTCGGCGACGACCGCGCGCGGTGCCGCCGGGACGCAGACGTCGTCGCGGACGTCGGCCACCCGCCCCACCTCCACGCGCACCACCACCAACCGGACGCGGACCACCACGGCGCGGGGCGGTACCACCACCGCACGGGGCACGTCGGCCAGGAGCACGACCGCGAAGGGCGCCGCGGCGAAGACGGCGCCGAAGAGCACGACCGGATCGTCCGGAACGAAGTCGAGCGCGGCCAAATCGACCGGCACGAAGTCGACCGGCACGAAGTCGACGACCGCCAAGTCGACGACCGCCAAGTCGACGACCGCGAAGTCGGGCACGGCCAAGGCCGGTACGGCCAAGTCGAGCACCGCGAAGTCGTCGACCGCGAAGTCGAGCACCGCGAAGTCGACGGCCGCGAAGTCGACGGCCGCGAAGTCGACGGGCACGAAGTCCTCCGGCACGAAGTCGACGGGGACCAAGTCCACGGCGGCCGCGAAGTCCTCCGGCACGAAGTCCACCGCGACGAAGTCGACGGGCACCAAATCCACCGCCACCAGGTCGGGCGGCACGAAGTCCACGGCCACGAAGTCCACGGCCACGAAGTCCACCGGCACGAAGTCCACCGGCACGAAGTCGAGCGGCACGAAGTCGAGCGGCAGCAGGTCCACGGCCGCGGCGAAGTCCCCGGGAACGAAGACGAGCACCGCCGGGACCACGAAGGCGGCGGCGAAGTCGTCCTCGGCAGGCACGGCGAAGGCGACCGCGAAGACCTCGCCCGCGCGCAAAACGGGAACCACCGCGAAGAAGACGACCACCGCGAAAGCGCAGTAACCGCACCTCGTCCGCGGCGACACGAACTCGGCGGGGCCCGGCCACCGGCGCGGGACCCGCCGAGTTCGGTCCGTCCCGGGGGATCGTGGGGTGCCGGCGGGGCGCGCCCGCGTGGACCGGGTGACCCCCGGGTCAGCCGGGGACGCGGGTCAGGTGTGGGATGCGGAACGCGCGGCGGCCTCGTCGCCGAGCGGTTCGGGCAGTGGGCTCGGCAGGTAATGCGCGCTCACCAGTCGTGGGCCCCTCCCGTCGACCCGCCCCGGGGCCGCACCGGCACCCTCCCGGGTGAACGCCAACACCCAGACCGACCCCTTCTTGCTCGGCGGCACGTCCGCCGACTTCTTCCGGGGCACGGTGACCCCGTCGCGTTCGGCCAGCGTGGCCACCACGTCCGGGATGACCCCGCCCTGGCTGCACACCAACGGTGTGCCGCCCTCGGCGACGAGGGAGAGCACGCGGGCCAGGCCGCCCGCACGGTCGGCGGTGTAGCCCTCCTCGGAGAGGGGGTGTTCCAGCTCCGTCTCGACCCCCACGTCGTCGGCGACGGCCTGGACCGTCTGCACGCACCGCAGGCGCGGCGCCGAGACGACCCGGTCCGGGGCGAACGCGCGCAGCAGCGTCCGCAGCCCCCGTGCCTGGCGTACCCCGGCCTCCGAGAGCGGCCGCAGGTCGTCGTCGCCCGTCCAGTTCTCGCGGTTGCCCGCCTTCGCGTGCCGTACCAGCAGCAGCGTGGTCACCTCGGCCGGCTGTGCGGCGAACAGGTCGACGACACGGGCGTCGTTGTCGAACGTGAGCAGCGCCCGCGCCTCGGCGGGGGGCAGCCACCGCAGTTCGTCGACCTCCCCGTTCGGGACGAACCCGCCCGCGACGGCCCGCGCGGCGAAATACTCCACCGTCTTGTCGGCGCCGGGGACGGGATATTCGACAACGGTGAGGAAGCGGTCCAGCGCCGCTTCGTACCCGGTTTCCTCGTGCACTTCCCGGACGGCGGTCACCGCGCTCGTCTCGCCGGGATCCACCTTTCCCTTCGGCAGGGACCAGTCGTCGTGGTGCGGCCTGTGCACGACGGCGACTTCGACCTCGTTGCCCGGTGGGCGGCGCCACAGCACCGCCCCCGCGGCTCGTACAACTCTGCTCACCCGGTGGCTCCGTGCTCGCGCAGCAATTCCATCTGATGGTCGCGGACCTGGCCGCTGTCCGCCGGAGAGGGTACCCATTCCCCCGTCGGACGGAGTACCCAGCACCGGGTGAGGGAGTCGAACGCCGAGTCGAGTACGGCGTCCAGGCGGGCGCTGAGCCGGGCGTCGGCGACCTGCACGATCGCCTCGATCCGCCGGTCGAGGTTGCGGTGCATGATGTCGGCGCTGCCGATCCAGTGCGTGTCCGCCCCGCGGAAGTGGAAGATGCGGGAGTGTTCGAGGAACCGGCCCAGGATGGAGCGCACCTCGATGTTGTCGCTCAGCCCCGCGACCCCGGGCTTGAGGGCGCAGATCCCGCGCACCACGATCTGGACCGGCACGCCCGCCTGTGAGGCGCGATACAGGCCGTCGATGACCCGCTCGTCGACCAGTGAGTTGCACTTGATGCGGATGCCCGCGGGTTTCCCCGCTCCCGCGAGGTCGATCTCGTCGGCGATGAACTTCAACAGGCCGCGCCGGATGTCGTTCGGCGCGGTGAGCATCATGCGGTAGGTCTGCTGGCGCGAGTAGCCGGTGAGGACGTTGAACAGGTCGGTCAGATCCGCCCCGACCGCCGGGTCCGCGGTGAGCAGGCCGATGTCCTCGTACAGCCGCGCGGTCCTGGGGTTGTAGTTGCCGGTGCCGAGGTGCGAGTAGCGGCGGATCGTCGCCCCCTCCTGGCGCACGACGAGCGCGATCTTGCAGTGCGTCTTGAGCCCCACCAGGCCGTAGACCACGTGCACGCCCGCGCGTTCCAGGGTGCGTGCCCAGGCGATGTTCGCCTGTTCGTCGAACCGCGCCTTGATCTCCACCAGGGCGACGACCTGTTTGCCCGCCTCGGCGGCGTCGATGAGCGCGTCCACGATCGGGGACTCGCCCGAGGTGCCCGACGTGCGGTAGAGCGTCTGTTTGATGGCGAGCACCTTGTCGTCGGCGGCGGCCTGCTCGACGAACCGCTGCACGCTGGTGGAGAACGAGTCGTAGGGGTGGTGCACCAGGACGTCCCCGTCGCGCAGGGTGGAGAACACGCTCTTCGGTGTCTCCCGCTCCCCGAACGCCGGGTGCGTCGCCGGGACGAACGGCGGGTCCTTGAGCTCCTTGCGGTTGAGGGCGTGCAGCTGGTGCAGACAGTTCAGGTCCAGCAGGCCGGGCACCTCGACCACGTCCTGCGGATCGACCTCGAGTTCCCGCAGCAGGAGTTCGAGCATGTGCTCGCTCATGTCGTGGGCCACCTCCAACCGGACCGGCGGCCCGAACCTGCGTTGCGCCAGCTCCCGTTCCAGGGCCTGCAGCAGGTCCTCGTCGCGGTCCTCCTCGACCTCGAAGTCGGCGTTGCGGGTGACCCGGAACACGTGGTGTTCACTCACCTGCATCCCGCTGAACAACTCGTCCAGGTGTGCGGCGATGAGTTCCTCCAGCGGCAGGAAGGTGGCCTGCCGGGGACTCGGACCCTCCTCGATGCGCACCAGCCGCGGCACGTTGTTCGGCACCTTCACCCGGGCGAAACGTTCGGTGCCGCCCTCCGGGTCGCGCACGGTGACCGCGAGGTTGAGCGAGAGCCCGGAGATGTACGGGAACGGGTGCGCGGGGTCGACGGCGAGCGGGGTGAGCACCGGGAAGATCTGCCGGGTGAAGTAGGCCGACAGCCGTGCCCGGTCCTCGGTGTCCAGGCCCGCCCAACGCACGATCCGGACCCCCGCGGCCTGCAGGGCCGGCCGCACGCCCTCCTCGAACGCGAGCGCGTGCCGCCGGACCAGTTCGCGGTTGCGCTCGGCGACGTAGGCCAACTGTTCGCTCGGGGTGAGCCCGTCCGCGCTGCGCACGGACAGACCGGTCTGCTCGCGCCGCTTCAGGCCCGCGACCCGGACCATGTAGAACTCGTCCAGATTGGACGCGAAGATCGCGAGGAACTTGGCCCGCTCCAGCAGCGGCTGGGACTCGTCCTCGGCCAGGGCGAGCACCCGTGCGTTGAAGTCCTGCCAGGAGAGCTCCCGGTTGAAGTAGCGGTCCTCGGGCAGGGCGTCGGTGCCCGGGGTGGCCGCGGTCACCGCGGGGGGCGCCGACGGGACGGCGCGGAACTCGCGTGTCCGTCCGTCGCCGCCCGTGGTCCCGGGAGGGGGTGCGGTGGTGACCTGTCGGCGAGCGGGGTCGTCGGGGACGGGTCCGCTCGCCGGGGTCGCGCTGTCGTCGCTCACCCGTTCATTGTCCCCCAGACGGGGCTCCGCGGTGGCGGCCGATCGGGCGGGCGCCGACACGTGTGTCCGGCGCGGACGGTGGCCGTGTGCACGCTGCTCACCGCGGTCGGTGCGGCCGGTGCGACCGGTGCGCCCGGCGCGGTCCGGGGATCCGCGGGTCAGTGCGGCAGGCAGG
>NZ_KI912244.1:7716-7830 GCF_000231035.2 Saccharomonospora iraqiensis subsp. paurometabolica YIM 90007 | reverse complement strand
CCCGGGCACCCGAGTCGGCGTGCGCCCGGGCCGAGCCGGGACCGAACCGCGGGTCGAGCGGTTCCCCGGGGCGGACAGCAGGAGTGTGGTGCCGGTGCCGTGGCGGTCGGCGGC
>NZ_KI912244.1:6665-7616 GCF_000231035.2 Saccharomonospora iraqiensis subsp. paurometabolica YIM 90007 | reverse complement strand
AGGCCGCGGTGGCGGCCCCGTCGGGCGTGGTTCCGGAGCCCGCGATCCGCGCGGCGACGTGCGCCGGCACCGGGGTGCCCTCGGGCACGTGAGCCGCGGGGGTGGGCGCGTCGAACACGGTGTGCACCGGCAGCACGCCCGCCCAGACGTCGTGCGCGTCGAGGTCGGCGGCGTCCTCGTTCGGTCCCGACGCCCGTGCCTTCATCGACGCCTCGGTGAGGTCGAGCGCGAGCACCAGGGTGGCGGCCAGTTCCCGGTCGTCGGGTCGGCGGGCGTGCTCCCACGATCCCGGGCTCAGGTGTTCGGCGACGACCCGCAGGGCCTCCCACCGCTCGCCGGGGTCGGTGACCGCCCGGGCGGGCCCGTGCACCACCGCGCTGCGGTAGTTCATCGAGTGGTGCATCAGCGACCGCGCGTAGACGATGCCGTCCAGCACCGAGACGGTGAGACACACGTCGGCACCGCCGCCCGCGGTGCGCAGCGCGCCAGCCCCCGTGGAGCCGTGCAGGTACACCGTGTCACCACGGCGCGCGAACCCGGTCGGGAGGACGACCGGGGCCCCGTCACGCACGACGCCGAGGTGGCCGATGAGCGCCTCGTCGAGCAGTGCGTACAGTGCCGCCCGGTCGGTCACCGCCCGGTTCCGGTTGCGGGTGAGCCTGCTGCGGGAGGTCTGGGTGAGCGTGCCGCGGGCGTCGGTGTGGGGCTCGTGTGGCATGCGCCCATGGTGGATCGCATGGTGGATCCCCGGAACAGCCAGATTATCGTGATCCGGGCAGTCCACTCGTCCGTGAGTCCGGGAGAACGCCGTGCCCCGAGGTGACACCGCGCTGCCGGTGACGCTCGACCGGGACTCCGGGGTGCCGTTGGCCGTCCAGCTCGCCGACGCGCTGCGGGCGGCCGCGTCCGGCGGACACCTGCGCGGCGGCGACCGGCTGCCCTCCACCCGGG
>NZ_KI912244.1:3266-6565 GCF_000231035.2 Saccharomonospora iraqiensis subsp. paurometabolica YIM 90007 | reverse complement strand
TCGGCCAGTGCGGCGGCGAGGTCGTCGGTGCGCAGCGCCGGGAGGTCGGCCTGCAGGACGCCGACCACCCCCGCCGGGGCGTCGGCACGGAGCCACCGCTCGCCGGACCGGAGTGCCGCGTTCAGCCCCGCGTCGGTGACCCCGCCGGGGCCGCCGGACTCCCGGCCCACCGGCCCGGTGTCCTCGCCGACCAGTTCGACGTCGAGGTCCCGCAACGCCGTGAGTGCGCGCGGATCGCCGACCACGACGACACGGCGCACACCGGCCGTGGCGGTGGCCGCGCGGAGCGTGTCCGCGGCCAGCGCGAGCACCAGGTCGGCGTGCCGGTGCCCGTCCGTCGGGCAGCCGAGGGCGCCCCGCAGCCGGGACTTGCCCGCGCCCGGCGGCTTGAGCGGCACGATCAGGTCAACCTGCACGGAACCATCCTTACCGCACCGGCCGCCCGCCGTGCCTCCGGCGGGACACGGCCGGTCGTCCCGGGAAAGGACCGGGACACGCTGTGGGAGGATCCCCGGGTCAGGTGTCGGGGACGTCCACCGCCCGGTGCGGCGTCGGTCCCGGAGAAGTCGGTCTCGGAGGAATCGGAGGGTCAACCGTGGCGGACCGGGAGAAGGGCGGATTCTGGGTCGGCGCGGCCGCGGTGTTGTTCTACCCGCTGACGTGGATGGGCCGCAGCGTCTACCACGACGCGGAGCGCATCCCCCGCCACGGGCCCGCGCTGCTGGTGATGAACCACGTCTCCCATCTCGACCCCGCCGTCGACGCCGTGTTCGTGCACCGCAACCGGCGGGTCCCGCGCTTCATGGCCAAGGAGAGCCTCTTCCGCATCCCCGGGTTCGGCAGGATCCTCGCGGGTTCGGGGGGCATCCCGGTCTCCCGGGGGACCGGCTCCGCGGGGGACAGCCTCGCGGCCGCCCACCGGACCCTGCGCGAGGGCAAGATCGTGCTGATCTACCCGGAAGGGACGATCAGCAAGGATCCGCAGGGCTGGCCCAAGGGCGCCTACACCGGGGTGGCCCGGTTGGCGTTGAGCAACGACGTGCCGGTCATCCCGATCGCCCGCTGGGGAACCCAGAAGATCTGGAACGGCTACACGAAGAAGTTCCGGCCGTTGCCGCGCAAGACCGTGGTGCACGCGGTCGGCGACCCCGTCGACCTGACCGCCTACCGGGAGAAGGAACAGACCCCCGAGGTGCTCCGCGAGGTCACCGACCTGCTGATGGGCGAGGTGCGGACCCTGCTGTCCGGCGTGCGGGGCGAGACCCCGCCGGCCCGTGTCGAGGGCGGCACCGGGGACACCCGGGCCCGGGACGTCGATACCGCGGGGGGCGAGGCCTGACATGGCCCTCGAACGGATCACCGTGCTCGGCGCGGGCTCCTGGGGCACGACGTTCGCGAAGGTGCTCGCCGACGCCGGACGCGAGGTCACGGTGTGGGCCCGGCGTGCCGACGTCGCCGACGAGATCACCACCCGGCACACCAACTCCGCGTACCTGCCCGGGCTGCGGCTGCCGGACGGGCTGTCCGCCACCGCCGACGCCGGGCGGGCGCTGTCCGGGGCCGAGGCGGTGGTGCTGGCCGTGCCCAGCCAGAGCCTGCGGGACAACCTGACCCGGTGGCGCGAGCTGGTGCCGGACTCCGCGGTGCTGGTGAGCCTGGCCAAGGGCGTGGAGCTCGGCTCGCTGAAGCGGATGAGCCAGGTCGTCGGCGAGATCGCGGACATGCCCGCCGACGACGTCGTCGTGGTCTCCGGGCCGAACCTGGCCCGGGAGATCGCACAGGAGCAGCCCGCCGCGGCGGTACTGGCCTGCGCCGACCACGACCGTGCCGTGGCGGTGCAGCAGGCCTGTTCCACCTCCTACTTCCGCCCCTACACCAACACCGACGTGGTCGGCTGCGAGATCGCGGGTGCGTGCAAGAACGTCATCGCGCTCAGCTGCGGGATGGCCACGGGACTCGGCTTCGGGGCGAACACGGTCGCCACCCTGATCACCCGGGGACTGGCCGAGACCGCGCGGCTCGGCACCGCCCTGGGGGCCGACGCGCTGACGTTCGCGGGGCTGGCCGGTGTGGGCGACCTCGTGGCGACGTGTTCGTCCCCGCTGTCCCGCAACCGCACGTTCGGCGAGCGGGTCGGCACCGGCGAGACGATCGAGCAGGCGCGGGCCGCGCAGGGCGGCCAGGTGGCCGAGGGGGTCACCTCCTGCCGCTCCATCCGCGAACTCGCCCGCGGGGCCGGGGTCGACATGCCGCTCACCGAGGCCATGCACCGGGTCTGTCACGAGGGCGCTGATCCCGCGTCCGTCGGCGCCGAGCTGCTCGGGCGCGCCCGCAAACACGAGTGGTCCTGAGCCACCGACACGGCGGGAAGGGCCTTGCGCGCGTTCCGCTCCGCGGGATGCGCGCGGGTATCCGGTTGACGGCCGGGGCCCGGGATGGTTCTGTGGGAACCATGTCACTGCCCCGTGTGCCCGGGTCGCGGAGCGCCGCGTACCGGGCGCCCACGCCGAGCGGCCCACGTCTCGTCGGTGCCGCGCGGGCAGTATGTCGCACGTGTCCGTGCCGCCGCTGACCCGCTCGCGGGGTGTGCGACCGTACACGGTCCGCTCCGTGACCGGAGTCCGCGCGGCGCGGCGCTGACCGCCCCGGGATCGCACCGGAAACCCCGGAGCGCCGGTCCCGCCCGGTCCGGCCCCGCCGAGGCGACGCGCGTATCAGTCCGTCCACGACTCACTGGGAAGTCTCTTCGTCATGTTCGCCGTTCCCGACAACACGATCGCGCCCGAACCCGTCGACGCCGCCGCGGGACACCCCGTGCGCACGGCACTGGAGTTCGCGGCCGACCGGCAGCGCTGGCGCAACCTGCTGCGGTACGACCCGGACGAGCGCTTCGCCGTCCTGCTCGACGACGCCCACGGCCGCCAGGTGTGGCTGCTGAGCTGGCTTCCGGGGCAGTGCACCGGTCTGCACGACCACGGCGACACCACGGGTGCGTTCACGGTGGTCAGCGGCAGGCTCACCGAGACGGTGCTGCGCCCGGGACCGTCCGCCCCGTCCCCGTCGGGTACGGCGCCGGACGGGGCCGGGCACCGGGAGTCGCTGGTGGTCACCGCGGGGCAGTCCCGGGTGTTCGGGCCCGGCTACGTCCACGAGGTCCGCAACGCCGGCCCCGACCCCGTCATCAGCGTGCACGTCTACACCGACGGACCCCGCACCGTGCGCCCGGTTCCGGACGCCGCACCCGGGGCGTCCGCCGGCGTGTCCGGGTCCGCCGTGGGGGAGGCCGCGGTGGCGGCCCC
>NZ_KI912244.1:2679-3166 GCF_000231035.2 Saccharomonospora iraqiensis subsp. paurometabolica YIM 90007 | reverse complement strand
GCCCCTCGACGCCGCGGTCCCGCCGCAGGCCCCGGGCCCCGGCGCGTGGGAGGTCATGTACCTGCTCACCGTGCCGGCAACCGGGTCCGGCGCCGACGACCCGTCGGGCGCCGGGGAACCGTGGGTGTCCGGACTGCGGCGGGCCTTGTCCGCCCTCGGGGACAGCGTCACGGTCGCCGCGACCGGCGACGGGGACCACGCCGTCCACGTGCACTGTGCGGACATCGGTGCGGCACTGGAGGCGGGGCTGCGGTACGGCACACCGCACGGGGTGCGGGTGGAACCGCTCGTGACCCCCGCCCCGGCCGACAGCCCCGGCGTGCGCGGGGACCGGGTGGTCGTGGCGGTCGTGCACGGCGACGCGGTGGCCGAGCTCGTCGACGCCGAGGGGGTGCCCGTGCTCACCGTGCGCGCCGACGCGGAGCCGACCGTCGAGGAACTGCTCGGCCTGATCACCAACACCGCGGCCGCCCACGTCACCGTGCTC
>NZ_KI912244.1:0-2579 GCF_000231035.2 Saccharomonospora iraqiensis subsp. paurometabolica YIM 90007 | reverse complement strand
CCGCGGCGGCCGGGGCCGGGGCGAGCGCGATGATCGACGTGTCGGACGGCCTGCTGGCGGACCTCGGACACCTCGCGCGGGCCTCCGGTGTCGGCATCGACGTCCGCAGCGACCGGCTCACCGTGGCCGACCGGCTGGTGGACGTGGCGACCGCGCTCGGCTCCGACCCGCTCGACTGGGTGCTCACCGGTGGGGAGGATCACGCCCTCGCCGCGACCTTCCCGCTCTCGGCCCCGTTGCCCGAGGGCTGGGTGCGGGTGGGCGGCGTCGAGGACGTGCGCGACCCGGGTGGGCCGCGGGTGACCGTGGACGGCAGGCCCTACGAGCGGAAAACCGGTTGGGAACACTGGCGCTGATCGGTTTGTCTGTCCCGGGTGGGGCGTCGCCGGGCGGGCGTGCCCATCGCCGCGGTCCGTGTGCCGAGCCGTCCGTGTGCCGAGCCGTCCGTGTGCCGAGTTGTCCGTGTGCCGAGTTGTCGAGGAGAGCGCGAGTGGAGCTGCACGTCCTGCCGTTCGATCATCCCGATTCGGTGAAGCTGATCGACGAGGTCCAACAGGAGTACGTCGTCCGGTACGGCGATCCGGACGTCACCCCGGTGGACCCCGCCGAGTTCGCCCCACCGGTGGGCACCTTCCTCGTCGGGTATGTCGACGAGGCCCCGGTCGCGTGCGGGGGCTGGCGGGCACACGACGACCCGGCCCCACCGCTGCGCCCCGGGGACGTCGAGCTCAAGCGGATGTACGTGGTGGACGCGATGCGCGGCCGGGGCCTGTCCCGGCGGATGCTCGCCGCGCTGGAGGACGCGGCACGGCGGGCGGGCCGGTCCCGGGTGGTGCTGGAGACCGGGCACCGGCAGCCCGAGGCCCTCGCCCTGTACCGCTCGGCCGGGTACACGGACATGCCGAAGTTCGGCCCGTACCGCGACGACCCGATGAGCGTCTGCCTGGCCCGGCGGCTGTGACGGTCGGTCGGGCCCGTGACCGTCGGTCGGGCCCGCGGCCGGGTGGGCTAGGCTGCGCGGCCGTGACCGCACGACCACTGCACGACATTCTCGACCCGGGCTGGGCACAGGCGTTGGAACCGGTCGCCGACCGGATCACCGCGATGGGGGAGTTCCTCCGCGCGGAGGTGGCGGCCGGACGGACCTACCTCCCGGCCGGGGAGAACATCCTGCGCGCGTTCCGGCAGCCGTTCCACGACGTCCGCGTGTTGATCGTCGGTCAGGACCCGTACCCGACGCCGGGCCACGCGATCGGGTTGTCGTTCGCGGTGGCGCCCGACGTGCGGCCGTTGCCGAAGAGCCTGCGCAACATCTTCCAGGAGTACACCGACGACCTCGGGCACCCGATGCCGTCCACCGGGGATCTGACGCCGTGGACGGAGCAGGGCGTGCTGCTGCTCAACCGGTCCCTCAGCGTGCACCCGGGCAAGCCGAACTCGCACCAGGGCAAGGGCTGGGAGGAGATCACCGAGCGGGCCATCGTGGCGCTCGCGGAGCGCGCGGAGCCGCTGGTGGCGATCCTGTGGGGCAGCAACGCGCGCAAACTCAAGCCGCTGCTCGGGTCCGTGCCGTGCGTCGAGTCGGTGCACCCCAGCCCGCTGTCCGCGCGCAACGGCTTCTTCGGCTCCCGCCCCTTCAGCCGCGCCAACACCCTCCTCGAGAACCAGGGCGCCACCCCGGTCGACTGGAAGCTCCCCTGACGCAGGAGTCGCCCGCTCTTGCCGTGAAGGGCACTTTCCCTGCGTCACGCGCAGCGAGGGGCACTTTCACTGCGTCAGATGCAGGGAAAGTGCCCTTCACGGCGAAGCCAGGCCGCGGGTGGGTGTGCGCACGACGAGGGCCCCGGTGGTCGGTCGACCACCGGGGCCCTCGTGCTCGGGTCCTGGCGTTCAGCCCCGAACGACCCTGCCTGCCTTGATGCAGGAGGTGCACACGTTCAGGCGCTTCTTCTGGGAAAGCCCGACCTTCGCGTGCACGGTCTGGATGTTCGGGTTCCACCGGCGGTTGGTACGCCGGTGAGAGTGCGAGACCGACTTGCCGAAGCCCGGCCCCTTGCCACAGACGTCGCACACGGCAGCCACGTCGAACACTCCTCGAAGAAAGTCGTCAAGTCGAACCGCCCGGTGGCACCGGGCGACCCGATCAGCGTAACCGGTGCTCCGACGGCGGGCGCATCCGGGTCGCTACCCTCGCCCCGAGACGCCTCGATACCAGCTACGGAGGATACGCCGGTGCGGGCCTTGGACGCGGCGACGGTGCGGGAATGGGCGGACGCCTGCGTGGCGCGGCTGGACGCGCTCCGCGGCGACATCGACGGCATCAACGTCTACCCGGTCGCCGACTCGGACACCGGGTCGAACCTGCTGCACACCGTGTCGGCCGCCCGCGCGGCACTGGCCGGGCGGGCGTCGATCTCGGGGGCGGGGGAGGCGCTCGGTGTGCTGGCCGGTGCGGCGGTGCGGGCCGCACGCGGCAACTCGGGAATGATCTTCTCCCAGGTGCTGCGCGGGTTCGCCGACGCGGCGGGGGACGCGGCCGAGCTGGACGGACCCGCGCTCGCCGCCGCACTGTGCCGGGC
>NZ_KI912243.1:8434-11132 GCF_000231035.2 Saccharomonospora iraqiensis subsp. paurometabolica YIM 90007 | reverse complement strand
CGCGCCGAGGTCGCGCGCCAGCGCGGCGGCGTCGCGCACCCCGCGCAGTTGCAGATTGCCGCGCGAGGTGAGGTGAACGTCACCGTCGGCCACGCTCTCGGCGGACGCCGCCAGCGCGCGGGCCTGTGCTGGAGTCAGCACCCCGCCGGGCACGCGGATCCGCGCCAGCGCGCCGTCGGCGGCTTCGTGCGTGGTCACGACACCCGGGCAGGCGTCGGCACGCGGACGGTTCGGTGGGGACACGGCCCCTACTGTAGAGCGTGGCCGTGCGTGCCCGTCGCCGCTCGTGTGCACGGTCGAACAGATCACCTTGACGACCACGCGCCGCCGCCACGACAGTGGAGCGGACCAGGGAGGGCTGAACGTCGTGATTCTCTTGCTGTCCACTTCGGACACAGACCTGTTGAGTGCACGGGCCGGTGGGGCCGACTACCGGCTGGCGAACCCGGCCCGTCTCGACCTCGACGACCTGCCCGGTCTGCTGCGCGACGTGCCCGTCGTGGTGGTGCGCATCCTCGGCACCGAGCGCACCTGGGAGCAGGGGCTGCGTACCGTGCGGGAATCCGGCGCGCACGTCGTGGTGCTCGGGGGCGAGCAGACCCCGGACGCGGAGCTGATGGCCCTGTCCACCGTGCCCGCGGGCACGGCCACCGAGGCGCACGCGTACCTGGCGCACGGCGGTCCGGACAACCTCACCGAACTGCACCGCTTCCTCTCCGACACCCTCCTGCTCACCGGCGAGGGCTTCACACCCCCGGTCCCCCAACCCTCCTGGGGCCACCTCCCCCTCCCCGGCGAGTCGACACCCCAGGACCGCGAGTCGCCGGCCCAGGACCGCGAGTCGCCGGCCCAGGACCGCGAGTCGATAGTCCAGGACGCCGACTCGGCGGCCCAGGTCGTCGACTCGCGTGCACCGGGTGGCAACTCGGCGGACCATGGCGTCGACTCGGCGTCGTGGAGCGTCGAGTCGGCGTCACTGGGTGGCGACTCGCGGGCATTGGGTGGCGACTCGCGGCCGGTGGTGGGGATCATCTACTACCGGGCGCACCACCTGGCCGGGAACACGGCGTTCGTGGAGACGCTGGCCGAGCAGGTGCGGGCCGCGGGCGGGCGGCCGATGCCGATCTTCTGCGCCTCGCTGCGCTCGCGCGAGCCGGAGATGCTGGACGAACTGCGCACGGCGGACGTCCTGCTAGTGACGGTGCTCGCCGCGGGCGGCACCCGCCCGGCGGGCGCGAGCGCGGGCGGCGACGACGAGTCCTGGGACGTGGCCGACCTGGCCGAGCTGGACGTGCCCACCCTGCAGGCGATGTGCCTGACCAGCGACCGCGCCACCTGGGAGGCCAACGACGACGGCCTGTCCCCGATGGACGCGGGCAATCAGATGGCCGTGCCGGAGTTCGACGGCAGGCTGATCACGGTGCCGTTCTCGTTCAAGGAGACCGACGCCGACGGCCTGCCCCGCTACGTCCCGGACGCCGAGCGCGCCGCCCGCGTGGCCGGGATCGCGCTGGCCCACGCCCGCCTGCGGCACACCCCGCCCGAGCAGCGCCGGGTCGCGCTGATGCTGTCGGCCTACCCCACCAAGCACGCCCGTGTCGGCAACGCGGTGGGGCTGGACACCCCCGCCTCGGCGGTGGAACTGCTGCGCCGGATGCACGCGCGGGGCTACGACTTCGGCCCGGACGGCGCCGCCACCTTCCCCGGGGTGCAACCGACCGGCACCGACCAGCCGGACGGCGACGCGCTGATCCACGCGCTCATCGAGGCCGGCGGCCAGGACCCGGAGTGGCTCACCGAGGAACAGCTCGCCGGCAACCCGATCCGGGTGCCCGCGCAGCGCTACCGGGAGTGGTTCGACGCGCTGCCCGGCGAGCTGCGCGAGGCGATGATCGAACACTGGGGTCCGCCGCCGGGTGAGCTCTACGTCGACAACGACGAGATCGTGCTCGCCTCACTGCGGGCGGGCAACGTGATACTGATGATCCAGCCGCCGCGCGGGTTCGGCGAGAACCCGGTGGCCATCTACCACGATCCGGACCTGCCGCCCACCCACCACTACCTGGCCACCTACCGCTGGCTGGAGGAGGAGTTCGGCGCGCACGCCGTCGTCCACCTGGGTAAGCACGGGTCGCTGGAGTGGCTGTCCGGCAAGAGCGCGGGCCTGTCGGCCGCCTGCGCGCCGGACGCGGTGCTGGGCGACCTGCCGATGATCTACCCGTTCCTGGTCAACGACCCGGGCGAGGGCGCGCAGGCCAAACGCCGCGCGCACGCCACGATCGTCGACCACCTGGTGCCGCCGATGGCGCGCGCGGAGTCCTACGGCGACATGGCGAAGCTGGAGCAGCTGCTCGACGAGCACGCCAACATCGCCGCGATGGACCCGCCGAAGCTGCCCGCGATCCGGCAGCAGATCTGGACGCTGATCCAGGCCGCCAAGCTCGACCACGACCTCGGCATCACCGAACGCCCGCACGACGCCGAGTTCGACGACTTCCTGCTGCACGTGGACGGCTGGCTGTGCGAGGTCAAGGACGCCCAGATCCGGGACGGCCTGCACGTGCTCGGCGCCGCCCCCACCGGTGAGGCGCGGGTGAACCTGGTGCTGGCGATGCTGCGCGCCCAGCAGATCTGGGGCGGCACGGTCGCCGCGCTGCCCGGTCTGCGCAGCGCGCTGGGCCTGGCCGACGACGCCCCG
>NZ_KI912243.1:2278-8334 GCF_000231035.2 Saccharomonospora iraqiensis subsp. paurometabolica YIM 90007 | reverse complement strand
CGGCGTAGATCAGGCCGTCCGGGCGGGTCAGCGCGGCCGCGGCGGCCAGCGCGCCCGCGGCCACCGCCACCCGTGCGGTGAGCACCCGACCGTCCAGCGCCGCGTGGGCGAGCACCGCGGCCAGCCCCACCACCAGCAGCGCGTACAGCGGGTTCTCCAGCCCCGAGAACGACCAGATCACGAACGACGGCACCGCGGCCAGGACCAACCCGACCGCCAGGGTCGCCACCCACGCCCGACGCACGACCCGCCGGGTCACGGTGTGACACACGGCCAGGATCCCCGCACAACACACCAGCGCGACGGCCTTCGGGAACAGCACGTAGTCGCCGACCCCGCCGAGCGCGCCGGAGTCGAACAGCCCCAGCAGCCGCCCCACCGTCAGCACCACCAGCCACAGCGGGTTGGAGAAACCCTCCACGGGTTCGGCACCCGGTTGCAGGACGACACCCAGGCCCTCGGACACCGACCGCGCGTAGGCGAAGGTGATGCCCGCGTCGTCGATCAACCAGTTGCCGTAGAGACCCGCGTGGGCACCGATCGCGCCGGTGCCGACCACGACCGCGAGTGCCGCCCGGACCAGGCCCGGGCGCGGGCGTCTCTCCCGCCGGGCCTCGGCCCCGGGCGTCTCCGCCGGATCGCCGTGGACATCGTCAGGGGCCGTCGCCGGCGCCAGGGTCATACGGGGCTCCCCCCGGTTCGGAAAAGATCGGATCGGACGATCTTCACCTTAGGAGGGGTAAGCGGACCGGGTGACCGGAAGGCACCGGTCTCCCACGGTCCGACACGGGCACGCACGTCCCGCGACGCCCCGGCACGGCCCCTCGGCCGCTCCGGCACGGCGACCTCGGTCGCTCCGGCACGGCGTCGTCGGCCGTTACGGCACGCCCTGCCGGACGTGGACGTAGTCGAGGCGGTGCTCCACCACGGTGCCGTCGGGCAGGTCGGCGACCAGGTCGAGCAGGTGATCGGCCAGCCCCTCGGCGTCGAGGGACCCGTAGCCCTGCTCGGTGAGACTGGCGTCGAGCACCATGACGAAGTCCTGCCTGCTGATGCCGTCCAGGGTGCGCACGACCGCGGTGGTGGTGGCCCGGTGGGAGCTCAGCCCCGCGAAACCGCGTCCGCACCCGCAGGCCCCGTCCGGGTCGTGCCGGTCGGCACGGCACGGCGGCGCGATCCACACCAGCTCCCCCTCGACACACCAGTGGTAGTCGTTGTCCCGGAACCCCTGGGTGCGCGCGGTCGCCACGAGGGCCTTCACCATCGTCGTGTCCCTTCTCCGGCGTGTGGTCGGGCGGCGTGGGGTCCCTGGTTATCAGCCGCGACCGACGAAACGGTGTCCCACTCCGGGACACGACCTCCCGATCACCTGTCCGGGCGAAACAGGCCCCGCTTCCTCTTTCGGCCTCCGAACCCGATCACATCGACGCTCCACCGGACCACAAGGAGCGAGACCGCCCTGGAAATACAGATCTGGTATCCTTTCCGTATGACAAACGGTATGACAGTTCGGCTCGATCCCGGAACCGAGCGCAAGCTCGACGAGTTGGCAGAGGACACCTCCACGAAGACCGAAGCGGTCAAAGCGGCCATCGAAACAGCCTGGCGCCAGCGCCAGGAGCGACTGCTGGAGGAGGCCTACGCCCACGCGGTCGCCGACAACCCGAACTACCCGTACGAGGACGACACCGAACGGACGGTGTCCCGGCAGCGTCGGGCGGCGCGGGCCTCCGAGGCGACCACGTGACGTCCGTCCCCGCCCGAGGCCAGGTCTATCGAGCCGACATCGGCTACGGAGCCAAACCCTGGGTCGTGGTCTCCAACAACCACCGGAACACCCATACCCGCGACGTGCTCGCCGTGCGTGCCACCACAACCCAACGGGACTTGCCCACGTGGGTGAAGCTCACCCGGGAAGACCCGCTCACCGGGTTCGTCAACACTGACAACATCGAAACGCTCGGCCGTGACGAACTCGGTGACTATCTGGGATGCCTGTGCCCGCACTCCATGCTCGCCCTCAACCGGGCACTGGCCATAGCCCTCGGCCTGCCGAACGGCGTTTAGCCGGACAACAGGTCAGGAACACACCGCGCCCTTGGCCGCGGATCCGACCAGGCGCGCGTACTTGCCCAGTACGCCCCGCCGGTCGGTGGCGGGCTGCTGCCACCCCGCGCGTCGACGGGCCAGTTCGTCGGCGTCGACCCCGAGGTCGAGCGTTTTTGTCGACAAGTCAACGACGATGGGGTCGCCGTCCCGGACGAACGCGATCGGCCCGCCGTGCGCGGCCTCCGGGGCCACGTGGCCGAGGCACAGCCCCGTCGTGCCGCCGGAGAACCGGCCGTCGGTGAGCAGCAGCACGTCGCTGCCCAGCCCCGCGCCCTTGATCGCACCGGTGACCGCCAGCATCTCCCGCATCCCGGGGCCGCCGCGCGGCCCCTCGCCGCGGATGACCACGACGTCGCCCGCCTTCAGTTCGTCCAGCGCGTCCATCGCGGCCTGTTCGCCCTCGAACACGCGGGCCGTGCCCTCGAACCGGGTCGTCTCGAAGCCCGCGCTCTTCACCACCGCCCCCTCCGGGGCGAGGCTGCCGTGCAGGATGGTGACCCCGCCCGTGGGGTGGATCGGGTCGCTCAGCGCGTGGACGACCTCGCCGTCCAGCCGCGGCGGGTCCAGCTCGTCCAGGTTCTCCGCGACCGTGCGGCCGGTCACGGTGCGGCAGTCGCCGTGCAGCAGTCCCGCGTCGAGCAGCGCCCGCATCACCACCGGAACCCCGCCGACCCGGTCGACGGCGGTCATCGCGTAGCGGCCGAACGGTTTCACGTCGGCCAGGTGCGGCACCCGGTCGCCGACCCGGGAGAAGTCGTCCAGCGTCAGCTCCACCCCGGCCTCGTACGCGATCGCCAGCAGGTGCAGCACGGCGTTCGTCGAGCCGCCGAGGGCCATCACCACCGCGATCGCGTTCTCGAACGCCTCCCGGGTGAGGATGTCGCGGGCGCTGATCCCCCGCTCCAGCAGCCGCACGACGGCCTCGCCCCCGGCGCGGGCGAACGTGTCCCGGCGGCGGTCCACCGACGGCGGACTCGCCGAGCCGGGCAGCGACATGCCCAGCGCCTCGGCGGCGCAGGCCATCGTGTTCGCGGTGTACATCCCGCCGCAGGCGCCCTCGCCCGGGCAGACCGCACGCTCGATCCGGTCCACCTCGTCCCGTCCGATCAGGCCCCGGGAGCAGGCGCCCACCGCCTCGAACGCGTCCACGATCGTCACCTCGCGGCCGTCCACCCGGCCGGGCAGCGTCGTGCCCGCGTAGAGGAACACGGCGGCGACGTCGAGCCGGGCGGCGCCCATCAGCATGCCGGGCAGGCTCTTGTCGCAGCCCGCCAGCAGCACCGCGCCGTCGATCCGCTCGGCCTCCAGCACCGTCTCCACCGAGTCCGCGATCACCTCGCGGGAGACCAGCGAGAAGTGCATCCCCTCGTGGCCCATGCTGATCCCGTCGGAGACCGAGATCGTGCCGAACTCCAGCGGGTACCCGCCCCCGGCGTGCACACCGTTCTTGCTCGCCTGCGCCAGCCGCTGCAGCGAGAGGTTGCACGGGGTGATCTCGTTCCACGACGACGCGATGCCCACCTGGGGCTTGGCGAAGTCCTCGTCGCCCATCCCCACCGCGCGCAACATCCCGCGGGCGGCGGTCCGCTCGACGCCGTCGGTGACCTCATGACTGCGGGGCTTCGGATCGTGTTCCGGCATGGGCCCATCATCGACGCCGACCGGACCAGGCACAATCCGTGTCGTGGCTGACAGCACGTCCCCCGACACGTCCCTCACCGACACGATCGCCGACGAGCTCGGCGTCCGCCCCGGGCAGGTCTCCGCGACCGTCGCGCTGCTCGACGACGGCGCGACGGTGCCGTTCATCGCGCGCTACCGCAAGGAAGCGACCGGGGCGCTCGACGACACCCAGCTGCGCACGCTGGAGGAGCGCCTGCGGTACCTGCGGGAGCTGGAGGACCGCCGCACGGTGATCCTCGACTCGATCCGTGCGCAGGGCAAGCTCACGCCGGAGCTGGAGGCCCGCATCCGGGCCGCCCGGGAGAAGGCGCGGCTGGAGGACATCTACCTGCCGTACCGGCCGAAGCGGCGGACGAAGGGCCAGATCGCCCGGGAGGCCGGGCTCGAACCGCTGGCGGACACCCTGCTGGACGACCCGACGCAGGACCCGAAGGGCACCGCGGAGTCGTTCGTCGACGCCGACGCCGGGGTCGCCGACACCGACGCCGCCCTGGCCGGGGCGCGCGCCATTCTGGTCGAACGGTTCGCCGAGGACGCCGACCTGATCGGCGAGCTGCGCGAGCGGATGTGGTCGCGCGGCTGGATCACCGCCACGGTGCGCGAGGGCAAGGAGACCGAGGGCGCCAAGTTCGCCGACTACTTCGACTTCGCCGAACCGATGGCGAAGCTCCCCTCGCACCGCGTGCTCGCACTGCTGCGCGGGGAGAAGGAGGAGATCCTCACGGTGTCCACCGAGCCCGACGAGCCGGGCACGGACGCCGACGAGTACGAGGCCCGCATCGCCGCGCGGTTCGGCATCACCGACGAGGGCAGGCCCGCCGACCGCTGGCTGCGGGAGACGGTGCGCTGGGCGTGGCGCACCAAGGTGCTGCTGCATCTGGGCATCGACCTGCGGATGCGGCTGCGGCAGGCCGCCGAGGACGAGGCGGTGCGGGTGTTCGCCGCGAACCTGCGGGACCTCCTGCTCGCGGCGCCCGCGGGCACCCGCGCGACGATCGGTCTGGACCCCGGTTACCGCACCGGGGTGAAGGTGGCGGTGGTCGACGGCACCGGCAAGGTGGTCGCCACCGACACCATTCACCCGCACAAGCCGCAGGCCCGGTGGGACGAGGCTTTGGCCACGCTGGAGCGGCTGGCCCGGGAGCACGAGGTGCAGCTGGTCGCGATCGGCAACGGCACCGCCTCCCGGGAGACCGACAAGCTCGCCGGGGAACTCGCGAAGCGCCACCCGGAGCTCGGCCTGAGCACGGTGATGGTGTCCGAGTCGGGCGCGTCGGTGTACTCCGCCTCGGCCTACGCCGCGCAGGAGCTGCCCGGTCTGGACGTGTCGCTGCGCGGCGCGGTCTCCATCGCGCGCCGGTTGCAGGACCCGCTGGCGGAGCTGGTGAAGATCGACCCGAAGTCCATCGGGGTCGGGCAGTACCAGCACGACGTGGCCGAGTCGAAGCTCTCCCGCTCCCTGGACGCGGTGGTGGAGGACTGCGTGAACGCGGTCGGGGTCGACCTGAACACCGCGTCCGCCCCGCTGCTGGCGCGGGTCTCCGGGATCGGCTCGGGGCTGGCGGAGAACATCGTCGGCCACCGGGACACCCACGGCGTGTTCCGCAGCCGCACGGCGCTGAAGGACGTCACCCGCCTGGGGCCGAAGGCGTTCGAGCAGTGCGCCGGCTTCCTGCGGATCCCGGACGGCGACGACCCGCTGGACGCCTCCGGCGTGCATCCGGAGTCGTACCCGGTGGTGCGGCGGATCGTGGACGCGGCCGGGGTCGGCATCCGCGAGCTGATCGGCGATTCCCGGACGCTGCGCACGCTGTCACCGCAATCGTTCGTCGACGACGCGGTCGGCCTGCCCACGGTCACCGACATCCTCGCCGAACTGGAGAAGCCCGGACGCGACCCGCGCCCCGAGTTCACCACGGCGACCTTCGCCGAGGGCGTGGAGACGATGAACGACCTCGAGCCGGGGATGCGGCTGGAGGGTGTGGTCACGAACGTGGCGGCGTTCGGGGCGTTCGTCGACGTCGGCGTGCACCAGGACGGGCTCGTCCACGTCTCGGCGATGGCGCACCGGTTCGTCGACGACCCGCGGGAGGTCGTCAAGCCCGGGGACGTGGTGACGGTCAAGGTGCTCGACGTCGACGTGGAGCGCAAGCGCATCTCGCTGACCCTGCGGCTCGACGACGAGCTCCCCTCGGCCGACGGCGGGTCTCCCCGCCGGACGGGCGGGGCGGGCCGCGGGGACGGGCCGAAGGACCGCGGCCGGG
>NZ_KI912243.1:2050-2178 GCF_000231035.2 Saccharomonospora iraqiensis subsp. paurometabolica YIM 90007 | reverse complement strand
GTCGTGGCCACGCTGCTGCCCGGGGTGCGGGGCAGCGTGCCCGCCGGGGTGGAACCCGAGGTGGACACACTGGAGGTGTTCGTCCCGTCGCGGGCGGAGGCGACGACGGTGGAGGTGTTCGAGCCCGA
>NZ_KI912243.1:0-1950 GCF_000231035.2 Saccharomonospora iraqiensis subsp. paurometabolica YIM 90007 | reverse complement strand
TGGCTGGCCGCCGAGGTGCACCGCCTCGGTGTGCGGGTCGACACGGCGACGGAGGTGGACGCCGACACGCTCGCCCGCGCCCGCCGGGACGGCCGGCGGGTCGTGGTGGCCACCGGCTCGGCACCCGGCCCCCGCCCGTATCGGGTGGCGGACGGGGCCACGGTGCTCGACGTGGTGGACGTGCTGCGCGACCCGGACACCGCGCTCGCCGGGGCACCGCCGGGGACGCTCACCGTGTTCGACCCGGTCGGCGACGCGACCGGTGTCGGGACGGCCGAACTGCTGGCCGCCCGGGGACACCCGGTCGCGCTCGTCACCCCGGACCAGGTGGTGGGCACGCAACTGGCCCTGACCGGCGACCTCGCCGACGCCAACGCCCGGCTGCAACGGGCGGGGGTGCGGTCGCTGCGGTGGAGCGCGTTGCGCGAGGTCCACCCGGGCCGGATCGTGCTCACCGACGTGCACACCGCGGCGCGCACGGACGTCGACGTGGCCGCCGTCGTCCACTGTGGACATCGCGTGCCGGACGGGGCCCTGCCCGCCGACACCGGGGTGGTGCCCGCGGGCGACCGTGTCGCCCCGCGGACGGTGCACGAGGCCGTCCTGGAGGGACGGCGGGCCGCACTCGCCGTGTCCGCGACTCCCGCCTCCGGCGCGGCCCGGACCACCGGCGTCGACCCGGCCGGGGTGGAGGTGGTGGCCCGGTGAGTACCGCGTCCCGCTACCGGCACCTGTTCACCCCGCTGCGCCTGGGGCCGGTGACCGTGGCCAACCGGGTGGTGTTCTCGGCGCACCTGACGAACTACGCCGTCGACGGACTGCCGAGTGCACAGCACGCCGCGTATTACGCGGCCCGCGCGGCGGGCGGCACCGGGCTGATCATCACCGAGGAGCACTCCACCCACCCGACGGACTGGCCGTACGAGAAGCTGATCCACGGGTTCCGTCCCGAGGTGATCTCCGGGTACCGCCGGATCACCGAGGCCGTGCACGCGCACGGGGTGCCGATCTTCGCCCAGCTCAACCACAACGGCGGCCAGGCGTCGGGCATGTACTCGCGGCTGCCGGTGTGGGCGCCGTCGCCGGTGCCGGACCCGATGTTCCGGGAGGTCCCGCACGCGGTGACGCACGCCGAGATCGACGAGATCGTCGCCGGGTACGCCACCGTGGCGCGGCACTGCCGCGAGGGCGGCTTCGACGGGGTCGAACTGCAGTGTTCGCACTCCTCGATCGTGCGCGGGTTCCTCTCCCCCGCCACCAACGTGCGCACCGACGACTACGGCGGCCCGTTGGAGAACCGGGCGCGGCTGCTGCTGCGGCTGGTCGACGCCGTGCGCGCGGCGATCGGCGACGACCTGGCGCTCGGGGTGCGGCTGTGCGGCGACGAACTGATCGAGGACGGCACCACCGTCGACGACGCCGTGCGGGTGGCCCGGTGGGTCGAGGACAGCGGAAAGGTCGACTACCTCAACACCTCGATCGGCGTGGCCACCTCGACGCTGCACATGATCGAGGCGTCCATGAGCGTTCCCCCCGGCTACGCCCTGTTCATCCCCAGCGCGCTGCGCAAGGAGGTGGACCTGCCGGTGGTGGGGGTCGGCCGGTTCAAGGACCCGGTGCAGGCCGACCGCGCGCTCGCCGACGGGCACGCCGACCTGATCGGCGTGGTGCGCGGGCAGATCGCCGACGCGGACTTCGTCGCCAAGGCCCGGGCCGGGCACCCGGAGCGGATCCGCACCTGCCTGTCGTGCAACCAGGAGTGCGTGGGCCGGATGGGGCTGAACCGCTGGCTCGGCTGCATCGAGAACCCCCGCACCGGACGGGAGTCGGAACCCGACGCGCCGCCCGGCGGGACGTCCCGCGACGTCCCCGGCGGTGTTTCCGGCGGTGTTTCCGGCGCGGCCTCCGGGGCCCCACGGGTGGCGCTGCCGACACCGGGGCGGCGGCCGC
>NZ_KI912242.1:1414-5479 GCF_000231035.2 Saccharomonospora iraqiensis subsp. paurometabolica YIM 90007 | reverse complement strand
CGCCGGCTCCCGGTGCCGACCCGTACGGCCAGCAGGGCTACGGGGCCCCCGGTGCGCCCCCCGGTGCCCCCGGCGCGCCCCCCGGGATGCCTCCCGGCGCGAACCGGCCGCTGTCCGCGATGCTGCAGCTCGACGACGGGTCGAACCGCACGTACTCGCTGAAGCAGGGCGGCAACGTCGTCGGCCGTGGCCAGGACGCCGACTTCCGGCTACCGGACACGGGCGTGTCCCGCCGGCACCTGGAGGTCACCTGGGACGGCCAGAGCGCGACCCTGGCCGACATCGGTTCGACCAACGGGACGACCGTGAACGGCACCCCGATCCAGACCTGGCAGCTCGCCGACGGCGACGTCATCCGGGTCGGGCACTCGTCCCTGGTGTTCCGGACCCAGGGCTGACCGGGCAGGGTCCGGCCGTCCCCCGGCCCGTCCTCGGCCGTACCGCACACACATCACATCCGTGTCTCGCATAATGGCGGGGATGTGGGTCGCCTGTGGGGCCGACGACGGTCCGACGAACCGGACGAAAGTGGGCGCCACGGGCTGGGCGCGAGATGGCGGGAGCTGACGCAACAGGTGCCGGAACTGGTCGTACAACTCACCAGAGTGGGATTCCTGGTCCTGCTCTGGTTGTTCGTGTTCGGTGCACTGCGGGTGGTGCGCTCGGATCTCTACGCCGCGTCGGGGCTGCGGGTGAACGTTCCCGGCCTCCGTCGCGGTGGCAGGCAGAGCAGACCCACGCCGGGACGGCGCAAGCTGCCGCGGCAACTCGTGGTCACCCACGGCGCACTGGCCGGCACCCGGATCGCGTTGGACGGCCGACCCATCCTGATCGGGCGGGCCGACGACTCCACGCTGGTGCTCGACGACGACTACGCCTCGACACGGCACGCGCGGCTGTCGTTACGAGGAGACGAGTGGTACGTGGAAGACCTGGGCTCGACGAACGGCACCTACCTGGACCGGGCTAAGGTCACGACACCCCTGAAAGTCCCACTCGGTGTCCCCATCCGGATCGGCAAGACGGTGATCGAGCTCCGCCCATGACTCTCGTCCTACGCTACGCGGCCCGCAGTGACCGTGGCCTGGTCCGCTCGAACAACCAGGACTCGGTCTACGCCGGCCCCCGCCTGCTCGCGCTCGCCGACGGCATGGGCGGCCATGCCGCGGGCGAGGTCGCCAGCAAGGTCGTCATCGCCTCGCTGGCCCCGCTCGACGACGACGAACCCGGCGACGACCTGGTGACCCAACTCCGGGACGCGGTCACCGAGGGCAACCGGGCGATCTCGGAGCTCGTCGCCGGGGATCCCGATCTGGACGGCATGGGCACCACGCTCACCGCCGTGCTCTTCTCCGGATCGCGGCTCGGCCTCGTGCACGTCGGCGACTCCCGCGCCTACCTGATGCGCGGCGGCCAGTTCTCGCAGATCACCCGGGACGACAGCTTCGTCAACGAACTGCTCGAACAGGGCCGCATCACCGAGGAGGAGGCCGCGACCCATCCCCAGCGGTCGCTGCTGCTCAAGGCCCTGACCGGGCACGAGGTGGAACCCAGCGTCACCGTGCGCGAGGCGCGGGCGGGCGACCGGTACCTGCTCTGTTCCGACGGCCTGTCCGGGATGGTGAGCAACGAGAACCTCGCCGAGGCGCTGCGCATCCCGGACCCGCAGGACTGCGCGGACCGGATGATCGAACTGGCGCTCAAGGGCGGCGGCACCGACAACGTCACGGTGATCGTCGCCGACGTCGTCGACGTCGACTTCGGCGAGGACGCCCCGATCGTGGGTGGGGCCGCGGGTGACGGCCGGGACGAGGCGCCCACGGGCGACTCCCCCGCCGCGCGGGCCCGTGCGCTCACCGCGCCCGCCGACCCGGCCGGGGCCGAGCAACCGGGACCGGCCGAACAGCAGGCCGAGACCCCACCGGACCCGAAGGCGAAGCGCCGCAAACGTTTTCGTCTGCTGTCCGCGTTCGGGCTCGCGGTGGTCCTGCTCGCGGCCACGGGGCTGGCCACCCGCTACTTCGTGCTCGGCCAGTACTACGTCGGCGCGGACGACGGCGAGGTCGTCATCCATCAGGGTGTCCCCGGCAGCATCCTCGGCTTCGACCTGCACCGTCGGGCGGAGGGCTCCTGCCCCCCGGAGGCCTCGATGTGCGATCCACTGCGCCTGCGGGACCTCGAACAGCACGCCCGGGAGGCCGTGCGCAACGGTGTCAACCGGGAGAACCTCGACGAGTCACGCTCCTACATCAACTCGCTGCGCCGCAACAACATGCTCGAACCGTGCGACGACACGTCCGGGTCGGTCCAGGGCGGCGGATTCGGCGGTGTCGAGCAGGGTGGTGGCACCGACCAGGATCCCGCGGGACAGGACTCCACCGAACAGAACTCCGCCGGACAGACCTCCGTGCCCGCCACCGGCGGGAACGACGGCTCCACAGGGGACGACGGTCCCATCGGGGACGCCGACACGGAACCGACCGGGACGGGCGCGGAACGGCACGAGGGCGGTCAACGGCCGGGTGTGGACTGCCGTCCGGTGCCCGACTCGGGCGGGAACTGATGGCGGCACCCGCGGCGAACTCCGGTGCGGCGGCCCAGTACACGACCAACCCGCCGCGTGAGCTGCCGACCCGGCGCGGCACCGAACTGGGACTGCTCGCCTTCGCGGCGGTCATCGTCACCTCCGCGTTCGTGCTGGTGCAGGCCAACCAGGAGCAGGAGCTGTCCTGGTCGGTGGTCTGGTACGGCCTCGCCTATCTCGCGATCTTCGCCGTGGCACACCTGGCGGTACGGCGGTGGGCCACCTACGCGGACCCGCTGATCCTCCCGTGCGTCGCGCTGCTCAACGGGCTCGGCCTGGTGATGATCTACCGGATCGACCTCGCCGAGGCCCAGCAGGCGTTGGCGGCCGGGGAGGAGGCCGCGGGCAACGCGCCCCGGCAGGTGCTGTTCACGGTGATGGCGCTGGCGCTGTTCCTGGCGCTGCTGGTCGTCGTCCCGGACCACCGCGCGCTGACCCGTTACGCCTACATCTCCGGACTCGTCGGACTGGTCGCGCTGGCCCTGCCCGCCGTGCTGCCGAGCTCGATCTCCGAGGTCAACGGCGCGAAGGTGTGGCTGAAGCTGCCCGGATTCTCCATCCAACCCGGCGAGTTCGCCAAGATCCTTCTGATGATCTTCTTCGCGTCGTTCCTGGTGTCGAAACGGGACCTGTTCATGACGGCGGGCAAGCGGATCGCCGGGGTGGAACTCCCCCGTGCCCGCGACCTGGGGCCGATCATCATCGCCGCGCTGGCCTGTCTCGGCATCCTCGTGTTCGAGAAGGATCTCGGCACCGCCCTGCTGTTCTTCGGCATCGTGCTGGTGATGCTCTACGTCGCCACCGAGCGGATCATCTGGGTCGTGCTCGGTCTGAGCATGTTCGCGGTCGGCGGACTGATCGCCTATTCGCTGTTCACCCACGTGCAGCAGCGCATCGCGAACTGGATCGATCCCCTGGCCACGTACGACGAGGCCGGTGGCGGGTACCAGATCGCGCAGGCGCTGTTCGGACTCGCCACCGGCGGCATGTTCGGCACCGGGCTCGGCTCCGGGCGGCCGGACACGGTGCCGGAGGCACACACCGACTTCATCAGTGCCGCCATCGGTGAGGAGCTCGGTTTCGTCGGGCTCGCGGCCACGCTCATGGTGTACCTCCTGCTCGCCCTGCGGGGCATGCGCAGCGCGCTGGCCGTACGGGACACCTTCGGCAAACTGCTCGGCGGCGGGCTCTCGTTCGCGATCGTCATGCAGGTCTTCGTGATCGTCGGCGGGGTCACCAAGCTCATCCCGATGACCGGTGTGACCACCCCGTTCATGTCGGCGGGCGGATCGTCCCTGCTGGCCAACTACATCCTGGTGGCGTTGCTGCTGCGCATCTCGGACGCGGCGCGGCGACCCCAACAGCCCCCGAAGCCGAAACCGCAGGTCCAGCAGGCGCCGCTGGCCGACGCCCACACGGTCATGGTCCAACGTCCCGCCGGCGGGGCCGCGCCCGCTCCGCACGGCCCGTCGGACGGCGGC
>NZ_KI912242.1:0-1314 GCF_000231035.2 Saccharomonospora iraqiensis subsp. paurometabolica YIM 90007 | reverse complement strand
GGCGGGCGTGCCCCGACCTGCCGGAGGCGGGTCGGGGCGGACGGGCCCCCGCGTCCCGCGGAGGGTGCGGGCGTCGGCCGCGTCGGTCGTCCGTCAGCCGTGCTCGACGGTGACCCGCTCGATCACGATGTCCTCGAGCGGCTTGTCGGCCGGGCCCGTGGCGGCCTGGGCGATCGTGTCCACGACGTCACGCGAGGACTGGTCGGCGACCTCGCCGAAAATGGTGTGCTTGAAGTTCAGGTGCGGCGTCGGCGCGACCGTGATGAAGAACTGCGAGCCGTTCGTCCCCGGGCCCGCGTTGGCCATCGCCAGCAGGTACGGACGGTTGAACTGCAGCTCGGGGTGGAACTCGTCGTCGAACTTGTACCCCGGGCCCCCGCGCCCCGTCCCGGTCGGGTCGCCGGCCTGCACCATGAAGCCCGCGATGATCCGGTGGAAGATGCTGCCGTCGTAGAACGGGCCCGACTTCTCACCCTTGGCGTTCGGCTGGGTGTACTCCTTCGTGCCTTCGGCCAATCCGGTGAAGTTCGCGACCGTCTTGGGCGCGTGATCAGGGAAAAGGTCCAGATGAATGTCGCCTTGGCTGGTGTGGAGGGTCGCCTTCGTCCTCGACCCGCCGGGGGATCCGTTGCTCTCAGTCACGCACTTCATCGTGCCATCCCACAGCGCCGTCGGCGGAGAAGGGGCAGGATGGAACCAGGTGCGCAAGAGCAGGACCGACGGATTGATGAGGTGAAGGCGATGGGTCGAACCGCGGAGACCACGAGCGCGTCCGGCAGGAACGGTTCCCGCGCGCTCCGGGCCCGTGCGCGGGAGATGGGGCGGGCGAGCGCCGACGTGGCCACGCAGGCCGCCCAGGTCGCCGAGCAGAGGCTGACCGAGAGCACCGAGGTCGCGCGCAAGGAGTTCGGCCGCAGGGCCGCACGGGCACGCCGGGACGCGGCCCGGAACGCGGAGTATGCCCGCAGGCTCGCCGAGCACCGCGAGGAACTGCGTGTGCCCGGGCGGAAGGCGAAGAAGGCCGCCATCAAGGCGGCGAAGTCGGCGGGTCAGTCCAAGCGCCGGGCCAAGCGCGACTTCAAGCAGGCGAAGAAGGAACTCGCCGCGGCCGTGGCCGAGGCGAGGAAGGTGGCGAACGACGGCGGCGGTAAGCGGAGGAAGGTGTGGCCCTGGCTGCTCGGGCTGGGAACCCTCGCGGCCGCGGTCGCCTACGCCCTGCGTCCGCAGCCGGAAGAGCCGATCGCACCGGCCCCGCCGCGCAGCACCGACACCGGGACCGCGCCGAACACGCCACCGGCCGGGGCGGCGCAACCT
>NZ_KI912241.1:5760-8436 GCF_000231035.2 Saccharomonospora iraqiensis subsp. paurometabolica YIM 90007 | reverse complement strand
AGCAGACGCCACACGCTCTCCGGCCGCTCCCGGCCCCGGTGCGGACGTCCCCGGGACACCAGGACGGCGGCGCCGGCCCGGTGGGCGGCGCGGTAGGCGGCGGTGAACCGCGTCGCGGGATCCGCGGCACGGCCCGCCCGGTCGAGCTGTTCCCGCGCCTGGCACAGCAACGACTCCGCCACCCGCAGACCGCCCTGTGCGGCCACTCCGAGGGACATGGCTCACCCCTTTCCGTTCCGGCGCGTGGGGACGGCACCCGGGGCGCCGGTCCGGACGTGCTTCCCCCACGCCCGGACCGGCGCCCTCCCGACGGGACCGTCCCGCCGCGGGCGGTGTCGGCGGACCCGGTGTCCCGTGCCCGCCGCCGGGAACGCCGGGCACTTCCGCGATACCCCGCCCCCGACACCACTCCGATGATCGAACGTCTGTTCGAACACCCTCAGGCTAACCCGGCCCCGCCCGTCGCTCAAGTCATCGGCCGGGCGATCTGCGTCGCACACCGCACCGACGCCGTGATCTCATAGCCCCATGAGCACGCCGGACCACCCGACCGTCGCCAGAGTCACCGCCGCCCTCACCGACGCGGGCCTGCGCTCCTCCGCCGAGCGGGTGCGCATGCTGCCCGACGCCGTCCGCACGGCCGCGCAGGCGGCCGAGGCCCTGGGCGTCGACGTCGGCGCCATCGCCAACAGCCTCGTCTTCCGCACGACCACCGCCGACGGCGACCATCTCCCGCTGCTGGCGCTGACCTCCGGCGCGCACCGCGCGGACACGGCCGCCCTCGCCGCGCTCACCGGCGCCGCGCGGGTCGACAAGGCCGATCCCGGCTTCGTCCGGGAGCACACGGGTCAGGTCATCGGGGGTGTCGCCCCGGTGGGGCATCCGCACCGCATCACCACGCTGATCGACGAGGCGTTGCGTGCGCACGGCACGGTCTGGGCGGCGGCGGGCCACCCGAACTCGCTCTTCCCGGTGACGTTCGACGACCTGTTCGCCCTCACCGACGGCAGACCGGCCGAGGTCGCCGGGGCCGCCGGTGACGCGCGGGAACGGACCGCACCACGATGACGGCCACGTCGAGCGGGGAGAACGTCGTCCGCGTGGTCCCGCTGTCGGCCGAGGAGTTCCGGACCCGGCTGCCGGAGGCGCTGTCGGTGTACGTCGCGGCGATGCGGTACCCGACGGGCACGGCCGAGCAGCGCCGACCGATGTGGCTCACGCACGCGCTGCGGACGGGCTGGCGGTGCGTGGCCGCGCTCGACGCGGACGACGTGCTGGTCGGGCTCGCCTACGGCTATCCCGGTGCGCCCGGACAGTGGTGGTACGAGCAGGTCCACCGCGGCCTGTCCGCCCGGGCCGGTGCGGACGTCGCGGCGGCCCGGCTGACCGACTACTTCGAGCTGACCGAGATCCACGTGCGCCCGGACCGGCAGGGGCACGGCCTCGGGGAGCAACTGCTGCGCAGACTGCTGGACGACGTCCGCAGTGCGCGGGTGCTGTTGTCCACCCCGGAGGGGCCCACCCGCGCGTGGACGCTCTACCGCAGGCTCGGCTTCGAGGACGTCCTGCGCAACTACCACTTCGCGGGCGATCCGCGGGCGTTCGCGGTGCTGGGCCGTGCGCTGCCGCTGGACCCGGGGCCCGCCTCCGGTCAGGACAGTGCGTAGAGGTCGTAGACGACCGCGTCGGCCAGGCGCGCCGCGGAGGCCACGAACACCGTGCGGTTGACCCACGAATAGCGGTCGTCCCCCGCCTCGAGCCGGACCCCGAGCCGGAAGTGGTACTCCCGCGGGTCCACGTGCTCGCCGGCGGCGAGCCGGTCGAGCACGGCCCGTTCGCCGTGGCGGACACCGTGGGTGGCCAGGGTGACCGGGGCGCCGTCGTCGGTGCGGGCGGTGTAGCGGGTGTCCACGGTGATGCTGCCGTCGTCGTGGACGAGTTGCCAGTCGGCGCCGCCGGGCAGGATCTCCCCGCGCAGCCGGTCCCCCTCGAGGCGGCCCCCGGTGATGGGCACGATCCGGCGCAGGCCCTGCGGGGTGGGGCCGAGTGTGATCACCGGGTCCAGACGGACCTCGACCCGGGCGATGCGGTCGAGGCCCAGCGGGGGCGGGTCCACGGCGCGACGGCCTCCCGTCACTGATCGACTCCGGTCACGGCGAGGCTAGCGGGCCACGGACGGGGGGTCAACGTCGGCGGACCGTCCGTGGCCACCCGCGGTACCGGTTCCGGAGCGGGTCCCGCCGGACCCGCTACCCCGCTCCTCGGCCGGTGCCGTCGCGGACGCGCGGTGGCTGACGGCGATCGCGGCGACCAGCAGGACGGCACCGCACCATCCGGCGACCCCGAGCCGGTCCCCCAGCACCAGGGCCGCCAGCAACGCGGCGGTGACCGGCTCCAGCAGGGCGGACAGCGCCGCCACCGTGGGGTGCGCGGACCGGAGCCCGCTGAAGTAGGCGAAGTAGGCCAGCGCGGTGGGCACGGCCCCGAGGTAGAGCACCACCGCGAGCACGTCGGCCTGCACGGGCACGGCCAGCCCCGGACCGGCGGCGAACGGGACGAGCGCCACCCCACCGACCAGACAGCCGAACGCCGTGGTCCGCAGCGGGTCGAGCCCCGCCACCGGACGCCGGGTCACCAGTGTCAGCGTCGCGAACGCCGCCCCCGCCGCCAGCGCGC
>NZ_KI912241.1:2832-5660 GCF_000231035.2 Saccharomonospora iraqiensis subsp. paurometabolica YIM 90007 | reverse complement strand
GGCAGGTCGCACCGCTGGCCGACGGCGGCCTGGCGGGCGAGGCGGGGATGCTGGCCGGGGAGATCGAACTGCGACGGGGCAATCCGTCCGTCGCGGCGGCCGAACTGATCAGCACCGCCCGCAGGCTGGTTCCCGACCACCGGCGACTGGCCGCCACGACGCTGATGCTGGCGGGCGAGGCCAGCTTCGTGGCCGGGGACAACGCCCGCTACTGCGCGATGGCGCAGGACGCGGCCCGGATCCGCGCGTTCGACGAACTGCCCGCCACCCGGGTGGTGCTGGAGCACTTCGCGGCGATGTCGGCGACCTTCAGCGGCCGCCACCACGACGCCGCCGAGCCGCTGCGGCGGGTCGTCGACCTCGGGGACGCCACACTCGACCCGTCGGCGAAGACACTGGCCAGCCAGGCCGCCTTCACCCTCGGTGAGGCGCCCCGGGCCCGCACGCTCGCCGTGCAGGCGGTGACCTCGGCGCGGGCGCGGGGGGAGTTGGCCGAGGTGCCGTGGTCGATGATCTACGTGGCGATGTCGGAGATGCTGTCCGGACAACTGGCCACCGCCACGGCGACCTCACTGGAGGCCCTGCAGCTGGCGGAGTCGCTGGGCCAGTCCAACTCGGCGGTGGACCACCTGACCGTGCTGGCGATGCTGGCCGCGCTCCAGGGCGATCAGGAGACCGCCGGGCTGCGGCTGGCCGCCGCGTCCGCGGGCTACGTCGAACGCGGGCTGAGCAGACCCGGGGCGCTGGGCACCTGGGCGGCGGCGTGTGTCGACCTGGCCCACGACCGGCCGGCCGAGGCGCTCGACCGGTTCCGTCGCATGTCCCTCGGGCAGTCCCGGCACTGCTCGCCGATCCGGGTGATGGCCGTGCCGCACTTCGTGGAGGCCGCCGTCCGCTGCGGTGAGCACGAGGCCGCGTACGGGGCACTGACCGCGTTCGAGCGGTGGGCCACGACCACCGGCGGCGCGAGCCGCATCGCGTTGGCGCACCGGTGCCGGGCGCTGCTGGCCGAGCACGAGGGCGAGGCCGAGGAGCACTTCACCGAGGCCATGCGGCTGCACCGGGAGTCGGACTCACCGCACGACCTCGCGGGCACGGAGATGCTGTACGCGGCGCGGTTGCGACGCAACCGCAGGCCGAAACAGGCCAGGGAGGTACTCCGGGAGGCGGTGCAGATCTTCGACGAGCTGGGCGCCCGGCACTGGGTGGACCGCGCCTGGCGGGAACTGCGGGCGTGCGGGCATCCGGGCCCGCCGGGACGTGCCCCGGCGGAGGCCACGACCCCGCCGGGACGCGGCCGACCCGGCGGGGTCGGCGACCTCAGCCCGCAGCAGGAGCAGATCGCCGCGCTCGTGGCCGAGGGGGCCACCAACCGGGAGATCGCCGCGCGGCTCTACATCAGCCACCGGACGGTCGACCACCACCTGCGCAACATCTTCGCCAAGCTCGACATCCGCTCGCGGGTGGAATTGACCAAGCTCTACCGCTGATCCCGGCGCGTAACCGTCGTCAGTTCCCCGCCCCGCTTACCTACCGGCGCGTAGGTACTGGTGATTTCACCGATGCCGACCCGGCCCCCGCACACCGAGACTCGGCGCCGTTCGGCACAGCACGAACGCACTCGGCTACTCCCGCCGGGTGGTTCTCACGAGAGGAGTCGACAACGTGCGAACCCGAGTTCGGTCGGGCACCGCGGCCCGCGGCCGGTTCACGCGGGCGTTGGGCGCCGTCACCGCCGCCCTCGCCCTCACCGGTGGTGTGGCGGGAGCGGGCGTCGCCAACGCCCAGGGCAACCCGTACGAACGCGGTCCGGACCCCACCGAGGACAGCATCGAGGACCGGCGCGGCCCCTACTCCGTCGACGAGGAGAACGTGTCGTCGCTGGTCCCCGGCTTCGGCGGGGGCACCATCTACTACCCTTCCCGCACCACCGAGACCTTCGGCGGTGTGGCGATCGCCCCGGGCTATACCGCCGGGGAGAGCAGCATGAGCTGGTACGGGCCACGGCTGGCGTCCCAGGGCTTCGTGGTGTTCACCATCGACACCAACACCCGCCTCGACCAGCCCGGCAGCCGCGGTGACCAGCTCCTCGCGGCCCTGGACTACCTCGCCGAGGACAGTGACCGCGACGTGCAGGACCGGCTCGATCCGGACCGGCTCGCCGTGATGGGCCACTCCATGGGTGGCGGCGGCTCCCTGGAGGCCACCGCCGACCGGCCCTCACTCAAGGCGTCCATCCCGCTCACCCCGTGGAACCTGGACAAGACCTGGGGCGAGGTCACGGTTCCCACGTTCATCATCGGCGCCGAGGACGACACGATCGCCTCCGTGTCGTCGCACTCGGAACCGTTCTACGAGAGCCTGTCCGGTTCCCTCGACAAGGCCTACCTGGAACTGGCCGGGGCCTCGCATCTCGCCCCGAACAGTCCGGACACCACCATCGCCAAGTACACCCTCTCCTGGCTGAAGCGGTTCGTCGACAACGACACCCGCTACACCCAGTTCCTCTGCCCCGGCCCCGACGACGGGCTGTTCTCCGACGTCGAGGAATACCGCTCCACCTGCCCGTTCTGACCCACGGGTGAACCTCCCGATTCCGCCGCCCGAGGGGCGGTGTGCGGCCCTTCCCCGGTCACGCACCGCCCCTCGGGCCGTGCGTGCGCGGATCGGACCGTTCCGGAATGCCCCGCTTCCGCTCCGACGACCGGGAGAACCCGGCGATTTCACCGATGCCTGATTCTGCACCCGGTGCCGATACTCGGACCGTTCGCGACGAAGCGAGCACATCCGGCGGGTGAGACGCCGGGTGGTTCTCACGAGAGGAGTCG
>NZ_KI912241.1:0-2732 GCF_000231035.2 Saccharomonospora iraqiensis subsp. paurometabolica YIM 90007 | reverse complement strand
GCTGGCCGCGTTCGCCGGGGCGCTGGCCGGGGTCGGGCTGAGCTGGCTGCTCGGGCGGTCGGCGGGCACCGGCACCGCGACGCTGCTGCTCGCCGGGGTGGCGGTGACCGCCTTCCTCACCGCGATCCAGACGTTCGTGCAGCAGCTGGACACGGACACGATCAAGGAGGTCTACACGTGGACCATGGGCGGGCTCAACGTCACCGGGTGGCGTGACCTGCTGCTGACACTGCCGTACGTGGTGGTGGCCGTGGTGGTGCTCTGCGCGGGCGCCCGCCTGCTCGACGTGCTCGCCCTCGGGGACGCCGAGGCGGCCTCGCTCGGGGTGCGGCCCGGGCGGGTGCGCCTGGTGCTGCTCGGGGCCGCCTCGCTCGCCACGGCGGCGGCGGTGGCGGTGTCCGGCCTGATCGGCTTCGTCGGCATCGTGGTGCCGCACATCGTGCGCCTGCTGGTCGGCGCCAGCTACCGCGTCATCGTGCCGCTGTCGCTGCTCGGTGGTGCGGTGTTCCTCATCCTGGCCGACCACGTCGCCCGCACCGTGATGCCGGGCGAACTGCCGCTCGGCGTGGTGACCGCGTTCGCGGGCGCGCCGTTCTTCGCGCTCGTGCTGCGCACCACGAAGGGACGGGCGTCATGACGGCGGCGCTGCGGCTGGCCGGGGTGAGCGTCGGCTACGGCGGCGAACCGGTGGTGCGCGATGTGTCCGCCGACCTGCCCGCCGGGAGTTGGCTCGCCATCGTCGGGCCGAACGGGGCGGGCAAGTCGACCCTGCTCAAGGCCCTCGCCGGGCTCGTCCGGCACTCCGGCACGATCGAACTGCACGGCCGGGACACGACCCGGCTGTCCCGCAGACAGCGGGCGACCGAGATCGGCTACGCGGCCCAGCACCCGGTCCTGCCCGAACGGCTCACCGTCACCGACTACGCGCTGTTGGGCCGCACCCCGCACCTCGGTGCGCTCGCCCGGGAGAGCACCGGCGATCTGGAGGTGGTGCACGAGGCACTCGCCCGGCTCGACCTCGCCGACCTGGCCGCACGGACACTGGAGACCCTCTCCGGCGGCGAGCGTCAGCGCGCCGTGCTGGCCCGGGTCCTCGCACAGCACACCCGTATGCTCCTGCTGGACGAGCCGACGTCCGGCCTGGACATCGGGCACGCCCAGATGCTGCTCGACCGCCTGGACCGGCTGCGGCGCGAGGACGGCACGACCGTGGTCACGACGCTGCACGATTTGACCTTCGCCGCGCAGTACGCCGACCGGCTGCTGTTGCTCGACCGGGGCGAGGTCGTCGTCACCGGGCCCGGCACCGAGGTGTTGACGGCCGCACGGCTGAGCCGGCACTACGCCGCCGCGGTGGAGATCCTGACCACGACGGACGGCACCCCGGTCGTCGCCCCCGTCCGGGGCCGCGACGGGGGGTCCGGGAACCCCGCCGACTGAGTGTCCGGGGTCCCCGGCCCGGGCGAGCCGCCGGTGATACGGGCCCCTCGGCTCCCGGGACACGCCTCGTCGGTGTCAGGACCCTCGTCGGTGTCAGGACCCTCGTCGGTGTCCGGACCGGTCGTCGCGTCCGGCCTCCCGGACGGCTCCACCACCGGTGTCGGCGGTGCGGGCGGTGTCCCCGGAGTGCGTGGAGTCCCCCGTCTCCCCGCCGGTGTCGTCACCGTCGTTCCGGTCGTCACCGTCGTTCCGGTCGTCACCATCGTTCCGGTCGTCCCCGTCGTTCCGCTCGTCGTCGGGGCTGCGCAGTGTCTCCGGTGCCTCCCGGGGGCCGCGCCGACGGGCCAGCACGAAGTACGTCACCGCCCCGGCGAAGACCAGCATCGACGCCCACACGTTCACCCGGAGGCCGAGGATCTCGTTGGCCTCGTCGGCGCGCATCAGCTCGATCCAGAACCGGCCCGCCGTGTACCCGGCGACATAGAGGGCGAACACCCGCCCGTGGCCGAGGCGGAACCGCCGGTCGGCCCACACCAGGAGCAGCGCGACCCCGAGGTTCCACAGCAGCTCGTAGAGGAAGGTCGGGTGGACCACGGTGAGCGGCACGTCGCTGACGGCCACGCCGTTCAGCGGCCCCGGGTTCTCCGGTGTGCAGGTGGCGGGCGGCACGCCGCCCGTGCCGCGGCAGTAGATCTCCAGTCCCCACGGCAGGTCCGTCGGCCTGCCGTAGAGCTCCTGGTTGAAGTAGTTGCCGAGCCTGCCGATGGCCTGGGCGACGACGATGCCCGGGGCGACCGCGTCGGCCACGGCGGGCAGGGGGATCCCCCGGCGGCGACAGGCGATCCACGCGCCCACCGCGCCCAGTGCGATGGCGCCCCAGATGCCGAGTCCGCCGTCCCAGATGTAGAGCGCGTGGACGGGCTCCCGGCCCTCACCGAAGTAGAGCTGCCAGTCGGTGAGCACGTGGTAGAGCCGACCGCCGATCAGCCCGAACGGCACGGCGAACACCGCGATGTCCACGATCGTGCCTCTGGTGCCGCCCCGGGCGACCCAGCGGCGCTCGCCCCACCAGATGGCGACGACGATGCCGGCGATGATGCACAGCGCGTACGCCCGCAGCGGGAACGGGCCGATCTCCCACACGCCCCGGTCCGGGCTGGGGATGGTCGCGAGGAAGGTGGTCGCGGCGGTGGTCACCGGGCCACCGTAGCGCGCGGGCGCGCCGCCGGGACGGGGGCCTCGGACCGGGCCCGGTCACGCCCCGTTCGTCGCCGGACGGCGGACGCCGTCGG
>NZ_KI912240.1:2668-7809 GCF_000231035.2 Saccharomonospora iraqiensis subsp. paurometabolica YIM 90007 | reverse complement strand
CGCTGCGGTCCTACCATCTGCTGCCGAGCGTGCGGGGCGATCTGCTGGCCCGGCTCGGGCGGCACGACGAGGCGCGCGGCGAGTTCGCCCGCGCGGCCAACCTCGCCGGCAACGACCGGGAACGCGCGCTGCTGCGGCGGCGGGCCGAGAATGCGTGAGAACCGGGCGGGCCGACGGCCGGTGCGCTAACCTGGCATCTTCGATCGTTCGCGTTCCTGGGGGTTGGTATGAACGACGAGTCGAGTGTTCCCGCAGCGGATTCCGGGCCCTTCTACCACGGCACGAAGGCCGATCTGAAGCCGGGCGATCTGCTGGTTCCCGGGCACAGCACCAATTTCGGCGCCGGGAAGGCCGCGAACCACATCTATCTGACCGCGACGCTGGATGCGGCCACCTGGGGTGCCGAACTCGCGGTGGGCGCGGGGCCGGGCCGGATCTACCGGGTGGAGCCCACCGGCCCGTTCGAGGACGACCCCAACCTGACCGACATGCGGTTCCCGGGGAATCCGACGCGGTCCTACCGCACCCGGGAGCCGCTGCGGGTGCTCGACGAGGTCACCGACTGGGAGCCGCACCCGCCCGAGGTGGTCCGGACGATGCGGGCCGATCTCGCCGAGCTCGAACGACGCGGCGTCGAGGCGGACGACTGACCGGCGGATCGGCGCCACCGCCGCCCCGATGGGGTTGCGGGGCCGCTACTCCCCGGCCGGGGTGTCCGGGGCCGGATCCGTCGGGGTGTCGTCGGTCCCGCCCGGCCGGGCCGCGTTGTCCGGTGTGGAATCGGGCTGTGGGGTCCAGGCGAAGGCCAGCGCGCCGCCCACGAGGCTGGTCAGCATGCCGATGCCGAATCCGCCGAGGTTGCTGTAGACGAACGAGGCCAGCGCCAGCACCACGATGGTCACCGACGCCACCCCGCGGTGCTCCGGTTGCGCCCAGCACAGCAGGCCGAGCGCGGCGATGAGTCCGCCGAGCAGGAATCCGGCGAACCCGGCGGTGCCGGGCAGGGTGAGCACGGTGAACCGCCCGGCGGGCAGGAACAGGATGGTCAGCCCGCCGGCGACGGCGAACGCGCCGCCCCAGAACGGGCGGGACCGGCGCCACCGGGTGAAGGCCCCGCACACCCGGCGGGCGGGGGATCGGCCGGTGTCCCGGGGGGCCGGGTCGGTCGTCGGAGTGGGGGCCTCGGGCATCAGAAGCACTCCTCGGTGTCGCGGCCGAGGGTGAGGTCGACGCCGGAGAGGTCGAGGTCGGCGGCGGTCACCCAGCGCACGTCGGCGTGGATGCCGATCATGAGGGCGCGGGCGTTGATCGGCAGGGTCCCCTCCGGGCCGCTGTCGCGGGGGGTGCCGTCGGGGGCGGTGTCGGCGCGGTTGAGCGACAGTGTCTGCCCGGCCACGTCCACACCGTCGATGCTCTCGATGGCCATGCGCAGGTCGCCCGCGTGCAGGGGCGGGGCGTCCGGCGCGGTCTCCAGGCGGAGCACGTACCGGCCCAGCGGGGTGTCCACGGCGCCGGAGGTGCACAGGCCGCGGGCCTCGACGTCGGAGAGTCCGACGGCCACGACGGTGCGGTCCTCGCCGTCGCGGGTGCGGAAGAACCGGGGGAAGCCGCCGTGCCCGACCGCGGAGATCTCGTCAACGGAGACCTTGAGGCGTTGCTGGCCCTGCACGGCGGCCGAGACGGGCAACACGCCCTGCACCACCCCGGTGACCATCAGCCCGACCGCCCCGAGTGCGGGCAGCAGGACGGCGGCGAAGCGGCGCCACCGGGTGCGGCCGGGGGTGTGGGGGGAGTGCGACATGATGGACCGGACCTCTCCGACGGAAAACGAGACTGTCAGTCTTGCAACGAGACCGATAGTCTCACAGTTGCGGCGGGCGGCGGGAGGGGATCATGGGGACCGTCGTCGCGACCACGAACGACCAGCACTGATCGGAGAGGCGGATGCCGGATTCCCGTGCCGCGACACCCCCGGACCCGCCCGAGGAGGGCGGCCGGGACCGCGACCCCCGCGTCGTGCGCTCGCGCAACCGGCTGGTGCAGGCCGCCAGCGGACTGCTGGCCGAGGGCGGGGTGCAGGCCGTCACCATCGACGCCGTCACCCGCACCGCGGGCGTGGCCCGCGCCACGCTGTACCGGCACTTCGCCACCGGCACCGACCTGCTCGCCACCGCCTTCGAACAGCTCCTGCCCCCGGTGGCGCCCGCCCCGGACAGCGGGCCGCTGCGGGACCGGCTGGTCACCCTGCTCACCGGGCAGGCCCGACTGCTGGAGGACGCCCCCCTGTACGCGACCGTGCTGTCCTGGCTGGGCATGGACACCGTCCCGGCCGCCGACGACGAACGCCCCGGACGGCGCAGGCTGCGCCGCCGCATCGTCGACCAGTACCGGCAGCCGTTCGACGCCGTGCTCACCAGCCCGGACGCCGCCGCCGAACTCGGGGACGACCTCGACGTGGCCACGGCCCTGGCCCAACTGGTCGGGCCGCTGATCTTCAACCGGCTGGTCACCCACGAGCCCGTCGGCGCCGACTTCTGCGCCCGCCTCGTCGACGACTTCCTCACCGCCCGCGCACACCACCGCTGATCCGCCCCCGCGGGCGGCTGGGTAGGCTCCGCGGATCGTGGAACGAAACGGCACCGCCGAGCTCCGGCGCAGCATCGTGGTCGTGGCGCACAACATCCGCTCGGCACACAACGTCGGGTCGCTGTTGCGCACCGGTGAGTTCTTCGGCCTCGACCGGGTGTGGGTCACCGGGTTCTCCCCGTACCCCACCTACGCCGACGACCCGCGGGACCCGCGGCTGCGCGACCTGCAGACCCGCAGGCTGGCCAAGGCCGCCGCCGGAGCCGAACGCACCATGCCGTTCGACCGGCACGACGACGTGCAGGCCCTGCTGGAATCGCTGCGTGCCGACGGCTACACCGTCGTCGGCCTCGAACTCGACCCGACCGCCGTGCCGCTGACCGACTACGCCCCACCGGCGCGGGTCGCGCTCGTGCTCGGCGACGAGGTCGCCGGCATCACCCCGGAGATCCGGGACGCCTGCGACCGCCTGGTGGAGATCCGGTCCCACGGCCGCAAGGACACCCTCAACGTCAGCGTCGCCGCCGGCATCGCCCTGCACCACCTCCGCGTCGCCTGAGGCAGCCTCACTCCCGCGAGTCGTCCCTCCCCGCCCGCGAGTCGACACCCCCGGACGCCGAGTCGACGCTCCCGGACGGCGAGTCGGCGCTCTCCGACTGGGCGCTCTCCGCATCGTCGGAGAACCCGGGCGCGGCGGGTGCCGCGGGCGGGGCGGTGCTGCCGCGGGTCCGCACCCAGCTGGCCACGATCGCGCCGGTCAGCACCGCGGCCACCACCGACAGCGACAGCCACGTGGGGATGTGCACGACGTCGAGCAGCAGCATCTTCACGCCCACCCACACCAGCACGACCGCGAGACCCGCCTTGAGGTAGACGAAGCGGTGCATCACCTCGGCCAGCAGGAAGTACATCGCGCGCAACCCGAGGATCGCGAACGCGTTCGAGGTGAACACCAGGAACGGTTCCTGCGTCACCGCGAAGATCGCCGGGATCGAGTCGACGGCGAACACGATGTCGCTGACCTCGACCAGCACCAGCACGGCCAGCAGCGGAGTGGCCACCCACCGGCCGGCCTGCCGCACGAAGAACCGTTGCCCGTGGAAGGTGTCGGTCATCGGCACGACCCGGCGGAAGGCGCGCAACACGATGCTGCGGTCCGGGTCGACCGTGTCGTCGTCGCCCTGACGCGCCATCTTGATGCCCGTGTAGACGAGGAACGCGCCGAACAGGTACAGGATCCAGGAGAAGCTGGCGATCAGGAACGACCCGGCGGCGATGAACGCGGCGCGGAACACCAGCGCCCCCAGCACGCCGTAGAACAGCACCCGATGCTGGTACTTCCGCGGCACACCGAAGTAGCTGAAGATGATCGCGAAGACGAAGACGTTGTCCACCGCCAGCGACTTCTCGATCACGTACCCGGCGAAGTACTGGCCCGCGAACTCGGCGCCCCAGAACCACCACACGACGAGCCCGAAGGTCACGCCGAGGGCGACCCACACGCCCGACCAGGCCAGCGCTTCCCGGACCCCCACGACATGCGCCGTGCGGTGGGCGATCAGGTCGACCGCCAGCATCATCAGAATGACCGCGAGCACACCGGCCCAGGCCCACCACGCGACTGTCACCACGACCTCCGGTTCCACGAAAACGGGACCGGAGGTCTCCCCTCCATCACGGTGTCGCGTGTGATGCGCCGGGACCGGGCTGCCACTTCGGGCTGCCGTAATGACGACCCCGGCGGGGCGGGTACTCCCCTCCGTGAGTTCCAGCCTGGCGGAGTCCCCGCCGGGTGTCAAAGCGGTGCAGCCCAGGTCACCTCGCACCCGACCCCCGGGATGCACCGCCCGGTGCACTGCTACCCTCCGAAGCATGGGGACTTTGTTCCGCGCCGTCTTCTTCGCGCGGCTGCGCCGCGCCTGACGGCGAGCTGACCACTTTTCAGCTCGGCCGCACCCGATTCGGCCATACCGGTGCGGCGGTCCGACGCTGCCCGGTCCATTTCTCCGTGACCGGAGTATCCCCATGTCTTCTGCCCTTCCGGGCGGTCCGCACGAGCTCGGCCAGAACTTCCTCGTCGACCGGTCGGTGATCAACGCGGTCACCACCCTCGCGGCCCGCGTCCCACACCCGATCGTCGAGATCGCCGCCGGCGACGGCGCACTGACCCGACCACTCGGCCGGCTGGGTCGTCCGCTGACCGCCGTGGAGGTCGACCCGCGCCGCGCCCGGCGACTCGATCGCCGCACCCCGGACCACGTCGACGTCGTCCACGCCGACCTGCTGCGCTACCGCCTGCCCCGCCATCCGCACGTGCTCGTGGGCAACGTGCCGTTCCACCTCACCACCGCGGTGCTGAAACGGCTGCTGGCCGCGCCGCACTGGCACACCGCGATCCTGCTCGTGCAGTGGGAGGTCGCCCGCCGCCGCGCCGGGATCGGCGGCGCCACGATGCTCACCGCGCGGTGGTGGCCCTGGTTCGAGTTCACCGTCGACCGCCGGGTGCCCGCCCGGGCGTTCCGCCCGGCGCCGTCGGTGGACGCGGGCCTGCTGGT
>NZ_KI912240.1:2401-2568 GCF_000231035.2 Saccharomonospora iraqiensis subsp. paurometabolica YIM 90007 | reverse complement strand
ATCCCGAACCGGAGATCCACACCGCCGACCTCACCCGGCTCGCGCTGGAACTGGCCCGCTGGGGCACCCCGGACGGGCGGGCGCTGGACTGGTGGGACGCCCCACCGGACGGGCCGCTGGCCGCCGGGCGGGCGGTACTGACCGCGCTGGGCGCGCTGGACGGCGAC
>NZ_KI912240.1:2088-2301 GCF_000231035.2 Saccharomonospora iraqiensis subsp. paurometabolica YIM 90007 | reverse complement strand
GCGGCAGCGGCGCCGGGTCGTGCTGGCCACCGCGGTGGCCGAGTCGAGTCTCACCGTCCCCGGGGTGCGGGCGGTGGTGGACTCGGGGCTGTCCCGGGTGTCCCGCACCGACCACCGGCGGGGCCTGTCCGGCCTGGTCACCGTGCGTTCGGCGAAGGCGATCGCGGAGCAGCGCGCCGGCCGCGCCGGACGCGAGGCCCCGGGGCACGCCTA
>NZ_KI912240.1:0-1988 GCF_000231035.2 Saccharomonospora iraqiensis subsp. paurometabolica YIM 90007 | reverse complement strand
TGTGCCGCGCGTCGTCTAGAGCAGGCCGCCCGGGTCGGCGGGCACGTCCACCGCGTGTTCCCGCAGCCGCTCCAGCGGGACCTCCTCCAACGCCCGCTCGTGCGTGGCGGCCAGCACGACCGGCGGCGCCGCCCCCGCGTCGTCGGCCTCCCGCCAGCGGGCGGCGCAGACGCACCACCGGTCACCGGGGGAGACCCCGGCGAACCCGTACTGCGGGACCGGCACGCGCAGCTCGTTGCCGGACCGGGCCTGCTGTTCGAGGAACTCGGCGGTCGCGACCGCGCACACCGTGTGATTGCCGAGGTCCTCGGGTCCGGTGTTGCAGCACCCGTCCCGGTAGAAGCCGGTCACCGGATCGGTGCCACAGGATTCCAGTTCACCGCCGAGGACGTTGCGTTGCGCAGCCATGTCGCCAGGGTGCCACGCCCGCGTGCCGCGTGGCTCGGCTCGGCCCGGCCACCCGGGGGACACCGGGTGGCCGCGGAGCGCGGTTCCCGGTCGGCGGCGTCACCCCGTGGCGCGTTATCTACGCTGGTGAGGCGTCCGTGCCGAACCGAGTGAGGAGGTGTCGCGTGGTCGCCTCCTGGCAGACACTCGCGCTCGTCGCCGTGTCCACCGTGGCCATCTATCTCGCCCTGATCGGGTTCTCCCGGGTGGCGGGGCTGCGGTCGTTCTCCCAGATGACGAACTTCGACTTCGCCGCCACGGTGGCGTTCGGGTCGATCACGGCCACGACCGCGACCAGCCCGGACATCTCGCTGGCGCAGGGCGCGCTGGCTCTCGCGGTGTTGTTCGCCACCCAGAGCCTGCTCGCGTACCTGCGGAAACGTCCCAGGGTGGAGCGTCTGGCGGACAACCGTCCGCTGCTGCTGATCCAGGACGAACACGAGCTGAGTGAGAACCTCGACCGGGCGCAGATGACCCGCAACGACCTCTACGCGAAGTTGCGCCTCGCCGGGGTGACCCATCTGGACCAGGTCGACGTGGCGGTGCTGGAGACCACCGGCGAGGTGTCGGTGCTGCGCGTCGATCCCGACGGCCGCCGGGTCGATCCCCGGCTGCTCGCGAACGTCGAGGGCAGCCGGACCTCGTCGACCATCGACCCGCCCGCGCCGTCCGAGGCGCCCGAGGACCCGGGGGCGCCCGAGGTGTCCGGCTCGTCCCTGGGCACCGAGCACGACTGACGCCGAATACGGTGCCGGGGATGACACCGCACGTGCCCGAGCTTCCCGACCTGCCGGTCCGCCCGTACCTGGGCACGATCGGCGACGAGTTGGACCGCGGCGGGACCGGGGTGCTCGTGGCCCCGCCCGGCACGGGCAAGACGACCCTGGTGCCGTTGGCGCTGGCCGAGCGGGGGCTGCGCGTGGTGGTGGCCGAACCGCGCCGGCTGGCGACCCGCGCCGCCGCGGGCCGGATGGCCGAACTGCTCGACGAGCCGGTGGGCGAGCGGGTCGGCTACGCCGTGCGCGGGGAGCGGAAGTCGTCGCCGCACACCCGGGTCGAGGTGGTCACCTCCGGGCTGCTGGTGCGCCGGTTGCAGTCCGACCCCGAACTGCCCGGCGTCGACGTCGTCGTGCTGGACGAGTGCCACGAGCGGCACCTGGACGCGGATCTGCTGCTGGCGCTGCTGTTGGACGCGCGCGCCGGGCTGCGGCCCGACCTGCGGGTGCTGGCCGCCTCGGCCACCGTGGCCGGGGACCGGTTGGCGGAACTGCTCGGCGACGGGCACCCGGCGCCGGTCGTGCGGGTCGACGGCCACACCCACCCGGTGCGCACCACCCACGTCACCCCGGAACGCAAGGAGCGCACCGAACAGACGGTGGCCCGCGCGGTGCGCCGGGCGCTGGACGAGCAGTCCGGGGACGTGCTCGCCTTCCTGCCCGGTGCCCGCGAGATCGCCCGCACCGGCGGCCTGCTCGACGACGAATCCGGGGTGGACGTGCTGCCGCTGCACGGCCGGCTGCCCGCCCGGGACCAGGACGCCG
>NZ_KI912239.1:445-3020 GCF_000231035.2 Saccharomonospora iraqiensis subsp. paurometabolica YIM 90007 | reverse complement strand
CGTCCCGCCGTACTGCGGGACGGCGTGCCCGCCGGGTGGCGTGCCCGGCGCCGCCACGGGCTGCCGGGTGTGCGTGGTGAGCAGGTCGGCGGCCCGGTCGGCGGAGATCCGTCCCTCCGGGGCCGCGGTGAGCAGTCCCATGATCGCCGACGCGAGCGGGCCGTGCGCCCGGGTGAGGAAGGGGATCTCGTTCAGGATCGCGTGCAGGGTGGCGGCCGTGGTGGGGCGTTCGAACGGCACCACACCCTCCACGGCGTGGTAGAGCGTGGCACCCAGCGCCCACAGGTCGGAGGCGGGCCGGGCCTCGTGTCCGGCGACCCGTTCCGGGGCCATGAACGCCGGTGAACCGACGAGCATCCCGCTGGTGGTCAGGCGCGGATCGTCCACGGCCTGCGCGATGCCGAAGTCGGTGAGCTTCACCCGCCCGTCGGCGGCCACCATGATGTTGCCCGGTTTCACGTCCCGGTGGACGATGCCCTCGGCATGGGCCGCCCGCAGGGCGGACAGGACCTGCACCCCGATCGTGGCCACCCGCTCCGGGGGCAACGCCCCGCGCTCCCGCACCAGATCGGCGAGGGTGGGTGCCTCGACCAGCTCCATGACGATGTAGGTGGTGTCCGCCTCGGTCACCACGTCGAACACCGTGACCACCGCGGGATCGTTGAGTCGCCCGCCGGTCCGGACCTCCCGGAGCACCCGCTCCTGGAACACGCCGACGTCCTCGGCGCCGTCGGGCAGCCGCAGTTCCTTCACCGCCACCCCGCGGCCGATCACGGTGTCCCGCCCCCGCCGGACGACGCCCATGCCGCCCCGGCCCAGCTCCTCCGCCAGTTCGTACCGGCCCGCGATCGTGCGCGGCGTCCCCCCGGCAGCGGCACCGCCGGCCTGCTCGCCGGTCCGTTCGTCGGTCCGTTCGTCGGTCACAGCCATCCCCTCGTCCGCGGCGTCCCGATGCTAGCGACACCACTGTGCGGGATGGCGACCACCGGTGTCTCGACCTTCGGTGCGCGGGCCGTCACCCTTCGTGAACGTCGTGTCCCGCCTCGCGCAGCGCGGCGAGTGCGCGGTCGAGGTCCGCACCACGGACGAGCACGTGGTCGGTGTCGTAGGTGGACAGGGCGAACAGCGTCACCCCCGCGGCGGCCAGCTCACCCGCCAGCGCGGCCATGATCCCGGTCAGGGTGAACGAGAGCGGCCCCCGCACGGTGAGCAGGCGCCACCCGTGCTCCACCCGGGCACCCTCCGGCGCCGCCGCGGCCGCGCACACCACGGACAGCTCCGTGTCGGTCCGGGTCACCGAGACCAGCCCGGCTCCGGACCCCGGGTCGAGCAGCGGCGCGGGCACGGGTGCCGAGGGGTCCAGCCGCGCGACGACGTACTCCCCCGGCCGCACGTCCACGGCGAGCTTGCGCACGCCTCAGCCCTCGGCGACCCGGGGGCTGGACGCCACCTCGGTGCCGTCCGGCAGCGTCGAGATCGTGAAGTCGGCGAAGGCGTTCTCGGCCACCTTCTGCAGTTGCCGCAGACACTCGACGGCGAGCGCGCGGATCTCCACGTCGGCGTGCTCGGTGGCGCGCATGGCGATGAAGTGCCGCCACGCGCGGTAGTTGCCGGTCACCACGATGCGGGTCTCGGTGGCGTTGGGCAGCACCGACCGCGCCGCCTGGCGGGCCTGCTTGCGGCGCAGGGTGGCGCTCGGCGCGTCGGCGAACTTGTCCTCCAGCGCGGCGAGCAGGTCGTTGTAGGCCCGTACCCCGGCGTCGGCGGCGGCGAGGAACTTCTCGTGCAACTCGGGGTCGTCGGCGATGACGTCCGGTTCGACGATCGCGGCGTCCCGCTCGGGGACGTAGCGCTGGGACAGCTGCGAGTAGGAGAAGTGCCGGTGCCGGATCAGCTCGTGGGTGAGCGAACGGGAGATCCCGGTGATGTAGAAGGTGACGCTGGCGTGCTCGAGCACGGACAGGTGCCCGACCTCGATGATGTGGTCGAGATACCCGGCGTTCGTCGCCGTCCTCGGGTTCGGCTTGCTCCACGACTGGTAGCAGGCCCGCCCCGCGAACTCGGCGAGTGCCTGCCCCCCGTCGGCGTCGGTCGACCAGGACACGTCGTCCGGTGGGACGAACTCCGTCTTCGCGATCAACCGTACCTGGGGTTTCACCGTCTCGGCCACGTCCGACTCCCTCCTCATACGCGCCCGGCCAGCGTATCGCCCGGGCTCCGCGCCGGTCGGGCGGGCACCACACCGCCCGCGCCACGACACCGTGACGACACCACCACGCGGGCACACGGCCCCTTGTCGGACACCATCACCGGTGTCATTGTGATGTCATGGACCTGAATCCGTACCTGGAGACCCTCCGGGAGAACCTCGCGACCACGGCCTCCGCCGGGGACGAACAGCTCCAGCGTGCGGCGGCGGTGCTGTCGGCGGCGCTGGAGCCCGCCGCCCGGCTGGCGCTGATGAGCGCGCTGTCCGACCTCGCCGCGGAGGTGACGGCGGAACTGCCCGGCCACGTCGTCGACGTGCGGCTCGACGGCCGGGACGTCCGGGTCGTGGTGGACACCGTGACCCCGG
>NZ_KI912239.1:0-345 GCF_000231035.2 Saccharomonospora iraqiensis subsp. paurometabolica YIM 90007 | reverse complement strand
CCACGCGGTCCCGCGTGTCCGCACGGCGCGACGCGGCAGCACCCGGCACCGCCCCGACCGGCCCCGGCGCGGCACGCCCGCCGGAAAGACTGACGATCCGGCGACGGCCGCAGTACCGTGGACCCATGAGCCAGGATTCCGACGCGGAGTTCCTGCGGGTCGGCACGGCCGAGCGGGAGGAGGCCACCCGCGTGCTCGGGCAGCACTTCGCCGAGGGTCGGCTCACCACGGAGGAGTACGAGGACCGCGTGGCCCGGGCGGTCGCGGCCCGCCACCGGGCCGACCTCCGACCGCTGTTCGCCGACCTGCCCGCCCCGCACCCCGCCCTGTTGGCGGAGCCGCAGA
>NZ_KI912238.1:198478-201041 GCF_000231035.2 Saccharomonospora iraqiensis subsp. paurometabolica YIM 90007 | reverse complement strand
CTGCTCCGCCGCGGGGGCGGGTTCGGCCGGTGCGGCGGGCTCGGCGGCGGGTTGCGTCTCGGTGGCCGGTTCCGGCTGTGCCTGCCCGGCGGCGGCCTGTCCACCACCGGAGCCGTCGTCGATCAGGGCGAGCTGGGAACCGACCTCGACGGTCTCGTCCTCGCGGGCGACGATCTGCTGGACCGTGCCCGCCACGGGGGAGGGGACCTCGGTGTCGACCTTGTCGGTGGAGATCTCGAGCAGCGGCTCGTCCACCTCCACCGAGTCACCCTCCTGCTTGAGCCACCGGGTGACCGTGCCTTCCGTGACGCTCTCCCCGAGCTCCGGCAGTGTGACGGAGTACGCCATTGTTCGCTGACTCCCTTGTGCGTGTGGTGCTGGTGTGGGTCGTTGGCGTGTCGGCCGCGCCGCGCCCGCGGTTTCCGGCGACCGCTCCGCGCCGGGGCCGTCGGTGACGGACACCGCCCGCGCGGGGGGCACTGCCCGGCCCCGGCCGCCTCAGCCGTGCACGTGCAGCGGCTTGCCGGCCAGCGCCAGGTGCGCCTCGCCGAGAGCCTCGGACTGGGTGGGGTGGGCGTGGATCAGCGGGGCGACGTCCTCGGGGAACGCCTCCCAGTTGTAGATGAGCTGGGCCTCGCCGATCAGCTCGCCGACCCGGTCACCCACCAGGTGCAGCCCGACCACCGGCCCGTCCGGGGCCTTGACCAGCTTCACCGCACCGGAGGTCTTCAGGATCTGGCTCTTGCCGTTGCCCCCGAGGTCGTAGGTGAACGTGGTGATGTCCGACCCGTAGGTCTCCCGCGCCTCGGCCTCGGTCAGGCCGACCGAGGCGACCTCGGGGTGCGAGTAGGTGACGCGCGGGATGCCGCTCTCGTCGACCGGCCCCGGGTTCAACCCGGCGATCTCCTCGGCCACGAACACGCCCTGCTGGAACCCGCGGTGCGCGAGCTGCAGGCCGGGCACGATGTCGCCGACGGCGTAGACGTTCGGCAGGTTGGTGCGCAGCCGCTCGTCGGTACGGACGAAGCCGCGCTCCATCGTGATGCCCGCCTCGTCGTAGCCGTGCCCGGCGGTGTTCGGACCGCGCCCCACCGCGACCAGCAGCAGGTCGGCCTCCAGCGTCTCGCCGGACTCCAGGGACACGCTGACGCCGTTGTCGTCCTGCTTGGCGCCGGTGAACTTCACGCCCGTCTTGTAGCTGATCTTGCGGCGCCGGAAGGCCCGTTCGAGCTGCTTCGAGGCGAACTCGTCCTCGTTGGGCACGAGCCGGGGCAGGGCCTCCACGATGGTCACCTCGGCGCCGAACGACGCCCACACGCTGGCGAACTCGACGCCGATCACACCGCCGCCGAGCACCACCACCTTCTCCGGCACGCGGTCCAGGGTGAGGGCCTCCTCGCTGGCGACGATGCGGCCGCCCAGTTCGAGGTCCGGCAGCGTCTTGGAGTAGGAGCCGGTGGCCAGCAGCACGTTCTTGCCGGTGTAGCGGGTGCCGTCGACCTCGACGGTGGTGCCGCCGACGAAGGTGCCGGTGCCCTCCACGTAGTTGATCTCGTGGGCCTTCGCGAGGCCCTGCAGACCCTTGTACAGGCGGTTGACGACGGTGTCCTTGTACTTGTGCACACCGTCGATGTCGATGCCCTCGAACACGCTCTTGACGCCGAACTGGTCGCCCTCCCGCGCCGAGTCGGCGACCTCCGCGGCGTGCAGCAGTGCCTTGGTCGGGATGCAACCCCGGTGCAGGCAGGTGCCGCCCAGCTTGTCCTTCTCGATCAGGGTGACGGACAGGCCCAGCTCGGCGGCGCGGAACGCCGCGGCGTAACCACCCGATCCGCCACCAAGGATCACCAGGTCGGCTTCAGCGTCGGTCACTTGTCAAACTCCCTCGGCAGGTGTCGATCGTGTCCACGGGCGCTGTTGGGCGCTCATGCCACCTCATCTTGTCACCTCGCCCGAATCCGGTGCGAGTGAGTAGGGCTGTGACGCCGCTTGCGCCGACGCCCGGGCGAATCCGGTGAAACCGGACACCTGCGGCGCGGGTGCGGGGGAGACAGACCCGGTCGGTGTCGGAATAATGCTCGCCGCGACCCGAATGAGGAAGGTGAGGCGAGGTGGGCCTGTTCGACTCGTTGCGCAGACGTCGCAAAGGGGGGAAGCCCGGCAGACCCGGCAAGCCCGGGGCGGTGCGCGGGGCGAGTTCCGCCGACACGGACCATCTCGACCAGTGGGCCTCCGCCCGGCGCGGTGTGGAGGCGTTCGTCGAGCCGCGCACCAACGTCACCGAGACGACCGTGGTCCTCGTCGCCCACGACGGGGAATGGACCCGCCGCCGGATCGGCAGCCTCGGCGCGGCCCAGCAGTTCGGCAAGAAGCGCGCGATCCCGGTCTACGAGGTCGCCAAGACCGGATACCCGAAACGGATGCGCGAGTACACCGAACGGCAGCGGATCCTGCGCCGTCGGCAGCAGCGGGAACAGGACGGATGAACGGCGCCCCGGCGGTCCCGGCGCCGGCGTCCGCACCGGGGCCGCCGTCGGTACCTGCGCGACGGCGGCCCCGGCCA
>NZ_KI912238.1:196253-198378 GCF_000231035.2 Saccharomonospora iraqiensis subsp. paurometabolica YIM 90007 | reverse complement strand
GCGGGTCGGGACGGTGGCCCTCGTGGTCGGGACGGTGGCCGCGCTGGTGCCGGTCACCGCCGCGTTGGTCGCCGCCGGGGCGCTGTTCCTCGTGCGGTGGATCCACGCCGGTCTCACCGGTGCGCGGCGGTGACCGCCCCGGCGTGCCCGCGCGGATCCGTCAGGCCATGGCGACGGCGAGTCCGAACAGTGCCAGACCGGTCAGGGTCAGCAGCGCCACCGCTTTCGTGGGCAGCTGCGCGGGGATCACCCCGTCGTGCAGGTCCTTCCACCACAGCACGCCGAAGACGGCGCCGACGAGGCCGAGGAAGATGCCGAAGCCGCCGACCATGATGTAGCCGATGAGCACCAGCATCCCGCCGGTGAACGTGAGCATGGTCGCGGTGACGAACGTCTTGGCGCCGGCGGAGCCGGTCGTGGGCGCAGGCTGGGAAGTCACGCGCACATCGTAGAGGCCGGCCGCCGCCCGTGGGGGTGGATCGTCCGATCCCGGCCCGCCCGGCACCCCGGAGGCACCCGCGACCGGGGTGCCGGGAGGCCGCGCGACCGGCGGCGGAGATCGTAGGACGAGCGATGTTCCGGTGTCCTACGTCAGCGATATGCTGTGCGCCATGACTACCGCGATCCCGTTCCGCCGCACACCCAGCACCCGACCCGCCCCGGCCGAGCGGGTGGCGCAGGTACTGGCGAAACCGGGATTCGGGTTGAGTTTCACCGACCACATGGTCACCGCCACCTGGACCGCGGAGCGCGGCTGGCACGACGCCGAGCTGCGGCCGTACGAGCAGCTCACGCTGGACCCGGCCACCGCGGTGCTGCACTACGGGCAGGCGATCTTCGAAGGGCTCAAGGCCTACCGCGGGCCGGACGGGTCCGTGCAGGCATTCCGTCCGGACGCGAACGCCGCCCGGTTCCGCCGCTCCGCCCGCCGGATGGCGATGCCCGAACTGTCCGACGAGCTGTTCCTCGGCTCGTTGAACGAGCTGGTCTCGGTGGACGAACGGTGGGTGCCGACCAACCGGGGCGACTCGCTCTACCTGCGTCCGTTCATGATCGCGACCGATGTCGGGCTCGGCGTGAACCACCCGTCGCAGAGCTACCTCTACACCCTGATCGCCTCGCCCGCCGGATCCTACTTCGCGGGCGGTGTGCAGCCGGTCAGCGTGTGGCTGTCCACCGAATACGTGCGGGCGGCGCCGGGCGGCACCGGGGAGGCCAAGTGCGCGGGCAACTACGCCGCCTCGTTCGTGGCCCAGCGGGAGGCGGTCGAGCAGGGATGCGACCAGGTCGTCTGGCTGGATGCCGCCGAGCACCGGTGGGTCGAGGAAATGGGCGGGATGAACCTGTTCTTCGTCTTCGGCTCGGGGGCCGACGCGCGGCTGGTGACCCCGGAACTGAGCGGGGCGCTGCTGCCCGGGGTCACCCGGGACTCGCTGATCAAGCTCGCCTCGGACTTCGGCTACCCGGTCGAGGAGCGGCGCATCTCCACCGAGGAGTGGGAGAAGGCGGCCCGCTCCGGTGAGCTGACCGAGGTGTTCGCCTGCGGCACGGCGGCGGTGATCACCCCGGTGGGCCGGGTCCGGCACACGGGTGGTGAGTTCACGATCGGGGACGGGAACCCGGGCGAGATCACCATGCGACTGCGCGGGGAACTCACCGGAATCCAGGACGGCACCAAGCCCGACCCGCACGGCTGGCTGCACCCGCTCGGCTGAGCCGGGCGCTCACCGTTGTGCCGTGAAGGACTCCTTCCCTGCATCGCGCGCAGGCAAGGAGTCCTTCACGGCGCCGGACGCAGGGAAGGGGTCCTTCACGGCGAACCCTGCGCGCCCAGGTGGGCCGCGGTGGACAGCAGGGGGAGGGCGGTGAGGGCGCCGTAGCCGCCGGTCTCGGCGATGCCCAGGTCGACGATCGGGTCGAGGTCCAGGTGTTCCAGGGCGAGGGTGTGGGCCGGCTCGGGTGAGCGGTGCGCCGCGAACCACCACTCGCGGGCGCCGGGGGCCAGTTCCTCCGCGAGCAGTGCGGCCGCGCACACCGGCAGCCCGTCCAGCAGCACCGGGGTGCGCCGTACGGCGGCCTGCGCGAGGAACCCGGCCGTCGCCGCCAGGTCCGCGCCCCCGGCCGT
>NZ_KI912238.1:195776-196153 GCF_000231035.2 Saccharomonospora iraqiensis subsp. paurometabolica YIM 90007 | reverse complement strand
AGCGGGCTGCTCCGGTGCCGCCTGCGGTGCCGCCTGTTCCGGCGCGGGCTGCGCGGCCGGCTGGGCTCCCGGGGCGCCGACCAGGGCGAGTTGCGAGCCGACCTCGACGGTCTCGTCCTCGCCCACGGACAGCTGCACCACGGTCCCCGCGACGGGGGAGGGGACCTCGGTGTCGACCTTGTCGGTGGAGATCTCCAGCAGCGGCTCGTCCACCTCGACCGAGTCGCCCACCTGCTTGAGCCACCGGGTGACCGTGCCCTCGGTGACGCTCTCCCCGAGCTCCGGCAGGGTCACCGGGGTGCCCGAGGACGTGTCGCCGGACGGTGCGGCCTGCGCCGTGGCCCCGGCGGCCGGGGCCTGCGGGGCCTGCTCCGCCG
>NZ_KI912238.1:195331-195526 GCF_000231035.2 Saccharomonospora iraqiensis subsp. paurometabolica YIM 90007 | reverse complement strand
ATGCCCGTGAGCGGGGCACCGGACCTGCCGGGTCTGCTCGTGGCGACGGTCGTGTTCGTCCCGGTGTTCGCCGGGCTGCGGACCGTCGGCGTGCTCGTCGGCACCGTGGTGGCCACGGCGGTCGGGGCCGCGGCGTTGTACCAGGTCGGTTCCGTCCGGCTGGGCCTGTCGGCGAGTTCGCTGCGCGACGTGCTG
>NZ_KI912238.1:183932-195231 GCF_000231035.2 Saccharomonospora iraqiensis subsp. paurometabolica YIM 90007 | reverse complement strand
CCGCCGACGGCGAGGTCGGCGGGGATCAGCAGGTCCGCACCCGCGTCGACCTCCGCGTCCGCCAGCTCCGCCCCGCCCCGGAGCGCGGCCGTGGTCTCCGCCGCGGTGAGAGCGTCCTCCACGTCGATCGCCCCGGACCCGTCCCGCACGTGGTACGGGCCGGAACCGTGCTCGATCGCGAGGTCGACCGCGCGCAGACCGGCACCCGCCTCGTCGACGAGCACGCCGAGCGGTGTCCCACCCGCGAGCAGGGCGTCGAACCGGCGTGCCGTGTCCCCCGGTCCGCGCGCGGACACACCCCGGGCCGCGATGCCGTGGTCGGCGGCGAGGACCACCACCCGGACGTGCCGCGGCGGCCGAGGGGGCAGCTGCCCCCGGCAGGTCGCGAGCAGGAACCCGAGTTCCTCCAGCCGGCCGAAGCGCGGCCGGGTGCGGGACGGCCGCGGATCGGTGAGGGCGAACCGGGCGGGTACGTCGGCGAACCGGACGGATTCGTCGGCGGTCCCGTCCTCGGTGAGCCGGTTCGCGGCGGCCCCGTCTTCCGTGGCCCCGCTCTCCGTGGCTCCGCCCTCGGTGGCCCCGTCCCAGTCCACCCGGTCTCCGTCGATCCCGTTCCCGCCGGGGGTGGCACCGTCCCGCTCTGCCGCGCTGTTGTCGGACACACCGCCACGGTACCGAGTGCCGGGCCCGGGTGATCGTCCGGCGGGAGACCGGGGCACACCGGCGGCCCCGCACGGTGGGGATCTATGCTCGGGCGGATGGCGGGAGGTCGGACCGGGAACCCGGGGCGTGCGGCCGGGGTGGTGCTGGCCAGCGGCGCCGGGTCCCGGGTGGGGTCCGCGACGAACAAGGTCTATCTGCCGTTGGGCGGGCGCCACGTGCTGTCCTGGTCGCTGGACGCGTTCGCCCGCACCCCCGGGATCGGCGTGCTCGTGCTGGTCACCCGCCCCCGAGACGCGGACCTGGTCGACGAGGTGCTGCGGGACACGCCGCTCCGGGACGGGGACGGGACCGGCGTCCCGGTGGAGGTCGTGCACGGCGGGGACAGCAGACAGGCCTCGGAGCTGTGCGCGCTGCGCCACCTCGCCGGGCGGATCGCCTCCGGCGCGGTCGACACCGTGCTGCTGCACGACGGTGCCCGGCCACTGGTCACGGTCGACACGATCACCACGGTCCTCCGGGCGGCCCGCGAGGACGGTGGCGCCGTTCCCGGTCTTCCCGCCGACGACCTCGTGGCGGTGAGTCCGGACGGCGGCACGGTCCTGGACCGGCCCACCGGGAACCTGGTGCGGATGCAGACACCGCAGGGATTCACCGCAGCGCCGCTGCTCGACGCCTACGAGCGCGCCGAACGGGACGGGTTCGTCGGCACCGACACCGCCTCGTGCGTGGAACGCCTCGGCACCACCTCCGTGCGCCGGGTCCCGGGCGACCCGCGCAACATCAAGATCACCTACCGGCACGACCTCGTCGTCGCCGAGCGGGTGCTGACCGCCCGGAGCGACCCGTCCGACCCGGACCACCCCGGGGCGGACCCCGTGGGTGGACTCCGGGCCGGGTGAGCCGTCCCGGTCGCCTCTACAGGATCGGACTGCGGGTGTGGCCCGGGTCGCGCTCCACGACCCCGTCCAGTTCCTCGTCGATCGCCCGCATCAGGTCGTCGTCCAGCCGGGCGCCCACGGCGTCGACGTTCTCCCGGACCTGTTCGGGCCGGGACGCGCCGATGATGGCCGAGGCCACGTTGTTGTTCCGCAGCACCCAGGCGACGGCGAGCTGGGCGAGGGAGAGCCCGGCCTGGTCCGCCAGCGGACGCAGGCGCTCCACCCGGGTGAGCACGTCGTCGTTGAGGAACCGCTCGATCGTCCGCGCGCCGCCGCCCTTCTCGTCGGTGGCGCGGGAGCCCTCCGGCGGTGCCTGGCCGGGCCGGTACTTGCCGGTGAGCACGCCCTGCGCGATCGGGGACCACACGATCTGGCTCATCCCCTCGCGCTCACAGGTGGGGATGACCTGTTCCTCGATGACCCGCCACAGCATGTTGTACTGCGGCTGGTTCGACACGAACGGGATCTTCAGCTCCCGCGCGAGCGCCGCGCCCCGGGTGATCTGCTCGGCGTCCCACTCCGAGACACCGATGTAGCCCACCTTGCCCTGCCGGACCAGGTCGGCGAAGGCCGTCATCGTCTCCTCGAGCGGGACGGTGTGGTCGAACCGGTGCGCCTGGTAGAGGTCGATGTGGTCGGTGCCGAGCCGCTTCAGGGAGGCGTGGGCGCTCTCCATGATGTGCTTGCGGCCGAGGCCCTTGTCGTTCGGCCCGCCGGGGCCGGTCGGCCAGAACACCTTCGTGCAGATCTCCAGGCTCTCCCGGCGCTGCCCGGCGAGACCGCGCCCCAGGACCGACTCGGCGGCGGTGTTCGCATAGACGTCGGCGGTGTCGAAGGTGGTGATGCCGGCGTCCAGGGCCGCCCGGATGCAGGCGTGCGCCTGTTCCTCCTCCACCTGGGAACCGTGCGTGAGCCAGTTGCCGTACGCGATTTCACTGACCGTGAGGCCGCTGTGGCCGAGTCGACGAAACTCCATGCCGCGGAGTCTAGCCGTCGATCTTTCGCAAGGCTAAGTACCGGGGGTGGCGTCCGCACGGTCGGGGGAGGCCGTGAGCCTGCCGTGTTCGGCGGCGGCCGCATCCGGGCCGACATACGGCAGGAGCGCGCAGTACACCAGGTCGGCCAGCAGCGTGGGCAGGGTGTCCGTCTCTCCGCGCTCGACGCGGTTGTAGATGACCTCCACCATGCCGCCGACGACGGTCTCCGCGGTGAGGGCCGGGGGAGTGCGCAGCCCCTCCTGCTCGGCGAGCGCGCACGTGCCGCGGTCGACGAGGTCGATCAGGGTCCGCAGCGACTCGTGCCGCCGGCGCAGCGCCCGGGGTCCGGCCGCCAGGACCTCGACGACCACGAGCCGCGCCTGATCGGGGTGCTCGGCGAGGAACCGCAGCGTCGCGTCCAGGGTCGCTTGCACCTTCCGGGTGAAATCGTCCCCGCGCGTGGCCTCGGCCTCCGCGATCCGGTCGGTCAGCCGGGCCACCGCGTCGTCGTAGGCGGCGAGGAAGACCTCCTCCCTGTTGCGGAAGTGCTGGTAGAAGGTCTTGCGGGAGACACCCGCGTCGCCGATGACCCGCTCGATGGTCAGACCCGGGTAGCCGTGCCCGGCCGTGACCCGCGCGGTCGCGGCCAGGATGCGGGCGCGCTGGTTGTCGTGGACGTAGTCGCGGGACAGGCCGTGTCGGCCGGGCGGGAGTTGCCCTGCGCGGTCGTCCACCGTGACCTCTTCTCGGAGTTTTCCCGCGGGTGACGCGGCCGTTACTCTGCGGAAATGATCACGAGCACTGCCGAGTGTCCCGCGTGTGCCCGGCTGCGGGCGGCCGTCCGGGTGATCGCGGGGGAGACGCCCCTGCTCGAGGTGACCGCCGACGAGCTCGCGGACGCGGCCGGGACGGACGTTCGGATGTTCACCCGACACTACCCGAGCGTGCGCGCCTGTGGAGTGGCCGCGTTCGAGGAGGTGGCCGACGACCTCCACCGGGTCTGCGCCACCGCGTTGACCGGTGACGGACACGACTGCGCCGCCCGGTTCACCGGTGTGGCGGAGGCGGTGCTGCGGTGGGCGGACGCACACCCACAGTGCGCCCGGTACCTCTTCGTGGTGTCCGAGCGCGCGGCCGTGCCGGAACTGCGGGCCCGGTCGAGCGGGCTGAAACGGTCGGTGACGTCCCTGTTCGACGGCATGGCCGGACACACTCCCGCCGGGCGCATCCATGTGGAGTTCGTGGTCGGTCTGTTCTTCCGCGCGGCCGCGCAGGCCCTGTCTCCGGACGGGGGCGGTGGCCACGCGGCGTTGCGGAGGAAGGTGCTCGCGCTGAGTCCGTTCGTCGGTCAACCGACCGGTGGGGGACACCGTCGCGGGTCCGGTCACGTGCAGTGATCACCAAGAGTGACAGCGTGAATGTGTGCGGTTGACATCCGGAAACACTGCTGTTTCTCTGTATGGGCCAGCTCACTTACCGGCTGGTAACACTGAACCAACGGAGGTAACAGTGACTCGGCTCTCCACGAAGGTCCTGGGCGTTCTCGCGGGCGCGGTCGTCGGTGTCGGCATGTCGGCGGGGGTCGCCGCGGCGGATCACCAGAAGGTCGACGGCACGATCTCGTCCGGCGGGGACTCCTGCAGCTGGACGGACGCGGACACCACCGGCAACCCGCCGGACACCCTGACCGTCGACGGTGCCAGCGTGAACGCCAACACCACCTGCGACGGCAGCAAGGACGTGACCCTGAACAACGATCCCACGATCAGCTTCGACGACGCGGCGGGCACCGCGACCGCCGACCTGATCAGCGTCACCGTGGTGTCCTACGGGATCACCTGCGAGTACGAGGCCGAGGGACTGACGGCCCAGCGGGAGGGCGACACCCGGACCTACACGGCCACGGACGTCACCATCGAGAAGTCCGGCGGCAGCTTCCTGTGCCCGTCCTCGGAGACGGCCGACGCCGAGTTCGTCTTCCACTGACCGGCGCGCCTCCGGGTGTGACCGGGAGGCGGTAGGAACGACCCGCGCCCGGTGGGGTGCCGGTGCCTCGGGCCCGGTGCGCCACCGGGCGCGGGTCCGTGCGCGGCCCGTCCGGCGCTGTCGGGTGTGCGTCAGCCGATCGGCTGACCGGGGCGCACGCGGGGCTTGGGCACGCGGAGCTTGCGGATCTGGCTCGCCCGGACGAAGGCGTACCAGCCGAGCGAGGCGCCCCGGATCGTCTCCTTGGGGAACTTCTCCCGGGCCGCCTTGGTGATCCGCCTCCCGTTGAGGAAGCCCTCGAAGATCATGAGCAGCAGCACGACCGTGGTGAGCAGCGTGGCGTAGGTCTGCACCGCCGGGATCGGCACCAGCAGCGTCACGAACACCAGGATCGCCATCGGCATGAACAGGCCCAGCACGTTGCGCCGGGAATCCACCAGGTCGCGCACGTAGGCCTTGACCGGGCCGCGGTCCCGCGGGAGCAGGTACCGTTCGTCCCCGGCCATCATCCGCTCGCGGCGCTCCCGCGCGGCCTCGCGGCGCTCCTCCTTGCTGACCGGGTTCTTCTTCCGCAGCTCCCGGTTCCGCCGGATCGCCTCCCGCGTGCTCCGCGGGGGCGGGGCGACCGGTCCCCGGCGCCGTCCCTCGGCCTCCCTGCGCTTCGGTGTCGGACGACCCTTGCCCGGGGTGTGGCCCCGGGACGCGGCGGACCCGGCGGCCGGGTCGTCGTCGACCGGTTCGGTGTGGTCACCCACCTCGGTGGGGTCGGCCTCGTCGGTGCCGGAACGGCGCAGGAACCTCACGGGCACCAGGATATGGCAGCGGTCGCCGTCGATGTTCATGCGGTCGGCAGATGTGTCACCATGGGAGACGGGAACAGATCGGGTGCCTGCTCGCGTTGCACTCGGTACCCGCCTGCACCAACACCGTGAGGGAGAGTCATGACGACCGCTGAGCAGACCGGCAACACCCCCGCCGACGCCGGCGAAGCCACGCACGGCGTCATCCTGACCGACGCCGCCGCCGCGAAGGCGAAGGGACTGCTCGAACAAGAGGGCCGCGACGACATGCACCTGCGCATCGCCGTCCAGCCCGGTGGCTGTGCCGGTCTGCGGTACCAGCTGTTCTTCGACGAGCGCACGCTCGACGGGGACCTGTTCCGGGACTTCAACGGCCTGCAGGTCGCGGTCGACCGGATGAGCGCCCCGTACGTCCAGGGTGCGGAGATCGACTTCGTGGACTCCATCGAGAAGCAGGGCTTCACCATCGACAACCCGAACGCGGGCGGCTCCTGCGCCTGCGGCGACTCGTTCCACTGAGTCGGAGGGCCCGCTGAGCCCGACGCTCCGGCGAGCGCGGGTTCCGGCCCCTCTCACCAGCATTGTGGCCCCCTGGCTCGGCCGTGTCAGCGGCCGGGCCAGGGGGCTTTCGTGTGTGGACGGGACGGTGCCGATCCGTCGGCGCGGGCTGTCACACCACCCGGTGTCGTCGCGACCCCGCCGGTGAACCCGGCAAGGAGGCCCGTGATGACCGACGACCTGCTCGATCCCCGCGCCCTGGACGACCTGCGCTCCCGTCTCGACGGCCGGGTCGTGACCCCGGTCGACCCGGACTACGAGGACGTCCGCGCGATCTTCAACGCGATGATGACCGCGCGGCCACGGGTCATCGCACGCTGTGCGAACCCCACCGACATCGCCACGGCGGTGTCGTTCGCCCGGCGGGAGGGACTGGAGGTCGCCGTCCGCGGGGGTGGACACAGTGTGGCGGGCGCGAGCCTGACCGACGGCGGCCTCGTCGTGGACCTGCGGCCGATGGACCAGGTGTCCGTCGACCCGGTGCGCCGCACCGCCACGGCACAGGGCGGCGCCACCTGGGCGGACTTCGACCGCGCCACCGAACCACACGGCCTGGCGGCCACCGGCGGCCGGGTGTCGACGACGGGGGTCGCGGGGCTCACCCTCGGCGGCGGCTCGGGCTGGCTGGAACGCCGGTTCGGCCTCGCCTGCGACAACCTGCTGTCCGTGGAACTGATGACCGCCGACGGCAGGCTGGTCGCCGCGAACGAGGACACCCACCCGGACCTGTTCTGGGCCCTGCACGGGGGAGGGGGCAACTTCGGCGTCGCCACGTCCCTCACGTTCGCCCTGCACCCGCTGCCCGAGTTCTCGATCGCGCTGCTGCTGTGGCCGGGCCGGGACGGCCCCGCCGTGGCCCGGGTCTACCGGGACCTGCTGACCGACGCGCCGGACGAGGTGGGCGGCGGGCTGATCTACCTCACCGCCCAGCCCGACGACTTCGTGCCGGACGAGCTGGTCGGCACCCTGTGCTGTGCCGTGCTCGTCACCTACACCGGGCCGGAGTCGGCGCTGCGGGAGTTCGTCACGCCGCTGCTGGACGCCGAGCCACACGGTCGGGTCGTGGGTGAGGTGCCCTACTCCGAGCTGCAGCGGATGCTCGACGATCCGCCGGGGATGCGCAACTACTGGTCCGACGAGAACCTGCGGGACCTGCCGGACGCGGCGCTCGACCGGTTCCACGCCCGCGCGCCCGAGATGCCCGTGCCGTCGGCCTCCCAGCAGATCCTGTTCCCCTGGGGTGGTGCCGTCGCACGGGGGCGGGAGTGGCCCGGATTCGACCGGAAGGCGGCCTGGGCGGTGCATCCGTTCGGTGTCTGGAGCGACCCCGCCGACGACGAGCGCGCCCGGACCTGGGCACGGTCGCTGTGCGCCGACATGCGTCCGTTCTCCACCGGGGACGTCTATCTCAACTTCATCGGCGACGAGGGAGCAGACCGGATCGTCGCCGGGTACGGCGTCGACAACTACCGCAGACTGGCCGCCGTCAAGGCGGAGTTCGACCCGGACGACGTCTTCCACCGCTGGCACGACATCGTGCCCCTCGCCCACGCGACACCGCCCGCGTCGTCGGGCCCGACGACACCGACGCCGTCGGCCGAACGGCCGACGGCGTCCGGGGAGACGTCGTGACGCTTCAGAGCTTGACCGGGTAGTGCGGCTCCGGCACCTCGGGCTTGATCCGGCCCTCGACGAAGATGCCGTACCAGAGCATGAACACCAGCAGCGCCCACAGCCGCCTGCTGTGGTCGAGCGTGCCCGCCCGGTGCTCCTCCAGCAGTCCCAGCACGGCGTTCTTGTCCAGCAGATCCTCGGTGGCGGAGTCGTTGATGATCCCGCGTGCCCAGCCGTACATGTCGGTGGCCAGCCAGTGCCGGATCGGGACCGGGAAGCCCAACTTGCGGCGGTTCAGCACGTGCGACGGAACGATTCCGTCGAGGGCGCGGCGCAGCGCGAACTTCGTCGTCTCCGGGGTGATCTTCTGGTCGAGCGGGATCGTGGACGCGACCCGGAACACCTCCGGGTCGAGGAACGGCACCCGCAGTTCGAGCGAGTTCGCCATCGTCATCTTGTCCGCCTTGACCAGGATGTCCCCACGCAACCAGGTGAACAGGTCGACGTGCTGCATCCGGGCGACCGGGTCCCAGCCCTCGGACAGGGCGTACCAGGGCGCGGTGACGTCCCGGTGTCCCACCTCCGGGGAGAACGTGCGCAGCACCCGCCGCAGCTGGTCGTCCCGGAAGATCCGCGCGTTGCCGTAGTACCGCTGCTCCAGCGGCAGCGAACCGCGGCGGAGGAGGTCCTTGCCCCGCGTGCCCTCGGGGATCGCCGAGGAGACCTTCCCGAGGAGCCTGCGGACGGCGCCGGGGACCTTCTCGAACGGGGCGAGGGAGAGCGGCTCGCGGTAGATCGTGTAGCCGCCGAAGAGCTCGTCGGAGCCCTCACCGGAGAGCACGACCTTCACCCGTTTGCGTGCCTCCCGCGCGATGAACCAGAGCGGCACCAGCGCGGGGTCGGCCACCGGGTCGTCCAGGTACCACACGATCAGCGGGAGGGTGTCCATCATCTCCTGGGCGGAGACGGTGCGCACCACGTGCTCGACCCCGATGGCGGCCGCCGACTCGGCGGCGACGTCCACCTCGGAGTAGCCCTCCCGCTCGAACCCGGTGGTGAAGGTCACCAGGTTCGGGTTGTGCTCCTTGGCCAGCGCGGCGATGGCGGTCGAGTCGATCCCGCCGGAGAGGAAGGCGCCGACCGTGACGTCGGCACGCATGTGCTTGGCGACCGAGTCCCGCATGACCTCGGCGATCCGCTCGTGCAGCGCCGCCACCCCCGATGGGCCGGACACCGGGGTGGCCCGGAACTCGGGGGAGAAGTAGCGCTCGGTCCGCAGCTCGCCGCCGGGCGCGACGGTGAACGAGGTGCCCGATTCGATCCGCCGGACACCCTCGTGCAGCGTCTCCGGCTCGGGCACGTACTGCAGTGCGAGGTAGTGCTGCAGGGCCGTGTCGTCCACCTCGTCGGTGGCGCCCAGGGTGCCGAGTAGTTCCAGCAGGCTCTTCTTCTCGCTGGCGAAGGCCACGCCGTACGGCCCGGAGGCGTAGAACAGCGGCTTGATGCCGAACGGGTCCCGCGCCCCGAAGACGACCTTGCGCTCGGAGTCCCAGATCAGGAACGCGAACATCCCGCGCAGCCGCCCCACCGCGGCCGGCCCGAGGTGGTGGTACGCCGCGACGATCGCCTCGGTGTCCCCCTCTGTGGTGAACGTCGCACCGTGCTCGTCGGCGAGCTCGCGGCGGAGTTCGGGATAGTTGTAGATCTCACCGTTGAAGTTGATCGTGTACCGGGTCGGGTTGTCCTCGGGACCCCAGGTCAGCGGCTGGTGCGAGTGGTCGACGTCGATGATCGCGAGGCGGTTGAAGCCGTAGACGACCTCCGCGTCGGCCCACGTGTCCGACTCATCGGGGCCGCGGTGTCGCTGACAGCGCAGTGCCCCGCCCACCGCGTACCGGGCCCTGGCCGCGTCGTTCTCGCTGGCACACACCAGTCCAAGCAGACCGCACACGCCTACTCACACACCCCTTGTTCGTCGCCGCCGAAGTCGTAGAGGGCAAGTATGCCGGGGAAGGCGGTGACTCCGCCGCGCCGGGTCTCGGCTAGAGTCGGCAGGCGTCGCAACGGATCGGGCGAGGAGGCATCACGTCAGTGGGCGTTCCAGAGCGCACCCCGCGGACACGGCGGGGCAGGGTGGGCAAGACGGCCGCGCTCGCGGGACTCGTCGCTGTCACGGCGACCGGGTGTTCCGGTGAGGAGATTCTGCGGTTCGGCTGGCCGGACGGGGTCACCCCGCAGGCGGACGACATGCGGATGCTGTGGACCTGGACGGTCGTCGCGGCGCTGATCGTCGGTGCGATCGTGTGGGGCCTGATCTTCTGGAGTTCCGCGTTCCACCGGAAGAAGAAGGGCGACACCGAGGCACTGCCCCGGCAGTTCCAGTACAACGTGCCACTCGAACTGTTCGTGGTCGTCGTGCCGGTCATCATGGTGTGCGTGCTGTTCTTCTTCACGGCGGTGACGGAGAGTTCCGTGCTGGCCGAGGAGGACGAGCCGGACGTCGAGGTCGACGTGACCGCCTTCCAGTGGAACTGGGAGTTCGCCTACCCGGCGACGACCACCCCGGAGGGTGAACCGGTGAACACCGTCGGCACGTCGAGCGAGATCCCGCTGCTGGTGCTGCCGACCGACCGGACCATCGAGTACAACCTCCGTTCGACGGACGTCATTCACTCCTTCTGGGTGCCCGCGTTCCACTTCAAGCGGGACGTGATGCCGCATCCGGAGAAGAACAATCAGGACAACACGTTCCAGAACACCATCGACCAGGAAGGTGCCTTCGTCGGTCGGTGCGCCGAGCTGTGCGGCTCGTACCACGCGATGATGAACTTCGAGGTCCGTGCGCTGTCCCCGGACAAGTACGACCGCTACATGCAGCTGCGTTCGCAGGTGAACCCGGACACCGGGCTGCCCTACACCGCCGCCGAGGCGCTGACCGTCATGCAGGGTGAGGGCTGCGACGAACAGCTGTGCAGCCCGACCGCGACGACGACCAGTCCGTTCGCGACCGACCGCACGCTGCGCACCGCGTCCGGCTGAGCGCGGGCAGCGCGCCGTGACCGTAGCGATCGAGTGAGAAGGAACAGACACTCATGAAGGTGGAAGCCCGGGTTTTCGACATCGTCGCGATCTTCGCCCTGGTCGTGGCGATCGTCTACGCGGTGCTGACCGGTTCCATGACGCGGGACGGCGTCGAGCCGATCGGTACGGTGGCGCTGCTGCTCTCGGGTGGGCTGGCACTGCTGGTCGGGAGCTATTTCCGCTTCGTCGCGCGCCGCATCGAGCCGCGCCCGGAGGACCACGAGGACGCCGAGATCAGCGACGGCGCCGGCGACCTCGGGTTCTTCAGCCCGGGCAGCTACTGGCCGGTGGGCGTCGCCGCCGGTGCGGCCCTGGTCGGCATCGGGCTGGCGTTCATGTACACCTGGCTCATCGTGCTCAGCGGGATCGCCCTGCTCATCGCGATCGGGGGCCTGGTCTTCGAGTACCACACCGGCCCCGGCCACCACTGACACCCGCCCGCCCGTCGTCGAGAGCGGGGGTCCCGGACACGTCCGGGACCCCCGCTTTTCGCGTGAGGGGCACATTCCCTGCGTCCCACGCAGCGAATGTGCCCGTCACCGCGACAGGCGCAGGGAAAGTGCCCTTCACGACAACCACGGCCGGTGCCGGGTGGGTGGGCGTGCGGCTCAGGTCCGGGCGGTCCAGCGGGTGAGCAGGTCGGCGGCGGCGCCCGAGTCGACGGCGTCGGCGGCGCGGCCCA
>NZ_KI912238.1:177003-183832 GCF_000231035.2 Saccharomonospora iraqiensis subsp. paurometabolica YIM 90007 | reverse complement strand
GGCGCGGCCCAGGCCGGCCCGCAGGTCGGCGGTGAGGTCACCGGAGAAGCCCGCGTGGGCGGCGAGGGCGCCCGCGGCGTTGAGCAGCACCGCGTCCCGGACCGGTCCGGTCTTGCCGTCCAGCACCTGCCGTGCCACCTCCGCGTTCGTCTCGGCGTCCCCGCCGCGCAGCGCCTCCGGCCCGACGAGTGGGATCCCCAGCTCGGTCGGATCGATCGTGCCGGTGCTCACCCCGCCCCCGGTGATGATCCAGGCCGAACTGGTGGTGGTCGTGGTGATTTCGTCGAGACCGTCGTCCCCGCGCACCAGCAGGACGCTGTCCCCCCGCCGGGCGAAGACCTCGGCGAGCACCCGGGTCTTGTCCGGGTAGGCGCACCCGATGAGCCCGGCCCGGGGCTGCGCGGGGTTCGTCAGCGGTCCGAGCAGGTTGAACGTGGTGGGGATACCCAGCTCCCGGCGGGGCCCGCCCGCGTGCCGGAGGGCGGGGTGGAAGGCCGGGGCGAAGCAGAAGCCGATGCCGAGGTCGCCGACACTCCGGGCGACCTCTTCCGGCTCGGCCCCGATGCGGACGCCGAGCGCCTCCAGCACGTCGGCCGCACCGGACTTCGACGACGCGGCGCGGTTGCCGTGCTTGACCACGGGGGTGCCCGCTGCCGCCACCACCAGTGCGGTCATCGTGGAGATGTTGACCGACCCGGAGCGGTCGCCGCCCGTGCCGACGATGTCGACGGTCCGGACGTCGAGTTCCACCCGGCGTGCGTGCGCCAGCATGGCGCGCGCCATGCCCGCGATCTCGGCGGCCGTCTCGCCCTTGGCGCGCAACGCCACCGCGAACCCCGCGATCTGCGCGGGCGTGGCCTCGCCGGACATCACCTGGTCCATGGCCCATGCCGTGCCCTCCTCGGACAGGTCGGTGCGCTCGATGAGGGCACTCAGGACCGAGGGCCAGGTGTGTTCGGACATCGTCGCTCTCCGGAACCGGTGACCGTCCTCCGCGTCGGCAGGGCCGACGGGGAACCGACCGGATCACTTCCTACGGGGACCGCCGACCGTGCGGCGGTCCGGGGGACTACGGGGCCCGGCGGCACGTCCGGATCGTTCCGGGGTCCGTGCCGTCGGGCACGGTCGCGTGCCCGCGACCGGTCATCCGCGGACGGTGGGGCGCTGGTGCGAACGGAGCACGTCCGCGACCGTCTCCGCGGCGGTCAACGGGTCCAGCGGGTGTACCAGCACGGCGTCGGCCTGCGACCAGGTCGCCAGCCATCGGTCGTCCGCGCGGCGCACGGCCACCACGATCGGCGGACAGTCGTCCAGTTCGTGGTTCAGCTGCCGGGACAGACCGATGCCGCCGGTGGGTTGTGCCTCACCGTCGAGCACGGCGAGATCAATGTCACCCGAGTCCATCCAGCTGAGCACGTCGGCGACCCCGTCGGCCTCCACGTAGGTGACTCTGCCCAGGTCGGAAGCGGGACGACGACCGATCGCGTTGATGATCGACTCACGGACCGGTGCCCGGTGGCTGAAAACCAGGATCGTCGTCGCGGGCTCGCTCATCCTCGTGTCCTCCGGGCGTCGGTGGTGGTGACCGGCCCCATGCTAACCCTCGAACCCCGTGGATACCCAGCGGGTTCACCGGTCCCGACCTGCGATCCACGACCCTCCGTAGGACCCGATCTGCGGGGACCGGGGAGGGGGAGACATAATGCGAGCCGTGACAACGGCAGCTCCTTCCATCAGCCAGCGGGCGCACTCGCTCAACCGGCCGAACATGGTCAGTGTCGGCACGATCGTGTGGCTGTCCAGCGAGCTCATGTTCTTCGCTGGCCTCTTCGCCATGTTCTTCACGGTCAAGGCCCAGAACGACACCGGCGTGTGGCCGCCACCGAACCCGGCCACCGGTGAGCCGATCCACCTGGCCATCAGCTACGCGCTGCCGTTCACGATCATTCTCGTGGCGTCGTCGGTCACCTGCCAGCTCGGCGTGTTCGCGGCCGAACGTGGGGACGTCTTCGGGTTGCGCCGCTGGTACCTCGTGACCCTGCTCATGGGCACGGTCTTCGTCCTGGGCCAGGGTTACGAATACATGATGCTGGTCAGCGAGGGCGTGACGATCCCGTCCGGCGCCTACGGCACGGTCTTCTTCATGACGACCGGCTTCCACGGGCTGCACGTCATCGGCGGCCTGGTGGCGTTCGTCTTCCTGCTCATCCGGACGCGGCTGAGCAAGTTCACCCCCGCACAGGCGACCTCCGCGATCGTGGTCTCGTACTACTGGCACTTCGTGGACATCGTGTGGATCGGCCTGTTCGGTGTGATCTACATCCTTCCCTGACGACCCGCCCGGCCGGACCGAGGGCCGGGCGCACAGCAAGGCCGAACTGACAGCAAGGGTTGCCGCAGAAGATGACCACCAGTACGAACACCGAGGCCGCGTCGGCGAGGCGGGCGGGCCGTCGCACGAAGTTCCGCCGCCGGATGGCGAGCGTCCTCGCGCTCGGGGTCGCCCTGCTCGGTGCGGGAGCGCTGTACGCCACACTCGTCCCCGAACCGCAGACGGCGCAGGCGCAGGAGGATCCGGCGCTGCTGCGCAAGGGCGAGGAGATCTACAACAACACCTGCATCAGCTGCCACGGCGCGAACCTGCAGGGTGTGCAGGACCGCGGCCCGTCGCTGGTCGGCGTGGGCGAGGCGTCGGTGTACTTCCAGACCTCGACCGGCCGGATGCCGATGGTGCGCCAGGAGGCCCAGGCCGCGCGGAAGCCGCCCCGGCTCACCCCGGAGGAGATCGACGCCCTCGGGGCCTACATCCAGGCCAACGGCGGCGGCCCGGAGCGGCCCGCCGAGTCCGGCGAGGCGCTGCACGGCACGAACCCCGCACGCGGTGCGGAGCTGTTCCGGCTGAACTGCGCGTCCTGCCACAACTTCACCGGCCAGGGCGGGGCCCTGTCGGCGGGCAAGTACGCACCGGAGCTCGGCCCGGCCAACGAGTCCGAGATCTACACGGCGATGCAGTCCGGCCCGCAGAACATGCCGAAGTTCTCCGACCGCCAGCTCAGCCCGGAGGAGAAGAAGGACATCGTCGCCTACGTGAAGTCGGTCTCCGACGGGAACAACAACCCGGGCGGCAACGGGCTCGGCGGGTTCGGCCCGGCCTCGGAGGGCGTGATCGCCTGGGTCGTCGGGATCGGTGCCCTGGTCGGCGCGACGCTCTGGATCGGGTCGAGGGCGTGACGGATCGGTGATCCGCGGGTACGGCAGGCCGGCCGGGCGCGGTCGGTGGCGAAGGCAGACGGTGCGGGGCGTCCGCGTCCCGCACACGGAGCGGAGCGAGGCAGGTTCGAGAGAGCATGAGTAGCGGTAACGAGCCGCGGGAGCGGCCCTCCGACGAGGAGCTGTCGCGCATGAGCCGCGACGAGCTCGTCGAGCTCGGTGGCGGGCTCGACGGTGTCGAGCTGGTCAACTATCCGGACCCGTGGCCGGTGGAGGGCACGCGGGCCGAGAAGCGCGCCGAGCGTTCGGTGGCGCTGTGGTTCGCGGTCTCGGCGGTGTTCGGGCTCGCCTTCCTCGCGGCCCTGATCTTCTGGCCGTCCGAGTACGCGCCGCCGTCGGAGGAGAGCGCGCACTTCTGGTACAGCTGGTACACCCCGATGCTCGGGATCACCCTGGGCATCTCCGTGCTCGCGCTGTCGGTGGCCGTGCTGCTCTACACCAAGCGGTTCGTCCCGGACGAGCTGGCGGTGCAACAGCGCTCCGACAACATGGGCGAGGGGTCGGACGCGATCGACCGGCAGACGATCCTCGCGCAGCTGTCCGACAGCGGTGAGCGCAGCACGATCGCCCGGCGCTCGATGATCAAGCGCACGGCCGGTGCCGGTGCCGGTGTCCTCGGCCTCGGGACGGTGGCACTGCCGCTGGCCGGGTTCATCGAGGACCCGTGGGCGAACCCGGAGAGCAAGGACTCGCTGGCGCACACCGCGTGGAAGAAGCAGTTCCCCGGCGAGAAGGTCTATCTGCGCCGCAGTACCGGGAACCCGCACGACGTCTCGCTGGTGCGTCCGGAGGACCTCGACGCGGGCGGGATGGAGACGGTCTGGCCGTTCCGCGAGTCCGAGCGGAACGATGACCACGCACTGGCCGTCGCGCTCAAGCGGGCCGACAGCCCGGTGTTGCTGATCCGGCTGCGCACCGAGGACGCCGAGCAGGTCGTCCAGCGTGCGGGCCAGGAAGGTTACAACTACGGTACGTACTACGCGTACTCGAAGGTGTGTACCCACGTCGGCTGTCCGGCCTCGCTGTACGAGCAGCAGACCAACCGGCTGTTGTGCCCGTGCCACCAGTCGCAGTTCGACGTACTGCAGTACGCCAAGCCTGTCTTCGGCCCCGCGACCCGCGCGTTGCCGCAGCTGCCGATCACGGTGGACGAGGACGGGTACTTCATCGCCCGGCACGATTTCGATGAACCGGTCGGGCCGGCCTACTGGGAGCGCGCGTCATGAGCTCACTGACCACGCCGACGAAGGGATCCGGGTTCCTGTCCAAGCAGGCCGGTGAGGCGGCGACGAACGCCGACCAGCGCTACCACCTGGCGCGTGGGCTGCGGCACCAGATGAACAAGGTCTTCCCGACGCACTGGTCCTTCCTGCTCGGGGAGCTCGCCCTCTACAGCTTCATCATCCTGATCCTGTCCGGGGTCTATCTGACGCTGTTCTTCGATCCGTCGATGGCGGAGGTCGTCTACGACGGCCCGTACACGAACATGCAGGGCGTCGAGATGACCCGGGCGTACGAGTCGACGCTGGAGATCTCGTTCGAGGTCCGGGGCGGGCTGTTCATCCGGCAGCTGCACCACTGGGCGGCGCTGATCTTCGTCGCCGCGATGATGGTGCACATGATGCGGGTGTTCTTCACCGGCGCCTTCCGCAGGCCGCGGGAGGCCAACTGGGTGATCGGCGCGCTGCTGCTCATCCTGGGCATGTTCGAGGGCTTCTTCGGCTACTCGCTGCCGGACGACCTGCTCTCCGGCACCGGTGTCCGGGCGACCCTGTCCGGCATCACGCTGTCCGTCCCGGTGATCGGTACGTGGGCGCACTGGGCGCTGTTCGGCGGCGAGTTCCCCGGCACGGTGATCATTCCGCGGATGTACGCCCTGCACATCCTGATCGTCCCCGGGATCATGCTCGCGCTGGTCGCCGTGCACCTGGCGCTGGTGTGGTACCAGAAGCACACCCAGTTCCCCGGTGTGCGGCGCAAGGAGTCCAACGTCGTCGGTGTGCGGATCATGCCGGTGTTCGCCCTCAAGGGCGGCGCCTGGTTCGCGGTGGTCACCGGCTTCACCGCCCTGATGTCCGGCCTGTTCCAGATCAACGCGGTGTGGAACCTGGGGCCGTACAACCCGTCACAGGTCTCGGCGGGGTCCCAGCCCGACTGGTATCTGGCCTGGGCGGACGGCATCCTGCGGATCTATCCCGCCTGGGAGCTCTACCTCGGGGACTACACGGTCCCGCCGGTGTTCTTCGCCGGCGCGATCGGCATGGGGCTGCTGTTCGGGCTGCTGCTCGCCTACCCGCTGCTCGAACGGAAGCTGTCCAAGGACACCGCGCACCACAACCTGCTGCAACGGCCGCGGGACGCACCGGTGCGCACGGGACTCGGCGTCATGGCGTTGACGTTCTTCATGGTGCTGGAGATCTCCGGGTTCAACGACATCGTCGCCTACCAGTTCGACATCTCGCTGAACGCGATGACCTGGGCGGGCCGGATCGGGCTGCTGTTGCTGCCGCCGTTGGCGTACTACGTCACCTACCGGATCTGTCTCGGCCTGCAGCGCTCCGACCGCGAGGTGCTGGAGCACGGGGTGGAGACCGGCATCATCAAGCGGCTGCCGCACGGTGAGTTCATCGAGGTCCACCAGCCGCTCGGCCCGGTGGACGAGCACGGGCACCCGATCCCGCTGGAGTATCAGGGTGCGTCGGTGCCGAAGAAGATGAACAAGCTCGGCACGGCGGGCAAACCGGTGCCCGGCTCGTGGATCACGCCGGACCCGCCGGAGGAGACGGCGGCGCTGGAGCGGGCCAAGACCGAGCACGGGGACTACCCCGAGTCCGGTGAGCTGGAGGCGCCGCAGCCGGAACAGGCAGGCTCGTCGAGCGAACGCTGACGCACGACGTCCAGCGGACGACAGCGGAAAGGGCCGTCCACCCCCGTGGTGGGCGGCCCTTTCGGGTGTTCGTGCCGGGTGGTCGGCCTGCTCCGGGTGGTCGGCTCAGCCCTCGTCGATGCCGATCTCGAAGGCGGACTCGGTGTCGGCGCTGGAGTACGACCGGAACGCGATGTGGGTGTCGGTGTCGAGGACACCGTCGACCTTGGCGATCCGGCCCGGGATGAGGTCGGCCAGCTGTTCGTGGCCGGAGACACGCACGATCGCGATCATGTCGACATCCCCGGCGCACGAGTAGACCTCGGACACGCCGTCGATGTCCGCGATCGTGCGTGCGGCCTCGGGGATGGTGTCGGTCGCGGCGTGGATCAGGACGATCGCGGTGATCACGGGGGTACCTCCTCGGGTCGGTCGGTGTGGACGGTGTCGCCAGTGTGTCCGGACGGCTCCGTGGCGCTGACGGTACGCCGGTGCCGCCCCCACCCGTGCGGGTGCGGGCCCGTGCGTCACCGCCCGTCGGACGTGGCGAGGCGTTCGAGTTCGGTGGCGGTGGTGGCCCGGTCGAGCCAGTCGGTCCATCCGCCCGCGCCGTGCAGCGGTTCGGCCCACGGCGTCGAGGTGCGCACGAGCCGGACGCCCTCGCCGGCGAGCCAGCGCACCAGCAGCCCGGTC
>NZ_KI912238.1:175651-176903 GCF_000231035.2 Saccharomonospora iraqiensis subsp. paurometabolica YIM 90007 | reverse complement strand
GCCGAGCCGGCGCAGGCACGCCGACGTGGTGCCGGGCGCCAGCGCGGGCAGGCGCGGCGGCCGGGTGACCGAGGCGACCACCCTGGACACCCTGCTCGGACTGCCGAACGCGCACGTCCTCGTGGACGGCTACAACGTCACCAAGACCGGATACCCCGAACTGGCGCTGTCCGAGCAGCGCACCCGGCTGATCGGCCAGCTCGCCGCGTTGGCCGCGCGGACCGGGGTGGACGTGACGGTCGTGTTCGACGGTGCGGACGTCACCCCGGTGCCCACGGCGAACGCACGCGGGGTGCGCGTGCTGTTCTCCGACCCCGGGGTGCCCGCCGACGACGTGATCACCGCGTTGGTGCGCCAGGAGCCGGAGGGGCGCCCCCTGGTGGTCGCCACCTCGGACAAGGAGATCGTGACCGCGGTCTGCGCCGCGGGTGCGCACGCGGTGCCCGCGGATCTGTTGCTCACCCGCCTCGGTCGCGTGTGACACACCGTCCGGTCGGTGCGTGACGCACGGTCGCTGCGCTCGTTGTCGTCCGTGACGACGGGTGGTGACGTGGACAGAGCCCGCTGCGGGTGCCTGCGCTGTGGGTGCCTGCGCTGTGGACGGTCGTGCCGTGGGGAGTCGCGCTGTGGATCGTGGTGTACGTGGGGGTGACATGCCGGTGCGGTCGCGTCGGACGGGCGCGGTGCGGTCGGTGGCCCTGCTGTCGGTGGTCGCACTGTCGGCGGCGATGCTCACGGCGCTGACGGCGCCCCCCGGGGTGCACGGCGCCCGTGGCTCCGACCCCGCCGCGAGCGGAGGGCCCGTGCGGCAGCCCGCCGACGAGGGGCACGACCCCAGGCCCGGGTCGGCGTTCGTCTCCCCGGAGGTCCGCGAGCTGCAGCGCAGCGCCGCCTCGATCCAGCGGGAACTGGGCGCGTTGGCCGACGATCTGGACACCGCCCGCGCGGAGCGGGACCGTGCCACCCGCGAACTGGAGCGGGCGCGGGAGCGCAGGCGGGAGGCGGAGGGCGAGCTGGCCGCCCTCCGCGACGAGGTGGACTCCTTCACCCGGACGATGTTCACGACGATGGGCAGGGCGGACGGGCTCCGGGTGGCGGTCACCGCGGCGAACGGACGGGATCTCCTCGACGGGACGTCGCTGCTCGGGCGTGTCCGGGCGGAGCAGAACGCGGTGCTGACGGACGCGCTCGAGCGCCACCGCTCCGCGGTCCGCGCCGAGCGGGCCGCGGAGCGGGCACGCACGGAGGCCGA
>NZ_KI912238.1:169218-175551 GCF_000231035.2 Saccharomonospora iraqiensis subsp. paurometabolica YIM 90007 | reverse complement strand
ACGTACCGCACCGGCACGACGAGGGGCCGGTGGCGTACTCGTGTGACGGCCTCGTCCACGCCGTGTACGGCGGGGCGGGCGTCGAGCTGCCCGCGTCGGCGCGGGAGCAGCTGGCGACCGGCACCCGGGTGCCGGTCGCCGAGGCCCGTCCCGGGGACCTGATCTTCACCGGCCCCGCGCGTTACGGGGTGCGTTCGGTCGGGATCGTGCTGGACGACGAATCCGTGGTGACCGCGGACGCCATGGCGGCGGGTGTGGCGGTGCTCGACCGGCCGGAGGACGACGCGGTGCTCGGGGTGGTCCGCCCGGTGCTCGGCACCGGATCGGCACGGGAGGTGCCGTCCCGTGCGGACGGGGAGCTGCCCTGGCACTGCGGTGGTGTCGACCTGGAGGGTGGCGGCACCCCGGGCGCCGACGCGGCGGCGCAGGGGGCGGCCGGGCCGTGGGGCGGCTACCCGAACGGGATGATCCCCGGCGCCGCACTGTGTCCGTTCGGTCCGGAGGGGCACGTGTTGCGTTGTGACGCCGCGCAGGCGTATCGGACGCTGTCGGAGCGGTTCGCCCGCCGGTTCGGTGCGCCGCTCTGTGTGACCGACTCGTACCGGACGTTCGACGCCCAGGTCGATCTGTACCGGCGTAAACCGGCCCTGGCTGCGGTGCCGGGCACCAGCAACCACGGCTGGGGCCTGGCGGTGGACCTCTGCGGCGGGGTCGAGTCGTTCGGCACCCCGGAGCACCGCTGGATGCGGGCGAACGCGCCTGCACGGGGCTGGGTCCATCCCGCCTGGGCCCGCCAGGGCGGGGGACGCGAAGAGCCGTGGCACTGGGAGTACACGGGCTGAGATCCGCCGGCACCCGGGGCGCGGCACCCGGGACGTTGTCCCCGGGGAACGTCGCCCGGGGTGCGCGGTCGACACCACCGGATCGAACGCGGGGTGTACGGGCGTTCGGTGAACGGTCCCGACGATCAGGTGAACGGTTTCCCGACCGATGTGAGCGGCGTGTTGTACGTGTCACACGATCAGGTGAACCGCAGGTCGACGTACCGCTCAACGCACGGTCGTCGATTCCCTTCGCTCAGTTGGTGGACGGCATGGCGGCGCTTTCGTAATCTGGCCGAGACCTCGCGTCAGGCAGCCGTTCCACCAGCGTCGGCGACGCGGGGTCGCCGCCGAGCCAGCTTGTCGGGGAGCTGCGCCGGACACACCCACCGAGAGCCGGACACCACCGTTTCGGCGCGCGGCCGACGAGCCCGCCGGCGCGGTACCACCGTGTCCGGTAGCGGCGGAGAACGCGCGGCGGAGGGCCCCCGACCTCCGGCGCGGATCGTGTGCCCGGTCGGCGGCCGGAGAGCAAAGGAGACACACGCGACGTGCGGTCGCATCCCGTGAAACGACTGGCTCCGGGAACCCTGGCGGCCTGCGCCGTCCTCGCGGGCGTCACCTTCGCCCAGGCACCGGCCACCGCGTTACCCGTCCCCGCCCCCCAGCAGCCCGTTCAGCAGCCTCTGCAACAGCCCCCGAGCGGTTCCGAGGAACTCGAGGAGTACCGCGAGCTGTCCAGCAAGGCCGAGAAGCTGAACGAGAAGTACCTCCAGGCGCAGGAGGACCTGAAGGCCAAAGAGGACGAACTCGACGAGTTGAGCACCCGCCTGACCGAGGCCGAGGAGGCCGAGAAGCAGGCGCGTGCCGACGAGGAACGGTTCCGGGTCGACGTCGACCGGTTCGCGGGCACGACGTTCACCAGCGGCAACTCGCTCAACCGGATGTCGGCCCTGATCACCGAGGACTCCGCGGCGGGTTTTCTCGAACGGTCCTCGGCGATCGGCGTGCTGGCCACGGACAAGAACCGGGCGCTGAGCCGCCTGCGGGACGCCGTCCAGCGCGCCGAGGACGCGAAGAACCAGGCGGCCGAGGCCCGCGAGCAGGCCGAGAAGGCCCGGGACAAGGCCGAACGGATCGCCGCCGACCTGGAGGCGCGGAAGAAGGAGCTCGACGACCAGATCGCCGAGCTGGAGCAGCAGGCGAGCCTGCTCAGCAGCTCCGACGTCGCCGCGCAGCAGGACATCGGCCCGGACCCCGGCCCGATCCAGGCTCCCGGCCCCGCCGCGCAGGGCGCGATCGACGCGGCGATGGCCAAGCGGGGCAGCCCGTACGTGTGGGGCGCCACGGGCCCGAGCGAGTTCGACTGTTCGGGGCTGACCCAGTGGGCCTACAACCAGGCGGGTGTCAGCATCCCCCGGACCAGCCGGTCGCAGTCGCAGTACGGCACGCCGGTGTCCCGGTCCCAGCTGCAGCCGGGGGACCTGGTGTTCTTCTACTCGCCGGTCTCGCACGTCGGCATCTACATCGGCAACGGCCAGATGGTGCACGCGCCCACCAGTGGTGACGTGGTCAAGGTGTCCCCGCTGCAGGACCAGTTCAGCGGCGCACGCCGGGTCGCCTGACGCCCGCGGCACCGACGCTCCGGGCCGGGGCGGGATAGTCTGCCGGTATGCGCCGAACGCTGCTGGTGACCAACGACTTCCCGCCCCGGCCCGGCGGCATCCAGTCCTATCTGAACTCGTTGGTCACCCGCCTGCCCGCCGACGAGCTCGTGGTCTACGCCCCCGCGTGGGAGCGGGCCACCGGCTCGGACCGGGAGTTCGACGCCGCGGCCCCGTTCGAGGTCGTGCGGCACCCCACCTCGCTCATGCTGCCCACCCCGGACGTGCTGCGCCGGGCACGGCAGCTCGTGCGCTCCCGCGGCTGCGACACGGTGTGGTTCGGGGCCGCCGCGCCGTTGGCGCTGCTCGGGGCACCGCTGCGGGAGGCGGGCGCGTCCCGGGTGGTGGCCTCCACCCACGGACACGAGGTCGGCTGGTCGATGCTGCCCGGCGCGCGGCAGGCGTTGCGGCGGATCGGCGACACCACCGACGTGGTGACCTTCGTCAGCCACTACACGCGGCGCCGGTTCGCCGCGGCGTTCGGCCCGTGGGCGGGGCTCGAACACGTCCCGTCCGGGGTGGACACCGGGGTGTTCCGCCCGGACGACGGGGCCCGGGCGGACCTCCGGGCGCGGTACGGCCTGGGTGCGCGGCCCACCGTGGTGTGCGTGTCCCGCCTCGTGCCGCGCAAGGGGCAGGACATGCTGGTCCGGGCGCTGCCGGAACTGCGGCGGCGGGTGCCGGGCACGGCCCTGGTGCTCGTCGGCGGCGGCCCGTACCGGGACCGGCTCGCCCGGCTCGCCCGTGAGCACGGGGTGGCCGAGCACGTGGTCCTCACCGGCTCGGTGCCGTGGGACGAGCTGCCCGCGCACTACACGCTGGGGGACGTGTTCGCCATGCCCGCCCGGACCCGCGGCGGCGGCCTGGACGTGGAGGGCCTCGGCATCGTCTACCTGGAGGCGTCGGCGACCGGGCTGCCGGTGGTCGCGGGTGATTCCGGGGGAGCGCCGGAGACCGTGCGCGACGGGGTCACCGGCCACGTGGTCGACGGCCGTGCGCACGGGCCGGTCGTGGACACCCTGGCGTCGCTGCTCGCCGACCGGGACCGGGCGCGGCGGATGGGCGAGGCCGGCCGGGAGTGGGTCACCCGCCACTGGCGGTGGGACGTCCTGGCCGACCGGCTCGCGACCCTGCTGGGCGGTGACCCGCCGGTCACCCGGACACGGTCCGGTGATCTCTCCGGACGCCCGGGAGGCAGTGGCCCGGCTCCGTCCTGAGCCGGGCACCCGTGCGGTCGTGCGCTGCGGTCGTCTTCCGGCCGTGCTCCCGTCCGGTCGTGTCCGGCCCGCGGTGCCGTCCGTGGTCTCCCCCGCTCAGCCGTGCTCCAGCACCGCCGGGTGGTGCGGCCGGTCGACCCGCACGGCGACGTCGGCGACCGCGGCCGGGGACACCTCGCGCTCGTAACGTGCGTAGGCGGGCAGCGCCCAGTGCGTGGACTCCGGTAGCCGCCGGGCCAGCGCCGCCGGGGACAGCCACAGGTGCACGGCCAGGTCCAGGCCGAGGCCACGGCCCAGCAGGAACTCGCCGTCCAGCAGCAGCACCCCGCCCGGCGGCAGGGTCGTGCGGGCGAGACGGTGGGCGCGGTCGCGCTCGGCGTCCCACAGCGCGGGCAGCACGGTCCCGTCGCCACCGGGGCCCAGCGGCGTGAGCACCTCCCGGCGCAGCCCGTCGGCATCGAGCCAGTCCTCGTAGCGCACGTCCGGATCGTCGCGGCCGCGCTCGTGGCGCAGCGACGCGGGCCGCAGGAAGTCCCGCGCGCGGACCCGGAGCACCGCGTGTCCCCGCACACGGAGCGGGTCCACCAGGGCGTCGGCCAACGCGGCCGCGTCGGTCGCGGTGTCCGCGCCGTCCACGGCGACCCGTGTCCGGCCGCGGTGCCCGTCGGGCGTACGTGCCTCGGCGGTGCGGGCACCCGCCCCGGCCACCGTCTCCGCGAGCTCCTCGACGAGCCGGTCCGGCGTCACCGGCCGGTACGTGGGGCGGGACGACATGACGCCACCGTAGTTCCCGGCCGGGTCGTAGAGTGCCGGGCATGGCGACCGAACCGACCGAACCGACCGGTGGGCCGGCGGCCGATCCCGCCGCGACCCGGGACCTGCTCGCGCTCGACGCGGAACACGTCTGGCACCCGTACGGGCCGATGCCGGGCACGGTCCCCCCGCTGCTGGTGACGGAGGCGTCCGGGGTGCGCTTGCGGCTGGCCGACGGGCGCGAACTCGTCGACGGGATGTCGTCGTGGTGGTCGGCGATCCACGGCTACCGGCACCCGGCACTCGACGCCGCGCTGCACGAGCAGGCCGGGCGGATGAGCCACGTGATGTTCGGCGGGCTCACCCACGAACCGGCGATCCGGCTGGCGACCACCCTGGCCGAGGTCACCCCGGGCGAGTTGCGGCACGTGTTCCTGTGCGACTCCGGGTCGGTCTCGGTCGAGGTGGCGCTGAAGATGTGTCTGCAGTACCAGCGTTCGCGCGGCCGCCCGGAGAAACGGCGCATGTTGACCTGGCGCGGCGGGTACCACGGCGACACGTTCCACCCGATGAGCGTGTGCGACCCGGAGGGCGGGATGCACGCGCTGTGGCGCGGGGTGCTTCCCGAACAGGTCTTCGCGCCCGCCCCGCCGTCCGGGTTCGACCGCCCGGTCGACGGGTCCTACGTGGACGAGTTGGTGCGGCACGTCGAGCAGCACGCGGACGAGCTCGCCGCCGTGGTGGTGGAGCCGGTGGTGCAGGGCGCGGGCGGGATGCGCTTCCACAATCCCGAGTACCTGCGGACGCTGCGCGAGGTGACCGAGGCGAACGACGTGCTGCTGGTCTTCGACGAGATCGCGACCGGGTTCGGGCGCACCGGGGCGCTGTTCGCGGCGGACCACGCCGGGGTCGTCCCGGACGTGTTCTGCGTGGGCAAGGCCCTCACCGGCGGGTACCTGACGATGGCCGCGACGCTGTGCACGCCCGCGGTGGCCGAGGGGATCTCGCGTGGCGAGGTGCCGGTGCTGGCGCACGGGCCGACGTTCATGGGCAACCCGCTCGCCTCGGCGGTCGCGAACGCGTCGCTCGGGCTCCTGCGGGACGGGGACTGGCGCGCCGACGTCGCGCGGATCGGGCGGGTGCTGGGTGACGGGCTCGCCGAGGCCGCCGACCTGCCCTCGGTGCGCGACGTCCGGGTACTCGGCGGGATCGGGGTCGTCCAGCTCGACCACGAGGTCGACATGGCGGCCGCGACCCGGGTGCTCACCGAGCACGGCGTGTGGCTGCGGCCGTTCCGGGACCTGATCTACGCGATGCCGCCGTACGTCACCGACGAGGCCGACCTCGGGCGGATCGCCGGGGCGATGGTGGCCACCGCCCGGCAGGCGTGAGCGGAGCCGACCGGGAGTGGAGACAAGATCACCCGAAGTGGTTGCCCGGTCCCCGGGAGCGGGGGCTCCGCGCGTCCGGTGAACACGGCGCGTGGCACCGGCCACCGGGCCGGGTGAGGCGCGCAAGGCGCCGACGCGGTCGGCCCGCGCCGGTCGTACCGGTTCGGTGACGACCCACCGGTCCGGTGAACATGAATGTCCGTGTCAATAGCGGACAATCCGGACGATCTCCGGTTACCTGGTCCCGACGGCCGACCCGCGGCCCCGACCAGGAGGGTTGACCATGACCGGAGCAGAACCGTCCGCACCCGGCACGGGCGACGGGACGACGGCGGCGGACACCGGAGCGCCCCCGGACGGGAGCGCGGTGCCCCCGGACGGGAGCGGGGGAACCTCCGGCGGTGCCGCGGACGGGGCGCCCGGTCGTGGCCGGGCACGCCGGGCCGCGGCGAGCGTGCTGCGGCACGATCTGACCGCGTCCCTGGTC
>NZ_KI912238.1:168330-169118 GCF_000231035.2 Saccharomonospora iraqiensis subsp. paurometabolica YIM 90007 | reverse complement strand
CGGCTGGCCGTGCTGGAACACCACGTGGCGGTGGACGCGCTCCGGACCGCGGGCGGCGGCGTCGGTGGCGTGACGGTGCTGGCCCCGGACGGGACCCCGGGCGTGGTCCGCGCCCCTGCCGTGCTCCTGGCCACGGGCGGGTTCGGCCAGCTGTACCACGCCACCTCGAACCCGGCCCAGGCCACCGGCGACGGCCTCGCCCTGGCGCTGCGCGCGGGCGCGGTCGCGGCCGACCTCGAGTTCGTGCAGTTCCACCCGACCGTGCTGTACACGCCCGGAGCGAGCGGGCGGTGCCCGCTGGTGACCGAGGCGGTCCGGGGGGAGGGCGCGGTTCTCGTCGACGCGACCGGCGCGCCGGTGATGCGCGGGGAGCACCCGCTCGCGGACCTCGCACCCCGGGACGTCGTCTCGGCGGCCGTCACCCGTCGCATGGCCGAGGCCCCGGGCGGGGTCGACGACCACGTGTTCCTCGAGGCCACGGGCGTCGACGGGTTCGCCCGCCGGTTCCCCACGGTGCACGCGGCGTGCGCGGCGGTGGGGGTGGACCCCACGCGGCAGCCGATCCCGGTGACACCGGCCGCGCACTTCGCCTGCGGCGGGGTGGTCACCGGCACAACCGGCCGCACCGACGTGCCCGGCCTCTACGCCGCGGGCGAGGTGGCCCGCACCGGGCTGCACGGGGCGAACCGGCTGGCCTCGAACAGTCTGCTCGAAGGTCTGGTCCTGGGCCGACGGGCCGCCGAGTCCGTGGCGGCCGACCTGCGGTACCGCCGCGTCCGGCCGGGCCG
>NZ_KI912238.1:162701-168230 GCF_000231035.2 Saccharomonospora iraqiensis subsp. paurometabolica YIM 90007 | reverse complement strand
CGAGGCGGCGGCGCGGCGCAGCGGCCGCGCGGAGGTGACGCCGTCCGACGTGGCCCGCGCGGCCACGGAGCTGCACACCGAGCACGACCTCGTCCTCGTCGAGGGTGCGGGCGGGCTGCTCGTGCGGTTCGACGCCGCGGGCGGCACCGTCGCGGACGCGGCATGGTCGCTCGGCGCCGCGCTCGTCGTCGTGGCCGAGGCCGGACTGGGCACCCTGAACGCCACGGCGCTGACGGCGGAGGTCGCGACCCGGCGGGGGCTCGACGTGCTCGGCGTGGTGATCGGCTCCTGGCCCGCCGTGCCGGACCTCGCCGCGCGCTGCAACGCCGCCGATCTGCCGGTGGCCGCCGGGGCGCCGCTGCTCGGCGCGTTGTCCGGGGGACTGGCGCGCGCGGGCCGGGACGAGTTCCTCGACGAGGCCCGCCGGGGTCTGTCGCCGTGGTTCGGCGGCGACTTCGACGCCGACCACTTCGCACGCGGCGCGTCCGCCTCCCGACCGTGAGCGACCGTGCCACCACGGCGTGTCGCCCCGGATCGTCCCTCCGACCACCGGCCCGACCGCCGGGACGTGACGTAGGTCGCCGGGTCGGTGTGCCCGGGCCACCCCGTGCGGCACACTCACTTTCCGACCACTGCCTGCTTCGAAGGAGATGCGCGTGACGGCCGCAACCACCGACTCCGAAATCCTCGCGATCGCGCGGGACCGGGTGCTCGAACAGGGCATCGGGTTGTCGCAGCAGCAGGTCCTCGACGTGCTCCGCCTCGGCGACGAGCACGTGACGGACCTGCTGGCGCTCGCCCACGACGTGCGGATGCGGTGGTGCGGCCCCGAGGTGGAGGTCGAGGGCATCGTCAGCGTGAAGACCGGCGGCTGCCCCGAGGACTGCCACTTCTGTTCGCAGTCCGGCCTGTTCCCCACGCCGGTGCGCGCGGCCTGGCTGGACATCCCCGGCATGGTCAAGGCCGCGGAGGAGACGGCGGCCACCGGGGCGACGGAGTTCTGCATCGTCGCGGCGGTGCGTGGTCCGGACAAGCGGCTGATGTCGCAGGTGCGCGAGGGCATCAAGGCGATCCGCGACTCCGGCAACGACATCCAGATCGCGTGTTCGCTGGGGATGCTCACCCAGGAGCAGGTCGACGAGCTGGTCGAGATGGGCGTGCACCGGTACAACCACAATCTCGAGACGGCGCGCTCGCACTTCCCCGAGGTCGTCACCACGCACACCTGGGAGGAGCGCTGGGAGACGCTGCGGATGGTGCGCGAGGCCGGGATGGAGGTGTGCTGCGGCGGCATCATCGGCATGGGCGAGACCGACGAGCAGCGTGCCGAGTTCGCCGTGCAGCTCGGCGAGCTGGCGCCGCACGAGGTGCCGATGAACTTCCTCATCCCGCAGCAGGGCACCCCGTACGAGAACTACGAGACAGTGGAGGGCAAGGACGCGCTGCGGGTGGTCGCCGCGTTCCGGCTGGCCATGCCGCGCACGATGCTGCGGTTCGCGGGCGGTCGCGAACTGACCCTCGGCGACCTCGGGGCGGAGCAGGGCATGCTCGGTGGGGTGAACGCCATCATCGTCGGCAACTACCTCACCAACCTGGGCAGGCCCGCGCAGGCGGACCTGGACATGCTCGGCGACCTCAAGATGCCGATCAAGGCCCTGAGCGAGACGCTGTGAACTCCCGGCCGGACACGGTGCGCCCCGGACGGACTCCCGCGGGTGCGGGGGGAGACACCGGCACCATGAGGTACTGCCCGCACTGTGGCCGTCCCGGGACAGCGGGAGCCCCGGACACGGCGGGAGCCCCGGACACGGCCGCCGGGCCGGGTGCGGAGGGCCCCGTCGACCACACCGCCTGCCGCGGGCCCCGGCAGGCCCTGGAGCCGCCGCGATTCTGCGTCGAGTGCGCCCGGCGGATGGTGGTGCAGATCACACCGTCGGGGTGGAGTGCCCGGTGCAGCAGGCACGGCGAAACCACCTCCGCCGACGTCTCCCCGACCGGCTAGGCTGCCCGGCGGAACCCGGGTCGTGGGGAGGAGTCCACTCGTGGCCGAGCAGGCCGGTGCCGAGCACCCTCCCGCGCCGCTCCGGGCGCCGGAGGGGCGTGTCCCCCCGGTCGTGGTCCGGGCCGATCTCGCGTCCGCGTTCGCCGTGGCCTCGGCGCTGGCCGTGCTGGGCATCGCGCTCGGCAGGCTGTGGGCGTCGCTCGCGCCCGCCCGGCGGATGCGGGTGGTGGCCGACGACGGTCGGCTCGCGACGCTGCCGTTGGAGGGCTGGCACCGCTTCGACGGGCTCGCGATGTTCCTGCTGCTGGGACTGGCGGCCGGGCTGGTCACGGGGGTGGCGTTGTGGCTGCTGCGGTCGCGGCGCGGTCCCGTCCTGCTCCTGGGCGCGGTCGTGGGGTCGCTGCTGTCGGCGTGGCTGGCCCTGCGGACCGGCGTCGCCTTCGCGGACGCGGCGCACACCGTCCCCGGCACGCCCCGGATCGGGTCGGTGGTCGCGCGGGCGCCGGTGCTGGAGACGGCCTGGGTGGTGCTCGCCCAGCCGTTCGGGGCGGCCGTGTCCTACGGGATGGCGGCCGCGTGGAACGCCCGCGACGATCTCGGCAGACGGACCTGAGCCGGGGCGTGCCGGATTGGTGTCCGGGTCCGCCCGGCGCTCAGTTCCGCGCCGCGGGGGAGAGGATGCCGGTCTCGCCGTCGAGTTCGTCGTGCGAGGCGGGGACCGCGTGCAGGGCGGACAGGATTCCCTCCTCACGGGTGAGCAGGGCGCGGATCGCGCGCAGTCTGCGCAGCGGGTGCCGTTGTTCGAGCAGGTCCTGCCGGTCGGCGAGCGGAAGCAGACAGTCCGCGGCGAGCAGGTAGGCGAGCTCGGCCGGCGGCACGTCCTCCGGCGGGGAGCGCCAGGCGTCGTCCCCCTCCCATGCCCGCGCACAGTAGCGGTGGTGCGCGGCCCGGGCGAGCCCGGCGAGCTGGGCGGCGGCGTGCGCGGCCGCGTCCGGGACGGGGGTGTCGTCGATCCACTCCACGTGCCCGGTCAGGTAGCACGCCGTGTGCGTGTCGAGATCGAGCACCCGGAACCGGCGCACACCGGTGGTGATGACCTCGAACCGTCCGTCGGGGTGCCGTTCGGCCTCCCGCAGCCGCGCCGCGCAGCCGATCGCCGCGAGGTCTCCGGTGGTCTCCACCTCCCGCACGCCGGGGTGCCGGAGCGCCACGACCCCGAACAGCCGGTCGGGCACCGTCCCGGTCATCAGGTCGACGGTGAGTTGCCGGTAGCGCGGTTCGAACACCGACAGCGGCAGGTGCACACCGGGCAGGAGCACGGTGTGCAGGGGGAACAGCGGCAGTGTCGTCGCCTCGGGCCCGCCCGGTCCACTCGCGTCGGTCACGTCCTCACGTTACGGGTTCGACGGCGGCGCCGCCCGTTCACGACCGCGGTCGCGGCCGCGGACGTGTCGCCGCCGTCCGGGTCCGGGCCGGGGGCTTGAACACCGCGAACGGATCGGTCACGCGCAGGTCGTGGTGGGTGAACCGGTACAACGCGGCGGGCCGGCCGCCGCCGCGGCCGGGGGGTGCGGTTCCCCCGGTCGGGACGAGCAGTCCGCGCCGGGACAGCACCCGCTGGAGGTTGGTGGCCGAGACGCGGTACCCCAGTGCGGCGGAGTACACGTCCCGCAGCGTCGACACGGTGAACTCCGCCGCCGCGAGGGCGAACCCGAGGTTGGTGTAGCTGAGCTTGGCGCGCAGCCGGTCGCGGGCGCTCCGGGTGATCTCGCCGTGGTCGAACGCGGTCCGCGGCAGGTCCGCGACGTCGTGCCACGCGGTGTCCTCCGGCAGCACCGGGTCGACGTCCGCGGGCACCAGGCCGAGGAAGGCGGTCGCGACCACGCGCGGCCCGGGAACCCGGTCGGGCGCGCTGAACACGGACAGCTGCTCGACGTGGGAGAGCGTGCGGACGTCCACCTTCTCGGCCAGCTGTCTGCGGATCGAGCCCTCCACGTCCTCGTCCGGGCGCAGCCGTCCCCCGGGCAGCGACCAGCGGCCGAGGTGCGGGTCGAGTGCCCGCCGCCACAGCAGCACCTGCAGCACCGCGGGGTCCTGCCCCGCCGCGACGGGGCCTGTGGCGCATCGCACGCGCAGAACCGCCGCGAGCACCTCGTGTGCGAGGGGGCTGCTGCTGTTAATATGAGAGGGCACGGTTTTCGATTCTAAGACGAAAACTTCCGGAGGGACAAATGACGGCAGACGTGGACGAACTCGTCCCGTACGGCGGTGTCCGCGCGGACGCGGCCTGGGCGGACGAGGTGCGCAGACTGGCCGCCGACCGCGACGCCGTCCTGCTCGCGCACAACTACCAGCTCCCGGAGATCCAGGAGGTCGCCGACCACACCGGCGACTCGCTCGCGCTCAGCCGGATCGCGGCGGCCAGCGACGCGTCCACGATCGTGTTCTGCGGTGTGCACTTCATGGCCGAGACGGCCAAGATCCTCGCGCCGGACAAGACCGTGCTGATCCCGGACGCGCGCGCGGGGTGCTCGCTGGCCGACTCGATCACGGCGGAACAGCTCCGGGAGTGGAAGGCACAGCACCCCGGCGCCGTCGTCGTGTCCTATGTGAACACCACGGCCGAGGTGAAGGCCGAGACCGACATCTGCTGCACGTCGTCGAACGCGGTGGACGTCGTCGCGTCCGTTCCTGCCGACCGGGAGGTGCTGTTCTGCCCGGACCAGTTCCTCGGCGCGCACGTCAAACGGGAGACCGGCCGGGAGAACCTGCACATCTGGGCGGGGGAGTGCCACGTGCACGCGGGGATCAACGGCCCGGAACTGGCCGAGCGCGCCGCCGCCGACCCGGACGCCGACCTGTTCATCCATCCCGAGTGCGGGTGCGCCACCTCGGCGCTCTACCTCGCGGGGGAGGGCGCGGTGCCCGAGGACAAGGTCAAGATCCTGTCCACGGGGGACATGCTGACCGCCGCCCGGGACACGCGGGCGGAGTCGGTGCTGGTGGCCACCGAGGTGGGCATGCTGCACCAGCTGCGCAAGGCCGCTCCGGAGATCGACTTCCGCGCGGTGAACGACCGCGCGTCCTGCCGGTACATGAAGATGATCACCCCGGCGGCGCTGCTGCGGTCCCTGACCCACGGCGTCGACGAGGTCGACGTCGACCCGGGCACCGCCGCGCGGGCGCGGGACTCGGTGCGCCGGATGGTCGAGATCGGCAACCCCGGCGGTGGGGAATGACCTCCCGGCGGACCGGCGTCGTCACCCCGGTTTCCGACTCAGGATCGCAAACCGGGTGGGAGGCCGCCGCGGACCTGGTCGTGCTCGGCAGCGGGGTCGCCGGGCTGACGGCGGCGCTGCGGGCCACCGAGCTCGGGTTGCGTGTGCTCGTGGTGTCCAAGGGGTCCGTCTCCGACGGCAACACCCGGTGGGCCCAGGGTGGGGTCGCCGCCGTTCTCGACGGCCCGGACGGCCCGGACGGTGCGGCCCCGGACAGCGTGCGGGCGCACGCGGCGGACACCGTCGCCG
>NZ_KI912238.1:156491-162601 GCF_000231035.2 Saccharomonospora iraqiensis subsp. paurometabolica YIM 90007 | reverse complement strand
GAACGGATCGGCCACGATCGAGTGACCGATGCCGGTCGGTGCCTTCGGGTGCGGTGTGATCCCGGACGCGGCCGGGTCGGCCTGCCCGCACGCCAGCACCCAGGTGCCCGAGTCGAGCGCCCGCGCGCGCACGAGCAGCTCCCACTGCGCGAGCTTGCCCTCGCCCGCGCCCCAGGACGCGGGCAGGACGACGGCCTCGGCCCCCTTGTCGGCCAGCGCCCGGAACAGTTCGGGGAAGCGCACGTCGTAGCAGGTGGCCAGGCCGAGGGTCATCCCGTCCACGGTCACCGTCACCGGGTCGGAGCCCGGGGCGACCGTGTCCGACTCCCGGAAACCGAAGGCGTCGTAGAGGTGGATCTTGTCGTAGCCGCGGTGTTCGCCGGGCCCGGTGACCAGCAGGGTGTTCCGGACCCGGGCGCCGTCCCCCGCGGGAGTGAACATTCCGGCGATCACGAGCACTCCCGCCTCGCGGGCGATCCCGGCGACCGCGGTCGCCCACGGTCCGTCGACCGGTTCGGCCAGCGGGCCCAGCCGGGTGCCGAACCGGGCCATCATCGCCTCGGGGAAGACCACCACTCGGGCCCCCGCCCCGGCGGCCGCGGTGCCCCACTCCCGGATCAGCGGCAGATTCTCCGCCGGATCGGCACTCGATGTGAGCTGACACAAGCCCACGCGCAGCATGCGCACCTCCCGGGAGGAAACCTGTCGGGGCCTCGTACCCTTGACCGTATGTTGAACCGCACCGACCTGCGCGGTCGTGTCCCGGCCCCGGCCCAGTTACGTGCCACGCTACCGCGTGCCGAGGTGGACGTGGACGCGGTGCAGCATCAGGTACGGCCGGTCGTCGAGGCGGTGCGCGAGCACGGCGTGGCGGCGGTGCTCGACTACACCGAGCGGTTCGACACGGTGCGGCCCGCCCGCGTGCGGGTGCCCCGGTCCGCGCTGGACGACGCGCTCGCGGGCCTGGACGGCGCCGTCCGGACCGCGCTGGAGGAGTCGATCACCCGCGCCCGTGCGGTGCACGCCGACCAGCGTCGTGACGACGTCACCACCCGGGTCGCCGAGGGCGGCACGGTCACCGAACGCTGGGTGCCCGTCGGGCGGGTCGGCCTGTACGCGCCGGGCGGACTGGCCGTGTACCCCTCCAGCGTGGTGATGAACGTGGTGCCCGCCCAGGCCGCCGGGGTCGGTTCGCTGGTGCTGTGCTCACCCCCGCAGGCGGAGTTCGGGGGCCTGCCGCACCCGACGATCCTCGCCGCCGCCGCGCTGCTGGAGGTCGACGAGGTGTGGGCGGTCGGCGGCGCGCAGGCCGTCGCGCTGCTGGCGCACGGGGCGTGCGACACCGACGGCACCGACCTGGACCCGGTCGACATGGTGACCGGGCCGGGCAACCTCTACGTCACCGCCGCGAAGCGGATGCTGCGGGGGATCATCGGCATCGACTCCGAGGCGGGGCCCACCGAGATCGCGATCCTCGCCGACGACACGGCCGAGCCCGCGCACGTGGCCGCCGACCTGGTCAGCCAGGCCGAGCACGACACCCTGGCCGCCAGTGTGCTGGTGACCACCTCACCCGCGCTGGCCGACGCCGTGGACGCCGAACTGGAGACGCGGGTCGCGGACACCAAGCACACCGAGCGCGTCCGGACGGCGCTGACCGGCAGGCAGTCCGGCACCGTCCTGGTCTCCTCGCTGGACGACGGCCTGCGCGTGGTCGACGCCTACGCAGCCGAGCACCTGGAGATCCAGACCGCCGACGCCGCCGGGGTGGCCGCCCGGGTGCGCAACGCGGGTGCGATCTTCGTGGGCCCGTACGCGCCGGTCTCGCTCGGCGACTACTGCGCCGGGTCGAACCACGTGCTGCCCACCGGCGGCTTCGCCCGGCACTCCTCGGGTCTGTCCGTGCAGAGCTTCCTGCGCGGCATCCACGTCGTGGACTACAGCGCGGCGGCGCTGGCCGACGTGGCCGAGGCGGTGGTCGCGCTGGCCGACGCGGAGGACCTGCCCGCGCACGGCGAGGCCGTGGCCGCCCGGTTCCCGGGTTCGGAGGGCACCGCATGAGCGCCGAGGACGTCACCCCGGAGCAGTTGCCGCTGCGCGAGGACCTGCGCGGCCGCAGCCCGTACGGGGCCCCGCAGCTGGACGTGCCGGTGCGGCTGAACACGAACGAGAACCCGTTCCCGCCGCCGGCGGAACTGGTGGACGACGTCGCCGAGGCGGCCCGGGAGGCCGCCCGCGAGTTGCACCGCTACCCGGACCGCGACGCCGTGGCATTGCGCCGGGACCTCGCGGCGTATCTGTCCGCCGCGACCGGTGCGTCGCTGACCGAACGGCACATCTGGGCCGCCAACGGCTCGAACGAGATCCTGCAGCAGGTGTTGCAGGCGTTCGGTGGCCCGGGGCGGTCGGCGCTCGGGTTCGAGCCGTCGTACTCGATGCACCCGATCCTCGCCTCGGGCACCCGCACCGAGTGGCGCCCCGCGCCGCGTGCGGCCGACTTCTCCCTGGACGCCGGGGCCGTGGCGGAGGTCGTGGCCGAGCGTGCCCCGGACGTGGTCTTCGTGACGAGCCCGAACAACCCCACCGGCGGGTCGGTCCCGGAGGAGGCGCTGGACGCGATCCTGCGTGCCGCGCCGGGGCTGGTCGTCGTGGACGAGGCCTACGCCGAGTTCTCCTCCCGGCCGAGCGCGGTGCACCTGCTGGACGAGCACCCGACGAAGCTGATCGTCTCCCGCACGATGAGCAAGGCGTTCGCCTTCGCCGGGGGCCGCCTCGGGTACCTGGCGGCCGCGCCCGCCGTGGTGGACGCGCTGCAACTGGTGCGGCTGCCGTATCACCTGTCCGTGCTGACGCAGGCGGCCGCCCGCGCGGCGCTGCGGCACGCCGACGCGACGCTCGCCTCGGTGGCGGAGCTGGCGGCCGAGCGGGAACGGGTCTGCGACGGCCTGCGCGCGCTCGGGCTCGACCCGGTGCACAGCGACGCCAACTTCGTCCTGTTCGGACGGTTCGCGGACGCTCCCGCCGTCTGGCGGTCCTATGTGGACCAGGGAGTGCTGATCCGGGACGTGGGGATCGAGGGACACCTGCGGGTGACCATCGGCACGCCCGAGGAGAACGACGCCTTTCTGCGGGCGAGCAAGGAGGTCGCGACGTGACCCGGAAGGGCGCGGTGGAGCGCACCACGAAGGAGTCGTCGATCCGGGTGGAGGTCGACCTGGACGGGACCGGTCGGGTCGAGGTGGCCACCGGGGTGCCGTTCTACGACCACATGCTGCACGCGTTCGGCGTGCACGGCAGTCTCGACCTGACCGTCGAGGCGACCGGCGACGTGCACATCGACGCCCACCACACCGTCGAGGACACCGCGATCGTGCTGGGGCAGGCGGTGCACCGGGCGCTCGGGGACAAGCAGGGCATCCGCCGGTTCGGGGACGCGTGGATCCCGATGGACGAGACCCTGGCGCACGCGGCCGTGGACGTCTCCGGCCGGCCGTACTGCGTCCACGTCGGGGAGCCGGAGCAGTTCCACACGTTCACCGTCGGGGGCAACTACCCGTTCGTGCTCACCCGGCACGTGTTCGAGTCGTTCGCCTTCCACGCGCAGATCGCGCTGCACGTCCGCGTGCTGCACGGGCGGGATCCGCACCACATCGCCGAGGCACAGTACAAGGCGCTGGCGCGGGCACTGCGGGAGGCGTGCGAACCCGACCCGCGCGCGGGCGGGGTCCCGTCCACCAAGGGCGTCCTGTGACCTACCGGTCGGGGGCGTCCGTGGTGGTCGGCGTGAGTCGTGGTTCCGGGCCCGGCCGGTGAGGGGGAACTGATGGCGGACGCGCTGGTGGCGCTGCTGTTGTTCGCCGTGGGCGGGTTCCTCGCGGGTGGGGCGGTCACCACCTGGAAGAACTCACGTGTCGCGGCCGTCGCGCTCGCCGTGGCGGCGCTGCTCGCGGTGGGTGGTGCTGTCGCCTGGCTGAGCGGCTGACCGGCTGAGCGGCTGACCGGGTGAGGGGGCGCCGGGTACGACCCACCGGGTCACAGTCCGCCCTCGGCGGACGGCTTGAGCACCGGGGCACCCGGCCCGTACCGGGCGATTTGGTCGTCCGGGTTGTTCAGGGCACAGGTGCGCAGCGACAGGCAGCCGCACCCGACACAGCCGGTGAGCTGGTCCCGCAGCCGTTGCAGCGCGTCGATGCGCGCGTCCAGCTCGGCCCGCCAGGTACGGGACAGCCGCGCCCAGTCGGCCTTGGTGGGGGCGTGGTCGTGCGGCAGCGTGGCGAGTGCCTCCCCGATCTGCTCCAGCGAGAGCCCCACCCGCTGCGCGGCGCGGATGAAGGCGATCCGCCGCAGCACGGAGCGCGGGAAACGGCGCTGGTTGCCCGCGGAGCGTTCCGCGTGGATCAGTCCGCGGTCCTCGTAGAAGCGCAGGGCGGTGTGCGGCACGCCGCTGCGTTCGGCGACCTGTCCGATGGTGAGATGGTCGGCGAGCTTCGTCACACCGCCACGGTACCTGCCCTCGACATTGCTCGAAGGAAAATCGCGGACGACCGCCGATCGCACCCGGCGGGGCCGCGGCCGGTGGCACACTGGACCGGTGGATCTCGTGACCCTGCCGGACATCCGCGCCGCCGCCGACCGGATCCGGGACGCGACGGTGCGCACCCCGCTGCTGCCCTGCCCGTGGGCGGGAGGACCCGGCTCCCTGTGGGTGAAACCGGAGAGTCTCCAGGCGGTCGGTGCGTTCAAGATCCGCGGGGCGCTCAACACGCTCGCCCGCCTCGACCCGGAGCGGCGCCGGCGGGGTGTGGTCGCCTATTCGAGCGGCAACCACGCCCGTGCCGTGGCCGCCGCGGCCCGTGCGGCGGGCGTCCGCGCGCACGTCGTGATGCCGGACTCGACCCCGCAGGTCAAGATCGACGGCACCCGGGCGTACGGGGCCGAGGTGGTCCTCTGCGGACCCGGCGAGCGGGAGGCCGTGGCCGGGCGGCTGGTCACCGAGCTGGGCGCGGAGCTGGTCCCGCCGTTCGACCACCCTGATGTGATCGCGGGGCAGGGCACGGTCGGCCTGGAGATCGCCGCCGACCTGCCGGACGTCGGTGTCGTGCTGGTCCCGGTCAGCGGTGGTGGCCTCGCCGCCGGGGTCGGGACCGCGGTGCGGGCGCTGTGTCCCCGTGCCCGGGTCGTCGGCGTCGAACCGGAGCTGGCGGCGGACGCGCGGGAGGGTCTGCACACCGGGCGGCGGGTCGACTGGCCGGTGGCGGACCGGGCACGGACGATGGCCGACGGGCTCCGTGCCCAACCGTCCGAGCTGACCTTCGCCCACCTGCGGGCCGTGCTCGACGACATCGTCACGGTGGGTGAGGACGAGATCCGCGCGGCGATGGCCCTGCTCGCGCGGCACGGCGGGCTCGTCGCCGAACCCAGCGGTGCGGTGGCCACGGCCGCGTGGTTGTTCCGGGCCCCGCGGCTGCCGGACGGTCCGGCCGTGGCCGTGGTCTCGGGCGGCAACGTCGACCCCGCGCTGCTCGCCGAGGTGCTGTCCACGACACCCGACGGGCTCCCGTCAGGCACCGCCGCGGTGTCCCGACGCGGCGGAGTGGATCGGTAGGGTGACGCGCGAACCGAGGGAAAGGGGCTGACGATGCTGTTCGGCGACGAACACGTGCGTCGGTACGAGGAGACCGACGGCGAGGTCGGCTACGACTGGTACAAGGGCGCGCCCATCCTGATCCTGACCACCACCGGCCGGCGGACGGGGGAACCGCGCAAGTCGGCGCTGATCTTCCAGGAGGTGGACGGGCGCTACGTGGTCGTGGCCTCCAAGGGCGGCGCGGACAGCCACCCGGCCTGGTACCTCAACCTGCGGGACGACCCCGACGTCCGGGTACAGATCCGGGGCGAGCGGTTCCCGGCGCGGGCCCGGACGGCCGATATGGACGAGAAGGCCCGGCTGTGGCCCGTGATGGCGGCCGTGTGGCCGGACTACGACGAGTACGCGCGCAAGACCGACCGGGACATCCCCGTGGTGATCCTGGAGCGGGCCTCCTGAGCGGCGGCGGGGGCCGCGGCACCGTGCGCGCCGCCCCACGCCCGGGGGGACGGGGCCCGGTGGG
>NZ_KI912238.1:156011-156391 GCF_000231035.2 Saccharomonospora iraqiensis subsp. paurometabolica YIM 90007 | reverse complement strand
ACCGGGCGTCGGTGCAGCGGCTGATGAGCCGTTACGCCGCGGTCGGCCGGGACGCGGAGGGGCTGGCCGTCGCGGGTTCCGTGCTCGACCTCTCGGTGGCCGACCGGCCGCTGACCACGGTCGCGGACGTGGAGGACGCCGCCCTCACCCTCCTCGCCCGTGCCCTGCTCGTGGCGGCCGGGAGCCGGACCGAGAGCCGCGGATGTCACGTGCGCACCGATGCGCCGGACCGGGACGACGCCGCCTGGCGGCGCAGCCAACTGGTCCGGCTGAACCCCTCCGGCCAGCCCGTGCTGGCCGACCCGGTCCCGGCGCGTGCCGTCGCGTGACCCGGGGACCGGGACGGTGCCGGGGACGGCAGCGGGCGGGCGGCAGCGGGG
>NZ_KI912238.1:155752-155911 GCF_000231035.2 Saccharomonospora iraqiensis subsp. paurometabolica YIM 90007 | reverse complement strand
CTGCGGGCCTACGGCGCGGAGTTCGACCGCGACCCGGCGGGCGCCGGGCTCGCCCGCACCCGCGAGGGCGGGCACGGCGCGTTCCGCGTCATCCACGCGGGTGGCGACGCCACGGGGGAGGAGGTGCAGCGCGCCCTCGTCGACACGGGCCGGCGACGG
>NZ_KI912238.1:140507-155652 GCF_000231035.2 Saccharomonospora iraqiensis subsp. paurometabolica YIM 90007 | reverse complement strand
GGGCGTGCCGTGGCCAAGCTGCGCCTGATCGGCCGGTTCCCCCGGCGCGGCCGCGGCTTCTGGTACGGCCTGGCGATCGAGGTGATCGCCCCGGTGCTCGCGCTGACCACCCGGTGGCGGCTGCGGGGCCGCAGGCACCTGCCCCGGCGCGGGGGCGTGCTCGTGGCGAGCAACCACCTCTCCTACGCCGATCCGATCGCGGTGACGCTGTTCGGCCTCACCGCGCGGCGGGTCCCGCGCTTCTTCGCGAAGGCGGATCTGTGGACGGTGCCGGTGGTGCGGTCGGTGATGTCCTCGGGCAGGCACCTCCCGGTCCACCGCGGGCGGTCCAGCGCGCTGGACGCCTACCGGCAGGCGGTCGCCTCCGTCCGTGCGGGCGAGTGTGTCGTGGTCTTCCCCGAGGGCACCTTCGGAGATCGGGCCGACGGGTGGCCGAGCGAGGGCAAGACCGGTCTGGCCCGGATGGCCCTGACCACCGGGACGCCCGTGGTCCCGGTCGCCTGCTGGGGCACCCAGCACCTGCTGCCGGTGGGGAGGTCACTGCCACGGGTGGTGCCGCGGCCCACGCTGCACCTCGCCGCCGGACCGCCGGTCGACCTGTCCGACCTGGAGTCCGACCGTCCCGGCGCGGCCCAGCTCCGGGAGGCCACCGACCGGATCATGGCCGCGATCACCGACCTGCTCGCCGAGGTGCGTGACCAACCCCCGCCGGACGCCTGAGGCGGGCATAATCACGGCATGAGCGAACACTTCGACGTCGTGGTGCTGGGCGCGGGCCCCGGCGGCTACACGGCCGCCGTGCGGGCGGCCCAACTCGGGCTGGACACCACCGTCATCGAGGAGCGCTACTGGGGCGGTGTCTGCCTCAACGTCGGATGCATCCCGTCGAAGGCGCTGCTGCGCAACGCCGAGCTGGCGCACCTGTTCACCACGCAGGCGCGGACCTTCGGCATCCACGTCGACGGGGAGGTCACATTCGACTACACGGCCGCCTACCAGCGCAGCCGCAAGGCCGCGGACGGTCGGGTCAAGGGCGTGCACTACCTGATGAAGAAGAACGCCATCACCGAGTACAACGGGCGGGGCAGCTTCGTCGACGACACCACGATCGAGGTGCGCGGCACCGACGGTGCGGTGGACACCGTCACCTTCGACCACTGCATCATCGCGGCCGGGGCGACGGCGAAGCTGCTGCCGGGCACCTCGGTCACCGACCGGGTGGTCACCTACGAGGAGCAGATCCTCACCGCGGAGCTGCCGGACGACATCGTGATCTGCGGCGCGGGGGCCGTCGGGGTCGAGTTCGCCTACGTACTGCACAATTACGGGGTCCACGTCACGATCGTCGAGTTCCTCGACCGGCTGGTCCCCGCCGAGGACGAGGAGGTCTCGGCCGAGCTCGCCCGCCGGTACCGCCGGTTGGGCATCGACGTGTTCACCTCCACCCGCGTCGAGTCGATCGACGACACCGGCGAGCGGGTCACGGTCACCGTCTCCGACGGCGACCAGCGGCGGGTGCTGGAGACCGACAAGGTGATGCAGGCGATCGGGTTCCGGCCGACCGTGGAGGGCTACGGTTTGGAGAACACCGGGGTCGCGCTGACCGGACAGGGCGCCATCGAGATCGACGGCCGGTGCCGCACCAGCGTGGGGCACATCTTCGCGATCGGCGACGTGACCGCGAAGCTCATGCTGGCCCACACCGCCGAGTCGCAGGGCCTCGTCGCCGCCGAGACGATCGGCGACGCGGAGACGATGGAACTGGACTACCGCATGATCCCCCGCGCGACCTACTGCCAGCCCCAGGTGGCCAGTTTCGGCCTCTCCGAGGAGCAGGCGCGTGCCGAGGGCCACGACGTGCGGGTGACGAAGTTCCCCTTCACGGCCAACGGCAAGGCGCACGGCCTCGGCGACACCGTCGGCTTCGCGAAGATCCTCAGCGACGCCCGGCACGGTGAGCTGCTCGGGGCGCACCTCATCGGCCCCGAGGTCACCGAGCTGCTGCCGGAGCTCACCCTGGCCCAGCAGTGGGACCTCACCGTGCACGAACTCGCCCGCAACGTGCACGCCCACCCCACCCTCGGCGAGGCGGTCAAGGAAGCCGTCCACGGCCTCGCGGGCCACATGATCAACATGTGACCCCCCACCCATGCCCGCGAGTTGCCGCCCCATGCCCGCGAGTCGACCCTGTGGGAGCGCGAGTTGACCCTTCCGAACAGGGCCGGTGACCCCCCGGTGTCCGGACCGCGTCCCGGTACCGGAGAGGTGCCCGAGGACACCGAGCCCCGACCCGTGGGCACGGAACATCGGGGCGCCGACACCGAGCGGCAACTCCCGGGCACCGAGCGGCAACTCCCGGGCACCGAGCGTCGACTCGCGGGTACCGAGCGTCGACTCGCGGGCACGGGGCGGCGACTCGCGGGTGGTGGGGGGACGGGGTCGGGGAGGTTAGGGTTCTCCGGCATGGCCGTACCGCAGTTCGCCCGGGTGCCGGTGTGGGCGATCGCGGGTGCGGCGATGGCGGTGCTGCTGGCCTTCGCCGGGCGGTACGGCTACCACGGTGACGAGCTGTACTTCCTGGCCGCGGGCAGACACCTGGACTGGGGATACGCCGATCAGCCGCCGCTGCTGCCGCTGCTGGCCCGGGCGATGGACACCCTGTTCCCCGGTTCGGTGGTGGGCCTGCGGCTGCCCGCCGTCCTGCTGACCGGGCTCGGCATCGTCGTGGCCGGGCTGACCGCGCGCGAGTTCGGCGGCGGTCCGCGCGCCCAGGCGATGGCGGCCGGCGCCTACGCCTGCTCCCCGTTCCTGCTGGCCGGGGCGGGCCACATCCTCGCCACCCACATGGTCGACGTGTTCCTCTGGACGGTCGTCGTCTGGCTGCTCGTGCGCTGGGTGCGCCTGCGGGACGACCGGCTGCTGCTCGTCGCGGGTGTGGTCACGGCGATCGACCTGCAGGTCAAGTTCCTCATTCCGGTGTTCTGGATCGCGGTGGCGGCCTCGGTGTTCCTGGTGGGGCCGCGTGCGCTGCTGCGCAGGCCGCTGCTGTGGGTCGGCGCCGCGGTGGCGGTGGCCGTCTCGGTGCCCACGCTGATCTGGCAGGCCCGGCACGGGTGGCCGCAGGTGGAGATGAACCGCATCGTCGCCGACGAGGTGTCCTACGCCGGGGGTAGGTTGACCTTCCTGCCGATGGCGTTGGAGCAGGCCGGGATCGGCGTCGGTGCGGTGCTGGTGGTGCTCGGCACCTGGTGGCTGCTGCGGGACCCGGAGCTGCGCGCGTACCGGTTCCTCGGCATCACCGTGCTCGTCGTCACGGCCGTGTTCTGGCTCACCGAGGGCAGGCCGTACTACGTGGGCGGACTGTTCGCGCTGTGCTTCGCGGTCGCGGCGACCCGGCTGGACCGGATGTTCACCCACCTGCGGCCGGTGCAGTGGAAACCGGTGGTCGCGGGGGCCTACGCCGTCTCCGCCGCGGTGGCGATCAGCTGGCTGCCGGTCCAACCGATCTCGGCCTACGCGGGCGAGCCCTACAGCCCGATGAACATGGAGCTGGAGGAGTTCGGCTGGCCGCAGGTGGCCGACGACGTGGCCGGTGCCTACCACTCGCTGCCGCCGGACACACGGGCGGCGACCGCGATCGTCACCGAGACCTACTGGCAGGCCGCCGCCGTCGAACACTTCCGGCCGGACCTGCCCCGGCCCTACAGCGGCAGCCGGGGGTTCCACTACTTCGGCAGCCCCCCGGAGTCCGCGGGCGCGACCCTGTTCGTCGGGTCCGACCGCGAGCGGCTGAGCCGTTATTTCGAGGAGCTGCGCCTGCTCCGCCGGATCGACAACGGACGCGCGGTCAACAACGGCAACCAGGGCGAGCCGATCTGGCTCGCCGAGGAGCGCACGGCGTCCTGGGAACGGCTGTGGCCGGAGTTCCGGCACATGACCTTCACCTGGTGAGAACCACCCGCTCGTCCCGGTGACCCGCTGGTCACCGTCCTGACCGCGCCCGAAGTCTGCCCCGGCCTGACACTCCTGCCCCTTGACGGGTGGTCCGACTCACCCTACTTTTGCATGCCGAAGAAGAAAGTAGGGCTGACGTGGATATAAGTTCGCACGACGCGAGCCCCGATGCGTCGGACGCCCCCCTGCTGGAGATGCGGGGGATCGTGAAGCGCTTCCCCGGGGTGCGCGCACTGGACGGTGTGGATCTCGAGGTCCGGCCGGGTGAGGTGCACTGCCTGCTCGGGCAGAACGGCGCGGGCAAGTCGACCCTGATCAAGACGCTCTCCGGGGCGCACCAGCCGGACGCCGGCGAGATCGTGTGGCGGGGCGGGGCCGTTGCCCTGCCGTCCCCGGTGGCCGCGCTCCGGCACGGCATCGCGACCATGTACCAGGAGCTCGACCTGGTCCCGGGCCTGTCGGTGGCCGAGAACGTCTTCCTCGGCCACGAGCGGTCCCGGCACGGTTTCCTCCGCCGCGCCGCCGCCCGCGCGGAGACGGCCGCGCTGCTCGACCGCCTGGGCCACGGTGAGATCGGCCCGGACGACGAGGTCGGTGACCTCCCGGCCGCGGGGCAACAGCTGGTGTCCATGGCCCGGGCACTCGCGCACGACGCGCGCCTGCTCGTGGCGGACGAACCGACGGCCGCCCTCGCCGCCGACGAGGTGGACAACCTCTTCCGCATCCTCGGTGAGCTGACCGACCAGGGTGTCGCCGTCGTCTACATCTCGCACCGCCTGGAGGAGATCCGCCGGATCGGCGACCGGGTCACCGTGCTCAAGGACGGGCGCACGGTGGCCACCGGCCTCGACGCGGAGGAACACACGACGTCCGAACTGGTCGATCTGATGGCGGGTCGTGCGGTGCGGACCGCGTCCCGTGGGACGGAGCGGGAGCCGGGCGCCCACGGCGACGTCCTGCTGGAGGTCGCCGGTCTCGCACGGCGCGGTGAGTTCGACGACGTGTCGTTCCGGGTGCGTGCGGGCGAGGTCGTCGGATTGGCGGGCCTCATGGGGTCGGGCCGCAGCGAGATCCTGGAGACCGTCTTCGGTGCCCGCAGGCCCGACCGCGGCACGGTCTCCGTCGCGGGGACCCGGCTGCGTCCCGGCAGTGTGGCCTCCGCCGTGGCCGCGGGTGTGGGGCTGGCGCCCGAGGAGCGCAAGAGCCAGGCGCTGCTGTCCGACATGTCGGTGGCCGACAACGTGACGCTGGCCAGCCTGCCCGCCTACAGCAGATTCGGCTTCTCCCTGCCGGGGGCCGAGACCGCCGTGACGGCGTCCACGTTGGAGCGCCTCGACCTCCGGCCCGCCGATCCGCACCGGCAGGCCCGCACGCTCTCCGGCGGGAACCAGCAGAAGGTGGTGCTGGCGCGGTGGCTGGTCCGGGGCTGCCGGGTGCTGCTGCTGGACGAACCGACGCGGGGCGTGGACGCCGGGGCGCGCGCCGAGTTGTACCGGCTGATCCACGAACTCGCCGCCGAGGGGGTGGCCGTGGTGGTCGTCTCCAGCGAGATCCCCGAGGTACTCGCCCTGGCCGACCGGGTGCTGGTGCTGCGGGAGGGCCGGGTACTGGCCGAGCGCCCCGCCGACACGACGAGCGAGGCCGACGTGCTCGACATGGTGATGGAAGGGAGTACGGCGTGACCGAGACCCTGGACCGTCCCCCCGTGCGGCGGGCAGGCACGGGCGGACGGCCTCGACGGCGCATGGTGGACGTGCGGCTGCTGGGGCTGACCGGTGTGCTGGTGCTGCTGTGCGTGGTCGGCGTGGTGACCAACCCGGACACCTTCTTCACCGGGGCGAACCTGTCCACGATGCTGCGGGCGTCCGCGCCGATCGGCGTGGTCGCCGTCGGGATGACCTTCGTGATCCTCGCGGGCGGGATCGACCTGTCCGTCGGCTCGATCGCCGCCCTGGCGAGTGTGTGGGCCACCACCGTGGCGACCCAGTCGTACGGGCCCGCGGTCATGGTGGTCTGCGCCCTGCTGGTGGGCCTGGGCACCGGTCTGGTGAACGGTGTGCTGATCTCCTACGGCAAGGTCGTGCCGTTCATCATGACGCTGGCGATGATGGCCTCGGCGCGCGGTCTGGCCGAGCGGATCAGCGGGCGGCAGACGCAGGTCGTCACCGGAACGGGGTTCACCGACTTCTTCGGCGCGTCGCTGCTCGGAATCCCGGTCCTGGTGTGGATGCTGGCCGGGGTGTTCGTCGTCGGATGGGTCGTGCTCAACCGCACCACCTTCGGCAGACGCACGTTCGCCATCGGGGGCAACGCCGAGGCGGCGCGGTTGTCCGGGATCAACGTCCGGCGACACACCGCCCTGGTGTACGGCATCAGCGGGCTGTGTTGCGGGATCGCCGCGGTCATGGTGATCTCGCGCACGAACTCCGGGGCGTCCACCGTCGGTCTGCTCTGGGAACTCGACGCGATCGCCGCGGTCGTCATCGGGGGCACGCTGCTGACCGGGGGACGCGGCAGTCTGATCGGGACGCTCGTCGGCGTTTTGATCTTCACGGTGCTCAGCAACGTGTTCACCCAGAACAACCTGGACACCGACATCCAGAGCATCGTCAAGGGCGCGATCATCGTCGCCGCCGTGCTGTTGCAGAACACGACCCTCGGGCGCCGGGGCGCGGGGAAGGCGGCGGAACCACCACCGGAACCACCCGAACAGGAGTCCTCCGACGATCCGGCAACTCGACCCACCGGGAGTACGACATGATCCGAAACAACGTCGCCCGCCGCGGATTCTTGCTCTCCGCCGCGGGGGTCGGGGCGGGTGCGGTCCTCGCGGGCTGCACCTCCAACGAACGGTCCGCGGACGGCGAGCAGCAACCGGCCGGTGACCGTGCCGACAACACCGAGCCGGGCCCACCGGTGACCATCGGCTTCTCCGCACCCGCCGCCGACCACGGCTGGATGGCCGCCATGACGATCAACGCACGGGAGTCGGCGGGCCGCTACTCCGACGTCACCCTGGAGGCCACCGAGGGCACCAACGACGTCAACCAGCAGATCGCCCAGGTCGAATCGCTCATCAACAACGACGTGGACGTGCTGGTGGTCCTCCCGTTCGACGGCAAGGCGCTCACGCCCGTGGGACGCAGGGCCATGGACCGCGGCATCCCGGTGATCAATGTGGACCGGGTCTTCGACACGCCGCTGGCGTACCGGACGTGGATCGGCGGGGACAACTACCGGATGGGCGTCAACGCGGGCAACTACATCGCCGAGCGCCTCAAGGCCGACAACGTGCGCGACCCGGTGATCGGTGAGGTCGCCGGGATCGACTCCCTGCCGCTCACCCAGCAGCGCAGCAAGGGCTTCGCCGATGCGCTGACCACGCACGGCTTCCGGGTGGGGCCGCGGGTCGCCGCGGAGTTCACCCCGCAGACCGGTCAGGAGCAGACGGCGAACCTGTTGCAGAGCGCACCGGATCTGGACGCGCTGTGGAACCACGACGACGACCAGGGGATCGGGGTGGTGGCCGCGATCGAGGCCGCGGGCCGGGACGACTTCTTCCTCGTCGGTGGCGCGGGATCGCGCAACATGATGGATCTGATCAAGGCCGACTCCGGGCCGGTCAAGGCCACCGTACTGTACAGCCCGTCGATGGCCTCGTCGGCGCTGTCGATGGCCCGCCTGCTCGGGCAGAACAAGGGCCTGTCCGACCTCGCCGAGCACGAGATCCCCTCGGAGATCACGACGTACTCGGCGGTCGTGACGAAGGACAATGTGGACTCCTACCTCGACGTTGGGTTCGACTCGTGACACAGCACCTCTCCGCGGCGCGCACCGCGACGCCGACCACACGACCCACGGGCACGCTCGGCGTGGCCATGGTGGGGCACTCCTTCATGGGCGCGGCGCACTCGCACGCCTGGCGCAGCGCCGGACGCTTCTTCGACCTTCCCGTGAGTCCGCGGATGGTGGCCGTCTGCGGACGGGACCCGGACCGCACCGCCGCGGCGGCGGAGCGGTTCGGATGGCACTCGGCGGAGACCGACTGGCGCGCGCTCCTGCGGCGGGACGACGTCGACCTCGTCGACATCTGCACGCCCGGGGACACCCACGCCGAGATCGCCGTGGCCGCGTTGGCCGCGGGCAAACACGTGCTGTGCGAGAAGCCGCTCGCGAACTCGCTCGACGAGGCACGACGGATGTCGGCCGCCGCCGACGAGGCCCGTGCCCGCGGGGTGCACGCCATGGTCGCCTTCAACTACCGCCGGGTCCCCGCGCTGGCGCTGGCCCGGAAACTCGTGTCGGAGGGGCGGCTCGGCGAGCTGCGGCATGTGCGGGCGATGTACCTGCAGGACTGGCTCTCCGACGCGGACTCGCCGATGACCTGGCGGCTGCGCCGGGAACAGGCCGGGTCCGGGGCGCTGGGCGACATCGGGGCGCACGTCGTCGACGCCGCCCAGTTCGTCACCGGGCAGGGGATCGAGGGGGTGTCCGCGCTGACCGAGACCTTCGTCCGGCAACGCCGCTCCGGAACGGGCGGGACCGAACCCGTGACGGTCGACGACTGCGCGGTGTTCACCGCCCGGTTCTCCGGCGGTGCGGTGGGCAGTTTCGAGGCGACCCGGTACGCGCTCGGCCGGAAGAACGCCATGCGGCTGGAGCTGAACGGCTCGCGCGGCAGCCTGTCGTTCGACTTCGAGTCGATGAACGAGTTGTGGTTCCACGACGCCACCGACGATCCGGACACGGCCGGCTTCCGGCGGATCGTGGTCACCGAGCCCACCCACCCCTACCTCGGTGCCTGGTGGCCCCCGGGCCACCTGCTCGGCTACGAACACACCTTCACCCACGAGGTCGTTGACCTGGTCACCGCGCTCGCCACGGACACGCCCCCGGAGCCGGGCTTCGGTGACGGCCTGCGGGTCCAGGGCGTGCTGGAGGCGGTGCAGCACAGCGCGGCCGCGGACTCGGCGTTCGTCCGGGTCTGACCGGCGCACGGACACCCGACACGACGCGGCACCGGGTCGATGTGCCGGAAACGGCACCGGGTCGATGTGCCGGACACGGCACGGGGTCGGCCGTGCCGGGGACGGCGGGACGGGAGGTGGGAGCACACCGGGTACGGACGGCACGACGGGTTGGCAGGCTGACGGGAGTAGGTACCAGTGCAACGAAGCAGCAGTACCGGGAACAGACGCACGGCCCCACGCCGCGGACGGCGGATCGGGGCGGCGATGCTCGCGCTCGGCACCGTTCTGGGCGGGTCGGGCACGGCACTCGCCGCCCCGGCCGACGGTGCACCCGAGCGCGCGGCCACGGCACAGGAGGCGAGCGTGCTCGTCTTCTCCAAGACGGCGGGGTACCGGCACGGCTCGATCCCCACGGGGATCGCGGCGATCGAGAATCTGGGCGCGGAACACGGGTTCGCGGTGGACGCCACCGAGGACGCGACCGCCTTCACCGACGACAACCTCGACAACTACGACGCGGTGGTGTGGCTGTCCACCACGGGCGACGTACTCGACGCCGACCAGCAGGCGGCGTTCGAACGCTACGTCGCCGACGGCGGCGGGTACGCCGGTGTGCACGCGGCCTCGGACACCGAGTATGACTGGCCGTGGTACGGCGACCTGGTGGGTGCCTGGTTCGATTCCCACCCGCACATCCAGGAAGCGACCACCCTCGTCGAGGACCGCGACCATCCGTCCACAGCGGATCTGCCGGAGCAGTGGACCCGCACCGACGAGTGGTACAACTACCGGGAGAACCCGCGACAGGACGTGCGGGTGCTGGCCGCCCTCGACGAGAGCAGCTACGACCCCGGCACGGGCGCGATGGGCGACGATCACCCGATCGCGTGGTGCCACGAGAACCAGGGCGGACGCGCCTGGTACACCGGCGGGGGACACACCGAGGCGTCCTACGACGAACCCGCGTTCCTCGGCCACCTGGCGGGCGGCATCCGCTACGCCGCCGGACTCGCCGACGCGGACTGTTCCACCTCCGGCGACCCGGGTGGGGAGCCGGCCGACGACGACTTCGACCAGATCACCCTCGCGCAGGGCGCCGACTCCACCGGGGAACCGATGGCCCTGAGTGTCCTGCCGGACCGCCGGGTGCTGCACACCTCGCGCGACGGCCGGGTGTTCCTGACGACACCGGAGGGCCGCACCTCGCTGGCGGCCGAACTCGACGTCTACAACCACGACGAGGACGGGTTGCAGGGCATCGCCATCGACCCGGACTTCGCGACGAACCGGTGGGTGTACCTGTACTACGCGCCCCCGCTGGACACCCCGTCCGGGGACGCGCCGGAGACCGGCACCGCCGAGGACTTCGCGCCGTTCGAGGGGCACAACCAGTTGTCCCGCTTCAAGTTGACCGACGCCGGAACGTTGAATCTGACCAGTGAACAGCAGATCATGCGGGTCGAGGCCGACCGGGGCATCTGCTGCCACGCGGGCGGCGAGATCGACTTCGACGCGGACGGGAACCTGTTGCTGTCCACCGGCGACGACACGAACCCGTTCGCCTCGGACGGCTACAGCCCGCTCGACGAACGCGCCGACCGCAATCCCGCGTTCGACGCCCAGCGCAGCGCGGCCAACACCAACGACCTGCGCGGGAAACTGCTGCGGATCAGCGTGGGCGAGGACGGCAGCTACACGATCCCCGAGGGCAACCTGTTCGAACCGGGTACGGACAACACCCGCCCGGAGATCTACGCGATGGGCTTGCGCAACCCGTTCCGGTTCGCCGTCGACCACGAGACCGGCTGGATCCATCTGGGTGACTACGGACCGGACGCCGGGTCGGCGGACCCGGAGCGCGGACCCGCGGGCACGGTGGAGTTCAATTTGATCACCGGGCCCGGCAACTACGGGTGGCCCTACTGCGTCGGGGACAACCAGGCCTACCACGACTACGACTTCGCCTCCGGTGAGTCGGGTGCCGAGTTCGACTGCGCGGCCCCGCGGAACGACAGCCCGAACAACACCGGCCGCACCGAACTGCCGCCCGCGCAGCCCGCGTGGATCCCGTACGACGGCGGCTCGGTGCCGGAGTTCGGCGACGGCGGGGAGTCGCCGATGGGCGGGCCCGTCTACAACTTCGACCCGGAGCTCGACTCGGTCACGAAGTTCCCCGAGTTCTACGACGGGAAGAACTTCGCCTACGAGTGGGACCGGGGCTGGATCAACACCATCGAGGTCGGACCGGACGGACAGCCGGGAGCGATCGAGCCGTTCTTCTCCTCGATGGAGCTGACCCGGCCGATGAACATCGAGTTCGGCCCGGACGGGTCGCTGTACGTGCTCGACTACGGCAGCGGCTACTTCGGTGGCGCGCCGGACTCGGCCGTGTACCGGATCGACTACACCAAGGGCAACCGCACCCCGGAGGTGTCCCTGTCGGCGGAGAACACCTCCGGGCAGGCGCCGCTGGAGGTCGCCTTCGACCCGTCCGGTACCGGCGATCCGGACGGGGGACAGTTGTCCTACGCCTGGGACTTCGACGGGGACGGGGAGACCGACTCCACCGAGGCGGGCCCGGTGACGCACACCTACGCTGACAACGGGCAGTACACGGCGCGGTTGGCGGTCACCGACGGGACCGGGCTCACCGGCTCGGCGAGCGTGGTCGTCACCGTCGGCAACACCGAACCGTCCGTGACGCTGGAGACACCGGCCCAGGGTGGATTCTTCGGGTTCGGTGACGAGGTGCCGTTCGAGGTGTCGGTGACCGACCCGGAGGACGGGGAGATCGACTGTTCCCGGGTCCACGTCGAGTACGTCCTCGGCCATGACCGGCACGGGCACCCGCTGTCCGAGGCCTCCGGGTGTTCCGGCGTGATCGAGACACCCGCGGACGAGGGACACGGACTCGACGCCGACATCTTCGGGGTGCTCAACGTCAGCTACACCGACACCGGCGGGGCCGGGGAGGTTCCCCCGCTGACCGGCTCGGACGAGGTGGTGCTGCAACCGAAGGTGAAGCAGGCCGAGTTCTTCGACGCCCACGAGGGCGTCGAGGTCGTCGCCGCGGACGGCGCCCGGGGCGGGCAGCGGGTCGGCTACATCGACGACGGGGACTGGATCCAGATCGATCCGGCGAACCTCACCGGGGTCGACGCCGTCGGCTACCGCGTGTCCTCCGGCGGACCGGGCGGCACCATTGAACTGCGGCACGGCACCGTGGACGGCCCGGTGGTGCACACCACCGAGGTGCCGAACACCGGTGGTTACGAGAACTACGTCGACCTCGATCCCGTCCCGGTCACTGATCCGGGTGATACCGCGCCGCTGTACCTGGTGTTCCGCGGCACCGGGACCGGAGGATTGTTCGACGTGGACGAGTTGCGGTTCACCGGCGACGGCGTGTCCGCGCCGGAGGCCCCGCCGGAGTGCGAACCCACGGCCCCGGATGAGGGCTACCGGATGCTCTTCGACGGGACGGCGGGCAGTCTCGACGGCTGGCGGCAGTCCGGCCCCGGTTCGTTCGAGCACACCGGCGACTGCACGGTGCGCACGGTCGGCGGGATGGGGCTGCTCTGGCACGAGCAGGAGTTCGGCGCCTACAGCCTCAAGCTGGATTGGAAGATGGCCGGAGACGACAACTCCGGCGTGTTCGTCGGCTTCCCGGATCCGGGCGACGACCCGTGGGTGGCCGTGAACGAGGGTTACGAGATCCAGATCGACCCCTCGGACGCACCGGAGAACACGACCGGGGCCATCTACGACTTCCAGGCGGCCGACATCGAGGCCCGCGACGCCGCGCTCAACCCGCCGGGGGAGTGGAACTCCTACGAGATCGTGGTCCGTGGTCAGCGGATCGAGGTGTTGCTCAACGGCACGCTGATCAACGATTTCGTCAGCACCGACCCGGAGCGGGACCTCACCCGGGGCTACGTGGGGCTGCAGAACCACGGTGACGTTGACGACGTGTGGTTCCGCGACGTGCAGATCCGCGAGCTCGACGGGACTCCGCCGACCGTGTCGGTCGACGGGGTCGCGGACGGGGCCGTCTACGGGGACGCCACGGACCTGACGCCGACGTGGCGGGTGCACGACGACTCCGGTGTGGCCGAGCGGTCGGCGACCCTCGACGGCGAGCCGATCGAATCGGGAACGACCGTGCCGCTGCACACCCTGCCGCTCGGCGAGCACACGCTCACCGTGTCCGCCACCGACGAAGCGGGCAACACCACCGAGCACTCGGTCGGGTTCACCACGACGACCTCGCTCGATGACCTCGATGCGCTGCTGACCCGGTTCGGCGACGCCGGGCGCCTGGAACAGGGCGAGTCGGCGCCGCTGCGGGCGCACCTGGACCGGGCCCGTCGGGCCGTCGGTGAGGGTGCCGAGGGCGCCGAGGGCGCCGACGGCGAGGGTACCGAGCGGGCGGTGCGTGCCCTGCGGACGTTCGTCGAGACGGCCGGACGGGTCGGCGACGAGGGGGTGCGGGACACGCTGGTGCGCGACGGTGAGGCCGTCGTCGGGCATCTCGACGGCAGCGCGCCGTTGCCGCCGGCCTCCTGACGGGAGCGCGGTGGGTGGCCGTCGTCCGACGGCGGCCACCCACCGCGGACCCCGGTCGGCCAGCGCGTCGGACCGACCGGACCCGGGTGGATCGTGAGAAGGTCTGACCCCGGCGGCACGCGGTGCGCCGCGTCCCGCCGTGACAAGTACACAGGAACTGAGGTTGGTGCATCATGGCGCCCACAGGGTTGTGGTTGATCGGTGCGCGCGGTTCGGTCGCCACCACGGCGATCGTGGGACTGCTCGCACTGCGTGCCGGACTGGTCGACCCGGTCGGCTGTGTCAGCGCCCGACAGGACTTCGCCGCGGTGCCGCTGCCGGACTGGGACGAGATCCGGATCGGCGGGCACGACGTGGTCGACACCCCGGTGGAGAAGCGGGCGGAGCAGCTCACCGAGTCGGGGCTGATCCCGCACCGGGTGTTCGCGACGGTCCGCTCCGGTCTGTCCGCCGTGGACTCCGAGGTGCGGCCCGGGTACCACCCCGCGACCCATGCCGGCAGCCAGGCCGACGCGGCAGCGAGACTCGCGGACGAGATCACCGCGTTCGCCCGGCGGCACGGACTCGCCCGCGTCGTGGTGCTCAACGTCTCGTCCACCGAACCGGTGTTCCCGGCGCTGGCCGAACACGACACGCTCGACGCGCTGGAACCCGCGCTGGCGGAGCCGACGCGGACGGTCCTGCCGCCGAGCTCGGTGGCTGCCTACGCCGCCCTGCGCGCGGGGTGCCCGTTCGTCGACTTCACGCCGTCCACCGGTGTCCGGCTGCCCGCGCTGGCGGAGCTCGCGCGTCGGGAGGGCCTGCCGTACGCGGGCTCGGACGGCAAGACCGGGCAGACCCTGCTGCGCAGCACGCTGGCCCCGCTGTTCACCACCCGGGGGCTGCGGGTGCGGTCGTGGGCGGGCACCAACCTCCTCGGCGGCGGGGACGGGCAGACCCTCGCCGACGCCGACCACGCGGGCAGCAAGCTGGCGTCGAAGGGCCGCGGACTGGCCGCGATGCTCGACGACGCCGACGTGTCCGCCCCGCTGCACATCGACAACGTGCCGGACCTCGGGGAACAGAAGATCGCCTGGGACCACGTGTCGTTCGAGGGGTTCCTCGGGGCGCGGATGAGTCTCCAGCTCACCTGGAGCGGCTACGACTCCTCCCTGGCCGCCCCGCTGGTGCTGGACCTCGCCCGGTTCACCGCGGCGGCCCACACCGCCCACCACGCGGGCCCCCTGGCCGAGTTGGCCTTCTTCTTCAAGGACCCCCTCGGCACCGACGAACACCGCCTCGCCACCCAGTTCACCACCCTCCGCGACTGGGCGGGATCCCTGTGATCGCCCGGCCGGGTGTTGTCGTGAGGGGCACATTCCCTGCGTCACACGCAGCGAATGTGCCCCTCACCGCGCCACACGCAGGAAAGGTGCCCTTCACGGCACCACCCCGGGTGACCGACCTCGTGGAGTTGGTGCGGGGGCCGGCGGCGTTGAGTGTGGTGGGGGACAGTGTCGCGGGGGCGGTGGCGGCGGGTGCGCCGCTGCGGGGGCGGCGGTGCGTGCTGCCGCTCGCGTCGGTGGCGTTGCACTGGGCCGGGATGGCGGTCAACGACTGGGCCGACCGGGAGCTGGACGCGGTCGAACGTCCGGAGCGGCCGGTCCCCTCCGGGC
>NZ_KI912238.1:139806-140407 GCF_000231035.2 Saccharomonospora iraqiensis subsp. paurometabolica YIM 90007 | reverse complement strand
CACGCGCTCGCCGCGGACCCGGCCGCCCGGCGCGGTCTCGCGACCACGCTGCACGCGCGCGGCCTCGCCGTCCGGACGCTGAACGCCTTCCCCTACGGCGGATTCCACGACGACGTCGTCAAGCATGCCGTGTACACACCACAGTGGACGGACGAGCGGCGGCTGCGTTACACCCGGGACTGCGCGACCGTGCTGGCCGACCTGCTGCACCCGGACGCCACCCACGGCAGCATCTCCACCCTGCCGCTGGCCTGGCGGGAACCGTGGAGCACGGCCGACGACGACCGGGCACGCCGTGCGCTGGACGGGCTCACCCGGACACTGGCGACCGCCTCGGACCGCGCGGGCAGGCCGATCCGGCTCGCGGTGGAGCCCGAACCCGGGTGTGTGCTGGACACCCTCGACGACGCGGTGTCCTGGCTGTCCGGCCGGGTGGATCCGGCGCACGTGGGGGTGTGCCTGGACACCTGCCACCTCGCCGTGTCGTTCGCCGATCCCGCCGGGGCGGTGCGCCGGGTGGCCGGCGCGGGGCTCGACGTCGTGAAGGTGCAGGCCTCGGCCGCCCTGCACGTCGAACACCCCGGCACGGAGGCCGCCCGCG
>NZ_KI912238.1:138386-139706 GCF_000231035.2 Saccharomonospora iraqiensis subsp. paurometabolica YIM 90007 | reverse complement strand
CGCGGCGACGCGGAACTGGCGCGGATGGTCACCGACTACGTGGCCGAACGCAGGGCCGCGGGACGCGCCGTGCCCGCCGACGCCGAGGCGCTGCTCGCCTCCGCGGCCCCGCCACCCGACGACCGCAACGACGACCGGAACGACGACCAGCGCATCGACCAGCGCATCGACCAGCGCGACGACCAGCGCGACGAGGAGGGGACCGGCCGGTGAGGATCTTCGACCCGCACATCCACATGACGTCCCGCACCACCGACGACTACGAGGCCCTGTACGCCGCCGGGGTGCGCGCGCTGGTCGAACCGGCGTTCTGGCTCGGCCAGCCGCGCACCAACGTCGGCGCGTTCACCGACTACTTCGACGGCCTCATCGGCTGGGAGCCGTTCCGCGCGGCCCAGTTCGGCATCCGGCACCACTGCACGATCGCGCTGAACCCGAAGGAGGCGAACGACCCGCGCTGCGCCGAGGTGCTCGACGTGCTGCCGCGGTACCTCGCCAAGGACGGCGTGGTGGCCGTCGGCGAGGTGGGCTACGACTCGATGACCGACGCCGAGGAGAAGGCGTTCGCCCGCCAGCTCGAACTGGCCGACGAGCACGGACTCCCGGTGCTGGTGCACACCCCGCACCGGGACAAGCTCGCGGGCACCCGGCGCACCCTCGCCGTAGTGGCCGAGTCCGGTATCGACCCCGCGCGGGTGGTGGTCGACCACCTGAACGAGGTGACCGTCGGCGAGGTCGCCGACTCGGGTTGCTGGATGGGGTTCTCGATCTACCCGGACACCAAGATGGACGAACACCGCATGGTGGAGATCCTGCGCCGGTACGGCACCGACCGGGTCCTGGTGAACTCGGCGGCGGACTGGGGCCGGTCGGATCCGCTGAAGACCTACCGGACGGGGCAGGCGATGCTGGCCGCCGGGTACAGCGAGGCCGAAGTGGACACAGTGTTGTGGAACAATCCGGTGGCTTTCTACGGGCAGAGCGGGAGGCTGGTCCTGCACGGCACGGAGAACTCCACGCCGACCGGGGAGACGTTCGCCGGCAACTCCGTCCTGCGCGGGGCGCGCCCATGATCCCGCGCACAGCATCCCCGGACACGTCGACGCCGCCGGTGCCGACCGGGTCGTCGGTACCGGCGGTGCCGTCCGAGGTGCCGTCGTACTGCACCAACGTCCACCCCGCAGAGGATGTCGACGGCATCCTCGCCCAGCTCGACGCGCACGCCGTGCCGGTCCGGGAGGAACTCGGCGTGGACACCCTCGGCGTCGGCCTGTGGCTGGCCGCGCCGGTCGCGCACGCGCTCGCCGCGGACCCGGCCGC
>NZ_KI912238.1:138220-138286 GCF_000231035.2 Saccharomonospora iraqiensis subsp. paurometabolica YIM 90007 | reverse complement strand
CCGCGAGCCGGCACGGGGCCGTGGGCCGACACCGGGCCCTGAGACGACACCGGGCCGTGGGCCGAC
>NZ_KI912238.1:133333-138120 GCF_000231035.2 Saccharomonospora iraqiensis subsp. paurometabolica YIM 90007 | reverse complement strand
CGGGGCACTGTCCGGCACCGCACAGGCAGGCACCGCCCAGGCAGGCACCGCCCGGGCCGCCGGCGCGGCGGCGGGCAGGCGGGTGCCGAAGAACCACATCAGTATCCAGCTCTACACCCTGCGCAGCGTGCTGGACGACGACCTCGCGGGCACGCTGGAGGCCCTGGCCGACATCGGCTACCGCGCGGTGGAGCTCGCGGGCACCCACGGCCGGTCGGCGGCGGAGTTCCGCAGGTTGCTCGACCGGTACCACCTGCGGGCCACGTCCGCCCATGTCGGGTTCGAGGGGGCCGATGTGGACCGGTTGATCGAGGACGCACGCACACTGGGCTACTCCACCGCCGCGTGCGCCTGGGCGAACCACCCGACGCTGGACGAGTGGACCGCGTTCGCACGACGGCTGGACCGCGCGGGGCGGGCGTTCCGGAAGGCGGGGATCTCCTACGGGTACCACAATCACGCCCAGGAGTTCACCCCCGTCGACGGGGTGCGGCCGATCGACGTCCTCGCCGGGAACACCGACCGGCGCAACGTGCACTTCGAGGACGACCTCTACTGGGTCGTCGTCGCCGGGGCGGACCCGGTGGCGGAGTACCACCGCCGGTTCGGCCGGGTCACCCAGTTCCACGTCAAGGACCGTGCGCCCGACGGCGGCTTCGCCGACCTCGGCACCGGCACCATGGACTTCGCCGAGATCTTCCGCCGGACCTGGCGGGGACCGATGAAGCAGTACATCGTCGAGCACGACGCGCCCGAGGACCCGCTGGAGACCGCCCGGGTGGGGTACGAGTACCTGGCGGATCTGCGGTTCTGAGACGTCGGTCCGTCGGCCGGGGCACGGCGGGGGAGGGCGCACGCTCCCGACCACCGCCGTGCCCCGGCCCGTGCGGGCGTCCCGACGACGGGACCCCGGGGCGCCGCCGGGTCTTGTCAGGAAGCGCCGCCGGTGCGCACACTGGCGGGAGAGCGTGGGAACGCGGATGTCGCCGCCACGACGGCGGTCACGCTCGAACGCACGAGGTGGCCCGGGCCTTCCCGCCGGGGCCACACCCACCGGGATACAGCCCACCGGATACAGCCCACCCGGGAAAGGGCCCACCGGGAAACGGCCGACCGCGGAACCCGACGACCCCGCCCGATACCGCGCCGTTCCCGTCCCACCGCCACGACGCCGTGCCGTCGGCACGGCTCGTCCGGCGTCCGTCCCCGCTCCGTCCGGCTCCCCGGACGGGCCCCCGTGCCCGCCACGGCGGTGCACCCCTTCCGGGACGTTGGGAGGCGAGGCATCATGCGAACCTCCGTACCCCGAACTCCGTGTCACCCGCTGCGCCGGACGCTCACCGGCCTCGCCGGTGCCCTGGCACTCGGCCTCACCACCGCGTGCGGTGCGCTGGTCTCCACCGGGGACGGGGCCGGGCACACCCTGCCGGGCTCCGTCGGGGCCCCCGGTCCGTCCCGGACCGGGCCACCGCAGGCCGATCCCTCCGGCACACCGCGACCCGGGCCGTCCGGGACCCCGGGGACCGCGACGGTCCGGGAGGTACCCGGGGTGGTCGGTCTCCTGCTGGCCACGGCACGGCGGGACCTCGACGACCTCGGTCTCGGTGTCGAGGCCCACCCGGTCGACGGACATCTGATCGCACTGAACGACGCGAACTGGCGGGTCGTGGGGCAGGCTCCGGGCGCGGGCGAGGCGCTCACCGTGGAGGGCACCGTGGTCCTGGGGGTCGAGAAGACGGCCGAGGCGGAGTCGAGGTGGTGCGGTGACGGGGACTGCTGAGCCGGTACCCGGACCGGCGGCACGGCCACCGCCGTCCCGCCGGGGGCGGGTCCCGCGCACGTCGGTGGCGGGACCGCCCCCGGGTCAGCGGGACGCACGGGTGACGGACGTGCCGTCGTGGTCCGGGACGAATTCGAGATGCAGCATCTCCTCGCCCGTGCGGGGGGCGGGAACGCCCGTGAGCGCCGCCACCACCGTGCCGTGCAACGGCAGCGCGTCGGAGAGCCCGACCGCCTCGACGGGCCGGCACACGGCCCGTTGCGTGGCCACGAGACGCAGCGGGGTGCCCCGTCGTGCGCCGACCTTCTGCGCGTTGAGCAGCACCGCCAGCCCCGAGGATCCCAGGAAGGTGACCGCGCTCAGGTCGATCACGAGCGGGTGCGGGGGAGAGACCTCGTGCAGTGCCTCCTCGAGCTGTTTCTCCAGTACGTCGCACGTACTGAGGTCGACTTCGCCGTCCACCGTGACGACGAGGCTCGGCCCGTGACGTTCGGTGGTTAGGCCCACCAGTGAAGTGGGTATTGCTAGTTCGGACACGGCACCTCCAGCGGTGTCCATATCAACCGGTAGGTCGAAAAGAGATCCGGCCGCTGCCTGCTCAACCGCCTGACTGCTCAAAGACTAGTCCGGACGGCGCAGTATGCAAAGGCCGGAAGGGGCGCATATTCCCCGAACGGACGATTCTCGGGATACGAGGAGTGACTTCTGGTGACACGGGTTCAGGACATCATGACCGCCGACCCCCGCTTCGCCGAGACCAGTGAGTCGGTGTCGGAGGCCGCGCGCACCATGGCCTCGGCCGGGGTGGGGGCGCTGCCCGTCCGGGGCGAGGACGGGGAACTGAAGGGCATGCTCACCGACCGGGACATCGTCGTCAAGGTCCTGGCCGAGGGCAAGGATCCGGTCGCCGTCCACGTGGGGGAACTCGCCTCCGGGCAGGTTCACTCGATCGCACCCGGGGACGACGTCGAGGCCGCGCTCGACGCGATGGCGCGGCACCGGGTGCGCCGTCTGCCGGTCCTGGACGGCGGCCGCCTGGTCGGCATCCTCTCGCAGGCGGACGCGGCCAGGGCGTTGTCCGGTACCGAGGTCGGCCGCACGGTGAACGCGATTTCCCGGGGCTGACCCGCGGGTCCACCCGAAAGGTGGGAAACTGTCCGGTGGACACATTCCGCCGGTTCCCCGGCGAGATACTCGGAAAAGAATTCATGTACACCTGTTCGCCGGTGCGGCGGATCCCCGGAAGGGGGACCGGAACGAATCAGGAAAGCTGAATCATCCCGGTGTGGGACCCGGTTCACCCCGCCCGCGGCCGAGGCGGTGGTAGCGCCACCCCGCCCCGGCCATCGTGCCCGGGTCCAGCAGGCCGCGGGTGTCGACCAGGACGGGGTTCCCGGTGTGGTCGGCCAGCTCCGCCCAGTCCAGGTCGCGGAACCGCGGCCACTCGGTGAGCAGTACGAGCCCCGCCGCGTCCTTGGCCACCAGCACCGGGTCGTCCACCGACTGCACCCCCGCCGCGGTGAGCGCCCCCGCCGCGGCCCGGCCGATCCCCGGGTCGTACGCGGTGAGCACCGCACCGTCCACCGCGAGCCGGGCGGCGACGGCGAGGGCGGGCGAGTCCCGCACGTCGTCGGTGCCCGCCTTGAACGTCAGCCCCAGCAGTCCGATCCGGACACCGGCCAGCGCCCCGTCCGCGGACCCGGTGATCGCCTCCCGCACCGTGCGCGCCACCCGGTCGTGCTGGTGCCGGTTGGCGGCGATCGCGTCCGCCAGCAGGGCGAAGTCGACACCGGCCTCCTCGGCGGTGCGCAGCAGGGCCCGGGTGTCCTTCGGCAGGCAGGAGCCGCCCCAGCCGGGGCCGGGGGTGAGAAAGGCGGATCCGATCCGGGGGTCGCGGCGCAACGTGTCGGCCACGTCGCCGACGTCGGCCCCCACCCGTTCGCACAGTTCCGCGAGCACGTTGACGTAGGAGACCTTCAGCGCGAGGAAGGCGTTGCTCGCGTACTTGGCCAGCTCCGCGCTCGCGGGATCGGTCCGCAGCACGGGGGCGTCGAGCCCGGCGTAGAGCGCCGCCACCCGGCCGGCCGCCGTCGGGTCGTCCGCACCGAGCACGATCCGGTCGGGGTGCAGGAAGTCGTGCGCGGCGTGCCCCTCCCGCAGGAATTCCGGGTTGCTCACCGTGGCGCGGTCCAGCACCCGTCCGGCCCGCGCCGTCGTCCCCACGGGCACGGTCGATTTCACGGCGACGACGCAGTCGGGCGCGAGCACGGGGGCGAGCCCGGCCAGCACCGAGTCGAACACCGCGAGGTCGGCCGTCCCGTCCGGCCCGGACGGGGTGGGGACACACACCACGACGACCCCGGCGGCGCCGAGTGCGGCGGGGTCGGTGGTGAACCCCAGCGAACCGGCGTCCCGACCGGCCCGGACCAGGTCGGCCAGTCCGGGTTCGCCGAGGTCGACCTCGCCGTGGTTCAGCGCGTCCACCTTGTCCGGGTCGACGTCCACCCCGGCCACCGTGTGCCCCAGCCGGGCCAGGCACGCGGCCGTGGTCAGTCCGACGTAGCCGGTGCCGACGACCCCGACCGGGAGTCCGCCTGCCGTGGCGTCCGGGCCGCGTGGACGGGTGTGTGCTGGCATGGTTCTCCTCCGAACAGCAGGGTGCGCGCCGTGCGCACCACCCGGGGCACCGACAGCCGCACCAGGCCGGGGTCGGGGGTGTCCGCGTGCGGGTCGCCGGTCGTGCCCGCCCACAGCACCCGGTGCCGGGCCCGCGGCGGGGGACCCCACCGGTCGGGCGGGGTGGGCCCGAACAGCAGTACCGAGGGCGTGCCGAAGGCCGTGGCGAGGTGGCCGATCCCGGTGTCCCCGCAGATCACCAGAGCCGCGTCGGCCACCAGTGCCGCCGTACCGGCGAGGTCCGTCGTGACCACGGCGTCCGGCCCGAGCCCCGCCCCGGCGGCCACCGCGGCCGCCAGGTCCCGTTCGCCCGGCCCGGCCGTCACCACGA
>NZ_KI912238.1:128640-133233 GCF_000231035.2 Saccharomonospora iraqiensis subsp. paurometabolica YIM 90007 | reverse complement strand
CGGGGGCGGGCCCGCCCCCGCGTCGAGACCCCGCAGCAGCGCCGTCAGGCTCGCCCGGCCCGTCGTCGGGATCACCACCGTGTAGCGGACCGGCGTGGCGGCCGGTGTCCCGGAGCTCCGCGCTCGCCCGGGGTCCTGCTGCCGCCCGGTCACGCCGTCCACCCCTGTCGGCTCACGACGAACGGGCCGATCGCGAGCAGATCGACCGGTGCCGAGGCGAAACACTCCAGGGCCTGCTCCGGGTCGTCCACCATCGGCCGCCCCGCGGTGTTCAGGCTGGTGTTGACCACCGTGGGCAGGCCGGTGCGCCGCTCGAACGCGGTGAGCAGGTCGGCCACCAGCGGCTCGGTGGCCGGGTCCACGGTCTGCACCCGGGCGGTGCCGTCGACGTGCGTGACCACGGGGAGGTGCTCGCGCCAGTCGTCGGCGACGTCGTGGACGAACAGCATGTACGGGCTCGGCAGGGGGCCCCGGCCGAAGACCGTGGCGGCGCGGTCGGCGCGCACCATCGGGGCCACCGGGCGGAACTGCTCCCGGCCCTTGACGTCGTTGAGGCGTTCCAGGTTCGCCGCGTACCCCGGGTGGGCCAGCAGCGAGCGGTGTCCGAGGGCGCGCGGGCCGAACTCGGAACGTCCCTGGAACCACGCGACGATCCGGTTGTGCGCCAGGGCCTCGGCCACGGTTTCGGCGAGTTCGGCGCGGTCCGCGCAGCGCCGGTGGGGCACCCGGGCCCGCCGCAGCCGGGCCCCGATCTCGTCGTCGGTGAACCCGCGGCCGAGGTCCGCGCCGTCCATCGGGACGATCGTGTCGCCGAGGTCGGCGGACAGCTGCACGGCCGCGCCGAGCGCCGTGCCCGCGTCCCCGGCGGCGGGCTGCACCCAGATCCGCTCGAACGGCCCCTCGTCGTGCAGCCGCGTGTTCGCGACGCAGTTCAGCGCGGTGCCGCCCGCCAGCGCGAGGTCGGTGTGCCCGGTGCGGGCGTGCAGCCACCGGGCCAGCTCCAGCAGCACCTCCTCGGTGACGCACTGCACGCTCGCGGCGAGGTCGGCGTGCTCCGGCCGGAGCTCGTCGCCGGTGTGGCGCGCGGGCGCGAACCGCTCCCACGGCACCGGGTCGGTGTGGAATCCCCCGTCGCCGGTGGTCCGGATCAGTGCGCGCAGCTCGGGGGCGAACCGGGCGGTGCCGTACGAGGCCAGGGCCATCACCTTGTACTCGTCGCTGGACCGCCGGAAGCCGAGGTGCGCGGTGACCTCCTCGTAGGTGAGCCCGAGCGAGTGCGGCAACGGTTGCCGGGCGAGCTCGACGAACTTGCCGTCGCGGTACTCCCCGGCCAGGGCGGACTCCGCCTCGCCCCGGCCGTCCGAGGTCAGCACGGCACAGTCGGCGAACGGCCCGGCCAGGGCGGCCGAGGCGGCGTGCGCGAGATGGTGCCGGACGAACCGGACACGGCCCGGGTCCAGACCGGGCAGGGCGGTGCCGAGGAACGCGGGCGCCCGTCGGGCGTAGAGGGTGCGCAGCTTCTCCCAGCCGCCCCCGTCCGTGCCGCCGAGACCCTCGTCGACCAGCGTGGGGTCGTAGGAGTAGGCCACCGCGTCGAGGTCACCGGGTTCCAGCCCCGCCTCGTCCAGACACCACCGCGCCGCCCGCTCCGGCAGCTCCCACGCGGAGAACGGCACCGGCGACTTGCCGTGTTTGCGGCGGGTGAAGCGTTCCTCCTCGGCGGCGGCCACGATCCGCCCGTCCACGACGAGCGCCGCCGCCGGGTCGTGGAACACGGCGTTGATCCCGAGCACTCGCACCTGGCCCCACCTCCCGATCGGGTGTGGGTCGCTTCCGCGACCCCTACTGTGCCGCTACCCGGCGAAGCGGCTCTCAAACGGCGCGGGGCCCGGGACCGGCCGCGTCGGACGCCGGGGGAAGCCGCGGATCCGGCGCTCAGGCCGCGGCGGTCCCGACCGCGGCGAACCAGGCGACCGTCCGGCGCAGACCCTCGTCGAGGGAGACCCCGGGTTCCCAGCCGAGCGCGGTGCGGGCGAGGGTGATGTCCGGGCACCGTCGTCGCGGGTCGTCCGGTGCGCCGGGGACGGTGGTCAGCGGCGAGTCGGATCCGGTGTGCCACAGGATCCGCTCGGCGATCGCGCGCACGGTGCGCTCGTGCGGGTCGCCGAGGTTGACCGGACCGGCGATCCGGCTCCGCAGCAGCGCGAGCAGGCCGTCGACCGTGTCGTCGACGTAGCAGATCGACCGGGTCTGCTCCCCACCGCCCGCGACGGTCAGCGGTGTCCCCGCCAGTGCCTGGGTCACGAACGTGGGGACGACGCGGCCGTCGTCGGCGCGCATGCGCGGGCCGTAGGTGTTGAAGATCCGGGCGATGGCGACGTCGGTGCCGTACCGCCCGGCGTGGGCGGTGGTCAGTGCCTCGGCGTAGCGTTTCGCCTCGTCGTACATGCTGCGCGGACCGACCGGGTCGACGTTGCCGCGGTAGGTCTCCGGTTGCGGGTGCCGGTCCGGGTCGCCGTAGACCTCGCTGGTGGAGGCGAGCAGGAATCGCGCGCCGTTGCGAGTGGCCACGTCCAGCGCGCGTTCGGTGCCGAGGGCGCCCGCCCGCAGGGTCTCGATCCCCAGACGGCGGTAGTCGACCGGGGAGGCGGGTGAGGCGAGATGCAGGACCGCGTCCACCGCGCCGAGTTCGGGCAGCGGTTCGGTCACGTCGTGCTCGACGAGCCGGAACCCGACCCGGGAGTCGAGGTCGTCGACGTTGTCCGCCGATCCGGTCGCGAAATTGTCCACACAGGACACACGGTGTCCCTCGTCGAGCAGTCGCCGGCACAGATGTGATCCGAGGAATCCGGCTCCGCCGGTGACGAGTACGTGGTGCCGACCGGTGACCATGGACGGCCGATTACCACCGCCGGTGCGGTGTGAAACGCCGTGACCGGGGTATCAACGCCACCATGCGCGTGCTCGTGACGGGATGGCCGAGTTTTCTCCGCGGTGAGGCCACCGCGGGGGACGTGCTGAGCATGCGCCGGGTTCGGGAGACGCTCGACCGGGCGGGGGTCGCCGCCGACGTCGCCTTCAGTCCGGCCCTGGCCCCGGACGCGGTGCACCTCGACGACACGGACCCGGGCGACTACACCCACCTGGTGTTCGCCTGCGGACCGGTGCACGGCGAACAGGTCGAGTGGTTGCACCGGCGCTACGCCGGGTGCCGGCGCATCGCCGTCGGCGTGTCGGTCGTCGACCCCACCTCCGGGGCCGTCGCGGGGTTCCACCGTGTCCTCGCCCGGGACGGGCTCGGCCCGCCGCAGGCGGACCTCTCGTTCGCCGCGTCGACCGTGCCGACGGCGGTGGTGGGGGTGGCCCTCGCCCCGGGCCAGCACGAGTACGGCGGACGCCGCAGGCACGAGCAGGTGCACAAGGCGCTGCTGACCTGGGTGGCCGGACGCGACGTCGCCCCGGTCCCGCTGGACACGCGGTTGGACACCGCGGACTGGCGGCACTGCGCCACCCCGGACCAGTTCGTCGCGCTGCTGGGGCGGCTGGACGCGGTGCTCACCACGCGGATGCACGGACTGGTGCTCGCACTGCGCGCCGGGGTGCCCGCGATCGCCGTCGACCCCGTCTCCGGCGGCGGCAAGGTGACCGCCCAGGCGCACGCACTCGGCTGGCCCGCGCTCATCGCGGCCGAGCACGTCTGCGCGGAGACGCTGGACCACTGGTGGCGCTGGTGCGTCTCGCCCGCCGCCCACCGGTACTCGGACCGGCCGCCGGGCGGCACGGGCACGCTGGTCGCCGACCTGGTGGGGGAGGTGCTGCGGTGAGGACGTCGGTGGTGATCGCCACCCGTGACCGGGCCCCGGAGCTCGCGCGGACCCTGGACAGGTTGCGGGCGGCGCGGCCGGCGCCGCCGGTGCTCGTCGTGGACAACGGCTCCGGGGACGACACCGCCGAGCGCGTGCGGCGGGACTTCGCCGGGGTGCGGCTGATCCGGAACCCGGAGAACGTCGGCATGGCCGCGCGCAACCTCGGGGTGGAGGCCGCCGACACCCCCTACGTCGCCTTCAGCGACGACGACTCGTGGTGGGAACCCGGCGCGTTGGCACAGGCGGAGGTCCTGTTCGACGCCTACCCGCGGCTGGGTCTGATCGCCGCGACCACCCTCGTGGAACCCGAGCGGCGGCCGGACCCGGTGTGCGGCGTGATGGCGCACAGCCCGCTGGGCACCGCACCGGACCTGCCGGGCCCGCAGGTGCTCGGCTTCCTCGGGTGCTCGGCGATCGTGCGGCGCAGCGCGTTCCTGGACGCGGGCGGGTTCAGCCCGCTGCTGCACTTCGGGGCGGAGGAGAAGCTGCTCGCCTACGACCTCGCCGCACGCGGGTGGGCCCTGTGCTACGTCGACCGGATCACCGCGCACCACCACCCGTCCGCGGTGCGGCCGCCCGGTGCCTGGCGCCGACGCCTCGAACGCCGGAACAACGCACTGATCACCTGGATGCGCCGCCCCGCGGGCGACTGTGTGCGGGCACTCGGGCCGCTGGTGCGCGACCCCGTGGCCGGGGCCGGCGCCCTGCGCAGGCTCCCGTCGGCACT
>NZ_KI912238.1:127979-128540 GCF_000231035.2 Saccharomonospora iraqiensis subsp. paurometabolica YIM 90007 | reverse complement strand
AGCAGGGCGTGCGCGCGGGCCTGTTCCACTTCCTCGGGCAGCGTGCGGGCCGTCGGGACGAGGATCGCGCGCGCTCCCGCGGTCAGCGCCGCCTCCACGTCGGCGCCGATGTCGCCGATCACCACGCAGTGCCGCACCGGCACCCCGAGTTCCCGCGCGGCGCGCCGCACCAGACCGGGACGCGGCCTTGCGGCACGGGCACCCGTCGTCCGGCCCGTGTGGACACTCCTGCCAGGTGGCGAACGGGCCGAGGAGGTCGTCCACCCGGGTGCGCACGGCGCGCAGGTCCGCGGGGGTCAGGTAGCCGCGGGCGAGGCCGGACTGGTTGCTGACCACCCCGACCGGCACCCCCGCCGCGCGGACCGTCTCCAGCGCGCGGGCCGCTCCCGGCATCGGGCGCACCTTCTCCGGGTCGGACAGGTAGGGGACGTCCTCGATCAGCGTGTCGTCCCGGTCGAACAGCACCGCCCGGCCCCGGCGGACCCGCACCTCCCCCGCGAGCCGGTGCGCGGTCGCGGCCGGCGGGATCAGCGCGCTCGTGACCACCATCCTCGTCACCTC
>NZ_KI912238.1:127453-127879 GCF_000231035.2 Saccharomonospora iraqiensis subsp. paurometabolica YIM 90007 | reverse complement strand
GCAGCGGTCCGCGCAGCGCGAGCCTGCCGTCGTCACCCGGCGGGAGCCCGTACCCGGCCCGGCGGACCAGGGACAGGGCCCGCTCGGCCTCGGGCGGGTCACCCGTGACCCGGTGCCGCACGTCGAGCAGGGAGCCCGGGTAGTCCTCGCTGATGCCGCCGATCCGGCCGACGCCCGCCATCCGCAGCACGAGCGCCAGCGGCAGCGGGGACTGGTGGAACGAGGTCAGGATCAACGCCGTGTCCGGCCGGAGGTCGTGCAGCCGTTTGACCAGGTCGTCCACCGACTCGGGGGTCACCGGCGGCGGCTCCGGGTCGATCCACGGGGCGCGGTACTCCACCACCTCGTCCACGCCCGGCAGCAGGTCCGCGGCCGCCCGTCCGCGCGGGCCCGCCAGCAGCACGACGTGGTCGGCGTGCGCGGCCA
>NZ_KI912238.1:127067-127353 GCF_000231035.2 Saccharomonospora iraqiensis subsp. paurometabolica YIM 90007 | reverse complement strand
AGGCGCCGGACCCGCAGCGCCAGGTCGGCGTCCTCCCGGTAGGCACGGGGGAAACGTTCGTCGAAGCCACCCACGGCCGCCAGGGCGTCCCGGCGGTACGCCATGTCCGCCGTGATCCACCGGGCGCGGGTGAGCGCGAGGGTGTCGCGTTCGTCGTCGGTGGGGCGCCGGGTGTCCGGCACCGGCACCACGATCCGGCCGGTCGACGCGGCGACGTCGTCCGCGAGCCCGGCCAGGTCGGCGTGCAGCCGCGCGGGCCAGTCGGCCCCGGTGAGCACGTCGTCGT
>NZ_KI912238.1:120581-126967 GCF_000231035.2 Saccharomonospora iraqiensis subsp. paurometabolica YIM 90007 | reverse complement strand
GCCACCGCCGCCGCCGCGGGGGAGGCGGTGCGCGGGCTGCCGTGGGTGCTGCGGGAGCGCCGCGTGCTGCCGGACCGGGTGGAACGGAATCTGCGCACGCTCGAACGGGCGCGCCGGGACTCCCCGGCCCGGCGGTACGTCGGGTGAACGGTTGACCGTCCGCGGGACCGGGTAGGTCCCGTGGCAGACGAACCGCCCGCAGGGCGGGACAGCCGCCGTCGCGACAGGGAGTGCTCCATGACCGGCTTCTTCGGTGCCGACCCGGGTTCGAGCCCCTTCGACCAGCTGCTCGCGCAGTTCTTCGGCAACGCGATGCCGGGGCGGCGGCCGCACGCGGTGGGGATCACCAAGCTGATGAGCGAGCAGGCGCTGGCTCTCGTGTCGGCGGCCGTGCGCCAGGTCGGCGAGTGGAACGGCAGTGAACTGGACTCCACCCACCTGCTGTGGGCCGCCACCCGGGTGCCGGGCAGTCGGGAACTCATCCAGCGTTCCGGCGCGGACCCGGACGCCCTGGCGACCCGGGTCGAGCGGGAGGAACGCAGCGAACAGCCGCGGTCCGGGATGCCGGTGCTGACCCCGGGTGCCAAACGCACCCTGCTGGACGCGCACCAGATCTCGCGCGGGCTGCGCTCCTCCTACATCGGCCCGGAACACGTGCTGCTGGCGCTGGTGGCCAACTCCGACTCGCGGGCGGGCCGACTGCTCGGCGAGGCCGGGATCACCCCGGAGTCGATGCAGAAGGCGATCTCCGACCCGACCGCCGCACCCGGCAACGCCCGCACGGCGGGGCAGGAACAGCAGCAGGCCAGCGCCACCCCGACGCTCGACCAGTACAGCCGGGACCTCACGACCATGGCGCAGAACGGGGAGATCGACCCGGTCGTGGGCCGGGAGGGCGAGATCGAGCAGACGATCGAGGTGTTGTCCCGCCGGACCAAGAACAACCCGGTGCTGATCGGTGAGGCCGGGGTCGGCAAGACCGCCATCGTGGAGGGCCTCGCCCAGCGGGTCGCCGACGGGCAGGTCCCGGACGTGCTCGGCGACCGGCGGGTGGTGCAGCTCGACGTGGCGGCGATGGTGGCGGGAACCCGCTACCGCGGCGACTTCGAGGAGCGGATGACCAAGCTGCTCGACGAGCTCCGCGCCAACCGGGGCAAACTCGTCGTGTTCATCGACGAACTGCACACCGTGGTCGGCGCCGGGGCGTCCGAGGGGTCGATGGGGGCGGGCAACATGCTCAAACCCGCGCTGTCCCGGGGCGAGGTGCACGTCGTCGGCGCGACCACGCTGGACGAGTACCGGCGCAACATCGAGAACGACCCCGCCTTCGAACGCCGCTTCCAGCCGATCCTGGTGCCCGAACCGTCCGTCGAGGACACCCTCGCGATCCTGCACGGCCTGCGGGACCAGTACGAGGCGCACCACCAGGTGCGCTTCACCGACGAGGCGCTGTCGGCGGCGGCGACGCTGTCCGACCGGTACGTCACCGACCGGTACCTGCCGGACAAGGCGATCGACCTGGTGGACCAGGCGGGCGCGCGGGTCCGGATGCGCACCGGGCGCAGGCCCGAGCAGCTGCGTGACCTCGAGGCCCGGATGGAGCAGTTGTGCCGGGACCGCGACCAGGCGGTCAGCGAGGAACACTACGAACGCGCCTCCGCACTGCGCGACGAGATCAACACGCTGCGCGGCCGGATCGAGGAGGAGAAGCAGGGGGAGCGCCCCTCCGAGGCCCCGGACGTCTCCGCCGTCGACATCGCCGAGGTGGTCTCCCGCATCAGCGGGGTCCCCGTCGCGCAGTTGACCCAGGAGGAGCGGGAGCGGCTGCTCACGCTGGAGGAGCACCTGCACGGGCGGGTCGTCGGCCAGGACGAGGCGGTCCGCGCGGTGTCCGAGTCGGTGCGCCGCACCCGCGCGGGCCTGGCCGAACCGAACCGCCCCTCGGGCAGCTTCCTGTTCCTCGGGCCGACCGGGGTGGGCAAGACCGAACTGGCACGTGCGCTCGCCGAGGCGCTGTTCGGCACGGACGACCACATGATCCGGCTGGACATGTCCGAGTACGGCGAACGGCACACGGTGAGCAGGCTCGTGGGCGCCCCACCGGGCTACGTCGGCTACGAGGAGGCCGGGCAGCTCACCGAGGTGGTGCGCAGGCGCCCGTACTCGGTGATCCTGCTGGACGAGATCGAGAAGGCCCACGCGGACGTGTTCAACCTGCTGTTGCAGGTGCTGGAGGACGGCAGGCTCACCGACGGCCGGGGCCGCACGGTGAACTTCACCAACACCGTGCTGATCATGACCAGCAACATCGGGTCGGAACTGGTGCTCAGTGGCACCCAGGGCGCACTCGGGTTCGCGCCGCCGCGCGAGGACGACACCGAGGCACCGTTGCGGGAGCGACTGATGCGCAGGCTGCGCGAGCACTTCCGGCCCGAGTTCCTCAACCGCATCGACGAGATCATTGTGTTCCGCAAGCTGTCGGCCGAGCAGCTGCAGCAGGTCACCTCGCTGCTGCTGGAGGAGACCCGGCGCAAGGCCCACGCGCAGGACGTCGAGGTGCGGGTGGAGCCGGAGGCCGTCCGGTGGCTCGCCGAGACCGGCTACCAACCGGAGTACGGCGCGCGTCCGCTGCGTCGCACCATCCAGCGCGAGGTGGACAACGTGCTGTCCACGATGCTGCTCAACGGCGAGATCCCGGAACACTCCCGCGTCACCGTCGGCGCCGGAGACAACACCCTCACCTTCGACGTCGACACCACGGTGCCCACCGCCGCCCCCTGACGGCCCTCCCGCGGTGTTGCCGTGAGGGGCACTTTCCCTGCATGTGACGCAGGGAAAGTGCCCCTCACCGCACTCTGCGCAGGGAATGTGCCCTTCACGGCACACGCCGCCGGCCGCGCGGTCAGGTGGCCGTGGTCTCGCGGAGCGCGGTGGCGGGGAGGACCCGTTCGTAGACGCGGGAGGTGTCGGCGGCGATGCGGTCCCACGAGTAGCGGCAGCGGGCACGGTCGGCGCCGGCGATGCCGTAGGCCTCGCGCAGGGCCGCGTCCCCGAGGAGCTTGCGGACGGCGGCGGCGACGGCGTCCGGCCGTCGGGGTGGCACCTGCACGCCGGTGACCCCGTCGACGACGGTGTCGGTCAACCCACCGACGGCGGAGACCACCACCGGCACCCCGCAGGACATCGCCTCCAGCGGCACGATCCCGAACGGCTCGTACCGCGGGGTGCACACCACGACGTCGGCCGAGCGCAGCAGTGCGGGCACGTCCGACCGGTGCACCTGCCCCGCCAGGTGCACCCGGTCGGCCACCCCGGACTCCTCCGCCAACCGCCGCAGCCTGCGCGCCTCCGGGTCGGCGTCCAGCCGTCCGCGCTCGGGCCCGCCCGCGACGACCAGCTCCACCTCGGGCAGCGAACACAGCGCCGCGATCGCCACGTCGAACCCCTTCCGGGGCACCAGCCTGCCCACCGACACGATGCGGTACCGGTGTCCGCGCGGCTCCCGTGGGCCGGACGGGGAGAACCGGTCGAGGTCCACCCCGCAGGGCACCACCGACACCCGTGAGCGCGGCAGGCCCATGCGGACGAGCTCGAACACCTCGTCCGAACACGTCGCCGCCACCCGCGCGGCGTTGCGGCCGATCAGCCGTTCCATCCCGATCCGTTCGGCCGGGCTGGTGTCCTGCGCGCCCTGGTACCGGCGCTTCACCACACCGAGTGCGTGGAAGGTCTGCACGACGGGCACAGTCCCCGACTGCCCGTCACCCCCGCCGGCGCCTTCGACACCGGCGCCCTCCGGACCGGCACCGGCCACACCGTCGCCCGGCATGCCGCCGTCGGAGGTGCCGTCCCGTGCGGCCATCAGGGACGCGAGGCCGGACATCCAGAAGTGCGCGTGCACCACATCGGGGCGTTCGACGCGGATCCACTTCCGCAGCGACGTGGTGAATTCCCCCATGTGCGGCAGCAACTCGTCCCGCGGGACGTGCCGGGGCGGCCCGGCGGGGAGGTGGACGACGCGGTACCCGCCGGGCATGTCGACCACCTCCGGCCGGTCGGGGTCGTGCCGACGGGTGTAGACGGTCACGTCGTGCCCGGCCCGGGTCAACCCGGTGGACAGTTCCGCCACGTGGACGTTCTGCCCGCCCGCGTCGGCCTCGCCCAGAGCGGCCAGCGGGCTGGCGTGCTCGGAAACCATGGCGATCTTCATGGGACCTCCCGGAGAGTCAGGACAGAAGCCGGTCGAGGAGCACGTCCCAGCGGTGCAGGAAGGTGTCGAGGCCGAAGCGCGCCAGCGCGTGTTCGCGGGCGGTCTTGCCCAGCCGCGCCGCGAGGTCGGGCTGCGCGCACAACGTGCGGACCGCCGGGACGAGGCGGGTCAGGTCGGTCGACACCACGCCCGCATCCTCGCCGACGGCCGTCGCCGCCTCGGTCGAGTCCACCGCGACCACCGGCATCCCCAGGTGCATCGCCTCGATCAGGGACAGCCCCAGCGACGTCCAGCGGGCGGTGTGCAGGTAGACACGTCGACGTGCCATGTGCGGGTGCAGCCGCTCCTGCGGGAGGTCGCCGACCGGGGTCACACCCGCAGCGGTGAACCCCTCGGTCCCGATGCCGTACAGGTCGACGGGAACGACCTCCCCGAAGGCCCCGAGCAGGTCCGCGCCGACGATCCGGTTCCGCCGCACCGGCTCGTTGATCAGAGCGGCGGCACGGGGCAGTTCCCCGGTGTAACGGTGGCCGGGGTCGACCACCCCGTGTTCGATCACCACCGTCGGGGCGATGCCGTTGTCCCACATGAGCTCGTTGAAGTGGGTGACGTGCACGATCGGGATGTCGTCGCGCCCGGCGAGCGGGTGCCGCGTGGTCGCGGCGTGCTCACGCGGGGTGTTGTGCTCCACGTAGACGGCGGGCACGTCGGTCCCCGGGCGCCGACCCAGCCAGCGTTCGATGAGGTCCAGCTCCTCGGGGCGTTGCAGCACCACCGCGTCCACATCGGCTCCCCGGAGCCGGTCGTGCGGGACCTCCACGGCGGTGTCCGGCCAGTCCCGCCCGCACCGTCCCCGCCCCCACGGACCACGATCCTCCACTGTGGGCAGCAGACAGGTGTGCCCGCTCCGCACGAACGCGGTCGTCCACGACCCGTGCACGTGCCACAGGAGCAACCTCATGCGGAACGAGTTGCCCGGACGGGAACATCACTAAACGGTTCCCCGGCACCCGGCGTCGCACGGTGGTGTCGTCCGTGGGCGCACCGTGTTGGGAGGTGGGGGGCTCCTCCTCTCCGTCCCCGCGGTCAGCCCCGTGGCCCGGCCCGCGACCCGGGTTGTACCGGCAGCAGGCACAGGAGTAGTCCGAGCACCGCGCTGAGGCCGTACATCACCACGTTCGCGGCGTAGACGTTGGCGAGGTTGCCGAGCGGGGAGACCGTGACGGCGAGGATGCCGTACGCGGTCAGCCCGGTGAACCCGAAGAAGGCCATCCAGCCGAAGGCGCGCGTCGTCTCCTCCGCGCGGGCGGCCAGCACGCCCATGATGCCCACGCCCGTGTGCCCGATGTTGACCAGGGCGCTGACCCCGAACACCCACACCGACCGCGACGGGTCCGCCCCCATGCTGCTGCTGGTGGTGGCGAACCCGACCAGGCCGATGGCGAGGTACCACAGCCCGATCACCAGGGTCGCCGCGCGCAGCATCGACAGGGTGGGGCGCAGGCCTCCGCCCACGGGGAAGGTGGTCATGGCCGACCGCTCCGTCCGGGAGTCGCTGCGCTCGATGCCATGGCGACCACCTCCTCGGCGACGCCGGTGCCGTGCCGGGTGTGTCGTGGGCCGGGTGACGACCCGGATGTTCGGGAGCTACCCGCGGGGTGGGCGGGCAAACTGCTTGGCGAAGTCGATGTGCACGACGTGGTCGGTCCCGCGTCGCGGATCGCACTCGTACCGCCACGCCGACACGGAGTCGGTGACGGTGTCGAGCACCTGCCAGCCGAAGCTGTGCTCGCTCGGGACACCCCCGTCGAACGTCGTGGTGGACACCGCGACGCGCAGGGTGCCGAAGGTGACCTGGAGCCGGCAGGTGAGCAGTGCGCCGGGCACCGAACGGCGGATGAGGCTCGTACACGCCTCGTCCACGGCCACCGTAATGTCGGTGCTCTCGTCCGGTTCGAACCCCTCACGGCAGGACACCGCGTGGGCGATCGCCCGGATCAGGATCAGGTGCTCGGCGTCGGCAGGCACGCGCAACTCGACCGGGCCCGTGCACTCCGGCCCCATCCAGTCGGTCAGTTCGTACGTGCGCATGATGTGGGTCGGATACCCGGCACCGGCCGCACCATGCCTGCGCCCGGGCGCCCCGGACCGCCGCGCCCGGCCCACCGCCGCGCCA
>NZ_KI912238.1:120133-120481 GCF_000231035.2 Saccharomonospora iraqiensis subsp. paurometabolica YIM 90007 | reverse complement strand
CGCAGGCTCCCGTCGGCACTCCGCGCGCGGCGGCGGCTGCCGCACGAGGTGGAGCGCCAGATCCGGGAGCTGGCGTGACCGCCGTGACGGTCGTGATGATCACGCACAACCGGCGGGCGGAGGCGCTGCGCACGCTCGCGGCGATGACGGCGCTGCCGGACGCGGCGCCGGTGATCGTGGCCGACAACGCCTCCACCGACGGCACCGCCGACGCGGTCGCCGAGCGGTTCCCCGGGGTGGCGCTGCTGCGGTGCGACCGCAATCTGGGCGCGCTCGCCCGCAACCTCGCGGTGCGCCACGTGCACACGCCGTACGTGGCGTTCTGCGACGACGACACGTGCTGGCAGC
>NZ_KI912238.1:119624-120033 GCF_000231035.2 Saccharomonospora iraqiensis subsp. paurometabolica YIM 90007 | reverse complement strand
CTCGGTCACCGGCCGCTGCCTCGTCGAACCCGACCTCACCGAGGACCCGATCGTGCCCGAGCTGCGGCACTCGCCCGTGCCCGGCCCGGACTGGCTGCCCGGCCCGGCCCTGCTCGGCGTGCTGGCCGCGCTCAGCGCGTTCCGGGTCACGGCGTTCCGGGAGGTCGGCGGGTTCTCCCCGCGGCTGTGGCTGGGTGGTGAGGAGGAACTGCTGGCGCTGGACCTCGCCGCGCGCGGCTGGTGGATGTGCTTCGACGACGGGATCGTCGTGCACCACGCCCCGTCGACGGCGCGGGATCCGCGGCGGCGCCGCCGGCTCGGCATCCGCAACACGCTGTGGACCCTGTGGTTGCGCAGACCCGCGGCCACCGCGGCCCGCCGGACCGTGGACGTGCTGCGCTCGGCGCCC
>NZ_KI912238.1:107742-119524 GCF_000231035.2 Saccharomonospora iraqiensis subsp. paurometabolica YIM 90007 | reverse complement strand
GCCCACCGCCGCGCCGTCCGCCGCCGCGCCCGTCCCGCCGCCGCGACCGGGGCGGTCCGGGTTTGTGCCGGGATCTCCCGGGGCACACCGCCTACACGTGGGTCGCCACAGGCGCGAATCTGCCGCGGACGCGCGACGAATGGAGGAGCCCGTGGTCTACGAGGAACAGCGTGACGCCGTGGTGGGGGAACGCTCGGTCGCGCAGCTGGTGAACGATCTGTCCGAACAGACGTCGAGGCTCGTCCGCGACGAACTGATGATCGCCCTGGCCGAGGTGAAGGCCAAGGGCAAACGGGTCGGCCTGGGCGCGGGACTGGCCGGGGCGGGCGGCCTGTTCGCCCTCTTCGGGCTCGCCGTCCTCGTGGTGGCCGCCGTCCTGGCGCTCGCGCTCGTGCTGCCCGCGTGGGCCGCCGCGTTGATCGTGGGCGGCGCGCTGCTGCTGTTCGCCGGTCTGCTCGCCCTGGTGGGCAAGAACCAGGTCCAGAAGGCGTCCCCACCCGTGCCGCAGGAGGCGGTGGCCAGTGTGCGGGCCGACATCGACAGCGTGAGGGAGCGGATGCGCCGATGAGCACACCGAGCACACCCCGCAGGCCCGACGCGGCGGAGACCGCGGGAGCCACACCGGTCCCGCGGTCCGGTTCGGACACACCGGCCACCGCGGGGCCGTCGACCGGGCCCGACGGGCACGGACGGGCGGACGAGTTCCCCCGGACGCTGGACGAGGCCCGCACCGACATCGAGTTGACCCGGCAGGAACTCGGCGACACGGCCCGCGAACTGGCGCACCGGCTCAACGTGGGCGACCGCGCCCGGCACGAGTTCCACACCCGCTCCGAGGTGCTGCTGCGGCTGATGCGGGCCAATCCGGCGTTCGTGTCCGCGGCGGGCGCCGCGGTCGTCCTGTTCCTCGGCGGCCTCGTCACCTGGCGGCTGCGGCGATGAAAACGCTCTACCGGCCGTTGAGTCTCGTGGTGAGTGTCGCGGGCGGGATGCTGTCCAGCGCGGTGTTCAAGCGGATCTGGCGACGGGTCGCCGGCGACTCGAAGGCGCCGCGTGCCACCGACCGCCACTTCAAGGCGTGGCAGGTGGTGGCGGCCGCCGCGGCCCAGGGGGCGATCGTGGGCGCGGTCCGCGCGGCGGTCGACCGCGCGGGCGCGGCGGGATACGAGAAGGCGACCGGTGCCTGGCCGGGTGACGAGTAGGCCCGTGTTCCTCCTGCGTCCCCCGGGTGTCTACCGCCCGCAGGACGACACGGATCTGCTCGTCGAGGCCCTCGCCGCGCTCCCGCTCGCCCCGGGTTCGCGGGTGTTGGACGTCGGGACCGGGACCGGTGCCCTCGCCGTCACCGCGGCCCGGATCGGGGCCGGCGAGGTCACCGCCTTGGACGTGTCCCGGCGGGCGCTGTCCGCGGCCTGGCTGAACGCCCGGCTGCGGCGGGTCCCCGTCCGGGTGCGCCGGGGCGAGGCACCGGCGGCGGCCTCCCGGGGTCCGTTCGAGCTGATCGTGGCCAACCCGCCGTACGTCCCCTGGCCGGGTGCGGGGCGGCGGGTCACCCGGTGGGACGCGGGCGAGGACGGGCGGGCGGTGCTCGACCCGTTGTGCGAGACCGTGCCGGAGCTGCTGGCGTGGCACGGGTCGTTCCTGCTCGTGCAGTCCGGGTTGTCCGGGGTCGACGCCACGCTCGCCGCGCTGCGCGGCAGACGGCTGGTGACGACGGTGCCGGTGCGCCGGTGGGTGCCGTTCGGCCCGGTACTGCGCCGCCGGCGCGAGTACCTGGAACGACGTGGCCTCGTGCGGCGGGACCAGCGTGAGGAGGAACTGGTGGTGATCCGTGCCGACCGGCGCGAACGACCGGAGTGAGGCACGGCCGGCTGCCACCGGGCGCGAACGACGGCGGGTCACGGTCGTGCCCGGCGGTCCCGTGCTCGTGGAAGGCCCGGTCGAACTCCGGCTCGCGGACGGCAGCACCGTGGTCTCCGACCGCTTCCAGGTCGCCGTCTGCGCCTGCCGCCGCAGCCGGACCTGGCCCTTCTGCGACACCAGCCACCGCCGCCGCCGCTGACCCCGCGAGTCGCCACTCCAGCCCCGCGAGTCGCCACTCCAGCCCGGCGAGTCGACGCCCCAGTCCCGCGGAGTCGCCGCGGTGTCCGTGAGCCGTCGGTGGCCTCACGTTCCCGGGGCGGCGCCGAGGGGCTCACGCAGCGAGCTCGCGCCGGCGTCCCACCGGCCGAGCACGTGCTCCGCGAGGTGGGTCTCGGTCAACTCGGTCGCGCGGATGCCGAAGAGCACGTCGGCGGCGAGCCCGGGCTCGTGGTCGAGGAGGTCGCCGATCACCTCGTGGCGCATCACCTGTTCGTGGACCGCGTCGGCCTCGATGTGCTCGGTGAAGAAGAGCCGACAGGCCTCCGGAGCCCCGTACCGGTCCAACGCGGTCACCATCCGGCGTGCGCCCGGTGCGGTACTGATCTCGGCCGCGGCGAAGTGGCCCACGAGCGCGCCCCGCAGCCCACGGTGCAGACCGAACAGGGACATGAGGTTGACGGTCGCGAACGACGGGGCGGGCACGTGCCCGGCGTAGTGCAGATACCCCGCCCGAAGGCCCGCGGCCTCCAGCAGGTCGGCGTAGAGCCGCGAGTGCATCCGCTCGTACCGCCCGCCGCCGAACTCGTCGAACTCGACGGCGACCAGCGCCGCCTTGGCCTGCCCGCGCAACCGCGGGATGACCCAGGCGTGCGGGTCGGCCTCCTTGAGGTGGTAGATCGAGCGGTGCACCAGGTACTCCCGCAGCTGCCACCACGCGCCGTCGTCCGCCAGCCGGTGGGTCAGGCCCGTGCCGTGCACGGGTTCGACCAGCAGCTCGTCCAGTGCGGCGTCGACCGCCTCCCGCCCCTGTCCGCCGGGGATCTCCGCGCGCAGTCCGTCCAGGAAACGCCGCTCCAGCCGACCGCGGGAGCGCAGTAGCTCAGGATCCCACTCCCACGCCGGATCCACCCCGGTGAAGCCCCGGTAGTGCAGCTCGTAGCAGACCTGGAGGGCGAGGTGCAGGTCGTCACCGAACGGGTCGGTGTCGTCGGCGTGCCGCGCGGTCGTGTTCCCGAGAGAACGGGCGGCGGCGTCCCGGTCGCCGGGTCGGTGCCGCAGCGCGGTCGTCACCATCTCGGACACCGGACCACGCGGACCCGGCAACGGAGGCACCGACCGCGCCGCGTCGGTCGGGGGGTGGCCGACCGTCGTGGGGCCGGCGGGATTCGCGATGCTCACACCGTCGCATTACCCGGTGCGGGGGGTCGGGACACGGGACACCGGGGTCCGGCCGCGGATCCCGGTCAACAGAACAGCAGGCAGCCGTCGTCCTCGTCGTCCCCACCGTCGTCGCCCCCGCCGTCGTCCCCGCCACCGTCGTCCCCGGTGTCCGGTGGGGGGTCCGTCGGTTCGGGCGGCTCCTCGGGGGGCTCCGTGGTCGGTGGTGGATCGTCCCGGGTCGGGGTCGGCGACGCCTCGTCCGCCCCGTCGTCGCGGGGATCGGGGTCGCTCCCCCCGTCGTCCGGTCCGCCGCCGCCCCGACCCGGGGCACCACCGGAGTCCCGGGTCTTCTCCGGTTCGCCGGTCCCGGTGTCGTCGGCCCCACCGTCCGTCGGGACGAGGTAGGTGTGTCCCGCTCCGCCGTCGGGGACCGCCGGGACGGTGGGGGAGGGGTCGGCGTCCCGGGTACCGATCCGTGGCTCGGCGCCGCCCGGGAGCATGCCGACGGTCACCGCACTGATGCCGCAGCCGACGACGACGGCACCCATGACCGCCAGCACCCGCATGCGGGAGCCGGGTTCCGGCGGAACCCGGTCGTTCCCGCCGTCATCGGAGAACCGCGTCGACACGTCGTCACCCACCGGACAAGTCTCTCGGGCCGGGAACGGCCCGGTCCGCCTCACCGTATGTCATTACCGTGTGAAGCTCTCGGCAGGCATTGTGCCGGAGACCGCGCCGCCGCAGGTGACATGTCGCGAAATCGTGTCACGCCGTCACCCCCGGTACACGGGTGGTCACGCGACGGCGATCGCGGCGGTGCGACTCGGTGGCGGTGCGTCCGGTGCGCCACGGCGCCGTTTCGACGTCCCCCTCGCGGGGTAGTTGCCGCCCGGAGGTGGAACACCATGGCGACATCCGTCGAGAAGCTGCGGGAGGCCCTGTCCGGGGCCGATTTCCCCGCCGACCGGGACGAGCTGGTCCGGCAGGCCGAGCGGTCCGAAGCGGACTCCGAGACGATCCGCGCGCTGCGGGCGATCCCGCCGACCGACTACGCCAACCTCACCGAGGTGGAACGGTCGGTGTCGTTCGAGCAGCCACAACCGGCGGGCGAGGAGGCACGTCGCAGGCACAGCCGACACGACAAGGCGGGTGTGGCCGAGAGCGAACAGGAGACACCCACCCACCCGATCGTCGAGGAGCTGGGCGAGAACCGGGGGTCGTGACGGGATCGACAGAGCGGACCGGCTCCGCCCCGGTCGGGCGGAGCCGGTCCGTGGAGCCGGCACGGGACCGGGTCCGGGCGGGGAAGTTCGTCTCCGGCCGGCGATCAGGGTGAGGTCGTCCCCGGGCTGGTTCCGGTCGTCGACCGCCGCTGCTGTGGCGGCACGAGCACGTCGCCCCGGCCGGTGGGCGCGTCCGGGGTGGTTTCGGGGACCGCGTCCCGGCGCAGTGTCTCGTGTCGCAGCGTCTCCCGGACACCGTCCTGCTGCAGCTCGGCGTTGGCCTCCCGCTGCTGCTCGATCGCCTCGATCAGCTCGTGGGTACTCATGTGTGCCACGAAGGAGATGCCCACCCGGTGCGCCTCGCTGGTCAACTCTCCCATCGTCATCGTGAAAAGATCCGTACGTTCGCCGGCCATAGTGTCCTCCGCGTCTGCGTGTACTCCGATCGGGTAGCCAGCGGTGCGCAGCGTTAACCCACCAGGTGGAATGACATGGATCGCACGGGAGGCGGTACATGAAGGCGACGATCCGGCTCGGCACGATCGCGGGGATCCGCGTGGGTGTGCACTGGAGTGTGCTGGGCATCCTGATCATCCTGGTGGTGGCGCTGGGGGTGGCGCGCTGGCCGTTGCTCGTGCCGGGCTATCCCACGGCCGCCTACGTGGCCGCGGCCGTCGTGGCCGCGCTGCTGTTCCTCGGATCCCTGCTGGCGCACGAGCTCTCGCACGCCGTGGTGGCACGCCGCAACGACGTCGAGGTCGACGACATCACGCTGTGGCTGCTGGGCGGTGTGGCGAAGCTGCGCAGCGAGGCGCGCACCCCGCGGGCGGACCTGCGGATCGCCGCGGCCGGACCGCTGATGAGCCTGCTGGTCGCCGCGCTGTTCGGACTGCTCGCCGTGCTGTTGGTGACCGTGGACGCCGGGGTGCTGATCGTCGGGATCGCCGCGTATCTCGCGGCGATCAACGTGGTGCTCGCGGTGTTCAACCTGATCCCGGCCGCGCCCCTGGACGGGGGGCGGATCCTGCGGGCCGCGCTGTGGGCGTGGAAGGGGGACCGGGCCCGCGCCGCGATCTGGAGTGCCCGCGCCGGACGCGGTTTCGGCTTCGCGCTGACGCTGCTCGGCGCGTGGCGCCTGCTGTTCACCGGCTCGGGTGACGGCCTCTGGTGGATCCTGATCGGTCTGTTCATCGTCACGGTGGCGCGGGCGGAGGAGCAGCAGGCCGCGCTCGGCGCCACCCTGGGGGAGGTGCGGGTCGGTGAGGTGATGTCGGCCGACCCCGACACGGCCGACGGCGGGCTCACCGTGCAGGACTTCCTGCACGGTGTCGCGCTGGTCCGCAGGCACTCGGCCTTCCCGTTGGTGGATGCCGAGGGCGGTCTCGAGGGGCTGGTGACGCTGAACCGGCTGCGGTCGGTCCCGGCCGGGGCGCGGACGGAGACCACCCTGCGCGCCATCGCCTGTCCGCCCGCCGAGATCCCGACCTCGCACCCGGACGAACCGCTGACCGAGCTGCTCACCCGGATGCAGGGCTGCGCGGACGGTCGTGCCCTGGTCTACGACGGGGAGAGACTCGTGGGCATCGTGACCCCCACCGACGTGAGCCACGCCGTGACCCTGCGCGGCCTGGGGGTGGACACCGCCCCGCAGGACCGCCCGGGCGGCGGGGCCGGAGGAACCGACCCCGACGGACCGCCACCGTCCCGACGGGTGTGACCCGGCCCCGCCGACGGGCAGGTGGCGGGGAAGGACTCCGGCGGATAGCTGCTAGGGCCGCCCGCCCACGCCGGTGGCGGCCTCACCGGGCCGTCCGCCCGGCACCTCCGGGGTCAGGGGCGGGGTCGCCGCACCCGCCCGGTCCCGCAGCCCGGTGAGGAACTCGCCCAGTGCCCCGGCCGAGGTGTACCGCGGCGCCCACCCCAGCTCCGAGCGTGCCCGGGAGGTGTCCATCACCGGGATCCGCAGCACGGTGTCGAACAGTTCGGCCGAGGCGGGCACCGCCCGCATCCGCCACGCGGTGCTCACCGCGCCGCGCGCCAGCCGGGCGGGCACCGCCACGGTGCGGGCGTCCAGCAGTTCGCCCAGCAGGCGGGGATCCACCGGGGGATCGGCGGCGAGGTTGAACGCCCCCCGCACCGGGGACAGGGCCGCCAGCCGCACGGCCTCGCCGACATCGGCCGCGTGCACCGCCTGGAACCGCAGCCCCGGGATGTCCGGCACCACGGGGATCACCCCCGGCCGCACCAGCGAGGTCGGCAGGAACGGGCCGACGAACAGGCGACGCTGCTGCTGTGCCGAGGCGCGCTGGAACACGAAACCGGGCCGCACCCGCACCACCCGGGTCTCGGGGTGGTCCCGTTCGAGAACGTCCAGCACCCGTTCCAGGTACGCCTTCTCCCGCGGGTAGGCGGCCCCGGGCCAACCGTGGGTGGGCCAGTCCTCGCCGACCGGGTGGTCCTTCGGGCCGGGGGAGTAGGCCGCCACCGACGACGAGTACACGAGGGTGGGCACTCCGCACCGGACGACGGACCCGAACACCCGCATCGCCCCGAGCACGTTCGTCCGCCAGGTGGTGACCGGGTCCCGCGTGGGCTGGAACAGCCAGGCCAGGTGCACGACCACGTGCGCGCCGTCGAGGACCGCGTCGACGTCGGCGTCGGTCGCCGCGGCCAGGTCGAGCGTGGAGATCCGCAGCTCGGGCCGGGACCACCGGGGATACCGCCGGGCGACCCCGACGACCGACTCCACCCGGGGGTCGGCGGCGAGGGCGTCCACCACGCTCGTCCCGAGGTTGCCGGTGGCCCCGACGACGACCACACGGACGGTGCCGGAAGGCGTCTCCGCCATCGGACTCACCCGCCGGTCTGCTCGCGCACGAGCGCGGCGAGGCGGTCGAGGGCCTGTTCCACGCGCCGGTCGGTCTCCTCGCTCTCCTCCCCACCGAGGTCGGGTTCCTGGCCTCCGCGGAAGCTCAGGTGCAGGGTGGCCACGCTGCCCGGGGTGCCGGTGCCGCCCGCGCTGTCCGCCCCCTCCACACTCGCCGTGTCGGTCACCTCGGCGGTGCCGTCGTCCGGGTCGACCTGCAGCCAGCCGTCGTAGTCCGCGTCGGTGCCGCCCCACTCCATCCGGCGTCGCTCGCGGTCGACCTCGACGTAGCCGAAGGCGTCGTGGACCTCACTGCCCTCGGAGACCCACGCGTGCAGGGCGCCGTGGCCCGCGGACTCGATCTCGACCCCCTCCGGGGCCCAGTCGTTCAGCGTGGGCTCCCCGGAGGCGATGTCGAACACGACCCCGGGATCGGCGGGGATCACACGCGTGTGCTCGAACTCGGTCATGGCCCCGGCGTACCCGCACGGGAGGGGGATACACCGGGCCGCGTTCCGCGAGCGGCCGGTTCACCCTGTCTTCCGGGCCACGCCGGCCACGGCCCGGGTCTTCGTGACGTCCCCGTGGTACGGGGTGTCGGGACGCCAGTCGGGCAGCCACACCAACCCGGGGTCGACGAGTTCCAGGCCGCCGAAGAACTCCGCGATCTCCGCCCGGCCCCGCATCGCGCCGCCCGCGTTGACCGAGGTCTGGCGGTTGTAGTTGTCGCCGATACGCCCGAAGCTGTCCCGGGCCCGGTCGTCGTCGGTCTCCAGGCACGCGTGGGACAGCGCGAGCAGGCTCCCCGGGGGGAGTTGCTCCCGGTAGTACGCCATCGGCCGTCCGGGGTCGTCCTCGGCGGGCATCAGGTGCAGCAGTGCGACGGTGAGCAGGCAGATCGGTTCGGCCGGGTCGATGCCCTCGCCGAGGATCCGCTCCCACAGTTCCGCCCCGTCGAAGAAATCCCCGGCCAGCGCGCGGTGCCGGTCCGGGTCGGCGGTGTCCTCCAGCAGGATCTGCGAATGTGCGTGGGCGACGGGTTCGTTGTCCACGTACACCACGCGGGACTCTCCGGGGGCCTGTTCGTCCGCGATCTCGTGCACGTTGCCCTGGGTGGGGAGGCCGCTGCCCAGGTCGACGAACTGCCGGACGCCCTGTGCCACGGCGAACCGCACGGCACGCCGCAGGAAGGCGCGGTTCTCGCGCACGGCGTCGGCGATCTCGGGGGCCAGCGCGAGCTGTTTCTCGGCGAACTCCCGGTCGATGGCGTAGTTGTTCGTGCCGCCCAGCCAGTAGTCGTAGATCCGGCCGGAACTGGGGCGGTCGAGGTCGAGAGACGGTTTGTCGGTCACGCCGTGACCCTAGCGGAGCCGAGCGGTCACGGAAACGGCCCGAGCCGGGCGAGGCGCCCGTCGCCCCCGCCCGTCCGGGACGGTGTCAGTCGCCGCGGTGGTAGCGGACGTGCAATCGGCGGACCCGGTCGACGAGCGCCTCGACCGGTCCCTCGACGACCACCCCGGGGGCCACCTCGGACACGGGCAGGGAGCGCACCGGCGCGGGCGGGACACCCAGTTCGGTCAGCCACCCGGACAACTGCGCGGACGAGGCCACGTAGACGATCCGGCCGAGCCCGACCCAGGCGTGCGCGGCCGCACACATCGGACAGTGCTCCCCGGAGGTGTACACCGTGGCCCCGGCCCGTTCCCGGGGCGTGAGCAGGGAGGTCGACAGCCGGGCCAGCTCGAACTCGGGGTGCCGCGTGTGGTCCCCACCGGCCACCCGGTTGCGGTCCTCGCCCCGCACGACCCCGTCGGCGTCCACGAGCACGGACCCGAACGGCTCGTCCCCGGCGTCCAGCGCCTCCTGAGCCAACTCCACACACCGCCGCAGATGGGCAAGTTCCCTCTCGTCCACCACACCCCGATCCTCCCACCCACCCCGCGAGTCGCCACCCCACGCCCGCGAGTCGCCACTCCATGCCCGCGAGTCGCCACTCCATGCCCGCGAGTCGACGTGCTGCGCGTCCCGACGCGCCGCGTCACCCGGGGGGCGAGAAGTACCGCCGGGGATTGTCCACCAGCATGGTCGTCAACGCCTCGTCGCTGACGCCCGCCTCGCGCAGCGCGGGCAGGACGTCGTCGTGGATGTGGGTGTAATGCCACTTCGGCGCGAGCTGCTCCCGCGCACCGGGTGGGAACCAGTCGATGTGGCAGGAGGCGTCGTGGGCCAGCACCATCCGGTCGGCGAGCCCCTCCTCCACGAGTGCCGCCACCGTGGCGACCCGCTGGTCGGTCGGCAGCAGCGGGTCGAGACCGAACCGGTCCATCCCGAGCAGCGACCCGTTGTCCACCAGTTCCCGCAGGTAGTCGAGGTCGGTGGTGTCCCCGCTGTGCCCCAGGACGACGCGACCGAGGTCGACGCCCTCGCGGGCGAGGATGTCCTGAGCCACGAGCCCGGTGCGGTGCACGGCGCTGGTGTGCACGGTGATCGGGGCGCCGGTGCGCTTGTGCGCCTCGGCCACCGCGACGAGGACCCGCTCCACGCCGGGGGTGAGTTCCTCCTCGATCGCGCACTTGAGGAACGCCGCCCGGATCCCGGTGCCCGCGATGCCCTCGGTGAGGTCGCGGACGAACAGCTCGACCATCGGCTCGGGTCCGCCGAGCAGGGTGCCCGGCCCGTGCATCCGGAAGGCGAAGGGCACGCTGTCGTAGGTGTAGAGACCGGTCGCGGGGATGATGTTCAGGTCGACCTCGGCGTTGACCCGGGCGACGCGCTCGATGTCCCGGCCCAGCCCCAGCACCGTCGGGTCGACGAGGGTGTCGACCCCGCGTGCGGTGAGGGCCTTCAGCCGCGCGACCGCGTCGGCGACCCGTTCGTCCTCGTCCCACAGGTGCGGGTAGTTGCGCCGGAGCTCCTCGTCGAGCACGAACACGTGCTCGTGCATGAGTACCGTGCCGAGTTCCTCGACCGGTACCGCTCCCCGGACCGTCTGCACCTGCGCCATCGGCGACCTCTCCCTCGAAGCCACGGGCGGGCGACACTAGCGGGCACGGGGCCACCCGATCAAGAAGCGGGTCGCCACCGTGCCCGCGAGTCGCCGTTCCGTGCCCGCGAGTCGCCACCCGGAGTCCGCGAGTCGACGTCCGGTGCCCGCGGGTCGACGGTTCAGGACGCCGACGCGCCGCGCGCCCCCGTCGAGCCGCGCACGATCAGGTCCGGTTGGAACAGATACTCACCGGTGGGCACGTCGACCCCGGAGATCTCGTCGAGCAGGGTGCGCACCGCCGCCGTCGTCATGGTCGAGACCTGCTGCTGCACGGTGGTCAACGGCGGGTCGGTGAACGCGATCAGCGGCGAGTCATCGTAGCCGACCACCGAGAAGTCCCCGGGCACGGACAGCCCCTGCCTGCGGGCGGCGCGGATCGCCCCGAGGGCCATCAGGTCGCTGCCGCAGACCACGGCGGTGCACTCCCGCTCCAGCAGGTGCCGGGCGGCCGAGTGCCCGCCCTCGACGGAGAACAACGAGTGCACCACCAGCTCCCCGGCCTCGTCACCGAGGACGGGTTCCATCAGCAGCCGGAACCGCTCGGCCTTGCGCTGGGCCGGAACGAACCGCTGCGGGCCGACGGCCAGCCCGATGCGGTCGTGCCCCAGTTCCCGCAGGTGGGTCAGCGCGAGTTCCACCGCGGCGGCGTCGTCGTCGGAGAAGAACGGTGCCCGCACGCCCGGTGCGTACCCGTTGACGAACACCACCGGCACCCCGGCGTCGATCAGCCGAGTGTAGCGGTCGTGCCGGGCGGTGGTGTCGGCGTGCAGGCCCGACACGAACACGATGCCGGACACGCCGCGGTCGGTCAGGGCCTCGACGAACTCGTCCTCGGTCGCCCCGCCCGGGCTCTGCGTGCACAGCACCGAGGTGTAGCCGCGCATGGTGAGGGTGCGGTCGATGACCTGGGCGAACGCCGGGAAGATCGGGTTGTCCAGCTCGGGGATGATCAGCCCGATCAGGCCGGCGCTGCGCCGTCGTGCCGGACGTTCGTAGCCGAGCTGGTCCATCGCGGTCAGCACGGCCTGCCGAGTGCCCGCCGCCACCCCCTGTTTGCCGTTGAGCACCCGGCTCACGGTGGCCTCGCTGACGCCCGCCTGCGCGGCGACGTCGGCGAGGCGCACACCGTCGAGTGTCCGGTCAGCCATGCGTGTCTCCGCTCCACCACACCGCACTGTTCGGGGGCAGCGTCACGACCCCGTCCCCATTCTCCCGACCGGCCGTGTCCGGGTCACCACCGTCCCCGACCCCGCCCGGGTGGCTGGCCAGCAGCGGCTCGCCCGGCCGGGGCAGGGTGACCGGTGCGTCCCCGAAGTTGACCGTGCAGACGAACCCGTCGCCGCGGGCGAAGGCGAGCACCTGCGCCCGCGCGTCGCACCCGGTGGCGTCCCGGGCGGCCGGGTC
>NZ_KI912238.1:97833-107642 GCF_000231035.2 Saccharomonospora iraqiensis subsp. paurometabolica YIM 90007 | reverse complement strand
CAGCTCCCGGCGCAGTGCCAGGGCCCGCCGGTACAGCGTCAGCGTCGAGTCCGGGTCGCCCTCCTGCGCCTCGACGGTGTAGGCGGACCAGTCCGCGGGCTGCGGCAGCCAGGCAGGGCCGCCGAAGCCGAACGGCGGAGCCGTCCCGGACCAGGGCAGCGGCACCCGGCAGCCGTCCCGGCCCCGGTCGGTGTGCCCGGAGCGCTCCCACACCGGGTCGGTGAGCACCTCGTCGGGCAGGTCGGTGACCTCCGGCAGGCCCAGTTCCTCCCCCTGGTACACGTACACCGACCCGGGCAGCGCGAAGGTCAGCAGCGCGGCCGCGCGGGCCCGGGCGAGCCCGCGTTCCCCGCCGCCGTACCGGGTGACGTGCCGCTGGACGTCGTGGTTGGACAGCACCCACGTCGTCGGCGCGTCCACATCGGCGACCGCGGCCAGCGACGCGTCGATGACCTCCCGGAAGGCCGCCGCCGACCAGTCCGTCTCCACGTAGTGGAAGTTGAACGCCTGGTGCAGTTCGTCGGCGCGCAGGTACCGGGCCAGCCGGTCGGCGCTGGGTACCCAGGCCTCGGCGACGGCGATCCGCTCCCCGGGGTAGGAGTCGAGGATCTTGCGCCACTCCCGGTAGATGTCGTGCACCCCGTCCTGGTCGAAGAACGGCAGCTCACGCGTGGTCAGCAGCCCCGCCTGGTCGGTGCGGCCCACGTCCGGCAGCCCGTCCGCCTTGACCAGGCCGTGGGCGACGTCGATGCGGAACCCGTCCACCCCCCGGTCGAGCCAGAACCGCAGGATGTCCTCGAACTCGGCGTGCACGTCGGGGTGCTGCCAGTTCAGGTCCGGCTGGGCCGGGTCGAACAGGTGCAGGTACCACTGCCCGTCCGGCACCTGCGTCCACGCCGGTCCGCCGAACATCGACTCCCAGTCGTTCGGGGGCCCGCCGTCGCGCCCCTCGCGGAACACGTAGCGCTGCCGCGCGGCCGAGCCGCGCTCCGCGGCCAGCGCCTCGACGAACCACGGGTGCCGCGACGACGTGTGGTTCGGCACCACGTCCACGATCACCCGCAGCCCCCGCCCGTGCGCCTCGGCGATCAGCGCCTCGGCGTCGGCGAGGTCGCCGAACAGCGGGTCCACCGCGCGGTAGTCGGCCACGTCGTAGCCGCCGTCGGCCATCGGGGAGGAGTAGAACGGCGTCAGCCACAGCGCGTCCACCCCGAGGTCGGCCAGGTGGTCCAGCCGGTTCCGCACGCCACCGAGGTCGCCGACCCCGTCGCCGTCCGAGTCGGCGAAGCTGCGCACGTAGATCTGGTAGATCGCCGCCGTGCGCCACCAGTCGTTGCCCATGGAATTCCCTTTCAGCTCTTGACCCCGCCCGCCGTCAGACCGGCGACGAGATGACGTTGGACGAGGAAGAACACGATCGCCGACGGCAGCAGCACGAGCACCGAGGCCGCGGTGAGCAGCCCCCACTCGGCCTTGAAGTCGCTGACGAAGGTCGCCATCCCGATGGGGAGCGTGTAGCGGTCCTCGCTCTGCATGAACACGCTCGCGAATGCGACCTCGCCCCAGGCCGTGACGAACGAGTAGAACACCGTCACCGCGATGCCCGGCCGGGACAGCGGCACGATCAGCCGCCAGAACGTGCCGAACGGGCTCAGCCCGTCGACCCGGCCGGACTCGTCGATCGCGACCGGGATGGTGTCGAAGTAGCCCTTCAGCATCCACGCGCAGTACGGCACCGAGACGGTGCAGCCCGCGAGCACCAGCCCGGTGTAGGAGTTGAGCAGCCCCAGGCCGGACAGCACGTTGTAGAGCGGGACGATCAGCACCGCCGCCGGGAACATCTGGGTGATCAGGAAGCTCCACATCAGCGGGCGCTGGCCCGGGAACCGCATCCGGGAGGCGGCGTAGCCCGCGGTGGCGGAGATGAGCACGGCCACCACCGTGGTCGCCGCGGCCACGATCAGCGAGTTGGCGAACCAGACGCCGAACCGGGTCTCGGTGAGCACCTGCGCGTAGTTGTCCAGCCCGAGCGGGCCGAGCTCGCCGGGTCGGGTCCAGGTGCCGCGGTCGGTCTTCAGGGAGGTCAGGGCCACCCAGGCCACCGGGAACACCGCCACCACGCTCGCCGCGACCAGCGTCGTGTGCAGTGCCGTGGAGGCGCCTCGGCCGCGGGTGTGCCGTCCCCGTGTCGGGGCGCGGCGGGTCAGCGTGTCGGGAGTGCTCATGTGCCCACCCCACTCGTCTGCCGGTCCAGCCAGCGGCGGTAGAAGAACGCGAACACGACGAGCATCGAGGCGATGATCGCGCCGTACGTCGCCGCGCCGGCGTAGTCGCGGATACCCTGGAACGCCCGGTCGTAGGCCTCGGTGACCAGGATGTTCGTGGCTCCGCCCGGGCCACCGCCGGTGAGCATCGCGATCACCGGGAACTGGTTGAACGTCCAGATCGTGCCGAGCAGGATCACCGTGCCGGACACCGGCCGCAGCCCCGGCAGGGTGACGGCGCGGAAGCGCTGCCACGGTGAGGCGCCGTCCACCTCGGCCGCCTCGTAGAGGTCGTGCGGCACGGTCTGCAACCCGCCGAGCAGGGCGACCATCATGAACGGCACCCCGAGCCAGACGTTGACCAGGATGACCGAGACCTTCGCCGCGAACGGCTGTCCCAGCCAGTCCACCCCGGGGATGCCCACCGTGGTCAGCACGGCGTTGAGCACGCCGCCGGAGTCGTTGAGGATCAGCCGCCAGCCGAACGCCGCCACGAACGGCGGCACCGCCCACGGCAGGATCAGCAGCATCCGGTACAGGCCGCGCCCGCGCAGCGCACGGTTGAGCAGCATCGCCAGCCCGAGGCCGATCGAGTAGTGCAGCACCACGCAGGTGACCGTCCACACGAGAGTCCACACCAGTCTCGGGTAGAAGGTGCCCTCGGCGCCGGAGAGGATGTCGACGTAATTGTCCAGCCCGACGAAGTCGTACGTCGCCGGGATCTCGTTGGCCCCGATGGTGCGGGCACTGTTCATCTCGTTGGCGTTGGTCAGGGACAGGTGGATGCCCTGCGCCAACGGGTAGAGCACCAGCACGGCCAGCACGGCGACCACCGGGGCCACCATCGCCCAGGCGTACCAGTGCCGGGTGAACAGCCGGCGTCCCCGCCGCCGGGGCGGCGCCGGCGCCGGCGCCGCCCCGGTCGGGGGACTGGTGACCGTCGAGGTCATGACTCGAAGCCCGGAACCGCGCCGGCCGCCTCCCGCTGTGCCTCGGCGAGCCCGTCGGCGATGGAGGCGTCGCCGCCGAGGATCCGCTCGTAGTACGGCGTGAACAGGTCGTAGAGGTCACCGGCGCCCGGCGCGGGCGGCCGCGGCACGGCCTGCTCGACCGGATCGGCGAAGGCGGAGATCACCTCGTTCCCGGCCACCTCGGGCCGCTCGTAGACCGACTTGCGGGTCGGCAGCGTGTTGTTCTGTTCGGCCACGTACGCCTGGCTCTCGGCGGAGTTGAGGTACTCGACGAACAGCAGCGACGCGGCCAGGTCGGGCGTGCCGGCGTAGATCGTGAGGTTGTGCCCGCCGACCGGGCCGCCCTGCCCCTCGGGACCGGCGGGCACCGGGGCGACGCCGAGGTTGTCGGCGTCGGAGAAGGCGTCGCCGGACAGCACGTCGGACACCGACCAGGGGCCGTTCAGGATCATGCTGACCGACCCGTCCTTGAAGCCGTTCTGCATGTTCGTGTACTTGTTCGCACTGGTGTCGGTGGTCCCGACGCCGTCGACGGTGAGGCCCTGTGCGGTCTCGACCGCGGCGGTCACCTCGGGACTGTCGATGGTGATCTTCTCGGCGTCCATGTCCACGTAGTCGCCGCCCTGCCCGTAGACGAACGGCAGCAGGAAGTACGAGTCGGCGTTGACGAAGAACCCGGTCGTGCCGTCGATCTCGGATTCCAGCTTCTCCGCGGTCTCGTGCAGTTCGCTCCAGGTCTGCGGTGGCTTTTCGACGCCCGCGCGCTCGAAGTGTTCCTTGTTGTAGAGCAGTCCGAGCGTGTCGGTGACCTCCGGAACGCCGTACGTCTGTCCCTCGTAGACGTTGCTTTCCTTCGGCACCGAGAGGTAATCATCGGAACCGGACAGTGCCGGGGTGTCGTCCAGCGGCTGCAGGTAGCCGAGCGCGGCGAACGTGGGGGTCCAGCCCACGTCGGCCCGCATCACGTCGGGTGCGCCGTCCCCGCTCTGCGCCGCGGTCTTGAACTTGTCGTCGGCGCCGTCGAACGGGACGTTGACGTACTCGACGTCGATGTTCGGGTACTCGTCCTCGAACCGGGAGACCAGTTCCTGGAACGCGGGAGCCTCGTTGGTCGCGTCCGAGGTGTCCCACCAGGTCACCGTGCCGGACACGGACTGCGGGTCCTGCCGGGCCTGCTCGACCGCCTCGGCCACCCGCGCCTCGGCGTCGCTCGCACCTCCGCCACCGCACGCGGTGGCGACGAGTGTGGTGGCCGCGGCCAGCGCCGCGATGCTGTTAATCCGTTTCATGCGCTCTCCTCGCTGAGACCGGGATCGGCAGCGAACCGTAGCCAGCGGGACGGGGCGCGTGCAAGAGTTTGCAGAATCTTTCAGGAAGTTGCTCAGGGTGGCCCCGAGGTCGGGGGCCTTCCGATGCGGCCCGGGCGGGAGCAACGATCGATGGTTGCGCGTCGCCGGGGCCGTCCGTAGCGTCACGATCTGTTACTGACAGCGACTGGGGACCGGATGCTGCGAGGTATGGCGCGCCTGCCCGGAGAGGGAAACCCATCTACGCGAAACGAACACGATCCCGTCTCGCCTGCGGCGCGGTCACGGTGATGACGCTGGGCCTGCTTCCGACCGCTGCCTGTTCCGAGGAGCCGTCGCCGGAGTCGGCCGCGCTCACCGACGCCCGCGACCTGAACACCCCGGTGGTGACCGCGGGCACGGTCACCCGCTCCGACGGCGACACCCCGGCCGCGGATGCCACCGTGGAGGTGCTGGCCTACCCCGACAGCGAGAAGATGGCCGCTCTGGAGGAGGGAGACACCTTCGACCTCACCCCGGTCGGCCGCACCACCACCGACGCGGACGGCACCTACGAGATGCGCGTCGATCCGGACATCGACCTGTCCCGGTTCGCCCGGGACGGGCGGACGATGGATGTCAGCCTCAGGGCCACGACCGCCGACGGGACGGCCGTGGAGGAGGCCAGTCTGTCCCCGGACGAGGCCACGGGCGGTGCGGGAGCCGAAGCGGCTCTGGCCGGAGAGGACCGCAAGTCGAGCCTGCCGGCGAACGCCGACCTGGAGCTGACCCCGATGAGTTAGCGGGAGTCGTTGCAGACCGAGGAGCAAGCAGCCGCCGCGCCCCAGGATGCCACCTTTGGTGGCCACACCGCCCGGTACGACGAGAATCTCGGCACACAGTGGACCAACGTGGGCGCCATCTTCGTCAAGACCACCGGTGTGTGTGGGCAAGACTCATCCACCGCGTCAACGCCGACACCAGCGGGGTCGCGGTCGACTCGGGATACGGCTCCAGCGCGAGTCACACCGTCGACCGATATCCGAGCAGCGAGATCCAGTTTCCCCGGCAGGGCCGTTACAACGGGTTCAACCTGTCGACCCGCACCGGATTCTCCCAGTCAGCCGCTCACGAGTTCGAGTTTATGTCGGGCGGGCGCGCAGTGTGCGGGACACAGGCTGACCCTTCTTCCCCCAATGATTCCGGTGTCCTCGTAGTGCAAGACCCACCCGGGAGCGGCGTGTTCCCGCTGAAGGAGCGACGATTGAGCCGGTGGAGACGTGGTGGTTCGTCATCGGACTGCGGGCCGAGATCCGCCGCGCGGAAGTCGAACGGTTCCGGTTGGACCACCGGGATTCGGATGGCACCCCGTACCGTGCCCGTACCGGAACGTCACGGTTTCACCTTCCGGACTGTCGCAATCCCTGGCCCGACGCATGACCCACAAAACGAAGGGCACAAAAGACCTTTCGGAGTATGACAAGGTTCGATGAATTGGAAATGATGGAGTGCTAACCTCGTGATACGGGCGCGGTGTGCGTCGTGTGGAGTCGTATTGATGGCAGTGTTGCTCGCCGTCAGCGGTTGCTCTGATCGGGTGTACCTCGATCGTCCTCTCGGACACTTCCCGGACGAACCGTCCGGCGCCGTATGCGCGCCTTTCGCGGACGAGAGGGAGACCTTCGCCGGGAATGTCGGGCCTCTGATGCACGAGCAGGGGCGGGTTCCGGTGACGATCACCGGTGTGTCGCTGGTGGGAGCGCGGGGGATGCGGCTCGTCGATGCGGTTCTCACGCCGGAGAACGGGACGGCCAGTGGTGCGGCGTATCCGCCGGAGTCGGAGGTGAACACCGGCCCGGCCTGGGATCAACGGATTCCGGCCGAGGGGGCGGTCATCGAGCCGGGGGAGACGTGGTGGCTGGTTGTCGGGCTGCGGGCCGAGAATCGTCACGCAGGAGTGGAACATATTGAGGTGGACTACCGGGATGCTGCGGGGGCGAGATACCGTTTCCGCGCGGGAAAGTCGTATTATCTTCTCCCCGACTGTGACGAAGACTGGCAGGGGTGGGGCGGGGGGCTGTGATGCCCTCCCGCGGGCGGAGGACCGGGACGCACGCGGATCAGTCGTCGGTCCGTCGGGGCGGCCATACCGTGCGCACACCGAGCCGGTGCACCAGCCACGCCATCGTCGGCACGACCGCGGCCAGTGCGAGCAGATACCCGCTCGCCACCCAGTGCATCCGCGAGACCCGGGCTCCTCCGTGTGGGGCCCGGCGTCACCGGGCTCGCACCGGGCGACGACGTTCTCGGCTTCACGGTGCTGGGGGCGTACGCCACGTCGCTCGTCGTCGACGCCGCACAGGTGGTCGCGAAACCGGTGACCACGGCACGGGCGTGTGCCGGTGTTCAGCTCAGTCGCTGATCGAGTCCGGCGAGCCGGCGCCCGGGTTGCGGTTGCCCGCCGAACGGGAGGCGGGGGACGTGTGGGGCGTGTCGCTCGGCACGGCCCGCCGCGCGCTGGCGACCCTCCGGCAACGCGGCCTGGTCCACACCAAGCTCATCACCGGGACGTTCGTCGCCCGCCGCGAGTGAGCATGCCAACTGGCATGCTGGTGAGCATGCATGCAAAAGGCCCCCGGCACCGATCGTGGTGCCGGGGGGCCTCTTCGTGTCTCGGTCAGAGCTGCGTGAAAGCTGGTTTAGAGCGGCGGGTGCATCGGCCGGCGGCCCTCGCCGTCGCACCAGCGGCACCGCCGCAGCGTGAGCACCGTCTGCCCCACGCCGTTCAACACGGCGAGCTCGGGCTCGGCGACCTGCCCGTCGCCGCCGCAGCCGGTGCACACCGCGCGCACCTGGCCGTCCTCGTCGCTCACACCGGACCTCTTACGATCTGACCGCTGCCGTCACAGGTGCGACAGTCGACGGTCTCGTACTCGGTCTTGCCCTTCCTACCCGCCCGCGGCTGCTGCTGCGTGCCCTTCCCGCCGCACGTGGGCAGACGTAGACCTGCCGACCGTCCGGTGTCTTCGACATGCGATCAGCCCCTCATCTGCCCTGTTCGATCTGGCCGAACTCGTTCTGCATCTCCTGCTCGATCTGCTGGAACTCCTTGTCGACCTCCTCGACCGTGTTGAACACGATCGTCACACCCCACACGCCCAGGGCGAGCGCACCCGCGCCGAGGATGGACGCAGTGATGGCCATCTTCTTGTTCGTGGCCTCCCTGCGGCGCACGCGCCCCAGGCCGAGCAAGCCAAACAGAAGGGCCAGGGCGCCGAGGATGACGGCGATGAACCCGGTCAGAGGAACGAGCCCGAACACGAGTCCGGCGATCGCCAGGCACAGGGCGGTAATCCCGAACCCGTTGCGCTGCTGGGTGGCGGTGGTGTCCAAGGTTTTCTCCTTGCGTTCGATGGTCTTCACTGGCGCCGGGCCGAAGGCGCGTCAGCCCCGACCCGGCGGGTCATGGGAGCGGCGGGCGTGTCCGTCAGTAGGTCCACTCCCAGCCGCCGGCGTTGGGTACGGGCGTCGTCAGCGCGACCGTGCCGCTGGCCTGCGGCACGACGATTTCGATCACGCCTGTGTACTGCTGGTTCATGCCGAAGTTGTTAGGTAGCCCGCGGGCCGGGTCGGTGCACATACCGACCTGCGCCGGGCGCGTGATCCCGTCGTCGCCGATCTCGGCGAAGTTGAACGGGTTGAGCACGCCGGAAGCCTGCTGCGCCAACTCGCGGTCGTCACCGGTCGCGACCCGCATGTGCAGCACCAGCGTGTGCCCCTCGTCGGGCGCCTGGCCGAACTCGTGACATGCCGGGTCGACCTCGACCTTGTCGATGGCGAACGTGACGCCGCCCGGCGAATCCGGCCCTTCGCCCCGGGGGTACACCCCGGCTTCCTCGCCCAGCTCCTTCACGAGATGGCCGCGCTCGTTCGTCTCCGGACCGTCGTCCTGCTCCGGCGCGGTCGAGGGGGCGGCGGTCGCGGGAAGGCTCGGCGCGTCGCCCGAACTGTCCGCGTCCGAGTCGGGCGGGGAGCACGCGGCAAGCAGTGTGAGTGCGGCGACAGCCGCGGCAGCCTTCAAGTTCTTCACAGGTGTTCTCCTTCCAGGGGTCCTTCCCCAGTTCTTCGTGAATCACCGGCTCGTTAGCTGGCGTGTCCGGGTCGTTGCTGGACGGTGAGCGTTACGAGGCTTGGCGCTGGGTGAGCGCCCGCGCGTGGTCGAGCTCGGCGGCGGTGCAGCCGCGCCCCGCCTCGTCGAGGTACGGGGTCAGCTCCGACCCGAGTAGCCGCGCTCCGCAGTCGGCGACGATCTCGGCCTGCTGCTGCCCGCCGTAGGCGGCCTGCACCGCGTCCCACGTGTTGTGGGTGCGGGCCTGCTGGAGGTGGATCCACTCGTGCAGCACCACGTCGCGCACCTCGTCGCAGTCGATCGCGTCACGGTTGAGGATCACCAGCAGCGGCTCGGCCCACATGCGCCCGTGCCACGTCTCCCGCCGGCCCCGGTGCGCAGCGACCAGCGGGAGCCGTCCTCGTCGAGCCCGGCCAGGGTGTGCTCGTACTCCGTCTGCCAGTCGCAGGCCGGCAAGGCGGCCTCCATGCGCCCCGTCTGCACCGGGCGCTCGCCGTCGTCGAGGATCTCGGGCCGGGTCCAGCCGATCGCCATCATCACCAGGCTGGCGGCGATCACGGGCCACGCGACGATGCGGGCGGCGATGTCGACCCGGGTGCGACGCTCGCGGGCGGGGCTGTGCAGCCACCGGGCGACCAGGTTCACCGGGCCACCGCCTGGGCGAGCAGCGCGTCCACGGCGACCTTGCGGGAGCGGTGCCCGTCGGCCTCCCACTGGGCGGCGCCGTCCTCGCCGCTCGGGTTGTGCACGGCCGGTAGTCCCCGACCCAGCCGAGGAACTCGCCGTCAACCTCGACGCGGTAGGCGGTGTCACCGAAGGCGTGGATGCGCTCGACGCGGGTGAGGCGGACCGCTTCTGGACGGTTTGTGGACTGACCCCCTTCGGCGGAGGGGGTGGTCCGAGCCTGTGCGCTGGTGTTCTGTGCCCCCGGCAGGACTCGAACCTGCGACCTAGAGATTAGAAGGCTCTTGCTCTATCCAGCTGAGCTACGAGGGCCCGGCGGCGACCGTGTGCGGTCAACCTTCGACCACAGCCTAGTCGCCGCTATGTGTCTGATCGTCCGATACCGGCGGATCGTTTCACCCCTCACCCGGCCTGGCGACCAAATGCCCACCGAAGGTGAGTGAGAGCACAGGTCGGCCAGGCCGGGCGGGGGCCG
>NZ_KI912238.1:97580-97733 GCF_000231035.2 Saccharomonospora iraqiensis subsp. paurometabolica YIM 90007 | reverse complement strand
GCCGTGCCCGCACCCGGTGGCGACACGGCGGCCCCGGCCGGGGGCCGCAGGCGCAAGCCGGAGACCCCCGAGCCGAGATCCGGGGACGGGGACCGGCCCGGCGAAGCTACCGGCCCCGACCCGGACTCCCCCTACTGGGACACCGACCAGCCA
>NZ_KI912238.1:92266-97480 GCF_000231035.2 Saccharomonospora iraqiensis subsp. paurometabolica YIM 90007 | reverse complement strand
CGGGCGGGGCGGGGGCCGCCGTGGGCCGTCGGGGCGGGAGGTGCTGCCCACGGCGGGGGCCGCGGTCGGGGCAGGCGCGGCCCCCGGACACGGCCACCACGCGTTCCCCTCCGCGGTGGACGCATCCGGGCCGGACGGACACCCCGGCGACGGGGACCGGGTGGGCCGAGGTGTCCGGGTCGAGGTCAGTCCCAGATCTTCACCGCACGCACCACGTACGGACTGCGGGGCACGAACGTGCCGGGACCGGGATAGGTGCTGAAGTCGCCTTCGGTGGCGCAGTGCCGGTCCTGGTAGACGGTCACGTGCCGGTCGATGCGGTTCGCGAAGGCGATCCCCTCCGCCGCGTCCGGGAGCGCTGCGCAACTCTCCGGATTGGTGTTCCGCAGCGAGAAGCTGATCCGCTCGCCGCCGTAGTCCTCCCCGCTCCAGACGCAGAACTGGCCCTGCCGGCACTCGCCGTCCCGGTCGGTCGGCGGCCCCGCGGATGATCCGGATGCCGGAGCCGACGCGGCCACCGGAGCCGCGGCCACGGCGACCGCCGCGACGGCCGCCGTCACGGCCGGGACACGGAGCCTGCGGGCGTTCCGCACGACGCGGGGTGCGCGGGTGACGGGGACAGCGGTGTCCTGCATCGGAGTGGTGTCGTGCATCGGGTCGAACTCCCTCGGTGCGGGCGGTCCCGTCCCGGCCTGCCGGTGACGGGGCCGCGTGAGCGGTGCGACTCTCACGATGCGCGGGGACGGGACCGCTGTCAGCACGGAACGGACAAACCTGTGGACAGTGCGTGTCTGGTGCCCGGAACGGGTGAAAGTTGTCCACAGGTCCGGGTCGGTCCGGCGGCGATCCCGGCGGCGTAGGTGTGCGGGTGCGCGAGGCACCCCACACCCGGTGCCCTCGCTGACCCGGCCGGGTGTGCGGCGGCCTACTCTCGGGGGCGTGTCCACGGAAGCCGAATCCGCCGAGCCGGTCACACCCGCCCGCCCCCGGCGCCGTCCCGCGATGGGCCCGCTGCTGGCGGTCGGCGCGCTGCTGGCCACCGTCGTCGCCGTGGCGCTGGTCGCGTTGTCCGGGGGCCTCAGCTACGGGGTCACGGGGCTGACCGACCCGGGCGACGTCACCCGCTACGGCATCGTCGTGGTGCGGGTGGGGGCGGACCTCGCCGCCGCCGTGAGTATCGGATCGCTGCTGCTGGCCGCGTTCCTCGTACCCCCGCAGAAGTCCGGCTTCCTCGCCGCCGACGGCTACGCGGCCGTCCGCACCGCCGGGGCGGCGGCCTGGGTGTGGTTGTTCTTCGCGCTCGCCTCGGTGCTGTTCGTCGCCGCCGACGGGGCGGGACGGCCGTTCACCGAGGTGCTCGACCCCGAGGCGCTGGGCAACTACGTCGGCGCGATCGAACAGCCGAAGGCGTGGCTGATCACCGCCGGGATCGCACTGCTGGTGGCGATCGGCTGCCGGCTCGTCCTGTCCTGGCGCTGGACCGTCGTGCTGTTCTCCGGCTCGGTCGCGGGCATCCTCCCGATCGCGGCCACCGGTCACTCGGCCAGCGGCGGTTCCCACGACCTGGCCACCAACAGCCTCTTCTACCACCTCATCGGCGCGGCGCTCTGGGTCGGCGGTCTGATCGCACTGCTGACCCACGCCCGGCGGCGCGGGGCACACCTGCCGCTGGCGGCCTCCCGGTTCTCCCGGACGGCCCTGGTGTGCTGGATCGTGCTCGCGGCCTCCGGGGTGGTCAACGCCGTGGTGCGGGTCGCACCGGACCAGCTCCTCGACACCCGCTACGGCCTGCTGGTGCTCGGCAAGGTGGTGGCGCTGGCCGTGCTCGGCGTGTTCGGCCACCAGCACCGGCAGCGCAGCGTGCGCGCGCTGCGCGACAGCGGGGGCTCGGGGCCGCTCGTGCGGCTCGCGGCCGTCGAGGTGCTGGTCATGCTGGTGACCTTCGGACTGGCCACGGCGTTGTCCCGCACCCCGCCGCCGCAGGAAGTCTACGCGGAGCCGTCGAACACCGAGGTGCTCATCGGCTACGACCTGCACGGGGCGCCGACCGTGCTGCGGCTGATCGCCGACTGGCGGTTCGATCTGATCTACGGCACGGCCGCCGTGGTTCTCGCGGCGGTCTACCTGCTGGGGGTGCGCAGGCTGCGCCGGCGTGGGGACGCCTGGCCGGTGGGACGCACGGCGGCGTGGCTGCTCGGCTGCGCGACGCTGTTGGTGTCGACGTCGTCCGGCCTGGGCCGGTACTCGCCCGCCATGTTCAGCGTCCACATGGTCAACCACATGTCGCTGTCGATGCTGGTCCCGATCCTGCTGGTGCTGGGCGGGCCGGTGACGCTGGCACTGCGGGCGCTGCCGCCCTCGGGGCGCGACGCCCCCCCGGGGCCCCGGGAGTGGCTGCTGGCGCTGACGCACTCCCGGCTCGCCCGGGTGCTGACCAACCCGATCGTGGCGTTGGTGCTGTTCATCGGGTCGTTCTACGGCCTGTACTTCTCCGGGCTGTTCGACGCCGCACTGTCCGAGCACTGGGCCCACCTCGCCATGAACGCCCACTTCCTGCTGGCGGGCTACGTCTTCTTCTGGCCGGTGATCGGGGTCGACCCGGCCCCGCGCCGACTGCCTCCGCTGGGCAGGCTGGGACTGCTGTTCGCGTCGGTGCCGTTCCACGCGTTCTTCGGGGTGATCCTGATGAACATGCAGACGGTGATCGGGGCCGAGTTCTACCGGGCGCTCGACCTGCCCTGGATGGAGGACCTGCTCGCCGACCAGCGGCTCGGCGGTGGTATCGCGTGGGCCTCGGGGGAGATTCCCGTACTGATCGTGATGATCGCGTTGCTGGTGCAGTGGGTCCGTTCCGACGAACGCGAGGCCCGGCGACGCGACCGCCGGGAGGACGCCACGGGCGACGCCGAACTCGCCGCCTACAACGCGATGCTGCGGCAGATGGCCGAGCAGGACGGGCGGCGCCGGGTGGAATAGGTCACCCGATCGCGGCAGCCCGAGGTCCGTCGCCGCCGCGGCGGGCCACCCGTGTCGCGTGTGCCCAGCGGTTCCGCCTCCGCCGCGGCGGGGGGCGTCCGGCCGTCCGGTGTCTCCGCGTGGTGCGCCCGTGCTCACGACCGGTGGCCCATCGGTGAGGCGGGGTGATGAGGTCGTCGGCTTCGCTCTACGATCGGAGTATGGCCGAGTTCATTTACACCATGAAAAAGGTGCGCAAGACCGTCGGGGACAAGGTGATCCTCGACGACGTCAGCACCGCGTTCTTCCCCGGCGCCAAGATCGGCGTGGTGGGACCGAACGGTGCGGGTAAGTCCACCGTTCTGAAGATCATGGCTGGGCTCGACCAACCGAGCAACGGGGAGGCCTTCATCCAGCCGGGGGCCAGCGTCGGCATTCTCCAGCAGGAGCCGCCGCTGAACGAGGAGAAGACCGTCCGCGGCAACGTGGAGGAGGGGCTCGGCGAGATCAAGGTCAAGCTGGACCGCTTCAACGAGATCGCCGAGAAGCTGGCCACCGACTACAGCGACGCCCTGATGGAGGAAATGGGCAAGCTGCAGGAGGACCTCGACCACGCCGACGCCTGGGAGCTGGACTCGCAGCTCGAACAGGCGATGGACGCGCTGCGCTGCCCCCCGGGGGACGAGCCGGTGAGCCACCTCTCCGGCGGTGAGCGCCGCCGGGTGGCGCTGTGCAAGCTGCTGCTGTCGGGGCCGGACCTGTTGCTGCTGGACGAGCCCACCAACCACCTGGACGCCGAGAGTGTGCTCTGGCTGGAGCAGTTCCTGGCGACCTACCCGGGTGCCGTCCTCGCCGTGACCCACGACAGGTACTTCCTGGACAACGTCGCGGAATGGATCATGGAGCTGGACCGGGGCCGGGTCGAGGGCTACGAGGGCAACTACTCGACCTACCTGGAGAAGAAGCGCGAGCGCCTGGAGGTCCAGGGCAAGAAGGACGCCAAGCTCGCGAAGCGGCTGAAGAACGAGCTGGAATGGGTCCGCTCCAACGCGAAGGCGCGGCAGTCCAAGTCCCGCTCGCGGCTGCAGCGGTACGAGGAGATGGCCGCCGAGGCGGAGAAGAGCAAGAAGCTGGACTTCGAGGAGATCCAGATCCCGCCGGGGCCCCGCCTGGGCAACGTGGTGGTCGAGGTGGAGAACCTCCGCAAGGGCTTCGACGACCGGCTGCTGATCGACGACCTGTCCTTCACGCTGCCGCGCAACGGCATCGTCGGCGTGATCGGCCCCAACGGGGTCGGCAAGACGACGCTGTTCAAGACGATCGTGGGTCTGGAGGAGGCCGACTCCGGCACCGTCAAGGTCGGCGACACCGTCCAGCTCTCCTACGTCGACCAGCAGCGTGCGGGCATCGACCCGGAGAAGACGGTGTGGCAGGTCGTGTCCGACGGGCTCGACTACATCCACGTCGGCCAGGTCGAGATGCCCTCCCGCGCCTACGTCAGCGCGTTCGGTTTCAAGGGCCCCGACCAGCAAAAGCCCGCGGGTGTGCTCTCCGGTGGTGAGCGCAACCGGCTCAACCTGGCGATGACCCTCAAACAGGGCGGCAACCTGATCCTGCTCGACGAGCCCACCAACGACCTCGACGTCGAGACCCTCGGCTCGCTGGAGAACGCGCTCGAACAGTTCCCCGGCTGCGCCGTGGTGATCTCGCACGACAGGTGGTTCCTGGACCGCGTGGCCACCCACATCCTCGCGTGGGAGGGCACCGAGGAGAACCCGGCGAAGTGGTTCTGGTTCGAGGGCAACTTCGAGGGCTACGAGAAGAACAAGATCGAACGGCTGGGTGCGGAGGCCGCCCGGCCGCACAGGGTGACGCACCGCAAGCTGACGCGCGACTGACACGAGTGGCGTGCCGCCGGCACGAGGCGAGTGCCCGGCGACGACCGAGCCCCCCGGAGCCAACGTTGAGCGGGAGACCCAGTGGTAGCCACTGAGCACACCAACGCGAGCGCGGTCAACGGCCGCCGAGCCGCTGCCCACGACGACGTCGAGGAGGGCCCGGGTTCGATCGCCCGGCTCGTCGAGCACGCCACCGCCCTCGAGGTGCGGGCCCCCGAGCTCGCGTTGATCCTCGGTGAACGCGCCGCCGCGCTGGCCGAGTCGGCGGGGGACAACGAGCTGTGGGTGCGGGCGGAGAGCCTGGTCGTGCACGCCCGGGTCCGGCTGGGGCACCGGGCGTCCACGGTCGGCCGGGCGGTCG
>NZ_KI912238.1:91046-92166 GCF_000231035.2 Saccharomonospora iraqiensis subsp. paurometabolica YIM 90007 | reverse complement strand
GGTCGCGGCGCTGCGGGCGGCCGAGGACGCGCGGCACCCGGTGATCGCCGCTCAGCTGCGCACCGACCTGGCGGTGTGTGCCCGGTCGGTGGGGGCACCGTTGACCGGCCTGGCGGCGTTGCGCCCGGTGCTCACCGTGAACGGGCTCTCGTCGGTGCAGCGGGCGACGGCGCTGTGTCACCTCGTGGGCTGCCTGGGCACGTTCGGCCGCAAGGTCGAACTGGACCGGGTGCTCATGGAGGGCGACCGGCTGATCTCCGTCGACGGCCGCCTGCCCGGGGACGACAAGCAGGTGGCCCGGGCGTTGCTGCGGGTCGGGGTGTCGGCGCACCGCCGCAGGCACGGCGACCTGGTCGGCGCCGCCGACGCCGCCCGCACCGGTCTCGGCTTCCTCGACGATCTCCGGGACACCGGTGCCGACGGCGGCCTGGCCCGGGTGCGGCTCACCCTCGAACTGGTCTGCGCCCTGCTCGACCGCGGCGACGTCGGGCCCGCGCTGGAGGTCGCCGAACCCGCGTTGGCCGGGCCGGAACGGGCCGCGAGCGTGGCCCCGCTCGGCTGGCTGCGGCTGGCGGTGGCCACGCGGGTGCACCTGGTCGACGGGTCGGCGGAGACCGCGGCGCGTACCCTCCGGGACGCGGTGCACAGCACCGGCAGGCACGGTCTCTACGCGCTGGCCTCCCGGTTGTGGCTGGAACTGGCGCACCTCGAGGAACGCATCGGGGAGGCCGCCGAGGCGGCACAGTGCCTGTACCGGGCCAGGGCCGCGGAACATCTGAACACCCGGGTGAGCGGACAGGCCCGGGCACTGCTCACCGGGGCGTTCGGCGCGGGGGAACAGGCGCCGGTGGACCTGGCCGAGGTGGTGGCCGCGGCGGCACAGGCGACCACCGCGCAGGGGGCACAGGCCGGGGCGGAGGCCACGGCACGTGCGGCACAGGAACACGCCCGGCAACGCCACGCGGGCGGCGCGTCCGCCTCCTCCGACGGCACGGCCGGCGATGGCACCCGGCAACCCGCGGCGCAGGACGCGGGCGGGGGGAACCCGGCGGCACAGCCCCCGGCGGGGCGGACTCCGGCGGAGGCGGAGCCCGCGCAGCGGGTCCCGGGACAGCAGACA
>NZ_KI912238.1:79804-90946 GCF_000231035.2 Saccharomonospora iraqiensis subsp. paurometabolica YIM 90007 | reverse complement strand
GGTCCGTCCTGGACCGGCTCGGCATCTCGCCCGGTGCGTCCGGGGGCAGACGCCGGGCCGCGGACGGCGACGGGCACGAACCCACCGACGGAACCGCGGACGGAACCCCCGGCGTCCCGTCCGGGAACCCGCACGGCGGTCGGCGCGCCGCCGGGGAATCCGCACCCGCGGGCGGTGCGGACAACACCCCGGGCGGTGGCGACGATCCCCCGCGGCAGCGTCCCGCGCCGGACACCGTCCCGTCCGCGGAGGAGACCTGGCTGCCCCGCCTGAAGCTGCCCCCGTCGCTGGCTCCGGTCGACAACGTCGAGAGGTTCGTCGACGACGCGGCAGGCCGGGACGGCCCACCCGCCGCGGACACCGGCGGCGCCGATACCGAAGTCGGCGCGGGCGGGCCCGACCGCGCCGACTTCACGGGCGACCCGGCCGCGACGGTGACGTTGTCGGCGGTGCCGTCGGACGGTCCGTCGCCCGGTGAGGCCCCCCGTTCCCGTACGGGGGACACCGGACCGGAGGCGCCCCGGGACGATCCGCCCGCCGACGCGGGGCTCGCGGAGCTGCTCGCCCGTGCGCTGGCCGAGCACCAGGCCGGGACCTCCAGCGCCTCGGCGCTGGTCAAACAGCTCGGGGTGGACGACGACCGGGATCACCACTCCGGGGTGAACGGGAGACACCGCGGCGAAGGGTGACGCCCACGCCCCCGTGCCGTCCACGGTCGTGGCAGAGTGGCCCGTATCGCTCACGACAGTGTGGTCACGCGAGGACTGTGGAGAATGGCGTTGTCTGACAGGAGCCCGGCCGGGGTGCCGGCACGAACCGGTAGCACACAGCGGACGGTCGCGACGGCGGCACCGCCGACCCGCTCGACGTCCCCGTCGGCACCCCGCAATCCGGACCATCTCCGCGACCAGCTGGTCGAGGCCGCCGCCGCGCAGGCGCCGGACATCGCCGACCTGATCCGGCTGTACTACCGGCTCGTGCCCGCCGAGGAGGTCCTCTCCGACGACCCCGGCGAGATCGTGGGTGCGGTCCGGGCGCATCTCGACCTGGCCGGACAACGCGTGCCGGGCCGTCCGGTGGTCCGGCTGTTCAACCCCGGCGCGGTGGGTGCGGGGTGGACGCGCGAGGCCACGGTCGTCCAGATCGTGACCGACGACATGCCGTACCTGGTCGACTCGGTGGCCGCCGAGTTGTCCCGCAGCGGGGTGCAGGTGCAGCGCATCCTGCATCCGATCGTGGTGGTGAGCAGGGACGTCACCGGTGCGTTGCGTCAGGTGCACCCGAAGGCGGACGTCGCCGAGCCGCCCCCGGGCGCGATGGTCGAGTCCTTCATGTACCTCGAGATCGACCCGGTCAGTGACCCGTCCCGGACCCGCGACCTGGAGAACGCGCTGATCCGGGTGCTCGGCGACGTCCGCGAGGTGGTCGAGGACGCCGAGAAGATGACCCGGCAGGCCCGGACCGTGGCCGGGAGCCTGCGGGAGTGCCCGCCCCCGCTGCCGGCCGGGGACGTCGACGAGGCCGCGGATCTGCTGACGTGGCTGGCGGCGGGGCACTTCACCTTCCTCGGCTACCGGCACTACGAGGTGGTCTCCGATCCGGAGTCGGACGGGGCCGTGCTGCGCCCCGCGCTGGCCTCCGGCCTGGGCGTGCTGCGCCAGGACAGCGACACCGCGCGGGCCCTGACCCGCGGGCCGGAGGCGGCGTCCGCCGTGTCGTCGGCGACGCTGCTCGTGCTCACCCACGCCAGCGCGCAGTCCACGGTGCACCGTCCGGTGCATCCGTACTACGTGGGCGTGCGCACCTTCGACGACACCGGCCGGGTCACCGGGGAGCACCGGTTCCTCGGCATGTTCACCTCTTCGGCGCTGCACGAGGACGTCCTGGACATCCCGGTGATCAACCACCGGGTGCGGGAGGTCATCCACCGGGCGGGTTTCCCGCTGGAGTCGTACTCGGGCGGGCGGATGCTGGAGGTCCTCCAGAACTGGCCGTTGGCCGACCTGCTGTCGGCCGACTCCGAGTCGCTCTACGCCACGGCCACCGGGGCGATCACGCTGGCGGACCGGCGGCTGCGGTTGTTCCTGCGCACCGATCCGTACGGACGGTTCTTCTCCTGCCTGGTGTTCCTGCCGCGCGACCGCTACACCACCCGCTCGCGCCTGGCGATGCAGGACGTGCTGCTCGACGAGCTGGAGGGCACCGGGCTGGAGTACAGCACCCGCCTCGGCGAGACCCTGCTCGCGCAGATCCACTTCACGGTGTACACGGCCCCGGGAACGGCGTCCGAACCGGACACCCTGCACATCCAGGAACGCCTCAACGAGGCGGTACGTACCTGGGACGACTCGATGGTCGAGGCGATCCTCGCCGAGCGCAGGACGCGCGCCGCGGACGGCAAGGCCGTCACCCTCGCCGGTGAGGAGTCGGCCACCGAACTGGGTCAGCGGTACGCCTCCGCGTTCCCCGAGGCGTACAAGGAGGACTTCCCGGCCGACACCGCACTGGCCGACCTGCGCCGGCTCGAGGCGCTGAGCGGACCCGACGACCTGGCGATGGCGTTCTACGTGCCCCCGGACGCCCTCGCCGGACAGCGCCGGTTCACGCTGTACCTGCGGGAGGGCGTCACCCTGTCGGCGCTGCTGCCGATGTTGCAGCACATGGGGGTCGAGGTGATCGACCAGCGCCCGTACGAGGTGCAGACCACCGACGGGACCCGCTGCTTGATCTACGACTTCGGCCTGCGGATCGAACCGCGGATGCTGGACGAGCTCGACGAGTGGGCCGAGAACGATCTCCGCGAGCGGTTCCAGGCCGCCTTCGCCGCGGTGTGGCACGGGTACGCCGAGAGCGACGGGTTGAACGCGCTGGTGCTGCGGGCCGGACTGACCTGGCGGCAGGTCGCCGTGCTCCGGGCGTACTCCCGGTACCTGCGGCAGGCCGGGACGCCGTACTCGCAGGCCTACATCGAGAGCGCCGTGCTGACCCACACCGACATCACCACGGCACTGGTGCGGCTGTTCGAGCTCCGGCTGGACCCGGCGGGCGACGCGGGCACCCGGGAGGCGGAGACCGAGACCCGGGTCGCCGAGCTCGGCACCATGATCGACGCGGTGACGAGCCTGGACACCGACCGCATCCTGCGCAGGCTGCTCTCGGTGATCGTGGCGACCCTGCGCACCAACCACTGGGTGACCGACACCGACGGCACGCCGCGGCCCTACCTCGCGCTCAAGCTCGACCCGCAGCAGGTCCCCGACCTGCCGGAGCCGCGCCCGGCGTACGAGATCTTCGTGTGTTCCCCCCGGGTGGAGGGTGTGCATCTGCGGTTCGGCGCGGTCGCCCGGGGTGGGCTGCGGTGGTCGGACCGCCGGGAGGACTTCCGCACCGAGGTCCTCGGTCTGGTCAAGGCGCAGGCGGTGAAGAACGCGGTGATCGTGCCGGTCGGCGCCAAGGGCGGATTCGTGGTGAAGAACCCGCCCGCGCCCACCGGCGATCCGGGCACCGACCGGGAGCGGCACCACCGGGAGGGCGTGGCCTGCTACCGGATGTTCATCTCCGGGCTGCTGGACCTCACGGACAATCTCGTCGACGGCGTCACCGTCCCGGCTCGGGACGTGGTCCGGCACGACGGCGACGACAACTACCTGGTCGTGGCCGCCGACAAGGGGACGGCCACGTTCTCCGACATCGCCAACGAGGTGGCGACCGACTACGGGTTCTGGCTCGGGGACGCGTTCGCCTCCGGCGGCTCCCAGGGGTACGACCACAAGGAGATGGGCATCACCGCTCGGGGTGCGTGGGAGAGCGTCAAGCGGCACTTCCGCGAGCTCGGCCTGGACACGCGGCGCGACGAGTTCACCGTGGTGGGCATCGGGGACATGGCGGGGGACGTCTTCGGTAACGGCATGCTGCTGTCCGACCGCATCCGTCTGGTGGCCGCCTTCAACCACCTGCACGTGTTCCTCGACCCGGACCCGGACCCGGACGCGTCGTACGCCGAACGTGCGCGGCTGTTCCGGCTGCCCCGGTCGTCCTGGGAGGACTACGACCGCTCCGTCCTCAGCGAGGGCGGCGGGATCTACCCCCGCAGCGCGAAGAGCGTGCCGGTCACCCCGCAGGTGCGCCGGGCGCTGGGCCTCGACGCGGACGTCACCAGCGCGTCCCCGGCGGAACTGGTGCGGGCCATCCTGCTCGCCCCGGTGGATCTGCTGTGGAACGGCGGGATCGGAACCTACGTCAAGGCGGAGACCGAGACCCACGCCGACGTGGGCGACAAGGCCAACGACGCGGTCCGCGTCGACGGCGGGCAGCTGCGCACCCGGGTCGTGGGGGAGGGCGGCAACCTCGGCCTCACCCAACGGGGCCGCATCGAGTACGCCCGGACCGGCGGCAGGATCAACACGGACGCGCTGGACAACTCGGCCGGGGTGGACTGCTCCGACCACGAGGTCAACATCAAGATCATGCTGGACGAGCTCGTCGCCGGCGGGGATCTGGACACCGACGCGCGCAACGAGCTGCTGGAGAGTATGACCGACGAGGTCGGCGATCTGGTCCTGGCCGACAACTACCGGCAGAACACCGTGCTCGGGGTCGGCCGGGCGCACGCGGCACCCATGCTGTCGGTGCACCGCAGGCAGATCGCGGCGCTGGAGGCCAAGGGCGCGCTCGACCGCGAGCTGGAGGCCCTGCCCGACGACGCCGGGTTCACCGAACTGGAGAACGCCGCGGAGGGGTTGTCCTCCCCGGAGCTGGCCACCCTGCTCGCGCACGTCAAGCTCGACCTCAACGACGAGCTGCTGGCCGGGGACCTGCCGGACGCCGAGGTGTTCGCGGGCAGGCTGCCGGAGTACTTCCCCGAGCCGCTGCGCCGGGACTACGGCACGGCGCTCGGCAGGCACCCGCTGCGGCGGCAGATCACCACGACCCTGCTGGTCAACGAGGTCGTCGACGGTGCGGGGATCTCCTACGCGTTCCGCCTGGCCGAGGAGCTCAACGCCACCGCCACCGACGCGGTGCGGGCGTATTCCGTGGTCACCGGCGTGTACGACCTGCACGCGGTATGGGCCGCGATCGCCGAGCTGGACAACCTCGTGCCCACCGACACCACCGACGCGATGGTGCTGCAGACCCGGCGCCTGCTCGACCGGGCGGCGCGGTGGTTCCTGACCAACCGCCCGCAGCCGCTCGCGGTCGCCGCGGAGCGGCACCGCTTCACCGATGCCGTGACCGGGCTGGCGCCCGTGCTGGGCGACCTGCTGCGCGGCGAGGACGCCGACGTGGTCCGCCGGGAGACCGATGCCCTCACCGCGCAGGGGGTTCCGGACGGGCTCGCCCGGCGCGTGTCGCTGTTGCTGCCCAGCTACTCCCTGCTGGACATCGCCGAGGTGGCGGAACTGGCGGAGCAGCAGGGCGGGCCCACCGACCAGCGTGGTCTCGCCGAGACCGCCGAGCTGTACTACGCGGTGTCCGACCACCTCGGCATGGACCGGATGCTGCGCTCGGTGAACGAGCTGGAGAGGGGCAACCGCTGGCACGCCCTCGCCCGGCTCGCGCTGCGGGACGACCTGTACTCCTCCCTGCGGGCGATCACGCTGGACGCGCTGTGGCAGAGCGAACCCGGCGACAGCGCCGCCGACCGGATCGCGCAGTGGGAACAGGCCAACTCCTCCCGGCTGGCCCGGGCCCGGGTCACCCTCGACGAGATCGAACGGTCGGGCCGGATCGATCTCGCCACACTCTCGGTGGCCGCGCGGCAGATCCGGGGTACGGTGCGCTGAGAACGCGCACGCCGGTGGGTTCCGGCGTGCGCCGGTGCGCGCCGGGGGAGGAGTCGGTATGGGTGAGTACGTGGCCCACGTGCGTCCGCGGTGGTCGGACATGGACGCCTTCGGGCACGTCAACCACGCCCGGCTCGTGACGGTGCTGGAGGAGGCGCGGGTGCCGCTGCTGTTCGGCGGCGGTGCCGGTGCCGGGACCCGGGACGACGGCGGGGACGGCTCCGGCTCCGGCGCGGACGGTCCCGCCCTGGGGGAGTTCGCCCGCGGCATCGTCGTGGTGCGGCTGTCGGTGGACTACCGCACGCCGATCGTCGTCGACGGCCGGGACGTCCGGGTGGGGATGGTGCTCACCGAGTTGCGCAACGCCTCGTTCACGCTGGGATACACGGTGCACACCGGGCCGGGCGAGAGCGATCCCGTGGCCGCGACCGCCACGACCGTGCTCGCTCCGTACGATGTGGGCAGGAACCGGCCGCGGCGGCTCACTCCCACCGAGCGGGCGTTTCTGGCCGAGTACATCCCGAGCGGACAACCAGCGTGACGGAGCCCGTCGAGGAGAACCCAGCGTGACCGAACTGCGTATCGCCGATCCCGCGGACCGGGACAGCCTCGCCGCGTTCGTCGCGCGGGCGGTGCGACTCGACGGGCAGGCCGTCGTGCGGCTGCGGATGCGCACGGCGGACGTGCTGGAGGCCTGGGTGTCGACGCCGTTCGAGGTGCTCGTCACCCGGGCCGTCGCCGGTGCGGTGGAACCCGGCGACATCAGTGTCTCCGGCAACGAACTGCTCGCCGCGCTGACCGTCACCCCCGGTGAGTCGATGGACCCCGGGCCGTCGCGGGACCTGCTCTGGCGGTCGGAACTGCCGACCCACGGAGGCGCCGACTGGCGGGCGGTGGACGATCTCCCGGTGGGCGTCGTCGCCGAACTGGCCGACCGCGGTGTGACGCTCGCCCGGGAGAACGTGGGGCCCCAGGGCACCCCGCCCGCGTCGTTGATGGACCAGACCGTGCTCACGGTGTCCGGTGCGGACCTCGAGGTGGGGGTGCCGATGCGGTGCCTGTTCGCGCTGTCCGGCATGGGGTTCGTGGATTCCGCACTCACCGACGACGTGGTGCGGGTCTCGGCCACCGGCGGGTGGTTGCGGCTGGACGCCCGCTACGGCGCGGTGCTGCGCCGCAGGCACGCCCTGCTGCCGCTGCTGGTCTGAGCCGGCCACGGGCCACCGGTCATCCGTCGAGCATCCCGTTCATGGTCTCGATCTCGGCGGTCTGGGTGGTGATCACTTCCTGCGCCATGTGCAGCGCGTTCGGCTCCACCCCGTCCGGTAGGTAGTTCTCCGCCATGGTCAGCGCGCCCTCGTGGTGGGTGATCATGAGTTCGAGGAACAGCCGGTCGAACTCCGCCCCCTCCGCGGCACGCAGGGCGTCGAGCTGCTCCGGCGTGGCCATGCCCGGCATCCGGCCGTGCGCGTGGTCCTGTCCGTCGCCGCCCTCGGGGGCGTTGCGGTCCAGCCAGGCCTGCATGGCGTCGATCTCCCCGGCCTGGGTGACCGCGATCCGCTCGGCCAGGGACGCGACCGCGTCGTCGTGGACCCGGTCGGGCACCAGGTCGGTCATCGTCACCGCCTGCTCGTGATGCGGGATCATCATGCGCATGTAGCGGATGTCGGCCTCGGTGACCTCGACCAGTTGACGCTGTCCGGTCGCGCTGCCGGGCTCCACCGTCCGCGCGGATTCCCCCGGGCCGCCCGGCACGATCACGCCGGGAGCGGTGCCTCCGGCGTCCGCACCGGTCCCCGCATCCCCCGTACACCCGGCCAGTCCGACCGCCACGACGACGGCCAGGAACGGCATGCCCGCTCTCGAAGCACCTCGCATGCCGGTCAGCGAACCGCCGGTCGGAAGCCCGCGTCAAGATCCACGCCGGTTTCACTGCGAAGAACCCTCCGTTCGTCGCTATCGCCCCGCGACCGGCCGCACCGACAATTGCCACTCGCCGAACAGCGGTGGGAAGGAGTGCGTCGCAGTGAGAACACGCAGACGTGGACGGTTCGGCACGATCGTCGCCGGGGTGACGGCGCTGGCCTTCGCGGGGGTCGGCGCCCCCGCGGCCGTGGCGCAGGACGACATCCCCGATGTCGACGAGGTCGTGCACAGCAAGAACATGCAGCAGCGGGCCAACATCCCGAAGCAGGCGCCGTTCGACACGCAGAGCGCCTACGGCACCGACATCGCCTTCACCGACGACCACGCGATCGTCGGCAACTACGACGGGTTCGTCGTCTACGACGTGAGCAAACCGCACAAGCCGCGCATCGTGAGCCAGGTGCTGTGCCCGGGCGGGCAGAACGACGTGTCCGTCTCCGGTGACCTGCTGTTCCTGAGCACCGACTACGCCCGTTCGGACGCCTCCTGCTCCAGCGAGCCGGCCTCGGCGGCGGACGCGGGCTCGTGGGAGGGCATCAAGGTCTTCGACATCAGCGACCTGACCTCGCCCGAGTACGTCTCGGCGGTGCGCACCGACTGCGGCTCGCACACCCACACCATGGTGCCCGCGCCCGAGCGCGACTCCGTGCTGCTGTACGTGTCGTCGTACTCGCCCGCGCCCGAGCTGCCGAACTGTCAGCCGCCGCACGACAAGCTCTCGCTCGTCGAGGTTCCGGTGGACACCCCGGAGAACGCCGAGCTGGTGTCCGAGCCGGTGTTGTTCCCGGACGGTGGCAACCCCGGCAACGGCTACACCCGCGCGACCACCGGGTGCCACGACCTGACCGCCTACCCGGAGAAGGACCTGATGGCCGGCGCCTGCATGGGTGACGGGGTGCTGCTGGACATCAGCGACCGGATGAACCCGCGGGTGATCGACCGGGTGCAGGACAACGAGAACTTCGCGTTCTGGCACAGTGCCACGTTCAACAACGACGGCAGCAAGGTCGTGTTCACCGACGAGCTGGGCGGTGGCGGGATGGCCACCTGCAACGCCGACGTCGGTCCCGAGCGCGGCGCGAACGGCATCTACGACCTGACCGGCCGCGGTGACGACCGCGCACTGGAGTTCCGCAGCTACTACAAGATCCCGCGGCACCAGGCGGACACGGAGAACTGCGTGGCGCACAACGGGTCGCTGATCCCCGTGCAGGGCCGCGACATCATGGTGCAGGCCTGGTACCAGGGCGGCGTGTCGGTGTGGGACTTCACCGACTCGGACAACCCGACCGAGATCGGCTACTGGGAGCGTGGCCCGCTCTCGGACGAGAACCTGATGATCGGTGGGCCGTGGTCGGCGTACTACTACAACGGCCACATCTACTCGTCGGACATCCAGAAGGGCCTCGACGTGCTGACGATCCGCGACCCGCGGACCGCCCCGGCCAACTCGGTGCGCTTCGACGAGTTCAACGCCCAGACCCAGCCCTCCTACTGAGGGCCCCCGGGCGCTGATCCGGCGCACGCCGGGAACGGGCCGGGCCCACCACTCTCCCCGTCGGGGTGGGTGGCGGGCCCGGCCCCGTGTCACTCGAAGCTGTTCATCAGCGAGTGCGCCGCCATCTCCAGGTACTGCCAGAGCTGGGAACGGTAGGGCTCCTCGATCCCGGACTCGTCCACGGCGATCCGCATCGCCCGCAGCCAGGCGTCCCGCTCGATCGGCCCGATCTTGAACGGCATGTGCCGCATCCGCAGGCGCGGGTGGCCGCGCCGGTCGGAGTAGGTGTGCGGGCCGCCCCAGTACTGCATGAGGAACAGCCGGAGCCGTTCCTCGGCGGGGCCCAGATCCTGTTCCGGATACAGCGGACGCAGGACCTCGTCCTCGGCCACCTCGGCGTAGAACCGGGCGACGATCCTGCGGAACGTCTCCTCGCCGCCCACGGCGTCGTAGAAGGTCCCGGGGTCCGGTGTCGGGGCACTGCTCACGTCAGCCACGCCTCCATTCTGCCGTGCGGGCCGGTGGTCCCGGCCGGGGCGGTTCCGCCTTCCGGGCGCGGGCTCAGACCGTGCCGGTCTCCCCGTTGCGCGCCTGTGCCGAGGTGAAGAACCGACCCAACGGCGGTTCGACGCCCTCCCGCTCCAGGGCACGCATGATCTCCGCGCGCAGCGCCCGTTGCACGGCCCACTGCCTGCCGGGGCGCACCTTCATCGTCGCCCGGAACTGGATGCCCTCGGCGGTGACGGTCTCGACGCCGAGGACCTCGGGCGGCTCCATCACGTCCGGCGCGATCGGCTCTCTCGCCGAGGCCTCCTCGGCCACCTGCTGCATGAGCGCGGTGGTCTTGGGCACGTCGACGTTGTACCCGACCGGGATGTCCACCAGGGCGACGGCATAGCCCTGGCTGAAGTTGCCGACCCGGAGCACCTCGCCGTTGCGGACGTACCACACCGTCCCGTTCAGATCGCGCAGCGTCGTGATCCGCAGTCCCACCGACTCGATCGTGCCGACGGCCTCCCCGACGTCGACGACGTCGCCGACGCCGTACTGGTCCTCCAGCATCATGAAGATCCCGGAGAGGAAGTCGCGCACGAGATTCTGCGCACCGAAACCGACGGCGACGCCGACGATCCCCGCCGAGGCCAGGATCGGTGCCAGGTTGATCCCGAGCTCACCCAGGACCAGCACGAACGCCAGACCGAAGACCACGAAACTGGTCAACGACTTCAGCACCGACCCGATGGTGCGGGCCCGCTGCCGTCGCCGTTCCAGGACCACCGGTCCGAGCACCTCGGGGGCGTGCTCGCGCATCGGCTTCAGCAGCGCGGGCAATCTGCCGTTGCCGTTGATGTCCTCGATGCGGGTCAGCCGGTCGATGATCCTGCGGACGACCAGCCGGATCAGCACGGCCCCGAGGACGATCAGGAGGATGCGCAGCGGTTTCGCCACGAGCCAGTCCGCCGAGGTCGCCAGCCACTCGTTGCCCGTGGCCCGCCACACCTGGGCGCACCAGGACCCCGCCGACTCCTCGACGCACGCGGGTGGCTGGGTCGGAAACTGTGTCACGTCCCGGGTACTCCTTCCTCCGGTGTGGGCCTGTTCGTTCGGCGGGGCTCGTCGCGGCCGGGCCCGGGACACCGACCCGATCGGGTGATCTCCGGTGTCGCGGACGGTCGTGTGTACCCCGGGCAACCGTACTCGGGGCCGACTCCGTCCAGAACACGCGTGCGTTCCGGGTGCCGTGTGTGGTCGACTGGTACTCGAGCAGGCTGCACCGTGGAGGTGGTCGAGTGCCTGACCGACAACCCGGCCCCCGCGGCGTCCCGGTCCGGGATCCGTCCGGGCCGGCGCCGGAGGCGACACCGTGCCCGTCGCGGCCGGAGACGACCCCGCGCCCGTCGCGGACGGGGGCGGGTCCGGTCGGTGGGGAGGGGC
>NZ_KI912238.1:54121-79704 GCF_000231035.2 Saccharomonospora iraqiensis subsp. paurometabolica YIM 90007 | reverse complement strand
GCCGCGGGCGCCCGGGCAACGGAGGCCGCGCGACCCCGGGAGTCCCGCGCCGTCCACGCCGCCCGCGAACCCGCACCGGAGGCGGGTGCTGCTGCTCAACGCGACCTTCGAGCCGTTGACCGCACTCCCGCTGCGCCGCGCGATCGTGCTCGTCGTGTGCGGCAAGGCCGAGGTGGTCCACGAGGACCCGACCGGTCTCACCCTGCATTCCCCGACGAGGACGGTGGAGGTGCCGTCGGTCATCCGGCTCAGCAGTTACGTGCGCGTACCGTATCGGGCGCAGGTGCCGCTGACGCGGGCGGGGTTGATGCACCGGGACCGGTTCCGCTGCGCCTACTGCGGGGCGCGCGCCGAGACCGTCGACCATGTCGTGCCCCGCAGCCGGGGCGGTGCGCACTCGTGGCAGAACTGCGTCGCGTGCTGCACCCGGTGCAACCACCGCAAGGCCGACCGGTCGCTCGCCGAACTCGGCTGGCGGCTGCGGGTGGTGCCGCACGCACCCCGGGGGCAACACTGGCGGTTGCTGGACCACGCCGGGGAGGCCGACCCGCTGTGGCGGCGTTACCTCGGCAGCACGGCGGCATAGCCGGGTCCGCGCCGACGACGGCGGCGCGGACCCGGGATCGTGCGGCTCGGTCAGACGGTGACCCGGGTTCCCCGGGTGACGCGGGTTCCCCGGGTGACCCGCGTGCCCGCCGTCACCCGGGTGCCTCGGGTGACCCGCGTGCCCGCCGTCACCCTCGTGCCCCGTGTGACCCGTGTACCGCGCGTCACACGGGTTCCCGCGGTCACCCGGGTACCGCAGGTGACGCGCGTACCCCGCGTGACGCGCGTTCCGGTGACCGAAGGGATGTCCCCCGGAAACGAAACAACGGTGCGCGTGGGCGAATCGGAGGTCAGAGTGCCGGGCATGACGAGTCCTCCCGTGACGGCTGTGTGATCTTCTCAGAAGTGGGAACGGCGCAAGGTCCGTCCAGGTGAAAACTACGAGGTCTCCCCGGGGGGAACAAGACCGTTGCGTTCCGTGCGCCCGCACGTACGTTGAATTGCAACCTTTCGCGAGAATGCTTTCGCCTCAACGTGGGAGGGCCGCCGTGGCAAGCGGGGGAGAAGGGACCGGAGCGTCGCCTGCCGGACGTACGGTTTCACCCGACTGGTGCGGCGTGCCCGGACCCGGTCGGCTACCCTGCGGCGGGTGAGCATCCTCGAGACGACCCTGGTCTTCGTGGCGATACCGGTGGCGATCTATGCCTTCTTCGCGCTGGTGACGCTGCGGTCCAAGTTCGCGAGCAGGCCCAGGTACCGGCCGGGACAGCCGTGGGACCACCCACCGGTGTGGTGGGCGGCCAACCCGGAAGGTGCCGGTGAACGGCACACGGAGGCCGGGAAATCGGCCCCGTCGACAGCGCGCGGAGGTGCCCGTGGCAACTGGTGAGTCGACCCGCGACCCCGTGGCGGCGCGGCTGCCCGGGTCGACGGGCCTGGAAGGCACGTCCCGCGAGCCCGGCGCCGCGGTCACCGCGAGTGGCCGAGTGTCCGTGGCGCAGATGTACGAGCCCAGTACTCCGTCCGGACCATTCAGCACGGCGCAGCTCGCCCGGTTGGACGAGGCGTTGACCCTGGCCAGCCGTGAGACCGAACTCGACTTCAGCATCTATCTCGGTGAGCTCGGCGAGGACAGCCGGGCGGGCGCGGAGCAGCTGCACGATTCCCTCGGTGCGGCGGGGGACGACGCGGTGCTGATCGCCGTGTCCCCCGGTGAGCGCGTGGTCGAGGTCGTCACCGGTGCCGACGCCGTGCCACGGCTGTCCGACCGCGGCTGCAAGCTGGCCGTCATGAGCATGGCCGCCTCCTTCAAGGAGGGCGACCTCCTCGGCGGCCTGATCGGCGGCCTGCGCATGATGGCCGACCAGGCGGGCCCACCACCCCGCCGCTGACCCCGCACCCACGTCGTTGCGCCGCGAAGGCCCCCTTCCCTGCGTTCAATGCAGCGAAGGGGGCCTTCACGGCGTTCAGGGCAGGGAAGGGGTCCTTCACGGTTCACCCTGTCGGGTGGCCGGGTCGGTCAGCTCTGGTCGAACTCGCGGGCGGCCAGGGCGCGGACCACGCCCGCCCGGCCCTCGGTGACCAGGCGGCGCAGCGCCGCGGGGTGGGCGTCCTCCAGCCAGGCGTCGGCTGCCGCGATGCCGTCCCGGGATACCTCCCAGGACGGGTACAGCCCCACCACCGTGGGCTGCGCCCGCTCGCTGGAGCGCCGTGCCCACACCTCGTCGAGCACGGCGAAGTAGCTCGCGGTGTAGTCGGTGAGCAGATGCTTCTGCGCCGGGTGGGAGAACCCCGCGATGATCGCCTCGTTCACCGCGTTGGGGGACTCGTCGTCGTAGACCGCCCGGTTCCAGGCCGCGGCCTTCGCCTCCGGGTCGGGCCGCAGCGCCCGGGCCCGTTCCGCGTGCCGGCGTCCGGCCGCGGTGTCGTCCCGTTCCCGCTCGGCGTCGATCTCGGTGTCCGCGGCGCGGCCGTGGGCGACCAGTGCGTGCAGCAACCGCCACCGCAGGTCGGTGTCCACCGTCAGCCCGGGCAGCGGTGCGGAACCGTCCAGCCAGCCCGCCAGGACGTCCAGCACCGCCGGTTCGAGGACCGATCCGGTCAGCGAGTTGACGAACGCGAGCTGGTGGTCCGAGCCCGGCTCGGCCGCGCGGGCCAGCTCCAGCAGTCGCGCGGTGAAGCCGGGCCAGCCGTGGTCGCGGGCCCACGCCGGGTCGGCGTAGGAGTTCAGCGCGGTCTGGGCCTGCAGCAGCAGCCGCTGCACCACGCCGACCTCCGTCTCGGCCACGATGCCGCGCTGGACGAGGGTGACGAAGTCGCGGGCCTTCAGCTCGGCCTCGCGGGTCATCTCCCACGCCGCCGACCAGCACAACGTCCGCGGCAGCGGCTCGGTGACGTCGGCGATCCGGTCCACCAGGGTGACCAGCGAGTCACTGTCCAGTCGCATCGTGCAGTAGGTGAGGTCGTCGTCGTTGACCAGCACCAGGCTGCCCGCGGGCACACCGACGAGGTCGTCCACCTCCGTGCGCTCGCCGTCGACGTCGAGCTCGACGCGGTGGGTGCGCACGAGCTTGCCGGCACCGTCGTCGTCGTAGACCCCGACGGCGACCCGGTGCGTGCGCAGCTCGCCCGCACCGGGTTTCGCGCCGCCCTGCAGGACGGCGAAGGCCGAGTAGCGACCCGCGGAGTCCACCTCGAACCGGGGGCGCAGGCTGTTCAGCCCGGTGGTCTCCAGCCACTGGGAGCTCCACCAGGACAGGTCCCGTCCGGAGGCCTCCTCCAGGGCGGTGAGCAGGTCCGCCAGCGTGGCGTTGTCCCAGGCGTGCCGGTCGAAGTAGACCTTCAACCCGGAGAGGAAGTTCTCCAGCCCCACGTAGGCCACCAGCTGCTTGAGCACGCTCGCGCCCTTGGCGTAGGTGATGCCGTCGAAGTTCACCTCGACCGCGTGCAGGTCCACGATGTCGGCGGCGATCGGGTGTGTGGAGGGCAGCTGGTCCTGCCGGTAGGCCCAGGACTTCTCGATGTTGGCGAAGCTGGTCCAGGCCCCGGTGTACTCGGTGGCCTCGGCCTGCGCGAGCACACTCGCGAAGGTGGCGAACGACTCGTTCAGCCACAGGTCGTCCCACCACCGCATGGTCACCAGGTCGCCGAACCACATGTGCGCCATCTCGTGCAGCAGTGTCTCGGCGCGGCGTTCGTAGGCGTACCGGGTGACGCGGCTGCGGAAGACGTAGTCCTCCAGGAACGTGACCGCGCCCGCGTTCTCCATCGCCCCGGCGTTGAACTCGGGGACGAACAACTGGTCGTACTTCTGGAACGGGTACGGCACCCCGAAGTTGGCGTGGTAGAAGCCGAATCCCTGCTTCGTCTCGGTGAACAGCCGGTCGGCGTCCATGTATTCGGCCAGCGAGGCGCGGCAGTACAGGCCGAGCGGGATGGTGCGGTGGGCGTCGCTGTAGGTGTCCCGCCACTCGGCGTACGGCCCGGCGATCAGCGCGACCAGGTAGGTGGAGATCCGTTCGGAGGGGGCGAACACCGTGCGCACGGCCCCCTCCGGGGTGTCCTCGGTGGACTCCACGAGGGCGTTCGACACGATCGTCCAGTCCCGGGGGGCGAGCACGGTGAGCCGGTGGACGGCCTTGAGGTCCGGCTGGTCGAAGCAGGCGAACATGCGCTTGGCGTCGGCCGTCTCGAACTGGGTGTAGAGGTACACCCCGTCGTCGACCGGGTCGACGAACCGGTGCAGGCCCTCACCCGTGTTCATGTACCGGCAGTCGGCACGGACGACGAGCTCGTTCGACGCGGCCAGGTCCGGCAGGATGATGCCGGTGTCCTCGACATAGTCGGAGACGTCGAGTTCCCGGCCGTTGAGCACGGCCGAGTGGACATTCTCGGCCACGACGTCCACCCACGACTTCTCGCCCGGCCGCGTGGCGGCGAACCGGATCGTCGTCGTGGAGTCGAAGGTCCGCTCGCCGGGTCGGCCCCGGCCGTCGGTGAGGTCGAGTTCGACGTCGTAGGACTCGACCTCGAGGAGGTCGGCGCGCTGCCGGGCTTGCTCGCGGGTGAGATTCGGGGCGGGCACTGGCACCTCTGTGCTGGTCGTCGGTTTCGTCTCGGTCGGTACGGGCCCGTCCCGGCGTGGACGGGCGGTGCGTGTGATGGTGATCCAATCATGCGCGGCGGCGCTCGGCGACGGGAACAACCTGGGCGCCGGCGCTGTTGCACGTCAGTGACTACCCGCGACCGGACGTCGCAATCGGCGACCGCGGCCGGTGGTCGCCATCGGCGACCGCGGCCGAAGGTCGCCACCGCCAACCAGGAGCGAGCATGTTCGAAGCAGGACAGGACACCCGGCCCCGCGTCGACTTCTACTTCGACCCGATGTGCCCGTTCGCGTGGATCACCTCACGGTGGATCCTCAAGGTGGAGCGGCACCGTGACATCGACCTCCGGTTCCGGGTGATGAGCCTCGCGGTGCTCAACGAGGGGCGGGACCTGTCCGACGAGTACCGCGATCTGATGGCACGGGCGTGGGGACCCGTGCGGGTGGCGGTGGCACTGGCCCGGCACAGCGGTGAGCAGGTGCTGCGGGACTACTACACCGCCTTCGGCACGCGCTATCACAACCAGGACGTCAAGGACGTCGAGGTGGTGCTCAAGGACGCCCTCGACGAGGTGGGTGCCCCGGCGGAGCTGCTGGCGGCGGCCGGGTCCACCGAGTACGACGCGGAGTTGCGCGCGAGGCACCACGAAGGCATGGACCCGGTGGGGATGGACGTGGGAACCCCGACCATCCACATCGACGGCGTCGCCTTCTTCGGCCCCGTGCTCAGCTCCATCCCCCGGGATGAGGACGCCGTGCGGATGTTCGACGGCGCCTACATGATGGCGAGCTACCCGGACTTCTTCGAGCTGAAGCGCACCCGCACCGGCGAGCTGAACTTCGACTGAGCGCCACGGCGGGCCCGGTCTCACCGCAGCGCGGCCCCGGCCACCGGTGGGGGCAGTGGTGCCCGGGCCACGGCCTCGTCGGTGGTCAGGGCGCCGGAGTCCCGTTCACGCCGCAGGTGTATCAGCGCGGCCAGCTCGTCCCGCGCGGACGCGACGAAATCCGGCCCGACCGGGTCGCCGTGTCCGGGCACCACGACGCGCGGCGCGAGCGCGAGCAGCGCGTCCAGCGCCGCCGGCCACTGCGCCAGGTGGGTGACGTCCTCGAACGACTCGGCGCTGAACGACCCGCCCGGCACGTGCTCGACGAGATCCCCGGCGAAGACGACCCCGGCGTCGGGGACATGCGCCAGCACGTCGTTGTCCGTGTGCGCCGGACCCGGGTGGTGCAGTCGCACCCGCCGTCCGCCGAGGTCGACCGCGGCGTGCCCGGTCAGCGGGTGGTCGGGCACCGCCGCGTCCCCGCCGGGTGCGCGCAGGTGCGCCGCACACCGTTCGTGCGCCCACACCGGGCAGGGCAGGAACGCGGGCAGGCCGAGACAGTGGTCGAAGTGGTGGTGGGTGAGCAGCACCGTCCACGGCAGCGGTGTCACCGCCCGCACGGCGGAGGCCAGCTCGGCGCCCTGCGCGCGGTCCGCGCGGGTGTCCACGACCAGGCATCCCGTGTCGCCGAGCACGAGTCCGACCGTGAGGTCCCACTCCCGGTAACGGCCGACGAACACCCCGTCGCCGACCTCGGACCAGCCGTCCACCCCGCCTCCCGCCGTGTTCGACCGTGCGCGCCGTGCCGCGGGTGCGGCACCCGGTTCCCCGCCGAGTGTGACACGGCGGGTGCCTGCGGCCGGGGCGGACCGCGATGGCACACTCGGAGGCTGTGCGTGTCTACCTGGGATCCGACCATGCCGGTTACGAACTGAAGAACCATCTCGTCACCCACCTGCGGGAGCAGGGGCACGAGGTGACCGACGTCGGGCCACACGTCTACGACGCCGCCGACGACTATCCGGCGTTCTGCGTCGAGACGGCCCGCCGGGTGGTGGCCGACGAGGGCAGCCTCGGCGTCGTGGTCGGCGGCTCCGGCAACGGCGAGCAGATCGCGGCGAACAAGGTCCCCGGGGCCCGGGCGGGCCTGGCCTGGAGCGAGGAGACCGCGACCCTGACGCGGGAGCACAACCACGCCCAGCTGATCGGGATCGGCGCGCGGATGCACTCCGCCGGGGACGCGGCGCGGATCGTGGACGCGTTTCTGGCCACACCGCCGTCGGACGACGAGCGGCACACCCGCAGGGTGGGCCAGATCAGCGAGTTCGAGCGCACCGGCGTTCCCCCCGCGCTGCCGGGGGCCTGATGCCCGAGGGGCACACCCTCCACCGCCTCGCGCTGCTGCACCGCCGCCGCTATGTCGGCGCACCGGTGGCGGTGTCCAGCCCACAGGGCCGCTTCGCCGCCGAAGCGGCCGCGCTCGACGGGCGCACGATGACCGCGACCGAGGCGCACGGTAAGCACCTGTTCCACCACTACGGTCCACACGGGACCGTCCACGTCCACCTCGGACTGTACGGCGGGTTCACCGAGTTCCCGCTGCCCGACGAGGAGCCGGTGGGAAAGGTCCGGATGCGCCTGCTCGGCGGGACACACGGGACGGACCTGCGCGGGCCGAACCGGTGCGAACTGCTCACCGCCGCGGAGGCGGACGGGATCAAGGACCGGCTGGGACCCGACCCGCTGCGGGACGACGCCGATCCGGACCGGGGATTCGCCCGGGTGGACCGGTCGCGGACGTCGGTGGCGGCGTTGTTGATGGATCAGACGGTCGTCGCGGGGGTGGGCAACGTCTACCGCGCGGAGGTGCTGTTCCGGCAGGGGATCGCGCCCCTGCTGCCCGGGCGTTCACTCGGGCGGTCCCGGTGGGATGCGGTGTGGGCGGATCTGCGGCGGCTCATGCGCGAGGGTGTGCGGGTCGGGCGGATCGACACCGTCGAGTACGAACACCGGCCGGAGGTGACCGGCCGCGCCCCGCGCAACGACCGGCACGGCGGCGAGGTCTACGTCTACCGGCGCACCGGACAACCGTGCCTGGTGTGCGGCACGCCCGTGGCGCACACGGAACTGGCAGGCCGGAACCTGTACTGGTGTCCGACCTGCCAGCCCGGTGACTAGGCAGGGCCCGACTCAGGCAGGGCCCGACTCAGGCAGGGCCCGGATCCGGTGCGCGGACCCCGGCGGTGCTGCTAGAACCCGAGGTCGAACCCGCCGCCCATGTCGCCCATGTCACCACCACCCATGTCACCGCCGCCCATGTCGCCGCCGCCCATGTCGTCACCGCCACCGGCGTCGCCGCCGTCCCCGGCGTCGCCGGACTCCATCGCGTCCTCCTGGCCGGCGTCGTAGCCGGACTCCCAGGCCTCCGCGCTCGGCACGCCCGCCATGCCGGAGAACATGGCACTGAACAGGAACATGGAGCCCAGGCCCCAGGCGCCGCCGACCAGGGCGGGCTTCCACCAGGGCTCGCTGTACCAGCCCTGCGGCACCGGGCGGCCCGCGACGCGGCCACCGGGGTAGTAATGCGGGGTGTTCGAGGTCGGATCCGGCGAGGCCTCGTAGTGTGTGCCCTCGACGTCCACGGCACGGTGCTCGGTGACCTTGCCCGCACGCTCGCGCTCCCGGTCCTCGGGCAGCTCGGGACCGGGGTCCATGCCCATGGCGGTCCGGGCCGCGCGGACGTAGTAGAGCCCTTCGAGAGCCGTCTCCCGGACCAGCCGGGCCTGCTCGGCGGTCTCGGCCTGCTCCATCTGGGAGCCCGCGGCCGTGTAGCGCTCACTCGCGTCGGCCAGCGCCTGCTGGGAGGCCGCGTCGGTGCCGGTGAGGTTGAGCACCTGCCCGCCGAGCCGCTCCACCCACCGCCGCGCCTCGGCCTTGGCGTCCTCGACCTTCTGTGCCTTCGCCTGTGCCTGGGACCGGACGAGGTACAGCGTGCCGCCCACGATGATCAGCAGGAGCACGATCACCACGACAGCGGTTTCCATGGGAACTCCCGGGTTGTGTGGGTTCGTCGAACCGGACAACGCGGACGGTATCCGAAAAGTTCCCGGCCGGCCTCACCACGCCCGGCCCACGGTGTAGGCGTCGGTCCAGATGCTCTGCCTGCGGACGACGTCCCCCGGCTCCGGCGCCGCCCACATCGCGTTCGACCCCGCGAAGATGCCGACGTGGTACACGCGCCCACCGTTGTGGAAGAACAGCAGGTCACCCGGACGCATGGCCGAACGGGACACGGTGGGGACGGCCGCACGCTGCTGGGCGGCCGTCCGGGGGAGGTCGATGCCCGCCTGTCTGTGCACGTACCGGACGAGGCCGGAACAGTCGAACCGCGCGGGTCCCTCGGCGCCGAAGACGTAGGGTTTGCCCTCCTGTCGGCCCGCTATCTCGACGATGCGCTGCCCGGCGGGCACCGCGGGCTCCCCCTCGACCTTCTGCGGCTGCGGCTGCGGCTCGGCCGGGGGCGCCGTGTCGGCGGGTGCACCGCCGCCCCGCGGTGAATCCGGCGCCGATCCGCCCATCATGGCCGACCCCGTTCCGTCCAAACCCACCAGCGTTCCCGCCGTGAGCATCAGAACCGCCACCGACCTGGTCAATGCTGTTGTGGCCACGAGCTTCCTCCTGGATGTCGAACGCTTTCACGGATCTCCTCTTCGGACACATATCGCCGTTTTCGACGACACAGAACGGTAAACACGGCGACGCCGCGGAAAGCGAAACCAGCAATGGCGCTGAGTCGGCGCGGAACACGATTCGGCAACTCGGGGTTTAATCCGCGTCGTGCCGGTGAGCAGCGTGTGCGGTGCTTCTCCGTTGATTTCCGTGGTTCGTACTCAGTGACTCACATCACGTGTTCGGCAGTGATCCGAGTCACGCCCGATGGGGTGGGGTGGAGATCGACGCGACGGCCGCGCCGGGCCTGTGCGCCCGGCTGCGGTGTGGTCCGCCGGGCGCAACCCTGGCCCGGGCAGGTAGAACTTGTTACAGTTCGGCCGCATGAAGTTCACGCTGTCAGTGGCGTTGAGCCCGCTCGACCAGCTCGCCGAGCTGGCCCGGACGGCGGAGGAGTGCGGCTTCTCCGCCGTGGCACTGCCGGACTCGCTGTTCTACTCGGAGACGACGTCGGCGGCCTACCCGTACACGCCGGACGGCAGCCGGTTCTGGGACGAGAACAGCCCGTGGGTCGACCCGCTCATCGCGGCCGCGTCGATGGGCGCGGTCACCACCCGTCTGCGCTTCTACACCTCGGTGCTCAAACTCGGCTCGCGCAACCCGGTGCTGCTGGCCCGTCAGGTGGGGTCGGTCGCCAACCTGACCGGCGACCGGTTCGGCCTCGGTCTCGGGGTCGGGTGGTCGCCCGAGGAGTTCGAGTGGTGCGGCGCGCCCTACGCCGAGCGGGGGGCGCGCGTCGACGAGGCGATCGAGGTGCTGCGCCGCATCCTCGGCGGCGGCATGGTCGAGTACCACGGCCGCTTCTTCGACTTCGGCAGGCTGAGTATGGCCCCCGCCCCGGCGCGGCGCGTCCCGTTCTACATCGGCGGGCACAGTGCCCCGGCGTTGCGGCGCGCGGCCCGGGTGGGGGACGGGTGGTCCTCGGCCATGATGACGCTCGACGAGCTGCGCACGACGATCGGACGGCTGGGCAGGCTGCGCGCGGAGTACGGCCGCGCCGACGAGGAGTTCGAGATCCAGGCGGTGTGCGTCGACCAGTTCGGTCTCGACGGCTACCGCAGGCAGGCCGAGGTCGGTGTCACCGACGCGATCACCGTGCCGTGGATGCTGGAGGGGCTCGGTTTCGACGCGCCGCTCGGGAAGAAGAAGGACGCGCTCCGCCGGTTCGCCGACGAGATCATCGGTGAACTGGGCGAGCCGCCGTCGGACGCGGACGCGCCGGTGGAACCGGCAGGAGGGACGACCCCGTGACCGTCACCGTGTGCTGGGACACCGCCACCGACCAGCCACCCGCCCGGACGGCGGCCTGGCGGTCGATGAACGCCGTCACGGCCAAGGACAAGGAGGCGTGGCTCGAACTGTTCCACCCGGACGGCGTCGTGGAGGATCCGGTCGGCGTCTCGATGTTCGACGAAACCGGTCGGGGCCATCGGGGGAGGGCGGCGATCGCGGCGTTCTGGGAGGCCGCGATCGCCGGGACCGAACGGATCGACTTCGTCCTCCGCGACTCGCACGCGGCCGGGGACGAGGTGGCCAACGTCGGCACCATCACCAGCTACCTGCCGGGCGGATACCGCGTGGACACCGACGGGGTGTTCGTCTACCGGGTGGACGGCGACGGCCTGATCGTGTCGATGCGCGCGTTCTGGGAGGTCGAGCGCGCCATGGCGACCACCCGCCCGGTGGAGTGAGCTTGTCGCGAGGAGGCGTGCCCCCGGCCCGAGGGAACCGAGGAGCACCTCGCTGTGGAGCGGGCGACGGGAATCGAACCCGCGTAACCAGTTTGGAAGACTGGGGCTCTACCATTGAGCTACGCCCGCATGCGGCCGGACCACCCGGCCGCGACAACAGTGTAACGCGACCCGCTAGAGTGGTCGCACACCGCCCTCCGGGTCGGTGTGCGGACGGGGTGTAGCGCAGTTTGGTAGCGCATTCGCTTTGGGAGCGAAGGGTCGCAGGTTCAAATCCTGTCACCCCGACCACAGGGCTCCGGCCCGCCAGCACCTGCTCACCGGAAGGTCCGTGTCCAGGCACCGCTGACCGGACGGCGGACGGTGGCACGGTCTCCCCGGTGGCACGATGCGGGGGAGGGCGGACCCGGTTCCCGGGACCGTCCTCCCGGTCGAGGCGTCGGACGTGGGTGGTGGAGTGAGTCCCCTCAACCTGTCGCTGGCGGTGATGGGTGCCGCGGTGCTGTTGATCGGCCTGCTGTCCAACCCGATCAAACGCGCGTTCCTGTCCGGACCACTGCTGGCCCTGCTGTTGGGGGTCGTGCTCGGTCCGGTCTCCGGGCTGCTCGATCCGGCCGGATGGGCCGACCCGGTCACGTTGATCGAGGAGGTCGCGCGGCTGACAGTGGCGGTGTCCCTCATGGGGGTCGCCCTGCGGTTGCCGCGGCGGTACCTGCGTCCGCACTGGCGCGCGTTGGTGGTCGTGCTCGGTCCCGTGATGCTGCTCATGTGGCTGGTCAGCGGGATGCTGGTGTTCGCGGTGCTCGGGGTGCCGATCTGGCTCGCGCTGCTGATCGGCGCCGTGCTCACCCCGACCGACCCGGTGATCGCGAGCACGATCGTGGAGGGCAGGCTCGCGCAACGGCTGCTGCCCGAACGGCTCCGGCACTTCCTGTCGGCCGAGTCCGGCGCCAACGACGCCCTGGCCTACCCGCTGGTGTTCCTCGCGCTGCTCATGCTGGAGGGCCCCGCCACCTCGGCGCTGTCCGAGTGGGTGTGGCGGAGCGTGCTGTGGGAGACCGGGGGCGCCGTGCTGTTGGGGGGCGCCCTGGGTTACGTCGCGGGGTGGCTGCTGGTCTGGGGCTACCGCCGGGAGACGGTCGCCGAGACCTCCCACCTCGTCTACAGCCTGGCGCTGACCGCGACGGTGCTCGGCGCCACCCACGTGGTCGAGGCCAACGGACTGCTGGCGGTCTTCGCCGCCGGTCTGGTGTTCCGCCGGGTGATCCCGGAGGAGGAGGATCAGAGCGAGGAGCGGGTCCAGGAGGCGGTCAACGACTTCTTCCTGCTGCCGGTGTTCATGCTGCTGGGAGTGGTGGTGCCCTGGCGGGAGTGGCTCGAACTCGGGTGGCGCGGTGCCGTGCTCGTCGTCGCCGTGCTGCTGCTGCGCAGGTTGCCCGCCTTCCTGGCACTGGCCCCGGCGATGGAGACGGTGCGCGGGCGGGCCGAGGCACTGTTCCTCGGGTGGTTCGGTCCGATCGGCGTCGCCGCGCTCTACTACGCGGCGCTGGCCCGCAGCGAGACCGGCGACGAACTGATCTTCACCGTCGCGACGCTGGTCATCTGCTCCTCCGTGCTCGTCCACGGGGTGACCGCCACGCCGGGCAGCCGCCTGTTGGGCCGGCGGGAGGCGCGGGACCGCGAGGCGACCGGCTGAGCGGGGCCGGGCACCGACGTCACCGGCACGCTCCGGACACGCGGGCGACGGCCGGGCCGGAGGGAGTGACTCCTCCGACCCGGCCGTGGTGGCCCGTCCGGGCGGCGGGGAACCGGCAGGGGCGGCCCGGACGGACCGGTCGCGCCCGGCCTCAGTGTGCCGAGGCCTTCTCCGCACCCGCGCCGGTGAGGGAGCGCACCTCCATCTCCTTGTGCTTGTCCTCCAGGTGCTCGGAGGACAGCACCGTGCCGAGCCAGCCGAGGAAGAAGGAGACCGGGATGGACACCAGTCCCGGGTTCTGCAGCGGGAACCAGCTGAAGTCCGCGCCGCTGATCATCGAGTTCTCCGTGCCGGACACGGCCGGGGAGAACACGATGAGCACGATCGTCACCGACAGCCCGCCGTAGATCGACCACAGCGCGCCCGAGGTGTTGAACCGCTTCCAGAACAGCGAGTACAGGATCGTCGGCAGGTTGGCCGAGGCCGCCACGGCGAACGCCAGGGCGACCAGGAACGCCACGTTCTGGTCCTTGGCCAGGATCCCGCCGAGGATCGCGACCGCGCCGATGACGCAGGCCGTGATACGGGCGACCCGCACCTCGGTGTTCTTGCTGTCGACCTTGCCCCGCTTGATCACGTTGGCGTAGACGTCGTGCGCGAACGACGCCGACGCGGTGATGGTCAGGCCCGCCACCACGGCCAGGATCGTCGCGAACGCGACGGCGGCGATGAAGCCGAGCAGCACCGGCCCACCGATCGCGTGGGCGAGCAGCGGTGCCGCCGAGTTCTCCCCGCCGGGTGCGTTGTTGATCGTGTCGGTGCCGACGATGGCCGCCGCGCCGTAGCCCAGCACCAGGGTGAACAGGTAGAACAGGCCGATCAGGGAGATGGCCCACACCACCGACTTCCGGGCGTCCTTCGACGTGGGCACGGTGTAGAAGCGCATCAGCACGTGCGGCAGGCCTGCCGTGCCGAGCACGAGGGCGACGCCCAGGGACAGGAAGTCCAGCTGGGTGGCGCTGTCCACGCCGTACTTGGCACCCGGGTTGAGCAGCGTGTCGCCCTCACCGGAGGCTTCGGCGGCGGAGCCGAGCAGCTCGGAGAGGTTGAACCCGTACTTGCCGAACACCCAGACCGTCATCGCGAACGTCCCGGCGATCAGCAGCCCGGCCTTGATGATCTGCACCCAGGTGGTGCCCTTCATCCCGCCGACCAGCACGTAGATGATCATCACGACGCCGACGACCGCGATGACGAGACCCTGACCGACGTCGCCCTCGACGCCGAGCAGCAGCGACACCAGCGCGCCCGCGCCCGCCATCTGCGCCAGCAGGTAGAAGAACGACACGGCAATCGTCGAGGTGGCCGCCGCGGCCCGCACCGGCCGTTGCCGCATGCGGAACGCCAGGACGTCGCCCATGGTGAACTTGCCGGTGTTCCGCAGCAGCTCCGCCACCAGCAGCAACGCCACCAGCCAGGCCACGAGGAACCCGATCGAGTACAGGAAGCCGTCGTAGCCGTACACGGCGATCGCGCCCGCGATACCGAGGAACGACGCCGCCGAGAGGTAGTCCCCGGCGATGGCCGTGCCGTTCTGCGGCCCGGAGAACGCCCGGCCGGCGGCGTAGTAGTCCGAGGCGGTCTTGGTGTTGCGGGACGCCCGGAACACCACGACCAGGGTCACCACCACGAACAGGGCGAAGATCGTGATGTTGAGGATCGGATTGTTGCCTTCGATGCTCTGCGCCAGGTTCACGACGACGCCTTCCCTTCCGTCTGGTCACCGTCGGTGTCCGACTCGCCGTCGGCGAACCCGGCCGCCTCGACGTCGTTGCGGATGTTGTCGGCGACCGGGTCGAGCCTGCGGTTGGCGTAGCGCACGTACAGCCCCGTGATCACGAAGGTGGACACGAACTGCAGCAGCCCGAAGATCAACCCGATGTTGATGTTGCCGACGACCCGGACGGACATGAAGCCGTGCGCGTAGTCGGCCAACAGCACGTACAGCAGATACCAGACCAGGAACAACGCGGTCATCGGGAAGACGAAGTTCCGCAGGCGTTTCCGCAGGTCCTGGAACTCGGCGCTGCCGTGCACCTCGGCCCAGGAACTCGGCCCCGGCGGATGCGTCGAGGGCTCGGTGGTACTCACTCCTGACCTCCTCGTCAGTGGCGCACTCTCGTCGGTGGGCGCACCCGCCGACCGGTGCCCGTGGGGGGCGTGCCGGTCCGCGGTGCGCCGTGCGTGCCGCGTCACAGTAGGGAGGAGGTCCGAGACGTCGTAATTGTCAGCGGACCAATCGGCGCGTGATGCGACGAACGGCCGACGAGCGGCGGGCCGACCACGACGAGTGGCCCAGGTCACGTGCCAGGGCCCGGCGGTCGGCGAACGGGGAGCTGCGGTGCTCGTGCAGGTGCAGCCGCAGCATCGCCGCCGTCGCCCACGGCGGCGGCCTGCCGAACAGCGACACCACCACCATCACCGCGAAGGCGAGCGGCACCGACCACGGGGCAGGCTGCACGAGCAGGACGGTGAGCCAGCCCGGCAGCGCGACGTCGAGCGTGCCCAGCAGGAAGGCCCCGCACGAGGTCGCCAGCCCGACGGCGACCCCGGCGACCGCGCCCGCCGCCGTCAGCCGCGACCACCAGATCCCCAGCACCAGCAGCGGGCAGAACGTCGAGGCCGCGACCGTGAAACCCCAGCCGACCAGCGTGCTGGCGTCCAGTCCGAGGGCGGGCAGGGCCAGCAGCACCATGACCGCCGCCGCCCCGAGCACCGCGACCCGCAACTGCCGCAGCCCGCCGGGCACCAGATCGTGCGAGATCGCGCCGGCGACCACCAGCAGCAGCCCGAGCGAGGTCGCCAGGAACGCCGCGAACGCCCCCGCGGTCAGCAGCCCGGTGAACACCGTCCCGACGACGGTGTCATCGACCTGTGCGGGCAGGGCCACCACCGCGCTGTCCGTCGCCCCGGACAGGTACAGGTGCGGCACGAGCACGTGGCCGAGCGTGCCGTAGATGCCGGGGAAGAGGTAGAACACCGACAGCAGCACCACCGTCAACGCGGCCGTGCGCCGGGCGGCGGTGCCGTCCGGGCTGGTGTGGAACCGCATGATGACGTGCGGCAGGCCCATCGTGCCGAACATCGTCGCCATCAGCACCGCGAGCGTGGCCAGCAGCGGATGTCCGGTGTCGTCGAGGTCGAGCAGCGGCCGTTCCCAGCCCGCGCCGCCCGGCGGTGCCGCCCCCTCGGGTTCGGGGGCGCGGCTGCCCGCGGCGAAGGTGACCCGGGTGTCCTCCGGCACGGTCCACTCGCCCGGGGGGACGGTCCGCGTGCCGCCGTCCGGGGTGCGCACCCGTACGCCCTCGGGAACGTCCAGGGTGGCCCCCACCCGGAAGGTCACCGCGGTCTCGCTGTCGAACCGGGTGAACTCCTCGGCCGTCAGTGCCCGCTCACGGACGTCCGGCCCGGCCTGGGCCAGCAGCCACAGCGCGGGCACGATGAACAGCACCAGTTTCAACGCGAACTGGAACGCCTGGACGTAGGTGGCCGCCCGCATCCCGCCCAGGGCCAGGGTGGCGCTCACCGCGCCCCCGGCGATGATCACGCCCACCCAGTAGGGCGTCCCGCTGACCACGCTGAGCACCAGGCCGGCGGTGCGGAACTGCGGCACCAGATAAAGCACCCCGATGGTCAGCACGACTGTCGCGGCCAGCTTGCGCAGCGTGGGCGAGGCCAGCCGCGCCTCGGCGAAGTCGGGCACCGTCAGCGCGCCCGAACGGCGCATCGGCGCCGCCACCAGCGCCAGCATGGCGATGTAGCCCGCGGTGAAGCCCACCGGATACCACAGGGCACCCACACCGTCGCGGATCATCAGGCCTGCCACCCCGAGGAACGAGGCCGCCGAGAGGTACTCCCCGGACACCGCCGCCGAGTTCAGCAGCGGCGACACCCGGCGCGAGGCCACGAGGAAGTCGGACGTCGTGCGCATGGCCGCCACGCCGCGCAGACCGACGAACAGGGTGATCAACAGCACCGGCGCCACGGCCAGCGTGACGATCACGGGGAACCTCCCCGGCCCGGACGGTCCCCGCCCGCGTCCGCGTCGCCGTGGTCGGACCGTTCGGTGCGCTCGACGTGACGCAGGTGCCACACCGCCAGCAGCACCATGCACGGGAACGGCAACACCCCGACCGCCACCCAGGACACCGGGACCCCGAACACCCGCACCGTGTCCAGTGCCGGGACGGCCGCCAGCAGCAGGGGCAGCCCGACCACGAGCACGCCCAGCAGGGTGAGGGTGAGCACCGCCCGGCGCAGCTGCACCCGGTACTGGGCGACCGCCCGCGGCGCGTCCGCCGGGTCGAGCGTGGTGGGGCGCCACGGTCCCCGGTACCGCCGTCGTGCGTGCGCCAACCGGGTCTGCGGGCTGGTGACCGTCACTCGGCGCTGGCTCATGATGCCGCGGCCGGTGCTGCGGTCGAGGGTCCGGTGCTCGCGGTGTTCGCGGTGCTCGCGGTGCTCACGGTGTTCGCGCTGCTCGCGGTGCTCACGGGGTCGTCCCCTCCGCGTGCAGCTCGCCGCGCTGTGCCGCGCGCAGCAGCTGTTCCCGCAGGTTGCGCGCGTGCCGCCTGCTCACCGGGACGTCACCCAGGTCGGTGTGCGCGAGCAGGCCCCCGACGGAGTCGCTGCGCAACTCCCGCACCGCGCTCAGCGCGACGAGAAAGCCCCGGTGGGTGCGGACGAACCCGGCGTCGGCCCAGTACTCCTCCAACCGGGAGATCGGCATCCGGACCAGGTGCACCCCGGACCGGGTGTGCAGCCGGACGTAGTCGCCGTGGGCCTCCACGAACCGCACGTCCTGGCGCTGGACGTACCGGGTGCGCCCCGCCGACTCGACCGGCAGCGCCGCCAGCGCGTCGGGCGTCGACTGCCGCGGGGGTGCCGGGTGGTCGCCGGGCACCATCCGGCTCACCCGGGCCAGGGCGTCGGCCAGACGTTCGGCGCGCACGGGCTTGAGCAGATAGTCGACCGCGCCGATCCCGAACGCCGCCACGGCGTGCTCGTCGTAGGCGGTGACGAACACGATCACCGGGGGCGTGGCGAGCTTGTTCAGCAGCGCGGCGAGTTCGAGCCCGTCCAGTCCGGGCATCGCGATGTCCAGGAACACCGCGTCGAACCGGTCGTCCTGCAGCCGCTTGAGGGCCGTCAGCGGGTCGGCCGCCGCGACGACCTCGGTGACCTCGGGCGACTCCCGCAGCAGGTGGCACAGATCGTCCAGGGCCGCGGGGACGTCGTCGACGGCCAGCACCCGCAGGGCCGCCGGGGCGGGACTGGTCTCGGTCACGGCATCACTCCCGGCTGGAATCGCGGTATCCGCATCACGACCCGCGTGCCCGCACCCTCCGCCGTCTCGAGGACGAGGCCGAACCACGGCCCGTACACGTTACGCAGACGGCGGTCGACGTTGGCCAGCCCCATGCTCGTGGCGCCGCCGGTGCCCGCGAGCAGGTCGCGGGCCAGCTCCGGGTCCATGCCCACCCCGTCGTCGGTGACGCTGAGCACGCAGTCGGTCCCCTCCGCCTCGCCGAGCACCTGCACGGTGCCGCCGTCGGAGTGGCGTTCGATCCCGTGCCGGACGGCGTTCTCCACGATCGGTTGCAGCACCAGGTACGGCAGCGCCACGGCGAGGACCTCGGGCGCGACCCGCACCTGCACCCGGAGCCGGTCGCCGAGCACCGCGCGCTGGAGGGCGAGATAGGTCTCGATCGCGTGGAACTCGTCGGCCACGGTCGTGTACTCCCCGTGGCTGGCGAGGCTGTACCGGATGTAGTCGGCGAAGTCGAGCATGAGCTCCCGGGAACGGTCCGGGTCCGGCCGCACGAGTCCCGCGATCACGGTGAGCGCGTTGTACACGAAATGCGGGGAGATCTCGGCACGCAGCGCCCGCAGTTCGGCCTCCGCGGCCTGCTCCGCCGACGCCTCGAGGCGGGCGCGTTCGAGCGCGGCGACGATCAGGTTCGCCACCTCGCGCAGTTCCGCCGTGCGCGGGGCCCCGGAGACGACGAGGACCCCGGCGAGTTCGTCGTGGACCAGCAACGGCAGCGCGACCACGTCCCCGTGGCGGCCGCGGTGCTCGGTGTGCAGGACCCGGTCGATCAGCGCCGTGGCGTCGACGTCGGCGGGCATGGCGCCGACCGTGGTGACGGATCCGGAGAGGTCGGCCAGCCCGACGGCGTCGGCGGCGAGCAGCCTGCGGATGCCGCGGCAGGCCGCGCGCACCCGGGGGCCGGCGAGTCCGTCGGCGAGGTCGTCGGACACGTGCCGGGCCGTGCGCAGGACCGCACCCGAGTCCCGCGGAGCTCGCGACCACGGCGAACCCCGCTGTGGACGGAGTCGTCCCGTGGGTGTCGACATGTGGCTCCCAGCGTCGTCGGCGGTGCGGGGGAATCTAACCGCGCGCGCACCGGTCCGGGAACCCTCCGGGGCACACCGGGAGTGACATTCCGCTCAAATCGTGCGGATCGGGACCCGTGGGGCGGTCCGGTCGGCCGCGGGGGCCCACGCCGCGACGGGACGCCCGCCCGTGCCGGATAATCGCGGCGTACAGGGGTGGAACCGGCCGTTCGTCGTCTCCGTCGTGCCGTGTCGGGAAAGGCGGTCGCCACGTCCGGGGCGTCCCCGCGGGGTGCGGTGTCGCCCCGGGGCCCGCGGCCGGAAGCCGCCGGTGCGTGCGGTCCGCCAAGTACGATCACGCCTGCAGTGCCCGACGCACCCGACCGGGAGGGGTTGACGAGACCGAGATGAGCACACCACCCCCCAGCACACCGAAGCTGTTCAGCCGCACGACCTGGCGGGAGTGGAAACAGGTCGCCGAGATCCTGCGCCTGGAGACCGTCGGCGGGATGTTGCTGCTGGCCGGAGCGGTCGTCGCGCTGGTCTGGGCGAACTCGCCCTGGTCGGAGTCCTACACGGCGATGCGGGAGTTCACCTTCGGCCCGGAGGCGCTGCACCTGAACCTCGACCTGTCGCACTGGGCCGCCGACGGCCTGCTGGCCATCTTCTTCTTCGTGGTGGGGCTGGAGCTCAAACGCGAGTTCGTCGCCGGGGAGCTCCGGGACCCACGGCGCGCGGCGGTGCCGGTCGCGGCGGCGGTCGGTGGCGTGGTCCTCCCCGCGGCGATCTACGTCGTGATCAACCTGGGTGATTCGTCGGCACTGAGCGGGTGGGCGATCCCCACCGCGACCGACATCGCGTTCGCCGTGGCGGTGCTGGCGGTCGTCGGCCGCTTCCTGCCCTCGGCCCTGCGGATGTTCCTGCTCACGTTGGCCGTGGTGGACGACCTCATCGCGATCACCATCATCGCCGTCTTCTACACCGACGACCTCGCGGTCGGCCCGCTGCTGCTGGCGCTCGCCCCGCTCGCCGTGTTCACACTGCTCGTGCAGCGTCGCGTGCGGTCCTGGTGGCTGCTGATCCCGCTCGGCCTGCTCACCTGGGGGCTGGTGCACGCCTCCGGGGTCCACGCGACCGTGGCCGGGGTGCTGCTCGGGTTCGCGGTGCCCGCGCTGCGGCGCGAGGGCGAGGCCGTCGGCCTCGCGGAGCACTTCGAGCACCGCTGGCGGCCGGTCTCGGCCGGCGTGGCCGTGCCGATCTTCGCCCTGTTCGCGGCCGGGGTCGCCTTCGGCGGGTGGAGCGGACTCGTCGAGGCCCTCACCGATCCGGTCGCGCTCGGCATCGTGGCCGGGCTCGTCCTCGGCAAGGCGTTCGGCATCTTCGGCACCACCTACCTCATGGGCCGGTTCACCAAGGCCGAGCTCGACCGGGACATCGCCTGGGTGGACGTGCTGGGACTGTCCCTGCTCGCGGGGATCGGCTTCACGGTGTCGCTGCTGGTCGGCGACCTCGCCTTCGGCACCGGCGGGGACCGGGACGAGCTGGTGAAGATCGCCGTGCTGTGCGGCTCACTGCTGGCCGCGCTGCTGGCGACCGTGATCCTGCGGCTGCGCAACCGCGTCTACCGCCGCATCCACGAGGAGGAGACCCGCGACGAGGACCGGGACGGCATCCCGGACGTCTACCAGGAGCCGTCCCCGGCGGACGGCGCCCCGGGCCGCCCCGAGTCCCCGTAGGTGACTCCGTAGGCGTCGCCGTGCAGACCCCCTTCCCCGCGTGTGACTCCGCGAAGGCCCCCTTCGCTGCCCGGAGCGCAGGGAAGGGGGCCTTCGCGGAGTGCCGGGGCGGGCACGGGACGCGGTCGATTCCCGGGTGGGGGACGGACCCGAACCACGGGGGAGCGGGGTGCTGGCCTAGACTCGGACATCCGGTCCGTGCTTGACCCGAGGTCGCCGGGCCGGCCCATCAGACCGACACAGTCCCGGCGAGGAGATAACGTTGAAGAGCACCGTCGAGCAGCTGAGCCCGACGCGCGTAAAGATCAATGTCGAGGTGCCGTTCGACGAGCTCAAACCGAACTTCGACCGCGCCTACCGTAAGATCGCTCAGCAGGTCCGGATCCCAGGTTTCCGTCCGGGCAAGGCCCCGGCCCGGGTCCTCGAAAGCCGTATCGGCCGTGCCCCGGTGCTCGACGAGGTCGTCAACGAGGCCATCCCCGCGAAGTACACGGAAGCGGTGCGCAGTGGTGAGGTGCGCACGCTCGGGCAGCCCGACTTCGAGGTGACCCGGCTCGAGGACCGCGACGTCCTGGAGTTCAGTGCCGAGGTGGACGTCCGCCCGGACATCACCCTGCCCGACCTCGACGACCTCACGGTCAGCGTGGACGACGTTGAGCTCGACGAGTCCGAGGTCACCCAGCAGCTCGACGAGCTGCGCGCGCGGTTCGGGACGCTGACCGGCGTCGACCGGCCCGCGCAGAACGGTGACTTCGTCTCCCTCGACCTGTCGGCCACCGTCGACGGCGAGGAGGTGCCGGACGCCTCGACCAGCGGCCTGTCCTACGAGATCGGGTCCGGCCAGCTCGTGGACGGCATCGACGAGGCCATCATCGGTGCGAACGAGGGCGAGACGAAGCACTTCACGACGCAGCTCGTCGCCGGTGACCACGCCGGCCGCGACGCCGACGTCGAGGTGACCGTGAACTCGATCAAGGAGCGGGAGCTCCCCGAGGCGGACGACGAGTTCGCCCAGCTCGCCAGCGAGTTCGACACCATCGACGAGCTGAAGGCCGACCTGCGGGAGCGGGCGCTGCGCATGAAGCGCGTGCAGCAGGGCGTGCAGGCCCGGGACAAGGTGCTGGACGAGCTGCTGGAGCGGGTCGACGTTCCGCTGCCGGAGACGATCCTCGAGCAGGAGATCTCCAACCGCAAGCACGACGCGATCCACCCCTACGACCACGACGAGGACGCCTACAAGCGTGCGCTCGAGGCCCAGGGCGGCGACCCCGAGGAGTGGGAGAACGAGGTCCGCACCGAGGCCGAGAAGTCGGTGCGGACCCAGCTGCTGCTGGACGCCGTCGCCGACCAGCGCGAGGTGGACGTCGACGACTCGGAGCTGACCGAGCGCATCATCTACCAGGCCCAGCAGTCCGGGATGAACCCGGACGAGTACGTGCGCCGGCTCCAGGAGGCGAACCAGCTCGGGGCGATCTACGCTGACGTGCGGCGGGGCAAGGCACTGGCCGGCATCGTGCGCGAGGTGACGGTGACCGACCAGTCGGGCTCCACAGTCGACCTCAGTGAGCTGTTCGGGTCCGACGAGGACAACGACGAGACCGGGGACGAGGACGCTGCCACCGCCTCGGGTGAGAACACCGCCTCGGGCGAGGACGGTGCCGGGTCGGCCACCGCCGACGACGCCGAGGGTTCGTCGACGCCCGAACGGTGACCGGTGCTCATGCTCTGAGCGAACTCGGGCGGTGACAGGCCATCTGCGCCGCCCGAGTTCGTTAGGGTCGGTGACAAGATCTTCACACTTTGCGAAAAGGCAGGCAGACGTGACGCAGCACATGCCCGAGGGGCGGACCGGCACCGCGGGGCTCAACCTGACCGACTCGGTGTACGAGCGGCTGCTCCAGGAGCGCATCGTCGTGCTCGGATCCGAGGTCAATGACGAGGTCGCCAACCGCATCACCGCGCAGCTCCTGCTGCTGGCCGCCGAGGACCCGCAGGCCGACATCCGCTTCTACATCAACTCGCCCGGCGGATCGGTGACGGCGGGCTTCGCCATCTACGACACGATGCAGCTGATCGAGCCGGACGTGGCCACCTACGCGATGGGGCTGGCGGCGTCCATGGGGCAGTTCCTCCTGTCGTCCGGGACCCCGGGCAAGCGGTACTCGCTGCCGCACGCCCGGATCCTGATGCACCAGCCGTCGGCCGGTGTCGGGGGCACGGCCTCGGACATCGCCATCCAGGCCGAGGTGTTCGGCAAGTGGAAGCACCAGTTGGCGGAGATCACCGCCGAGCAGACCGGGCAGACCGTGGACCAGATCCTGGCTGACAGCGACCGGGACCGCTGGTTCACGGCGAGTGAGGCCCGCGACTACGGCTTCGTCGACCAGGTGCTCACCCGCGACAACCCGACCCCGAACGCGAACTGACCGGGCACGGTAGGAGGAGAAGACCATGAACATGCCCTATCTCCCGCAGTCCCGGTACGTGATGCCCTCCTACGTGGAGCGGACCAGTTACGGGATCAAGGAGTCGAACCCGTACAACAAGCTGTACGAGGAACGACAGATCATGCTCGGGGTCCAGGTCGACGACGCCTCGGCCAACGACGTGATGGCCCAGCTGCTGCACCTGGAGCACGAGGACCCGGACCGCGACATCATCATCTACATCAACTCGCCGGGTGGGTCGTTCACCGCGCTGATGGCGATCTACGACACCATGCAGTACGTCCGTCCGGACATCCAGACGGTGTGCCTGGGGCAGGCCGCCTCGGCCGCGGCGGTGCTGCTGGCGGCGGGGACGAAGGGCAAGCGGCTGGCGCTGCCCAACGCGCGCATGCTGATCCACCAGCCCGCGACCGAGGGCGCCTACGGCCAGGTCTCCGACCTGGAGATCCAGGCCCGGGAGATCCAGCGGGTCCGCCGCCTGATGGAGACCACCCTGGCCAAGCACACGAACAAGTCGGCCGACGAGGTGCGTGCGGACATCGAGCGGGACAAGATCCTCACGCCCGAGGAGGCCAAGGAATACGGCATGATCGATCAGGTGCTGGAGTACCGCAAGGCCTCGACGGACTGAGGACCTCGCAACGGCCCTGATGCATGGTGACGGGCGGGCGGCGTGTCGGGAGACGGCAGCCGCCCGCCCGCGGCATTAGAGTGGGGGTCCGCGCCCCGATCGTCCGCGGACGCTCCCGTGGGACGCGCGGGGCAGGTACCGTCGGTGGCAACCGGACGGCAGCTTCACCGGAGGGCAGCCGTCACCGGGCGGCGGTCGTCACCGGAAGCGGTGGCAACGGACGGCAGAGGTGTCAACGCACGAGAAGGTGTCAACGCACGAGAAGGTGTCACCGGCACCACGCGGCACGCGGGTGTCACCGGCACCGGGAGGGGACGAGGTCAGCGGTCATGGCACGGATCGGCGACGGCGGAGACCTGCTGAAGTGTTCTTTCTGCGGGAAGAGCCAGAAACAGGTGAAGAAGCTCATCGCCGGCCCCGGCGTGTACATCTGCGACGAGTGCATCGAGCTCTGCAACGAGATCATCGAGGAGGAGCTCGCCGAGTCGAATGACGTCCAGCTCGACGAACTGCCGAAACCGACGGACATCCACGAGTTCCTCGAGCAGTACATCATCGGTCAGGACGACGCCAAGCGGACGCTGGCCGTCGCGGTGTACAACCACTACAAGCGCATCCAGTCGACGCCGAAGAGCGGCAAGGACGGCAAGGACGAGCCGGTCGAGCTCGCCAAGTCGAACATCCTGATGCTCGGGCCGACTGGGTGCGGCAAGACCTACCTGGCCCAGACGCTGGCCAAGCTGCTCAACGTCCCGTTCGCCATCGCCGACGCCACGGCGTTGACCGAGGCCGGGTACGTCGGCGAGGACGTCGAGAACATCCTGCTGAAGCTCATCCAGGCCGCCGATTACGACGTCAAGCGCGCCGAGACCGGCATCATCTACATCGACGAGGTCGACAAGGTCGCGCGCAAGTCCGAGAACCCGTCGATCACCCGGGACGTGTCGGGCGAGGGTGTGCAGCAGGCGCTGCTGAAGATCCTGGAGGGGACCACCGCCTCGGTGCCGCCGCAGGGCGGGCGCAAACACCCGCACCAGGAGTTCATCCAGATCGACACCTCGAACGTGCTGTTCATCGTGGCGGGGGCGTTCGCGGGCCTCGACAAGATCATCAACGACCGGATCGGCAAGCGCGGCCTGGGCTTCGGTGCCGAGATCCGCACGCAGCGCGAGATCGAGGAGAGCGACGTCTTCAGCGAGACGATGCCCGAGGATCTGATCAAGTTCGGTCTGATCCCGGAGTTCATCGGGCGCCTGCCGGTCGTCGCGAGCGTCACCAACCTGGACAAGGAGTCGTTGGTGCGCATCCTGACCGAGCCCCGCAACGCGCTGATGAAGCAGTACACCAAGCTGTTCGAGATCGACAACGTCGAGCTGGAGTTCACCCGGACGGCGCTGGAGGCGATCGCGGACCAGGCGTTGCTACGCGGGACGGGTGCCCGGGGACTGCGGGCGATCATGGAGGAGGTCCTGCAGCCGGTGATGTACGACATCCCGAGCCGCGACGACGTCGCCAAGGTCGTCATCACCGAACAGACCGTCCGGGAGAACGTCAACCCGACGATCGTGTCGCGGCAACCCTCGCGCCGGTCGCGGGAACGCGGTGAGAAGTCGGCCTGACCCCGCGGGCGCTACCCTGCCGAGTCATGACGTCTCTTCCGCCGAGTCCGCAACCGGTGCCGTCGTCCGGGGGCGGTGACGACGGCACCGTGGCCGCACGCGCTCCGGCCCCGCCGGAACCGCGGACGGTGCCCATGGCGGCGGTGCCGCCGACGGTGCC
>NZ_KI912238.1:53839-54021 GCF_000231035.2 Saccharomonospora iraqiensis subsp. paurometabolica YIM 90007 | reverse complement strand
CCGCCGACGCGGCCGACGAGGTCTCCGCGGACGACCTGGTTCGCGGGGTGGTCGGCGCGCTGCGCCTGCGGCGCCGTGGGGTCCGGCGCGGGGTCGCCGTGGTGCTCGGTGTGCTCGTGGCGGTGTGTCTGGTCGCCGTGGTGACCCGGGTCTCGGCGTGGCCGCTGGTGCCGCTGGGGCCC
>NZ_KI912238.1:42824-53739 GCF_000231035.2 Saccharomonospora iraqiensis subsp. paurometabolica YIM 90007 | reverse complement strand
CCCCTGGTCGTCGCGGGTTACGGCGCGCTGCGGGCCCGGGCGGCGGTGGGGGACCGGCCGTTGCTCGCGTGGGGCGCGGTCACCGCCGTCGCCACGGCCGTGGGGCTGTGGTCGATGTCCTTCGTCGCACGGACATTTCTGTAGACGTTTACCGGGTCGCGCGCACGGATATCCCTTACGCGTCAGTAGTACCCGGGTGGTGAGGACGAGCGGTCATGACAGCGGTGCGCGAGGACACCGACACGCGGTCGACCTTCTCGCACTCGGCGTTGTTCTACCGCGGTCGCGCGGAGTTCCTCGCGGCCACGGTTCCGTTCGTCCGGGAGGGACTGGCGCAGGGGGAACCGGTGGCGGTGATCCTGCCGGCGCCGAATCTGGAGGCGCTGACCGCCGCGCTCGGCGCCGACGCCGAACGGGTGCGGCTGGTCGACATGGCGGAGGCCGGACGCAATCCGGGCCGCATCATCCCGCTCGTGCTGCGCTCGTTCGCCGACAGTCATCCCCACCCGGTACGGGTCGTGGGGGAGCCGGTCTTCAGCGGCCGCACCGAGGACGAGTACCCGGCCTGCGTGCAGCACGAGGCGCTGGTCAACGCCTCGTTCGAGGACCGGCCCGCGACGTTGCTGTGCCCGTACGACACCGGTCGGCTGGCACCCTCGGTGCTGGCGGACGCCGAGGCGACCCACGCCGTCGTCGTCGACGACGACGGTCCGTACGTGAGCCCGCGCTACGCACCGGAGGACGCCTTCGAACGGCACAACGTGCCGCTGCCCGTCCCCGCCGACGCCCTCCGCGTGCCGTTCGACCTGGACGGCCTCACGGGGGCGCGGCACACCGCGACCGACTTCGCCGCCGACGGGGGATTCACGGGGGAGCGGTTGCAGGACGTGGCGCTCGTCATCGGGGAGTTGTGCGCCAACAGCGTCCAGCACGGCGGCGGTGGCGGCCTGCTGCGGATGTGGCGGGACGGGGGCGGCGTGGTGTGCCAGGTGAGCGATCGGGGCAGGCCGACCGACCGACTCGCGGGCCGACGTCCCCCGACGCCCCACCAGGACGGGGGGCGCGGGTTGCTGCTGGTGAACCAGGTCGCCGACCTCGTGCGGACCCACGTCGGCGGGGAGGGGACGACGGTCCGGGTCGCCCTGCGCCGGTGAGCGGCTTCCGGTGTCAGCGGGTGTCGTCGGCCGGGGCCGGTTCGCGCACCCGGTCTCCGGTGTAGAGGTTCATCTCGGCCCCCCGCAGGAAGCCCACGAGTGTCACGCCCCGCTCCTCGGCCAGGTCCACGGCCAGCGACGACGGCGCGGACACCGCGGCGACCAGCGGGATCCCCGCCATGGCGGCCTTCTGCACCAGCTCGAACGACGCGCGCCCGGACAGCAGCAGCCCGGCCCCGGACAGCGGGACCCGGTCGTGTTCCAGCGCCCACCCCAGCACCTTGTCCACGGCGTTGTGCCTGCCGACGTCCTCCCGGACCACGAGGAGAGTCCCGTCGGAGTCGAACAGGGCGGCCGCGTGCAGACCCCCCGTCGAGTCGAACACGCGCTGGTGTTCCCGCAGTGTGTCGGGCAATCCGGCCAGCACCCCGGTGGTCACGGCGAGCTCGGAGGCGGAGACGTCGAAGCGGCCGCGCAGCCGCACCGCGTCGAGCGCGGCCTTGCCGCACACCCCGCAGGACGAGGTGGTGTAGAAGTTGCGCTCGACACCGACGTCCGGGGCGGGCACACCGTCGGCGAGCAGCACGTCGAGCACGTTGTAGGTGTTGCGCCCCGCCTCGTCCACGCTGTCGCAGTACCGGGCCACGGCGATGTCGCCGCGGGCACCGACGACCCCCTCGGACAGCAGGAATCCCCGGGCGAGGTCGACGTCGTGGCCGGGGGTGCGCATGGTGACCGCCAGCGGGTGGCCCCCGACGCGCAACTCCAACGGCTCCTCCACCGCCAGGGCGTCCGGCCTGCTCCGCACGCCCTGCGTCCGCACCATGCGAACCGGCCTGCGGACCGTCACCCGTCCCATCCCGACCTCCCGCGGGGCTCGGTTGCCCGTCCACTCCATGATGACCGCGACACTCACATCGTGCGTGCCGCGCCGCCCGATCCCGCCCGCACTGTCCGATCCGGGGATACGCGGGCCCACATGCGGGACGCTCGACCGATAGCCTCGGAACCATGCTCATCGCCGAGGACCTGGCCCTGCTGTTGCCCGAGGGGGGCACCGGGGCATCCGGGACCGCGACACCGCGGGGGGAGTACTCCCTGGCGGGTGCGCTGCTGATCGAACTGGCCATGCTCGACCGGGTGGACGTCACGGGCGGCACGGACCCCGTGGACACCGCACCGCGGACACCGGCCCCGGACCGAACCGGCGGTACTGACGGATCCGGCGGTACTGACGGAACCGGCGGTACTGACGGAACCGGCGGTGCGAACGGTGCCGAAGCGCCGGAGACGCCCACCACCGGCAGGCTCGTGCTCCGCGATCCCGCCCCGACCGGGCACCCGGCCCTGGACTCGGCACTCGCCGTGCTGGCCACGCTGGAAGACGCGAGACCGAAGGACGCGGTGGCGGCGCTCACGAAGGAGCCCGGGTCCACCGACCTGCGGAGCGCTCCCGAGAAGGGCGCCGCCGAGCTCGACCGGCTCCGCGCCCGGTTGCGGGAGGTGCTCCTCGACGGCCGGGAGCCGGACGAGCGCACCACCGCGTTGATCGCCCTGCTGACGGGAACGGACGCGGTGGGCGCGGCGCTCGGGCCGGACGCGGCCGGGGACGTGGAACGGGCCGCCGGTCGTGCGGCGCGCATCACGGAGGGCAACGGCGCGGGCGATCCGTTGCGTGGGAGTGTCGAGGAGATCACCGCCACCGTTCTGGCCGGGCTGCTCGTCCCGCTCGTCGCCGACTCCGGGCACGCCCCCGGATCGGTTGGTGCCGATGAGGCCGGGGCCGGGGACGGCACCACGGCTCCGGACGGGGTCGTCGGAGGCGGTGCGGGTGCCGACCACGGTCTTTCCTAGACTTGCCCCGTGACCGACAGCGCCGTGAACGACAGCTCCGCGCCCGAGGGCGCGGCCCCCCGGACCGACCTGCCCACCGCCTGGAACCCGGCCGAGGAGGAGCCGGCCCTCTACGAGCGCTGGGTATCGGCGGGGTACTTCACCGCGGACGCCGGGTCCGACAAGCCGCCGTTCACGATCGTGCTGCCCCCGCCGAACGTGACGGGCACCCTGCACATGGGGCACGCGCTCAACCACACGTTGATGGACGCGATGGCCCGGCGCAGGCGGATGCAGGGCTACGAGGTGCTGTGGCTGCCGGGAACGGACCACGCCGGCATCGCGACGCAGAACGTGGTCGAGCGGGAACTGGCGAACGAGGGGCTGTCCCGGCACGACCTGGGCCGGGAACGCTTCGTCGAGCGGGTCTGGGAGTGGAAGGCCGAGTACGGCGGCAAGATCCTCGACCAGATGCGTGGGCTCGGGGACGGCGTCGACTGGACGCGCGAGCGGTTCACGCTGGACGACGGCCTGTCCCGCGCGGTGCAGACCATGTTCAAGCGCCTCTACGACGAGGGGCTGATCTACCAGGCCGAGCGCATCATCAACTGGTGCCCCCGCTGCCTGACCGCGCTGTCCGACATCGAGGTCGAACACTCGGACGACGACGGCGAACTGGTCTCCCTCCGCTACGGTGACGCCGAGGACGCCATCGTGGTGGCCACCACCCGTGCGGAGACGATGCTGGGCGACACCGCCGTGGCGGTGCATCCGGACGACGAGCGCTACGCCCACCTGGTCGGCTCCGAGGTGGAGCTGCCACTGACCGGCCGCCGCATCCCCGTGGTCGCCGACAGCCACGTCGACCCGGAGTTCGGTTCCGGCGCGGTGAAGGTGACCCCGGCCCACGACCCGAACGACTTCGAGATCGGCAGGCGGCACGACCTGCCGATGCCGTCCATCCTGGACGAGCGCGGCGTGGTGACCGCGCACGGCCCGTTCGAGGGAATGGACCGGCTGGAGGCCCGTCCCGCGATCGTGGCGGCCCTGCGCGAGCAGGGGCGGATCGTCGCGGAGAAGCGGCCGTACGTGCACGCGGTCGGGCACTGCTCCCGGTGCGACACGGTGGTGGAACCGCGTCTGTCGCTGCAGTGGTGGGTGAAGGTGGGCCCGCTGGCGGAGGCCGCCGGGGACGCGGTGCGGGACGGCCGGGTGCAGGTTCACCCGCCGGAGCTGGCCAAGCGCTACTTCGACTGGGTCGACGACATGCACGACTGGACGATCTCGCGCCAGTTGTGGTGGGGCCACCGCATCCCGGTGTGGTACGGGCCGGACGGGGAGGTCGTCTGCGTCGGCCCCGACGAACAGCCGCCGAGCGGCCCGGGGTGGCACCAGGACAAGGACGTGCTGGACACCTGGTTCTCGTCCGGGCTGTGGCCGTTCTCCACGATGGGCTGGCCGGACGACACCGCCGACCTGGCGAAGTTCTACCCGACGAGCGTGCTGTCCACCGGCTACGACATCCTGTTCTTCTGGGTGGCCCGGATGATGATGTTCGGGCTGTACGCGATGCGGGACAACGGCCCCGAACGCTCCGTGCCGTTCGAGCACATCTACCTGCACGGGCTGATCCGCGACGCCCACGGCAAGAAGATGTCGAAGTCCCGGGGCAACGTCCTCGACCCGCTGGACTGGATGCAGCGCTACGGCGCCGACGCCACCCGGTTCACCCTCGCCCGCGGTGCGAACCCGGGCGCGGACATGGCGCTGGCCGAGGAGTGGGCCGCAGGTGCGCGCAACTTCTGCACGAAGCTGTTCAACGCCAGCCGCTTCGCGATCACCAACGGCGCGACGGTGGCCACGCCGGTGCCGGAGCGCGACGCGCTCACCGAGGCCGACCGGTGGATCCTGGGCAGGCTGTCCGCGGTGGTGGCCGAGGCCGACGACCTGATCGAGCAGTTCCAGTTCGCCAAGGCGACGAACCTGCTCTACCACTTCACCTGGGACGAGCTGTGCGACTGGTACCTCGAACTGGCGAAGGTGCAACTGTCCGGCGAGCACGCCGAGGGCACCCGTGCGGTGCTGGGCCACGTGCTCGACGTGGTGCTGCGGCTGCTGCACCCGTTCGTCCCGTTCCTCACCGAGCGGCTGTGGACCACGCTCACCGGCGGGGAGTCACTGGTCATCGCGGACTGGCCCGCCCGCGCGCGGTCCGGGCTGGCCGCCCGGGACCCCGCCGCCGAGGAGCGGATCGCCGATGTGCAGAAGCTGGTCACCGAGATCCGCCGGTTCCGCTCCGACCAGGGCCTCAAGCCCGGGCAGCGGGTCGTCACCCGGCTCTCGGGAGACGGGTTCGCCGTGCTGGCGGGCCACGAGGAGTCGGTGCGGACGCTGGCGCGGCTGACCGAGCCCGGTCCGGAGTTCACGGCGACCGCGTCGCTGGACGTCGCGCTCTCGGCGGGCACCGCGACGGTCGAGGTGGACACCTCGGGGGCGATCGACGTCGAGGCCGAGCGCAAGCGGTTGCGCAAGGACCTCGCCGCGGCGGAGAAGGAACTCACCCAGACGCGGAACAAGCTCGGCAACGAGTCCTTCCTGGCGAAGGCGCCCGCGGAGGTGGTGGACAAGATCCGCGCCCGGGAGGAGACCGCGGCCACGGAGATCGAACGGCTCACCGCCCGCCTGGAAGCGCTCGGCTCCTGATCCCGGACCCGCCCGACGGGCTCCGTACCGTGCGGCGCAGGCGCGCCCGGTACGAACGGGTGGCGACCCTGCTCTCCTCCTGCGGGGACGGGGACCTCGCCGCGGGGGTGGACGCGGCCCCCGTCAACGCTGTGGGGGTGGGCGGGGTGACGGCGGTACTGGACGTCGACGCGGTCCCGGTGTTCGTCAAGCGCATCCCGTTGACGGACCGGGAGCGCGCGCGTCCCGGTTCCACCGCGAACCTGTTCGGGTTGCCCATGATCTGCCAGTACGGGATCGGGAGTCCCGGCTTCAACGCGTGGCGGGAGCTCGCCGCGAACCGCATCGTGACCGACGCGGTGCTCTCCGGCGAGGCGGAATCCTTCCCGTTGCTCTACCACTGGCGGGTCCTGCCCGGCCGCCCCCACGTGCCGGACGAACACGGCGACCTCGACGCCGCGGTGGCCGCACTGGGCGGCGCTCCGACGGTGCGTGCCCGCCTGGACGCGCTGCGCACAGCGTCGGCCGGCCTCGTGCTGTTCAGCGAGTACGTGCCGTACGACCTCCGGGACCTGCTGCGGCACGAGCCGGAGAGCAAAGTCGGCATGGTCGAGCGACAGCTCGCGCACCACGTGCGCGTCCTGGGCGCTCGCAGGCTGCTGCACATGGATGCCCATTTCGACAACATGCGCGGTGACGGCGAGCGCATCCACCTCACGGACTTCGGACTGGCCACCTCACCCCGGTTCGCCCTGTCCGACGTCGAGCGGGATTTCGTGCGCCGGAACCGGTCGCACGACGCCGACTACGCGGCCATGCGACTGGTCAACTGGGTGGTCACCGCGGTGTGCGGAGTCGCGACACCCACCGGGGGTGCCCCCGCCGCACGCAACGAATACGTGCGGCGGTGCGCCGCCGGGCACGTTCCGGACGAGGTGTCGCCCGTCGTGGCCGACATCCTCACCCGGTACGCACCCGCCGCGGCGAGGATGAACAGCTTCTACGGGCAGCTGTTCGCCGCGCGGGACGCGCGCGGCGGGGGGAGCCGGGCACCGCACGAACCCGATGGGGGCCCGACGTAGACTCGGACGTGTCAACCGAGCTGTAGGGAGAGTGCGTGTCCTCCGACGACCAGGAGTTTCCCCCGCAACTGTCGGAAGGGGACAACTTCATCGCCGGTCCGTTGCCGGACGACGAGTCCGAGGCCGAACCGTCGGTGGACGAGGCCGCGATCGCCGCGCAGGCCCGCCGGGACCTGGTGGCCGTGGAGGCCGAGCTGGACCGGCGCTGGCCGGAGACGAAGATCGAGCCGTCACTGACCCGGATCTCCACGCTGGTCAACCTGCTCGGTGACCCGCAGCGCACCTACCCGGTGCTGCACGTCGCGGGCACCAACGGCAAGAGTTCGACCGCGCGGATGATCGAGGCGCTGTTGAGCAGGCTCGGGCTGCGGGTCGGCCGGTACACGAGCCCACACCTGCAACTGGCGACCGAGCGCATCAGCATCGACGGGGCGCCGGTGTCCCCGGAGACCTATGTCGCCACCTACCGCGACATCGCCCCGTTCGTCGGCATGGTCGACGGCGCGCAGGCGCCCGGCGACCCGGCGATGAGCAAGTTCGAGGTGCTCACCGGGATGGCCTTCGCCGCGTTCGCCGACGCCCCGGTGGAGGCCGCCGTGCTGGAGACCGGGATGGGCGGCCGGTGGGACGCGACGAACGTCGCCGACGGCCAGGTGGCGGTGATCACGCCGGTCGGCATCGACCACGCCGAGTACCTCGGCGACGACCGCGCCACGATCGCGGGGGAGAAGGCCGGGATCATCAAGCCGGACAGCGTGGTGGTGCTCGCCGAGCAGGAGCCCGACGCGGAGCGCGTCCTGCTGGAACGCGCCGTCGAGGTGGAGGCCGCGGTCGCGCGGGCGGGCAGCGAGTTCGGCGTGCTCGAGCGCACGATCGCGGTGGGCGGCCAGATGCTGCGCCTGCAGGGGCTCGGCGGGGTCTACGAGGAGATCTTCCTGCCGCTGCACGGGGCGCACCAGGCCGCGAACGCCGCGGTGGCGCTGGCCGCCGTGGAGGCGTTTTTCGGCGCGGGCAAGGACCGGCAGCTCACCGTCGACGCGGTGCGCGAGGCCTTCGCCGAGGTCGCCACCCCCGGCAGGCTGGAGCGGGTGCGTGCCGCACCCGCGGTGCTGCTCGACGCCGCGCACAACCCGCACGGTGCGGCGGCGCTCGCCGCCACGGTGGAGGAGGAGTTCGCGTTCCGCAGGCTGGCCGCCGTGGTCGGCGTGCTGCGGGACAAGGACGTCACCGGGGTGCTGGAGGCGCTCGAACCGGCGGTGTCCGACATCGTGGTGACCACGAACTCCTCGCCCCGGGCGATGCCCGCCGACGAACTCGCCGCACTGGCCGTGTCGATCTTCGGTGAGGAGCGGGTGACGGTGGAACCGGTCCTGCACGCCGCGATCGAGGCGGCCGTCGCCCTGGTGGAGCAGACCGACGAGCCCGAGGAACCACTGTCCGGCGGGGGTGTGCTCGTGACCGGTTCGGTCGTCACCGCGGGCGACGCCCGCACCCTGTTCGGCAAGGAGCCGGAGTGAGCGACGAACCGACGTCCGACACCCCGACCGACGACGTACCGGCTCCGGCGCAGGACCCGTGGAAGGGCTTCCGCGGGGTGCAGGCCGGCACGCTCGTGCTGGAGGCGATCGTCGTGGGGCTCGCCCTGCCGGTCGTCGCGCAGCTCGGTGACGGCCTGACGAGCCTGCAGGGCTGGGTCGTCGGCGGGATCGCCGTCGCGCACGTGGTGTGCAGCGGCCTGCTGCGGTTCGCCTGGTCGACGTGGGTGGTTCTCGCGCTGCAGGCGGCTCTGCTCGCCTTCGTCGTCACCCTACCGTGGGTGGCGGTCATCGGTGTGCTGTTCCTGGCGGTGTGGCTGTGGTTGCTGTGGCTGCGCCGGGACGTCGCCCGCCGCATGGCCCAGGGCCGACTCCCGGGCCAACACCCCACCAACCCCGCGAGTTGACGCCCGAGGCCCGCGAGTCGCCACCTCAGCCCCGCGAGTTGCCACCCCAGGCCCGCGAGTCGACGCCCCGTGCCCGCGACACGACGCTCCAGGGGCGTGCCGGATCGCCGTGACCGGGCACGGATAAGGTGCCGGACAACAGAAGTCAAGCCTGGACACATCCCTGACCGAGCGAAGGAGAACCACTATGAGCGAGCGCACCCTGGTCCTGGTCAAGCCCGACGGCGTCAAGCGCGGTCTCGTCGGCGAGGTGATCGCGCGGATCGAGCGCAAGGGCCTCGGCCTCGCGGCGATGGACCTGCGTGACGTGCCGCGGTCGGTGGCCGAGGAGCACTACGCCGAGCACAAGGACAAGCCGTTCTACGGCGAGCTGCTCGACTTCATCACCTCCGGCCCGGTCGTGGCGATGGCGGTCGAGGGGCCGCGCGCGGTGACCGCGTTCCGCCAGCTCGCGGGCGGCACCGACCCGGTGGACAAGGCCACGCCCGGCACGCTGCGCGGGGACTACGCGCTGGAGACCCAGTTCAACCTGGTGCACGGGTCCGACTCGCCCGAGTCCGCCGAGCGCGAGCTGAAGCTCTGGTTCCCGGACCTCTGAGCGCCGCGCCGCCGGTGCCGTGAAGGAGGCCTTCCCGGCACCGGCCGTTCCCCGCCGAGGCGTCCCGATCGCGTGTCGTCGGTGGTCTGTGGCAGTGTCCGCGCTGTGGGGAATCACACGGTGGTGCCGGACGACGCCGACAGCGAATCCCCGTCACTGACGGACAGGCAGCCCGGCGTCCCGCGTGTCCTGCTGCGGCATCACGCCGTGTCCTGCTGCGGCATCACGCCGAGTCGCGCCCGGATCCGGGGACCGTCCCGGTTCGGGTCCCTGCCCAGCACCGACAACGCACCGTCCGAACGCGGTGAGACGCACGCGAGCATGTGTATGGTCGAGTACCTGCCCGCCCCGTCCGGGCCGAGGAGACCGAACGCCTCGCCCCGGCGGACGTGCGGATCGATCCCCGGACGGCTCCCGTGCCGCCGAACCGCTCGACCAGCGCCTCGGCCCGGACGAACCGCGCGTCCGGACGCCTTCCCCCGCCGAACAGGACCGGGCCGGCCCGGCCGACCCGGGGGTGACCGCCCAGCGCGACTGTCACGCGGTGACCGCCACACCGGTCACTCCGGGGCAGGTGCACGGCGGGCGGTTCGGGGGAGATCGGGTGGGCGGTGCTGCGTGGAGCCCTGAACGCCTGCGCGTGCCACGGCGGCGGGGGCGCCGGACGTGTCGACGCTCCGTTACGTCGCCTACCCGGTGGTGTCGGCCATGCGCGGTGTGTTCGCGGCGGCACGCCGCGGGGAGGGGATGCTCCGGCGCTGACGGTCCGCGGACACCGGGTGTCCGTCCGCGCGGCGTATCCTCGGCACCGGGAACCGCGGTCGGGGCGTGGTCGTGCCCCACTTCCCGAGGTGCCGTCACCCGGTGTCTCCGGGCACGTGGGCCGGGCGGCGCACGGTCGGGGCGGCCGGGCGGAACGACCCCTCGTTCGGGGTCGCCCCGATGAGGGCCGCGATGACGCCGTGTGAGTATGGGATACTGGACACCGGTTACCGAGTCGTCGGCGTCGACGGACGGCGGGGCGGCTGCGGGTGGCCCGGTGACGTGCTGGAGGAACCGCGGGTCGTCGCCACCGCGCACGGGACGTGCCGGACGACTCGACGACAGGGAGGCGCACCCGATGTGCGTGCGTTCCGCTGGGACGTCGTCGCGGGACCTGCCGTCGGCGGTGTGTCGGTGTACGCCGGCCCTCCGGTGGCTTGCAAGGCAAGGATTCCCGCCACGGTGGACTCCACCACGGCGGACACAACAGGGACACGGCCCCTGAGCGGCGGCGTGCTGAACGCGCCCGGGGGTGGAGGAGATGTATGTCGAACGCGGAGACACCCGCCGAGAACGTCGGCGGGACCGCCGCCACATCCGCTGCGCAGACGCTGGCGGATCTGCCCGAGAAGACCCGGGTCCACGTGGTGGCGAAACGACTCGGCACCACGAGCAGGGAGGTGCTGACGGCGCTGGCCGATCTCGGGGAGACCGCGCGCAGCCCGCAGTCCGGGGTGTCCCGGGACGTCGCCTTCCGCGTCGCCGAGGCGCTGGGTGTGGGTGTCGACACCGCCGGGGAGGACGGGGTGGCCCGTCCGGACGAGGCGGCGGAGCCCGACGGGGCGGCGCGCCCGGACCAGGC
>NZ_KI912238.1:42546-42724 GCF_000231035.2 Saccharomonospora iraqiensis subsp. paurometabolica YIM 90007 | reverse complement strand
CGGCGTCCTCGGCGGACACCGGGGAGGCGGGTGAGGCCGCCTCCGGCACCGGGGCCACCGACACCACCGGGACTCCGGCCACCGGGGCGGTCGACACCGGGTCCACCGACACCGGAGCCACCGGGTCCACCGACACCGGTGGATCGGAGCGCGCGGCGTCCACCGGTGTGACCGGGCG
>NZ_KI912238.1:42232-42446 GCF_000231035.2 Saccharomonospora iraqiensis subsp. paurometabolica YIM 90007 | reverse complement strand
ATCGAACGACACCCCCGCCGGGGAAAGCGCCGGTGGCCCGTCCGGAGCGCAGACTGCCACCCCGGACACCGGGTCGGTGACGCCCACACAGCCGGAGGCCCCGGCCCGACCGGAGGCCCCGGACCAGCCGGAGGCCCCGGAGCAGCCGGAGACCGCCGGACACACGCCGGTGTTCGCCGCGCCGTCACCCGTGTTCCTGCCGCCGGAACCGACG
>NZ_KI912238.1:35509-42132 GCF_000231035.2 Saccharomonospora iraqiensis subsp. paurometabolica YIM 90007 | reverse complement strand
ACGCGGCGGCCCCGCCGCGCGGCGGGGCGCCCCGCGGGCCCGCCCGTGCACGCAGAGGAGAACGGGTGAGGCGTACCCCGGTGCAGGACCTCCGGGAATGAGTCAGTACCCTGAAGGGCGGCCCGCGAGCAGGGCGGGTCGTCGAGCCCCAACCAGCAGTCGAGCAATCAGGAGACTTCCGTGTCGGCGTATGCAGTCGTCAAGACCGGCGGCAAGCAGTACAAGGTCGCCGTCGGCGATGTCGTCGAGGTCGAGAAGCTCGACGGCGAGCCGGGCACCGAGCACACCCTTCCCGCCGTGATGGTGGTCGACGACGGCACGGTCACGACCGGCGCCGACTCGCTGGCGAAGGTCTCGGTCTCGGGCAAGGTCGTCGAGCAGACCAAGGGCCCCAAGATCCGTATCCACAAGTTCAAGAACAAGACCGGGTACCACAAGCGGCAGGGACACCGTCAGAAGCTGACCCGCCTCGAGGTCACCGGCATCAACAAGTGAGGAACCTGACCAGCCATGTCAACGAAGAAGGGCACCGGCAGCTCGAAGAACGGCCGTGACTCCAACCCGAAGTACCTCGGTGTCAAGCGGTTCGGCGGTCAGGTCGTGAACGCGGGCGAGATCCTCGTCCGTCAGCGCGGTACCAAGTTTCACCCCGGCGTGAACGTCGGCCGTGGCGGCGACGACACGCTGTTCGCTCTCGCCGAAGGGTCGGTCCAGTTCGGCACGAAGCGTGGCCGCAAGACGGTCAACATCGTGCCGGCCGAGGCCTGACCGGCCCGGCCAGCACACCGAGTCAAAACGAGGGGCGGGCCCGGAACACATCCGGCCCCGTCCCTCGTTTTGCTGTGACGGGACGGTTCGCGGACATCCGCGGGCTCCCGACCGTCGAGTTCCACACCCCGCCCGCTCCGGGCGGCACCGGAGAAAGGCAACCGGATGGCATCCCGATTCGTCGATCGCGCGGTGATCCACGTGTCCGCGGGCAACGGCGGCAACGGGTGTGCCTCGGTGCACCGGGAGAAGTTCAAGCCGCTCGGCGGACCGGACGGCGGCAACGGGGGAAACGGGGGCGACGTGGTGCTCGTCGTCGACCCGGGCGTGCACACGCTGCTCGACTTCCACTTCCGCCCGCACGCCGCCGCGGGCAACGGCAAACAGGGCAAGGGCGCGCACCGCAACGGTGCCGCGGGGGAGCCGCTGGAGATGCGGGTCCCGGAGGGCACCGTGGTGCTCACCGAGGACGGCGAGGTGCTGGCGGACCTCGTCGGCGCGGGGACCCGGTTCGTCGCCGCACGCGGCGGACGCGGCGGTCTCGGGAACGCGGCACTCGCGTCCCGCTCCCGCAAGGCGCCCGGCTTCGCCCTGCTCGGCGAACCCGGCGAGACCGGGGATCTCGTGCTCGAACTGCGGTCGATGGCCGACGTGGGACTGGTCGGTTTCCCGTCGGCGGGCAAATCGTCGCTGATCTCCGCGCTGTCGGCGGCCAGACCGAAGATCGCCGACTACCCGTTCACCACGCTCACGCCGAATCTCGGGGTGGTCGCCGCGGGTGAGACGGTGTTCACCATGGCCGACGTGCCGGGACTCATCCCGGGCGCGGGCGAGGGCCGCGGCCTCGGGCTGGACTTTCTGCGGCACATCGAACGCTGCGCGGTGCTGGTGCACGTGGTCGACTGCGCGACCTTCGAGCCCGGACGCGACCCGCTCTCCGACATCGACGTCCTGGAGGAGGAACTCGCCCGCTACACCCCCGCGCTCGGGGGCGAGCTCGCCGACCGGCCGCGGGTGGTGGTGCTGAACAAGGTGGACGTGCCGGACGCCGCCGAGCTCGCCGACCTCGTGCGCCCCGATCTCGAGGCCCGGGGGATGCGGGTGTTCGAGGTCTCCGCCGCGACCCGTGGGGGCCTGCGGGAACTGACCTTCGCCCTCGGCGAGATCGTCGAGCGGCACCGTGCGCAGCAGCCGCCGCCCACCCCGGAGAAAGTGGTCCTCACGCCGAAGGCGGTCGACGACGGCGGGTTCGTCGTGGAGCCCGACCGGGACGAACCGGGCGGGTTCGTGGTGCGCGGCGCCCGTCCCGAGCGCTGGATCCGGCAGACGAACTTCGACAACGACGAGGCCGTCGGGTACCTGGCCGACCGGCTGAACCGGCTGGGGGTCGAGGAGGAGCTGGCCCGGCAGGGGGCCGAACCGGGGAGTCCGGTCACCATCGGTGGGGTCACCTTCGACTGGGAGCCCACGACGCCCGGTGTGGTCGGCGCGCTGGCGGGCCGGGGTGGCGATCCCCGGCTGGAGACGACGCAGCGCACCACCGCGGCCGAGCGCAAACAGGCCCGGCGGCGGCGTCGTACCGGCGAACCGGACGACGCCGCGGAAGCCCCGGACGCCGGAGCGCAGGGGGACGGGGACGACGATGAGTGACGCCCGGAGCGCGGTCGCCCGCGCGGGGCGACTGGTGGTCAAGGTCGGTTCCTCGGCGCTGACCACCGCGGACGACGGGCTGGACGTGCACCGCCTGGACGCGCTCGTCGACGCGGTCGCCGCGCGGGTGTCCGCGGGCACCGAACTGGTCCTCGTCTCCTCCGGGGCGATCGGCGCCGGACTCGCCCCGCTCACCCTGAGCACCCGCCCGAAGGACCTCGCCACCCAGCAGGCCGCGGCCAGTGTGGGGCAGCTCGCCCTCGCGCACGCCTACGCCGAGTCGTTCGCGCGGTACGGGCTCACGGTCGGTCAGGTGCTGCTGACCTCGAACGACGTGGTCCGCCGTGCGCACTACCGCAATGCCGAGCGCACCTTCGCCCGGCTGCTGGCGCTGGGCGCGGTGCCCGTGGTGAACGAGAACGACACGGTCGCCACCGAGGAGATCCGGTTCGGCGACAACGACCGGCTCGCCGCACTCGTGGCACACCTGACCGGTGCGGACGGGCTCGTCCTGCTGTCCGATGTGGATGCCCTGTACGACGGGGACCCTCGGTCGGGGGGAACGCGGCGGATCGCCGAGGTGACGTCCGGATCGGACCTCGCCGGGCTGTCGGTGGGGATGTCCAGCTCGGGACTGGGCACCGGGGGCATGATGTCGAAGGTCGCCGCGGCGCGCACGGCCGCCGCGTCGGGCATCCCGGTGCTGATCGCCGCGGCCGGGGAGGCGAAACGCGCGCTGGGTACCGCCGAGGTCGGTACGGTGTTCGCCCCGGCGGACACCCGGCTCTCCGCCCGGCGGTTCTGGCTCGGCTACGCGGCGGGGGCCCGCGGGCGGCTGCACCTCGACGACGGTGCGGTGGACGCCGTGGTGCGGAACCGGCGGTCGCTGCTCGCGGCGGGGGTCACCGGGATGGACGGCGACTTCGAGGCCGGGGACGTGGTCGACCTGGTCGACGCGGGCCAGGAGGTCGTGGCCCGTGGGGTCGTGGCGTTCGACGTCACCGAACTGCCGGACCTGATCGGCCGTTCCACCCACGAGCTCCCCCCGGAGTACCGGCGCGAGGTCGTGCACGCCGACGACCTCGTCCCGCTCCGCCGCTGACCGCCGGTCCGTCCGGTTCCGGCGGCCCTGTGTCCGGGGCCGGAGGGGGTGGACCTTTAGAGTGGGGTCCCATGTCCGCACGCCGTATCGGGGTCATGGGAGGCACGTTCGATCCGGTGCACCACGGCCACCTCGTCGCAGCCAGCGAGGTCCAGCACCGGTTCGGGCTGGACGAAGTGATCTTCGTGCCGACCGGCCAGCCGTGGCAGAAGGCCGAACGGACGGTGTCGAGGGCGGAGGACCGCTACCTCATGACCGTGATCGCCACGGCCTCGAACCCGAAGTTCTCCGTCAGCCGCGTCGACATCGACCGGGGTGGCCAGACCTACACCGTCGACACCCTGCGTGACCTGCGCGCCGAGTACCCCGACGACGAACTGTTCTTCATCACCGGGGCCGACGCGCTCGCGCAGATCCTGGGCTGGCGGGACGCCGACGAGCTGTTCACCCTGGCCCACTTCATCGGAGTCACCCGTCCGGGGTACCGGCTGCACGACCACCACCTCCCGGACGGCAAGGTCAGCCTCGTCGAGGTGACGGCGATGGCGATCTCCTCGACGGCGTGCCGGGACAAGGTCCACGACGGAGAGCCGATCTGGTATCTCATGCCGGACGGGGTGGTGCGCTACATCAACAAGCGTCGCCTGTACCGGGCCGACCGCAGCACGTCCGTGGGCAGGCACCGGCAGTGAGCCCGCCCCGCGCACCGGACGCGGCGGGGGTGCCGCCGTCGGCGCCGTGGGTGAGACCCGCGCCGCCCGCGGGTGCCTGCGGGTAGGCTTTCCCGACAGACGTTCGACCCCCCGAAGGAGCATCGTGTCAGCGACCGCCGAAGCCCGAGAACTCGCCACCGTGGCCGCGCACGCGGCGGCGGACAAGAAGGCGATCGACGTGGTCGTGCTCGACGTGTCGGACCGCCTCGTGATCACCGACGTGTTCGTGATCGCGTCGGCGCCGAACGAGCGGCAGGTCGGTGCGATCGTGGACAACATCGACGAGAAACTGCGCGCCGTCGGGCACAAGCCGGTACGCCGGGAGGGCGAGCGGGAGGGCCGCTGGGTGCTCATGGACTACGTGGACGTGGTCGTGCACATCCAGCACGCCGACGAGCGGTCCTTCTACGCGCTGGAGCGGCTCTGGAAGGACTGCCCGCGGGTCGAGGTGGACGGGCTCGAACAGCCGGAGGAGTCGGCCGGCCGGGACGCCGCCGGGGACGGTGACGCCGGGCAGGACCCCGCCGGTGGGGCCGACACCGGCCGGGCGGCGGGGACGGAACCGGGGCCGGACACCCCGTGACCCTGCGGCGAGTCGTCCTGTGGCGACACGGGGAGACCGACTACAACGCGGCCGGCCGGATGCAGGGCCAGCTCGATTCGGCGCTGACCGAGGTCGGGTGGAACCAGGCGCGGTTCGCGGCCCCGATGCTGGCGCGGTTCACGCCCGACCTGGTCATCGCCTCCGACCTGCGCCGGGCCACCGACACGGCGACCGTGCTCACCGAGGCGTTCGGGGTGCCGTTGCGGATCGACAAGCGGCTGCGGGAGACGCACCTGGGGGAGTGGCAGGGGCTGACCGCGGACGAGGTGGAGGCCCGCGCGCCGGGGGAGCGGGAGCGCTGGCGCCACGATGCGACCTGGGCGCCGCCCGGCGGGGAGTCCCGGGTCGAGGTGGCCGACCGGGCCCGGGAGGTGGTGGGCGACCTGCTGCGGGGCACCGAATCCGTCGGGACCGTGCTGCTCGCCGCGCACGGCGGGGTGATCCTGGCGCTCACCGCCCGGCTGCTGGAACTGCCGGTGTCGGTGTGGCCCGCCCTCGGCGGGATCTCGAACTGTCACTGGGTGGACCTCGCCCGCCGGGAGGAGGGATGGCGGCTGTCCGCCTACAACGCCGGGATGACGGGATGAGCGTGCCGTCCGGGGTGTCCCGGATCCTGGTCTTCGGCGATTCGTTGAGCTTCCACGGGCCGGACGGGGCCCACGCGGCCGACGACCCGCGGTTGTGGCCGAACGTCACCGCCGGGGCGCTCGGCGGCCGTGCCGAGCTCGTCGCCGGGTTCGGCTGGTCCGCGCGGGACGTCTGGTGGGCGCTGACCGGCGACCCCCGGGTGTGGGCGGAGCTGCCGCACGCCGACGTCGTCGTGTTCGCCGTGGGCAGCATGGACACCCTGCCCTCGCCGTTGCCGACCTATCTGCGGACAGGGCTGCGCTACCTGCGCCCCGGGTCGTTGCGGCGCGCGGTGCGCGGGGCCTACCACGCGGCCCAGCCGGTCCTGTCCACCGCGTTGCGCGGCAGGCCGCCGGTGCTGCCGGCCAGGCTCACGGTGCACTATCTCGACACCGCCGTCACGGCGGTGCGGGCGCTGCGGCCGTCGTTGCCGGTCCTCGGCTGGTTGCCGTCGGTGCACCGGGCGGCGTCCTACGGCCATGTCCACACGGAGCGGGCGCGGACGGCGCGGGAGCTGACGCGGTGGGCGCGGCGCGCGGAGGTGCCGCTCCTGGACCTGCCCGCCGTGGTCGGTCCGCACGTGTGGGGCGGGCACGGCAACCCGGACGGGATGCACTGGGGCTGGGCGGGGCACACGGCGGTCGGCCACGCCATGGCGGAGTTGATCGCCGCGCGGGCCGCGGACGGCGGCACGGCCACGGGTGATCCCGCGCCCGAGGTCGCGCGCGGCGGAGGCTGAACGGTGCCGGTCGCGGTCGTCACGGATTCCACGGCGCACCTTCCGGAGGGCTTCGCCGCACGGCACGGCATCCGGGTCGTCCCGCTGCACGTGCTCATCGACGGGGTGAGCGCGCTCGACGGGATCGACGTGGGGCCGCGCGCGCTCGCCGGGGCACTGCGCGAGCACCGCGTCGTGACCACCTCACGCCCCACACCCGCCGAGTTCGCCGCGGTCTACCGTGCCGCGCTGGCCGAGGGGGCGGACGCCATCGTGTCGGTGCACCTGTCCGGGCGGTTGTCCGGCACGGGGGAGGCGGCGGAACTCGCCGCCCGGGAGGTGGCGCCGGACCGGATCCGGGTGGTGGACTCCCGCACGACCGCGATGGGGCTCGGCTTCGCCGCCCTGCACGCGGCCGAGGAGGCCGGGCGCGGTGCGGAC
>NZ_KI912238.1:35011-35409 GCF_000231035.2 Saccharomonospora iraqiensis subsp. paurometabolica YIM 90007 | reverse complement strand
GGCGGGTCACGTCCGCCCCCTGGTGGCAGCGCGCCGCCGGGTCGGTGCGGGCCGACCTGCGCGCGGCCGCCGGTGTCCTCGGTGCCGAACCCGCGGGGCTGCTGCCGGGACTGATCGTGGGGGACACCGGTGCCCTCCCACCCCGGGTCGAGGAGGAGTTCCTGGACGCGGGCCTGTCGCATCTCATGGCCGTGTCCGGGTCGAACGTGACGATCGTGTGCGGGGCGGTGCTGCTCCTGGCACGGTCGGTGGGTGCCGGACCCCGGCTCGCCGCGGCGACGGCGGGGGTGGCGCTGCTCGCGTTCGTCCTACTGGTCGGCTACGAACCGAGCGCGCTGCGGGCGGGCGTGATGGGCGGGATCGGGCTGCTCGCCCTGGCGCTCGGCCGGCGCGGGTCC
>NZ_KI912238.1:34236-34911 GCF_000231035.2 Saccharomonospora iraqiensis subsp. paurometabolica YIM 90007 | reverse complement strand
GCCGTGGCCACGGCCGGGCGGTCGGCGACGCTGTTCGCCGTGGAGACCCTGGAGCACCTGCGGCGCGGCGGCCGGATCGGGCACGCCGCGGCCCTGTTCGGCACCGCGCTGGCGGTGAAGCCGGTGCTGCACATGGCCGAGGGCGAGATCCGACCGCTGGAGAAGGTCCGGACGATGCAGCGCGCGGTCGGCAGGCTCGTGGACCTGGCCGGTGCGGCGGCCGGTGACGGGGAGGTCGAGCTGGCCGTGCACCACCTGGGGACCCCGGAACGGGCCGCACGGCTGGCGTCCCGGCTGGACGAGTGCCTGCCTTCCCCGGGCGGGTGTGTGGTGTCGGAGCTGGGCGCGGTGATCGGTGCGCACACCGGACCGGGCGTGCTCGGCGTGGTGGTGCAACGCTCTGCCGGCTGACCCGCGGCAGACCCGGCCGTCGGGCGACGAACGGACCGTTCGTGTGCCGGTTGTGCACAGCCTCGCCGCTGTCCACAGCGCCGGGAATTCGACCTGCCGCGTCGCTTCCGTGCTCCCTAGCGTCGACAGCGTGGTCGAGACAGCACGGGACCGGTCGCGGACCGGTGAGACGGCGCGGACCGGTGAGACGGCGCGGACCGGTGAGACGGCGCGGACCGGTGAGACGGCGCGGACCGCCGCGGGGGACGAGGTCGCGGACCCGGC